>NZ_JAKGBI010000047.1 GCF_021530565.1 Pseudoalteromonas sp. SMS1
AAAGTAACGATAACTAGGAATTATCAATGGAATGCTACGATAGAGTTGGGGAACGGGCAAAGCTACATAATTCGATAAAAGCTAATGCTAACATCTGCTATATTTCTGGGCGGTCAGGTGTTGGAAAATCACATATCGTTGGTTCGGTGCTTGACCGAGAATTTTGTAGTAAAGAGGTTTTGAAATACGAATTCGGCCGCCTCCCACTCTCGTTAAATCAGTTCTTACTAGTGTGTGCATTGGACCAACAGTCTCTTGCCTCCAAGCTTTTTCAATCTATAAAAAATATTAAATTAAATGAAATAAGCATCAATATTCCTATGATTGGAAAAGCCCCTCTAAAATGGAATGAAAATAAGTTAACCATTGAAAAAAAATCATTACCTTTACGAGATATTTTAAAGGAAATAGAGGGCCCAATCTATACAACAACAAAGCGAGAAGTATTAAGAATATCCAATTTACTCTCACGAACTCATTTTAAAGTAATTTGGATTAGCAATATAGAAAATATTAACAATAATGATTTGGGGTTGATTTTTTTAATTTCAAAGTACATTTCCCCTAGTATTTTATTGGTTCTAGAAGGCGCCTACTCAGAAAAATTCAGTAAACAGTTCGAGTCAAAACTATCATTGTTATGCAAAGAAAATGAGCTGACTTTTAGTTCACATAAGGTAAAACCATTCAACGAGCACTTTGCTCGAGGCCTATATAACTTTTTAGGTTTGGCTGATAAGGGTATGGTATTTAACTTTAAAAACAACTTAGGCTACCCAGTTGCTATTGAGTTTGATTTAAATGAAAACAGAAAGAACAAAGACTTAGGCTTCAATCTCGATAGTTGTTTTAATGAAAATGAGCAAACAAAAAACACTTTATTGCTTTTGGGGCTGCTCTTTGCCACTGAGAATCGCTATCCAAATATAATAATATTAGCAGAAGCTATGGATATCGAACTGTCCCTTTCAAAACCATTAGAAACAGGTGTCGTAAAATTAACTGATAACTTATGTGAATTGGCACACCCACAAATTGCACGTTATATAACCTTAACCAAACGTCAAGATATTTACCGCTTACTACATACATATTATTTAAAAGAAAAAGTAAATAACTTTATTGAAATTGACCTTGCGGCGATGGCATATTTAGAAATGTTTGACATTGATTTAAAAACTCGATTGTTAAATCAAGGTGTGAGTTATATTCTAGAACAACTCAGTGACAATAATATCACAGTATCAGACCAAATATTGAGTTTTATAGAAGAAGGCTTAGAGTCACTGTCTGTTGAACAGCTATCCAATCCAGTAACTTCTAAAATATGTAGCTCGATCTCACTATTGCGTTTACAGTTAGACGGAATGTTATGCCGCTTGACAGGAGTATCTTCAAATTCGCAAATGGAATCGCCAATGGCTCTTCTTGTGTTTGCTCAAGTTCGTATGCGGCTCATCGATTTACGTGGCTCTATCGCATTAACAGAAGTGGCAAGATTGAAGATTAGGGATTTTACTGTCAGTGAAGAGTTAGCTGATTGGTTAAATTTCTGTGCTGTTTATATAAAATTATCCTGCTTGCTAGCACTGGGGGATTTTTCAGAGTATAAAACTGAGTATCAAAAGCTAAAGAGCATGATTTCAACTTCGTCTGGAAAAAGAGTCGTATTATTTTCTTTATTACCTACGTTAGGGCAAGAGAAAAGTTTAGAAAAAGAAAATTTAGAAATCAACGATATTTATCTAACGTCGAGATTTAATAACAACAAAGCGTGTCAATCAATGATCTCTAATGTACATAATCCAGAAATTGATACAGTCTTACGAAAATCAATAGAAACTTTAGTGAAAGAAGGATCAATTGAGGTAACATTCCCAATCAACAACTACGCAATATATGCTGCTTATAATGAGCGACTTGATGAAGCAATTGATGCTTTATTTAGTATGATAGATCACTCTACTTATCCATATGATTATTTCACAGCCTATAATAATCTAGCTGTTGCAATGGGAATAAAAGGGTATTTGGAGCAAGCATTGTACTTTTGCCAGAAAGCCCATGATTATATTTTAAATAACACATTAAATGACCCAGTCTTCGCAATAAAGTCGTATTTCAATATTGCAGTCCTTAGTCATTACAATGGAGATAGTAATGCCTGGTCTGATTTTAAGAAAAAGAAGTTCAACTTTAAACAGCTGCCTACAAGGTATAAAGATTTGTTGAACAAAAAGATTAGCTATATTGATGACAATATAACTAACCCAAATTCATTGACTTTAATAAAAAATAGTAATATTGAGCTTGCGAATTCGCTATGGCCGCAAAACCTTCAATTCTGGGACTTTATGTATCCTATAGTTTCTTCTGAGAACATTAAAGAAATAATCGACTCTGGGGTTTATAACGGTTGATCATTGCATCAACAAACATTTCTCCAGCTGACTTATAGTTTAGGTGTTTAGCCAATGCTTCGAATGATTGGTCTATAAATGGTTTAACATTATTCTCAATAAAAAAGAAACCTGTTTCCTCTGACCCTCTTATATCTATTCCGGAGTAGCTATTTATCAGCCCTAGACTGTGTAATTTTTGTACAACTTCTTTGGTAGCCCTATAAACAGGTGTTGTTTTATCAGTTATTTGTTCGAGATGCCATTTTCGGTCAGATTCAGTTCGATTTGTTGAAAATGCTTGTAGTTGGTTAAATTTATTCGAAATAGTAACTGCACAGCAGCTAAAGTCTACGTCTCCATTTGCAGTCTCTATAACAGGAACTCTATAATCCTCACCATTGATGTAAGCCTGAATGAGAGTATCAACACCATATTTATTGTTTATATCTTCGCTTATTTTAATTGCTTGTTCCAATTTTGAAACATGAGAGCTGGAAGATATTCCGATCTGTGATCCTAAAGTGTTTGGTTTAATAAAATAGCCTCCATGGCTATTAAAACCAGCAACTTCGGCCAACTTTTTACTACCTTTATAAAGCATTGATTCGGGCACTAATAGACCATGCCTTTCAGCAATTACTGTCATCAAGTATTTATTATCTGTCAAACTTTGAAGAGTTGTATCTATTCCAAAAACCTTAATATTTACAGTCCTCAACCATGCGCATAGAGGGCTAGAGTTATGAAATATTCGACCATCGGATACAACCCAAACGCAAGTTTTATCCGATGCAGACAACCGTATTTTTTCTATTGCGATCTCAATATCTTCAATAACTATATGTTCTACATCAATTCCCAGATTTGCAGCAGCTAATGAAATGCTATGTAGTAACTCGACTGATTGGCGCGGTGTAGGTAGATATTGCTTTAATTCGTCGATCTGCTGGCTGGTAAATTCGAAACTTTTATCAGGCGTCCATGAATGTTGAGATTCTGTCGCAATTATTATTTTATTTATATCCACTGATAATTCCTAGTTATCGTTACTTT
>NZ_JAKGBI010000048.1 GCF_021530565.1 Pseudoalteromonas sp. SMS1
TATTGATGCAAACACCGGTGTGATCAGCGGGGATGTACACTACAATGCAAAGGCCCAGCATACGGTCAAGATCACTGTGGTAAACGTTCATGACACAGGTTTTAGCGCGCAGGCGACGATGCGCATTAATGTGACTGATATTGACCCCATTTTGGTATATGACTTTCATAAAGACGATAACAGTAAAGACAGTATTGAATTGGATGAAGGCGAATCCATCAACACCAATTTAATAACCGACCACATTAAGTCATTGGACAACCGACTCACATTGCAATATTCAATTGCAAACGTCCCAACAGGGATATCAATTGATAAAAATACGGGTAAATTGAGTGGTGCGCCGGATGCGGACACGGCAGGTTTTTATGATGTAAAAGTGACGGTGTCCGATCCCAGCAAAGGAGTAAATAAAGAAGTTACATTTAAGCTCGAAATTATCGAAGTACACCATATCACGTTAGATGAAAGGACATATAGGGAGGTCGATTTTTCTGAGCTAGATCAGGTTAATGGTACCGATCGCTTTAAAATTTCTGGGCATCCAAGTTGGGTCAAATTAAAATCTCGGGACGCAGGCGGCATTCAATATCTTGAGATACTACCGCCAACGGATGCAGGTGGTACGGGTCAAAGTAAGCTTTACGTATTCAGGTTGGATCGTTTACCGCCAATTGGTGCACAGGGGGCATCTATTAGCTCGGCGAACGATGAAGTTAAAGAAATCACGCATACGCTTGTAAAACTACAAATTAACAATACGCGCGGTGCCAACCAGGCGCCAGTAGCGGATACAATCCCAACTCAGGATGTGGCTGTAGGGACGACGCTTTCACTTGATTTAGATGATTACATTGGAGACCCTGATAAAGATGCTCTAAGGTATGAAGTCAATATATCAGGCGTGCAGACAGAGCTTAACAATACGCCAATAGACACTCAGCCAATAGACACGCAGCCTGGAGATACGCATTCCATTGGTGGTAACTTAAATGGTGGCGCATCCGCATTTGGCCTTGCAACGTTTGGGGCGAACTCAAAGTTCGAGGCACATCAAACAAACGTTGAGCAATTTCCAGCGCCAGCACTCGGCTTAGCGTCGTTCAGCTCTGGCTCGAATTTGCAGGGGCAGCAAATTGCGGCTGAGGCATTTGGGTCGTCTGCATATTCATACTCGATTGATGCTAATAACGTCTTGAAAATCAAGTTTAATAAAAGTGGTAAATTTAGAGTCAGCGTTACGGCCGTTGAAGTGACTGAAGAAACATCTAAAACAACCACATCATTTGATGTGTTTGCAGGTATGCCGTTACCAAATGTAAACATCACAGCACCGACTTCTACGAACTATAAAAGTACCTTTGGTGCGACAGCGAGCACCAATGACTCTCAGGCCAAAGTAAGATATGAATGGACGCACTCTTCAGGATTGAGTGTTGATTCTAAATACGGGAAGTCCCCCCAATTTACTGCGAATCAAGCTGGTGCTCAATGGATACAAGTGAAGATTTTTGACGCTGATGGCCGAGTGAAAGAGAGTGCGAAGCACACCATACAAGTATCAGGCTCACTGGCTGTGCCTGATCAAAATGTGCGAGAAGGTCAAGCTGTGAACTTTGGAACAAGTGGTTTTTTTGCTCGATCGAGTTCAACTTCTAGTTATAGCGCAAGCGGTTTACCTTCGGGGTTAAGTATAAATAGTAAGACTGGGGTCATCTCAGGTACTTTAAAGTACAATGCTAGCGGTACACGCACGGCAACCATTACATTGAGGGATTCATCAAACTCATCGGTGAATGATAAAACAACGGTGAAGTTTAATGTGACGAATGTTGATCCGGTCAGTGTTGGCAATATTCCGCCAATTTTTAGAGAAGAATATTATCCGGTTACGTCTGACTCGTTTAAAAAGTACATTAGCATTAAAGACTCGTCATTAAAGATTAGATATAGCTTGTCTGGTTCACCAAGAGTGCCTGAAGGCTTGAGCATAAACAGTACAACAGGGATGTTCAGTGGCACATTTACGAATAGAGCCGCGGGCGAATACACTTTGACAGTTACGATGACAGACACAAGCAAAGGGTTCTCAAAGAGTGTCAATATGTCTGCAAAGATCATCGACGCACCTGGGGTTTCCGTTAAAGCTGATTCGGGCATTAATAGATATAGCCCAGAACAATGGTTTGACAGTGGATACGATTCGTTTGGGATGGAAACGCCAACAGGAGGGGCCAGCAGCTGGATCAAACTATCAAGTCCGAACGGTTCGGGGTTGCAGTCGTTGACGATTGACCCGCCAAGGAGTGCACATCGTTCAGAGCCTTATATCTTTAAGCTATATGCAAAAGATCCGCTCGGTAGAAGAATTGATGGCAAGTACGTAAAAGTGCGGGTACAGGTTTCGGCGCCAGATCCAATTGTTCAAAGAAACCGAGCACCAGTACGTAACTCAAGTGTGTCGCTGGTCGCCGCAGGTAAGGCGGGGCAAAGCATATACAGTAAAATTCCAGCGACGGCATTTACTGATCCTGACGGAGATCCAATTACGTACAGTATGTCTAGTTTACCCGAAGGGTTGTCTTTTAATTCGTCTTCGCGTGAACTTACGGGAACTGTGAAAGTAGCGGGCAACTACACCGCTAAGCTGAGAGCAACAGACAGTAACGGGACATGGCGAGAAGCCAACGTGGCAATCAACATTGAAGCTGTGGCGAACGCAAATAGTAAACCAGTGTATACCGGCGCACCAATGTCAGCGAGCTTTAGACACAATGCAGAGGGCAAATACAATATTCCTTTCAGTCGATTCTCGGATCCTGATGGCGATACATTACTATTTTCTGTGAAAACACCAAGAGTGCCTGGGTCTCTGTATTATGATGCGACCAAGAAACAACTTAGAGGTACGATATCGAATCACTCGAGCTCAACTACAAGCTATAATGTCACATTGACAGCTAATGATAACCGTGGTGGTACGTTGGAAAAAGTTATCACTATTTATGTCGATCCTAAGCCTAGCAGTGGCGGTGGCGGCGATGGTGGTGGTGGCGGCGGTAGAGGTGTTGATATCCCTGTTGAGGTTACACCTATAGACGGAACACCGATCGGTGGGTCTCCTATCGAAACGTTCTCGATTGCGACAACTACTGCGTACTTCAATCCTGCTGAAGTGGCGTCAGCAACTCAAGCAGTGTCACCGACAAGCACTGGGGTTACACGCACAGAAGACTACTGGTTTACTTATAATGGCAATAACCAAGTGGTCATCGATGGCGGTAGCTTCATTGGAGACAAAATTTCGATTGCAGATCAAGGT
>NZ_JAKGBI010000049.1 GCF_021530565.1 Pseudoalteromonas sp. SMS1
TATTTGGCGAGTGACGGCTGATGAATTGTTTGATGATCTGGCAGGCGAAGGCATGACGCTGAGTGATCTAAAAGTTCAATACCGTGGCACAGAATCTGGTCCTCAATTTGAAGCAGCCCCCTTTATGCTTAGCGATGGAGTGATCACGGTTAAGCGACGTAGTGGCTCGAAATCAGTCAGAATACCTGCGGGTGAATATCGCTTTACGGTGACTGGCCACTCAAAACATGCCATTGGTGGCGGTGATACTACGACATTTGTGGTGAATATTGAGGATAACGTCGCCCCTCATTTACTGAGACGCAGTTATACTGTCAATGAGGGATCTGACGAGCTGGATATGAAGTATATTGTCGGTGACACTGAAGGTGATGACGTTATTTTTAATATGTCGGAATTATCTGGCCTGTCATTTGGCAGCCACCCCTTTCCAAGCAAATTATATTCTGGCGCATTTGTAACAGCGGATTATCATCGTTTAATGGCCCATTATAAATTCGGATTTGATTATAACAGCGAAGGTGTGTATCACATTGCTGGCACGTATGAAGATTATTACAACCTAACGCCGCAACAATTTAGCTTTGATTTAACGGTTCTGCCTGCAGATCAACCAATATTTTTTCAAGGCGGATTTTCAGATTGGCACTTTGAGCCGAATAAACCTCTTTCTCAACACGCCGAGTTTGATGTTAATGTCATTAAAGACAAAGTGGTAGAAAATGATAATGAAGACACCGTTTCTTATAGTCTTATCTTCAAAAATGACATATCAAAGATATCACTGGGTGGGCATTACAATGAAGTAGGAAAACCTATATATACAGATAGCTATACCACACATAAACAGATTCAAGATATGGTTCTTAGTGGTGAAATCGGAGATGTTGCAAATCAGCTAGGCATTGTCATAGATCCCATGACAGGTGTTCTCAGCGGTGCTATTAAGGAGGCGTATGCTGGCTCTGTAACGGAAGTATATGTGCTTGCTCACTCTTCAGGAGAAATAAGACCGGCTGTCGCGCCAATTAAGGTTCAAGTTTCTGGGGCGATACACTTAGCTGTTCAAAAGGGCAGCAGCTATTCAATACCGATCACCTCAGATATGCACGGATTTGAGCAGTTAAAAAATGTATCCGTATCTGGTAACTCAAAGGTCAGCTTAAATCACAGCAAGACTCAAGTGATTATTAATACCGACTCCTCAGATGCCACTACTCAATCATTCAAAATAAGCTTTGAGGATGGTGGGCCAATTGAAGATCATATTCATGGCCAAGACACATCTAATTCAATAGGGGGAGAGCATGCTGATTTTGGAGATAATTGGCATGCGAAAAAATTAAGTAGAGAATTTACTTTTAAAGTCAGCGACATCATCGTCGATTCTACTGTACAAGAACACACCAAGCGAATTGATTTGAAGGATATCGATGACTGGAGTTTTACTAAATCCCAATTAGATACAGTCTTTGGTGACAAAGACAATGACCCGTTAACTTATAGCATTGTGTCTAAGCCCGATTGGGTTGTGTGGGACAGCAATGCACAATCATTACGTACCGCTGAAGGCAAAAACCCAGATGGTTACCATGAAGTGAAAGTTAAGGCGGTTGACCCTAGTTCGGGTGACTATGCAATTGTGACACTGGCTATGGTGGTTGAGGACACCAACAATGCACCTGTTGTAAGTCGTGAATTTGGGCCTTACTACTATACTGAAGGCGACAACATTTCTCTGGATTTTAAATCCTTTTTCAGAGAAATAGATGGGCAAGATTTAAGTTTTAAAATTTATGCCTTTGATCCTGTTTCTGATGCGTCAATGATGCCACCAGGGTTATCAGCAAGTAACGGTGTGCTTAGTGGCAAATTAGGGTTTAACAGTGAAGGTAAGTATGGCTTATCAGTTACTGCCTCTGACGGAGAATCGCAAACCACGCATACAACGTACATCACCGTACATCATGCAAACCAATCCGTGATAGACCTATCAGGTAAGGAAGGTCAAACTACCGAAACGCTCTTTACTAAAAGCATAACAGGCCTTGATGCAATTAGCAGAGTCGAGTTGATTGGCGCGCCAAGCTTTGTATCAGTATTAAGCGGCAATCGAGGATTGTATTTCAGGCCTAGTTATGCACAGTCAGGCACGTACTCATTCAGTGTTAAGCTATATCCTGGTGAAATTCAGCATCCTCATAGTGTGTCTAATGCTGCCATCTTCACACCAGATGTACGCACAATCGAATACAAAATAATTGTCAATAATAGTAATAGAGCACCTACTGCAAAACGTGCAAGCACAACTGTTGGGATGCAAAACAATCGAAGCTGGTCTTATAGCAAGGCTCAAATAAATGCCCTGTTTAATGATTTGGATGGAGATACGCTGACCTATTCCATTGTCTCTAAACCTAGCTGGGTTAGCTGGAACAGCAGCAGTCAATCATTGAGCGTGGGGAGTCAACTCAAACCAGTTGGTAATCACACCATTCGAGTCAAGGCACAAGATAGCAGTGGTGCAGCAGCCTACACCAACATTGTACTAAACTTGTCTGATTCAAATAGGGCGCCTACGTCATCCCCGTTTACCATTATTTATCCGACTGCTGGGCGCGCTATGTTGCCCATATCATTTAGTCGCTTTTTCTCTGATCCTGATGGTGACGCGTTAACGTACCGGATTTCATTTGTAAAGAATGATGGCGCTGATACTTCTGTGAGTATACCTTCAGGTCTGAACTTTAGCAGTAGTGGCGTTTTATCCGGCACACCTAGATTTTCTGGAAATTACAAACTGACGGTTACCGCATCAGACGGCAAAAAATCAACTTCAAGATCAGGCAACTTTAATATACTTTCTGGCAGTGGTGTTGGCATCGGTGGTGGAGACAACTCTTTCTCCATGGTAAATACGTTTAGTGCAGCCTCTTCGCCTAGTTTTTCGCGAAGTGCCAGCGTAATGTCTGTTGAGATGCCCGCCGACCAATTAACAGAGGTATTTAAATCTGGAACAGAAGCAGCGTCAAAGCCAAGTCAGCTAAGAAGTACACCTTTAGTTGATGTTACTCCAAACGTGATGAAATCTCTGCCTATAGCTGAGTCAGCGGTGATGTCTGCTCCTGTTCAGGCGCGTTTTTCTGCAGCTTCGGTAAGTGTGACACCCCCTGTCACACCAGCCTCAGCCACACCTTCGGCAATGGAACAATATTGGTTTACTTACGACGCCAATAATCGTGTCGTTATGGATGGTGCCCAACTGGTAGGTGGCCAAGTATCTATTTCGTCTC
>NZ_JAKGBI010000050.1 GCF_021530565.1 Pseudoalteromonas sp. SMS1
TATTTGGCGAGTGACGGCTGATGAATTGTTTGATGATCTGGCAGGCGAAGGCATGACGCTGAGTGATCTAAAAGTTCAATACCGTGGCACAGAATCTGGCCCGCAATTTGAAGCAAATCCTTTTATTCTCAGTAACAATGAGATAACGGTCAAACGACGCAATGGTACAACGAAAACGGTCAGAATACCTGCGGGTGAATATCGCTTTACGGTGACTGGCCACTCAAAACATGCCATTGGTGGCGGTGATACTACGACATTTGTGGTTAATGTCGAGGATAACGTTGCCCCTCATTTACTGAGACGCAGTTATACAGTCAATGAGGGGGCTGTTCCTCTAGATCTTAATGATATTGTCAGTGACACTGAGGATGATGACGTTATTTTTAATATGTCGGCGTTAGGAGGCCTTAATTTTGATAAAGATGGAATTTATTCAAAAATCTTTGCGCAAGCTGACGAAAGTCGTTTATTTGAACATTGGATGAAAGGATTTGATTTTAGCAGTGAGGGTGTATACCAAATTGCCGGAAGTTATTACGACTATTACAACTTAACGCCGCAAAACTTTAATTTCGATTTAACAGTGAATGACGCCGACCAACCAGTTTATTTCAAAGGTGGTTTTTTAGATTGGCACCTCAGACCAAATACGCCACTTTCCCAGCAATCTGGGTTTGATGTTAATGTTATCAAAGACAAAGTCACAGAGGGGGATGTTGAAGATACCGTCTCTTACAGTCTAATTTTCAAAGAAGACTTGTCAAAAATATCGTTAGGTGGATATTACGATAATCTAGGAAATCCAGTTTATACAGATAGTTATACCACACATGAAGAAATCCAGAATAAGATCCGGCGAGGTGAAATTAAAAATGTCGCCAATCGACTGGGCGTGACACTAGATCCTTCTACAGGTGTACTCAGTGGTGCTATAAGGGATGTGTATGCTGGCTCAGTTGAAGAAATATATGTGCTTGCTCATTCATCAGGTGAAATGAGGCCTGTTGTCGCACCAATAAAAATTCAAATTTCCGGTGCACGGCACTTTGCTATTCAAAAAGGAAGCAGCTACTCAATACCGATTACCTCAGATATGCACGGGTTCGAGCAGCTAAAAAGTGTTTTGGTCCAAGGCAGCTCAAAAGTTAGCCTTAATCATGATAAAACGAAGGTGATTATTAATACCAACTCCTCTGATGCTGTTGCTCAATCATTCACATTAAAATTCAAGGATGGTGGACCAATTGAAGATCATATTCATGGGCAGCAGACCTCGGATTCTATTGGTGGGGCACATGCTGATGTTGGCACGCTATGGCATGAAACTGAGTCGACCAGAAGCTTCACGTTTAAAATAAGTGATATTGTTCTTGGTCCTACAGTTCAGGAACAAACCAAGCGAATCAATTTCAAAGATACAGACAATTGGCAGTTTCAAAAGTCTGATTTAGATACCATTTTTGGTGATGTGGATAATGATCCACTCATTTATAGTATTGTATCTAAACCCTCTTGGGTTGTATGGAATAACAGTACACAAACACTGAGTACTGTAGATGGCACAAACCCAGATGGATACCATGAAGTTAAGGTTAAAGCACTTGAGCCGAATTCTGGTGAGTATGCATTTGTTACGTTGGGACTTGTGGTCGAAGATACTAATAATGCGCCTGTTCTAAACCATGACTTTGGGCCATTCAACTATGTTGAGGGTGAAAATATTTCTTTAGATTTTAAATCATATTTTAGAGAAATAGATGGTCAAGCGCTGAGTTTTCAAGTTTATACGTTTGATCCTGTGACAGATGCGCCAATGATGCCACAAGGGTTATCTGTGAGTAATGGCGTGTTAAGCGGGACGTTGGGGTTTAACAGCGAAGGACGGTATGGATTATCTGTTACAGCTTCGGATGGTGAAGCGCAAACTACTCACATAACACAATTCAATGTAGGTCATGCTAATCAATCGGTAGTAAACCTGCAGGGTAAAGAGGGACAAAATACCGAAACGTTGTTCACTCGAGGCATTACAGGTTTGGTTAACATCAACAGAACCGAGTTAATTAATGCTCCAAGTTTTGTATCGGTATTAAGTGGTAACCGAGGGTTGTCTTTTAAACCAGACTATAGTGATGCTGGTACATATTCGTTCAGCGTAAAACTGTATCCTGGTGAGGTTCAGCAGATCCACGGCGTGTCAGCAACTGACTCTTTTACAATTGATACTAGAACAGTTGATTACAAAATAGTTATAAGCAATACAAATAGAGCGCCTACAGCTCGAAAGATTAGTACGACTATTGGGGTGCAAAACAACCAAAGCTGGTCTCACAGTAAGGCTCAAATAAATGCCCTGTTTAATGATTTGGATGGGGATACGCTGGCCTATACGATAGTTTCTAAACCTAGCTGGGTTAGCTGGAGCAGCAGCAGTCAATCATTGAGCGTGGGGAGTCAACTCAAACCAGTTGGTAATCACACCATTCGAATCAAAGCGCAAGATAGCAGTGGCGCCTCGGCATACACCAACATTGTTTTAAGCGTGTCTGATTCAAATAGGGCGCCTACGTCATCCCCGTTTACCATTTTAGATCAAACTGCAGGACGGGCGATGTCGCCCATATCTTTTAGTCGTTTTTTCTCTGATCCTGATGGCGATGCGCTAACATACAGAATTTCATTTATAAGAAATGATGGCACTGATGCGTCCATAAGCATGCCCTCAGGTTTGCGTTTTAGTAGCAATGGGGTTTTATCCGGCACGCCTAGGTTCGCTGGAAACTATATATTGACGGTTACTGCGTCTGATGGCCAAAAGTCTACATCGAGATCTGCTAGGTTAGTGGTGCATTCTGGCAGTGGCATTGGTATCGGTGGTGGCGATGATTTGATGTTGATGGCCAGCACGTTCAATATGCAGTCAGAACCTACTCCTGCGCGAAGCTCTAGGGCATTAGATGTACCAACAACTCTGTCAAAGGAGAAGGGGACCTCTGAGTTAGAAGTAGTACCGGAGCCAATTCAGCCAAGCATTGCGCCTTTAGTTGATGTTACTCCAAGTGTGATGAAATCTCAGCCTATAACTGAGTCAGCGGTGATGTTTGCTCCTGTCCAGGCGCGTTTTTCCGCAGCTTCGGTAAGTGTGACACCCCCTGTCACACCAGGCTTATCTTCGGCAATGGAACAATATTGGTTTACTTACGACGCCAATAATCGTGTCGTTATGGATGGTGCCCAACTGGTAGGTGGCCAAGTATCTATTTCGTCTC
>NZ_JAKGBI010000051.1 GCF_021530565.1 Pseudoalteromonas sp. SMS1
AACCAAGCTAGAGCCACGGGTAAGGAACGCATTAACAGTTAAAATATCATTATCTGGCTCAAGGGCCTTTAAATCTGCGAGGAGATTTCTCTCGATGGTAACCCAATTGCCTAATGCAGTGTCCCCCGACAAAGGATGAGAAATATACTCTCCTTCTTGCTTTGGTGTGAAACTCCCTTGAGCATAACGTAAAAATCGATGGCCTAATTCGGTTTGCAAACTAATATATACGGTAAAACCTTCATTGTTCTTAATATCCCATCGAATATTGCTCAGCTTTGAATTCCAGTTTTTTAGACCTTCGCTTTTTAATTTATACCCATTGTGCGTTGAATCTCCTTGCAGCTTAATCACATCTGTACCGTACACTTTGTCATAGACCGTTGAGATCGTCGGGCCTGAAGGTATGGCGTCATATATTTCCCAATTAGCAGGGTTTGCAGGTGTATTGTACTGCTCGGCTTCATCAATGGTACTGACCTTTCGGCCTAGTAAATCATAGCGATATTTTTCTCGCGAAACGATAGAGGCAGACTCAGCAGTATAGTTGTCGAGGAAAATCTCTGTCCCTTGTGCTCCTGGGCGAGGATTATTGAACAGGAGTATATGCGCATACTTGCTAAACCCTTCACTTGACTCTGTTACTGAAATAGCTTGTTCAGGTTGACCTTTTGGCATAACCGTCAACACCGTTTTACCTTTTAAGGTTTCGAATCGAACAACATAGGTGGTGTTGGTTGTCATATTCATCATATGTTTATGACCGTACTCAACCCCATTGCGCACCACATAAGATTGAATGACCCCGCCGTCAAATTGCACCGCGTGACGGTCAAGCGTGTTATTACTTCTTGTTCCCAAGTTATCCAGTCCGCCATTGAGGTAACTATCATTCAATGAATCTGACGTTGTAACCTCAAATTGGATAGTTGCTGGTTCATTGAGTGTATAGCGCTCTTTAGAAGTAATACTGGGCCAAAGTGACGAACTGGCAGAAGCCCGCGTGAAACGGACTCGCCCATCGACAACAGAAATTGAATTAATACTGTCACCTTGGCTAGTAAATTGAGACATGACGCCAGAATCAAAATTATCTGATATGCCGCTGGATTCTGCTTCTGCAGGTTTGGTGACTGAATAGTTATCAAAATAAATAACTGAATTCTCGGCACTTGGGTAAAGGTTGTTGTAAAAGTTTACATGTGCTTTCCCTGTAAAGTTACCACTTGACTCTGTGACAGACACCGCCTGTTCGGGCTTATCTTTGGGTTTGACAATTAAAGTAACGCTATCCCCATTTGACTCAAAACGCACCACGTACGTCGTATTCGGGGTTAGATGCATGAGCGGTTTAGCCGGCTCCTCAACACCATCTCTCGCTACGATGGATTGCACCTCGTTTCCACGGAAAAAGATAGCATGACGATCAAGTGTTGACCCCCTAGAGCCTAAATTTTCCAAGCCCCCGTAAAAGTAAGTGTCACTAAGCGATGCGCCCGTTGTCACCTCAAACTGGATGTTAAAGGTGTCCTTCAGATCATAAGACTCTTTTGCAGCAAGCGTTGGCCAAGAGGGTTGACTGGCAGGTAAGCGCTCAAACCGGACTCGTTCACCTTCTGTAGTAATCGAATTCAAACTGTCATTTTTGATGGTGAAGTCGGACACGTTACCAGCATTAAAGTTATCATCCACGATCGTTTGTTCGTTATAAATCGAAGGTGGTCGGTCTTCGAACACTTCTTTTTCGACCAAATTGTCCATGTTGTCGTATGTGTAGTAGGTATACGTTCCATCACTGTGCGCTAAAGACTGGATTTTACCTGTATCTGTATAAGTCCAAACACTGGACACTCTTTCACCCACAGGTAATATCAGGGGGTTACCAACGACATGATTTTGAACTTGTCTTAAGTACACGGACTCGACAACCTTCTGGCCATTGTCATTATACTGATAAGTCGTCAATGCCCCATCAGCATCTAGGCTACCGATAACTTGCCCTTGCCCATTGTAAAATTGATGACTAACGCGGTCTCCAGTGGACTCAACCAACGCCCCGATTGCGCCTTTATTTTTATACTGGCGCGTGGCAATTTGATTGCCAGCTGCATCGTAGTAGTGGCGTGTTACATACCCCTCAGCATCAATTTGATATTCTAAGTTACCTGCTGTGTCATAGTGATACGTTTGCTTTCTATCATTGTCTGTCTCAATGATGCTATCTAGCATTTCGGTACTTAGGTTACTATTTGTGATAGCGCCAATTTTCCCCGTTCCTCTGATCAAGAACCCATTAAAATCGATTAACGCATTATCTGGTTCTAACGCTTTTAAATCAGACTCTAAATCTCGAGAAATATGCACCCACTCACCCGCCCTCGAGCTTTCACCAAGTGGAAAGTTTAAGTACGCGTCGCGTTGAAATGGCTCCGAGCTTCCTGAAACATAGTGATTGGTCGGGGTGTAAAATAAATACCGGTGCCCTTTCTGCGTCGCAACACTAATATAGATTTGATACTTTTCAGATGGCGCAAAGTTCATATCCCAAGATAAACGATTGCCAATCTTGCTGAGGTTATCCATTCGTATGCCGTCAGCCAGTCCGGACGTGATCGAAATAATCACATCGGCACCATAAGATGCATCATGCTCAGCCTTAAAATCCGCTTTACCCGACGAGTTGGAGTAAATGTACCAATCGCCACTATTGGCGGGGTCATTAAAGCGCTTTATGACCTGATTGGTTACTTGTTCTGATAACTGCGTTTTTGCACTGAGCTGACCTTTATCGTTGTACTCAAAGCGCGTTGCATAGCCTTGTGCGTCTATCTCATACGCTTTTTGACCCGCTTTGTTATAAACATAGAGTGTTTGTCTATCTTGCTCGGCATTCGGGGTGGCATAAAATGACTCGCCCGATACCGTGAGTTCGCCCGCCGCGTTTAACCAACTGCTTGTATTCACCAAGGTGGCAAACTGCGTGGTCGCAATCACTTGATTGGCTTTGTCGTATTCGAACTCCGTGACCGCCCCCAATGCATCCACTGTAAAGCGTTTGCGCCCCGCAGCATCATATAGCACATAACTTCTGGCGCCTTCGGCATCTTCTGTGGCTACCGCACGACCTTGTGCGTCGCGGTAAATACGCTCAACACCCAGCTCACCGGCTCCTTGGCTGGTCCCTTTGGTCAGGCTCACTAACGCAC
>NZ_JAKGBI010000006.1 GCF_021530565.1 Pseudoalteromonas sp. SMS1
TGTCCTCGGTGCGAGCGATCCGCTCAAGCGGCGCACGCAGCTGACTGTCAGCATGGTTTTCAATGGCCACAGATAAATCGGCCAGTGTTTGCGCGTCAAAAACAGTTTGGATTGGTAACTCTACAGCAAAGTGAGTACGGATACTCGACACCAAGCGAATACTCAGGATGGAATGGCCACCCAACTCAAAGAAATTAGCCTGCGTGCTGATTTTAGCGCTGTCCAAATCTAACAAAGAAGACCAAATCTCCACCAGGACTTGCTCTGTGTCGTTTGCAGGCGCCACATATTCTCCTTGCAAGGAAGTACCATCAGGCTCAGGTAAAGCTTTTTTATCTACTTTGCCATTGGGAGTCAGTGGCCAATCATCTACAACCATTAAGACACTTGGCACCATATACTCTGGTAACTGCGACGACAATGCGATCTTTACATCGTTGACGAAATTCGCTTTGTCCGCATCATTGCAGGCTTCAACCGGTTTAATATAGCCGACTAGTTGTTGGTTATCAGCTAGCTTTTTAGTTAAAATCAGCGAAGAATCAACACTATTTAGTGCAGATAGCTGAGATTCTATTTCTCCCAGCTCAATTCTGAAGCCGCGAATTTTAACCTGATCATCTGCACGACCAATAAATTCAATATCACCGCCAGGCAAGTATCTAACTAAATCTCCCGTGCGATACAATTTTGTTGGGCTATGGGGGTTTTGTGCATTATAAAATGGGTTTGCGATGAAACGTGCTTGGGTAAGCTCTGGTCGGTTTAAATACCCTCTTGCCAATCCATCGCCACCGATATAAAGCTCACCAATTACGCCTTTTGCGACGAGTTGCCCGTAACAATCTAGTACATACGCGCTATCCGACATTAGCGGTTTACCAATAGGCGCCACACCATTATGGCCCGGCTTAAATGCATAGGTGGTCGAAAATGTCGTATTCTCGGTCGGGCCGTAACCATTGATGAGCTGTACATCTGGCAACTGAGTTTGCGTGCGCTGTATCGCCTCGGGATCCAATACATCGCCCCCTGCCAAAAGTTGCTTTAATGGCAAGTTTTCTGGTATCTGATGGGACCACTCTCGGAAAAACCCAGCCGTCAGCCAAAGTGTATTGACGCTATGTTGTATGATCTCATTATTGAGAAGCTCTGGTGATAATTGACCTGCCGAATATAGTACGACTTTGCCACCATTGAGAAGTGGCCCCCATAGCTCCAGCGTCGCCGCGTCAAACGCGATGTTCGCACATTGCATCATACACGTGTCGGCATCTAACGTCATAAAACGCTGATTATTTACTAATCGCACAACTGCCAAATGTGGCGTCAACACCCCTTTGGGCTGACCTGTAGAACCCGACGTATAAATCACATAAGCTAAGTTAGACGGTTTTAGATTAATGTCAGACTGAGTAATGTTTGTGGCGCAATAGTCATGATAAGGCGTACTGTCTAAATCAATAATTTGCCCAGAGAAAGCTGTGAGTTGGTCCCGCACAGACGAGTGGCTTACAATTGTCGTCAATGCCGCATCATTTATCATATAGTCTAAGCGACTTTGGGGGTAGTTCGGGTCTAACGGCACATAAGCTCCGCCTGATTTTAAAATACCCAAAATGCCAATAACCATCTCTAAAGAACGCTCAAAACACAGACCAACAAGTGTATCTGGCCCCACACCTTGGGTTTCTATTAGATAGTGCGCGAGTTGATTGGCTTGCTCGTTGAGTGCTTGATAGGTTAATTGCTCAGTACCAAATTCGATGGCAACCTTGTCTGGGTTATCTTGTGCTTGCTGCTCAAACAAAGATTGGAGACACAGATCTTTTGGGTACTCTTGGGTGGTGTCATTCAGCTCATTGATAAGGTGATGCTGCTCAGCCTCAGATAATATGGATAAGCTATGTGGCGCCACGGTTTCGTCAGCAAGCGTACTCATTTCAGTCAAGAGTCTACACAGATGCTCATTCAGTCTAACAATCGCTTGCTCGTCAAATAAACTGATATCATAGGTCCAATTGATACCAACGCCTAACTCGCTGATTTTCATATCAACATTGAGGTCAAATTTGGCTTGTATTGCCTGAGATTGATAGGGGCTAAATGTTAAATCGGATAACTTAACCGTTTCAATGTCGGTTTCTGTACCTACACCATAATCCGTTTCTGTCGTCATCATAATTTGAAATAACGGTGTATGGGCAGTGTTTCTTGGGATCTTTAACCGTTCAACCAGTTGCTCAAATGGCACATCTTGATTAGCTTGTGCCTCTAAGTGTACCTTGCGAATATGTGTAAAATAATCTGCCAGCGTTGGCTGATTTGTATCTGTTCTAAGGACTAAGGTATTGACAAAAAAGCCTATCAAAGGCGTCAATACATGCTGACGTCGATTAGCGACTGGGGTACCAATCACGATATCATGAGCATTACTATGCCTTGCAAGCAACAACGACAGCGCACCGTGCAATAACATGAATGGTGTAAGGTTATGTTTTTTCGCTAGAGATTGTAATTGTTGTCCTACCGCGGCACCTAGTTCACCTTGAACAACAGCACCAAGGTGCTGCTTGGATTGTGGCCTAGGCTTGCTCAGTGGTAGGCTGTGCAATGGCGCGATATCCTCAAGCTGAGACTCCCAAAAGTTTAACTGGCTGTCTAGGACCTCTCCATCAAGGTGACTACGCTGCCAATGTGCATAATCCGAATATTGGATAGCTAATTCTTCAAGCGGGTCGCTTTTTCCTTGCGAAAACGCCTCAAATAAGGTGAAGAACTCTTTCGTCAACACATCCATCGACCAACCATCAGAAACAATATGGTGCATATTGAACAGTAAGACACCTTGTGCGTCAGCTGTTTGAAAGTAACTCACACGTAGCATGATATCTTTAGCTAAATCAAAAGGTTTAACCATATCTGCTTTTACATGAGATGCCACCGCCTGAGCTTGCGCCTCACCCGTGAGATCTCGAAAGTCCTGCTGGTCTATGGCAAAGTTTACTTCTGACATCTCTAAAATATGCTGTGATGCTTCACCTTGCACTTGCGTGTATACGCTTCTAAGCACTTCATGGCGGGCAATGATGTGCGAGAAGACTCTATTTAATAGTCCAATATCAAGTTGACCTTGCACTTGAAATGCCACCGGCATGTTATATTCAGGCGTGCTTCCTTGTAATTGGTCCAAAAACCATAATCGTTGCTGAGAAAAAGACAGCGGGCCTGATGTCAGATTTTGTTTCGTAATGTTAAGCTCAACATTATCCGTGCTGCGCTTCTCAAAGGTTTCTAAATACTCAATGATATGCTGCTTGTTTTGCTTAATGTAAGCTCGCTCATCATCGCTTATCGCTCCCTTAGGAGATTGAGATTTTAACTTTCCTTGCTCTAAAAACAATTTCACCCCTTTTTGATTCAGGGTCGCTAAGAGTAATCGTATTTCTTTCATTTAAAAACCTTGCTAAATGCAACAGTTCCCACCACAGGCCGGATAATGTTGGTCGTTATTATTGTTATTATTTTTGACGCTTATAGCGTAGTGTCTTTCCAATCATGTAAATCAGAGAATGCCGTCAGCACAAGACGATCACCGTCAAATGGTTCTCTCGCGTGAGCCACTGAAAGGTTGTCTACCATCAGTACATCTCCCTTTACCCACTGAAAAGTCACTTTCTCGGCTAAATAAGCCTGTTTGAGTGTTTCACTGTCCTCTTCTGAAATGGGTGTACCGTCACCATAGTAAGTATGATTTGGGTACTCGTGTTCAGACAAAGATCCTTTCAAAAACTGCCTTGCTCTAGGTTCAATGGTATTGACATTGAATGATGTACAGTGATTGAACCAACATTTCTCCCCTGTCTCTGGGTGTGCCAGTGCAACAGGCCTAACTTGTTCGGTAGACAAAGTAATTAAGCCCTTGTCATGCCATTTCCAACTGATTTCATTCGCCTTGAAGTATTCTTCAGCTTGCTCTTGAGTCTCTGATTGAAACGCCCATTTCCAGTCACAATACAGGTTTGGCATAAAGTTGCGGCGATACATATACCCCAACTTAATTAACTTATTACGCAGTTCCTCTGGTACCGCATTAAACACTTTACGTGTATCAGCCAGTGGTGTTGCACCTCCCACAGGTGCAACTTTATGACAATTAAAATAGACAAAACGAGGAAACTGCAAATTAAACGACTGCTCGTTGTGCAGAAATATTTCTCCCTCTTTTGGGTGCGCAGTGGATGTAAAAACATTCCCTTCAATACGGTCACGTTTGAGCTGGCGCTCTTGATAAGTATCAAGAGAGCCTCCACTGCTTGTGTCCACAAAGCTTTCGAACGCAGCAGCACTCTCTACGCCAAATCCTCTGAATAGAATTGCCCCATATTCTTGGCGTAATCCAATCAGTACTTCACGATTTTGTTCAAACCATTGGTCAATATTTAAATCACTTTTTTTATTAATAATCACCAACGGTAACACTTGGGTTTCAGAGATAAAACCACATTCAATGTCTTCATTATGTGTAAAAGACACCGCCTCTGATAATGGAACTAGCATTGTCGCTTTCCTTACTTAATTAATTCCTTAAAACATAAACGCACTGATGTCATCCAGCGCATTGAAGAAGTGCTCAATTTCCGACTCGTTGTTATACAAATAAGCTGATACACGAATAACGTGTGAACCAGCAATCTGGTCAACATACGGTTGCGCACACAAGTGCCCATTTCGAACCATGATACCGTAAGTATCACTCAGCACACGCGCCGTATCATCTAATTTGGGTGATGAAGGCACCCATAAGCTAAGTACTGCACCACGTTCAGCAGTTGGGTCTGGTTGAATGACCTTCAGATAATCACGTTCATTGGCAAGTTTGAGCATGTAATTGCCTAAGTGTTTGTCGTGCGCTTCAACATTATCCAAGCCAATACTATTTAAGTAGTCAATTGCAGCACCAAGGCCCAATACACCCGAAATATGAGGGGTACCAGCTTCTAGTCTATGCGGCAGCTTACGCAGTCTATAGTGATCTAATTCCACCCAATCGACCATACCACCACCGAACAGCATTGGCGTCAACTGCTCCAACATCTCCTTTTTACCGTAGAGGACACCGACGCCTGTCGGGCCCAGCATTTTGTGTGGTGAAAACGTTAAGAAGTCAATATCAAGCTCTAGCACATTTACTTTCTTGTGTGGTACAGATTGTGCGGCATCTACCACCACAATGGCACCATACTCTTTGGCAATAGCTGCCATTTCTTTCAGCGGGTTATAAACCCCAGTGACATTTGAGCAATGCGTAATTGCAACAACCTTTGGTCCCTTTTTAACCTTTTCACGATAATCATCTAGGTCAAGGCCACCTTCAGGAAGTAAGTTGACAGACTCAGTCGTTGCACGACTCATCCATGGTAGCTGATGCGAGTGATGCGAGTCGGCACAAATTAACACCGTATCGTCTTTAGTGAGGTTAAGGCCAGACGCAACCAGATTGATAGCTTCTGTGGTATTTTTCGTAAAGACTATCTCGTTACCCGAGCAAGAAAGCAGCTCCGCGGTTCTATAACGCGCACGCTCAAACTTGTTAGACACAAGCTCAATTGCATAACCTTTGCCACGGTGAACGTTTGAAGACACGCCGCCATAGTACTCAACCGTTGCATCAATCATTTGCTGTGGTTTTAGTGACGTTGCCGCACTATCAAGGTAGGTGATTTTTCTGCCATCAATCTCAGCATTTAAGCCGGGAAAATCTTCTCGAATATTGGCTAACTTATCTAAATCAAACATGGGTATTCATTCCTCTCACAAACTGATATTTTCCTGAGCGCTCTGATGCGATGTAGTCTACGAAATTAACGTCAAACTTTAATTCCTTGCCGAATGCTGCTTTCACTTTTTCAATAAACGCATTTTCTGCCCCAGCTTCATACTCATCATTGGCCATGATTTTGAGCAGGAATTCATCTTCTTTTACTTGCTCTAGCTGATAAAAGTCTAACCAAACCGGCGCGCCCATCATTTTATCTATTTGCTGCGGAGACAAGAACGGTTGACCATCTTTGACTAAGAAGTGTGATACTTTTCCTTCCATCACGATTCTAACTCTATCTGAACCACTTTCTCCTTTGCCTTCTTTCACAGAGACGATATCACCTGTTCTGTAGCGAATATGCGGCGAAGCACCTTGGTCGATACTCGTAATACAAAGCTCTTTAAACGTGTTGTCTAGAGGGGATTTAAACTCGGTATCTACATATTCAAAATAGAAACTATCGTCATTGACATGCATGTCACCATAATTACACTCCATCGCGACCCAGCCGAATTCCGTAGATGATAGTAACTCACCATATACTTTATTCATGTCATAGAACTCGGCAATTTGTCTTCTCGTGCAGTCGGTGGCTGCAGTATATGCGACCATGACTGGAATTTGTGGAGGCTGAATACCCCGCTTCTTATAGTGCTTCAACAAGAATGCAAAGTGCGTTGGGTCGACATAAAACAAATCCGGCTTGTACTCCTCAATTTCTTCAATCGTTCTATCTAGCATGGCTTCAGTGGTTGTCATCAAGTCATGATAGACAGGCAGTACAAGCGTTTTATCCGCCAGGATACGATCTTCAATCGAACTGTTTGGGTTGGCACATTCTACATCAGAGCAGTTTGGCGCGGCATATCGGGCTATTTTTCGTCCAGAGCGGTGAAACGCTTCATTAATTGTTGGATTAATTTCAGCACAAGCAATTGCACGATTTAGGAGGTACATACCAATTTCAAGCGTTATCAGTCGGTCACCAGTAGAGCCCGAGCTGCGGCTGCTTGTGATCATCGGGTGATTTAGTGTAAAGCCTTTCGCCAACGTCCCTTTTGGGAAACTACGACGATAGTCACCTTTAGCGGTGAATGGGATTTTATTTAAATCCTCTGGCGTTTTAATCTCCTCTAGATTGACTCCCGATTTTGCAAACAAATCTTGATAAAACTCGACATTTTCAAAGCTATATTTTAGCTCCTTCAATACCCGTTGAAAATTTTTCATTTCTGAACCTTTCATCATTTTAAGTTTTTATTATTGAATTGGGTAGTGGCCATTTGGTCCACGTCTCATGCGTGAGATAATGACCTCTGTTATTTTTATAATTTTAAATTACCACTCTTCTTCTACAGCATCTTCGATTTCAGTTGCATCTTTCATGCTAAGAACAAGATCTAACTCCATCGCAAGTTCTTCAATATTATTCGCTTCTAGTATTAAAACTAGGGGAGCTTCAATATTAAATTCAGTTGCTAAACTCTGACTCAATCGCAAACTCAAAATAGAATTAAAGCCTAGGTTCAATAAGTTCTCATTGATGCTTATTGAGGTTGGACTCAGCTCTACAATATCTGCAATGCGTGCTACAAGTGTTTTTTCCGTATCCGTCTTGGCGGCTGCAAATGATTGAACAGTGCTTTGATTATACGGTTCTGGTAAAGCTTTTTTATCCAACTTGCCATTTGTTGTTAACGGCCAAACATCCACTGGTACAATAAAACTCGGGATCATATAGTCAGGTAATTGCTTACCTAGCAAGTCTCTCACTTTTTTGATGTAGTCTGCAATATTTTTTTCAGCAATTTTTTCTTTTGCTTTGATATATCCGACTAAATTAGGGTTGCTAGCACGTTCTCTTATCACAACAACAGCTGATTCAACTTCGTCCAATTGTGACAAATGTGCTTCTATCTCCCCAACTTCCACCCTAAAACCTCTAATTTTAACCTGGTCATCTTTGCGTCCAATGAACTCCAAATTGCCATTATTGAGGTAGCGAACAAGATCGCCTGTTTTATAAATTTTATCACTGCGACCTGACTGCTCCGCGAAAGGGTGACGAATAAAACGCTCCGCAGTGAGCTGCGATTGGTTTAAATATCCTCTCGCGACACCTTCACCGCCTATGTGCAACTCACCAATACACCCCAATGGCGTTAGGTCGTTATTTTGGTCTAGCACGAAAAGTTGGTTGTTCAGATTCGCTTTACCAATGGTGATCGATTGAGATAAGTCATCCTCTTGAGAAACCACATGACTGGTTGCCGTCACGGTGCCTTCGGTCGGACCATAACTATTGATCAATGCGACTTGCGACCCAAAATGATGTTGATGCTGAGCCACTGTCTTGCTAGAGAGTGCCTCGCCACCAACAATCACTGTACGCAGTGAGTGGCTACTTATTACGGATTGATCAGCAACTAATTGCGCCCAGAATGCGGTGGGTAAGCTGGCAATGGTTACTTGATGGGCATCACAAAATGCCAAGAACTCAACGAGACCGAACTGACATGCATCATCTCTCAATACCAATCGGGCACCTTGACACAGGGCACCAAAATATTCTTCTACAAAAATATCAAAAGAGATACTAGAAAACTGCAGTATATGATCACTATCAGAAAACCCATATGCATCTTTAACGTGTTCTTGATAGTTCACCACAGAGCCGTGCTCTACCATCACCCCCTTCGGTTTTCCCGTAGAGCCAGATGTGTAAATAACATATGCCAAGTGAGATGAAGTCAGCCCGATAGAGTGAGTCACAATATTCTCTTTACTGTAATTCGCACAAAGTACAGAAGTGGGCGTTGTAATGTCATCTAATAGTACCGTAGTCCCAGAAAATGCTGCTAATGTTTCCACTAACGACGAATGGCTAAGCACCACTTCTAATCCAGCGTCTTCAAGCAGATAATTCAATCGCTCTGCGGGGTAGTTAGGATCCAAAGGCACATATGCGCCACCCGCTTTGAGTATCGCCATGACACCCACCGCCATCTCGAGTGAACGTTCGATACATATCCCGACCAAGGTATCCGGTGTTACTTGGTGTGTTTCAATTAAGTAGTGTGCAAGCTGATTAGCCTGTTCATTCAGCTGTCGGTATGTCAACTGTTGACCATCAAAGACGACGGCAATGCGCTCAGGGTGTGCAGCGGCCTGTGCTTCAAACAAGCTATGAATACAAGTATGACGAGGATATGTCACTTGCGTGTCATTGAGTGTATCAAGCAAGTAACTGGTTTGCTGATCAGACAGCAAACTTGGCATTGAGAAAGGCAAGACTGGATCTGCGCTAAGTGCCTCAACAATATACTGCATTGATAGCGCTAAGCTCTCCAGTAAGGCATTACCGTCAACACCTACCTGCGCATCTAGACTTGCATCAAAACCGACCCCCGTGTCAGTAATCGACAAACTAAACGGTGTCGTAGACTCTGTTTTGACAGAGACAAATTCAAAAGGCAGATCCTCAAGGTCTAATTCTTCAGAATGACGATAATTGAAAATACAATTAAACGCACTGCCGAACTTATCCGTGAGATGCTGAATCGCTCTATCGAGGGGGACTTGCTCATACTGACTCGTTTGCAGTAATTGCAAGTTGATGCCCTTAACTTGCTCAACAACGCTTCGGCTGTCAATTTTAACTCTAAATGGTAAAGAGTTTAAAAACATCCCGATAGTCGAACGATACTCAGGGGCCATCATTCGGCCAGTAAATACCGTCGGGAACAAAATATCCTTGCTGTCACAATACTTGGCCATTACCAGCGCCCAGCCAAAGTGAAATAAGCTTGCTGCGCTGACCCCTACTCGCTGCGATTGCGCGCGAATATGGTGCTGCAATTCTGGGGTTATACTCGCGAGGTATTTTTGCGTATCGCTGCTTTCAATGTGACTTTCACCAATATCGAACAACAAGCTTGGTGCTTCAAAGCCCTCTAAAAGCGTCTCAAAGTAAGCTGTTTTTGTCGGCGCTTCGGAAAGCAATTCAAGTGCATATGCATAATGTTGTTTGGCATCACCCAGCATGTCCTGCTGATTGTTGTAGAACATAACCAGCTCGGTGATCATCACTTCCATACTAATATGATCACTGACGATATGATGTCGCTCTATGAACAGCCCTAGTTCATCCGTGTCTTCTCTCTCAAGTACATGAATCCGAGTTAAAGACTCTCCTTCTAGATCCATCGCTGGTTGCTGAGATTGCAGCTTCGTTAATTGTTCATTGTACTGTTCTTCGTTGGCACATTGAATATAAACGATGGGCACCTTGGCTTCTTTGCGCACCAATTGGAATGCTTGATCTACATTGCGCCACACTATCGACGTTCTGCATGACGCATGCCTTTGCATCACAGACATAAAACTCGACAACACTTTTTCAAGTACGGTCTTGTCTTGTACTTTCAAAACAAAGTTAGCAATGTATGGATCGTTATCTTGCGCCATTATATGTTGAAGCAACATCCCCTCTTGTAATGGTATGAGAGGATAGAAGCCATCGATATCCGATTCGCTCAAACCCAGTCTCGTCAAAATTTCATGACGATTCAACACTGAAGCCTGAAAATCACTGTCTCGCTGTTCTAATGCTTTTTGCTTTAAATAATTGATGATGTCTGTTTTATTTTTTTTGATTTGCTCGGTGAGCTCTGGAGTCAATGCTGCACGATCAGCATTGACTTTGAGTTTACCGGCCTGGCCAAGGGAGAAGGCAACGCCTCGCCCAAGACAAGTCTCAATAAACTGACAGATCATAATTCTAGTTCCACGCTCTCTGTCGATTCTGTATTGTGTGCTTCACTTGCTCCGCCATTGATAAGCTGTTCAATATCAGCCTGGTTGGAGTTTTCTTTGACCCAGTCAATTTGACTTTGCAGTGTCAGAAGTGAGAATAAGTCACGTGTTTCCATCACAATACCAAATTCTGCATCCACACGTTGCAATAACTGCATTGCCAGTAATGAATGTCCACCAAGCTCAAAGAAGCTATTTTCTGGCTGAACCTCTGGCACTTTTAATACATCAATCCAGATTGCGCTCATGCGAGACTCGATATCTTGTGCCCCTTGATCACCAGCAGGTGCTGCTGTCACAATGGGCTCAATTAAACGGTTCTTGTCCACTTTACCACCCACTGTTAGCGGAATTTCGTCTACTAGCGCTATTTTAGTTGGGTGCATGTACTCAGGTAGTGTTTGCTGTAGATACTCCGTCACGTCAGCCACTGATGGGCCATTTTCCGTGGCGACAAGGTAAGCTTCAATTCTCAAATCACCACCTTGACCGTTGGTTACAACAGCGGCATCTCGAATTCCATCATATAGCTTAATTGTCTCTTTAATTTCACCCAGTTCAACGCGGTAGCCACGATATTTTACCTGATCGTCATTTCGCCCTACAAATTGCAAACGGTCATTGTCTAGACGTTTCACTAAGTCACCCGTTTTGAAGACTCTTTGGTCTGAACCTTCGAGTGTGACAAAGTTTGCGGCAGTTGCACTCTCATTATTGATATAACCTAACGCGACACCACGACCAGCTATATATAATTCGCCTTCACTGCCCTCTGCCACTTCGTTAAGATCAGCATCCAGTACAAACGTCTCCGTCCCCTCAACGGCACGACCAATTGATACCTCAAGTGCACAAGAAAGTACGTCGTAAGTCGCATTCACCGTCGTCTCTGTTGGACCATATGCATTCAGTACCTTAGTACCACACGCGTCACTATAGTCATATAGCTTTTGCCACAGTGAAGGGGCAACGTCATCACCACTTACAATTAGGTGAATTTGTGTATTCGTTGTTTCTAAATGCGGCAGAATATATTCCATCACCACAGGTGGCGCATTGAGCACTGATACATTGTGAGCTTGAATCAGCGCTATGATCGAGCGTGGTGCTTTTACATCAACATCACTTGGCACGACAATGGACTTACCATAGGCAAGACTGACGACCGATTTCATCGAAGCATCAAATGCATACGATGCATTCCACAACCAAGTTGCGTCGCTATCAAGCCCCAACGCTTGGTACTGAGATGCCATCACTTCACCAAAGTACGCCAAGTTATCATGGCTACACAATACGCCCTTTGGTGCGCCAGTAGAACCGGATGTATAAATGATGTAAGCGCCTGAGCCGCCCTCAATTTCAGATAGTTCAGGTAGCGCAACATCCGCGCTGTGAGCATCTTGCAGTGCGCTTTCAATACTCACCTCGGATACAGACGTGTTTGTGCCATCTGACATGTAATGTGTTTGAGTAATCAGTAGTTTAGATTTTGCATCTTGCAAGTAATATGCGATACGCTCACTTGGGTTTGAGGGGTCAATTGGCACATAAGCTACATTTGCCCTAAGCGCCGCGTATATCGCCACCATCGTATTGATACCACGGTCTAACAATAGCGCTACCGGTTCGCCACCAGCGTGCTTCGCAATAAATTTTGCTAACTTGTCGACTTCATCCGCAAATTGCAGATAAGTCAAAGACTCACCTTCAAATGTTAAGGCTATTTTATTCGGTGTTGCAGCGACGGTCGAAGCCAGTTTTTGTAATAGATTACCACCTGTTGAAACTTCATTTTTCTGCGCCAGGTAACTAATTATATTTTCTTTTTGCCCCTTAATGAGCGTTTGAATTTCTTCTGGAAATTCATCCCCCAATTGATGATATTTCAGTTGTTCTTCTTCGACATACAAAATGATTCCGGCCTGCGCCGCTTGCTCGATTATATCTCGCATACCTTAAATTACTCCGCACTTTTTAATGTTACTTTTGTTTTGCTTTTCTTTCATAGACCGTGAAACAAACATGTTTGTTGTATACGAGATCATCTGCTCAAAAGTATGGTTAGTTAACACACTTTTTCTGTCTACCTGGATCCCGAATCGTGCATTTAATGCTTCAACGTATTCAGAGATATGTAAACATTTAGCACAATCCCAAAAACTTGTTTTTACTTCAATTTGTTCACTGTCAATTTGAAAGACTTGCGTCCATATTTTTTTTAGTTCTTTCGCGACAAAGCTGGTGTCATCCACCTGCTCGGCACGCTGGTCTTTATGTTGTTTCCATAGAGCTTTACTAGGCATTCCTGCCAATTTACTTAATAAAGAAGTTGTCTTTTCCTTGTTTAACAAGCCATTACTTAAATCAAGTAGTGCCAGTTTAAATAGGTTAACGATTGCATCCGTACTTAAACGGTTATCGGCTTTAACCGTGACGTGAAAATCATCCCCATTGTCTGTCACCGCGAGAATCAGTGGCGATGACGCCCCCATTTTATCTGCGTCGCTTATCTGTTCTATCACATCAGTATTATGTTCTGTGTCAAACCCTCGCCTAAAGTTGAACAGGGCATTTATCAATGCGTCACTTGAGCCAAGTTCAGTCAATTGTTTAGCGTGATTCATCGGGAAATGTTCGTGAGCTAGGTATCCCATCAAACTTTCTTTTACAGATTCAAATAGCACATGTGCATCATCACCTGAAAACTTCACTCTAAACGGTAATGTATTCATAAACATACCAACCGCTTTTTCACTGCCAGCGGGTGCCGATTGCCTACCAGAGAATACACTTCCAAAAACAACATCACGTTGATTTGACAATATCGACATTAACATCGCAAATGCGGTATGAAAAAACACTGCCGGCGATGTATTCGATTGCTGGGATATCGCACGCACTTGTTCAGTGATTGCGGTATCAATATACAATTCTCGAGTATTAATTTCTTGAGAGAATGTATCTTGAGTTATACCTGCAACAGAAGTCGTTTTATTTACACCTTGCAATGCTTCTTCAAAGAAGCGCTTTGCCACATCATAATCAGCGATTTTAGATAGATACGCCACTATACTACGATGAGGTACAGGTTTAGTCAAAGCTTTTAAGCCATTTGCCAGAATTGTTTTTACTTCTTCTAAAACAATGGCCGCCCCAACCTGATCCAGCATTAAATGATGGGTCATCAACTTCACATGACAAACGTTTGTCTTTGTTTTACCAACTACGAGTAAAATAGGCGGTAGCTTATCAATACTCATATCATGCGTGAGATCTTCCATCTGTGTCACATATGCGTCATTGTCCGACAACCTATGGTAGTCAACACGAAGCGCATACTCATTGAGTATCACTGATACAGGTATTGGGTACATTGATTTATAGACACTGCGCAGTGTATCGTAGCGCTGTATCACCGTATTTAAGGCCGCAATAAATTCATCCAGCTTATCTTCCTTAACCTGCATATAAATTGATTGCCAGTATGGGTCAAGATCAGGGTTTGCTAAATGCTGGAATAAGAAGCCTTGTTGCAACGTCAATAATGGTAATATGTCTTTCACATTCGAGATACCACCATCCACTCCTTGAACAGCCTGAGCTAAGTTCGTTTCGTTAAGGTCCACCAAATCGAACATGTCAGGCGTCAGCTTTGTCGCGCCTGATGGCACGAGACTTACCGGACTATACTGGGACGCTTGCGCCACACTGTGTCCAGCTAGCTCAGCAATAGCGCTCAATGTCTGCGCGTTATACACGTCTGCAGCCGCGAGTTGATAGCCTAGCTGGCTCATCTGTGTAAGCATTGATGGTACCAACAGTGAGTGCCCCCCTAGTTCAAAAAAGTTCGCGGAAGTGCTCACGCGGTCTGTTGGGATATTTAATAGTTCAGACCATACATTGACCAAGACATGCTCCGCTTGGGTCTGAGGTGCGACATACTTCACCTGCAACAGGTTGCTATCAGGTGCGGGCAAGGCGCTGCGATTCACTTTACCGTTGGCAGTTAACGGCCATTCATCCACAACAATAATGATCTCAGGGACCATATAAATCGGCACCGCTTTAGCCAGTTCTCGTTTTAACTCTTTAATATAGTGCGAATGATCTTCCCCCAGCTTTTGCCCTTGTTTAATGTAGGCCACAAGCTGCACGGTGCCCGCCTGTTCGGTGGTTGTTACTAAGGCTGAGTCAACGTTATTCAGTCCACCTATTTGGTGCTCGATTTCACCGAGTTCAATTCGTAAACCGCGAATTTTAACCTGGTGGTCTGTTCGGCCTTGATACTCAATCTCACCATCAAAGCGCACTCGAGCTAAGTCGCCAGTTTTATATAACCTTGGAGAACTATTCGCAATAAGGTCTGAGTAGTAAGGGTTTTCTATAAAACGCTCAGCCGTTAATTGTGTCTTATTTAAATACCCGCGCGCTAGGCCATCTCCACCAATATGAAGCTCTCCTACCGCCCCTAAAGGTACAATGTTCATGTTGGCATCCAAAATTAATAATTGAATATTATCAATGGGCTTGCCAATAGGTACGCTCTGGCTGATATCTCCTGCACAATCCCAGTAGCTGACGTCAATAGCCGCTTCAGTAGGACCGTACAAATTGTGAAGCTCTGCATCTGGCAGTGTGCTTCTAAACAGCGTAACGTGGCCTTGTTGCAATGCTTCCCCACTACAAAACACCTGCTGTATACTGTGACACTGTCTAAATGCGGCGCTTTGTAAAATAACACCGAGCATAGAAGGCACGAAATGTAATTTAGTGATCTGTGCTTGATTGATTAACGCACACAAATATTCGGGATCTTTATGTCCTTCTGGTTTAGCAACAACAAGTTGTGCACCATAACATAGTGTCCAGATAAATTCCCAAACTGACACATCAAAGCTATAAGGGGTTTTTTGTAGTATTTTGTCATGTGCATTTAGGCCATATTGGCTGTGCATCCATTCAATACGGTTGTGCAGCGCTTGGTGTTCAACCATCACCCCCTTTGGCTTGCCCGTCGACCCTGAAGTATAGATAACATAGGCGAGGTGCTGAGCAGTCAGTCCAATATCTGCAATCCGGATATTGGTATTACCGGCCTTCGAAAAGGCATGTGATTCTGACGTCCCAAGGCCATCCAATAAGATAATATCGCCACTAAACTGAGACATCACAGATGATACCTGAGAATGCGTCAATACCACATCAAGATTGGCATCTTCTAGTAAATATCCGATGCGCTCAGGCGGATAACTCGGGTCTAGCGGCACATACGCACCACCAGCTTTCAATATCCCTAGTATGCCAATCACCATCTCGAGCGATCGCTCTGTGCACAACCCGACTAAGGTATCTGGCTTCACGTCGTACTCTGCACGTAGCGTATGCGCCACTTGGTTGGCTTTTTCATTCAATGCTTTATATGTTAACTCTTGACCTTCGAATGAAACGGCAACGTTGTCTGGGTGCGCTGCAACTTGGGCTTCAAATAGCTGCTGCATACACACGTCTGTCGAATAGGTTTTGGCAGTATCATTTAGAGCGAATAACTGTTGTTGCGCTTCCTCTGAACTCAGAATAGCCAAACTGTGTGGTGCAGTTTCAAGCGCCTGACCAATTAAACTCAACTCTGTAAGCATACGACATAAATGCGTATTCAATTGTTCAATATGTGCCTGAGTAAATAAATTTGTGTCGTAATTCCAATTGATATCGAGGCCAGCATCGCTGATATTTAAATCCACTTCCAAATCGAATTTGGATTGAATAAAGTTTGACTCATAAGGCGTCAACTCAACGTCAGGAAGCTGAATGACATCACTATCTGAACCACCATCTTCGGAGACGCCATACTGTGTATTGGTCGTCATCATAATTTGGAACAATGGGCTGTGAGCTGCACTTCTTGGTACTTTTAAACGTTCAACCAGCTGTTCAAACGGTATATCTTGATTACTTTGAGCGGCTAGATGCACAGATTTTACATGGGCAAAGTAGTCGGACAGCTTTTCATATTCAGTATCCACTCTCAGGACCAGTGTATTGACGAAAAACCCAATAAGCGGCTCAAGACTTTCTTCCAATCGGTTTGCCACGGGTGTGCCAATGACAATATCATGACTATTACTATGACGTGCAAGCAGCAAAGATAGCGCACCATGAAGAAGCATAAAGGGAGTAAGTTGGTGTTTGCGAGCAACCGCCAACAGTTTATCTGCAACGTCGCCTGCAATATGCCCGTTAACTATAGCGCCCGCATGTTGCTTCGTCGCAGGTCTCGCATAGTCAAGCGGCACACTATGTACCACCGGCAGCTCTGCCAGTTGTTCCGTCCAATAATCGATTTGCGTCTCGAGTATATCACCCGTTAAATAAGCGCGCTGCCACTGAGTAAAATCAATATATTGAAATTTTAATGGTGCGAGTGCATAGGCTCTGCCTTCTTTGTAGGCCTGGTAGAGCTCAGTAAACTCTTTAAGTACAACTTCTGTTGACCACCCGTCAGATGCAATGTGGTGCATATTAAAAACCAACATACCTGAGGTATCAGACTCTTTGATGTAACAAGCGCGTAGCATCGTGTCTTGTTGCAAATCAAAAGCAACTGTGGCATCGGTTTCAACAAACTGCTGTATTGCAGACGCTAACATCTCACCCGTGAGATCACTGAAGTCTGCTTGCTGTAATTTAAACTGCAACTCAGAGACATCCATGACACGTTGCCTTGCTTGACCTGCGTGCACTTCATATACGGTTCTCAACACCTCATGACGTGACAATATGGTCAGAAATGCTTGCTCAGCCGCCGCAATATCAAACCGCCCTCGCACATTAAACGCTATAGGCATATTGTACTCAGGCGTCCCCCCTTTTAAATTGTCAATAAACCATAGACGTTGCTGTGAAAATGAAACGGGATAGCTCCGCTCTTCTCTTGCCACCACGGTCATAGGAGGGTAACTTGTCACCTCACCACTGTTTGAAACAACCTCAGCAAGTTGCGCGATGGTTGCGTTTTCAAAAATATCCTGCAAAGAGATCTCAACACCACATTTCGCACGTACTTCTGACACCAACCGGATTGAAAGTAGCGAATGCCCTCCCAATTCAAAAAAGTTCGCAGTCGTACTCACAGTGTTTACATCTAGGTTAAGTAAATCAGCCCAGATATCTGCAAGCTGAACTTCGACTTCATTGTTAGGCGCCACATACTCATTGTATAGTGAAGCCGTATCAGGCTCTGGCAATGCTTTTTTATCAATTTTGCCATGGGATGTAAGTGGCCAATTCGAAACCACCATCACCATACCCGGAATCATATATTCAGGTAGTTGTTCGGATAACTGCGCACGTACTCGCGCAATAAAATCGCTGTCACTAGAGAAACTTGATTCGTGTTGTGCCCTTACATAGCCAACTAACTGCTTACTCCCGTCGTTTTCTTTCACCAATACAACAGCAGAATCCACGCCCTCTAGCTGCGAAAGGTGGGTTTCTATCTCACCAATCTCAACCCTGAACCCCCTAATTTTGACTTGATCGTCTTTACGGCCGATAAACTCTAAACAGCCATCATCGAGATAGCGAACCAAATCCCCTGTTTTATACAATTTACAAGAACGTGCATCTGGCTTGGCCAAAGGGTGTGCAATAAAACGTTCCGCAGTCAACGCAGGCTGATTTAAGTACCCACGTGCAACGCCTTCACCGCCAATATGTAATTCTCCAATCCCGCCTAAAGGCGTTAGTTCATTGTCTTGATCCAGCACAAACAGTTGATTGTTAATGTTGGCCTTACCAATGGTGATCGAGTGAGATAACGCATCCTTTTCAGATACCTTATGGCTAGTGGCTGTCACCGTACCCTCTGTTGGGCCGTAACTGTTAATGAGCGCGACCTTAGCGCCAAAATGATTTTGATGCTGAGTTACGGTGTTGATAGATAAGGCTTCTCCACCGACAATGACTGTGCGCAATTTAGCACAGCTAACCGCGGTAGGATCTGCAACTAATTGCGCCCAGAATGCCGTCGGTAAGCTCACTATGCTGATGTCATGCTTATCACAAAAAGCCGCGAAGGCACCCAAGCCCAATTGACACCCTTCGTCTCTCAATACGAGGCGAGCACCTTGGCAAAGCGCACCAAAGTATTCCTCAACAAAAATATCAAACGAGATACTCGAAAACTGTAATACATGATCTTTTTCACTCAGACCATATGCTGATTTTACATGCTCTTGGTAATTAACAACCGAGCCGTGCTCAACCATCACACCTTTTGGTTTGCCAGTAGAGCCTGAAGTGTAAATCACATACGCCATATGCGACGCAGTCAAGCCAATGTTATTCGGCGCAATGTTTTCACAGCAATACACTGAACAGAAATGTGTATCTGTCTTTGCAATGCCATCGAGCGCAACCAGTACGCCTGAAAAGTGTGCAAGTGTTTCTGCAAGTGTGGTCTGGCTCAGAACAACATGTAACTGCGCATCGTCCAAAAGGTAGTTTAAACGTTCTGGCGGATAAGTAGGATCCAGTGGGACATAGGCTCCCCCCGCTTTTAATATCCCCATTACCCCAATGGCCATTTCCAATGAACGTTCAATACAAATACCAACCAATGTATCAGGCTGTACACCGTGCTTTTCTCTTAAATAATGGGCAACCTGATTCGCTTTTTCATTCAATTCACGATAGGTCAACGTCTGACCATCATGTTCAACAGCAATGCGGTCTGGATGCGCAAGCACTTGAGCCTCAAACATGGTGTGAATACAAGCCTCTTGCGGATACATTACGCCGGTATCGTTAAGTACGCTTGTTAAGTACTGCAGAGTTTCGGTGGGCTGCGTCACGATTTCTCTCAGCGGATGTGTATTTGCTGACATCATTGTAGTTAATGTTGTCTCGAAACTCTTCGCAATAGACTCAACTAAGGTGGGTGAGAACAGTCCCTGCGCAAAAGTCCAATTAACCACCAGCTGCTGGTTCTCTTCTAAACATTCAATATCTAAATCAAGTTCTGTGAAGTTAGCATGTGGTGACGCCACTTTAATTTTCGCATCACCTAAATTGAGTTCGGGTATATCATTATTTTGCAGTGAAAACAGCACCTGAACAAGCGGGGAGATCGCGTCAAAACGCTCTACGACACTTTGCTGAACAATCTCATCAAAGGGCGCGTTTTGTTTTTCTAGAACACTCAATACATTTAAATTGTGCGCTTGTAATGCTGCTAATACTTGGGTGTCGCCTTGAATTTTGGTTCTAATCGGCAACGTATTGACAAAGTACCCGACGACATCACTTAACTCCTGTTGTGTACGATTCGCTACAGGTACGCCCATCACGATGTCATTATTGTTGCTATACCTTGATAGCACAAAGGAAATACAAAACTGGAGGAAACTAAACTGCGTGATTCGATGTAACTGACAAAATGCATTAATGGCTTCAGACATCTCTTTTGATAGTTTTCTCACCAATGTCGTCGCTTTGGACAATCCCGTTCTAGCTTGGCTATTAACGGGTAGGCTGTGAACTGAAGGCGCCTCTTTTAGATACTCTTTAAAGAAAGATACATTGTCTTTGATGTCTTGTTGCGTCTCTTCACTTTGCTGCCAAATTGCGTAATCGATATACTGGTAAGGCATGCCTGGCAGTGTACGGGCTTCGGATAATAGCATATCGTAAAAGTCGCTTAACTCTTTCACTATCACTCCGACAGACCATCCATCAGATGCAATGTGGTGCATTTTTATGTGTAGCTGATAGCTTTCATCATTGAGTTTAATTAACAACGCTTTCAGCATACAGTCTTGCTTTAAATCAAAGCCACAACGCTTAAAGTCCGCTTGCGCTTGCGTCACAGCGGTTGATGACTCATTTTCCGCGCTTAAGTTAATGGCTTCTAGCTTAAAATTAGACGACTCTTGGATCACTTGCTGTAGTGTCTCATCCACTTCGAAATAATTGGTGCGCAAGATAGAATGGCGGACTACAACCTCATTGAACGCCGCCTCTAACATCGGAATAGAGACCGCACCATCGATATGTAAAACCCGGTAAAAATGATAGGTATCGCTTGACTGGTGTACATTATCCAAAAACCACATCTGGCTTTGGCCTGATGACAAGGCAGCTTGCTTTACATCAGGGTACGCATTTTTCAGTTCATGCTTATGAGCCCCCGAAGTATGTTCCTTTAGAAATTCCAGTAATCCTTGCTTGTGTTCCTTTATTTGGGCGAGCAGTGATTGAGTCATAGCACCCTTCGGTGCATCTACCTTTAAGTGTCCTTCTTTACTTGATAATTTGATACCAAGTTCAGCACATTGATTTATTATTTTTCTAATACTCATTTGAGGTGACCAAAATTTATTTAAGCAAATAAGCCTTACTTTTCTCCCGAGAAAAAGAAAGTAAGGCTGAGATACGATAAAAATTAATTATTATTTAACCAGCTTCCAGCTTTATTGGCTCAAAGTTTTCTAGTATCGAACCATTTTCCATTTTTATTACTCTGTCACAGCAATCGAAATACCTGTCATCATGGGTAATTGCAATGACCGTTTTACCTCGTTGCTTTAAGTCCGGTAAAACAAATCTGTAGTAAAGGTCTTTAAACTCAGGATCTTGATCAGCAGCCCATTCATCAAGGATATATATATCGCGGTCCTCTACCAAGGCAACAATTAGCGCTAACCTTCTACGTTGACCATCTGATAACTTGACGGTTGTAAAGTCATTACCGATTAATTGCGTTTTGCCAGATAGATTAAATAGCTTTAAATATTTATCTATCAAACTGAGATCTTTTTCTGTGAGCTCTTTATAAACCGTATTAAACAAAAAGTAATCTGAATATATTACAAACAAACGTTCACGCGCGGATGTAATACTATCCTTATCAACCACCTGATCATCAAATAGAACATGACCTTCATTTGGTAGGTAGTGCAACGACACTACTTTGCTTAACGTTGATTTACCAGAACCATTACCACCGACAACAAAACAGGTTTCACCACGACGAATCGTTAAATCAATCGTTCCTATAGAAAAGCTATGGTCACTTGATTCGTAACTATACTTAATGTTTTTAAGGTTAAGGTGCTTCCAATCTTTATTTATTTGAACTTTTGACTGATACTCTGAAACATCAATTGCGTAAAGCTCATTTATTTTATTAATTGAAATCTCACCGAACTTTAGCCTCTGCATTAAGTCTAAAATGCTTGCTATAGGTCCTGTTATATAGAGCAACGCCATGACAACACCATATAAATTCTGATGTTGAAAGTCAGCGCCTTTCGGTAAAAGAAACACTACCATACCTATTGCAAAAAAGCACAGTATTTCGCTCGCATTTCCCGCAATATGGATTATAAAGTCGCCTTTTTTTTCGTTTTTAAGTGATTCAACCGTTGGTTTACTGATTTCTTTTTCTAAAAAGCGTGTCGACTTGTCTTTATTGAGCTTCAGCTCATAAACACCATAAATGAGACCTCGAAAGCCATTTTGCATTGTGTCTTTAAGATCTCTTGACTTACTGTAGTACTTTTTAGTTCTGCTGACAGGGAATTGAAACAAGAATAACCCTACTACAATCCCCAAAATCGTAAACATAAATATTTTAAAATCAAGAATAGACAAATAAGCAAGCATACCCAATGCCGTGACACCAGATACCAACACCATGGGCACAGCCAATGCTGCGCCGGTAATGCGGCTCATGTCTTCTGTGAGCATATTCAGCATTTTCGGTAACCCCATTTTTTCAACTTGGCTTACCTCCATGGCATTAATCTTTTTAGATAAATCAATTCTCAGTTTGGCCACCGCTGTTTTCGCCAAATTATTCACCAAAATCACCGAACTGGCTTTGGTCAACAGGACACAAAATATCAGTAAGAAGAACCACGTTTGCACATGCTCTTTATGTTCGTCTCCGAGAATAAATTGATGGTCATCACTGAGTCCCGACAAAATAGTCGGAATGATCAGCGCATAAAGCGCACCGGACAACACACTTAAAATCACTGCTAGGCAGAGTTTCTTGGGAGAGCCGCTTAAAAGCAGCCTCCGTAACGTAAGATAATTAGTTGAATTCATAGTTATATGACGAACTCGTCAACCTCCCCTTGCATCTCATCAAGATCACCTTTGATAACCGATGCACTCAACGAGTGCGTTTCGACTTCATCATCAATCACTTGTCCACACTGTTGAATCGTTGAAGCCTCGAAGAAGCGTCTCAATGGTAGATTGATCTCGAAGTGCTCGTTGATATTATTAATTAACTTAGTCGCCATCAGAGAATGCCCACCAAGTTCAAAAAAGCTATCGACAATCGATATCTGTTCTAGCTCAAGCATTGAGCACCACAAAGTATGTAAATATCTTTCAGTGTCACTTTGCGGCGGCATACAACTCGACTGACTTGTCGGCTTGGGTAGCTTATTGCGATCTACCTTACCATTTGGGTTATGCGGAAATGCATCTAACTTCACATACACGGACGGACGCATTGATTCAGGGATACTTTGAGCCAATACTGCCTTGATTTGCCCTTCAATATCACCTTTTGCATCGACGTCATACACCGTGTAATACAGCACAAATTTACTGTCGCCATTTTCCAGCGGCACCACATGTGCAATGCACTTTTTAACCGCATCAACTTGATTCGCCAAGCTCTCAATTTCACCGGTTTCAATACGTATGCCACGTAGACTGACTTGATGGTCAACTCGACCCATAAATTCAAAGTGTCCCGTGGGGAGTAATTTTGCGCGATCTCCCGTTTTGTATAGTCGCTCATTGAGCCTTTTGTTGAAGATGAACTTTTCATCAGTCAACTCAGGCAACCCTACATAGCCGTGCGCTAAGGAAAGACCACCCACATATAATTCGCCAGATACCCCAACAGGTTGCACGATACCGAGACGGTTCATCGTATAAAACTTCATGTTGGGATGTGGCTTGCCAACACTATACCCATTGCCATCGTGTTCATGGGACAAATAACCGCTGCTCACCACGGAAGACTCGGTCATACCGTACAATACTCGCACCACCACATCGGCGCGCCAAGCTGTCAACCTTTTTAGTAAAATAGGCGGTACCGGCTCTGCCCCAACGAGCAATAACCTTAATTTCGGATAGCGCGTCTGGTCGGACTCTATTTGATCTAGCCACTGTGCCATCAGACTCGGTACCATATGCATAACAGTTACATCTTGGGTTCTTTCAATCAGTTGATTGATATCTGTGACATCTGATTTATTCAGCACTTTCACCGTACCACCAGACACCAATGGGACAAAAGTCTCTAGTAATGACACACCAAAAGCTTGAGAGCCAACGGTTGGCATGATGTCTGCTGTTTGGTAGTTATATACTTTACGATTAGCCTGTAAAGAGTAGTAAATACTGCCATGTGGGACAACAACACCTTTAGGTTTACCAGTCGACCCCGAAGTATAAATGATATAGGCAGGGTCCGACTCTGTCAGTGTTGGTAGCGTCGCTTCGCCTCCTTGTGCAAGCAAGGTGTCGTAATCTGCTTTTGTAATTTTTCCAGCAATGGCTGCTGAGGGTATCTGCGTGGTGGCATGAATTAATACTTTGGCATCTGAATTATCGCAAATATATGCCAATCGCTCTGCAGGATAGCTTGGATCAAGCGGTACATACACAAAACCTGCGCGCATCATCGCATACATGGTCACGACTTGATTTAGCGATTTGTCCATATATACCGCAACACGCTGACCGAAGCTAACCCCTTGTTGCTGCAGGCCGCTAATCAATAGGTTTGCTTTGTTCGTCAATTCACGGTATGTCAAACTATTGGTACCATCGGTCACCGCGATTGCATCAGGTTGCGACGTGGCATATTGCTCTATTAGTTCAGGGTTGCTCAAATAGGTATTAAAGTCAGCTTTACTTACCGGGCGCTGTAAATCGCCCAAGTCAAATTCATAGTGTAAAACCTTGCCAAATTCGCTCTGAACATGGTGCTCTACAAATGCTAAATAGTAATCAAGCAAAGTCTCTATGCGAGCGCGGCTAAACAGATTCGTATTGAATTCCCAATCAATCTTAATGCTTTCCTTTAAGATTGACACGTGCACTGAAAAGTCAAACTTAGCAACGGCTTGACGGTTACTGATCACTTCGGTCTCGAGTGCATTCAGAGCGAGTCCATTTATTGCGTCTTCTTGTAGTACAAACTGCATTTGTACCAAAGGGTTGTAGGATGGATCTCGGTCAATATTCAAACCCTCTAGCATCATTTCAAATGGTAATTGCTGATACTTTAAGGCTGCTTGGTGCTGAACGCGAGTGCTCTCAATTAAGTGATTTACATCCGTATTTTCGTCAAACTGATAGCGAAATGGAATGGTGTTTGCGAACATACCAATGGTGTTTTTAAAATCACTAGGTACACGATTCGCATAGACAGAGCTCATCACTAACTCACTTTCATCACCCAAACGCGCCATAAAGCCTGCGAAAAGTGATTGCAGCGCTAAGAAAGTCGATACGTTCTTCTGCTTAGCGAAGCGCTTAATTTTAGAGAGTAAAACACCTTCAACTTGATAGCTGAGATTATCCCCTTCAACAGACATGGTCGAAGGACGTGCAAACTCCAAAGGGAAATTATGACAGCTGGGCGCACCTTCTAATAAATCAAACCAGTATTTACGCGCCTCTTCACACGCCGCACTATTTAGATATGCTTTGTGCCACAATGCGTAATCCGCATACTGCGGTGCAGAGAATACCTCCCCAGTTATTTCAGTCACGTTATCTGACGAGTGATAGAAGTCGTATGCTTCGCTAAGTGCGTTAATAATAAGCTTTGCTGAGTATCCATCTATTGCTATATGGTGCAGGTTTAGGCTCAGGATCTGTTCATCTCCTGAACGCAATAACACACATCTGATTGGCCATTGCTCAGCTAAATCAAAGTTGTGGTCTGCCTCTTGACGGAGGCAATGTGCTAACTGCTCTGTTGGAACCTCCATCACCTCAAACGGCACTTTCGCCCGTTCAAAAGGCTCCACAATTTGAACAAGTTCACTGCCTTTATACTGATATACCGTTCTCAAAATATGGAATCGCTCACACAGATACGCGATAGCTTGCGTCAATGCAGCTTCTTCAAGCTCGCCTGTCAATCGAAATGCAACAGGGACATTGTAAAAATTTTGCTCTTGCGAAAGCGATTCTAAAAAATGAATATTTTGCTGTAAATTACTGACTGGCGCTTCATATTGCTCTGAGTTTACTTGGGAGTGAAAGGTTAAGTCCCCTTCATTTTGCTGTCCAAACAATGCCAGTAAGTCTGCCTTGCACGCCTTTAACTTCTCGATATCTTGTTCAGTTAAATTATCGGTATCCCCCGTGATGAGCAGATCATTGTCTTCACTTTGGATGATAATGTTACGCAAATGCAGATCGTACACAAGCTGTTTAGCTATCATAATTTTATCGCTCCAGATAAGTTGTTTGTACGCGCATTTTTCATTTCTTCCAAAGCAATCAACTGAGACATTTCACGGATCGATGCACATTCCAATACTTTATTTTCATCTAACCGCAATGACTTGTACTTTTGTTGTACTTTATCAACAATTTCAAGTGCTTTAATTGAGTCACCGCCTAACTCGTAGAATCCGCGTTTTACACAAATGGAGGCTTGTGCCAAACACTCACTCCAAATTTTATGCACTGCAATTTCAATGTCGTTCTCTGGTGCAGTCACTTGCTCAGATTGTTGCTTTTGGAACAAGCTTGGTAGCTGACCTGTTAGGTAACGTTCTTTTGTTGCTTTACGACGAACTTTACCACTCGACGTCATTGGAATTTTATATGGCGGAATTAAAACAATATCGTCAATTGATACGCTGTGCTGTTCATAAACACTGCGCGCCATCTCTTGAAGCAGTAGTTCTGGTTTTAGTGAGCTCAATGCCGTTCTTTTCACTTCAGTAACGACCACCAGCTGTCCATTTGCTTCAAACGCAGTGGTATAGCCAGGATGGATATCGTTGTGACAATATTTGATAGTCGCTTCGATGTCTTGTGGGTAATAGTTTTTACCTTTGAGAATGATAATGTCTTTCTTACGGCCTGTAATAAATAGTTGGTTATCTACAATAAAGCCAAGGTCACCCGTATTGAGGTAGTTCGTGTCACCCGTGTCAGGTAACTGGTTGCCAAATGCTTCTTTTGAGACCTCATCTAAAAGCCAATAGCCCGGTGACACACTTGGCCCTGAGAACCAGACTTCACCAATCACCCCTTCAGCAACAACATCACGCTTATCACCATCAACGATTTTCACGCTGTGCTCACGATCCGTCAGACCATTACCAACAAAAGTGACCTGATCTTCAAGCTCTGATGGGTTTTGCTGTACTTGATTCTCAGCAAGTGCTTTTTTGCTAATTGAGATGGTGGCTAATTTGTCATCGCCATGACCGCCAGTAATGAAGGCTGTTGACTCAGCCATACCATAACTTGGGTAAAAGCTATCTTGATTGAAACCCACACTCGCAAAACGTGCGCTGAATCTCCGTAGTGTTTCATATTTGACCGGCTCAGCAGCATTATATGCAATGCGCCACTGAGACAAGTCAATGTCGGCGAGATCACCGTCACTAATCTTATCGGTGCAAAGATCAAATGCAAAATTCGGTGCGCCGCCGATAGTGCCACCAAATTGCGTCATGGCTTTAAACCAGACGATGGGATTACGCACAAACGTTGCGGGCGCCATTAACACAGACTTACAGCCTAAGTATGCTGGCAGCAAGATCGTCGTCACCAAACCAAGGTCATGAAACAAAGGTAACCAGTTTACAAATACATCTTTCTCATGGGCACCCGATAGTCGCTCAAGGTACTTCGTATTAGCCAAAATATTACCTTGCGTGATAATGACCCCTTTTGGGTTGCCAGTTGAACCAGACGTGTATTGCAAAAAGGCGGGTTTATCCTTGTCAATATTGGGCAGCGAGATATCGCCTCCCCCTTGCGCTTGTTCTAACTCGTCGGTACTCACAAATTTAACCGCAACTTCGCTATTCTCTGACCAGAATTGTGAAATAAGCGGTAACTCTTTCTCTGTAGTCAGTGCAAACCTTGCTTGCGACGCTTTTGCGACGGTGAAAACCTTATCTGATTTACTATTTTTTTTGGGTGGGTAAAGTGGAATGGCAACGACGCCGGCAATGACACACGCAAAAAATGCTTTGATGTAATCTATGCTTGGCGGAAAGAGTAATAAGACACAATCACCAGGTTCTACTCTTAAAAGGAGGTTTTTAGCAATTTGTGTGACGTCTTCAAATAGTTGACCATAAGTAATTGTTTTAGTAGGCAAGTCTAAATTAACAATAAATTCGTATGCGACTTCATCTGGTTTTTCAAGTGCATTTTTTTGCAAACACTCGATAATATTTTTTACATCTCGCATTCTTAATAAGCTCCGCTAGCTTCTAGTTGTTGGAAAAGGTCTTGAATATTGTTTTTCTCAAACCTAGAGTCGATTTGTTGTTTTTTAATAAATTCAATCATCATTCCACAGTTGGGATTTCGTTTGGTAAAGATTTGCATTAAGTTCTTTCCGTTTATAATTTTTGTTGCAAACTCCATACCTTTGTTTTCTAAAGTAGAAACGAGCTTATCCATGTCTTCTACTTCAATTGCAATGTGTTGAACCCCAGGGCCATATTGCTTCACATACTGACTAACTTGTGAATTTTCATCGACACCTTGAATCAACACAATATTAAAACCATGGGCACTTAACTCCGCAGAGTGCATACCTGAAAACTCTCCTTTGATTTCTCGTTTTTGAACCAACTCAAAGCCCAAAAGCCCTTGATATAAAAATAACGCTTCTTCTAAATCCATAACAGCAATTGCTATGTGGTCAATTCTTGCTGGAAGTTTATATAAATTTTTCATTACGAATGTTCTTATTTATTTAAGTTTATCCCTAGGTAACAACTAAAAACAGGTTCATTGCTACTTGCACACATATGACAACTTAGACTTATCTATACAGCTCAAAGTATGGATCTTCGATAAAACAAGGGCATCGATCCTTCTAGAATTATCTATTTTGTGTCATTTGTATCCTAAGTATCCCCTTTGTTCGATTTGCTCCCATCTCACACGTGAGACATGCATCTCATATTGTTATATCACTATATTATTTAGATGCGGTGATATCTCACTAAGTACAGCTTACTTCGGTCATGGCCGCTGCCTGCAAAGGGCTGCTGAATCGAAGACTCAGTAGGTCCCTGACAAGTTTTAGCCACCTATTTACTCTGAATTCGACAGTATGGAAATAGCGCTATAAACTGTTTGAATACAGTAAGCCTGTAGCCACACATGGTGAATAGAGAATTGAGTAAAATAATTTTATTGAGCCAACAGGTTGTCTTTAGCCTTTATGGTTTATATTTATTGTTATGTTAGCTCTTTTCAGATGCTAACTCAGAACATAAGAAGTGGTCAAGACTAAGGAATTGCTTTTAGTTCAATAGTCAGCGAATATTTCGTCTTAAGTCTGTAATAAACTAGCCCCTGACAGGCGCTATATACCACTTTGCTCAATGCAGTTCGGTTAGAAATTAATTTTTTTATTTTGAGTATGGACTATCAACATAATTTGGTGTTAAGGTAAAAAAGTTACCAAAATATAGTAATAACACTGTTCTAAAACCTGAATAAAAGAATAATTTATAGTGCATATATAGCCAAATCTAAGTTTTATGCAGCTATAAGTAAGTTTTATGAATATCAGTATACTACGCATTACTTTGATTTTTATCTCCAATTGTAGGAGTACTAAATCCATAGACCAGCGTTAAGTCTCGTCAAAAACTGTTGAGACGATATTCATCTTCAGTATTCAAACCAAGTTAAATTGCGTTTGGTATACCGTCGAGTTCAGTGAATAACTAATAGGTCACAGGTAATTAATATAACAACCATAATCATAACCAAGGCATGATGTGCCGCAGTATGGGTATGAGCAAGTAAAACAGAGATGTCTTAAAAGAGGCAACAATAAACCATTCGTATTGTAGTAACCCTCACTTTTGGTTTATTAGGATAATATTATAAAAATAATTGGAGAAAAAATGAAACCTACTGAGCGCCGAAGCTTTATTAAAAAACTAGCCATTGGTACGTCTGCCGCTGTTATTGGAGCAAAAGTTCAAGCCCAAGATATTACACCAAGCGAAATGGAAGGACCTTACTACCCAATTACACCGCTAGATGACAAAGATGCAGACTTAACCCGTGTAAAAGGTAAGTCAGGTGTAGCAAAAGGTGAGATTATTGAAGTGTTTGGTCAAGTGTTAGACCAAAACCTCAACCCAATTGAAGGCGTTACAGTAGACCTATGGCAGGCGAATACCTATGGTAAATATCATCACCCGCATGATCCAAACCCTAAGCCTATAGACGAAAACTTTCAACCATGGGCGATACTCAAAAGCGGTAGCAAAGGTGACTATAAAATCAAAACGATTATGCCTGGGCTGTATCCTATCGAAGGGACCGACATGATCCGCACAGCGCATATCCACTTTAAGATCAGTAAAAACGGTTACAAATCATTGTTGACTCAGATGTATTTCCCGAATCATCCAGCGAATGCAGATGATCCACTGATTCTAGAAAGAACAGAAAAAGAGACTGCATTGATGACGGCCAAGAAACTAAAAGATTCACCTGAAGGTATCCCACAGTATCAGTTCAACTTCATCATTCAAAAAATATAAGGAAGCACTTCATCGGCTTGCCAAAGCCGACGTTATTGATATAAGACAATAAACTAGGAATATAAAATGAATATACAATGGGGAAGAATTCTAATAGTGGGCTTTTTGATTGAAGTGTTGGCTATTGTCTTCTTAAGCTTTATCAACCCGGCTTTTTTTAAATTACCTCTCACGCATGAGTCAGTTTCGGTGGGATTGTTCTTTGCAGCGCTCATTGCAGCATTTATTGTCTGCTTTAAGTTGCAAAAAGATCAATTGGTGAATGGCATACTGGTTGGGATATGGACTGTGCTAGTTTATGTCATTATCAGTGTCTCCGCTGAACTTGCTGGGCTATTTCAAAACGACTACGATATGGAATACTTCGTTAAGCACCTAGCAAAAATTGCAGGGGGTGCAGTCGGTGCATTAATTACAATTGGACTGGTAAACAGAGCAAATGTAAATAAAGCCGCCACAAATTAATACTCATAAACACCCTTATAGGGCGATACAGTTTAAACACTGTATCGCCCTTTTTTTCCTCTCCCCACTGCTCTTCCTTTTAATGATGCAAGAAACATTTCCTTTAATAAGCGAAAAAGCTTAGTACACCGTGGATTAAGGGGGCAGTTTAGAACGTGTTGTCTTTATAAAGGCGATTGCGCCGTATATACCTTGCTGCGCCCAGTATTGATACCATAGCCCACCTATGCGCATTTTAGCCTCACCTGTTATCCAATTTATTTAGGTGGTGCTCGTTTTGCTGCAATAGGGTAAATCAGAAGCCGCTCGCATATTGCGCCATAGCCATAGCCATAGCCATAGCCATAGCCACGCACACTCCCGACACTTCAACTCAAAGTAAACTCCTCTGCGCTCGCAAGGTAATTTTGAAGTAGCCTGAGAACATCGCTTGTGTTGTCAATACAGCGGCATTAACGCAGTCATTATATATTGCACATGTAGCACTAGAAGTTTATCTAAGATACAAGAGCCAATCGGGCACGATGACAGGGAAGTGGATGAAGTGCAGCGACAACTTACAGAGTAAGCACAATATAAAAAAGCGACCCTAATGCATAAGGCCGCTTTGATCCTCAAGAGTAATATTGACTAGAAAAATTAAATCTGTCTTAAGCCCTCGCTCGGCTCTTGTGACGTAATCTTTCTGCATGGTATATAGGTTGCCGTCAGTACCATCAGGGTAATAAACACCGGAATACCCACTAGGCCGATAATATAACCATCTCCGCCAATCAGCATGGATTGTGATATTTGGTTAACCACCCAAAGAGATAGACAGATACCAGCAATCAAACCAGCCATTAGCTGCAAGCCGGCTTCTTTCATAAACAAATTAATCACGCGACTATTGCTCGCGCCTAAGGCTCTTCGAGTCGCAATTTCTTGGCTTCTAAGCGTAATACTGTTCGCAGATACCGCATAAATACCACTGGCAGCTAAGAACAAAGCAACTAAACCACACCACAAGAAAATGGTATTCACCGCATTCACAAGCTGCATTGGCTGTGAAATCAGCTTATCATAGCTTTGTACATAGTGAACGGTAACATCAGGGTCCATTCCCGCGATAGTTTCACGTAGTATTGCTTCAGCTTGCGCTTGAGAGCCAGAGTAATGCACCACCATCTCCATCGTCCACGAACGTAAATCCATGACGCCATAACCGGTATGCCATGCACTTGTTGCTTTCATCGTTGGGCCATGGACACTGTCAGAGACAATTCCAATAATAGTTCGCCACTCTGTATGCCAATCGCCTTCATCAACCGTACGCACACGTTGTCCAATCGCATCACCATTAGGAAATAGATCACGTGCCATTGACTCATTAATGATTGCCGGGGAGCCACCATTTTCTAAGTCTCGAATATCAAAATCTCGACCTTCGATAATTTCCATGCCAACGGCATCCCAAGCGCCACGGCTGACTAGCTCAAAGTTCCACATTGGGTTTTCGTTATATACCAAGGCTTCTTTGCCTTGAATTTCAAAATGCGAACTCCCGCCACCTGTACCGGGTAAACTGGTAAAATAGGCAACTTGATTAATGTTCGAGTTTTGCTCCAAGTTATCTTTTAGCTGGTAATAAAAGTCGTTGCGCTTATCACGTGGATCCCGTGGATAAGTACTGGTGGGTAGTAGCAACTGCGCCGTAATTCGGTTTTCAGTGTCGACACCATAATCTGCATTTTGAGAAGAGTAGCTGGTATAGAGTAATACTGTTGCCACGACCAATACAACCGAAGACAACGCAATCTCAGTCACGACTAAGGCTTTGTTAGCACGGCCAGCTTTTTTACCCAACGCCCCGCGAGTACCATCTCTCAAGACAGAGTTCACATCTCCTGACAAAGCACGCCAAGCTGGGATAAAGCCCGTCACAACAATCATAAATACAACTGCCGCCACCAACACCATCGCAGCATCAAAGTTTAAGCTTAGGTACCACCAAAATGGTCTTGCATCACTCACTGCAAAGATTTGGTCGAACACAGCATTTGTAACGCGTACCCCCATCAATGCAAACAACCAAGCCACGAGGCCACCAATGATACAAATAAACAGACTTTCCCATAACATTTGAAGAATCAGGCGCTTTTTCGGAATACCCAATGCGATACGAATCGCCACTTCTTTGATACGCTCATTGACCCGTGCCAGCAGGAGGTTACCCACGTTAATACAAGTTAAGAATAGAATGAGTGCCACGACCACCAGCATCGCAACAAATATCGTATAGTGATTAGCAACACTGTCATTTGTTAACTTATATGGAAACGCTCTGATATAACCGCCAGGCGACGAAGCTCGCCAAGCAAACTTTTGTGACAAAGATTGAAACTGCTGCTGAAGTAGACCTTTTAGCTCTTGTTGAAATTGCTCTATAGATACACGCTCTTTTAATCTTGCAACCCCATACATTGAGTCACCGTAAGCATCTGATGGAACGGCTGGCTGCTGCTGAGTTATGAGTAGAGGTTCCCACACTTGCGCCATAGACGGAAATGAAAACCCAGCAGGCATCACCCCAATCACACGCTTTGGCACTCCATTTACTCTAATGTTAGACCCGATAATGTCAGGATTTTTACCCAGGTATTTGGTCCATACATCATGACTTAAGACAATCACAGGCTCAGCACCAACCTCTTGATCAGCTGGGCTAAACCCTCGTCCCATTTGAGGTTGTACACCGGCTACTTCAAATAAATTCCATTGGCTGTAGCTTGAGTGCAACTTTCTAGAACCGATATCATTCCCTAACCCACTAATAATGGTAGTGCCAGTTCTATACACACTCATTCTTTCAATCAATCTTGATTGTTCACTGATGTGATTCAAATGGTATGGGTCCGTTCTTTGACCTCGTCCATGTGCTTCTCTAAATTCACCTTCAATCGCAACCAAAGGTGTGTTGCCTTGCATCGTCAAAGGTTTAAAAATCAGTTGAGAAAGTAATGAATAAGTATAGACCGTCAAACCTAACCCTATCGCAACAATTAGTACCGACGTGATAGAGAATATCGGCTTTTTCATTAAAAGCCTAAACGCATATTTAATATCAATCCAAAATGACATGGCTATTTCCTTTATACCGCAACCGATGTAGGCACAGAGTTGTATTTATCAGAAATAACCTCACCATCGAAAACTTCAATCACACGTTGTGTTCGTGCTGCAGATGCTGGGTCATGGGTAACCATGCAAATCGTTGCGCCATCTTCATTTAATCCTTCTAGTAGCGCCATGACTGATTCTGCATTTTTCGAGTCTAAGTTACCTGTTGGCTCATCCGCTAAGATAATTGCGGGTTTACCTGCAATCGCTCTGGCAACCGCAACACGCTGCTGTTGACCACCTGACAATTGCGAAGGATAGTGGCTCGCACGGTGTGCCATATCTACTTTTTCAAGTGACACACGTACCATCTCTAAACGCTCGTTCTTTGATAAATCTGTTCTGTAAGTCAATGGCAGTTCGATGTTCTCTGCCACGGTTAAATCACTGATTAAGTTGAACGACTGAAATACAAAACCAATCTCTTTATTTCTAATGCGTGCTCGCTCATCTGAATCAATATCCGAAGCATCGTGCCCTGCGAGTTGATACAGCCCGCCTGTGGGTGTATCTAGCAAGCCGAGTAACGACAGCAACGTTGACTTGCCGCACCCTGAAGGTCCTGTAATGGATAAGAAGTCCCCTTCATGGATCTTCAGGTTAATGTTTTTTAGTGCACTTGTCTCAACATCATCAGTATAAAATACTTTGGTTAAATCTTTCAGTTCAACTAAGACCTTTTGATTATTTGTGTTGTTCATGTCTTTCCCCTAATTGATACGAATTTGTTTATGTTGTTCCCAAGCAGATGCGTCTGACACAATGATGCGCTGTCCTTCATTTAGCCCTTGTTCAATTTGGATGTACTGTGTAGACATGTGTCCAAATCTCACTGCTTGCATATCAGCATGCTGGCCTTTGTTATCTATACGATACACATTTGACTGGCTAAAGCTGTTTGCAAACATTGGTCGCTTCACAAATAGCGTGTTAGGTATCGTGTTAATTTCAATAACACCATCAACGGTTAACTCTGGGCGAACTTCTTTAGGCAAATCACCGACTAGTTCAATGTCTACCTGAACAGAGCTGTTTACAACCGTCGGGTCAATACGCTGTACCTTACCCTCAATTTTGCTGCTGCGAGTATCCAATAATACACTTTGACCAACAACGACATCTTTAATTAGCTTCTCTGGAATACGTAACTCTGCAATATATAGGTCGCTACGTGCCAACAGTGCTAAGTTTGTACCTGCATTTACTTCTTGACCTAACTCCATCGGCATTTCTTGTACAATGCTGTCCATTGTTGCCGTGACTTTTAGGTTTGCAACCTGTTGTTCGATGCGCTCCACGCTTCTCAACATCATATTAAGGCGCGCTTCACTCGCATCAATCTGCGCTTGTAAGTTTTCACGACGCTTATCTAAACGCTGTTGCTCAAGGGTCCAACGTTGCTCATATTGATGCACATTCATTTTTACTTCTTCAAAGTCAATTTTTGAGATGGCATCAAACCCTTGGTCAAATAGCTCTTTTTGAGCATTTAAAGTCAACTGACTCCTTTCAAAGTTTAGCTTTTCATTCATGACCGCAATTTCTTGGTCAAGTAATTCAGATTCTAAAGCAACACGGCGCGCACGCGTTTCGGACTCTAATGCTTGTAACTCCCATTTCGCTTCAGCTAGCTGTTGCTGTAATTGAGGGTTACTTAGTTCAAATAGCAAGTCCCCTTTCTTGACAACAGCCCCCGCCTTTTTAAGGATACGTTCTACGCGCCCTGGCACGTTAGTCGCAATCCAACGAATGTCTTTTGGCACCATCACACCTGTGCCACGCACCGTAATGTTTAAATCTCCGCGCTCAACTGTTCCGATTAATAAGCTATTTTTGTCTACTAAGTAAGACGCATTGCTTGTATTAAATAAAAATAGGAAGCCAACAAATGTTGCGACTACCAATGCACCAATGCTGATTGCTTTCTTGTTTGTTTTATTTTTCTTTTTGCGAACTATATCCATAATCAACTCATCATCATTATTCTTTGCGTTTAAGCCAAGCTATCGTGCTGGGCCATTTGATGTTGATAAATATAGCGAGCCGTTCAAAAACGAAACAGACACAAAAAGTAAAAAAACATGGTGCTAAAGTTTACAAAAGTTTGCATTCCATTTTTTAAGGAAATTGATACACTATGAAAGAGGTGTTGAAATTCAATGACCTTTCGTAAATTATAATAAAAAAGATTACACTCTAATTCAACAGAAGTTTTTACATCAATAAAGGAAATAGTTTGAGTATTAAACCAAAGCTGCTCATCGTAGAAGATGAACCAAGTATATTACGTGGCCTAACAGACCTGTTTGTTTTTCATGGTTACGACGTAGAAAGTGCCGCGGATGGTAAAGAAGGATTGGACAAGGGGCTTGAGGGGGAGTATGCCTGTATTCTCTTAGATGTGATGCTGCCTTCAATGAATGGGTTTGACATTTGCAATGCGCTTAGAGCACATTCGCGCACGCAGCCAATTATGATGTTAACAGCTAAAAATGCAGAAGAAGACATTATAAATGCACTCACTTTAGGTGCTGACGACTATGTAGCAAAGCCCTTCTCTACTTCAGAATTGGTATTAAGAGTGAGCGCTTTAGTGAGACGCTCAGGGTGGACAGGTGAAGACAATAGTATTGTGTTAAGTAATGAAGTATCAATTTGCCTGCAATCCCTAACCGGTCAATCATACCAACACGAAACAAAGTATACCCGCCGTGAAGCCGAGATTTTAGCGTACTTACACCGTAAAAATAGTCCTGTGTCTCGTGATGAACTGTTAAAAAATGTATGGGGATATAAAGAAACTCGCGATATTGATACTCGTACCGTAGATATTCATATTGCGAAAATACGAAAAAAAATAGAAGTAGACCCAAAAACACCTAAGCATTTGCTCACCCATAGAGGTGAAGGCTACCAGCTATATAAACTATAAGAAAAATAATTATGCTATTTAAAAACAAACGCTTACTCAATCACTCTCAACGTTTAAAGCGTTTACAAGTCTCTGCTATTTTGTTTTTACTACTCTTGCTGACACCCCTGTCTTCTCTTTTGTACTTTAGTTATCAGCAGTCAGAGCAAAGTCGCTTGTCTGAATATGAACAAGAGGCAAGCAACCTAGCAAGAGTCATTAATCGAAAGTTATTTAGAAAGCTATCTGTGAGTAACCAGTTGGCGACGGATGCTTTTAATTATTATCGCTATATCCATAACCCTGTCACTAAGCAGACACAGCAAGTCCTATCTCCGCTCGCTCAAATTCACAAAGAGCCAATGATCCATGGCTTAGTTGGCTATTTTCAGATCGATGGGCAAGGTCAGTTTAACTCTCCGGTTTGGCCTTACGTAGTCTCGGAAGATGACATTCATAGTGTCCCTGGTGACAAACAAACACTCGAGCTAATTACACGGCATAAAACAGCGACGACGGTGTACCAAGCTGTTTTCAAATCCAATGAGATTACACAACACTTGCAAAGTGGTCTTGCGCAAAATGAAAAGCTCTTCAATATCATATTTGACGTACCTGAGTATCTGATTTTTTATCGAATAGTCACCCTTGTAGATAAACCTGTTATGCAGGGATACGTTGTAGAGAGAGATCCATATTTACATCAACAAGTCGCTGAAATATTGGAATTAAGAAGCTTTAATGTGCCAATTTTAGTCACTTTAAAAGAGGTAAACCAACTTAATGAAGATAAATACTTTTTTTACTCTCTAGTCGATGGCGAGCCTCTAATTGAACGGCCAACAGACATAGATAAGTCATATACACAACAATTGATTTTTGAAACTACGCTACATTGGCCATATCGTAATTATGCCATTTCACTGTCATCAGCCGCATTGCCAATAGAGAATGCTGTCATTTATAGCGCAATTTTTAATGCCATATTAATTTTGGCCATTTTATTTGCTTGCTATGGGTTTTATCGTTTCAGTGTTAAGCAACTCGAATTGGGTGAAGAAAGGCTCAACTTTATCTCATCAGTGAGTCATGAATTGAAAACACCACTGACATCTATCAAGATGTATTCTGAAATGCTTAAATCCGGTGCGATTGTTTCAGAAGCGCATAAGGGCGAATACTACGAGTTTATTTGTAGCGAAAGTGAACGCCTTGCAAGGTTAATTAATAATATCTTGCAGCTCTCAGCCTTTGGCCGAAACCAGCAAAATGTTGAACCAGAATACACAAAACTAACTGTTTTACAGGATATTATTCGCTCTAAAACGTCTTCACTCATAGAAAAACATAACTTCGATCAGATTCTTTCTATGGAAATGGCTCACTTTGAGGACATTCAAGCGCTTGTTGAACCCGATGCGTTTACTCAAATCGTTATTAACATTACTGATAATGCAATTAAGTTTTTCGAATCAGCCAAGATTGAAGATTCAAGCCGAAGAAAAGTAGACTTTATTTTCCGCAAACACCCTAAATTGAAAGATATGGTGCAACTAGAGATCCGTGACTATGGAAACGGTATTTCAAAAGAGCAAGAAGAGAAGATCTTCGATTTATTCTATCGTGGTGAAAATGAACTCACGCGCAATTCTCAAGGTACAGGCATTGGATTATCATTGGTACAAGAATTGGTATTAGCTCAGCAAGGGGAAATCCAAGTGCAAAACAGACACCCTGGGCTTGCCATGTTGATTTCGTTCCCTATGAAAACCACCATAGCAGAGTAAAAAATACCGATTTTATCAATTGAAAGCCCCCATTTGGGGGCTTTTTATTTTAGTAACCCTAGTAGCCAAGTTTAAACAAAGGGTAAATACATCCCAGTGACGCTTTTATTTGTGATACAAAGCAATGCCTCTTTATCTTTTGAGCCCCCTAATACCGCCAAGACATGCGTACTCAAATCACGTTTATTCCCTTATTGAGTTCGACAACTCACCACTTCAAAGCAACGGTGAAAGCTTGTTCTTGCAATGATACCGTAAATTACGGGAAGACTGCGCAATACAAACGAAATCTTGCGCACAGAGAAACATCATACTATTAATATTGATAGGACGGAGTCAGCAAGCTTATGCCCAAGATAGCATCAAGTAAGTTTAAGGTATCCAAAATAAAAATGGTCTCACGCATGAGACCATTTTTATTTTATATTTTCATTCTGTATATGCATGTTCAAGTCGCAATCATCAATATCAACTAAGTAGTCACCTATAAAATGAACAAAAGCAAATTTAAGCTCAGTTGATTCGCGTTCCTCGCTTCTGATGCTCTGCGCTGAAATATCAACTATTAAATATATTCTGCAATACGATTATTCAATGTTTCGACAACCTCTTTTGCATGAGAGTCTATAAAGAAGTGATCTCCATCATGCATAACCACCTCTGACGCTCGGAAAAATGCTCCCCATGAGTTTAAGTCTTCACTATTAATTGAGTCGTCATAACCTGATAGCACTGTCACATCTGTGGGTATAGTAAACTCTTCGTGACATATATACTCTTCAGCAATCTTCATATCTGCCCTTAACGTTGGTAAAAGCAATTGAATCAATTCATTATTTTCTAAGACTTGCGCTGGCGTACCATTCATACGCTTCAACTCATTTATAAAGTCTGGATCTGACAGGTTATGGATTACCTTGCCAAAGCATTCTCTTTTTGGGCTCGCACTGCCTGATGCAAAGAAATGTATCGGAGGCGGAAATCCCCTTGCAACTGCCTGACGAACAAGCTCAAAACCAACCCGGCTACCTAAACTATGACCGAAAATGATGTAATCCCCCTGCAACAAGTCGCTCACCTGAGGCAATAAAGCTTCAACCAATGAATCCATATCATCGATAGGTTCTTGCGCAAAGTGCGTGCCTCGCCCTGGCAACTGAACAATATTCAACTCCACATTTTGAGTTAACATTGATTTCCATTGAAAATACACTGGCACACCACCACCTGCATATGGAAAACAAATAAGTTTAACTTTTGCATTATTTTTTTCGGGTGTAACCACCCACCGTTCTCTATTCAATTTCCTGTTCCTAATAAATATTAAACTTTTCCATCGCTTACTTAAACTTTTTATAAAGCTGCAACAAGATCATGTGATCGCAACAAAACTATTTTTTTACCAAAGTAAGCACATAATTTTTCTGACATAGCTAATTTGAGAATTCAGAAAATACAAAAATTAATTAAGTTGAGCCAACATCAAAGGGGTTATTGAAGCACACGCTACTAGCCACCTTTATAGACTCGCTCATTTAACTTTTTATTATTTCCTCAATTTAAATCAGGCTATAAACAAATAAATTTAAAAATAGCAAGCATGTTCACGCACACACGCCATTTTTACACACCGGATAAAAACAAGTAAAATCAATCCAATTTTATTAAAAGTTAAAAGCCAAAATAAAAATTCATTTGAATTTATAACAAACCTATCTATCCGTTACTGTTTAATACAAATTAACATGGAGAATTTGAAATAAGAAGGCCGAACAGCACAAGTTAACAAAAGTTTACATTGCACATATCTCACTGCTTTCTAGGCTACTACAATATCTTGAAGAACCGTTTTAGCGCACCGTTTATTTCGTCATGATCAGTCCAGTCAAGCGCGTCCCAATCAACGCCTGAGTCCAAATGATTAGCATTTGAAAACAGTAATTTTTTCAGTGCTTTAGGCTGGGTTATTTTAGGTAAGTTGTAAGCTTTTTCTCGCCTATCTCGCCCGTGTTTTGCTGAAATTTTAGCTGAAATTCTGCTCGCAATACATTCTTTATCTTTTTGGCTAAGTACTGTCTTATTGTTTTCTACTTTGTACTCGACCTCACATCCCAAGACAATTTTCTTTACTTTAATAAACGATTCACAAAGACCATCTTCATATGCTTTCACCACATCAGAATATCGGGTTAATACATTGTAATTATCAAAAGCCCCCATCGATATACCCAAGTGTTTGGCCTTGTCTTTCACTGTCAGCTTCTTCTTACCTATTTTGAGTTTGGCTTGCTCTACTCCTTCAATTTCATTCATCGCTGAAATGAAAGCTTGTAGCTTTCCATATTGTGGTAAATCCTCCCTACTCGCATTTTCCTGAAACTGCTTAACTTTATACAATAAGGGCCTTTCTTCATAAACTTTAAACTGCGCGGCACAATCAATTCCAAACGTATATAACAAAGCAAAGAATCGTCTATGCCCTGTCAATATTTGATATCTACTGTCGCCCACTGGATAAACGGTTGGCACTTGAATCATTTCAGATACCGCGATATTTTCCCCAAGTTCAATAATAGACTCTATTGTTTGGTTGGCTTTTTTCCAGTTATGTGTCCCATGTTCCAAACAATTTAAAATACATCCTTTACCTATAATTACTTTATAATTTGCATCGTATAAATCGATTAATTGTTTTCTTGTTACTCTACGCTCTTGATATTGCTTTGCATGTTCATTTTCGATAAACACACAAGGCAAAAATCGGGCATTTGTCTCATCTGGCAATATAAAGTTTAAAAATAGAGATTTATATTCAAAGTTTTCACTATGGAGCTGCTCACTACTATTCAATGTAGCGAGTATTAAATCATCTCTGCTATTTAGCATATTTGTGTTTTTTACCTAATTTAAAGGCATATGAATTTTTACATATCCATATTCCTTTGGTTTACACGAGATAAAGACCTCGCAAGACTTCCAAAAAAGTTATATATGTAGAAAGGCTACTACAAAGAATAACTTATTCCCTTTTTCTTTTGCTGTGTAGTTATATACTAAAGTGGAATAGCACTTACAGAATTTCCGGTTATGATCCGCTGATAATTAGACGTGCTTTCAAAAAGTATATATCAGTTCTACACTACCAACTTATCATTAATATAGCAATCTCAAAATTTAAAACACCAACCTAAAAAATACATTTCATTTACCTTAATAAAACCTTTAAGAAACATTAAAGATTGACCACTTTGATGATGCGGATATTTTTTTTATGCTCAGAGCGTAGCTTACTGAGATACTTCTCAAAAAGGGATCCCCTATGTACTCGACAAAATGAAGCACAACTGTAACATTGATACAAGTCAGGGCTTAAAAGATAGTGGGTATCGGCATACATATCCGATCATCGATTAACTAAAAGGCGTATTCATACAAATTTCGCGTGCAAATACGCCGCTTATAAATAGGCTATTTATATTTAAGCTGAGTGAACTGAACCAATGTAATCTGGCTTACCATCCGTACAAGAACGCGCATCATCTCCATCGAACTCTTCTAGGATGTATATTCTCACTTTAAGCTGAAAATTGTTGGCGGTGACCAACTTGTCAACCATTGAGCCTAAATTTGGATCCTGATACGAGATCGTGAGGGTATCGTATGCACGCCATGTTGTTGGGTTATATGCCTTAACCACAACACCTCGGCTGGTATTTGTCACGCTGTGAATTTCCGCTAGGCACGAAGTCGCAGCAAACGCATTAAATGACATAGCAGAAATAACTGCTGTACCAGCAATGGCCAGATTTTTAATCAACGTTTTCATGATATTCCTTTAATGTTTGTTTGATTCATATTTTATGAGTACAACTGCTTACCGAGTTGCCCTTTCAAGTTAAACAGGAAACATGTAGTTAACATGACGATAGGGCAAAGATTAAAAAAAACTCTTGGAAAAGCAGGATCCGACATCACATCCACCTAACACGCAATTGCATTGCGTGTTCTGACTTCACTAAATTAAAAACAGACGATAGAATCTGCGATAAGTAAAATTAGAGTGGGTATCAATATGAACCACGAAGAACTCCTAATCAGACAAGCAACGGTTTCAGACAAACAGGCGCTTTTAAACTTTGAGCAAGCAGTTATTGAAGCCGAAAGACCGTTCAATTCACAAATAAAGGATCAGGCACATTATTATGACATCGACCACCTTATTAAAAGCGATACTTCATGCCTGATCGTCGCACAATACAACGGGGATATTATAGGAACAGGTTATGTTTCGATACGTGCGTCAAAGCATTCCCTTGTCCATGAGCAACATGGTTATCTCGGATTTATGTTCGTTAGTCCTGAGTATCGAGGTCAAGGTGTAAACCAACGTGTTATCGACGCATTAATAGAATGGGCCAAATCAAAGCGTATCCATGACTTTTATTTGGATGTATACAGTGAGAATCAAGCTGCGATCAACGCTTATGAAAAACTCGGGTTTAAACCCACCCTGTTAGAAATGAAGGTGAATATCGCACAATGATCCCACGCCCGAGCTCGGCCTCGGGTTTCCAATACGTCATGATTGCACTCAAAATTTTCAAATTGGCAAAGTTTCGAGCTGAACGACAAATACTGAAAAGCGTTACTTTACGGCGTGTTGAACAAGAAAAAATAAATGCTTACAACCACTCGATGACATACATATCGCCATCAGCAAAAACAATGGATAAATGATTTAAAATATCAAAGTTTATTTTGCTCAACTCGTAAGTTTAACAGTGCCATATAAACACATGTTCAAATCATGCCATTGAGTGGCGAAAATAATTACCTCGCTATCATTGTCTACAAACGGGCGCTTGTTCGTGTTGTATCGTTCCCAGTTAACTGGACAATTGGACATACTTTGCACCCAAGCAAAGCTCCTAAAAATAAAATTTTCGTCTACACTGAAATTATTCTGCAGCTCACAAGGTCTTTTTCAGCAAGTCGTCCGGAGCGCAAATAAATTGCTTTTTTTGTATCGCGCGCAATTGCAAAAAAAGCCAATAAAAAGGCAATGGCCAGAATAATGCACACAAACAATATGGTGCGATTCGATGCCATTCGATACTTGGCATAACCAAAAACACGAGGAAAATACAATGAAAGCATTAACAGGCGCCGCTATGGCAATGATGGTTGCGGGACTTGTGGGGTGTAATTCAACAAGTGAGTCAGGTGCTTCAAGCAGTGCCACTGCTGCTAACACGGGCGCAGCAAAGACTGATTTAGTTCACTGTTATGATGTTAACGTTTGTGGCGGGCACAATGACTGTAAAACAGCAAGCAATGCATGTGCAGGTCAAGCCTCATGTAAAGGTACAGGGTTTGTTGGCATGCCTTCTAAAGCTTGTGCAGACGTCGGCGGTAAGCAAAAAGATGACTGGGTGGGCAGTATTGCAAAATCGGACTTAGTACACTGCCATGATGTCAATATTTGCGGTGGTCATAATGACTGTAAAACAGCAAGCAACGCGTGTGCAGCGCAAGCTTCATGTAAAGGGACTGGTTTTGTCAACATGCCTGAAAAAGCATGTAAAGACATCGGCGGTAAAGTAGGTAGTTAACATCTATGAGGTGACTCGCTCAACAGCGAATCACCTTAACTTCACAATAGCGAGTTTAGATTGAGTATTACACCCCCCCCTTATGTCGGCTTTGGTTTAGGTTTACGCACGTGCTACTTTGAAGAGATTTTAACCACCCAACCTAAGGTTGATTGGTTTGAGATTATTTCTGAAAACTATTTCGTCGATGGCGGTAAACCATGGCATTATCTGGCACAAATTAAAGAGCGTTACCCTATTGTGATGCACGGCGTTTCTATGTCTATAGGCAGTACCTCTAGCATCGACTTTGGCTACTTAGATAACCTGAAAAAAACAATCAATCGGGTTAACCCTCTTTGGGTATCTGACCACCTTTGTTTTTCATCACTGGGCGACTTTAATAGTCATGATCTTTTACCAATGCCCTATACAGAAGAAGCGTTGACACACTTGTGTGAGAGATTAAACATTGTCCAAGACTATTTGCAAAGGCCTTTAATTTTAGAAAATGTGTCTAGCTATCTAACATACGAAAGCTCGCAAATGAGCGAGTGGGAGTTTTTATGTGAGTTACATAACAGAACGCAATGCCGTTTCTTACTTGATATCAACAACATCTATGTCAGCGCACGTAATCATGATTTCGAGCCAGAAACATTTCTCAATGCCATGCCTGAAGAAGCCATTGCGCAAATACATTTGGCAGGGCACAGTGATTTTGGCAGTCATGTGATAGATACGCACGACCAACCTGTTTGCGATCATGTCTGGGATCTTTTTCACCGTTTTGCAAAAACGCGCGCGCCAATAAATACCATGATTGAACGAGATGACAATTTTCCACCCTTTAGCGACCTTTTGACTGAATTAGAACATGCTAGAACACTTGCACCACAGAGGTGGAACACACATGAATGCGCTTGAACAATTGCAACTAGACTTCATTAATATGCTCAGTCAAGGGAATAGGGAGTTTGAAAAGCATATTGCGGATCAGGCGGGTGTATTGGCACCCAATCAACGCGCAGAGATTTACCAGAATGCCTACCGGATCAGGTTGACTAAAGTATTGGAACAAGACCACGAAATACTGGGGCTTTACCTAGGAGATACGCTGTTTGATCAGATGGTTCAAGGCTATCTGGCCACGTTTCCTTCGAGTGCGCCATCGCTGAGGGCGTTTGGCGACAATCTACCCAAATTTTTATCTGAGCACCCTCCTTTTTGTGATCACGGCATACTGCACGAAATGGCCTTGTTTGAAAGGTTGCTACTGAGTGCATTCGATGCAGCAGATAGCGACACCTTACAATTTTCGCAACTACAAACGATTCATCAGTCGAATTGGCCAAATATTCAGTTTCAACTACACGAAAGTGTACGTTTGCTAACCTGCCAATATGCAACCATTGAAAGCTGGCAAGCACTCAAAAGTGACCAAGCGCCTCCGTCACCCGACATCCAATCGCCGCACTACTGGGTCATTGCCAGAGAACCAGATAAACGTACCGGGTTTTACCCGCTAACCCGCGTTCACTATCAATGCCTACAAAGTATTCAGAATGGGCTGCCTTTTGGTTTTGTCTGCGAAACCGCCGCTCAATACACCGAGTCAGAAGAACAAGGTACGCTTCAAGTCATGGAGCTGCTTCAACAAGGTATTGAATTGGGCTGGTTTAAAAGTGACATCAAACTTCAGCAGATATAGGTGACACAATGCGTTTAAGACAAAAGTTTCAACTTTACCAGTTCAGTGTCATATTTAGTATGGTGTTCGCCTTGATCGGGTTTAGTTACAACACGTGGCGCTTAGAAGCCACTGAAAACAACAATAATACGAGACTTGCTTGCTTTGAAATACTCAAAGAACTGGCGGCGCTAGAGCAGCTTGTCTATATCGCGCATTACGACGGCGACTCAGTCACAGCTAGCCCAAGAAAAGGCTGGATAAAAGTTGGGCTCATCAATGACTTCAGTTACCTGACCAACACACAAGTGCAAGCCAATGCAGGTAACCTGCATCAAACTTGGACAGACAACTGGGAAAACATCTCCACAAGTAGTCAATCAGTGGAGCTGATCGTGCGCGACATTGACAAAATTAAAAATGATATCAAAACGCTCCTCACCACCTTACAATGAGGGCACTCGTTTTGATAGGTGCTCTCTCAATTTAAGTGTTATAGCGACGTATTACCTGCCGATTTGATGCACCTATTTGAAGATTATTTTCGCCCTATCATCTTTTGGCATAGCGCATACATCTTACGGTTATATGCTTTAGCAAAATTATATTTTTCAACCCGCGCTTTTTTCTCTTCAGCACTTTTCAACACATCTCCCGTACCAGCAAGAAACTTAGTGCCACAATGTGCCTTCAATTTTTCGATAGGTATGTGCTCTAAACCCGGCGAGACAGGCCGCCGACCTTGAGTTAAAAACAGACGGTAGTCACGGTTTTCAAGGGCTTTTTCAACTTCAACATCAATGTTCAATACATCACTTTTGGTAACCGTACTCGTTTGCTCTGGCCCTTGAGAAAGTGACTGTCCTGTGCACCCGACAACCCCCCATAAACAAGCCAGAATTTGCAAGCGTCTCATCTATTACTCCTAAAACTAATCCGCGTCATGATTAACAGTATCAATACATTCAACATGAAATATACACTGCCAGAAGACCCACCAGAGTCAGATGGCGTGGTGACTGTAATGGTTACTTGAGCCGAAGACTCTCCCCCAGAGGCATCTTTGATACTATAAGTGAGTTGCTCTGTTCCCGTAAAATTAGCAGCAGGTGTATAGGCAAGTTGATTGTTAGACACAAACACATTGCCACTGCCTTGATAACTCACACTGCCTATTGAGAGCGCATCACCGTCGATATCAGTGTCGTTGGCCAGTACATTTAATGCATTGCTTTGGCTATTTTCTATTACCGTAAAAGCGTCACTTATGGCTTGTGGTAAATCGTTTACCGCTGTTACTGATATTTGCGCGTTAAAAACATCACTGGATAACGCCCCCCGAGTTGCCGTGATTGGTACCGTTAGCGCACCATTAAAATTGGCACTTGGTGTGACAATAAGCCCTGTAAAACTATAATTTTCACCAGCTTGAAGTGTCAGTGTTTCTGCGTTGAAGCCACCAGCGTAGCTAAAGTCATCCACCGAAAGTGTAATACTACTGTCCTCCGCGAGTGTTAAAGTTTGCTGCGCCGTTATCTCAGGCGCAATAGGCTCACTCGACCCATTCACAGAGATGGAACCAGCACTCACCGCAAAGAAAATGTTGTCCACACAGGAAATTTTGATTTTTCCCTGTGAAGAGCTCAATAACTGAGACAACGTCACAGTGTGCTCGCCGTCATTATCGACATTGCTGGCCAGACTGGTTGGAAAAGACTCGCCACCATCTAGAGACAAAAATATATTAACTTGTTGGCATGAAATGGGCGCATTTTCACTACCAGCGGTATGCCATTTTATCTGCTGGGTCCCGAGATCCCATTGCGCCCCAGCACTGGGCTCAGTCACACTGAAACCTTGTTGATTGCTGATAACATTGACAATCATCGCGTCATCGGCAATGTTACCTGCACTGTCTCTAACCAATAATTTAAAATTGAGCGGCCGAGTCGTTGTTGGTAAGGCTTCACCATAACTTGATTGCCCAGACAAGACATCAGCTAATTGAGGAAACGTTCTCTCACCGGTTGTTGTGGGATTGAACACCCGAAAGAGCGGCCCGCTCCCACTATCTGTCGAGTCTTCTTGCGCACTACTCGTGGCACTTCCCAAGTCGCTTTGCTGCCAACTGTAACTGAGCGTATCTCCCTCATTGTCTGTAGCACTGCCTTTCAATGTAAACGGCGTACGCGCGGGGATGGAATAGTCAGGTCCCGCATTGACAACGGGCGCTTGATTCGTTTTTGCAGTGCGAGTACCACATGTGCTACCACCCGTTTGACGCGTAAATGCTGCCATCTGCTCCAAAGAATGGACATGAAAGTAAGGGTCTGAGTTGGTCTGTAAGTTTTGCGATTCACAAATACCCGTGTAGGCCATAATTGTCGAACCACTGCCCGGCTCAAACGCTGCTGAGTCCACTCGATTGCCGCCACACGCTCCAGCGAGCCCATTGTATGTATGGTCAGCACCGAGCTGATGTCCTATTTCATGAGCAACATAGTCAATGTAAAACGCATCATTCACAGGTTGTGGATTCCCCGTGACGCCCTCTGCTTTTGCCTCACTGCATGCCACCCCAAACCCAGCTAGGCCACCGCCTCCCGTCCCAACCAAATGGCCAATATCATAAGCTTGTGCGCCTATGGCACCATCAATCACAGTAGTAAGATTATCTATATCAGTATCATCGTTTACAAATGGGTCTGAATTAGGGTCTAAAAAAATCAGCGTATCGTTATTGTCAACCAATTCAAAAGAGGTTGACAGATCTCTTAAGTACACTTGGTTTATTCGGTTGACGAGCGTCACCAGTGCGGCCATTACGGTCGATTTTGTACCACCGTGAAACTGGCTATATTCTCCCGTTGTAGTGATGGCCAACCGATATTTAACGTCTTCAGACAAAGGGGTTGCAAAGCTTGGCGTGTCAAAAGGTTTGGCGCCTTGAGGCAAGCTGATCTCCGGATGTTTGATGGGCTGATTAAAAACGTGTGCGCCAGCCACATTTTTCATTGTCCTTTTGTAGTACACCTGATAATACCCATCAGGTGAAGACTGATTAACCGGATCAATATACACCGTGTCATTTTTAAAGCTATACATGCCATGAAAGCCATTGGGAGTGTAATCAAAAGTCCCCCGAACATGCGGGTTGCCGACTTGAACACCAATGAATGTTTTTATGTTTGGATATTTACGCTGGAGCGAACTAGGCATCACAGCATAGGGGATGAGCCTAAAGCGCAAAAGGGTGCCTTCAGGGCTTGGTATATCGACCACGATATTTTGGGAAGACAATAGGTGCTCTAAATATGCGCTATTTAAATGGGACTCAAGTGCACCGGTGTGATTTGATTGCGAGGGTTTATGTGAATGACTCTGCCACAGTACTTCATTGCCTTGTGACCAAAATGCAACTGTCAATAACACGACAAAAACAGCAACAGACTTTACCATAAAGCCACCTATTACTTGAATTCAATTATTACAGCATAGTCACATTGGAAGTAATTGCCTGAAATCATCCCCATTTATTAACCGCTATTTTAAAATATCTGGTAAGACATACATTCACATTGCTCAACCAATACGCTTAGTAGGCCTTCATATTGCTTACTCGCAAAGCACTGACGCTCGATGCCTTATCAGTACCCAATTTCGTGAGATATCTCTTACAAGTCGTGTACGCAATACCTGTAATAAGTTGTAATTACGTACAAATACTCGTCAGACCACTTGAATCTATTATGCAAACCTCTTAAAGTGCAGGTCATCAGATTTGCACAGGGAACAGCAATGATTTTTTTAATAAGATGGATAAGTTGTATCGCTATGATAACGTTATCACTCATTTATCTAATAGAGAGTGAGTTTCTATACACAATACTTTTAGCAATCTTTGCCTATATTTTGAATCCGGGTACTCAGGGTTCATCTGTTGAGTACGAGAATGGTAAGCGATTATTTGACAAGTACCTTGTTGATAAACCTAAACGAAGAAATAATCTGAAGCCTTGGTAACAATCGCAGGCTTTTTATCGGGCTACACAATACTTAGGGCCCGATAAACATTTTATTGTGTTCTGCCAGTGCCCTTTTGATTTTATCAATCAAGACTTTATTGGTATCCAATTGAAATGCCATACACGCACGTCTATCTGAAGAATTGCGCACCTCAAGTGCTGGCTCAACATTGCTGTAATCGACCCCCATTAACCTCAGTCGTTCGTACATGGTGTATTCTGTTGTCAGCAGAAAATCAATGCGACCCGCAACCAGCTTTTTCTGCGAGGCACTCGGATCAGCGGTAATATCAAGGTTCACACCCGCTTCAAAGCCTTGATTAACTAAATACTCGTGCACAACACTCCCCCGTACAACGGAAATAACGTATTTTTTTGCCTCTTCTATAGAGTTAACTTGGATATCATCGCGACTTTTTAATTTAAACAAGTACTGACGAACAGGCCTCATGAGTGGGCATGCCCATTCAAATAGCTTTTCTCGCTCTGCATTTCTGTAGATTGAGTAAATCATCGTATTTGGTTGGGTTTTGGCAAGCTTCATTGAGCGAGCCCAAGGGTATAAACGAATATCGTACTCGACTCCAGCGGCATCAAGCACTTCTCTTACTTTTTTTGTCGCGCGTCCTACAATCACTCCGTCATCATTAGCATAGTTGTATGGCACCCACTCCTCTGTTACAACTTGAAGCTTAGGTAAAGGTGCCGATACCGCATTCAATGCGATGCAGCAAAATAAAATAGCTAACCGTGTAAGTAAACTTAACACGTTTAAACCTCCGAACATCGACGCGACATGCATTCATTTAGCCCAAAGAGCTAAAACCTCTAGTTACTAGGATAGACGCTGCACACACATCGTTAAAAGTAAAAGTACAAAAATGTAAAGTAATTCAACTTACGATCCCTGTATCCTTTAATAAGGAGAACCTTAAAAACCTACCCTGCTACCGCTCACCTTGAATTAGCGAAAAAATACCACCTTATGAATTTTACCATTTTCAATTTGGTAGCTAGTCACAAACTCAGAGCGCTTATCAACTACACCTGCTTGTTCTGAACAAATTTCAGATGTCTCATGGTCAATCACAATATTGCCATTCGTTATTCGTTTAATTGAGGTCGCTTTCAAACAGTGCATTTTTTCAAACATCAGTCCATAGCGCTTTATTAGCTGTTTTTTGCCTTTGAACATAAGTGTCTGAGGGTAAATGTAAAACTCTACATTCTCATCGTATAAAGCGATGAATTTTCTGATGTCCTGTGTGTTATAAGCAGAAATTAGGGCATCGATAACAGCCTCTGCTTCTTTCTCGCTTTCGGTCTTCTGTAAATTGTATTCACTTGCGCGACCCTCGAAAGCGGGATTCGCAATAGAAACCCACGAGGTAAGTAACACCATAATTAACAACAAGTACCTCATAATTCCCCCTTTTTGGTACGTACAGGGGAATTATAACAAGTTTCGTTACTTTTATATACTAAATGGATCAATGCTGAATCGATTACCAATACTGTTCAACAGTGATATGGCCGGGCTCTGCTCTACGGTGCTTCTTAAATCCCATATCAGTTAACAATGCCGTGGTGTCTTTTACCATCGCAGGGTTGCCACACAACATAAAATGATGATCTTCAGTAAATTTTTCGATATGACAATATCTCAGCAACTCTCCACTGGAAATAATATCCGTAATACGCCCTCGCAACCCGTTTTCAGGCGGCTCTCGACTGACGAGTTGCACGTAAGTAAATTGTGGGAAAAGTTTTTCTGTCGCCTTTATCGGATCTTGATAACACAAATCAGTGTTGTGTCTGACCCCATGCACCAATACGATACGCCTATAATTACGCCACAGTTTTCCTTCAGCTAAAATAGAAAGGAACGGACCGATTGCGGTTCCAGTCGAAAGCATCCATAACGTGTCTGCTTTTGGCACCTCATCCAGTACAAAATACCCGCTTGGCTTATTGTTTATCCATATATCGTCCCCTTCCACCAACTGCGAAAGCTGGCTAGACAACGCGCCGTCTTCTACTTCTATTAAAAAGAACTCTAATAATGGATCTGAAGGTGAATTAACGAAAGAATACGCACGCGCAACTTTTTTGCCTCCAACTTCCAATCCGAGCTTAGTGAATTGCCCTGCTTTAAATGGCGCTATATCAGCGGCAACTTTAATACTGAATAAAGTCGGCGTCCACCAATTGACCTCGATTACCTTTCCAACAACCCAATTTGACATAGTTGAATCACAAAAAATGCATATACTAAAACAATGGCATAGAATCAAAGGTTGTCAAAGGTTTTGACACCAAGACGAGGCTAAACCCGCTTTCAACTTCGTCGTTGGCAGAAAGCGTTTTCCACCCTCAGGGATCAAGTGTTCTGCATCTAAGCTTTTCAATAGCTTTTCAATGTGTTCTTTGTAACCAAACTCAATGAGTACGGGCGCCTGCTCGATAATATAGCGCTCTGTATCTAAAGAGATCATGTTTTGAGCCACACTGTTGTACATCCAATCTAGCCACCCTAGATATTGCCGTTCGCTTTTTGGTAAATAGCCCGAGGGCAAGTCACGCAGGAGCGCACGATACTGTTTGAATACTGCTAACTTTCTGGATATTAGCGTTGCTCCCAACAGGTTCACGGTCACGCGTGCAGCACTGAGATTATGTCCAACTTTTAAATAATGTTCACGAGCCTGTATATAAAACGCGACAGCCTCACTGGCTTTATTCAATACCACGGCGGTATTGCCTTTGACTACCAATAGTCCCGCTTTTCTATTCCCATCAAGAATGGCTTCATCAATACTCTGCAAGAGTTGAAAACTCACCGCAGGCTGCTCCATCAGCCGATAAGCTATTGCTAAATTGACTTTAACAATCATTTTATCAATGTCATTAAAGGCATGTTTCAATGCACATTTGTATGTTGTGACAGCCTCTTCGAACTGTCCATTTTTGCGATAAGCGACCCCAATCGCATTCACAGAAGAAAATAAATAAGGCGGGATATAAGCAGCTAAGCGCTGTGATGAGAGCTGTAAACTCATCTCTTCGACAAGTGACGTATTTTGAGTGTTGCTCGCTGCAATAAGGACATTTTTATAAATCAAAATGGTGTCGGGCCCACTTTGCTTTAACAAGCTTTGGGCAACATCTTCATAGCGCGCGATGGCTGCCAGTGGGTCGTTACGAGTAAGATGTTCGATTTCTTCAGACACCTGTTTGCTTACATCAGCATACACAATGCCTGTTGTGACCATAACCGTAACGAGCATGACACTCAGATTGAACTTTCGAATAATGTACTTCATGACTTTTTACGCCGTGTCGACATGTTTAAGCATGCGACCATCAAAAATTTACGGGGTTGACTGTACTTATCCTAACAATAATTAAGCCGCTATCCCATGTAAAGTGCAACTTACTCAATCATATTTTCTGGCACCACGGCCCTGCTAACCGAGTTTTTAAATGCGTTTGTGGCGCCATCTTATCCTTTTAGAGACGGTTTCCTTATTGCTCTCAGTTCACAGCTTCGATACATTGTCCTCATGATACTCAACGGTTCTTTTGGGGTAATTTAAAGCAAAGTATTGAATCTTTTCTGATACAGAGTCAAATTCAAGAAGTTCTTGATCACCAACAAGTGCACTCACTATGCTCAAAAATGATAGAACGGTCCCCTTTTTCTTAATGTCATCCCCATCGCTTTACTAACACATCCATCCACCCCAGAGTATAGTCGTTCAATGCACTGACGCCGCCTACACCGCCCTATTCCAATGTTTACAAAGTGAGGAGCTGGAACGCGTTAAGTCCTAAGGACTGACAACTCACGCTATTTCAGATGGGTTAAAGGATAAAAAAAAGCCGCACTAAGTGCGGCTTTTTGGGTGTGATTCGCTTTGTTTTAGGCGTGTCTCCAAAACTCTGCGATTACGTTACCAAGGAACTGTTCTAACAACGCCTTCAGCGTTGTTTTAAAGTCTAAATCGACTCGAGTGCGATTTTCACCATTTCGTTGAACGTACTTTGACGTTCTTCTGGTGGTGTTGCTTCACCTGTGATCACGTGATCACTGACCGTGAATAAAGCCATTGCTTTTGCGCCATATTCAGCGGCAACACCGTACATACCCGCTGTTTCCATATCAACAGCCAATACACCTAATTTATCTAGTTCGTTATAGAAGTCGCCATCAGCTTGATAGAAAGTATCTGTTGTAAATACATTACCTACCTTCGCTTCAATGCCAAGCTTGCGCGCCGCATTTACGCCATTTTCAAGCAAACCAAAATCAGCGATAGCAGCATAATCATAACCACGTACACGCGCTCTGTTCACATTAGAATCTGTGCTTGCACCCTGTGCAAAAATCACGTCACGAATCTTTGTGTCTTGGCTGATCCCCCCACACGTGCCAATACGAATTAGGTTTTTCACACCAAAGCTAACAATCAGTTCACGCGCATAGATAGACATTGAGGGAATACCCATGCCTGATCCCATGATACTAACTGGTTTACCTTTATACGTACCCGTGAATCCGAACATGTTACGAACGTCTGTCACTTGTCGAGCATCTTCTAGAAAGTTCTCAGCAATATACTTTGCACGTAGTGGATCACCCGGCATCAATACCGTTTCAGCAAAATCACCTGGGTTTGCATTAATATGCGGAGTACTCATAACATGTTTCCTTTAACTTAAGCTGTAACCAACTTGTCGGCAAAGCCGTCACCATATTCTAACGCTTCAAGGTTAAACCACTGGGCAAGTGTCTGACCAATATCTGCGAAGCTATTTCTTTCACCTAATGGAGTATTGTTCATTCCATTACGGTATGCCAACACAGGCACATATTCTCTAGTATGATCGGTACCAGGTGCAGTTGGATCGCACCCATGGTCCGCTGTAATGATTAAGATGTCATCATCTTTTAACTTACCTAACACTGTTGGTAAAAAAGCGTCAAATTCAGCCAGCGCTTCAGCGTAGCCTACCGCATTACGACGATGGCCAAACTTTTCATCAAAATCAACTAAGTTTGTGAATATCAAGCTTTTGTCCGGTGCTGAATCCATGACTTCAATTGTTTTATTCAGCAGGTTCATCAACCCCGGCGCTTTGTGCTTTTGTGTGATGCCTTGGTGTGCATATATGTCTGCTATCTTACCAATGCTGATCACTTCACCACCGCTGCTTGCCAATTTGTCCAAAACGGTCGGCGCTGGTGGTAATACCGAGTAATCTCGACGATTACCCGTACGAATAAAGTCGGCACTCGAAGTGCCTATAAACGGCCGCGCAATCACTCTACCTATATTCATTTCATCAAGCAGTGCCCGTGCGATTTCACATACTTGATAAAGCTTTTCAAGGCCAAATGATTGCTCATGAGCGGCTATTTGAAAGACGCTATCAACTGAGGTGTAACAAATCGGCTTGCCTGTCCTGACATGCTCTTCACCCAGTTGCTCAAGAATCACCGTGCCTGAGCCATAACAATTTCCTAAAATGCCTGGAATGTCTGCTCTTTTACACAGTTCTTCAATAAACTCTTGTGGAAAACAAGGTTGCGTGTTTGGGAAGTAACCCCAATCAAACAAAACGGGCACCCCAGCCATCTCCCAATGACCAGATGGCGTATCTTTACCGCTCGAAAGTTCTTTGGCATATCCCCATGCAGCATTCGGTTGCTGACGTTGTGAGATCAAGCAAGGCTCACCACCAGCCGCTTCACACGCATCTACAAGACCTAGTTGACTTAAATTAGGAAGTGCCAAGGCTTCGCCTTTTTCCTCTTTATATGCTTTTAAAAGATGAGCGAGAGTATTCGCGCCTTTATCACCAAACTTTTCTGCGTCTGGTGCTGCACCAACTCCTAGGCTATCTGCCATTAATATAATTGCTCTTGCCATATATCACCTCTCATCTTTCTTGTCTGGGTCGTATTTTGTTTTTATTAAGCATTCATGTTCCCAGAGGACGTTACTTTATTGCTACCTAAATATATCGTACAGGACATTAGTCCGCTGTCACAAAACCGTAATATAATATCACTCGTACCTATTTTACCTAAAATAAAAATCTGGTTATACCAGCGGACATAAGTCCTGTTTTGAGAACCCTAAAACATTTAAATTTGATCCTTAAGCGAGGCAAAAGAGATTAATCGTGTCTTTTTTGCTATTGTGATCTTCCAACGTTAACAATAGCTGGGTGTGAACTTTAGTGACACGAACAATTATAGCCATAGCTGGCGCTTCTGCGTCCGGTAAGTCTCTTTTTAGTCAAACAATATATAACGAATTAGTAAATGAGCTTGAATCAGGCGCTATTGCGGTTATAGAAGAAGACGCTTACTATAAAGATCAATCGCATTTGCCGTTTGAGCACAGAACTCAAACCAATTATGACCATCCGGATGCGTTTGAGCATGCGTTGATGAAAGAGCATCTTGAACAATTACGTCAAGGAAAATCCGTACAGGTTCCGACTTACGATTATGCTCAACACACGCGCAGTAGTGAGACACGCACGGTAAACCCGGCAAAAATATTAATTGTCGAAGGGATATTACTGTTAAGCGACCCAGCATTAATAGAAGAATTTGATATAAAGGTATTTATTGATACCCCGCTTGATATTTGTTTATTACGCCGAATGCAGCGTGATATCGAGCTTCGAGGCAGAAGTATATCTTCTGTTGTAGAACAATATCAGGCAACGGTAAGGCCGATGTTTTACCAGTTTATCGAACCATCGAAGCACAATGCCGACTTGGTCGTGACCCGTGGCGGTATGAATCGCGTTGCGATTGATATTATTAAAAGTAAAATAAAATATTTGCTGCAAGAATAAAACGGGAACATTTTGGCATGACAACAATAATGAGCCTAGTCGGCATGATGATGCTACTAGGTATTGCTTTCGCGGCTTCAACGAACCGCAGCGCAATTAACAAAAGAACGGTAGGAATTGCATTCCTAATGCAAGTCGTGATTGGCGGCTTTGTACTATTTATAGAAGCAGGTAAAAATGCTCTGGCTGCGATGTCATCAGCCGTGTCATCCGTTATTGGTTATGCCAATGATGGTATCGGCTTCTTGTTTGGCCCTCTGGCCGCTCAGGAATCCATAGGATTCATATTTGCAGTTCAGGTGTTGCCTGTAATTGTCTTTTTCTCAGCGTTGGTTGGTGTTTTATATCACCTGGGAATTATGGAATGGATAATTAAAATTTTAGGTGGTGGGTTACAAAAACTACTTAAAACATCACGACCAGAGTCACTCTCTGCGACTGCGAATATTTTCGTGGGCCAGACAGAAGCGCCTTTGATTGTAAAACCATTTATTCCAAAAATGACGCAATCTGAGCTATTTGCAGTCATGGTTGGCGGTTTAGCGACTGTTGCAGGGTCTGTGATGGCAGGTTATGTAGCGATTGGCGTCGATCTGAAATACTTGATCGCAGCCAGCTTTATGGCAGCTCCTGGCGGTTTCTTGATGGCCAAGATGATTGTGCCTGAAACAGAGAAGACAAAAGAGAATCTAGCCGAAGTAGACAGCGGTGAAGATAAACCAGTTAATGTAATTGATGCGGCTGCAGCTGGTGCGTCCAGCGGTATGCACTTAGCTTTGAATGTGGGTGCAATGTTACTTGCGTTTGTCGCACTTATCGCACTTATGAATGGTTTATTAGGTGGTATTGGTAGCTGGTTTAATCACCCTGAACTAACACTGCAAGAAATTTTAGGTTATGTCTTTGCACCTGTCGCTTGGATGATTGGTGTACCGTGGGCAGAAGCCGTAACGGCTGGTAGTTTTATCGGTCAAAAACTAGTAGTTAACGAGTTCGTTGCTTACTTAGATTTTATGAATTATCGCGATGGGTTATCTGAACACACCCAAGCAATTGTCACATTTGCGTTATGTGGATTTGCTAACCTGTCGTCGATTGCAATTTTACTAGGTGGACTAGGCGGTATGGCCCCTAGTCGTCGAAAGGATATCGCACGCTTAGGGCTCAGGGCGGTTTTAGCAGGGTCAATGGCTAACCTAATGAGCGCAGCAATAGCAGGTTTTTTCCTCTCGCTAGCTTAGAAACTTAACGAGATATGCCGCTTTTGCAAAACAATTGGTTGGTTACCTTAAGGGGTTAGGGTAACCATACTAACTTGAACGATACTTCACCAAAGGGCCTTTATGGCCCTTTTATCGTTTCTACAGCTTTACACTTCGCACGACATAACTTTCCCTATTCAGCCTTAACACAGTGACAATCAACTCCTTTCAACACCAACTGATCATACCTCTTAGAAATACAAAACCAACAAAGATGATTTAATTTACATTGGATACACAAGATAATATCATTGCGTTAATCAAAAGGGAGATAATAGAGACAAAACAACATTTATATCGTCTCTCCCAAAATTTGATTGTTTTCAAAAACAATAAAACGAATTAAGGAAAGTTTAGTGTTATCAAGCAAGAAGCGCAGTTTGCTTGCCATATCCATAGCCGCCACTCTGAGCAGCCCAGGATTTGCCAACGAAGATATAAGCCGCACTCAAATTGAAGATTCAAAGGATTCTGTTGCAACCACACAAGAGCCGGAAAAGACGGAACGTATCGTTGTCACAGGCTCACGAATAAAGCGAGACAGTTTTTCCGTTGCAACGCCCATTGCAACGCTATCTAAAGATGCATTAAGTGATGCAGGTCTTGGCTCTTTGTCTGAAATTCTAGTTGACCAAATGCCACAAATTGGCGAAGGCCAAAGTAATACAAACTCACAAAGTAGCGTACAAAATACGGGTCTATCAACGATAGATCTACGTGAATTAGGTACTAACCGTACGCTCACTTTAGTCGATGGACGCCGTGTCGTCTCAAATAGCTACTCAGGTAACTACGTGAGTCTCTCAACAATTCCCAAAGGGATGGTTGAGCGGGTAGAAATCATTACCGGTGGTGCATCTGCAGCGTATGGCTCAGATGCAATCTCAGGTGTCGTTAACATCATCACGCAACAAGATAAAGAAGGTGCATCATTTAATGTTCGAACGGGTGAAAGCACTGATGGTGGGGGTCGAGAGTTAACTTTTGACGCTGACTATGGCACCAGTTATGCGAACGGAAGAGGCTATCTCTTTATGAGTGCTTCTTACGATGAGCAGTTCGGCATGGAATATTGGGACCGTGACCGCGCACAGCAACAAGACTATTGGGATTATGATGAAAAACGCATGTGTAATACCATGCTTACAGCCATTTATGATGAACAAAACAAAACCGCATTCCAATGCATGCGAGACATCGATCAGTCGGATTGGCGATCTTTGAGTGATTCAATACCTGGCGGGGTGTTTGATGAATCGAGTAGTTTTAGACCCGATGCAGGTTTTTGGTACGACGGGACCACACTGAGAAGCGACTGGCAAGAAGAACAACATGGTATCCACTTTAATCAATTCACCATGCTCAAGGTACCCGATAAGCAACTTAGTGCAGCATTAAAAACAGAGTTTGAATTTGACTCTGGTACACAAGCATATTTTCAATTGCATTTGAGCCAAAATGATTCACATAACTTCAAGTCGCCAGAAAGTGAAGACGAGTGTGACCCAATCGTTACATATAGCCCACAAAATGATGAATTTGGTTCAGATTGTATGGGCCGCATCCCCTATGATAACCCCTATATGCCAGAGGAAATTCGCGCACAGGCGAGTGAGCGTGGTGTCAAATGGGATAGGTTATTTCAAGAAGTTGGCAACGTGATAAACGACAATGACCGTACCACAATTCGCAGCTGGGCAGGCGTCAGAGGCTATGCTTGGGATGACTGGGAATGGGATGTATCGCTTGGGTATGGCAAGTTTAAACAAACACAAACACGTGCCAATGAAATTGTCGTCGCACACGCAAAATACGCGCTTGATGCAGAACGCCTTGCAGATGGCACCATTCGCTGTAAAAATGAAGCTGCCCGTGCTGCTGGGTGCGTTCCGCTGAACTTATTTGGCGAAGGGTCAATTACACCAGAGGCGGCTGATTATCTTCGAGTCAATGCTGAAATCTACACAGATATCAAGCAAACAACCTTTGCAGCCGTACTCACAGGCGACCTATATACGCTGCCTGCTGGTCCCATTGCGTCTGCATTTGGATTTGAGTATAGAAAAGATGAGCAAAGTGTTGCAACCAATGTGCCTCAAGGCGGTATTACATTTAACTATGTCCCTCACTTCTCTGGCGACGTAAGTGTCTATGAAGCTTTTGCTGAGGTATCGGTACCACTTTTAAACAATGCTCCTTTTGCAAAGCACTTAAGCGCCGAATTCTCAGCCCGTCTCGCCGATTATAGTTGGTCAACAACGGGGTTAATTCAAAGCTACAAAGCTGGGTTTATCTATGAACCAGTTGAAGGCTATTCAATAAGAGCAAACTGGGCGAGAGCAATGCGCGCGCCCACTATTACAGAGCTCATGTCACCGCCACGCGGTGACTACAATACCTTCCGTGATTTCTGTGACGGCGTGACGGCGACATCCACCAATCCAGGCCATGATAACTGTCGACAAGAAGCGGGAATTCAAGCCGCTATCGCTACCGAAGGTGTGTTCGAGGATGAAAACAATAGCTATTCACCCAATGCTGGCAATAACGAATTACATGAGGAAACAGCGGATACATACACCGTCGGTGTATCGCTCGCACCCGCATTTATACCTGGGTTAAGGATCGCGATTGACTACTATGATATTCAAATTGAAGATGCCATCACCGCCCTTTCCAATGATGATATTATTACCTTCTGCTATAACTCAGCCATTGCATATGGCGCGAGTAATGAGTTTTGTAATGACATACGCCGTGACGAAGAGGGACAAATTGTTGAGGTTAAACAACGCCTAATTAACACCGATGAAGTCCGAACAAAAGGCTATGATATCGCAATGCAGTACGATTACAGCATGGGTGATTATGGTGATTTAACCTTTAAACTCGACTGGGGTCATGTCATAGAATACTCCGTTAAATCAACCGGACCAGATGGACAGTTTGAAGATTTCGAAGAGGGGTTCTTGGACAGGGACATTTTCGAAGACAAAGGGTCTGCCTCACTTACTTGGCGTAAGAACGATTGGCGTGTCCGTTGGAGCACCAAGTATAAAGGCTCGATCAAGCGTGATAAGGAAGATTACGAAAATTGGCTGAGCGCAATGGATAAAAACCAAACGCGCTGTGCTGAGCAAGAAGCGACATGCATCGCAGAGCCGGAAGCGTTGTGGGGCAATGATCTCCCTTCGGTCACTACACACGACTTAAGCTTGTCTTATACCCTGCCAATGAATGACGATAGCTCACTGCGTTTATATGGCGGTATAAGAAACCTATTCAACGAGCAAGGGCCATTTATAATTGGTGGCCGAGGTAACTTTAACAGCGCCTATGGCGGTGGTTTAGGTCGCTTTGCATTTTTGGGGGCACAATACACTTTTTAATCGATGAACGATGACCAATAATAATAAAGCCAGCAATAAGCTGGCTTTATTATTAGGTACATTGTATGTACAAAGGTGGTGAAGTTATTTGTTCAGCTGCGCTTTGGCTTCTTCCACCTTGGCGTAATCTAACCCAAGCTCATTCACCGCTTCTTTGATAAGGTTTGGGTTTTGCATCACTAACCCCATTAATTGCTGTAACTTTTCAGGGGGAATTGCCAACTGCTGAACCGTTGCCATCGCCATTAATGGATTCTCTGTTAATGCTTTAAAAACGTCTTTTATCTGTTCATCTGAAATGTTGTGTTCTTTTAGCAAAGCAATAATTGGATTCATGTTTAAACCTTTCAACTCATATTCAAAAACCAATGCTACGCACTGTGTTCTATCATCAAATTACAATGTGTTAGTTATTGGGCCTTGATACAATAACTTCAAGGCCTTGGCTTTTATTCTGCGCTGTTTTTTACCAGTCGAGCGCCATAAAATCCATCAAAATTAGAACTAATACCTGGTAATAAGTTCAACTCTTGCTCCAGTGACCAGTTCGGATTATTTACCAAAAATTGTTTTACTTGCTGCTCATTTTCCGAGGGAAAGATTGAGCAAGTTGCATAGACTAGCTTGCCGCCTACGCGGCACATTTGACTATAGCGCTGCAAAATATCTTGTTGCAATGAGATCAAGTCACATACACTTTGCTCATCCAAATGCCACTTTGCATCTGGATTGCGACGTAACACCCCAGTACCAGAGCAAGGAACATCCAGCAACACCCTGTCAAACTTCTCTTTTTGACGTTTTATGGTCTTACTACTTTGTATTACGCGGGTTTCAATAACATGAGCCCCCGCCCTTTTGGCACGTTTTTTCAAGGTGTCCAATTTGTGTTGGTGGATATCCAAAGACAATACCCTGCCTTTATTTTTGAGCTGTGCTGCAATATGCAGGCTCTTGCCACCCGCCCCAGCGCACGCATCCACTACTTTCATACCTGGCGCCAATTCCAATAATGGCACAATCTGTTGGGAGCCAGCATCTTGCATCTCAAATAACCCATCTTGAAAAGCATCGGTACGAAATAAATAGCCCATTTGCTTTACTTCAAGCGCATCCGATAGTGCATCAACTGGCGACGTTGTAATATTTTGCTTGGACAGTGTTTTGGCGACAGCTTCTCTGTCGGCTTTTAGCCCATTCACACGAATAAAGTTATCAGCACATTGATTAAGTGCCTGCGCTACCACAGGCCAATTTTCACTCAGCTCTCGCTGCGCACGGGCATGTAACCACAGAGGCATGCTCAATTGAATATCCGTTGGGGCATCATCCAGCGCCGCTTTTAAATCTGTTGTATTGAGCGATTCTAATTCTGGATAATCCGGTACTTGCCCTTTCTGTAAGCATGTATAGGCTCCCCACAACGCCCAAACATCGTCTCGCGTGCAATCTTGGAGTGTATCTACATCTTCTTGGTGACCAGTTACCCACATGAGCATTCTGCTAAAGCGGATCATATTGTAGAGAGTTGTAACAAAATATGCTCTTTGTTCCAATGTCCAACTGCCGTTTGCAGCCAGATGTTGTTGAATTACTTTATCTGCATAATGCTCTAAAGTAGCGGCCTGTAAGAATGCATTATGCAAGCAATCTAACAATTGACGGGTCACTGTCACAGCGGTTCTCTCTTTACAAATTTAAGGCGAGAATTGTAGCGCTTTTCAATATCTGACTCCACTTAATGCCACACTTTTGACTAGATTAAATCACAAAAACTTACATCCTCCACATTGAGCATATTCTCTTCCTCCCATAGCATGGTTGAAATAATACAAAGATAAGTTAAGTAAGCTTCGCGCTGGGGTAAGTCATTAGGTCACTCTAGGCAGCTCGCTTTACAGGCTTCGCGCCCAAATAAATGACGAAATAGCGAAACGTGAGGCTTATATTAATTTCAAATCAACAGGATTTTGAGGAGCAGACCCATGAAATCAAAATTGCTATTTTCACTCAGCCTTATTATCGCTGCACAACTACAAGCTTCGCCTATGTCGCTAAAGTTGAAAACCAAAAGCCCGTTACAGCTTACCGATTCTCCCATTGTGTTTGCACTGAATAAAGATACCAAGCAATTAGAGCGCATTGATTTAAGCAATGGACAATCTTCGCTGATCCAAGCTTCAGAACAGTCAAAAGGGTTTCATTTTGGCCATGTTGTTAACCATCAAGATGTACAAGCTTTTATCATTGACGACAAAGGGGTTTACCTTGCAACACACAACAACACGACGCGTGTAGTTGAGTCAGATAGCCTCCTGACTCGATTACAAGTAGATGATTTTAAGAAAATTGACTTTGTACTAGACGTAAATAATGATGGTCTCAGTGATATTTATTTACCCGGTTTTACACACAGCGAACTGTATGTGCAACAGCAAGACGGGCAGTTTACAAAGCACCAGTTCAAGTACGCTCTTCCCCTTAGATCTAGTAATTACTCAGACAGCATGGAGGTAAGTACTCACTTTTATTCATTACCAACTGTCCATGATTTTGATAAGGATGGCCACGCTGACTTGGTATTTCGCACCCGCGAAAATGTCTCCGTGTTATACGCAAACAAAACCGGGTTTAATTCCCAAGTCACGCATATTTATTTACCCACCTCTTTTGGTAAAACCACAAACAACGCGATACGAACAACCCATGAATTGCTCGATATCAACAAGGACGGTCATTTAGACCTGATCACGAGAACCCGTCCTATCACTGAGGGGATCTCTGGGTTAGAAGCGAAGATAAACTATGACCTATATTTAGGGCAACCAAAAGGGTTTAACTCTGGTGCCATTAAGCTACCGCATACGATCGGCGCTGGTGGCATTCGCATCGAGCATGACTTTGATGGCGATGGTTTACTCGATTTACAAACGCTTAGTGTGGATATAGGACTGACCACGATTGCCGCAATGGCACTAGGGGGCGGAAAAGCGGATGTTGATGTACAAATGCACTTTTTTAAGCAAAACCCTCATACTTTATTTGCTAAACAGCCTAATACTGAGAAAGAAGTCGAATTAGAGATTGATATGAAGCGTTCAATGCGCGGTATTCCATTTTACACCGGTGACTTAAATGGCGACAACAAACAGGATATCGTTTTTAAATCAGGGGATAAAACACTTAACATTTATTACGGCACGAGTGAGAATCTACTCAACAAAACGCGCAAAAAAATAAGTCGACAGCTACCAGAAAATGCCAATGATATTGTGCTGGTGGACGTTGATGGCAATGGTAAGGAAGACTTTATCTTTAAATACGCCGATGACAAAGGCCAAGCACGACTAGAAACCTTACTCAACTAAGCTGCTGTTGAAAGGACTAAATAGTATTTAGTCCATTGATTTTTTGTATGCTATTTTTCATAATCCATTGATTTAAGTTCAAAATATGTACAACCCGCTGTATAGTGCCGTCTTCAGGAAATATTAACTGATAAAGGAACTATACAATGAAACCAAAATACAACGGGCTATTTTTAGCCACATTGACCGCATTACATCTGACTGGCTGTGGTGGAAGTAGTGGCAATAGCGCGCCAATCACTGAGGAGAGGCCAGATCCAGCCCCTATTGTATTTTCGCATCTGTCGATAAAAGCGATGGAGCAGAACAAATGTGGAAATTTACCAGTGATGGCGAATGTGGTTTTTCATCAAGATAATGGCACATTCATTTCCAGCCAAATGACGCAAGTGGATGGCACGCTGGAATCCGACATTCCAACGAATGCACAACATGTCTCTTTTGTATACAGTTCAGAAACAGGCACAGGGGAAAAGTTTCTCCAAGTGCAAACCGTGCTCAACATTCAGCATGGCTTTGAGGCAGATGCAATTGTGTTTAAAAATTACGATACGTGTGGCTGTAATACCATCGATTACGATTTAGAAACACTCCGAGCACAAGTGCCCGACGCTCACCTTTATGGCGCAAGTGTTGACCCAATCGTCCTAAATACAGCACCTGATTCCGTGTCATTGTGTACTGATGAGCAACAACAGTTATTGTATACGCGATTCGAAGAGACACGAAAAGGGGCGATACTTGATACATCGACACCAAGTACCATTACTTTGTCTGATGCGCAATTTATGGCTCAAGGCACTGTACTAGATTTTGGCGATCACACATTTGAACCAAGAGAGCTCATCACACTATCGTCATATTTTGGCAATGCGATGGTATACAATGAGCATGTCAACGAAACACGCTATAACCACACCTCATACCAAGATGACAACCGGCTTCTGATATTCAAAGATCTCGATACCATCAGTTATCTGTCAACGACACGGCTAGAAGAAGCAACAGCATTTGGCGTCTCAGTGAGCACAAACTCCTATGCCATCAACAAGGTCAATGAGGAAGGTCAAGTTGTCGGTGCCCCGCACATTATCAATGACGCAGCGCTTACTCACGGTTATCAAACTTTAGCAGAATCGTTAGCCAACGAGAGCAGCACTGATGTCGCAGTCATTAACTTCAGTGAGGCTGATCACCGCATCAATGCCGTTACATTGACGCTAAACTGGAAAGACGCACAACAGGGTACAGCTCAATGGCAATTCATTACCGATGGCAACGATACAATACCTGATTTAAACTTTGGGGATATTATTCCGCAAGACAAGGTCACACCATTAAATGTCTCTATGGATGTTACGCTGCTTGCACTCAATACCGAGCTCGAATTTGATGTACTTAGAGAAGTGATGATTGAAGTCCAAGAAAGCTTCGAAAAGCGAGTCGAGTCACAACTTTATGATGGTGCAGCCATTTTTACAATCACGGCTAAACCCCTGTAAAGCAGGAAGGGGAGCCCGACGGCTTCCCCTGCTTTCTCACTATGGCAATAATTTCCAAGGGCCATTCTGATTGGTGGGACTTGGTGTGTTTCCTTGCGTCCACCATTTCGCCTCATAAATGCGACCTTCGTGGCTTGCCTTATCACCTTTAAGGTAAACTTTTGCAGCGTCCCATGCTTTAACGCCACCAACTGGCGGTTTGTCATCAACAGGCGGGAGAGTATCCACAGCGGTCACACTCGGCCACCCAGTGTGTGACTCATAGAAATTCGTGACACACTTTTCATAGTCACCTGGGACTAAAGCTGAGTAGGCAGTTTGATAGCCCACTAGCTTACACTCAAATGAGTGACCACCCGGTCTGTCTGAATAATGAGCCCAATTCGCTTCCCAGTTTGTATATAAAACACCACTTGCGCCATCCAAATTCAAGCTACCAAATGGCGTTTGCTGCCAGCACGTATTTTCTTCATCAGATTCAATGGGGATATTGTAGTAATGAGACAGTCCTTCCCAGTAACGAATACGGTTTACTGGTTGTCCTTTATTACGATTATGCTCACCACATTCAATCCCACCATTAATGACATTAATGGTTGTACCAAAGCCATAACCAATTCCCGCATTTAGCTCTACTTGAGAGGGCACCCAAGTTCTATCAATGACATGCAGCATTGCAGGCTTCGGTGCTTGTGGCGTTAAGAAAAACCATATCGCAGAAGCTAAATTTAACCAAGAGTCTGCAACGCGCCCAGGATCGTTCAGTAGCACAGTTGCGTCGCCATCAAACATTACTTCTGAGAACATGCCGTAGTTGAAGTGATATGAAAGTTGCTTTGCACCTCGGCCAAAATAACCTTGGCCCGCACCGCAGGGCCAACGACGGTTTTGCCAGTCATTCTGACCACACCCAGTTCGGTAGCCGCCTTGACCTTCGGACCAACCCATTTCTCGAACGTGAACTAATGCTTGTTGCCACTCCTCCAATCCATTGGGGTTATCTGAGGTATTATCTTTCGAAATATGCCCCCCTGTCTCTTGAGCAAAATGTGCAAAGGCAGTCACGATTGATTTTTTACAAATCGCATCTGAATTACGGCCATCGGTGTAGGTACCGCAAAAGGCAGGAAACTTACCTATCGCGCGAAGAAAGCGTGTGTAGGTGTACTCTGGCGCAGCCATTTGCGTGAGGAAGTCCCATTGTGCCTGACCAAATACACGCTCGACGCGTTTAACATTCTCTGGGTTAGCCGCTGCACCTGGTACAATCGCCTCTACGATTGCATTGCTGCGAGTTTCAAGCGCTTTTGACCAAATCGCATACATAGGATCAGCAGTCAGCGCATCTTCAGCAGCTTTTAAGTCAACACGAGATACCACGTATCCGTTCGGGTTGTTTGGGTCTGGCTGTACATTCATGGCTTGAGCGAATGTGCTAGCACATAAAACAGGCGCGCATAACAACGCCAATTTGGCGATTTTGCCTACCTTAGCATTTGAAATATTCATAATTTACCTTTACATGTTGTTGAAATTATTGAATTTGAAAGTCAATTTTTATCGTATTTTGTCACCAACAAAACAAATTCTGCTGGCTTTTAAATTGATGAACATCAAAAATCATCAATTTAACAAATATTACACATTGACATCGCTGTCAATGTGAATTACCTAATTTTTAAACACATGGAAACTTGATTCCTATAAATTGTGCTGCAAAATAAGTAAATATTATGAATAAAAAGAACAAGCTACCGTCATGGGCATAGAACAACTAGAAGCACAACATTTTTGCCAAGTAATTCAGTTAGGAAACTTAGTACACGGTGAAAATTATCTTGATGAAGATAAACTGAAAAAAATTTATCGGATGGGCCTTAAAAATGGATTGAACGCTTCATTCGTGGCACTGAATGAGCAAGACCAAGTAATTGGATTCAGGCTGACATACTGTGCTGGTCAATGGCCAATTGACAAATGGTGTACCCCGCAAAGTTGGCCTGTAAGTCGCGAGGACATGGCGTACTTTAAGTGCATTGCGATACACCCAAGTGCCCAAGGTCAAGGAATTGGACCACAGCTATTAGATGCATCTGTGCAGATATTAAAACGCCAAGGTGCCAAAGCTGGCATCGCGCACTTGTGGAAACAAAGCCCTGGAAATGGAGCGGTAAAATACTTCACTAAGGCAGGGGGAACTTTAATTAAGTTGCATGATGATAGGTGGCTAGAAAACTGTATCAATGATGGATATGAATGCACTATCTGTGGCAATGAATGTCACTGCCAAGCAGCTGAAATGGTGTTGGTAATATCATGAGTACCTATGACCCACTCTACCAGGCACATTGCCAAGGTGAAGCGTTTGCATCGAGTTACTGGGCAAGCACCTGCCAATTAGAAAAGCCTATGGCGCCTCCTCAGCGAGACCACACGTATGATGTGATTGTGATCGGTGGCGGTTTCACAGGATTACTGAGTGCATTCTATCTTGCTACAGAGTTCAATCAAAAAGTGTGTATTTTAGAGGCTAATCAGGTAGGGTTCGGTGCCAGCGCTCGTAATGCGGGATTTGCACTCCCCTCATCTGGTCGACTAAGTGCTTTACAAATGGGTAAAAAATGGGGCGTAGAGATTGCGCAACAGATATATCATGAGTACCAAACTGCTGTCAGTCGCGTCGCTGAACTAATAGATCAACATGACATTGAGTGTGATAAACAGGAACAGGGCTATATAAAAATAGCGCACTCACATAATGCTGCTAAGGGATTGCTGAGCGGTCTCGAATACAGTCAAAATGTCCTAAACGACAACCACCTCTCATTCATTCACAACGACGAATTACAGGCTAATTATATCAATACGCCCAACAGCTTTGGCGCAGTCAGGACAACACATGGTTTTGGGCTCAACCCCCTAAAACTAGTGCGCTCGTATAAATCATTAGTGCAGCAGGTTGGCGTCGACTTGTACGAACAAAGCTTGGCGCAACAGCTCGTAAAAAAAGGTCAAGCCTATCGTGTTAAGGTTAACGATATACACATCACTGCTAAAAAAGTGATCATTGCAGGCAATGCCTATAATAACAGGCAAATTCATCACCACTTAAACAATCGCTACCTGCCAATATTAAGCAGTATTCTTGTGACACGTCCATTGTCCACAGATGAACTCATTGCGACCGGACTTAAAACTCATCAAGTCATGATGGATACCCGCACGTTAAAATATTATTACCGATTACTGCCAGATAATCGCTTACTGTTTGGGGGGCGTGGCGCAGTATTTGGGAAAGATCAAGCCAAGCTTAAGTATCGGCATCACTTAGAGGCAGCCCTAAAACATAGCTTTCCAGCACTGCAAAATTGCCACAGTGAATACCATTGGCATGGTTATATTGCTGCTGCGCTAGACGACCACCCGCATATATATTGTGAAGATAATTTAGCTTATGCCATCGGATATTGTGGCTCTGGCGTCGCATTTAGTGCACAAGCAGCATACCGACTAGCGCAAATGGTGTCAGGACAACCAGTTCCCAAATTGCCCATCTACCAAACACCTGCACCAAAGTTTCCCTTTGCCACACTCAGTAGATTGGGTCAGTACGGCTTTTATAACCTCGCGATTTTAAAAGACAGGCTTTACTAACTCAAGACGAACAAAAAATACACAAAAGATACATGTTATCTCAACATTAGACGCGTTAAATGGACTTGAAACAACTATTAACTAAGGACAAGAAATGAAAAAGATGATTGTTTTAGGGCTACTTGCTGGCCTTTCGAGCGTTGCGTCTGCACAAACTATCAACCTTGAAAATGTAGACAATGGTTCGGTTGCGTTTGAAAAAGCAGAAGTCACCATTGCTGCCAATCAGGGTGTATTCGCGTCAAGTGCCGTGACTTATTATAGCCCACGTGTCTGGGTCAATGGCCGTCTACAAAAATTCTTTGTTGGCCCTACAAATGGTAACCAATTTTGTGAAGAACGTGGTCACAACCAAGAAATCAGCGGCAGTACCATCACGTGCGGTGAAGATGAGTCATCTTACGCAAACTATGACTGGTATGGTAAGTCTTGGGTTTATAAAGACACTGGCAGCAAGAACCAGTGTTACCAACTATATGCAACTATTAAGTGTCAGTAATATAAACACTTAATTTGGGCCCACTTTCAATGCAGTGGGCTTTTTTATATCAATATTAGTCGCACTAATCCCGCTTAAAGTGCCAATATAAACCACTTATATTGTGGATTCAGTCTTTTTAATCAGACCAAATAGCTCGTCTTTTAAGTGCACACGCTCCATTTTTTTGGCGTCTAAGTATTCATCCGTTGTATTCTCAACACCGTCTTCTATTCTTCGAACCTCTCTATCCAAGTCATTGTACTTATTAAATAGTTTTGCAAAATGATTGTCATTCATTTTGAGATGTCGAATAGTGTGATGATGATCTGGGAATTCATGTAATAGGTCATGTTTTTCAATGCTCATGAGAGTATCCTTTTGAAGTATTTATTGGTCTACCCTCATTATTCCAACAAGCCTAAAAAGACTTTTGATCTAAATCACATATTACGGCACAATTTATGTACAACCCAATATCTTTGATCTGTATTAAATCAGAGCTTACTCAACATCAACTCTGGCTGTGCTAAATATCAAGCAACACGACAATACTCATCATTACCATGGAATTTTGCTGCCATCGTAGCTGATAAAGCTGCCACTTTCTTTGGCCGTTAAATTGTCTAAAACATGTTTGAGTCCCATTGCAGAGGCCTCTGGCGTTATCAGCGCATTTGGTCCACCCATATCTGTTTTTACCCAACCTGGGTGCAGGGCAACCGTTTTTATGCCTTCAGATAAAAGGTCATTAGACAAGCTCTTTATCACTGAGTTGAGTGCGGCTTTGGAACTTCGATATATATATCCGCCACCTTTGGTATTTTCTGTATGGCTACCGACCCGGGATGACAATGCCGCAAAAACCTTTTTATTACCTTGCTGTAAGTTTGCATAAAAAACCTCAGCTAATTTGGCTGGTGCAATTGCATTGACTTCCATCACTTGTTTCCATGCTTCAACATCACAATGGCCAAAACCATACCCCTTAGGTCCATACAAGCCGGCATTATTAATCACCACATCAATCGGTACGCCTACCAAAGACTTTGCTAGCGCAGTCACTTGCTGATAATTCACCACATCCAGTTCATAGATTGAAAGACTTGCTTGATGCGCTTGATCAATTAGTTCGCGCAATGTATTAGCACTTGACTCGTTTCTGACCGTGGCCAACACCTGCCACCCTTTTGCTAAATACAGTTTCACTAACGCAAGACCAATCCCTCTGTTTGCTCCCGTAATCAACACACTCGCCATAATACACTCAAATTTATAATCGTATTTATGGAGACCTATTGTGATCAAGGGGGAGTGCAGATTCAAGCTTGTTTATTAGAAAGTATGCTGTGCCTTACCCAGCGTATTGTCTAGCCGAGTGCATCTAGCCAATTTTTAGCAACATTGCGGTGAGCAAAGTAACGAGTTTGCCCGCCCAATATCCACCCTCCCACTATCGAAGAGATATGCTGTAACCGGCTGTTGCCAATAACCGCAGTTTTAGTGAATTGTTCACTGTACTGAAAGGCAATGCGTATATCGTGAAGCGCTTCTCCCAGCTCCCATCCAGTCAACTCAGTAATATCGATTAGGGCAACGACCGAAGCGTGTGAGTGCCTCGCGAGCGCTTGATCTACCACAGGCAAAATCACTAAATAATCTTTATGGGTTAACCTGCCGACAGCCTTGAAACTGATCAACAGCCCAGTCTCTCTGACCTCAGTTGCAACCGAAATACCGTGGAATTCACTCATTGCAATAACCAATCACCTAAGTAAATTTTAAGTAAACAAAATACGCATTTTAACAATAGCGCAAAATGGTAATTCGCGCACAATTATTCATATAGTCTATGCTTTAACATAAGTATTGCTCAGTGGTATTGTCCCCCTTATGCCCAATAATTAGGAAAAACCTTTGAAAATACTAATAATACTAACATTGACTCTGTACTCATCTCTGTGCTTCGCTAACACAGAAAAAACGTGGTTCAATCAAGCTGTGTATACCAAATATGAGGATGCAGACGAACATAGCTGGCAAATCAGCAGCCATTACTATTTTGCACCACAAGCCTATTTCGGCGTATGGGACGACTTTGGCTACTTGGATACTGACAGCAACGTCCTGCTCACATACACCAATGATAGCGACGTTTACACAGGCGCAGAGGGAGAAGTGTTTATTGGTAATTGGTTTATTCCGCTCGCAATCGTTGACTTAGGGAATGCAGATGAAGACTACAGTGCAGGGGTTGGGTACCTTTTTTTTGATAGCATCAAAGCAACAGTACAACAGCAGCGTTTGAAAAATGCCGAGGACATCACTTGGTTTCAAGGTCAGCTCAATATTGATTTAAACCCAAACGCTTATATCGGGTTAACGGCTAATACAGACGATTCACTCGATGATTGGCGCTTTGAAGTTCGTTACTTTAGGGGCTTTGGTGAGCAAAGATACTTTACTTTGGACCTGTCGCATCATAATAACAGTACCAAAAACCAAAATGACTTTGTAGCGAATTACTACTTTAACCAACATTTTGCATTGGGTCTTGGCAGTCAAGCTTCCCACTTACTCATCGAAGGTAAGTACTTTGTGAATCATAGCTTTTTCGTCAAAGCACGATACCAAGAGCAGAGCGATGACGAGCAATCTCTGGAGATGTCTATGCAAGCGCAATTCTAGCATTGCTCAGGTAAGGATCTCTGGACAGCTGGAGCTTGGTTACTCAGCTGACTGCGGCAATTCTCATTTAACAGGTCAACTTGTTCTTTTTCTAATCGCCCTACTTGCGCCAATAACCACGCTTCAAAATCTGAGAAACGTTCTACTTCATACATTTTACCCATCACTTCAAATGGATTCAGTGATAACGCTTCATAGATAGCCAGCTCAGCTTGCCACTCATCATTGGGCGCCGTTAATTTTTCTCCTCGCTTGATTATATAGGCCCTTTGAAATGCGCGTTTAATCTGAATGATACCGAGCTCACCGACGTCTTCAGACTCTGGCAAAGTAAACTCGCTTTGGCGCCAATCAGGTTTAGGAAAAACGACCTCAAAGTCGGGGCTCTGTGGCTGTATATAGCTAAATGTAATTGGCTTGCTGGGCATCAAAACCGCATCATACGGACTGAACACAAATGCAATATTTAAACTACAATCTCCCTCTTGCAAAGACAAATGACGGTAAACGCGAATGTCAGTGGTCAGTTTAACAACATGCTCAGCCCAATCACCATCCGGAATGATCAATTGAGACGTAAGACAGCTTTCATCTCCTTTGTTCAATGCCAACGCGCACGCTTGATCTAAACAAAAGAATTCACCAATGAGTAAATCTTCGTACTCCTCATCAACCCGTTTGGTAAGCCATGTTTTTAAACTAACCTCTTCAGGGATGAGTACCCCAGTCGACTTTAGAAACTGAACGAGGTGTTTGAAAATATAAACCTGCGGCTCTCTTTTTAACAACGCCGTCATGGTTTCAGAAATAATAATATCAAAACGTGTTTGTGGGCACGCCGGACACCACTGTGTGGCATCTGCTAATACCACGTTGATGTTGTAATCTTCCAGGCCAAAATGTGCAATAAGCGCCTCTACCGCAGCGATATTTTCTTCATGGATATCTAATAACGTAATTTCAAGGGGTAATTTTTCTCGGCTCGTCAAAAAGGGCAAGAGCAAAGTAGCGTAAGGGCCAGTCCCTGCGTATAGAATCTTAATTGGCCCCTCTCGCAATTTGAGGTTGTCTTCAATGGCCAGAGCAACGCCCTGCGCAAATATTTGTGTACGCAGCGTTTCTTCGAAACACTTGGCGGCCTGTACGGGTGAAATCGCTACTCCACACGCAGTGTGTGCTGTGTGCGACTCATTCATATCAGTGCTCGTAAAAACCTGTGTAACCTTGCCAAGATACGCAACCATGTTTTTTATATCAGACGTTACAACTGCGCCTTTTTCAGCACTAAATAATCGGTTAACGGTTTCTATAAATTGAACTTTAGACTCGCACATAATATCCCTGTTGTCTTTTTTATATCAGCTCTGAGGATAGAGTCACAAATACCAAAAGTAAAACCAGTAAACTCGCAAAAAATACTCTTAAATGCCTAAGTTGCTTATTCGTTCTTACAAATCGATGCAATAGCCCACCTAAATACAACCACAAAGAATCGACAACTATCGCAACCATAAACAAAGTCACCGCCGCAACTAAACTGGCTTGAAAAGGAGAATCTAACGGAATATTCGTATTAGCAAAAATTGCAATACAGGCCGCATAGGCTTTGGGGTTTAATAAATTTAAGATAAACCCATCTCCAAACCCTAGTGGTTGGCTGTTGAGCTCTGCAAGCCCACCATGATTCGTCGCTATTTTATAAGCAACATAAAACAAATACACCAGCGCGCCTATTTGCAATGCCTTAGTCAACTGAGGAAAGCTTAGCAGCAGCGCCCCGACTCCCGTGGCCGAAGCAATAATCGCAACCAATAAACCGCATAAGATGCCTAACAAAAATGACAAACCGGCACGCACCCCACTACTCGCTCCCACTGCGGCAAGCGCTAATGGCGCAGGCCCTGGTGAGCCCAAAAGCAAAAAGGTCGTAAACACCAAAGACAACAATGCTTCTAGCAACCTACTTCTCCTACAAATCCTTGCGTATTAAAAGTTGATGTGTGGTAATTAACTCTAGCTAATATGGACGGGGAGCAAGTGCGCCCCCTCAACATCTGTTTGGTTAGACTGTTGGGTCAGGAATACGCACGTTTCCTTCCATTAGCACTCGTGCACTACGGCTCATCACTGCTTTTTTGGCAAGCCAGCGTCCATCATGTTGCAGAGCTTCAGCCCCAACTTTTAGCGTACCTGAAGGGTGGCCAAATACCACCTGCGTTCGCTCTCCCCCTCCCGCAGCTTGGTTGACTAATGTACCGTCAATTGCACCCGCGGTCGCTATCGCAACCGCGGCCGTGCCCATCATTGCATGATGTAATTTACCCATTGAGAGCGCGCGAACACACAAATCAATATCTTGTTCATTTATCTCTTTGCCACTCGACGCAATGTATTTTTTGGCTTCGCTGACAAAGGCTATCTTAGGTGTATGTTGACGCACTTTTGCTTCATCGAGTGATGAGATTAGACCCATTTTTATAGCGCCATAAGCACGGATCGTCTCTAGTCGCTGCAAAATCTGACTATCGCCGTTGATTGCATCTTGCAATTCGGTACCAGAAAAACCGAGGTCTTGTGCACGGAAAAATAGGGTTGGGATACCAGCATTGATCATGGTGACATCAAAGTTGCCAATATCAGGCACTTCTAACTTGTCTACCAAGTTACCACTCGGAAACATATCGGCATCGGCATCGGCTGGATCTAAAAACTCAACAACAACTTCTGCTGCCGGGAAAGTAACTCCGTCTAGCTCAAAATCGCCAGTTTCTTGCACTTCACCATTCATAATTGGAATATGGGCAATAATTGTTTTGCCAATATTCGCCTGCCAAATGCGCACAATCGCCACCCCATTTTCTGGAATACGCTTTGCAGATACTAAGCCATTGCTGATCGCAAAAGCGCCCACGGCTGCGGTCAAATTGCCACAGTTTCCACTCCAGTCGATAAATGGCTTATCAATGGCGACTTGACCAAACAAATAGTCAACATCATGGTCAGCTTTAACACTGTTCGATAAAATTACGGTTTTGCTGGTGCTTGATGTTGCGCCACCCATGCCATCGGTTTGTTTTGCGTAAGGATCTGGACTCCCAATGACCCTTAGCAAAAGCTGATCTCTGAATTCACCCGGCACCTGCGCGGCTTCAGGTAAATCGGTTAGTTTAAAAAATACCCCTTTAGAGGTACCGCCACGCATATACGTGGCGGGGATTTTAATTTGTGGTTTAAAACTCATCGTGTTTCCTAACTAAAAGCCCAAGCGGAGCTTGGGCTTTTATGTCTAATCGTGCTAAGCGTTAGCTTCTAAAAAGTCTTTGGCGAATCGTTGCAATACACCGCCAGCTTCATAAATGGATACTTCCTCTGCCGTGTCTAGTCTGCACGTCATAGGCACTTCAACGACGTCTCCATTCTGTCTGTTAATCACTAAGGTTAGGGTGGTACCCGGTGTACGTTCACCTTTTACATCATAGGTTTCAGTACCATCTAAGCCCAAGGTAAGTCGTGTCGTACCCGCTTTAAATTCAAGCGGTAGCACACCCATACCAATCAAATTAGTTCTATGAATACGTTCAAAACCTTCCGCAGCGATGACTTCTACCCCTGCAAGGCGCACCCCTTTTGCAGCCCAGTCTCGCGAAGAACCCTGACCATAATCAGCACCAGCAACGATAATTAACGGTTGCTTGCGCACCATGTAGGTTTCAATGGCTTCCCACATGCGCGTAACCTGACCTTCGGGCTCGACTCGCGCTAAAGATCCCTGCTTAACGACACCGTTTTCTTTCACCATCTCATTCAGCAATTTAGGGTTTGCAAACGTAGCGCGTTGTGCAGTTAAATGATCTCCTCGGTGTGTCGCGTATGAGTTGAAGTCCTCTTCCGGCAGTCCCATCTTAGCTAAATACTCACCCGCAGCACTACTGGCCAAAATTGCATTTGATGGAGACAGATGATCGGTTGTGATGTTGTCACCAAGAATTGCCAGTGGGCGCATGCCTGTCATCGTACGTTCACCCGCCAACGCGCCTTCCCAATATGGTGGGCGGCGAATATAGGTGCTCATCTCTCGCCACTCATAGAGTGGGTCATTGTGCTCACCGTAATCCACACTTAAGTCAAACATGGGATCATACACTTCTCTAAACTGCTCAGGCTTCACACTTTGTGCGATCACTGCATCAATCTCTTCGTCACTTGGCCAAACGTCTTTTAAAGTTACAGGATTGCCAGCTTGGTCATGACCCAGCACATCTTTTTCAATGTCAAAGCGAACCGAGCCTGCAATGGCATAAGCAACCACTAATGGAGGTGAAGCTAAAAATGCCTGTTTGGCATAAGGATGGATACGGCCGTCAAAGTTACGGTTACCTGACAACACTGCCGTTGAGTAGAGATCTCTATCAATCACTTCTTGTTGGATTTTCGGATCTAGCGCACCACTCATCCCGTTACAGGTGGTACATGCGAAAGCCACAATGCCAAAACCAAGTGCCTCTAATTCAGGTAATAACTGAGCCTCGGTCATATAAGAGCGTACGGCTTTGGAACCCGGTGCAAATGACGTTTTCACCCAAGGTTTGCGCTTCAGACCTAGCTTATTCGCATTGCGGGCGAGTAAACCTGCCGCAACGACATTACGTGGATTACTGGTGTTTGTGCAACTGGTAATGGCTGCAATGATCACCGCACCATCTGGCATTTTGTCTTCCGTTTTTTCGTAGTCAGCAACAATGCCTTGCTTAGCTAAGTCCTGTGTTGCCACTCTACGATGCGGATTTGACGGACCCGCAAGATTTCTGCCAACGCTCGACAAATCAAACTTTAATACTCGCTCGTACTTGGCTTGCGTCATAGAATCAGCCCATAGGCCGGTTAATTTCGCATACTGTTCAACAAGTTGAACTTGCTCTTCTTCGCGACCAGTGAGCTTTAAGTAATCAATGGTCTTTTGGTCGATGTAAAACATCGCAGCCGTTGCACCATATTCTGGAGTCATATTAGAGATTGTCGCACGGTCGCCTAATGTTAAGTCATCAGCCCCTTCACCAAAAAACTCTAAGTAGCTCGAAACCACTTTTTCGTTACGTAAAAACTCAGTGATTGCCAATACAATATCGGTTGCTGTGATCCCTGGCTGGCGTTTGCCCACGAGCTCTACACCCACGATATCGGGCAGGCGCATGTATGACGCACGTCCCAACATCACACTTTCAGCTTCTAAACCACCCACCCCGATGGCGATGACACCTAACGCATCTACATGCGGTGTATGACTGTCAGTACCAACCAGTGTATCCGGGAATGCCACACCATCACGGGCCTGAATCACTGGCGACATTTTTTCTAAATTGATTTGGTGTAATATGCCGTTGCCCGGAGGGATAACATCAACATTTTTAAACGCCGTTTTAGTCCAGTTGATAAAATGAAAGCGGTCATCGTTACGACGATCTTCTATCGCACGGTTTTTCTCAAAGGCATTTTCTTCAAACCCAGCATGTTCAACTGCCAAACTGTGGTCAACAATCAACTGAGTGGGTACAACAGGGTTCACTTTTGCAGGGTCGCCACCTTTCTCTGCAATTGCGTCACGCAGACCAGCCAGGTCTACCAATGCAGTTTGGCCGAGAATATCATGACACACCACGCGCGCAGGAAACCAAGGGAAGTCTAAATCGCGGCGGCGCTCAATAATTTGGGTTAAATAGTCATTTAGTTTTTCAGGCTCTGCCTTGCGAACTAAGTTTTCAGCCAGTACTTTTGATGTGTAAGGTAACCCTTCATAAGCACCTGGTTTTATCGCTTCAATGGCTTCACGCGTATCGTAATAGCATAAAGTTGAATCTGGTAGTCGTTTACGGTATTGGGTGTTCATAACTGCTTATTCCAACTGAGGAGTGACGGTGTATATGCGCTTGAAGTGGGCAACCACTTCAAGCGTTTTGGCCCAATCTCAATGAGGGCCAAGGGCCTGCTTATCTTTCTGAAATAGCAGGCACGGCACGTAGCTCTTCGCCGGTATACTCAGCAGAAGGACGAATGATGCGGTTGTCTGCGCGCTGTTCCATTACATGTGCTGCCCAGCCCGTCAATCGAGACATGACAAAAATAGGCGTGAATAGCTTAGTTGGAATGCCCATAAAGTTATAAGCAGAAGCGTGGAAGAAGTCCGCATTACAGAATAACTTTTTCTCACGCCACATAACTTCTTCACAACGCACCGACACTGGGTAAAGCACAGTATCACCCACATCTGCAGCAAGCTTTTCTGACCATAGTTTAATAATTTCGTTACGCGGATCTGACTCCGAATAAATGGCATGACCAAAGCCCATGATTTTTTCTTTGCGCTCCAGCATGCCCATCATTTCTTGCTCTGCATGCGCTGGCGACTCAAAGCCTTCAATCATTTCCATTGCGGCTTCATTGGCACCACCGTGAAGCGGTCCACGAAGTGAGCCGATCGCACCAGTGACACACGAATGCATATCTGACAGCGTGGAAGCACATACACGAGCGGTAAAAGTAGATGCATTGAACTCATGCTCTGCATATAAGATCAGTGATACGTGCATGACGCGCTCGTGCAACTCTGATGGTTTTTCGCCGCGTAGTAAATGTAAGAAGTGAGCACCAATTGAGTCGTCATCGGTTTCAACTTCAACGCGCACTCCATCATGACTAAACCTGTACCAATAACAAATAATACTGGGGAAACAAGCCAACATGCGGTCTGTTACTTTACCTTGTTCGTCAAAGCTCGCTTCGCCTTCAAGATTACCAAGCATGGAACAGCCCGTACGTAACACATCCATCGGATGCGCATCAGCAGGAATACGCTCAAGTACCTCTTTAAGCGCAAGAGGCAGGCCACGCATAGACTTCAGTAACGCTTTATACTCATCTAGCTCGGCTTGGTTTGGCAATTTGCCCTTTAGAATTAGATACGCCACTTCTTCGAATTGACAGTTGTGTGCTAAATCTTTTACATCATATCCGCGATAGGTGAGTCCTGAGCCTGATTTACCCACGGTTGATAGTGCAGTTTTCCCTGCAACCTGACCACGTAAGCCAGCGCCACTTAGTACTTTAGCCATGATATTCTCCTGAAAAATTTTACCTGCTGAATTTATAAATTTTAGTATGGGACATACCTACTCAAGCAGCCCCTAATTATGCTTTATTTGTTTTTGCCTTCTGCAAACAGTGCATCTAGCTTCTGTTCGTAATCGTGGTAACCAAGGTAATCGTACAGATCCATACGTGTTTGCATTGTGTCGACAACGGCTTTTTGATCGCCGTCATTTAATAATGTTCTGTAAACTAATTCAGCCGCTTTATTCATTGCACGGAAGGCGCTTAAAGGATAAAGCACCATACCAACGCCCCAATCAGCCAAATCTTGTTTGTTCCATAACTCTGTTTTACCAAACTCGGTCATGTTCGCTAGGATAGGCACATCCAGAGCTTCAGAGAATGCACGATAGTGCTCTTCGGTCTGAACTGCTTCAGCGAAAATACCGTCAGCACCCGCCGCAACATAAGCTTTTGCTCGCTCAATTGCAGCCTCTAAACCTTCTTGCGCAAACGAATCAGTGCGTGCCATGATAAAGAAATCTTTATCTGTACGCGCATCCACTGCAGCCTTAATGCGATCAACCATTTCTTCTGTAGAAACAATCTCTTTATTTGGTCTGTGACCACAGCGCTTTTGTGCTACTTGATCTTCAAGGTGTACAGCCGCAGCGCCCGCTTTCTCCATATCACGAATGGTCTTTGCAATATTAAATGCGCCACCCCAACCCGTATCAATGTCTACCATCAAAGGTAAATCACATGCAGATGTAATACGCTGCACATCTGCAATCACATCATTTAGAGACGTCATACCAAGATCTGGTAAACCATATGATGCATTCGCCACACCACCGCCTGAAAGGTAAATTGCTTGGTGACCAATTTGTTTTGCCATCATTGCACTATAGGCGTTAATGGTACCTACAATTTGCAGTGGTTGGTTTGCCTTTAATGCGTCACGAAATTTTTTTCCTGCACTCATGGTGATGCTCTCTCCTGTGATGATTTACTACATTTTGGATAATTTGACGGCAATATTGTTTTTTGAATATTGAATATGGCGTCTCATTAAAATTTCTGCCAATTCTCCATCTCGATTCGCGATGGCTCTTACTATGTGTTTATGCTCGTCGTATGCGGTTGTAACACGAGGCCCTGTCATACCTAATTGAACTCGGTACATTCTCGCCAAGTGATAAATTCCATTGCTTAACATGGTGATGAGTTGTTGGTTCTGGCTGCCGACAATAATGCGGTAATGGAAATCTAGGTCGCCCGCTTCTTGGTAATATGACTGTCCTTGCTTAACCAACTCAAATTGGTCGTCTAATAAAGTCGCAAGCTTTTCAATTTCAGCCTCAGGCATATTCTGCGCAGCAAGGCGTGCAGCCATCCCCTCCAGTGCCTCCCTGATCTGGTATAACTCTAACAGCCCCTCGGCTGTTAAAGTGACCACGCGGGCACCGACGTTCGCTTTGCGCTCTACAATATTACAGGCTTCTAAACGGTTAATTGCTTCTCGAACGACCGCTCTGCTCACCTCATATTTTGTCGACAATTCAACTTCACTGAGCTTTGATCCTGCAGCTATTTCACCCTCGACGATTTCTTCTCTTAGTCGAAAAAATGTTTTATCTGAAGATGTTACGGCCTGCTCTTGGAAGAAGCTCATCATCAACCTATATTTTAGTATTCTATCAATGCCAACAATATAGATACACTTTACGTTAACGTCAACCTAATAAAACACAAATTGTCGACAATATTAATTATATGTAGTATTCACCACATTTATCGCCATTCTACAAATGGACAGAATACAAAACATAAATTTCGGGATAGTGCCTAGTGAGCGCGGTTAATCGCACGTGATTACTGCAATGACGATGGCATGTAAGTGGAAAAAGTGGTGGGAAGAGAGTAAACAGTGAATTTTAGGCATTAAAAAAGCAAGCTAAGCTTGCTTTTTCGGGTGTTTAAACTGTGACAGTTACAGCTTAACGATTTCTTCAGCCTGAGGACCTTTTTGACCGGTAGTAAGTTTGAACTCTACACGCTCGCCTTCAGCTAAAGTACGGAAACCGTCGCCTTTGATTGCACTGAAGTGTGCAAATACGTCTGGGCCATTTTCCTGAGCGATAAAACCGAAGCCTTTTGACTCGTTAAACCACTTTACTGTACCTGTTAAAGTATTAGACATAATAATAAATCCTGATAAAAAATATAAATGCCAATCCTTAAAAGCAAACTCTAAACTGCTTAAAGAGAATCTATTTTTACAAAACTGGCAAACCTATGCCCTTGTGGGCGCATAGACCTAAATTTTGCCGGTGATAAAACTTCAGGACGGTACTACTACAAGCTAACACTTATACAACATCGTAATGGAGATTTATAAACACTGACCGAAATTCTGTCTATGTTCATCTTATAGGGATGCCCCTCTAAGTCAACTAATTTTTAAACATATTTATGAATGCTTAATGACATATTCTCATAAGCAATGTGAACAATTAAATACAGTTCTATAACACCACTAAAAATGGGGTCTTCAAGGCAATTGATACAACTCAAACTTTATTGATTTTTCTGCACAAAAAGTTTAAATATATCTCTTTTATAAAGCAGGGAATGTATAATCAAATTGGTGAAAGTTACATGGGAATAGCGTCGTTGAATATTGTTATAATCGGATTAATTTTGATGTTTAGTGTTGCATCTTTCGCAACAGACAAACGCACAGATGCCGCAAAGCTGACAATCTCTTATATCGATCACCCCAGTGTTGTAAATAAAGCACTGCCATTAATTGAGAAAGCGTATAAAGCAGAAAAGATTAGCGTAGACTTTGTTGCAATCCCTTCCCATCGTCTTATCAACGAAATTCAATCACAACACACGGATGGTGATGTCATACTTGCCAAAGAAATCTTCGCCCCATATAAAGAGCTCATCGCCGTGGGCCCCCCTTTGACCAAAGTGCAGTTTGTCCTGCTGTGTGTTGAGAAGGTGCCTTGTAACCAACGCGTGATACAAACATCACCTAAAACCATTTTAGCCACCGATGAATCCATGCGCGTTATCTTAAATAAGTTTCCAACTTCGCGTCGAAATCGATATTATCAATTGAATCAACTGGGCCGACTACCACATCTTCTACAAGAACAACGCTTTGAATATGCAATCTATGTGATGTCTTCATCTTGGCCGATACCGCAAGCTTTAGAACACCTAAACCGGCATGTTTTATTTGAAACCCATGCCTATCACGTTGTACATAAAAAACATGCTGAGATAGCAGACAAAATAGCGGGTCGTATCACTGAGATTTTAGATAGTAACGCAAAGTAATTCGCTTATTTATCCAGCCCACGTTTTAATATGTGTGTGACATCACTTGCAGAAACAGGGACTGAAAATAGATGACCTTGTAATTGGTTGCAACCATGACTCGCCAATGTATGTGCTTGAAGCGTACTTTCTACCCCTTCAGCAATACAGTTTACCCCTAAACTCTTGGCTATATTTATCATCACCAACGCCAAGTCGTCTTCATGCCCAGTTTCATAAATTTCGCTCACAAAGCTAGGGTCAATTTTAATGGAGTCAAAATGCAGCTCTTTCAATAAAGCGGGGTTTGTCTGCCCTAACCCAAAGTCATCTATCGACAACTTAAACCCTAGTCGACTCAATGTATCTAACCGAACCTTTAAGTCATCAGCTCTTTCTAAAAGCGGACGCTCAGCAATTTCGAGTTCAAATTGCGCTGGATTTAATTCGTGCATATCCAGCAGATTAAGTAACTGCGCTTCAAAATCACCATCAAGTAAGTGCTTTACTGAAAGGTTCAAACAAAGCTGTAGTGACCCGTGGTTTGCTACTAATGTCGCGAAAATGGCAATGGCTTGCTCAAAGACCTGCATACTTAACTGGTTGCCCACGCCTGCTTCCTCAGCAACATTAATAAACTGCTCAGCAGCAATCACTTCGTCAGCGTTTTGCCAACGAGCCAAGACTTCCAATTTTTCTACTTGATGGCTATGTGCATTAACCACAGGTTGAAAGTAGGGAACGAACTCACGGTGTTCTACGGCTTTGACCAATTTATTTTCTCGCTCAAGACAATACTCCGCCTCTTTGTCTAAAGTCGTACAGTAAAACTGATAGTTCGAATGCCCTACCTTTTTGGCTCGATACATGGCCATATCTGCACATTTCATGAGTGTATCAGCGTTATCACCATCATTAGGGTATAGCGCAATTCCCGCACTAAACGATACATTAACCTTGTTAGACCTCACCTCATATTCCCCCGTGGCTGCTGAGAATATTTTGTCGATGACATGGCGTACATGCCGCCTATCTTCCATGGCATCAATCAGCAGTACAAATTCGTCGCCGCCAATACGCGAGACCGTATCACACGCTCGAATTGTCGACGTGAGTTTTTTTGCCACATGCTTTAGTAGCTCGTCCCCAAAGTCGTGTCCAAACGTATCGTTAATCAATTTAAATTTATTTAAATCCAAAAAGATAACGGCGAATTGATGAGCATGCCTTTTGGCGCGTTTGCATGCCTGTATCAATCTATCCTGCAACAGTAATCGATTGGGTAACCCGGACAATGCATCATGATGGGCTAGGTGGGCCATTTTTTTTCTCATTAACCGTGACTCAGTCACGTCCTGGAAAACCAATACTGCACCCGCAATCTCTTCGGGCTTGATAAATATTGGAGAGCATGAGACTTCAACAGCAAACTCTAAGCCAAGGTGGTTACGAAAACTAGCTAGTTGTGACAAGGAAACCGTTTGCATCTCAGTCATTGCCGAATGCATCGGGTCATCAATAGGCTCTTTACTCTCTTCATGAATGAGTGGCATCACTTCATTAAACGGTTTGCCTTCCACCTCTCGAGTCAACAAGGCAAGTACGGCTTCAGCAACGGGGTTCATAAACGAAATGTTGCCATCGGTATCCGTGCAGATCACCCCATCTCCCACTGAACTGAGCGTAATCGCCAATAACTCGTGCTGCTTTTGCCTATGTGTTTGCTCTGCAACATCGATTAACTGCCCCAAAAACACCCCCTTTAAATGCGTGTGGTTTAGACTGACGATCAATGTATTCGAGGCTATACTTTGTGCGCGCAAGTAAAGGGTGAGTTGCTCGAAATCCTCGCCATTATTTTGCCACGTTTGAAACTGAGCGAAACTCTCTTCATCTACCAGCTTACTCATACCACCAGCGATTAAATCAGACTCTGACAAGTCAACACGGGTGCTTAGACCTTGACTGACCGCATAAAAAGAGCCATTTTCGCAAACTAAGAATTGCGCAGTGAGCGACTCTTTGAACACTTCATAATACAACTCACCATGCTCTCCGAATCCAATCTCTTGTTGCTTTTTTCGCGCTAGGTATATCACTCCTCCGCCGGTCACAACCGCCATTACAAAGCCAACTATTCCCAAAGAGAAATAGTTAAATAGCGCAATCAACGACTCGTTGCCATAAATGCCGGCTTCGGCAAACAAAAAGTTTTCAATTAATTGGCTTATTTGCACACCAAAAGATAAGCCCACTAATAAGAAAAAAAAGCTGAATAAGAGTTTCTGAGTTACTCGATTCATCTAGGTGTCCACAGTAAACGGAGTTTAGAATATAGATATTTTCATTTAATTTAATATTAGACAAAGTCGCATAAATTAGACAGCTTTGATAAAACAAAGAGATTGTTTATATTTCTGGAATTAAATGCTTTTTTGTCCTACATCTAATAGGGGAGTAATCTTTGGAAACCAACTATGATGAGCTTAAGCGATGATTCAAAGGTCGTGGAGAATTTTGTTCGAGTTGCACAGATCATTGCCAATTTAGAGGCCATATTGAGCCAAGCAAAAAACCTCTCTTTAACCGCTAAAAACGCCAGGGTGGTTGCGCTTAGAGCAGGTGATGCAGCGTTAGGATTTAAACCCATTACTAATTTCATCGACGAGTTTTCAGAACAGACGATCGCTTCAACAACAAAGATATCCAACTTGTCTAATCAGCTATTTAAAGTCGCACTAGAGCTTGTCAGATGCAGTCAATATCACGACCAGATTGGTAAATTAAGCGCGCAGATTTGTACAAGCCAAGTAGATACTTTGTACGTATCTGCGATTAAATCACAACGCATCGCAGCCAATCACTTATCTCAGGCACTCAGCGAACTTGAGAACCATTTCGAGGATATTCAAAAACAAATGCAAAGTGCTGAATACATCGCCGTTACAAGTCGAGTTGAAGCCACGAATGCAGGGGAATTCAGTGACAGCCTACAGTCGGTATCTGACTTTATTGCCAGTGCGGCAAAAACCATCAAAACGGCAGTGGTATATAACCTAAGTGAAATTCATACATTGCGAGGACAATTAAGGTGAAACTAACAGAGCTACACAAAGCTAAAACGCACAGCTGGATGATATTGGAGCGTAACGATGAAATGCTAAATACGCTCGGCTCGGTGAACCAATACTTTATTCATTCTCAGTATGAATCTATGATCATGGATCCGGGCGGTATAGAGCTTTTTTCTCCGATGCTCGCGGCCATTTTACAACATACCGAGCTAAACAAATTGACCGCCGTGTTTGCATCTCATCAGGATCCCGACATCATCTCTACACTTGGTCTGTGGGATAAAGCCGTGCCCAACGCGACTTTGTACGCCCCCGCGCTCTGGGATAGATTTATAGATCATTTTGATTTAGACAACCTCAAGTACGAAGGGATCAATGATGATGGCGGTGAAATCCAATTAGGCGGCGTCAGGCTGCGCTTAATGCCAGCACACTACTTACACTCTGCAGGCAATTATCATCTATATGACCCATCGGCCAAAATACTGATGTCCGCAAACGTAGGATCTGCTATCAAGTCAGACTCTCACTCTCAGTTTGTTGAGGACTTTGGCCCACATATTAAACATATCGAACCATTTCATCGGCGTTGGATGCCTTCTAACAAAGCCAAAGATAATTGGATAGCTAGAGTGAAAGAGCTCGATGTAGAGGTTTTGGCGCCCAACCATGGTAAGCTGTATAAAGGGGAACAAGTACAAGAATTTTTAGACTGGTTTGCAAAATTAGATGTCGGCAGTGCAATAAGGTAAACCCTTCCCTCTCTTTTCATTTATTTAGCGGGCCCAAAGCGACCTTGGGAGCCTTAGGTCCGTAAACATTTCGGCGCGCAGGCCTTTGATAAAGGCGCAATTCATAATTGTTGTACTATTTTACAAATTCTCGACTATACACTGGTGTACCATGGTAAAGTAGGCGCAAATTACCAAATAAAAACATCGCGTGCGTATTCCTCAATTTTTTAAACGATTAGGTTTAATTTCGATTATGACAATCAGCCCCACGATAAGTGCAAATGACGCTCTGCCACCCTTAACCACCATGATTGGACAAAAACTCATGTTGGACTTACGTTATTTTTGTAACGAAGGCGACACACTCCCATGTCGTAAGCCCATGACAAAACTCCCCTCATCGCTGTCAGATTTATTGGAGAAGTATCAAATTGGCGGTGTCATATTGTTTGCAGAAAATGTACAGAACACAAAACAGATAGTCGAACTAACGCAGTCATTGCAAAAAGTGAGTACTTCCCCTGTACTTATCGCCATAGATCAAGAAGGCGGTCGTGTTGCACGTATTAATAGAGCTAAAGCCACTTCGTTTACGGGAAATATGAGCATTGGTGCAACATATGAAAGGCATGGCGATAAATATGCGACCGAAGTTGCCAGCGTCATTGCAAAAGAGCTCTCAAGCTTAGGTATCAACGTCAATTTTGCGCCAACCGTAGATGTCAATTCAAACCCACTAAACCCTGTCATTAACGTTAGGTCGTTTGGAGAAGATCCCAAACGCGTGGCAATACTTGGCGCAGCCCAAGTCGCGGCATTCGAACAACATGGCGTTGTATCTGCATTAAAACATTTTCCAGGTCATGGAGATACCCAAGTCGACAGTCATACAGGGCTGCCAAAAGTAGCACATTCGTTAACGCAAATTCAGCAGCAGGAGCTCCTACCTTTCGCGCACATTATTGAAAAGCAACAGCCGGGTATGATTATGACGGCGCATATTCAATACCCCGCTTTAGACAGTAGCAAAGTACTCAATAGCAAAGGCCAACAAATGATACGCCCTGCCACAATGTCACGGGCTATTATGCAAGACTTATTACGCGATCAACTTGGTTATCAAGGGGTGACTATCACGGATGCGTTGGACATGGCGGGGATCAGTGACTTCTTTTCTCCGCTGGATGCCGTCATAGAGACCTTTAATGCCGGTGTTGACATCGCACTCATGCCCATCCCTGTCCGTACACCGTCAGATATTAAACAATTTGAGGCGTTTTTCAGCAAATTAGAAAATGCCGTTACCAATGGCACACTACAACAATCGGCCATTTTGACATCGTATCAACGGGTCCAAAAGTTAAAAGCACAAGTCGCCAAGCATGCAACGCGCCCTAGTTTCGGTATTGCACAAGCCACACTTGGCAATCCCCAACATCGTCAATTAGAAGCACAGCTAGCATTAGATGCTATTACAGAAGTGAAAAATGACGGAATTTTGCCTTTTAAAGTTCAAAAAAATCAACATATTCATCTCATTATGCCAGATAGGCAGAAAGCTTTAGCACTAAAACAGGCGCTACTCAGCACGTCAGCACTACCGCTAAAAATCACGATTACAAGCCTGCAAGCATTTAAACCCAAACGTGCACACCAATTTATCAATGATGCTGATTGGGTGATCAGTGCTCATGCATCACCACAACAAAGCGCTGCAGAGATTGGTGGTATGGATGACTTAGCCGAACTGCACAACTATGAACTCAGTAAACATGAGCAACCAAAGGCGTTGTTAGCACTTATGCAGTACGCAAGCACACACAATAAACCCAGCTTATTTATCAGTTTGCGTGCACCTTATGAAATATCAAAATATGCACAATACAATCAGGCAGTTTTAGCCAGCTATGCCTATAATGTGGATGTAGCTCAAGAAAATGATGTGCGCGGCCCAGCTTATTCCGCCTTGGCGCAAGTAATTTTGGGAAAAGCGAAGGCTCTTGGAAAGTTGCCGGTCAGTATTTGAACGGACAAAAGAACCTAGAGTACATAACGCTGCCCGTACGATACAGTGACAGATATTGCAGGTGGGGGAATTATGGATCCAAAGGCGTCCTTAACGGCACCTAATGCGATTCGAGAAATGATCAGAGCGGGTGATTATTCGGGCCCAACCAATGGATTTGTGCCCGGTTTTACTCAATGTAATATTGTCATTTTACCCAAAGCATATGCTTTCGATTTTCAAAAGTATTGCCTGCAAAACCACGATTGCTGCCCTTTGCTCGCAACGAGTGTTGATGCTGGTGACAGCCACTTAGATGCGCTCGGGGGAAACATTGATATTCGCAGTGACGTCCCCAAATATCGTATTCTACGAGATGGTCAATTAATTGATGAAGTCAGTGATATTAATCAGCTCTGGCGCAAAGACTTCGTCACGTTTGCACTCGCCAGCTATATGGCATTTGATTACGTGTTAAACAGTTTTGGGTTTGCACACTCCACAATAAGTCCTGCTCATACCCTACCTATGTATATCAGTAACATAGATAGCCTTTCAGTCGGCCCCTTTGCAGGCAACAAGGTCGTCTGTATGCGACCTATGGATACCCAAGAAATTATTAAAGCTATCCAAGCAGGCAGTATTAGTCGCGTGCCTCATGGGATCCCGGTCCATTTTGGAGACCCTACACATATCGGCATAAAAAACCTAAATAAGCCCAATTTTGGCGAGCCCATTTTCTTTTCTGAGGACAAACAGCCGGTATTTTGGACCACCAGCCTCACCGCACACCTCGCAATTACCCGCGCAGCACCAGAATTGTGTATTATAAACAGTCCACAGCATATGCTGGTTACCGATAGACCAGATATGGACCTGTTAATACAGTAAAAATAAGTAGGGTTGTATGCGTTTAAATTGTGATTTAGGGGAAAGCTTTGGGGCTTGGGAAATGGGACTAGACGCCGAAGTCATGCCGCACATTGACATGGCCAATGTTGCCTGTGGCTTTCATGCTGGAGACCCGCGTGTATTAGCAAACACATTAAAACTCGCTAGCAAGCATAAAGTGACCGTTGGTGCACACCCCAGTTATCCGGATTTACAGGGGTTTGGTAGACGTTCATTGAATATGTCAAAACAAGAGTTGATCCACTGTCTACATTACCAGATTGCTGCCGTTGAAGGGATGGCCAAAATTGAAAATGTCTCTGTTTCATATGTAAAGCCCCATGGCGCTTTATACAATGATATGATGTGCAATGAAGATATTTTACTTTCCCTCATTGAAGCGATCAGCTTGTATCCAACCAATTTGAAATTAATGATTCTGGCTACTGCCAATGCTGAGCACCACAAAGCACTTGCCAAACAATACGGTGTTACACTTATCATGGAAGCATTTGCAGACAGACTCTATACCGATGAAGGCCTGTTAACACCGCGAAGCCAAGCAAATGCAGTACATACCGAGACAAATTTGATAGCTCAAGTTCAGCAACTGGCAAAACACTCGTCGGTCATAACGGCAGGTGGGCACACGCTTTATTTACCCGCTGACTCACTTTGTGTCCACGGTGACAATCAAGCGGCCATTACTCAAATAAAACAGATTCGAAGCATATTAAACAGCGCTAAATAGTATTTTTAGCTGGCTGTTTTGTAGAAGGACATAACATGGAGTTGCGTACACCAAGACTTAATCTAAGACTGCTCGAATCGCGAGACTGGGCTTTTTTTCAACAGCTCAATCAAAATCATATAGTGATGCGCTATGTCGCTGAGGTCCCAGATGAGCAATCGCTCAAAACGCTATTCACATCACGTATAGCCACTTGGGAAAAAGGCCAAGATAATTGGCTAACTTTCATCATTGAGCGCCGCGATAACAATGAACCAATTGGGTTGCATGGGCTTAAAAGCTCTGCCCAAAATCCACAACAAGCCGAGCTGGGATTTATGTTACACCCTGATTTTCAAGGACAAGGTTTCGCCTTGGAAGCAACGCAGGCAGTGATCGACTTAGCAATCAAGACGCAAAACTACAGCTCACTCATTGCCACCGTCACAGCAGGGAACAATGCTTCACTGAGCTTATTGAAAAAACTTGGCTTTACGCATCTAAACACGCTTCAAAAAAACTACCAGATATACGAGACATGGTATGACGATATTATACTTGTACTAGAGGCTGAGTAACGTGAAAAAGCGCCACCTTGCGTAATAAGGTGACGCTTGGTCCCTTTGAGTGTTGGCTCAAGGGTTTGACATGTACGAGTTAAAACGGGCCTGAGTTTTGTGCCGGGTTTTGCCATAAACTAGACCAAACGAAATTGCCATGAATATAGTACACTGTATCATCATGGATCACGCCCCTGTCGTCAGATGCTCGTACATAAGGAACGCTTTGCGCTGATTCTTCATACCTTGCGATACTACTGCCCAAATAAGCTAAGGCCGCAGTACTGCCGGTCCTAATTTCAAATGCGGCCAATTCATTTTTATTCGTCCAAACCATGCTACCGTCTGCCTCTTGTTCAGTGAGCCACGTTTCAATAGGTAACGTCATTCTGAATTGTTCATCGGTCACATTTAAAAAGCTAAAAGCATGATGATCAAATTCAACTGGCGTATACCCATTGGCGAAAATATGCTCATTTATGAGTTTAGGGTTACTCATGTCTGATACATCAAACAAGCTCACTTTCGCGCCAACAACAGGCTCATCGTTAGAACTAGAGGAATCAGGGGCTGCCCAGAACCATTCATCAACATTTTGACCAACACCAATGAGTAAAGCGTCCGAAACCGGATGCAAATAGGCCGAATAACCCGGAATTTCTAACGCCCCAGCAATGGTTGGCTCAATTGGATTGCTCAAATCAATAACATAAAGTGGGTCTATACGCCTGAAGGTAACAATATATGCTTTATTGCCCACGTAGCGTACCGCATAAACATTCTCTTCTACGCTGCCATTTTCTTCCACTTTCCCTATCGGTGTTGGGTGACTTTCGTTTGGTAGCTTAGCGATGGTATTTAACGCATTGCCTTGCTGCTCTAGCACGAATAACTGGTGAACAAGTCCAGCTGTTGAACTAAAACGGGTCGTCAGTAATCTGAGCTGGCCTTCAAACTCGCTCAGTCTAAAAGCAGGGTTGCTTACGCCTCCAATGATTGCAGGTTCAATGAAGTTGCCACCGCCGAAGCCAAGGGAGCCTGGCACGGAACCAGATGCGCTATACGATATACCCTGTGTAGAGACTTGAAATTTATGTAGTGCGGTTTGGGCAATGTCTTCAATGCTAGCTTCCTCTTCTGGCCAAAAGCGACTATGTAAGTAAATACTGTTTTTCGCAGCATAAATACCATCTGTGGGAGCATTGATGCAGGTTGATTGGAGCTGAGTCGGATCCGTGAGCGACACGCGCGTGATCGTCGTAATGCGATTAGCACTATCCAAAGAGGTTGTATTAGTAGGGATATAACAATTATTGGATTCAAAAAGCGCCGAAGTTGCCCCTGTGCTCAGGTCAGTAACTTTAGGTAAAAGCGCAGAAATGTCCGCCTTGTACAAGGCCTGATAGGCCGCCAATGCGTCTGTTTGCGAAAATTCAAAGAACGCGTTGAAACTACTGACGACATACAAATTGCCATCAATAACACGGCTGTCGATGATATTGCCATCAAAACGGTATTGTTTGATTACCGCCGCTTGTTCTGGAGACGTTACATCAGCCACACTCACCTCAAATGTATCGGGATATACGTTCACGACAGGTGAAGTAGATACACTTGCATCTGCGTCATTGGGGAGTGGAGAATTATCCATGGAATACACTGGGTACTTAAATAGGGACGCTAGCCTGTTGCCATCTAAATACAGCTCTTGATGACTGTACAAACTCTCAGAAGCCGCTAGTTTCTTAACTTCCTCTAACCCCTGCTCGGTACGTTTCATAACGCGAACATACTGTTTAAACGCCGCTTGAGTGACCATCTCTTGATCAGAGTGACCTGCGATATATAGATAGTTTCCGTCGTACTCAATGCGATCTCCCTCGTCAACGCCCGCTTCTTGAACGTTGGTATTGGAGAAATTCGTCGAACCGCTATCTGCTTCAGGTGCTGCGTTAGCGACCTCATCTGTACCATCATCTGACCCAGAAGACCAACGGCTTAAGTACATCCCATTTTTTACTAACTGGTTGAATTCACTTGATGATGCTTGGCGCAGGGAAGATGATGACTCGGATAACCATGTAAGCTGAGGTACTGAATTTGGTGTATTTGACCCGCCACCATCTGGATTGTCTTCACTATTATTGCTACCTCCACACGCGACCAGGGCAGGTAAGACGACGAAAAAAATGCGGCTCCTTGCTATTTGGCGGGTATTGCTTAAGTAGAACATAGTTTTTCTCCTTGACTGAAAGTAATTCAACTGTAATACATCAAGGCCAATCTTCTGTTATTTAGCTCGATCTATTTGTTATTTTATGTAACTGCTTCTGGTAATTGACAAAATTACTGGTAAATTTAAGCCTAGAATTTACAGGAGTCGATTGATTGAAATATTTCTTCTTTTTGTTGCTCATATATACACTCACAATCAGCCCATCTAGTGCCGCTAGCTGCGCAGCTGAAGACCAACAGTGCATCGAAGTGGGGCAATGGGAACTGGCTGTTGCAGTCGGTGCTGGCGTGATTACCAACCCCGTACGAGATGGGGACAATGTGCCTCTCGTAGTATTGCCTTATATTAGCTACTATGGTGACAAGTTTTTTGTCGACAATACCACTGTTGGCTATACCTTCGTTGAAAAGCCCCAGTATGATTTGAGCCTTATCACACAGCTCAACACCGAACGTGCGTACTTTGAACGCTTTCACCCGAGTAATATATTAGTAAGCAATAGCTTTTCTCAAGAATCAGGCTCGCCGTCAAACCCAGTGATTGATCCTCACCCCGATACGGGCACTGATTCAGATTCACCGGATGACATTGATGGTGACAAGGACAACGTTGACCCCGATGACAAGCAAACTAAGAAATCCATTTCAATTGATGATATTGCAAAACGCGACTGGGCCCTCGACAGTGGTTTTTTAGCTCATTGGTATCTCGAAAAGTATGGCAAACTTTCAATTCTTTGGCTGCATGATGTAACAGGTACTTATCGCGGTTACCATGGGCAAATAGATTACAGTTATCATGTGCCAGTTGGTCAGCCTCATATCGCTAGGCTCAAACTCAAAGTAGGGGCTGAATATAAAAGCCAAAAACTCGTGGACTATTATTATGGGATCAGTCCGCTGGATACCGAGTCTGAATACCACCTGTACACAGGTAAAGCAACAATCAACCCTTTTGTCAGCATTGCGTTTAATTATCGATTGAACCAAGATTGGCAGTTGAAGTTTAGCGCGAAGCAAACATGGCTAGGTTCAGGCATTACAGACAGTCCGCTGATAGATAAAAAATATACTTCTAATGTCTTTATTGGGGGTGTATATGAGTTTTAAGTGGACCTATCCACTGGTTGCGTCAGTCTGTTTAATTGCGACAAACACGAACAGCGCACATGCAGTGCCGCAATCAAGTAAGGCTGCGCTCACAATCAAACCTATAATTTGTATGGTACAGTCCATCGGTCAAATGTGTGAAATGACCATCGCAGTGCAATGGCATGCTGAGACGGTTGATGACGTGTGTTTATTTCAAGATGAACAAAAATTACAGTGTTGGCAAAATACCCGCCAAGCAAAGGCCAAGCTGAATATAGCGTTGGGGCAAGATATGGTTTTTTCGCTTAAAAACGCGAAGATGGAAACATTGGCCTCACAGAAAGTGAAAGTGAACGCTGCAATAAGCCGCAAATATAGACGAAAATTAAAATCTGACTGGAGTTTTTTCTAATGGCAAAAGTGATACTTGTAGAAGACGATGAAAGACTCGCAGAACTCACCGGGCAATTCCTCGAAAGCAACAACTTTTCAGTTACGTTGGTAAACGACGGCGCGAAAGCTGTTGACGCAATCATCTCTGCTCAGCCAGACATTGTCATTTTGGACATTATGCTACCCAATATGGATGGGTTTTCTATTTGCCGTGAGATCCGCAACGAATATACCGGGCCCGTGCTTTTTTTAACTGCCAAAGACAGCGATTTTGATCATGTCAGGGGGTTGGAGATTGGCGCTGATGACTATGTCATTAAACCTGTAGAGCCATACGTATTGTTAGCGAGACTCAATGCGTTATTAAGGCGTGGTGGTGTGCAACAAAGTAGTAGTGACATCATCAACCTAGGTCAATTAGAAGTCGATAAAGCGGCACGCAAAGCTTATTTGTCAGGTGAAGAAGTGGAGCTGACAAGTTATGAGTTTGACCTATTGTGGGAGCTTGCCAATAATGCGGGACAAACGCTCAGTCGAGAGCATATTTACAAATGCGTCGTAGGCCGCGAATATGATGGTCTAGATAGAAGTGTTGATGTGCGTATATCACGTCTAAGAAAAAAACTGGGAGACAATCCAGAGCAACCGTTTAGACTGGTGACGGTGTGGGGTAAAGGGTACCTTTGCTCGAAATCAGCATGGGACTAAGCACTGATGCTGAGACTTCTTGTAAGCCTATATCTATTTGTTTTTGCGAGTATCGTATTAATTAACCAAAGCAGTGAATACATCTGGAAAAAATGGGGTAACCAAGCTCCTAATGAGCTCAACTATGCAAAGCAAGTTGCATTAAACTTGAAGTCTGTACTCGATGAAATTGGCGTTGAGAATCACCCACACAGTGATCAACTGAATATCATCAACGTCAATGATATCGCATGGTTTGAGGAGCAGCTTGAGCGTTTAAATCAAGGTGAGATTGTCATATCTTTTGATGCCAATGATCATTATCAATTAAGTATGTTGTTGGAAGATGGCCAACATTTGGTGCAACTTGGACCCTATGCCCCACAAAGCAGCTCGTTTTTTGCGCAATACGGTTTCAGGCTCATTTCATTCGCGATTCTGGCATTGCTTTTGATGCTCTGGCTACGACCATTATGGCGAGATTTAACCCAGTTAAAGTACATTACCACCAAGCTTGCAACGGGCCAGCTAGATATTGAAACTCAGCCTTCTCGCTTTTCCGCGATATCGACACTAACACAACAAATTCAAAAACTCGCTTTGCAAACAGCAAGCTTAATGCAAAACCAAAAGCATTTAGTGAATGCCGTTTCTCATGAGCTCAGAACCCCCTTAGCACGCTTAAAGTTCGCTTTGGCGATGCTGGCAGCGAAGGATCCAAAACAAATTCAAGCGATGAGCAATGATGTGTTAGAAATGGAACTACTGATAGATGAGATGCTCAGCTATGCACGGCTCGAGTTTTCAGAAAGGGAAATGCAAAAACGCACCTTCGATTTCAGTAAATTGGTTGCTGAGTCAATTGCAAAAACACAGAGCACAACCCATAAAAAGCTCCAGTTTAACATTCAAGAAGACCTCTATGTGTTCGGCAATAGCCACTACCTTTGCCGAGTTTTGCAAAACTTACTGCAAAATGCAGATAAATACGGTGCACAAGTCATCGACATCCATCTGACTGTCAATCGCGACGAAAACCTACATTTAAAGGTCAGCGACGATGGCCCCGGTATCCCCTATGACAAACGTGAAAATGTATTCAGCCCTTTTATTAGGCTCGAGACAAGTAGAAGCAAAGAAACGGGTGGGTTTGGCTTAGGACTTGCCATTGTCGCTAAAATTCTCAGTTGGCATGATGGCCGATGCTGGGTCAGTGATTCGAGCTTAGGCGGCGCGGCATTCAATATTACCCTTCCCCTAAAGCAAAACTAGTACTTAACTGAACGGCGTAACGCTTTGGTTTGCCCACGTTTATTCTTGCTTTCTAAACGGCGCTTTTGAGCGCCTTTAGTTGGCTTGGTTTGTTTACGCTTTTTTTCCACTTTGATGGCATCTAATATCAGCTGCTTGAGCCTGACGAGTGCATCTTCTTTGTTTTGTTCCTGTGTTCTGAAGGTTTGTGCTTTAATAATAATCACCCCCTCTTTACTGATGCGGCTATCGGACAAAGCCAACAAACGCTCTTTGTAAAATACAGGTAAGCTAGACCTATTGATATCGAACCTTAAGTGGATTGCTGAAGAAACCTTATTTACATTTTGCCCGCCAGCACCTTGCGCCCTGATGGCACTTAACTCTATCTCCCAAGACGCCAATTCTACATTATTCGAGAGTTTCAACATGTTTAAACTACCACCGCATTCGCGAGTGCACCTTCCCATCAAGACAGGGAAGAATTGCCCCTAATAAATTCGTCGTCAATATTGTATCAATTTTACTGATTAATTGCCCAGATACGTGCATAACACAGATCTGATTTGAGTGAGTCTAGAGATCATACAATAAGAAAATACTTAGGACATACTGTATTCAACGAACATTGTCTTGAATGTGGTACTAGACAATCCTCGTTGCAATAGCCGGTGGTAACTGTGCAGCACGAAATGCGGGATAAAGCACCGCGACCTGACCGAGCAATAATGTGCACAAACTGCCATACAACATATAACTGGGTGGCACAGTGCCTAGCTCAAATGCATTACTGAATGTGATGCTCAACACAATTGCCGAGATAATCCCTAAAATAACCCCTACACAGGTCAAGATAACGTTTTCAAGCATGAAGTAACGCATGATCTCGCCTTTACTCGCGCCCATTGCGCGTCGGATACCTATTAACTTTACACGCTTGACAATACCATATCGAGATTGACCATAGATACCTAACGTCGTCACCATCAACAGTCCAAATATCACGCCAAACAACGTTTTGCTGGCTGCATTCTCAGCGCTATAAGCGCGTTTTTTTACGGCATTGAATGTTTCGTATTTGTCAATCTTACGCCCATAAACCGACATCAAATACTCTAAAGTTTGTGCCATTACTTGCTGTTGCGTATTTGGCTCAGTACGCACCACAAAGTTGATGATCCCATCTGTCTCTTTAACGGCTGAGATCACCCCATGCTCAACAACGACCCAAGACGGCCAAGCGGCCTGTAACGTATCAACAACGCCAACAATACGCTGAGGCTTATTATTAATATAAAGGGTTTTACCAACGATAGACTGCCATTGAGTATCGAATAGAGAGTGAGCAAGTGTTTTGGTGACAATTGCCTCTGTCGCGTAGTTATAACCGTCTACCCTCGCAGTTAACTCCTCACCTAGAATAAATCCTCTGCCAGCCACAATGTGTGCACCGAAACTGTTCAACAACTTTATATCACCGCCATAATACCCAGAAAAAGTATCATATTTTGTATCGGGATTTACTGCCACTTCAACCAGTCGCCCCCAGCCTGTAAGCGGGATCCCAGATGAAACCGCAGCGCTTTTAACACCAACAATCTCATTGATTTTTATCAGATCCTGTTCAAGTTGGGCCGCTTTTTCATCATCGGATACGGGTAAGTTGGTCGCAACATAAAACACATTGTCTTCATCCAACCCCGACGCGCGAGCAATCACGGATTGCTTCTCCATCGCCAAAAAGATAGCGTTAACTAGAATTGTAAATGTAATAGCCACCTGTAACACAAACAGCAGTGCCGCTGTATAGTTGCTTTTCAGTGACTTTAAAATTGGCAGTAAATCTCTCATCCTTGCCCCTACAAACTTTTAAGCTGTTCAGCTGGTTGCACACCAATCGCACGAAGAATGGGCAGTAGCCCAAATATTAAACTCGACACAATAGATAAAATGACCGTCGCCAACATTAACGCCATACTCATATTCATTATATCCTTGCTCAAATGCGTATAGAGTTGGCTTGATACGTACAAACATACTTGTGTCAATACAAGCCCAAGCATGCCACCCAACAAACCAATAATGCCGGTCTCCAATGCATACTGTTGGACTAAATCAGCACTGCTCGCCCCAACAGCCCTACGCAACGCAACTTCGGCTGTTTTACCCTGAAATTTAGTCATAATAATGCTCATTGCATTTAACAAGCACAAAGCCAAGAAACAACCTGCTAGCCACACTGCAATTTCACTGTCTCTTGAATAAGCACGACGCTCTTGCAAGTAGTCAGCCCCGGTCTGTAATTGATTTAAAATAGGTCTTTGAAAACGTCCTAACGCTTGTTGCTCGCGCACGTAAGAATCTAGAAAGTCTAAATATTCAGATTTGTTATCGGCACTTGCGAGTTCAACCCAGAAAAATACCCAAATACATTCAGAGCTCCACAGTGCAGCCACTGAAGCATTTTCAGGCTCCTTCCAACATTCATAGGATTGTAAATTGGATGTCCATAGCTCAAGGTTAATCTGGGTTTGAAAGGGAACAAAAATTTCTCGAGGTGGCTGAAACGCCCGCATAGAATCACCATAAAAGCGTGGCAGCAAATGCCAATCATCGAGTACTCCGACCACCGTAAATTGGTTTTCGCCAAGCATTAAGGTACGACCGATCGAGTTTTCCCCTGAAAACAGTGACAGATTCAAAGCTTTCGAAATTACAACAACTTGTTCACCTGTGGTGTCACTGCTTTGAGGCCAGCTTGAGCCATATAAAAACGGCACATCAAAAGTGCTAAAAAAGTCTCTCGTCGTTGCTCGAACAACGGATACTTCAGCGTCAATGGCACTTTGCTCAGGTAGTTTGAGCATATCTTTAAAGCCCGCAATAGGTATATGCCCTTTGGCTTTATTCTGTGTCATTAGATTCAATGAATCCTGGACAGAGATATAGGTGGGTGGGCGTTCCTCTGCTCGATTACGATAAGAAGCTTCAGGGCTCCAATTATTTAACCTAACCAAAAATACACGCTCACTTTTGGCTGGGAGGGGGTCTTTCGTCATCATGTAGTTTATCGTGTATGTGGTCATGGTTGCAGATATGCCCACACCGATGATCAGTACCGCCAGAAAACTGAGAGACCGAGTTTGCCATAAGCTTAAGCAAGCCAGTTTTATATAATAGATAAACATAGCGACCCCTCTAGGCGATTGCTTGGGTTTGTTTATCTACTTCACAGATAACACCATCTTTAACTTCGACTATTCGGCTAGCTTGTGTTGCTTGCTCCAAGTCGTGCGTCACCATAATAATGGTCGTGCCAGCAGCATTGATCTCTTTGAGCAGTGACATAACACCATCAGCCATGGTGGAGTCTAGATTGCCCGTTGGTTCATCTGCTAAAAGAAATGCCGGAGAGCCTGCCAACGCTCTCGCAATAGCAACCCTTTGCTGCTGCCCGCCAGATAACTGAGAAGGATAATGAGTTTGTCTACTGTGCAGCCCAACCTGCGCCAGCGCATGCTCAACACGCTTTTTTCGTTCTGCACTTGATAACTTGCGATAGCGCAATGGCATTTCTACATTGTCAAAGATATTTAGTTCTGGAATGAGGTTAAAGCTCTGAAAAACAAAACCTATTTTTTCATTTCTCAGACGAGATTTTTGTTTATCACTTAAAGTACAAACATCGACGCCATCTAACCAGTACTCGCCCTCAGACGCGTCCTCAAGAAGTCCGGTAATGTTAAGAAAAGTTGTCTTTCCTGAACCTGACGGGCCAACAACAGCAATAAATTCACCTTGTTTCACTTCCAAGTCAAAAGGGCGCAGGGCCTGTGTTTTAATGGTGTCTGTGAAATAAGTTTTCGCTAGCTTATTCATTCTTAACATACGTACTCCTTTATTGCACGATTCTTACGCTACCAGCTTCTTTAAATACGCTTAGATCAGAGATCACTACTTTGTCACCCATCGCTAAACCAGAAATAACTTCGACTTGACCTAAGCTTCTCGACCCAAGCTTTATTTGTTTTTTAACCGCGGTGTCGTCCTGCACTACATATATGTAGCGACCCCCTCCAGACTCCGCAAATTGCCCTCTAGGCAAAAAGTAAACATCACTTTTTTCTTCTAACACAACACGGCTGGTCAGCCGTTGATTTTGCCTTAACCCTTTAATATTTTTACTTTTAAATCTAATCTTCCCTTCCACCTGACCGTTAACAATTTCCGGAGAAATCGCCGTCAACTCCCCTTTATAGGTATTGCCATTAAGCATGAGATCTGCGCTCATCCCCAAAGCCAAGTCGTCGGCATAGTTTTCCGGAATATTGACTTCGACTTCATATTGAGAAAGATCAACCACACTAAGCAGGGGCTGATTTTTAGTTACTGTATTTTTCTGTTCAACAGCCAAATTACCCACAATACCGGCTACGGGAGAAGTAATTGAGAGGGCATCAACCTGCCTTTGAATTTCATCAACAATGACTTGCTGAGCTTGCAGTTCTAGTGCTCGAGTCTGAATCTCAAACTTTTGGCTTTCGATTAACAACGCAACCTCTTTGATTGCTAATCGATGCTCTCTTTGTGCATTTTCTAAATCATCTTTAGCCTTTTGAAAGTCGATGTCACTTACAACCTGACTTTTATGCCCTTCTTCATTGCGGCGCATTTCACGTTTAGCGGCATTGAGCGCCACTTGTGCTTTACCAATATAGTTTTCTTGTTCCAAGTTTTGCTTCTTTCCTTGGATTTTTTCGCGCTCTAGTTGCGTTTGTAAACGGGTTAACTCAGCCTTCTCTTTCGCGAATAGACTGGTCAACTCCGGACTATCGATCACCGCCAACTGCTCACCTACTTCTACAGTATCACCCGGTGTCACTAGATAGGTCACTGTCCCCTGAGCAGGGCTATACAGTGTCGGTCTTTTGGCAGCAACAACACGGCCTTGTACGGAAATATCACGAATAAACTGACCTTTTTGAACTTGCGCAACGCGGATATTTTCAAGACGCACAGCGCCTTGGCCACTAAACCATACTGATAGTTGTGGAATAATAAACATGAAAAAAATAATGATACCTACAGCAATAGCCAAATAGAGCTTGTAATTCCTTTTCTTCTCTATTTGCGTGTCTTGAGCACTGGTATCAGATATGTATGTCATTTTTTACTTCCTTGAGAATCGTATTACAGCTTTTCACCGTATAAAATACACAACAAGGCGCGAGATGTCACCAATAATAAACATTTCATTAAAGATTAATCACCATCAGTACGAACAATAAAAAGCCCAAAAATTACATTTTTAGATAGCTATCCTACTGGTTTATATCTGATTTTATTGCTCAAAATAAAAACATTCATTGATGCAATGAGTTCGTTGTTAGAATCAGGAAGGCATTTAACTTGTTAACAAAAAAGGAAGGGACAGTAACAATAGTGAACTTTTCAGGATAAAAAGCGCAGCTTCCGTGCCGCAGCAAGTGCTTGGGAGTAATGCTTAGTATAATAAAATCAAAAAGTTAACTGAAAACCTCTTGAGTGCAAACATCACACTCAAGAGGTTTACCAGTAACATCACAACTTTTGCGTCAAGACTGTTTCGCTGTTTGTGACAGCCCGTTTAATTGCTTGTGCCATATCCTTGCCCCTTGCTTTAACCATAATACTTGGTAAGCCAGGTAATAAGACTTCGATTCGGCATTGAGTCAACGTACCATGAAGTTTCGAAGGCACATCATCAATATGTACTTTTACCTTGCGAATATTAGCCACGTATTTTGCCAGCTTAACTGTGATCAACTTTGCTGCTTTTGTTTTAGCGCTTGCACCTAAAGCTTTGCCTGTCATACGTAAATTTAATTTCATCTCTATTGACCTCGTTCAATTAAACGCTCAAAAATCACGTCGTAGCGAAATTACTGATTGCGTCGATGACTTAAATCTACTAAGGTGGAATCAAAGATAAAAGCTGATTAATTCTTAGTTAGACATCGAAATTAACGAAGTATCATGAATATCAATTATAATCACCTCTATTATTTCTGGCAGGTCAGTAAATTAGGCAGCATTGCGGCAGCCAGTAAAGTGTTGCACCTGACACCTCAAACAATCAGTGCCCAAATCACCAGTTTAGAGCAACGACTTGGCAAATCACTGTTTGTGCGTGAAGGTCGAGGCTTGAGGCTCACAGAGTACGGGCAGCTTACTCAGCAATATGCCAATGACATGTTCAATGTCGCTGAAGAATGGCTTGAAACAACGCGAGGGGATCTGGATAACATTAATCGTACCCTCAAAGTCGGCATCTCTGATGCGTTGCCAAAATCATTGGTATCTAAGTGGCTATCACCTTTAATTAAGCATGAACGCATCACCAATTTACATTGTATCGATGGGCAACAATCAGAGCTACTGGCTCAGATGGCAACCCATAAAATAGATCTGGTTTTAGCAGACAAACCCCTAGATAGCTCAACGCCATTTAAAGCATTCTGTCACGAGATTGGGAAAAGCCAACTTGGGTTGTATGGTAACTCGAACTACTATGCCAAACTTAGCAAAGATTACCCTAATACACTCAAAGACATGCCGATCATTTTACCCGCTAAGTCCAGCCCCGTGACCAATGCGATTCAGTACTGGTTGGAAGACCTTGATATTAAAATGTCTGTTGCGGGGCACGTTGATGACAGCGCATTAATGAAGTCTTTAGGACAACAAGGTTTTGGCATCTTTCCAGCCCCCTTATCCATTAAAGAAGAAATTGAGCGACACTACGATGTCACGTTTATCGGTAGTATTGAAAACGTATTTCAGCACTACTATGCATTTACCCCAGATAGACTAATTAAAGACACGATATACTCCGAGTTTGTGCAAAATGCACAACAAGAGGGCGAGTAAACTACATCGCAAGTGGGTTATTAAAGCTGAGTTGGAGAGCTATGAACGGTCCAAAAATTACGATTCACTACTGTGTATTGTGTCAATGGCTATTAAGAAGCGGTTGGCTTGCACAAGAACTACTTTCCACTTTTGGTCAAGACTTAGAGGAAGTGTCACTGGCACCCGCGTCAAAGGGCGTCTTCGAGATCTATTATAATCAAGAGTTAATTTGGTGCAGAGTAAAAGATGGGGGCTTCCCAGAAGCCAAAGAGCTCAAACGAAGAGTAAGAGACAAATTATGCCCAGATCGTGATTTAGGGCACATCGATAAACATTCAGATCAAAACCCTCAATAGGCTTACAGTTGAGAGCATTGAATGAAAAAACACACGCTGTGCAGACGCATACATTAAGTCATTGCCTGCACAGCATTGGCGAATAGATTATCTACCCGCGTCTCTTTTAATTTGTTCGAGTAATTCATCATCACGGATTAAACGCTGCATCACCAGCTGCGTTTCTGAGCTGTTAGAATTATTGTATAAATCCAATATGTCACTGGCCAGTTGCTGCTTCAGCTCAGGAGACGTCTCGCCAGACTGATAATATTGACCAATTAACCCTTCAGCCGCCATTGTTTTCATATACTTATTTGGCTCTTTTTCTATAATATCTTGCAAAGACTTTGCAATTCGATGGTCTACAATTGGGGAGTGTGCAACCACCTCTAGCGCTTGTACTTTTAATTTCTCATCTTGGCTATTGCGGCTAATATCAAGCACGGCATCGACCGTCTCATAGTCAAACATTTCACCTTGTGTGCGATTAAGAATATACATGTTCATTTGTAACTGACCCATCGCAGACAAACGCTCTGTCGGCGACAAACTTTCATCTAAGACTTTTGTTCTTAAATCTTGACTGACTTTCATCGCAAACTCAGGATCAGTTTTCAGCTTCAGGTCATAATCCTTCGGCAAATCTTCATAGAATCCATAAACAGGGTTGTCTTCTCGATTTTGAGCTTTGTCTTGACGTTCTTTTTCTTCTAATACGGCAAGGATGGTTTCTTCCATATTTTCAGCCGAAGGGGCGCTTGTAAAAGCACTATTTTCAATATCAAGTACACGTGCTTCTAAATACTCTATGCGCTCTATGAGTGCTCGCTTATCCATCAACTCTAAATCACTGTGTGATTTGCTAATTGACTCACTGAGCGTCGTGTTAGCATCAATCGCATGATGCGATTGCGATACCGACTCAGAAGGCAATGACTCAGGCGAGGGGGTAGATTGTGTAAAATTCTGATTATAAACAGTTAATGCGAGTGCCGTTGCAGCTAGGCCCAGCGCGATATTACTTTTCGTTTGAGACATCTCGTACCTATTTACCTATCTATTAGGTTTAATAATTAAACACACTTCCTTGATTAAAAACTCGATGCAGTAATCTAGCTTATTCAGCACTAAAAAACTGTTAAAAGTTGTACTTCAAATTTAGCCATAGATTAGGGGTAAATTGCAAATCGAGATGCCAGCTACGCTTTTAATCGCCTTCAAACGTGGGGAATTTCGAAAATCCAAGCACCACGGTCACAGATGGCGACCCGAATTGCGTATTTTAGACAGCCACAAACGGGCACGATAAAATACTCATGAGGATAACCTGAACAGGTTAGAACGGGCTGAAGCATTGGTGTCATGCCGTTGTTTTATCATCACCTCGAATTACTCAGTTTATGTCACTTTCCATACCGTGTGACCTTGCAAATTGCGACGCAAGCCACCGTGTAATCTGCTGCATTATCGGTCGCGTGGCAATATCTTTTGGCATCATAAGGTGATATGAAAAAGGGAGTTGAATCGCAGTAAAAGGAAGCCGCAGCAAAGCCCCATCAGCAAGCTGAGCACTGGCAATATGATGCCAACATAACGCAATTCCTTGGCCGTGTTTTGCCGCATTTAAAGTATGTCCGACGTGACTAAAACGTCTATACCTAGGCTGCTTTGGCAGCACCAGAGATTGGTGTTTAAACCACGTAGCCCAGCTCATATTACTAGGTGCATCTTCAGCACCTCCAGCATACGATAGTAAACACTCACTTTCTAAAAGTGTTTTTTCATAACTAGGTGAACACACAGGGTAAACGTATTCATGTGCCATAAACACACTCGTAAGTTCAGCCTGCTGACCATGACCAAAATGCAAGTGTCCGTGAATGTGCCGTTGATTAAAGTCAACTAATTGATCCGCTGCAATTAAGTGTAGATCTACATGACCAAACGCGTCATAAAAGTCATTTAACCTTGGTATCAACCAGTGTTCCAACAAAGAGGGGACAACCGCTAACACAATCCGCTGAATCGAGTCAGTTTGTTGGGCGGCTCCAATACCAAAGTCAATCAACTCAAATCCTTTATTCACCTTCTCAGCCAATTGTTCAGCCGTGTCGGTTAACATGACGCCTTTAGATTTTCGATGAAACAAGCTCACACCAAGCTGTGATTCGAGCAACTTCATCTGATGGCTAACCGCACTTGGCGATATATTTAATACCTCAGCAGCCTTTGAAAAGTTGAGTTCTTTAGTAACAACAGAGAATGTCTGTAGTGCTGTCATTGAGAAATTGGGCTTACTCATGATGTGAATCTACCTCATACCAAGTTGAGGCATTATCGCTTCTAATATCTTGCTGTCAAATGCATACTCACTATCGACGTTAAACACACTCGCAGATCAGTCGGTTTTATTTAGCAGCCCAATTAAGGAGTATCAACATGGCAAAATACACCGCTCAAATAGCATGGCAACGAACTCAAAGCGAACAGTTTGTTGACCAAAAATACAGTCGAGCGCACACTTGGATATTTGATGGTGGGATAAAAGTTGCAGCTTCATCTTCTCCTAGCATTGTCCCACTCCCCTACTCCAACCCAGATAATGTCGATCCTGAAGAAGCCTTTGTGACCTCATTATCAAGTTGCCACATGTTGTTTTTTCTGCACTTTGCAGCGAAGTCAGGCTTAACAGTGGATACTTACATTGATCATGCAGAGGGAATGATGGCAAATAATGCACAGGGAAAGCTCGCTATGACGAAAGTTATTCTGAACCCAAATGTAACATGGTCAAATAAAAGTGTAGTGTCATCAACGATGACAGATGAGCTCCATCACCAGGCACATGAAGCCTGCTTTTTAGCAAACTCAGTGCACACGAACATTGTCATTTGCTCCCAATCCTAAGCGCAGTTTAAAAACCAATTTCAATTGTATATCGATGCTGGGAGGATATCTTTAGATCCCAGCCAAAACAGTCGCAAACTTGTTTCATAATTTTACTGCCAAGCCCATAGCCGCTTACGCTACGCTCAATAACCGAATCATTTTCAAATCGTAGCCCAGACTTCAAAAGGGTCACTTCTAAAGGCCCCCGTCCATGTTGTAAGGCATTTTTAGCAAGTTGTGTTAATAACAATGTAAACAACACTAAATGGATGGCTTGTACTGCGGGTGTATCGATTCCATTAAGGTTAATCTTCAGCCCATGCTCGGCCCATCTGTCACGCCAGTCTACTAGAATACAGTTTAAATTAAGGTTTTGTAGTTGACTGGCATTCGGGCGACTCAAGAGTAAAACTGCTTGTGCGACCCGTGATAGCTCGTCTTGACTTGCTTCCAGAACGTCTAATACCGCCAACGCTTCAAAGGGCAGTTCATCAAGCTGTTGCAATCGGCTCACGCTATGATTGATTTTGGTCAGTGGCGTACGGATTTCATGACTCAAAAATGCCGCAAATAAGCGTTCTTGTTCAAGTGCATGATGCTGCGCATATTGTGCTGTTTTCAAAACCGTCGCTAACTGCACAAATTCAGCAAACCGAGCCGACTTTGCATCATCATTAGCAATCCCTTCAATGAGATTATCTGCTTCTTTTGATACACTTGTACAAACTCGCCAAATCACAACCCCCAGTGGCAACAACATGGTTCCCGCTAGGATCATAAAAACGGGGATCAAGCTTGGTGAGTCACCTTTGGAAAAGTAGTGCACAATATAGAGCATTTGCCCTGTAACACCTTGTTCTTTTAGCACGTATAAATCACCTGACTGAATGTCAAACAAAGCAGTATGGTGCAAAGGAATTTCGGTTTGCTCTATAACAGCGCGGTAATGTTGTGGCATGTGCGCAATCGTGCCGATATATTTTCCATCGACTTCGTAAGGTATTGCCAACCGCCCACTCAGAGCCAACTCCAAATCTTGATGCAGATAGAACTCAGTCGTATCATCCCATGCATAGTGATACACCCACTTAGCCACGATAGTCCAAATAAGGATAAATAGCACAAATAGCAAACCTAAGCGTACACTTAGGTATCGGATGATACTTTGGTGTTTACTCGGCATAGGTCCTCATTACTAAACCCTGACCTTTCAACGTTTGTAATAATTCTTGCTCCCCCGCTTTACTTATGTTCTTTCGTAAACGGGTAACCAATGATTTATACATGTTGTTATTGACGTCCTTATCTGGCCAGATATGCGCCAGAATCTGTTCTTTATTGACTGGACTGGGTGAGTGTTTTGCCAACAATTCTAATAGTTGCCACTGCTGCGGAGAAAGTACCAAAATGCGCTCACCTCGCCTGGCTATTTTAGCAAAAAAATCAATTACTAATGTATCTATCTCAAATGTATTGCCCTGCTGAACAGACTGCTTTTTAGCTAAAATTTTTAGCCGAACAGCGAGCTCTGGCAGATCAAATGGTTTAGTGATGTAATCAAGCGCACCAGCAGAGAAAGCAGCGAGCTTATCTTCCAAAGCGGTGGCAGCGGTACAAAATAGGACAGGTACGCCCTCGCCAATTATGTCCGACTTTACCAAGCTCAACCCAGTGCCGTCGGGCAAGTCCATATCTAAAATGACGGCGTCATATCGGCTATACCTTTTTGTTTGTCCCGCAATCTCTTGCGCACTTCTCACAGAACTTGCATAGTCTACTTCAATATTTTCATGTTGCAAAAAGTCGATCAACTGAGCTGCCAACACAGTGTCATCTTCAACGAGCAATACCAGCATATAACCTCTACACTGTTACCTTACGGTTACCATGTCATTGATAGTGTAGTGCCATCTAACAGGAGTCAACTATGCGAGTAACAAATATGCCTATTTTTCCTTTATTGTTAGCGGGTCTATGTCTATCAGGGTGTAACTCTGATTCAAGCAGCACAACCAATCATTCTAATAGCAGCAATAACACACCAGCGGTGAGCCCCACAAAACCCCATACTGACAATGACGCCACGCAAGTATTTACAAACGGAAAAATTTATACCGTCAACGCGACAACCCCTTGGGCACAAGCTATCGCAATTGATGGCAATAAAATCGTTTTTGTAGGTAGCAATGAACAGGTCAAAAAATACATTGGCGACAAGACACAAATCACAGACTTGGCTGGGAAAATGATGATGCCAGGTTTTCATGATGTGCATATGCATCCGTTAGAATCAGGATCGGATGCAACACAGTTTACAATTCCACAGGAAGCGACGGTCGACACATATATCGCCTTGGTACAAGAAGCTGCTCTGCAAAATCCTGAAGCACAATGGTTAATAGGATACGGTCACAATATTGCCACCTTACTAGAAATGTCTGATAGCCCATTAGAGGTACTTGACGAAGCTGCGCCTAACCGCCCCGTTATTATCATGGAACAAACATCGCATTCAATGTGGGTCAATAGCAAAGCACTGGCACTTGCAGGGATCCATGCACAAAGCCTAGACCCAATTGGTGGTGTGATCGGCAGAGATGAGCAAATGCGATTGGACGGTATTTTATACGACAATGCCGGGAATCAGGTGATGGAAATCGCGATGCGCTCTCTCGGTAATGCACAGCAAAATGATTATTTAGGCCTGATCGAATACACGATGCCAGCCCTCAACCAAGTAGGCATTACCTCCATTAGTGATGCTCGTACTTACTGGCAACGTGGCCATTTAGAGACTTGGCAACGCGTCTCTGATGAAGATAAGCTCAGTTTGCGAGTACATTTGGGCTTATGGGCTTACCCTCAGATGAATGATGCGAGCCAAATTGCAAAGCTTAAGTCTCTCTATCAAGCCTCTGAAGATAGCCTGTTAAAAGTAAATCAGGTGAAATTCTATGTCGATGGTATTTTGGTCAACACCACTGCGGCAATGCATGACGCATACCATCAAAACTGGCTAGATTTAGCGGGCAACAAAGGCCTCAACTATTTTACTCAAGCACGATTAGAGCAGTATATAGAAGCCCTTGAGCCAAGTGGATTCAACTTTAATATTCATGCCATCGGTGACAGAGGCATCCACGAAGCGCTGAATGCCATAGAAAATGCGTCTGCGGGTAAATCTCGTCATAGACTGACTCACTTGGAAGTCGTAGACCCTGAAGATTACCCACGATTTAATAAACTGGGCGTAATTGCCGATGCGCAAGTCGCGGGAGATTTTACTGATCCAAGTCACTGGCCAGAAAACATCCCCCTGCTAGGCGCTGAGCGTTCACAAGACTTGGTGCCAATAAAAAGCTTAGTAGCAAATAATGCCACGTTGACCCTTTCCAGTGATTGGAATGTCAGTCCGTTCAATCCATTTATTGGGATCAGTAACGCGATTTCTAGAGTTCCCCAAGCTATCACGCTAACGCAGGCGCTCGAGGCTTATACCATTAACAGTGCTTTCGCAATGGGGCAAGAACACTTAGTTGGTAGTATTGAAGTGGGTAAACTTGCTGACTTAGTCATCCTCGATAGAAACCTGTTTGACAGTACCGTAAACGAAATCGCTGAAACGAAAGTAGTAATGACTTTGCTTGACGGAGAAGTCGTTTACAAACGATAAACACCTATGCTGAGTGAAAGGCTATCTCGTCATGGCCTTTCGCTCTGGTGCGCTCAGTTTATTGCACAAACACACGATACAACCAACCGTACTGATGTTTCATCGATAAGTACTTGCCTTTCTAATAGAGAATGAAAAATTCTTACTTCGTGCAATGAATATAGGTGCGTAAAGATAAAATGAAGATTCTACTCTCATAAACACATAATCTAAACACACCTCCGAATACAATGAGCTTAAAGACGTAAGTCATCGTATTACAGCCAAACAAGCATAGCTAAAGATTCAGAAAAATCACCTTTGACGTCGTATTTTTCGTTTTTTTACACGCTAGCTAATTTTTATGTGTTATTTATTCCAAAATATACAATTTGCAAAAAAATTAATAGTGCTAACAAATACGTAGCCTAGCGCAATAAAAATCATTGCCGCATCATTCAAGTACAGTTTATCAGTGCATATCACACTCAGGATTAACAACCACAATTAAATAAAATAGGGGTCAAAAACGCCAATAAACCTTAAAGTGTGCGCCTCTAATTGGCGCCAAATTAAACCATCTACTCGCCAATGGATTATACAAGAAAGCATACAAAGCGATTGAAAAGATCAAGTACGACCACTCAATTGCAATTTACGCTTGTATTACCGAATAGTCAGGGTATCGTATAGCAAAATTTTTATCTTGTTTCTCAATTGGAAGTCTGATGCGTAAACTGTTGTTGTTGCTTTTGTGGTTATCAACCCCGACCATGGCCTATCAAGTTCAACCTATGATCGTTGACCTTGCGTCACATGGTAAAAAGTCGCTTGTCACTTATCGTCTGCAAAACCCCAGCGAAAGTGCATTACCAATTGAAATAGAAGTTTTCAAACGAACCTTCGACGAAAACCAAAAAGAAGTACTTATCCCAGCTGAAGATGACTTTATCGTGCTTCCTCCACAAGTAGAGGTCCCAGCAAAAAGTTATCAAGTATTTCGCGCAAAATATTTGGGCTCACCTGCGCTAAAAGAGACAGACTCTTATCGTATTGTTTTTAAACAATTGCCTTTACCTAACGAGGACGAAAAGTCAGGCGTAAAAATGGTGTTTAACTTTGCAACCTTGGTGTTTGTCAGCCCAGACGGGATCAGTGCGCAGCAAAAAAGCACCTTAAATTGTGCCAAACTAGCAGACTGCACATTAACAATCAGTAATGAGGGACAACGTGTACTAGACTTGTCTCACTTTGACTACCATTTTCATCAAGGCAAAACGACCATAAATTGGGCGCAATTTCAATCTATCACACCGGGGCGCTTTATTATGCCTGGACACAAAGTGGAGTTGGATATTTCGCCTCTGTTAGGAGAAACCCCCACAGATAGCGCTGCATTGATCAACTTATTCAATAAAAAGTAAGGTAAACAATGGTTAAAACGGGCTTTTGTACATGGCCTGCTCAGCTCAAGTACGTTACTTTCTCACTTCTATTACTTTGGGCTTGCACTTCTTTTGCGGCAACATTCAATATGGACTTTCCTGTGCGGCTAAATACTGCCGACGTGGGGCAAGTATCTGCCGCCACCAATGGGATTGAAATTGCCACTATTTCTGCTGCTGAGTTCAAAAACAATTTGCACACGGTTCTTAGTGACGACGTCAATAACTGGCTTGCCAGCCTAGGAGATGCACCAATCACCTTAGAAGAGTTTGCCAAGCAAGGTATTGTTCTGCAGATGCAACCACAAGATCTCACCATAGAGATGACACTTGCGGAGAAAGCAATGGCAACAGACAGCTTAACATACGGTAAGCAAAAGCACTTTGATAAACCAAGTGGTGAGGCCCATTGGGCAATGCTCAGCAACTTTAATTTGAGCCATGAACGCAGCAATAATAACCATGATTACAGATCCCAGCTCGAATGGGCCATGAATGCCAATATTGGCGGCAGTGAAGGTCTAAACTGGCGTAGTTCGTTATTTTGGGAGGAAGGAAGCACGCAGACCAGTGATCTATATCGTGGTGATATCGCTATATTCTACGACCAGCCTGAAACGCCGCAGCGTTTTACGCTTGGTGATACAGAAATGAATAGTACAGGCCACCTTGCAGGCGCTCAATTGGCAGGATTCAGCATAGAAAGTGCCTACTCAAGACTGCAACCTCAACGCAGAATAACGCCGGGAAATAGTCAACAGTTCGTCTTACCTCGTGCCGCTAATTTGGAAATTTATATCAATGACTTTTTAATATCTCGGATTAGATTGAAAGCCGGACGTTATGACTTGAGTGATCTGCCTCTCACATCTGGTGTCAATAATATCCAAGTGATTGCGACCTACCCAAACGGTGACACGCAAGAGTTTTATTTCACCACGCACTACAATGCTAGGTTACTTGCAAAAGGTTTAAGTGATTACGCGTTTGCCATTGGTCATTTGTCTTCTATTGAGCAAGGGCGTTACGAGTATGATGACGAACTTTTTGTTTCTGGCAGCTACGAGTACGGCGTCACCAATAAACTCACGCTCGGGATCAATGGCGCAGCCCACCCCAGCGGTCATGTCGTGGGCACGATCGCGACGGTTAATAGCGTGGTAGGCAACCTATCATTGCGTTATTCACAGAGCAAGGCATACGCCGCACAGTCTGGTAATATTTACTCTATTGAATCAGAACACAGTGTATTTGGGCACGGTAATTTTGGCTCACCCAATTTACGATTAGGGTATGAAGTTAGACAAGACTTTACCAACACTCCTTGGCAGGAATTTAGCACTATTTCAAGTAGCAAACGCGCATTTGCGGATTACAGCTATTTTATTAACGATCACCTAGACTTTAACGTGAACGCGTCTCGTGACAAAGGCGAAGATAATTATATTACGGACAATGCCGCGATAGAGTTTAACTTGCGCTACGAAGATATCCGCGTCCGCACGGGCTTTTCGCATACGGATAGCACAGACACGCGCGTCATCTCTGAGAACCAATTTTTCTTAAACTTCACTTGGAATCACTACGCACGTAATACTGATAATCGTGCTCGAGCACAATATAGCAGTAGGGACAAGGTAGCGAGCGCCAGTTATGCGAAAACTAACAATAACTTTGTCAACGACTATGGCTATGAAGTGCGAACAGAAAAAGGGCGAGATTTCAGACAAGAGCAACTAGAAGCAAGCTATACGGGCGCATTTGTCAGAGCAGATATCAGCGCGACGAATTATACCCGCGACCAACAACGGGCGGATAGTAGCTCCAGCATCAACCTCTCTACTAGTTTAGGCATTGCAGATGGTCACTTTGGTATGGGTGCGACCACTACGGCACCGTTTGCAATCATCACCAAACATCACACACTCAGCGACTCAGATGTCTTGGTAAATGTGGACCGTAAAGGTCGAGCACAAACCAAGCCCAGTGAACACATTGGTGCACTGGTGGAAATTGGCACAGGGTATACCAATTCACAATTAAACATCGATGTACCAGATGCGCCGCTTGGTTATGATTGGGGCCCAGGTATGTATGTATTAGTCGGTGGCGCCACAACCGGACACCATATCCAAATTGGTTCAGAGCTCTCTTATACTGTGATTGGAAATCTGTTGGATGATCAAGGCATGCCTATTGCAATGAAACGAGGTCGTGTGATTAAACTGCAAGAGCAAACGAACATAGATAATACAGCCGAAAGTATACCCATATTTACCAATCGTACTGGACGTTTTGTTGTGGAAGGGATAAGTGTAGGTAACTATGCCGTTGAAATAAACGAGATGACCGGGCAATTTAGTGTAACAGACGCAGAACAACGTTTTATTAGAGTCGGCGCATTACAGCTTACGCATAGCCAATCTAAAGGAGGCGATAACAAATGAAGATGATACTATTTACCGTGCTATCTCTGAGCCTGTGGTTGGTGACCCCTAGCGCAGCGGCTAGATGGTATGACTGCGATGGTACGATGCTGGCAACATCAAACCCAACAGACATTATTGAAGAACATAATAATCGAGTCACTGTATATTTACCTATTAAGATCCAAGTCTCCGACAGTTTGTTAGACTGTGCGGATGAAATATGGGTCGAAGATGTATATTACTACTCAATGGTATTTTCAGGCCCAACTCAAGACAAGTATGCCAAATTATACGACGCGCAGTTTAAAAAAATCAGAGTAAGAAATGGTATTTGGCGTTCTGATCTCAAAGACCGTTCAACCCAAATGTGGGTTAGACTAAGACACTACAGCTTATTTCCTGCGGGTGCATACACAGGTCACGTTATTGTATCTGTCGTCAAAAACAATGAAATCATTGATGAGCAATACTTAGACTTAACCTATTATTCTGAGCCACAAGTTGCCATATCTTTATCAAACTCGAGTAAAGGAAAAGTTTCAGGCAGCAATGGGCATTATCATATCGACTTGGGTGAACTAAAAAGTAATATGCGCTTTAATTGGGGCATTAAGATTTTGAGTAATAGCTCATACGATATCGTCGTAGACTCTGAGTACAACGGGTTGCGTCATCAAACCAACACTCAGGCACTGATAGACTACTCTATCAAGTTTGATAATACACAAGTCTCCTCCTCTGAGCGTCTCTATCGCAGCTATCACTTTTATCCGGGTGTCAAAAATAAGTGGTATGGGTTTGAGTTCAAACTTGGTAACGTTGAGTTGATGCCTGCGGGTACTTATCAAGATAACTTGTCGCTGACGGTTTATCCTAGATAGTGAATATTAATCGTTGCAGCGTAATGAGCATTTAGGCTGCAACTAACCTGATAAAGTCGATTTGCATGATCAAATTCGCCACTATTTCGACTGTCTTTTATCTCGCCCACACGTATTCACTACACTTAACGACTTGATGCGTCGCAAACCCTCTCACCAATACATGAGATTACACGCACTCCAATGTCATAGAATCAACACACCGTAAATTATCCCCCCATTTACCCACTCGTCAAAATATCGTCATGCAAAGAAATGTGGTACTCAAAAGTGCCATGCCACTGCGTCAAAAATCCGTGATACACGCTGTGAAGCTAGAAACACGAGATAAAAGCCATTTCCGCACCTCTAACAGTGGGATACCCAAAAACCAAACAAAACTATAACCAACTGTTTTATATAACATAAAAAAATAAAAGCACAAAAAACAAAAAAAATAAAATATTTATTCATATTTGGCACAGCCATTGCATTTAAATAATCAACAAGGTGACAACACCTAATCATTAAAACCAAATAAAAACTAACTCTGTGTTTTGTTTAAGGGGAAAAAGCCATGAACGTATTACTAAAATCTTTACTAGCTGCAACTGCAATCACTTCAATGGGCGCTGCTGCGGCTGTTTTAGATACATCAGGTACTGAAGCGAAGTTCACATTTGAAGGTACTATCGAGCCAATGTGTAAAACTAGCAGCGGAAATAACAACAGTGTTACAGGTCTGAAGCTAGACTCTTCGCAGCAAACTCAAGAAATTGGTACACTTGATGTGTGGTGTAACACAGGCGAAAACGCAACCACAGAATACACCTCAGCAAATGGCGGTTTCTTAGTTGCAAACAATGCACAGGCTAGCAAAATTGCATACACACTAAACATTGGTGACACGGCAGGTATCGACCTACAAACAGGTGCTTACAAGCACACTAAAGCAACTGCTGCAGGTACTGGTAGCACGGGTGACACTCAAGCGACATCGCTGAAGATTACACCACAGTCGAACGGTCTAAACGATGCTGGTACTTATTCTGATACCATCACTGTTACAGTAAGCCCTAACTAATTAAGAACTTAGGCAGCGCAGTTTATGGCTTAATCTATACTGCCTAAACTACTGAAGGAGCCCACTACGTTCGTAGTAGGCTCTTTTTATGCCTAAGACATCAGTTATTATAAATTTCGAACACCAGTATTCATACTGAGATTATCCAGCATTTAGCGAAGCGGATCACATTCATATCTGACTATGTTCAAAGTCTCACTAACCTTCAACTTAAAAAGCAACGATAAGCAATATTGAATGTATAAGAACCATTCGATTAAATAAGACTAGACACGCCCCCTTTTGGATTAGAGCATCAATTTCAAAGACTTTTCATGAGTAGGTGAAATGAAATAAGCCTAAATAGAGACAAATAAAATGCATGGCTTAAATTACTCATCGGAAATAGAAATCACCGCATAAAAATTTAAATAACTTTTAATGATACTCTTAGCAGCGCACAAAAAATCGACATTTACGCAGACAGCAGATTCCCTGAAACACTCGATTTAGCAACGGCTAAAGGCAATGTTCAAAGCATATATAAGTTACAGAAAGAGATATTACCGACTGGTATATCGTTTGGATAGTCGATAACTGGCGCCAATCGCGCCAGCCAGTCAATCACTTTTCTTTTGATTAAGATAACCGACTTCCTAATAAAGATGACACCAATTAAACGTCTGTTTGATTACCAGCCATGTCCTTTAAAAAAGAAAGCGCCTGCGCTCTTGTCATTTCTTCAGGATCAAATTCCGTTTGTCCGTTTTTTCTGAGCAGCTCATAGAATGACTCTGACCCTGCCGCATAGCCCATTTTCCAAAGCTCAAAAGTTGGCTGCTCAACTTCATCATAACTTAAAATTGTTGCTCCTTCATGGCGAGGGTCGTCGGCAATATCTAGGTATAATTCGTTAACAGTTTCTCTATCACCTTCAAGGGCTTGTAAGAAAAACTCGTTTTCAAAGCACAACATGCCACATACTTTTAGCTCACTATTATTTGAGCGCGCAGTCTCCAAAATATTACGCAAATCTGACAGATTCATAGACCGTGAAGCCTGACTATAATACACCAACCGTACTAGTTTCATTTTATCACTCTCCCAGTAATTAACGAATGTCGCTTATCTTTAGGCCAAATTTTAATCATTGGCTATAGTTATTAAAAATACAAGGTAAGGCGCTCATTGTTATGGAAAATTCAGTGAATCAAATGGTGGTTGTAGTAGGCCCTGAGTCTGCAGAGTTAGACTACGTACTGACACAATTGCAGGTTCAAGTGTACCAGGTAGATGCCTTTAAACAGTTTAAAAAAACGTTTCGAAAGCATCGACCGGGTGTATTGATTTTACATGTCAATGACGCCGATTCGGAGGCCCTTACGTGCCAAGTCTTGTCTCATGTTAGGGTCGGGCTTCAAGATAAAGATACGATATTCATCGTCGCGCATTCACAACAATACATGCCGGATGCGTTAAACTGGATTGAGGAATATAGTATCGCCAGTTTTATTACCTTATCCGCCGATAAAAAAGCGATAAATCAAAGTGTCATAGACCGAAATATCAAAGCCTGGCTGCGTTTCGTGCAAGTCACCGAACAGCATCAAGCAGAAAGTAATTTACTAATGAGCGTCGCGCATTTGCATCGTAATAATAATAATGTCAATGAAGTCATGCTGCAGTTTATGCAGGCGCTATCAAGCATTGCATGTGCATCCGTGCAATGTAGGATCAAGATAAATGCACAAGGCGAAGGCACCTTAACAAGCTGTGCGCCAGCGCTAGATACACTTGAAAGAGCGTTGACACAAGCATTTCATTTACCCACGCTTCCCGCATACTTACAACGCGCATTAACTGAGAAGAAGCCCCAAATCGACTTATTGCCTGACGCTGAGGCTTTCTCAAACCTTAGCCAGCTACTTAACCTAAAGCTAAGCAGTTATCTCATTTTCCCTATTGTAGTTTACGGTAAAGTACTAGAAATGATGATATTTTTTATAGACGAAAACGCAATGGAATCCGTTTCAATGCGGCAGATAGATGTCATCAGTAAAGCGGCTGAACAGTTAACAATGTTGTTAGAAAGAAAAGAATCTGAAAGACGGCTAAAAAAACAATGTACCAGATTGAAGAGCGCACTGATTGAATTAAAGGAAACTCAGGAGCAACTCGCACACAGCGAGAAAATGGCGACAGTTGGTCAATTTGCCGCGGGTATCGCACATGAAATCAACAATCCACTCTCTTTTGTTCTTAGTAACTTTGGCTCAATGGACAATTACCTCGACAGTATATTAAATTTGCAAAATTTACATGATCAATTTCTCAGTGCTGTTGAAATGGGGAATCAACACCGCAAAGACGAAATAAAGGATGAAATCACTCACTATCGCGGTCAGTCTGAGATTGATTTTATTTATGATGACATGCGAGAAATCGTTGCTCAGTCCCAGATGGGGCTGGCTCGAGTAAGTGACATTATCAAAGATTTACAATCATTTCATGGCAAAGCGCAACATGCTCAACTCGATCTAAAAACCTTGCTAGCAAACAGCCTCGCGCTACTTCAATCTACCAACCCGAGCGATATTCCGATCGAAACTAACTTTACACATCACAGCGAAATCGTATCAAATGCTGGGTTTATACAGCAAATTCTTACAAACCTCATAAAGAACGCCTTTCAAATACTCGAGCTAAATGCCATTTCAGAACCCATCATTGAGGTAAGCTCTACCGAATTAAACGGAGTAATTTCCATCTCGGTCACTGACAATGGGCCAGGCATCAGTATAGAACAACAAAAACGTGTTTTTGACCCTTTCTACACGACTAAAAAAGTGGGGGAAGGTACAGGGCTGGGGTTAGCCGTCAGCTATAACTTAAGTAAACGCTTAGGAGGCAGTTTACAGGTCAACTCACAAGTGGATAAATATTGTAAATTTACGCTTGTTTTGCCAATTAATGCTGAGGGGTCACCCCAATAAAACTCTCGGTATTTAAAGGAATTTGGCCTTAATGTGCTCATCAGCCTCGATTATCCATACCTTGGTTGATGAATACAGCCACCACAAGTTTACGTAATTCAATATATAAATTATTTTTAAGACTTGTGATTATTCCCTTAAATACAATTTAACCTTCTTAAAAAAACACACAAGTACTTTAACCATTTGTTTTGTAAATAATTGTGAAATAGTCGGTGGCAACCTATTATTCAAATAACCTTCATGAAAATGGTAAAAATATCGTCACAGCTAGCCCGCCATATTTACGGTTCCTAAACGACAATTTTCCATGGTGCGCGTCAATAATCTCCCGACACAATGCAAGACCAAGTCCCGTTCCAGCGTGCTTTGTAGAATAAAAAGGCAATAGTGCATTTTCTAAGACCTCAGGCGCCATACCCGGACCGTTATCTGATATTTCAATGTACAGACCGGTTTGGTCATCAACCTGTATTGATAAGGAAACCACCTTCTCTGTGCTTTGCTCTGAATAAGCTTCATGGGCATTTTTTAAGATGTTTATTAAAACCTGCTCAATTTGATGCTCATCGGCATTGACTAGCACATTCGGAATATTGGTCACTAGGGTGAACTTATAAAGTGTGCCAATCTGCTCCAGCAAAGTTTTCCAATCGACAGGGTGTTTGTCAGGCATCTTTAACTTTGACAGAGCACCATACCCTTTTATGAATTCATTTAAATGTCCAATACGCCTTGAGATGGAACTGAAGACACGGTCTAATCTCGGCTCATCTAAATTTTGTGCCAACAATTGCCCCGAGTGGCACATAGAGCTAATGGGGGCAATTGAATTATTCAACTCATGACTGATAACCCGAATCACTTTTTTCCAGGTTTGTACTTCTTGACGACTCAACTCACTGGTGATCGATTTGAGTAAATATAAAGTGTTATTGGCTTGATGAATACGAACACCAGATTTAGCCAAATGCCACGCTTGTTCCTCACCTTGCGCATTTTTTAACGTAAAAATGCTCTCGCCATTTTGATTGAGCGCTTGTACAAAATCAGGGTTTAAATTCACGCAAACATCTGACCAGTGATAGCCCAATATCGAGTCGCCATGATTAAACATCAGCTCAGCAGCCCGATTCGCAAAAATAACCTTCTGATTTGCGTCAACTAAAAACGTCACAACCGGAGACGTATTCAGCACTTTATCTAGCAACATTTCTCGCTGGTATAAATGTTGACGCTCTTTGCGCAACTTGTCAGCACAGAGGTTGAATAACTCAAAAACCGCATGCCTATTTTTACTGTTATCGATCGGAATACTGACCGAAAAATCTGAGTCCATTAAACTTAATAAACCTTGCTCTAGGCTCCGATCGTCAATTTTTCGCTGTTGGGCACGCTGATAAAATAAATACCCAATGAGCCCATTGAGACAGATACCAGCAGAGAGTATCCACCAAGGGGATTGGGCTACAAACAAGTATGCGGCAACTGAAAACATCACTTGACCCATGAAGGCTAGCAACAGCATGTTATTCGCCTCTGGCCAAGTTAAACTTTTCTATTCGTCGATATAGCGTTTGTCTACTTAAACCTAGCTCCTGCGCAGCATGGGCTATGATCCAATCATGTTTCTCCAACACCGCTGATATATGTTCCTTTTCACTCAAGGTAGGTGTGTGCTCTTGTCCACTCAGCGCTGAGGTATTGACCACACCACCGTGCGCAAAAATTAAAGCCCGTTTGCACATGTTTTCTAATTCACGTACATTGCCAGGCCAAGGGTGCTGTAATAAAAACTGCTCAGCATCTTTTGTAAGCTGATGGGCATCACCAATAAAGTGTTTCGCAAGCGCCAGAATATCCCCCTTGCGTTTATTCAAGGGCAAAATACACAGCTCCATCCCATTTAAGCGGTAAAACAAATCTTCTCTAAACTGACCATTTTTGATATCAATGAGTAGATTAGCATTGGTTGCACTGACGACTCTCACATCTACCTTTTGCGTTACATTTGAACCCAAGCGTTCAAATTCGCCTGTTTGTAGCACACGCAGGAGTTTCATTTGACCAGATAAAGACAGGTTGCCTATTTCATCTAAAAACAAAGTACCACCATCAGCAGCCTCAAAGCGGCCCATTCGTGCTTGATTGGCCCCAGTAAAAGCGCCTTTTTCCGCCCCGAATAACTCAGCTTCCATTAACTCTTGTGGTATTGCCCCCATATTCACTTTTATGAATGGAGCGTCTAATCGTGCCGACTTTTGGTGGATATAGTCAGCCAGCTTTTCTTTGCCTGAACCGTTTGGCCCTGTAATCAATACATTTATTTCTGCTGCCGCCACCTTCGTGGTGGTAAAGATTAGTTCGGCCATCTCCTTGCTCTGATAAATCAATGCACTCGTTTGAGCTGGCTTCACAGCAACCGAAATATGCTCAGAGATTGTCTCCAATAACTTTCGATCATCCCAAGGTTTGGGTAAGTAATCTGCCGCGCCGGATTTAATGAGCGTAATGGCCGTTTCTAACTGGCTCCATGCTGTGATAATGATAATTGGTAATGTTGGGTTCAGTTCTTTTAGCGCATAAAATAGCTGTTTGCCCTCCTCGCCAGATGTAGTGCCCTCACTGAAATTCATATCTTGGATCACGAGATCGATTTTTTGCCGCGATACACTCAGCAAGGCCTCTTTAACCGTACTGGCGCTAATTACTTTGTAATTATGTATGCTCAATAACAAATCCAAAGCATCTAAAATATCGGGGTTATCATCAACAATAAGAATCGTGTTCATAACTTGCTATCTAACCCCACTCTCCAAAGCGGTAAGTGGGGTCTATGTCCTTTTTTAAACTGTGCGAGTAGCCGTAACAGGCGCTATTTTTGTTGTTTTCCAAGCTGGTAGCCAAGTGGCAATCGTACCAGAGATAAACACAATCATAACACAACTTAAATAGCTGATTACATCTGGCTTTGGCATGGTAATTACTTTACCTAACAAGATGTTAATGCCAATTACACTGGCAATACCTAATCCAGCAGCAACGGAGCTGATAAGCCAGTTTTCACTCATCACATACACTAATACATCTTTTTTACGCGCGCCCAAAGCACGTCGAATCCCGATGAGCTTTTTCTGCTTCGATACATGGAAATGTGCATGGGCAAAACTGCTGATCATCGTCACGCACAGCATAAATGCAGTGAGCAGGCTAAACAATGTGGCTAAGCTCGTTGACTCTTTGTAATAATCACTGTGGTGCGCTTTCATGGTAAAAATCTCTTTAATATCTCGCTCTGGATGCACCTCCTTCATCGCTGAGATTATCTTTTTCTTAATCTCCTGTACATTGCCAGGGGTAACCTTAAGTAAATAGAACATTCTCGCTTGCGCCCGCGCCATATTTCTGAACTTAAAGATCCCATAATGCGCATATTTACGAGATGGGGTGATCGCTAAATCTGACACCACCCCGACCACACGACCTTCATTTGTTTGCTTGCCAACTGCAGATTCTCCTGGATATAGCGCTTGCGCCAAAGATTGTGTCAAAATGATATTGGGTTCAAAGTCCATGCTTGCCAAATACCCACGTGTCGCATTATCTGACGCCTCAAAATCTCGCCCTTGATAGATATTCGCACCCAGTAACCGAAAAAAGTCTTGCCCTGTATAATAAGTAGGAATGCCATTGAACTGACTATCTACAGGTACATCTTGCGGGTGGTTAATGTCTTCAATTGAGTGGAAATTCCCTCCTCGCATAAGAGGTAGCTGGTTCGTGTATGATACAAGTTCAACCTCCGTTAGGTTTTTAAGGGCAGCCATGTCTTCTTCCACCACGGATAAAAAGAAGTCCGCATCTAAAAATGCCTCTGAAGTGGGCCTAATTTGGAATGCCAGCACATCGTCCATTTCAAAACCCACATCGCGGGACATTTTTTCATTCGCCTCAATACTCAACAGCAAGCTATTGCATGCCAGTCCTAAGGTTAAAATAAGTTGAAAAATGAGCAATCCAGTAGCAAACTTTCTCAATAACATGGATTTAAATAATGCTTTGATATTCATATCAGTTTCCTACTTTAAAATGCTTGCAAGTGATGTACGTGTGCCTTGAATAAGCGGATACACTGTACTTAAAAGACTCGAAGTCAATGCAACACCAAGCCCAATAACCAACATGTGTAAAGGCAACTCAGCGACCGGGGCTAACTCATCAAAAAGCTGTCGGTATAATGCTAATAGGCTAAATGCCAACACAAACGACAGCAGTGCACAAATAAGCCCTAGAATGATACTTTCTATAACGCCTTGAAAAAACACCTGCCTCTTACTCGCCCCCACTGCACGCCTTAGGTTTGCTTCAAACTGACCCGCTTGATACCTTGATAGCATCAAGCTATTGGCATTGAAAATACATACCAACAAGAACAAACCCGTTGCAATCGTGAACGCCAGTAAATCCTTATTCACCACTTCATTTTTAGCCAACCATTCATTAACGTTGTAGAGTCTGTTGTCCACCTCATGACGGTGATTGCCCTTCTCTTTTAACTGCTCAGAATAACTGTCTATGAAAGTTTGAAAGGCCAGTCGCTGCTGCTGGTCCAGCAATTCAACAAATACTTGAACGTAGTAGGCGTTGATCTGGCGTGTTTCTTTGAGTGTTGTGTAGCTATCAGTCGACATTGTGCGCGCGAACACAGCCCAGTTGTTGTCTATTGCCACTTCAATAGGGACAAAGATATCATCCGTCTTATCGAATGCTTTGCCCTCTGTTGCATGGTAAAATAGTGGACGCATTTCCCAAGGGGCCAGTACCCCTACAATATTGTAGACTTTGCCTTGTAACTCCAGTTGTTCACCTACACTATTGGCACCGCCAAACAACGTTACATTTAACTCGTGGCCAATCACGATGCTATTGCTATGTTCGTTTTTCCATGGCTCACCATGTGCAAATTGGGCGCCCATGATTTCAAAAAATGAGGCGGTCGTGGCACGTGTCGGGCTTGCATATCGCGTCAAATCTTCCGCATCGGCTCTTCGGCTGTAAACCATACTGGAATAATGCATGGTCGCATTGTTAGCCACTTTTGAGTCGAGAATTGCCTTCGCGTCGCTATATCTCAGCACATGCATACTCCCAAAAGTATTGTTTGCACCGGCGTATGTATTCATATTAACGCTAAATATTTGTTCACTTTTGCCAGGGATCGGATCTTTTGACATCAGTGACAACATAGACAAGTTTGCCAACAAAGTCCCAATACCAATAGATAAGGTTAAAATCACCAGAGAGAAAAACAGGGGGGTCCGCTTAATATTTCTTAAAAACAGATGGATATAATATAAAAACATTTCCATGAGACTTTTGCTCCCTAAGCCGGCATTTGTTTGTTTAACGCCACACTTGAGTCCGGCTGCATCGGTGCATAAATACTATAATCCGTGATCTGGCCATCAATAATTTGAATATTGCGATTTACTTCACGCGCCTGATCTGGGTCATGTGTTACCATAATAATGGTACTGCCCTCTTTATTTATTTCTTTCAATAAGTCCATGATCTGTCTAGCCATTAATGAATCTAAATTTCCGGTAGGTTCATCAGCTAACAAAATTTTAGGTTCGCCAGCAAGCGCACGCGCAATAGCCACTCGTTGTTGTTGACCACCCGATAATTGACTTGGCAGATAACTATGACGACTGGCCAACCCGACGAGTTCAAGGGCATATTCAATCCTGCTGCGCCTTTGCTTAGCGCTTAAACCCCGATAACGCAATGGCATATCAACATTGTCAAAAATGCTGTAATCTGGGATGAGGTTGTAATTTTGAAAAATAAACCCAATTTTTTCATTGCGTAATCGCGAAAGGTCATCATCCGACAGCCCTTTCACATTGGTCCCATCTAGGCTGTATTCTCCCTGTGTAAAATTATCCAATAGGCCAGCAACGTTTAAAAATGTGGATTTACCTGATCCAGACGGTCCCGTTACAGCCACAAACTCTCCTTGTTCTACTTCTAGACTGAAGTCTCTCAGTGCATGAGTTTGAATTGTTTCACTTCTAAATACACGGCTTATATTTTTCATTGAAAGCATGGTTTTATCCTTTTTAATTCTGTTTTTATCTATCAATATTAAATGTCTGGCTATGGCTAAATGCCTCGTAGTCAGAAATGATGACTTCATCCCCTTCTTTTACACCTGCCACAAGCTCGATGTACTCAACACTGGATGCACCTGTTTTTATTTCATGTAGGTTCGCCATATTTTCGGTAATAATAAATGCTTTTTTACCACCGTAAGTGGTCAGAAACGGCCCACGTTTCACCTGTAAGACTTGGGGTTTTTTCTCAAATTCTATACGACCATTGATACGTTGATTCTGACGCAACTTTGCTGCTTGCGTGTGCAAGACCTTAACCCTTACAACCACCTGATTTTGCTTAATCTCGGGTGATACCGCACTGATCTCGCCATTCAGTGACTGGCCTGCTAACGTGAGTGCCACTTTGAGCCCAATGCCTAAGTCATCCGCATAAAACTCAGGTACTTGTAACTCAGCCTCATATTCCGTTAAATCAACGATAGTCATGAGTGCCTGTGCGTCAGCCACTTCCTCTTTTTGCTGCACGAGCCAGTTGCCTACGACGCCATCTACAGGGGATTGCACATCTAAAGCGCGTTTACGACGTTTGAGCTCTTCAAGGATCTGGTTTTGACGTATGACCGCGAAGCCTCTGGTTTGTGCTTCAAAGGTCAGTCGCTTTTTCGCCAGTTCCACTCGTTTTTCAGCATGTTGATGCATTAACTCTGCTTCCAACAATGTATCTTGACTACGAGCGTAATCTAGCTGACTAATCACTTGTTTTTCAAAAGACTCCTGTGAGCGCGTTTTCTCTCGCTTGGCCGCACTTAAACGCACTGCGGCTTCGTCTAAACTGCGCTCTAAGTCAAGCTGCGCTTCGTCGTCAGCCAATAGGCCTCTGTCAGCATCTAATTTTAGTTGCGTCAATAACGATGTTTGTTGCGCAATTAACGCGTCTAGTTCTGGGCTGTCAATACGTGCGATAGACGCACCGGCTTCAACGGTATCGCCGGGTTTGACCAAAAGTGTTACTTGCCCAGGCTCAGGGCTGTATACCTGTGGTGCATTAGCTGCCACTAAACGGCCTGACACCGACACATCCCGAATTAAGTCTTGCCTGATCACTTTTGCCGTGAGCAGTTGTGCATATGGCACAGTTTTTACGCCTGCATACCACTGACTTATTGCCGGAATAGACACGACAGATATCACTGTCATTAACAAAGCGACCAATACATACTTTATCGTGTGCTTGGATTTATTTGGCGTAATCAATTCATCTTGCGACTGCGTTCCATCAATCATAACTTTCACCTTTTTACTCGTATGCTTTGATAGAAGCGAAGACAGTGCCAAGTTTAAGAAAACATTAACAAATTGAAATTTATACACTTTTTGTTTTTTGATGTTTTGTGAGTGTCCGAATGGACACCCATGCTGTCCAAAAGTGTCCAAGAAAGCCTTTATGTGACACCTACTTGGACACCGGACAAAGCTTTGATATAAATGTGTTTGAAAGTGAAGTTGTTCACTGTTTACGCAGGCTGCTTCTATATTTATACGGCTTAGAAAAACAACATGCCTAATGGCTACCTCAATATAATTATGTGTGGAACGGCTTCTTTCACTTTCTTAACTCGAAATCTCATAATCTCATTAATTGGCTGTGTAGAGTTAGAGACTAGATTCAGGCAAAGATATTATTTCAAGGAAAAACATGAGAAATATAAAAGATATAGAGCCAAATTATGTGTCAAATAAAGTGCTTATTAACTTAGCAAGAAAGCTATTAATAATATTTTTGAACAAGCGAAGCGAGCGCGCCAAAGAGATAAAAGAGCTCAAAAAAATCGTCCCAGGCATTAGAGAACTCGTCAAATATTACGTTGAGCCGCGCTGCCAAGATAGAAACCCAGCCCAACAAGATGAAGAGGAACCAAGGTTTCACCCCCATCAACCTGTTTTTGAGAAAATAAATGAGGTTTTTTCCCACGGATTTCCAAAAGGTGAAGGCAGGAACCAGCTCTTTATCTTGGCGGACGCTGGCATGGGGAAAACATCACTGTTAACGATAATAAAGTTAATGCATATAGCATCTTTTCTGCCTAAAAAAGGAGAGTGTATTTTTCTTAAACTCGGTTGTGATTCTCTCGAAAAAATTTCTCAAGTAGATGATCCATCAAATACTATTTTGTTATTAGACTCTTTAGATGAAGACCCCACCGCTGTTGGTAAATCCACTGAAGCCCGTATTGAAGAGCTTCTAAAGCACACAGCCCATTTTCACCGAGTCATTATAACTTGCAGAACACAGTTTTTCCCACTCGACCGAGAAATAGAATATGAAAGAAATAAAATGGTGGACATCGCAGGATATAAATGTCCAATACTGTATTTATCATTATTTAGAGAGGATGAAGTTAAAAAGTATTTACGACTTAGGTTTGGTAACTTTGTACAAAGAAAAGTTTCCTGGGTACCTTGTAAAAGATCAGCCAACACATACAAGTCCATTAGTAAAATGGGCTCCCTACAACTTCGTCCGCTTTTGCTGTCTTATATAGAGGATGTAGTTGAAACTATTCAGAACGATCAAGGTGAGTATTATATTTATAAAAAGCTCGTTGATGCATGGCTTGATCGTGAAGTAAGAAGATTAAGAAATAAAGGAATAAAAATATCAAATTCGGATATATTTCAAGTTTGCATTTGGATTGCAGAAAAACTCACTCGAGACAATAAAGAAACTATATCTTTACTAGAAATTGGTAGGTTTTGCGAAACAAGCTCAAACATAGAGATATTAAAGTCATGCAAAGATGTAATAATCGAAGGAATAAATAACATTGATATCAGTGGAAACTCGTTGCTTAATAAAAAATACTCTGGCGATTTTCGATTTTCCCACCTCACTTTACGTGAATTTTTATTTGCCTTTGGTTACATTAATAATAGACTCAAGAATAAAAATGAGAAAACTTATATACCACTAAATAGTCTCGACTTTTTTAGTTCATGTGAAATACCATCATTCTCTAATGGATTGCTGTTTACAGAAGAAGATGCAGGCCTATATCAATACGGAAAGTTCAAAGCCAGTAAAAGTATAAAGTCAGGTTTTTTTCTAAGAGAGTCTTTTTTAGCATCTAATCTAGATAATGCAGAAGATAGTTTGTGCCCAAAAGAAAGTTCAACAATTTACAAAGAAATAAATCAAAAGATACTTTTAAAGATGAATAATGAGGCAAAAGTAACGAAGGAAGATGCCTTTTATATCAAAAGAATATCAAACAAATCAAATTCAGAAGAAAACAAACCTCTTCCTTTAAAAACCTCAAAAAACAAAAGTAAAGTAGAAAACTTAACAGCTCACACTTCTTTGATATTTGATGTTGAAATTACCTTAAACAGTGAGTCGACACAGGCAATTAAAAGGGAGTCATCATTTAAATTCTGCGCATTAGAAAATTGCACTTTATTAACGACTGACTGTTTTCCATTAAAAGCAAAGTTCTGTACATTCCAATCATCAAAAATAGTTACTAATAAAGCGTCTATTAAAAAATCAAGTTTTAAAGAAGTTGATATAAATGGCTGGACAATCATTGAATCAAACATTCTATTAGATATCAATGTTAAGGATGGTAAACTGAATATTCATTCTAATCATAAGAAAACGGATACCGTTAAAGTCAAATCCCCATTTGGGAAAACTAAAACCTATAAGGTGAATAAAGCAACGCACATCGTATTAAACCTTTGATTCGTCGGTGATGGATTTTTAATCTAGATACGTAGCACGGACACTCATCATCACTAATAAGGGATAAGTTATGTCCAAATTAAAATCACCATTGTGCGCGACACTTTTTATATTCGCAGGCAGTGTGAGCGTATAGGCCACTGTACCCGCAAATTAAGTTGAGGATTGCACATGACAGTAGGTGAATACCGACAGAAGGACAGACGTTTAGATTTTTGAATATCGCGCAACGAATGCAAGATACCCTTTTTATACATAAATTATGTGACTGTGGAGTGAGACGAATACGCTACCGCTAGGTACACAGCGCTCGGTCAAATATTCAGTGAAAAGTGAGAACCGCGCTCTTCATGTGAAGGCTATTTCTTTCGTGTAAGCAGATTGCTGAGTCTCAAAATCAGCACAATGCACATATATGCGCGAAATCGCAATCTGATACCAGAAAATATATGCGTGCTTTTCCAGTAAAGATGAATATAAAAAAACACCATTAAAAATCAACAACTTATGCATTTAACTTCCATTATGTAATGAGATAGAAATGTAAAAAAATAAAATAAAAAATCAATATCATCTTAAAAAATCATGATCTGAATTTCTAACCTCCCCGTATTGCCGGAAAATTAACCACTCCAACGGAGATGATCGTGAATATTATTGCAAAAATCGCACTCGTGGCAGCGCTGGGCACACTTGCGGCCTGCTCTGATGATGACGACCCTGTCATCACACCGACGCCAGAACAACCTGAAAACTCGGTGTACGACGCCGCTAAATCGGCAGGCTCTTTCACCACATTGGTAGCCGCTTTAGAAGCAACAGGCCTAGACGCAACATTGGATAACACGCAAAACAAGTTTACCGTGTTCGCACCCACCGATGCCGCATTTGAAGCTTTAGGCACAGATACAATCAACGATCTACTTGCCGATACCAACACACTGTCTAGTATATTGACTTATCATGTACTGGCGTCTGAGGTGAACGCAGAAACCGCACTGTCATTGGCAGGGCAAACGACTGCAACGGTGAATGGCGCAAAGCTCGCCTTATCGCTTTCTGGAGATAATTTGTTAATCAATACCGCAACCGTTACACAAACAGATATAAAAACAGACAACGGTATTATTCACGTAATTGACGCGGTTTTAATGCCACCAGCACCGGCAACCTCGACGCAAAATATTGCTGAAGTGGCCACCAGTGCAGGCACGTTCAACACGTTACTCAAAGCAGTCGAAACGGCAGGCCTTAGTAGCGTACTAACTGGGTCACAGACACTGACGGTCTTCGCCCCAACAGACGCTGCGTTCGCTGCGCTTGGTACCGACACGATAAACACATTGCTGGCCAATCCAGACGTGCTCGGGAATATCCTTAAACAGCATATTGTGTCAGGTGGTGTCGACTCAATCACAGCCATGTCCTTGAATGGTAAAAGCGCTACAACATTGCTGAACAACCAACTGCCAGTGACCATTGACGCCACTAACGACATGTTGAAGTTTGCAGGCGTGACAGTTACTCAAACGGATATCGCTGCGTCAAATGGTATTATCCATGTACTAGATGCCGTCGTGGTCGGTGATGTTACTGTGCCAGAATCTTTGGGATTGATACCGCAAGTTGCGCAAAATGCTGGCTCATTCAATACTCTAATCAGCCTACTTGGCGCAACGGGGTTAGACCAAACACTGTCAGAACCAACCTCAAAGTTTACTGTGTTTGCCCCCACTGACGCTGCATTTGCCGCGCTAGGCCAAGAAACACTGGATGCACTTGCTGCAGATACGCAAATGCTGACTGATATCCTGTTATACCATGTGGTGTCAGGGCAAAGTATCATGTCTGACGCAGCAGCATCCGTTGCCTCTTCAGAAAACAACATGGTTGGTATGGCTAACTCTGATAACGCAGCACTCAGTATCGTTGATAGCAAGCTATTTATTGACGACGCTGTGATAAGAACTGCGAATGTCAGCGCAGACAACGGCGTGATCCACGTGCTCGACAAAGTCATTATGCCGCCCACAGACAAAACACAAACGACCAAAACGATTGTCGACGTGGCCACTGAAACCGACTCGCTTTCAACATTGGTGACCGCGTTAACGACTGCTAACCTTGTCGGGACACTGTCTGACACAAGCAAAACATTTACTGTATTCGCTCCCACAAATCGCGCATTTGAAAAAATTCCAACTGCCACATTAAATGCGTTACTGGCAGATGTGCCGGCGCTCACAAATGTGCTCACACAACACGTCCTTGGGATCGAAGCATCTGCCATGGCGGCGCTGAAGCTGAACGGCAAACAGGTAGATACGCTTGCGAATAATATGTTGGACATTGTTGTGGTTGATTTTGCTGGGTCCGCTAATACAGAAACGGATTCAGTCGCTTATGATGCAGACAAGCAAAGATTAACGGCAGGTAAAGCACAAAGCAAAGCCGGTTTCACCTTATATGTGTTCGACAATGATCTCACGTTTGCCCAAAGTCAGTGTAATGATGCATGCGCTACCTCATGGCCGCCACTTATTGCAACAACGGCTCAAATAGCCAACATCCCAGGTCTATCACTCATAGAAAGACAAGACGGTACCATGCAAGCCGCTTATTTAGGCCGCCCACTTTATCTATTCAGTGGAGACACCGAAGCGGGTCAAAATAACGGACAAGGCGTTAACAATGTATGGTGGCAAGTATCACTGCCCACATCTGGACTGCAAATTGAAGGTAGCAACGTTACGCAAAAAGACATTTACACCGCCAATGGGGTTGTCCACTTAATTGATACTGTGATAACCACAGTAGACTAAAGGATTTATTTCCTGCCGACTTTGGGTATGGCCGTAACAGCCATACCCTGTTTTGTGTTTTTAAACCAGCTCAGATCGCACGACTTCAGCACCATAACGCTGATAGAATAACTCACATGCACCGATAAGGGGCGAGTGCGATAAGCTACTTATATTGATCGCCACGTGTTCACCCTGTTCATATTGGGCAAAACGCGTCCGCATTGCACTTTCAAATAAATGATAAGAATTAGACACCGAACCACCTAGTACAATCACATCGGGATCATAGGCCAATTGCATGTGGGCAATCGCAACACCTAAGTGGTTACCCAATTGCGCAAACAAGTCTAACGCGCGTTTGTCACCAGCCACAGCCAGTGCATACTCCCTCTCGCCATCGGTGCCTAAATTACGGAAAAATTGACCGCTGCAATAGTCTTCAATCGTCCGCTGTAAGTATGGCGCACTGCCAAACTCTCCAGCTAGCCCTTGTCGTCCTGTATAAATTTTTCCATCAATAACAACTCCAGCGCCCAACCCGGTTCCCAAGCACACACCCAATATTGTATGACATGGACGACCTCTATCAAAATGAGCGCCATATTTATACTCCCCATATGCAAAACAATTGACGTCATTGTGGACCAACACCGGTACGTTAAAGCGCTTTTGTAGAATATGAGATAGGTAGATATTTCTCCATGAAGGAATATTAGTAACCTCAAAAACATAACCCAAGTCACTGTCTACAACACCAGGAATGCCAATGGCAATGCCATCACATTCATCGCTAAGCGTATGACTTATTAACTCAATGAGGAAATGTGTTACCTCTTGTTTGGAGGCATCGGCTGGCACGGGATAACGCGCCACATTCGACACAACTCCCTGACAAGCGACGCCACACAGTGCCTTTGTGCCGCCTAAATCAATACAAACTATTTTTCCTGCCATCAATTATGCTTCCTGCTGCGACGTTTTTTTAGCAAATAAACGAATTGTGTGGTTGTTTACGATAGGTTGCGCCTTGTGTGCGACGTAAAAGATATATCCAAGCGGGAGCAATAAGGATAACAGTGACATCTGCAAAGACCCTACAATCTGCACTAGAAGTCCAATGATTGGGGATGCCAATGCCCCGCCGATAATTCCAGTACACAGAATTCCTGCGATCGCACCATGGTTTTTCTCAAATGAATTCAGAGCCAAGGAAAATAACCCAGACCACATAATGGAGAGGAAAAATCCCGTCACTGGAAACACCAAAACTGCGAAGTGTTTAGGGCCTAATACCGCGGTGAAGAGACTCAGTGCACTCCCCATACAAAACCAACATAATAATTTCCTGACATCGCATAATTTCATCAACGCCAGGCCAACAAAGCATCCAAGTGTCAACATCATCCAAAAATCACTGACTACGCCTGCACCGACTTGCTTGGCGTCAAGCGCGTGTACCTGCTGCAAAAAAATGCCGATAGAGTTCGCAATACCTTGCTCTAGTGCGACATAGGCAGCAATGGCGAGAAAATATTTTATCACGGTCGTATTTTTAAATAATGCGAGACAATCTTGCAGAGAAAAACGTTGTTGCTCATCCGTCGATTGCGTTTGTCCCAGTTGGGATATGGCAATCCACACCAACATCACAAGACTCATTAACGCGAATAGCCAGTACATACTGAGCCAACTCATATTCACGGGCACCATTACCCTGAGTAACGAGTCGGGTACTTCGGCTACGCCAGACAAATGAATATACACGACAGGTGACAAAGTCGCCCCCGCGCCAAACATCAATTGCGCAACCACAGATAACAATGCAAAGTGTTGACTCCCTCCACATCGTCGCAACAGGGGATTAATGGCAACCTGCAACAACGCCATTGCGCTGCCAATTAAAAAGAGTGCCACCATCGCCAATTCAAAAAAAGGGAATAAAACAAATAAAAGCGCACCACACGTCGATAGTACAAATGCCAGCATCATGACAAACTTTTCATTTGTTCGTTGCACAAGTAACCCTGCCGGTATAGACATCACGCCATAGGCTGCAAAAAATGCAAATGGAAAAAACCCCGCTAACGCCAAGCCAATGTCAAAACTACGGATTAATTCAGGAAAAATGGGCCCGAGAATGTTGGTAAAAAAGGAAATCACAAAGAAGGTCGTGAGTACAATGCCCACGGCTGTCAAATTCTTGTTCATTTATAGCACCTTATTTAAATAAAAAGGTGATGGCAAAAATAGGATCTGTTTGTTGGCAGACAAATGATCCAAGGGGAATCCACCATCACCTTAACTCGTCAAATAAGGCTAGTTTGCCGCTAATTGAAGGGGTTATGCGGCACTTTTCAACCCTTTATCAATACAATTCAAGCCCACTATTGCGCATGTGATAGGTTAAAAAGTCGGTATCAAAATATGTACTTTTGTAAAAGCGCGATTAACCAAGACGATTGGATAAAGATCAAATAGCTACAGCTTGAAAAAGTGACTTTTCATAAGCATAGCGTCTGATTGAGCATCTATGAGAAGTGCATTTCACGCATATTAATAGACGTGAATTTAGTTCATATAAGCACGCCGAAGCGGAACATTCTATCGCCAAATTATTCCAAATAAAAACATAATGTGTAATTTTATAGTATTTATTTTCACACAACTGCCTGTGACAAAAAAGTAAGGCCGCTAAGGGCCTTACTTTGATTTGAAATACACTTCGCTTACCAACGTCCGCGAATACCAAAAGTTAAACGGCGTTCGTAGATATTTTGCGCCATGCGATTGTCCTGCCATTGCGCGTACTGCGTTTCGTATTCTTCGGTAAGGTTACTGCCCGACATGTACACGGTAAAATTATCAGTCACATCGTAGCTCGCCGATAAATCAATATAAGTCGTCGGCTCTGTCCAAACACCAATATCGCCCATTCCCCCAGGCGTGGAAATAATGTGAAGTCGTTTTGAGCGATAATTTGCCGCCAATCTAAATTGGATCCCATCACGCTCATACCAGAGTACAGCATTGCCAGACTCTTTGGAGTTATCCTCTAGAGGCAGAGCTTCTCCACCAAATCCTGTTTTGCCACTTTCACTCTTTGAATAGGTATAATTAAGTGCAGCACCAAAACCGCTCCATACCCCTGGTAAAAAGTCAAAAGCTTGTTGGTAACTCAGCTCCGCACCTTTCATGGTACCGCCATTACCATTCACTTGTCCCCTTACCGTCACCTCTCGACGAACAACCCCATCCGCATCTTCAACTGGAATGCGCCACTGGGATGACTCAATAAACGACTCAAGTTCAATATTGAATACTGCGGCACTCACTAATGCACTCGAGGAGAAGTACCACTCTAATGTCACATCGGTGTTTTCCGCACGCCATGGTTCAAGATCGGGGTTACCCTGCATCGTGGCATTCGTCGCGATTAATAAATCTGGGCTGATCCCTTCTGACTGGGCCAACTCTTCACCAGCCCGCGCTCGGCTAATTGTTAAGCCACCTGCCAGCGCTTTTAAATCAAGACGTGTCATCGTCTTACCCCAAGATGTGCGCAAGATTAAGTCATCTTGTAGATTAAACGCCGCATTAATTGAGGGTAAAAAGTCATTGAAGGAACGGTTTGACACAATATCACCGTCGTCTTGCGCAACTTCTGCGGGGCAGTTGCTACAAATCGATGCCCCCACTTTATTTTGCAAGATATCCAACTCCGTCTTTATATATTGGAAGCCAATATTCGCATTATAAAAATCATTGGAAAAATCGGCACGCCAATAAACAGATTGCGTTTTCTCCTCAACGGTATAGGAACTGCCAGGCACGCCGCCTCGAATATTATTCGGATATAAGCTATTTTGGAAAGCAAATGGGTCGTCTAATTGGCGCGGATCAATAAAATAATACTCGCCGATATTCACTGGTCCAAAGTCATTATTGGTTTTAACCCACCCTTCTGGCAAACCACTAAAGTTATATGGTGTATCGGCCCCCATCGTGATATCACCGGCTGAAGCACTCGGTGTCCCGCCGCTACCATCTGTATCGAAGGCGGCAAGTCCCTGATCTTTCCACATCACGTTCACACTGCCTTCTCCAACGGGGTTAGTAAATGGCGCAAGCAAGACGTATTGATCTCGCGTCACATCCCGTTGACTCGCACGAACACCAAAATTCATCTTTTCAAGGTGACCAAGATCGAATTGATACTCACCGTCAAAGCGCAAAATATCTAGGCTGGCATCTTCATCATAATTGTTTTCTGAATAGGTCGACACAATCGCATAACGATCAATGTTAGAGCCAAAAACTTCTCCTTGCACCTGTCCGGGTACCGTTAAAGTCGGATGTTTACCTTTAAAGTTTAAGCGCATCGGAATCGGGTCAGGGCCATATCCCCCGGGGTTAACGGCCACAGGACCTGACCCATCGTTTCTTTTTAAGCCGTGTGCCAGACCATTCGTCATATAACCTTGCGCAACGTTTTCGGTGTGGCTGCGCTCTGCATCTGCCGTGATATAGCGCACTTTACCCGAAAAATCTCCATCCCCTTTATATTCCAATTCAAGGTTGATGTTGGTCGATTCACGGCGATTAGTGTGACTTTCAGAATGCGAAACGACACGTGGAGAGTGTAATGTAATATCTTGTGCAGTATACAGTGTGTGACCATTAGACAACTGACCTCTATCTATAGGATCATGTTGATCCTGCCAGTGCCAATGACCGCCCCATGCATTGTCAGCAGTGATCCCCATTTGTCTGTCAGCGTCATCCATATCAGTATAAAAAACATCGCTGCTTAATACCCAGTTGTCACTCAGCTGTGCCTGTAGACTCACTGTTGCACCTGTGCGTTCACGCTCAGTAAATCGGTTCATGATGCCATAATTCACATAAGTAAACTCCGCATCATCGAAGTCACCATCTCCATTCATATCTTGCTTTGGACAAAACCAACAGTCAGCCCCTTCATCATTTTCGTAGGGGGCGTAGGCCCAACCATCATTCAATGCCCCGTATCGATAGTTTGCGAGGTTAACTTCATCACGTGAAACCGTTGCTAAAATAGCGAAACGGTCGCCGTTGTAACCCGCTGACACCATCAATTTAGGGTCTGTTTCTTCAGAGTAAGAACCACTGGATACCTCGGCTAAAGCCGCACCACTAAACCCTTCTTCTAAATCAAATGGCTTACGAGTAACAAGGTCAACTGTGCCAGATATCCCCCCTGCTAGCGTGTCTGCGGTCGTTGATTTCATGACATTCATTGACCCCACCAAACTTGACGGAATATCGGTAAAATCAGGCTGAACTTTGGTGATAGAGCCTGCACTTAAAAATTGCTCACCATTGAGTAATGTCGTAACTTGAGGCATCCCCCGCACGTTGATGGTTGATCCTTCACCTGCGCTTCGGCGAATCTGAATACCCGGTACCCGTTGCAATGAATCCGCAATTGTAATGTCTGGCAATTTACCAATATCTTCAGCTGTAATAGAGTCAACGACCCCATCGGCAAAGCGCTTGGTGTTTAGGCTCTTCTCTGTAGAAGCCCTTATCCCTCTCACTTCAATTACTTCTACTTGCTCTTTTTGTACCCCAATTGCCTCTGCAGCTGCACCTGTCGAAAACGCACTGGCAATGATCGCATATGCCAGCGGGGACAATTTAAATGGAGACAGTCTATGTTTCATCATGGTTCTCTCTGATTATTTTTATATCTGTTATAGAAAAGAAAATTAGAGAAAGGCTTTATCACTTCAGGCTCAGTGCCCAGATTGTTCTGTCGCCCATAAGCGTTGCATCACTGAAATCATATTCGGTGCTCTAATTTCGTCCATGCTCTATTTGAGCAGGCTCAGCGACGCGGTGTTTGCAATTTCTATCTCATGTCGGTACAAATCTATCAATAAACAACGCTGTCATTTTGCTTTGAAAAGTCTTATAACAATAAGGTGGTTTAGTATCATGATTGATGTGAATCGTATTACTTTGGCATTTCAATATGATGAAAACTTTAATTAGTTGTAAATTTTCAAAGCAAAATGGAAACAACTGCAATGCGTAACATAACGAAATAACGTCGATAAATGCAGTAAATAGCGCCATAGAATGGCAGCCAATACAAAAATAATTAAGGACAATGTTATGAAAGCCATGTGTGAAAAGGTGATACCATCGACAAATTGTTCATGGCGATACTGTTTGTATCAGCTAAATGAAATCCCATTTAATTGGCATTACCACCCAGAATATGAAATCTGCTTAACACTAAATAGCCAAGGCGTATGCCACATCGGTGATTATATTGCACCATTTGGTGATTATGATTTGGTATTGCTGGGTCCTGAACTGCCTCACACATGGCAATCTAGACCAAACACAGATGGCAGTATGCAACGAGTGCATGTGGCGCAAATTCCCGCGATTTGGTTGGAGCAACAGTTAAGACTAAATAAAGAACTAGATGGCCTGCGCGGGCTACTTTATGAAGCAAAGTGTGGATTGAAGTTCGACGTACAAACCGCAAAAACGGCCGAGACCATTTTCATGCAAATGAATGACGCAACCCCACTCGAACGCTATGTACTGTTGTTTGATTTATTAAACCTCATGACCAGCAATACGTATCGAACGCTATCCAGTATGGAGTTTAGCTTTGCCAATCAACAGGACCCGGCCAAAGATAAGTTTGACCGCGTTATCAATTATATATATGAAAATTATACGGAACATTTAAGCGCCGATATTTTAGCCGAACAGGCACACATGAGTACCAATCACTTCCATCGTTTCTTTAAAAAGCGAACTGAAAAAACCGTCACTGAATTTATTAACCAACTGCGTATTGCGAAAGCCTGTAAACTGCTCATTAACTCGCAAGCACCTATTACCGTGATCAGCGACCAATGTGGGTTCAATAATTTATCTAACTTTAACCGCCGCTTTTTAGCCATCAAATCTTGTACCCCCAGTCAATTTCGCGCTAGAGTGCAACATAAAGCGCTGATTTAATGTGGTTAGGGTACGCTCAGCACCAATTCAGCAGTGAGTCAGACTATGAAACGTAGTATGCCTGCGACAATAATATTCAAACAGGTGAAGTATGCGCCCCTCATATGCATGGCTACTCGGTGGTTTTTTACTCGCTTCGGGCCCCTCAGTGATTGCAGCAGCAAGCTGCCAAAAAGGAGAACACTGTACAATGGTGGTGTACAGTGAACAGTCAGATACATGGCAAATTATCAACAAAACCCGCGCACAACGGGCATTTAGCCCATTTTCGACCTACAAAATCCCCAACACGCTCATCTTATTAGAGCAGCAAAAGGTCGATACTCAGTCTTCTTATCAAGTTAACACAAAGCAATACGCCCCTGAGAAATGGTGGCCAAAGACGTGGCTTAAAAGTGACATCAGTCTCAAAGATGCCTTTCACACCTCAGCACTTCCGCTTTATCAGATGTGGACAGGTACACTCTCTAAGCCCAGCATTCAGTATCACTTAGATACTTTTGACTATGGCAACACAGACATTCAGGGCCCACTGGATGCCTTTTGGTTGAATTCCAGTCTACAGATTTCAGCCATTGAGCAAGTTGATTTCTTGCGTCGTTTAAACAATAGAACGCTGGGTTTAAGCACGCAAACCTATCAAACTTTTGAATCAATATTCTTGAAAGAACACACAACCGAGCACAAACTTTACGCTAAAACGGGTACAGGCCCCATTGCCAAGAAAACCTATTTAGGCTGGTATGTAGGTAAAATTGAAAATGCGCAAGGCACGCATTATTTTGCATTCAATATGTATGCGCCGACGTTCAATGACATGGTGAAAGTACGTGTCAATAAAGCCCATGCGACGCTGAAACAACTCAACATATTGTGAGTCAAAGAGCGCGATACAATCACGCTCTTTGACATCAGGATTAAGCGAGTTTACGTAATAACCCTTGGGTATTTTGGCGCATCGTATTTGATACCATAAAATACCCAATTGCGGCGACAAAAGCTGCGCCACTTGCTGGCCCCAGTGCCCAAATATAAGGGTGAAGTTTACCCTCTACATCAAACAACTCACGTTGAATTATTAGCAAAGTCACATCACTGACCAACGCAGCCACAAAGCCTGCCAAGGCCCCCAACAGCAAAAATTCATAAAGTGTTGCTAACTTTATCAGTCGACCTCTGGCACCAAGTGTACGCAAAATTACAATTTCCTGCATACGCTCTGCAAGACTCGCTTGAACTTGAGAGATCAGTACCAAAGCACCACTAGTGAGAACAATCGCCAATACAAAGCTAATCGCCAGTGATACCTGTGCAATCATTGACTGGGCCTGTTCGAGCTGACTTTTAATGTCGATCATGCTCATTGTGGGGTGTGTTTTCAGCAATGTACTGATCACCCGCGTGTCCTCGTCAGAGAATTGTGCGGCGGTAAAGTAGGTTACTGGAAATTTACCTGCGACCAGAGGATTGAAAATCATTACAAAGTTTGGTTTTAGGGAGCCCCAGTCAACACTTCGAATACTGGTCACTTTCGCATCAAAGGTTTGCTCATTGACTAAAAACGTTAACGTATCGCCGACATTAATCTCAACACGTTCAGCTAACCCTTTAGACACCGAAACCTCGAGCTCTGAGCTGTCTGGGCTAAACCACGCACCGTCGACAACTTCATTACTCGATGGCAATTCGCTCATCCATGTTAAATTCAATTCTCGACCCACTCCGCGTGCCGCTTCTTCATCTTGCTCTTCGCCTTCTTGTTTTGACGTTCGCCGCGCAAACGTTTCTCCATTGAGGCCATTCGCTCTGCCACTAAAAATTGGGAAAAGGTCTTCATGAACAATATTGTTGTCAGCAAAATACGCCTTGATATCGTTCACCTCTGATTCGTTTATATTAATCAAGAACGCATTGGGTGCATCTTCTGGCACTTGCATTTGCCAGTCAGAGATAAGGTCATTTTTAAGCACAAATAAGAACAGCATTAACTTAATTGCCAATGCAAAGCTGATTAACTGTACCGCATTTGCATTGGCGCGTTTTTGCAACGTTGCTATGGCCAACGACCAGCTACTTCCAGGGCTTAAACCTAGCTTTCTACCTGCGCTAAAGAATAACTTAGAAAGGCCAAACAGCACCAACATCAGCGTTGCCGTGCCACCAAACAGCATCAGTGTTGTTTTTAAATCCCCACTGAATAGCCACATCAGAGCAAAAATAGTCAACACAGATAGACCCATATGGACACGGCTGATTGCCAGCTTGTCACCTAAATTACGACGTAAAACTCGCAGCGGCGGAATATCAAATAAATCTAACAGTGGTTTGAGCGAAAACATCAAGGCACACACAACCCCAATGGCAATAGACAGCGCCCACGGCTTGATGCCCGCTTGAGGCAATTGTGCATTCATAAAGCTGGCGAGATAATCCGTTGCAATAGATTGCAACACAAAGCCGATCACCAAACCTATCAACAGTGAGAAGAATGTCACTAAAGACAAGTGTAACAAGAAGATATTACGAATCGTTTGACGGCTGCCTCCCAATGTTTTCATCATCGCAACAGGGTCATATTGCCGCTCACAATATCGTTTTGCAGAAACCGCCATGGCTACCGCAGCGAGCATAATACCGAACAACCCCGCTAACAATAAAAAGCTCTCTGAGCGCGCTAAGTTCTCACCCAATGGGGACTGTCTATCCTTGATACCTTGCCAGTTTTGATTTTCTCTCAATTGCGGCTTTAACCAATCGTAGTAGTCGCCCAAAACTTGCTCGTCACCCGCAAATAGCATGCGATAGAAAACGCGGCTGCCTGGTTGAACTGCTTGCGTCGTTTCGATGTCCGCATAGTTCAATAGCACTCGCTTATTACCAGCCAGTGAGAAAAACGGCGCATCAGGTTCACTCACTAGAATTTTGCTGGCACGAAATACACCAACACCAATTTCCACTTCCTCTCCTACAGCCAGCCCAAGACTGTAGAATAACCCTTCACTTAACCATACCTCGCCCTTTTTGGGCACACCAACAACCTCGTAATCAGATGCTAAAAAGTCATCTTTTAAAGTCACTTTGCCGCGTAACGGGTAGCCAGGAGAAACCGCTTTGATTGACCCCAACACCAGCTCATCATTGGCAAACAGCATGGAGTCAAAAAACATTTGTTGAGCCGTTCTTAGACCTTGCGCATGTGCCTCATCTAAAAATGCATGCTCTAACGGATGATTACTGGCCAAACGCCTATCCGCGGCGATAAAGTCAGCCGATTTTTGCTCAATATTGAGCCTGATCCGCTCGGTGACAGATGACAAACTGAACACCGTCAGTACGGCAAGGGCAATGGCCGCAAAGATGATGGTTAACTCTCCACGGCGCAACTCTCGCCAAAAGAGTCTTAGCGCTAACTTAACCCACATACGCTTTTGCTCCCTCGCCGTCTCGTATTTTTTCTAATTGGCCACCCTCTATATGAATAATGCGATCGCATTGCTGTGCAAGCGCTTCATCGTGTGTCACTAAAATCAGCGTGGTGCCATTTTGTTTATTTAAATCAAATAATAACTTTTCTATCAGATGGCCATTCTTACTGTCTAAATTTGCTGAAGGTTCATCTGCAAATAGAATTTTTGGTGATCCAATAAAAGCTCGAGCAATCGCTACACGCTGCTGCTCGCCGCCCGATAATTGCGATGGGTAGTGGCCGATACGATGAGAAAGCCCTACTTTTTCCAACAGCGTCAAGGCTTGTTCTTTTGCTGATTGATCGCCTGCTAACTCTGCCGGTAACATTACATTTTCTAGCGCTGTGAGGCTTTGTACCAACATAAATGATTGGAATACAAAGCCGACTTTTTGCGCACGTAACCTTGCTCGCTCCTCTTCGTCTAATTTGTGGAGCGCTTCACCATCGAGGAATACTTCTCCAGTCGATCCAATATCCAACCCAGCCAATAAACTCAACAAGGTTGACTTCCCTGAACCAGACGTACCCACAACTGCTACAGACTCTCCTGACTTGACAGTGAAATTTATATCGCTAAGGATATCTAAGTCACCTTCAAAGGTACTTACTGTCTTATTAAGTCCTTTGACCTGAATAATATTTAACTGAGAAAGTACTGACATGATTCGAATTTTCCTAAAACTTGTGGTGTTACTCGCCTGTCTCTACCAACCTATTGCTGCGTACGCAAGCGAGACTAAAATTATGATCATAGGTGATAGCTTAAGTGCGGGCTACGGACTTAAACAAGACCAAGACTGGGTTAATTTGTTACAAAATAAGTACGTTGAAGAAAAAAAATCGATCTTACTTATCAATATGAGTGTATCAGGACAAACCACTGACAATGCACTGCTCAAAATTGACGCGCAGCTCAAAGCACATAACCCCAGTCACGTTTTAATCGAGTTAGGAGGTAATGATGGGATCCGAGGTTTTCCTATAAAACTTATTCGTAAGCACCTCACGCAATTGGTCGAAAAGAGTCAGCGCAATGGTGCCAAGGTTGCGCTAATGGCAATTCAAATCCCGCCCAACTTAGGCCCAAGGTACACCAAAATGTTCACAGATAACTACCAAAAAGTTGCACAGACCACAGGAGCTCACCTAATGGACTATTTTATGGTACCTGTTGCTGTTGATAAAACGCTCATGCAAAACGATAATTTACACCCTAACGAAAAAGCACAACCCATTATTCGTGATTTTATGGCACAGCAATTTAGTCAGTGGTTAAATTAGCCTCGTCACACCAAATCGTCTCTGAGTTGTGCCAACAAACGCCCAACTCAAAGACATACAAACCTATGATTGTATCGTCTACACTGAGCGCGTGTGCGTAGGACAATGCAGCATAAATCGAGTACCCTCATCACTACTGGTATACTCTAAGCCAATATCTAATCGATGGCATAGCCGTTGCACAATCGATAGGCCCATTCCTAATCCGCGACTCTGTTTGCCTTTAACACCAGAAGTAAATAGCTCAGATTTTATGTCATCAGGGATACCAGGGCCGGTATCTTCAACACTGAGCATGCCCTCATGGTATTTTACCCAAACGCACCCTGCTGAAATGTGGCAAAATGCATTGCCAATAAGGTTGCTCAGAATGAGGTTTAATGCGCTTTCACCAATCGCACATGTCACATCTGCAGGCACCTGAATTTCAACTTCAATGTCTTTGCCAGCGATTTTTCCTGCCTGTTGTAAAACACAGTTTTCAACAATTGGCAGCAACTTGACTTCCCTTTGAGTGAGTGTTTCTTCCCGAGCGAGGGCAAGTAACGTCTCCACACTCTGCGCCATTTGTGCTTGCGCCGCCACAGCGCGGTCAATGAGTTGTTGCTGTTTATGATTTAACTCTGACTGCTGTAGCAGGGTCAACGCGCCCTGAGTCACCGCGATAGGTGTACGAAGTTCATGTGAAGCATCTCGCGTAAATGCCTGCTCTCGGGCAATAAACTGGCGTATGCGATCTAGTGCTTGCTCCAACGTGAATGCAAACCCACCGATCTCATCATTCACAAATTGCCGTGAAAAGTTTTGTGGCAGTTTCTCAACTGGCGCTTGGGCCACAATATCCACTAGCCTATCGAGCGGCTTAAGCAGTCGCTTCGCCATTGCCAGTGATAAATAAGCCAATATGACCGCAACCACGAGCACAACGCCAAGCACAACCAATAAGAAATTAAGCATTCCCACTTTGATTTTTCTCACGACGAGGTGTTCACTGACTTCGGCCAGTAACAGCCCAGTCTCCATTTTGATCAGGTGGTAGTGCTTGCCATCCACCGCTGCAAACTCTTTCGCGCGAGGTTCGTCATGCAAGGTGTGCTGGATAAACGCTGGTAACTGCGCTTCATTGTCTAGGTATTTGATGAACTGTAACCGAGGCGTGGGAGGCCGTCCGCGCTCTAGCTCTTTGGCAATGTAGCTGGCTTCGTCATTGAGCAAAAAGTTAAACAAATGGTCTTCTATGGTGTAAGCAAATAAAAAACACACAAAGCCAAAAAGTGTACTGATAAACAAAGATACACCAACAAAGTAAGTGATAATTCGGGTGCGTAACTGACGTGCTTTCATGGGTTACTCGATATCTAGGGCTAGGCCTACACTGTGAATTGTTTTAATTACATTTTTCTCAAAAGGCTTATCGATGGACTTTCTCAGTTGATAAACATGGGAGCGCAATGCATCCGAATCGGTAGGCTCATCTCCCCATATTTTGTCACTTATCTCACTGCGACTTAACGGTCTCGGGTGATGCTCCATCAGCAACTGTAGTATTTTAAAAGGAATTGGTTGTAGCATGACTGTGTGGCCAGCACGCTGTACTTGCTGGGTCTGTAGATTCAAACTGATCTCGCCTAATTTTAACGTTCTTTCACTGTTCAATAAGTGACGCTTTGCCAGTGCCAAACATCTCACCAGCAGCTCTTCTAGCGCAAAAGGCTTAGTTAAATAGTCATCTGCGCCATAAGAGAACCCGACCAACTTATCATCCAAAGCATCACGTGCGGTCAACATAATGATTGGAACGTGGCGATTGGCCTGTTCACGAAGCAATTTACACACACTCAATCCATCCATTTTAGGGAGCATAATGTCAAGAATGATGCAGTCATAGTAGTGATTTAGGGCTAAATTAACCCCTTGCTCACCATCATATGCAAAGTCCATAATTACCCCAAAAGGTTCAAAATATTCTGCAATATTGCAGCTTATCTCTTGGTTATCTTCAATGAGTAGCACTTTAAACTGCATCTCTGTTTGGCCAGTGGGTAATATGTGCTGAGACACGTGCGCTCCGTGATCGAATATCGTATGCATACAGCTTATCATGACGATTCGTGAAATGATCGTGAAATGCCACGTAAAGACACCATAGTCTCCGAGCAAAGCGCTGGAGCTATGGACTTGAGTTGGTAAAGATGGGGATTATGGGTGACTAAAGAGTGAGCAATTTGTTTGCTCACTCATGATACGAAGCACGACGAATGAATATATTTATTTTTCTTCTTATTTTTATGAGCTTGCCGCTCTCTCTTCCCCCTACAACGAGGTCTTTCTTATGTTAACTTTCCTTTGTTTAATACGGTTTGACTAAATAGTCGAGATAGCCACTGAAATAAACTAGGTCTAGGATCCAACTGTACGTCTAAGTTGAAACTGTATCCCTTTTTATAGTGAGTTCTGATTACTTCACCCTCAGGTTTGTGTTTAGAAATGCTCCGGCGAAGTTCCGATACCGCGCGATTAATCGCATTGTTATCAACATACTCCTGCTGCCAGATTTCTCGACACAATTCATCGCGGCTAATAACGCGATCTCTGTGCTGAATAAAGTAAACTAACAAATCGTAAATCAAGGGCTCAACTTTTACCCTTTCTCCACAAAATGTTAACGAACGTTTCCTTTTATTCAGTGCATAATGACCAAATACCGCAAAGGTAAAGTCAGTATTTTCTTTATCACTTAAATTCATGATCAACAATATACTTCCTTTATATATGACTTTAAAAGCAGGTATATTTTATCGCTCATAGATTTAATTTGGAACGAATTTAAGCGCAATTTCACATGACTTTTGTTAATAGCAATATATGGCTCAATTGCCTACAAAAGAGACAAAAAACCTTAACAGTCAACCGCAAATAAACAGTATTTATACAAAAAATACACATTAACGAATAAAAATCCTGCGCTTCATTTCATTCAATCACTCTTTATTTCGGTATTCATGACAGTCATAAATTTAGCGTAATTTCGGATACTTTAGTAAATTTCATGATGTCGGAAATTTTTATTATTTTTGCAATTTTGAGCCAGCAAAACTGGCTCAAACTTTCTTTAAAGAGACGCAATGAAAGATTTAATTTGTTGGTTTTTTGGATACTTTTTAGCACTTTGCTTCAATTGATTCATTGCTTTTTTTGGCTGATTTAAACGCACGTAAGCTTTGGCTAAAGTCAGCTCCATAACAGGGTGTGAAGTCTTAGTCAGGATATAGGATAAAAATCGCGCACTGGATTCAACCTGATACTCAGTTTGTGCATGTCTGATTTGAAGCACACTCATCATAGCCAGCATATTTAAGTCATAACGTTCACTATTTTCCTCATAAGTTTTCTGCGCCAACGCTGAATCTCGCAAGAACAATTCGTAAAGCTTAACACTTGCATCATCTTGATATTCATTAATCGGAAGCGTTTCGAGTCCTAATTGAGTGACCATAGCGCGGGCAGTATCCACCGTTGAAAACGGATTTTGCCCAGTGACTAAATTGCCATCAATGGTCACTTGATTGAGCATTAATCCATCTTGTTCGAAAATCGCACCACGCGCTTTGAGTTTGTCTTCGAGCAAAAACGCAAATTGATCGCGCCACTTTTTACCAAATGCCCACTCTTCTTGATTAGTAAAACCATTTACTCGTTTGCCTGACACCAGATAGCGACCATCTCTGAGTTGAACATCTACCAGCGCTGCAGGGCCATGGCATACCGCACCTACAACGCCTTTATTGTCATATATCTGAGCAATTATATTTTGCAAAGGGAGGTGCTTATATAGGTCAAACATAGGTCCTTTTCCACCAACCACAAAAACCCCGTCAAATTGACTCGATTTTATCGTGCTCAGTTTTCGCGTATTTTCCAATGCCTCGACCGCCGCAGGGTCTTGCAGAAACTGTTGATTATATTGCGTGGATTGATCGTATTCATCGGCAATGGGTTTTCCGCCATTTGGCGAAGCAATAGTCACTTCGATGCCGTGACGTTTAAACACATGATAGGCTTTGCTTAGCTCTCCAAACTCAAAACCCGGTTGCACCAAATTTTGTTCACTGTCTAGCTTGCCATAACTGCTCAGTACCATCAGAACTCGTGGTGAATCTTTGGCAGTGGCGGCAGAACTTAAAAAAGACATACAAATCGTCGCAATTAGTTTGTTCATAACATCTCTCCTTCTCAGTTGGGACATTCAACGTACAAGGTCAGATGTGAAAGTGGCGTGAAGTGCTCGTTTACTGCGCTGGCAGCAAGAATATAATGGGGTTCGTTTGATGCTTGTGTACAAAGGTTATTCTTAATATAGTAATAATAATGCCTTGAGCGAGTTTGCTAGGAAAATGAAATAACTCATCCTTTAGAATTAAAGTAATAATTCAGCCAATGAAGTTTGAGGCTACTGTATGAGTAGATTCGAAAATAATGAAAAAGCCCACTGACACATTTAAAAAAGAGTTAATTTCGCCCGATTTATGGGCGCTATATCAAGACGTCTATTTTTCTTTATTTCATGCCTCACAGCACTATTTGGACGGTGCAATTATTAGCCTATGGAACCCAGGAGGAAAACTCAGTAATAAATCCCACAATCGTTTGCGAGTTAAAAAATATATTGCTTTGCTTTCTCGTCAAAATAAAAAAATAAAGTTTTTATATGGCGGTAACCAAAATATGTCGTATCGAGAATTGAGTATCTCCATCAATACTTCTTTGCCAACGGCACAGAAGCTAGCACTTAGATGCCACCAAAAAGCGTTTTATTATCTCCACAACGGCGAAATTACTTTATACAATAGCACCTGCCTCGAGCAAAGCAGTACATTAAATAGGCACCTCTTGTCCCGTCTAGGCCCTAGCACATTGCCTCAAAAAAACCTCGCATTGTCCGTGCGGTAATTGCGCTTTTTCCAGGTTAATACACGCTATTGCGTGTTCCGAATCGCACTCACACTAGCCATTAATAGATGTCCTCCAATTAGATAACCACTCTATATTTTTCATAAAGTTAGCACACTTTTTTCATTCTTGTTTTATTCAAGCCAACTTACTACAGCATCAAAATATCACTAACATTGCCCATAAACATTGATTCAGAATAATAAAACGCACAAACCGTAAACTAAGAGAAAAGTTAATTAACAATACGGCATTCAACAATGAACTAAATCAATTTAGAACCGAATACACTGGCTTTTAAGGCCGCAGTTAAGAATTATTGACTAAACTTAACTGCAAATACCTAGCAGTCATCATCTATGCAACTCAAGACCCGTTTACCACTTGTTCTCGCAGTTACAGCCCTCGTGCCTATGCTCGTCATGTTTTTCATTGCCATGCTTCATAGTGCCAAACAAGCGGAGGAAATGAGTATCCGAGCAGCCCAATCTGAAGTACTCAATGGCGCTGCCATTTTCGACAGTTATTTCTCGCAACGCAAATCAGAAATAGCCACGCTAGCACGCCAGTCAGCTCTGAAATCCATGCAGTTTTCTGAAATTAAACCGATTTTAATGAATGAAAAACAGGCACACAAAGACACCTACGAAAAGTTTATTTTGGGTAGAGCCGACGGCAGCTTTCACAATACAGAAGGCGGTAATCCATATCAGGACATGCGTAGAAGTTTCGACGACCAAGACCCCCAATCGAAGCTAAAAACCATCTCGAAAAGAGATTATTGGCAGTATACCGTCAGCAACAATATTGAACAGACCCCTCGCGTTTATGTGTCAGAGCCGATGATTTCCTATACCACTGGAGTCACGCAAATCGTTGTTGCAGCATCCATTTTGAGTGAAGACAATCAAGTCGTTGGGCTAGTCGGCGGCAGTATTCCATGGCAAGAAGTCGATCGCCTAGTGATGCGAACACAAGCACATGTACTGCAACAATTTGGTGAGCAGGCTAAATTTATGCTGGTTTCCAGCATCGGTTCTTACATGTATCACTGGAATAACGAGAAAAACATCCAATATAAGCATGTAGATGGGCATCATGTCCTCGATGACATTGGTGAAAAAACCAGTGTCATTTACCGGGTAACCAAAGAACGAGAACTTGCACTCAGAGAAATCGGGGTGAAAATGATCGCCGGTTTCGAGGGCTATGGTCGCTTTTCATTGGACGATAAGTCTGATGCTTTCGCATTTTATGCACCAATAAAATCAGCCAACTATAGTCTCGCCGTGGTCTTACCAGAACAAGTCGTGTTTGCCTCAGCTTATGATTTACAAGATAAGCTACTGTGGACACTCATTGCAGCAACCTTTGTAAGTATGGCCATAGCTTGGTGGATAGCATACCGCCTTTATTATCCCATCTCAAAGTTGACCCATGCCGCCCAATCTCTGGCCCAAGGTCATTATGATATTAATCTCAAAGCCACAGGCAAGGATGAAATTGCTGAGTTAAGTCGCACCTTTGAATCAATGCGCGACATGATCTCTAAACGAGAAAGTGATTTGGAAAGTCGTGTCGAAAAGCGCACCAAAGCCTTGGCCCAAGCAAAATATGATGCAGAACAGGCAGCCTCTGCTAAAAGTCGCTTTCTTGCAAATATGAGCCATGAAATCCGCACCCCCATGAATGGGATTTTAGGGACCATTCAGTTACTAGAGCAAGAGGCGGATTTTAACCAAGAGCAAAAGCACTTACTCAAGCTCGCCAGCATGTCAGGTAGTAACTTGTTGACATTGATCAATGACATTCTTGATGTATCGAAGTTAGAACAAGGCCAAATCAGACTACACGAAGAGCCTTTTGACTTACGCAGTACAGTAAGTCACTTAATGCAACTAACCCAGTCAAAAGCACAAAGTAAACCCATCACAATGTGCTACTACTTCGAAGACAGTACGCCAACCGAAGTGGTCAGTGATAAACATCGACTGCAACAAGTTTTACTCAATCTACTGAGTAATGCCTACAAGTTCACTGGCGAAGGAAAAATTTCAATCTATGTACAAGTACATAAAAGCAACCCAGGTTTTTTACAATTTTCGGTCAGTGATACCGGTGTTGGGATCGCCAAAGACAAACAGACCAAAATATTTGACCCATTTTGCCAAGAAGATGATAGTACCACAAAACGCTTTGGCGGCACCGGACTCGGCCTAAGTATATGCCAGCAATTGGTTGCTTTGGCTGAAGGAGAGTTAAGTTGTGAATCAACCCAGGGTGCTGGGTCGACTTTTTATTTCAGTTGGCCATTTGCACCGTGTTGTTTAATTTCACAGTCGCGTGTCAAACGTATGTGCACGCAATTGCAAGGACATATACTTTTGGCAGAAGACAATGCCATCAACCAGGTCGTAATCTGCACAATGCTTGAAAAGCTAGGGCTCAGCGTAGAATTAGCGAAAGATGGGTTACAAGTACTTGAAAAGGTTTCAGAATCTCGTTTTGATCTCATCTTAATGGACGTGCATATGCCTAACTTGGACGGCATCGAAGCAACGAAACGTCTTAGAATTCAACCCGAATATTGCAACCAAATCATCATTGCGATCACAGCCAACGTTTTTCTGGAGGACATCGCAACTTATTACAGCGCTGGCATGGATGATTTTATCGGTAAGCCCGTAGAAATCGAAAAACTAGAGTCAGTACTGAGTAAATGGTTAAGAGTAAAAAACGGCTAACCAAACTGTTTGATGGTCAGGCAAGGTCCAACTCACTTTATGTTTACAATATGCAGGGATCGTAACGTAGTCACCCGGAGTAAGCTTAACAACTCGTCCATCTTCGAAAGTGATTTCCCCAGCGCCTTCAAGTACCATAACCCATTCATTTTGAGGTTGATCGTACCAGCCTTCACGTGGAGAGGTATGGCCATTAGACACTATGCGCTCAATTTTGACTTGGTCATTGCCTGCAATGACTTCAAAAAACTCATCATTGAGTTTATCGGGTATAGCGTGAAAAACACTGTGTTTATTTTGACTCATACAAAGCCTCTATACACGGGCTGATTATTAGCAAGGGCGTGCTGTGTATTCCTACTATAAGTACACCTGATAGGATTTGGTGGAGCTAGGCGGGATCGAACCGCCGACCTCTTGCATGCCATGCAAGCGCTCTCCCAGCTGAGCTATAGCCCCAAATAAAAACACATTGATTTTATTATACCTTTTAGATTTGTAAAGTGATTTTTATGACTGGACGCTTTTCGTTCTCCCCTCAAACATCGTGACTAGGGGGTGATGTTTTCACATCACACCAGCTATCACTGAACGGGGAGATCGAAGGGTAAACTAGTTTGCTAATTGCTTTAACGCGCTCTCCAATGAGGCTTCAATTTCATCATTTGTTAATTTGCCCGTTTCTACGTCAAAGTTATCAAAGAAGCTTGGAACCGAAAGGCTGGCTTTTACATCAGCCGCAAAATAAGGTGCTGAATTGACAGCTGCACCCAACACGCTTTGTGCACCACCAGGACCTGGAGATGTTGCCAACAATAGCATTGGTGTATTTTGATACACCTTCATGTCAATACGTGATGTCCAATCAAAGATGTTTTTGTATGCTGCAGTGTATGAACCATTGTGCTCTGCAAATGAAATGATAATGGCATCTGCCGCGCCCACTTTGTCATAAAACCTTTGCGCCTGCTCAGGGATCCCATTTAGGGTTTCGCGATCTGAGCTGTAAATTGGCATTTCGTAGTCATTTAAATCTAAAATTTCTACATCCGCGTTTTCAATTTTCGACGCTGCATATTTTGCTAATTGTTGGTTGATAGATTGACGGCTGTTGCTTGCTGCAAATGCTAGAACTTTCATAGTGCGCTCCAAATGTGTTAGGTGACTAAATCTTTAAATGTCTCTCGACTTGATGACAAACAGTGTAGATTAAGTTTTAATAAACATTAATAGGGTAAATATAAAGTCACTATTTCCATATGAGTCATAATCTTTTCGAAGGCATTCAAGTGTTCGTCAAAGTGGTGCAATGTAATAGCTTCGCTTTAGCATCTGAGCAACTTGGTCACTCCCCCTCACACGTCAGTAAAGTTATCAATCGTCTGGAATCCCGTGTCGGATTGAGATTACTCAACAGAACAACTCGTACACTTGCATTAACACCGGATGGTGAAGTGTATTATCAACATTGCTTACAATTGATCACTGATGCCGAACAAACACTGCAATTGCTCACCCACAAAGACGACAAACCGAGAGGGGTCATTAAAATTAGTTGTCCAGTCGCATTTAGCTTAAATTATCTTCGTCCTGCCGTTGCTCAATACCTGCGCAAATACCCAAATGTTTCGCTGGAGTGGGATATCAGTGATCGCCCTGTCGACGTTGTTGGGGATGGTTATGACTTAGCAATTCGCGCCACAGCACAACTCGAAGAGTCTAGCTTGATTTGCAAACGTATTTATCAATGTCGAACATTGGTGGTTGCTAGCCCGCAGTACATTGAACAGTATGGCCGCCCCTACCACCCTAGAGAACTCGCCAAGCATCACTGCGTGTGCTATAGCAATTTGAAAAACCCTGAACGTTGGGAGTTTTCCGACCCAAATGGCAAAAACTTCTCAGTAGATGTCCGTAAACGTATCAACTGTAACAATGGCAAAATGCAGGCCTCTTTGGCCATTGACGGGTTAGGGATATGCAGATTGCCCGAGTTTTATCTCAGTGAGGCGCTCAAAAATGGAGAGTTAGAAATACTCTTTGAAGAGTATTTACAAAAGCCTGTTTATGTCTATGTGGTCTACCCCAGCAGAAAGCACCTTTCTCCTAAGGTCCGCTACTTTATTGATACCTTGAGCGAGCATATGACACAGCGACAGGACTAATGCTTGAGAGAAGCACCATATCGCGCATATATCGCCTTTATCTCGTCGTTTTTGATCATTGTATTCAATGCCGAATTGAGTTGGGATTGCAGCGTAATCAAATTGGGTTGTAGTCTCATATAGACAGGTAACGTGCTAATTTTATATACCTCTTTGAAGGTTTTATAAGCACTTACTGTACTTTTGTAGTAATCAGCGGTGGTATCTCCCAACATCACATATTCCACACGCCCATACCGTAACTGAGAAAGCAGTTCTTTCTCAGAAATATTGTCATAAACCAAAATCTTGTCCTTGCCAAAGTGGTGCTCAAATTCACCATACCGGTAGCCCCGTACACGGCCTAAGATCTTTCCATATAACTGAGTGGGATCGGTGATCACGGCATTGTTTGCCTTGCCTAGTACTATCTCCGTTGAACTGGCATACGCATTGGTATAGATCCCAGGCACGCTGCGCTGGACACGCCAACTTGGATGCACCCCCGGTTCAATGTCTATTTTTCCTTCATCAAATAGCTTTTGTCCTTTTGCTACAGACCAGGGAACCAACCTAAAAGTATGACCCGTCAACTCACCCAATCGCGTAAACAGATCTTTAAAGATCCCGCTTTGCTGATCATTCGCAATAAAATTATAAGGTGGATTTGCGCCATGATAGACTAATACCGTATAGGTTTCTGATCGCACACCAAAAGCACAAAAGATCAGAATAAAATTAAGTATCCGATTCATAGTGCCCTCTCGCTAATGCTCCTCACTCAACTTAGCATAAAATTCACACATTTAAACCACACTTCTCTTTGCTGCATGTTCTTCAAGCAGTTTCTACTAGAATCCGAAATGGTAAAAAAAGTCGCAATAACGCAATTGGAACATTAATTCTTTTATATAAATATTTTGGCTATATATTGCGCATAAATTTCAATATTTAAATTTTTTCTTCATTATTTTGACTTTAATCATAAATATTATATTCATTAATTCGTTTAATAATGGTGTGCAGATGCAAGGCAAAAGCCATGTAGTCCATGTTGTGAAGGATATGGCACGACAAGGACACAACCGCACATACACTTTTATTAACTGAGCCAAATTGGCTCTTATTCTTAAGAAAAGGAAAAAACGATGAAAACTGGCGTATTATTCTCACTGATTGCTACCGCTGCTATAGCCAATGTGTCGGCAGAAGAACTGTCACCTCAGGCTGGTTATGCAAACGTCGATGAAGTGTTGGAATATGGTCGTAAGTATCAAACGATAAAAACGCATTTAACCGATGCAGGCTATCGCTTTCATAGTTGTAATCAGCAGGTGATCTATTATTTCGTAACCCCGATGCAAGCAGAATATCTTTATGCACAAGCCGAGTGTACTTACTCAACACCAAGCGGCGGTAACTTCTCCCTACAAACTGACTATGCCACGGTTAAAATCGATGTCACTTTCAACCAAGAACACGGCGTTTACAGAGAAGGTGATGTGACCGTTAATTACACAACGGTTTACTGATCACTTGGTACAGTCCGTATTTATACCGGTTAAAAATACCTGACTGTGCCCAAACTCCTAAATTGGAGCATCTGTAGATGCTCCTTCAAACTGACTATTTCATATGATCACTTTTCGAATATGTGAATAAACCCATCGAGATCAGGGACCAACACCTTTGAATTACTCACAGCAGGCGATGCATAAACCCCACCGTGCACAAACCCTGGAATTTTATTCGGTTGATATTGCCAAACGATATCTCCTGAATCTGTATTCACGGCCAAAAAGCCACGCTGAGTAACATACCAACCAGGCTCATCATGACCGGTTGAACCAATATACACATGGTCTTGATGCATCACAGGCTGTCCCCAACTCCATCCAGGTGTCGTTGTTTGCCAAACGATATCACCGGTTTGAGTGGACATTTTGAACAATAACTTTGCATCTGAACTACCAATGTAAAAGTGGCTTGCATCTTTGCCAACCGCGGCACTGGATTCCACCCATGACCCTCCTGGCAACGCTTTTTTCCAAATAATCGTGCCATTTAACGCAGAGAAGCCGTATAAATACGTATCTCTTGATCCAACTACCAATACATCATCAACGATTACAGGACTTGAGGGTATCGCACCTTGTGTCTGGTAATGCCACATAAGTTCACCAGTGTGCTTGTCCAAAGCGTAAACCGCTCCGCCCCAGCTGGTGATATACACCAAGTCCTGATAAAGCGTGGCGGTCGCACGGATTTTGGTGTTTGTGTTAAATTTCCAGCGCAGTGCCCCCGTGTGTTTTGAAAAGGCATAAAAATGGCCATCTGTGCTACCCACATAGACATTGGCTCTGTCAGCAATTGGGCTAGATTGAGTATAGTCGAATTCCCATGGGGCATGATTTGCGGGTAACACACGTGCATAGCTACCATCATGCAATTGTGCTTGCCACAGCGGTTCTCCCGTCCAACGGTTTAACGCATACAATTGCCCATCATCGCTGCTAAAATAAACGCGATATTGGTCAAGTAAAGGCTTTGAACGCACTTTATCACCCGTTGAAAAAGCCCAGCGCAGCTTTGCTCTGTCTGTATCATAGGCATATAACTTACCATTATCGCTGCCAAAATATGCGAGATGTCCCTTAAGCGCAATGCTTCCCCAGTTTTCACTGCCAGTTTGAAAACTATACAAATAGTCCCCACTTTTGGCCAAAGGTTTAAATGACATAACAGCAAATATCAATGTTACGAAGAATAGATACCACGGTTGTTGAGATCTCATTGTGTGCTCCTTGTAAGGTTTTGGAGCACACTATCGCGCGCTTAAAATAAAGTCCTGAAATAACTCTAAAACATTCTTAATAATTATTAAGATTATGATTTATTTGATTTTAAAATGTATTTCTCGATCATCTCACTAAACTGTTGATTGTTTTTTAATGGTAAAAAGTGAGGGTCCGATGCCACCCACATAAATGCATATTGCCCCGCTAGACGTGACTGTTCAAGATAATGTAGGGCTAACTGCTCATCTCCAATCGCCGTCGCATAGCGTGCCAATGACATGGGTGCCGAGTAGTGTCCAACATCTGCCTTGTGGGTATCATGAAATAGCAACCATCGATAAACGCCCTTCATACCATGCTGATCAAACAAGGACTGTACTTGCGCCAGTTCGTGTTGGCTGTAGCCTTCAAATGTCATAACCCAAAGCAATTCTTTTAGCGCCAACTCATATTCACCTAACTGCTCATAAATCGCTCTAAGGCATACATGATAAAATCGGTTACTGTCTGAATAGGGACGCAGGTTTTCGAGTACATTTTTTGCTTCATCAAAGTTTTGACTCATCATATACACCCAAGCGACACTTTCACTTGAAAATCCGTTGGGGTCAAGAGATTGGTAGGTCTTTATATGTGTTAAAGCTTCTTCCATTTCACCCAGCGCCAATAAGTATTGACCGTACATATGATGGCCTTCACTACTCGGTAAGGCATTCAAGAAGTAGGGTTTTGCCCCCTCAGCATCCATCGACCCCATAAAAATGAGCTTAGCAAACAAGAGGTTGGCACCTTTATGGTGTTCATTCGAATCTAAAATACGCTGTAAAATTACTTCAAGTTGTAATTTTTCTCGATGGTAATTAGTGCTTTGAGGTTGTAGTCGCATAAAATAGGCTTTCGCCAGCCAATACAAAGGATCAATCAGATCCGGTCTATCAACGGTCACCGTTTGCAATAAACTGATGGCTGTTTCTAGTTCCTCCGGATGATTATTAATGATATATCGAGCTTGATTATAAGGGCCGTTAAGGTGCTCAGGGAGTTCCATTCCCGCAGACGTTTTAGGTAACTGCCAAAATAATACCAATGCAATGATCAGCAAGCCAAACACGGCTGTCAATAAGTAACTATCAAGTACAGCAGGTAATGGTTCAGTGATTGGTGGACCCACCCAACGATAGCCAACGCCAGAAATTGTTTTTATGTATTTAGGTGACTTTGCATCATCACCCAGTAGTTTTCGTAGTCCATTTACAGCAACGTAAATGGCATCTTCACTGACAACCCTCTGCCCCCAAACCTCTGATAAAATCTGCGTTTTACTCACGTCTTGATGTTTAAATTTAAGTAGCAATACCAATAGGGCGTACTGCTTAGGGTCCAGCTCCACAACTTTAAAACCATTTTCTAGGCTTAACTGCCGATGATTGATTACCCACTGTCCTTTATTGGCGGTCTTCAGCATAATTCCTACCTGAGAATAAAAATTTATCGTTATTTAATTTAAAATTTCTGGGGTGAAATTTCGCCACTAGCATAATGGACTTGAAAGGTATTGTTAAGGATTTGTTTACATAAATTACAAGTTGAAACATTTAGAACAGTGTATAGGGTAGCTTCTTAGCTACCCAGTTAAATGACAACTAGTAATAGCGTGTACTTAAACTGCCAGATTGGCTCGCTTCTGCCACATGCCACTCATCCACTAACAATGTGGTACCGCCCGCATTGCTGCACTTAATGCCATAAATCAAACTCGCACTATAAGCGTGATAGTCCGTTTGCGTACTTTGACTGAAATAATCACTATGGATACCACTGATTTGTGCAGCGCCATTAAACAATTTTGGTCCGGTGGCATTGAACTCAACAATATGACATTGCCCATCAGCGACACTGGTGTTAATGGCTAATTGCGGTGCCACAGTAACATGCGCAAAATACCCTGGGCTTCTGTTGCCAGCGGGTTGCCAATTCGCGAATTTCAACGTTCTTTCATAATGAATGGTCGGTGCCGCTGGCACTTTATGATGTACTAGGAAGCTGCGTTCGCTGTCATGACAAGTCAGCTTTAAGACCTTTGGCAACGCTTCAAAGCCTGCATCCACACCGCCATATACGGCTTTATTTTCTGACACTTGCAATTGAGCAATCAGCGTGGTGCCAGCTTCTTCAAATAAGGCTGCCGATGTACAGCTCGCTTGCCCATTTGTCGAGATAAATGCGGCAATGTAATGCGCTGAACTTGTTTGGACACTCACAGAATTGACTGGACCATGGCTGTATTGTGTGGTCCTGCCCGCACTACTATCCGCATCATAAATCGGCTCTAAAGCGCATACATTGCCAGCAAACATCACACTTGCTGCTAAGAAATGTACTGGTTTCATGACTTTCTCCTTTGAAAATACCATTCAATAAGTCTATTAATTTTACTAATTATTTTAGACACAGGTTTTATATCAACTTTACGCGTTAATAACATAACAAACCCGAGTACTGTAAGCTCAGATATGCCTTATTCTATGAGCTTACTGACGAGCGCAGATCGGCCCTACTTGGGCTATCCATCTCACGAGCGCTGTTCAATAATGACGTCAAAAATCAATAAGTCAATTGTTTTTACTTATTATCAATTCAACAAAAAAACAAGTTAATTAACCACTTAATTTAATATAAACAACTGATATATATAAATATAATTTCATCAAGATAAAATATATCCATATATATCAAGTGCCCACTCGACGTGCTTACAATGAAAAGGCCAACCACAGTGACCTAGTTTGATAACCGCAAAATACGATCGAACTTGAAATGAGCGCGCTAAAGATGCGCTCAGCTGTTAAGAGCGGTTTTACTTTTCCGGTTCACTGATAAAGAATTCACCGGATTCAATGCGCGCAAACCAAGCTGCAATATAAGGAAAGTCACTTAAGTTTATTCCCGCTTTTACCGCAAGTTTAGGGTAAGTATACAAGGCGATATCGGCAATGGTCGGAACCTCGCCGATTAAGTATGCTTGCTCACCGAGTTGAGCATTTAAATACGCGAAAAAGTTAATGGTCTTATCGTATGTCAGTTCTAGGTCGCCCGATTTACCAATGTGTTTTATGCCACGATAAAGGTTCGGGCCATTGAGTACTTCCCCTGCTGACATTGATAGAAATTTTTGTACTTCCGCACGGGACTTTGCGTCCACCGGATACCATTGGTTATGGGTATCATACTTCTCAGCGAGATAGACCAAAATCGCATTGGAGTCACAGATCACGTCACCATTATCAATCAGTACCGGCACCTGACCAAGTGGGTTAATGGCCAAAAACGCTGCGGATTTATGCTCATTATGATGTGCATCCAACAGTTTTGATTCATACTCTAACCCTAAAATAGACAAAAAGTGTCTGATTTTATGGCTATTTCCAGAAAGTGTAAAACTATATAGCTTAATACCTGACATACCAAAAGTATCCTTTTCCTGAATAAAACATGTATGTGAATTGCCCTTTTTACATTAGGTGCTGCGGATAGTTTTCCACACCCGACATAGCGAGTAAATTAAGTATTTTTGAAAATTCAAAGCCACGACTCAATCACTATTGCGTTCAGCGGGTAAATCACTTAGATATTGAACAAACTCGACTTCAAATCCATCTGGGTCAACAAAATAGACATTTTTTCGGTATGGGTGCACAGCCCCTTCTTTATCAATGCGGTAACCCGCTTTCAATAGCCTTTCAATAACACTGTCGATGTTATTTACGACATAGGCAAAATGCCCAAGTCCAACTTGATGGCCTGATAAAACACGATTATGTCCTTCGCCATGATCGCTAAAAGCTAAATAATGATACTCATCACCAAAGTGTAACCAATGCCTTGGCTTACCATACCATTCGCTGTGTCCTTCACTTCTTACTTTCCAATGTGGAAATGCAGCGCCATAAAACAACAGGGACGCTTGTATATTTTTAACCACTAAATTGACATGCTCTAAATACATCTGCTTACTCCTTTTTAAGTTGAGGTCACTTTAAAATCTCAACTTAACTTGAGGTAAAGCATTAATTTTTGTTTTTTAACTCAAATTTAAGCGCACTGTAAAAACGTGCTGAATAAACTCGACGAACGTTTTCACCTTGGGAATATTTAAGCGGTGTTTAGGGTACAAGGCATACACCTCAACTTCAGGTAATTGCCAGTCGGGCAGAAGTTGTACCAGCTGGTCCTTACCAAGCGCTGTCTGGCACATATAGTCTGGTAGTATCGCTACCCCGACACCTTCAATCACCATTTGCTTTAACACCACATAATCATCAACCCGCATTCTTGGGTGAATGTTTATTTCACAAGTTTCTTGTCGATTCACCAAGACCATGGTTTGCGCAGTTTGAATACTACTCATCAACAATACATCTAAATGTGAAATTGCATCAGGTCCAGTCACTTCAGCACAACGCTCAAGGTATTGTGGACTTGAATACAAACGTCTTGTCACTTTACCCAAACGTTTGGCTACCAATCTCGAATCTTCCAGCGTTCCGATGCGGATCACCAAATCAAACCCCTCTTCAATCACGTCTACTCGGTGATTTAGCAGGTTTAATGACATACTGATTTGCGGGTTTTCATGCATGAATTGGCTGAGTACAGGTTTTAGAATTTCATGTCCCATCCCGACTGACACACCCACCTTTAGCTCACCAGAAACAACATTTAACGCCTTTTCAACGGCTGCGTTTGCCAACTCCACCTGCGCTTTTATTTCTCGGCAATGTGCCAAGTAATTGCGCCCAGCTTCGGTTAAATGCTGCGAACGGGTGGTTCTCTCAAGTAACGTTATTCCTACAGAGGCTTCTAGTTGAGCAATTTTTCGACTCAAATTTGCTTTGGGCATATTGAGTCGTTCGGCAGCCAAAGTAAAACTCCCCGCCTCAACCACCGCCAAAAATAACAGCATGGTATTTACATCATGCCTTTGCATATCCCCACCCATTGTTGTCAAAAATGAAAAAGAAATTTTAATTTATAGGTGTATATAAAACAACCTGCATTTCTTAGACTCTATTCAACACTTCGACACAATCAACAAATTAAAGGATAACCCCATGAACATACTTTCAAGAGACACATTACCATTGGGTGGATTTGCAGGTATCACAGAGCATAGATTAGTAACAGATAGTCGTGTATTTGCAGGGCGAAAACAGCCGGAAACCTTCGAAGGCATTGGCAACATGGTGTACCTAGCAGATGCCAGATATTTGGCAAAAGGAGAGTCTGGGATGCATCCTCACAGTGAAATCGACGTGATTTCAATCGTGTTAGAGGGCCGAGTCAGCCATGAGGGCTCTTTAGAGCATGGTAAAGACCTGGTTGCTGGCGATGTACAAGTACAACGTGCAGGCAGTGAAGGTTTTAGCCACAATGAAATTAACCCAGACAATCAACCCAATCGCATGTTACAAGTGTGGGCATTACCTGACGTGGCTGGCGAACCCGCAGGTTATAAATCTTACAGGCCTGCAATGCAAGGTGTGACACGTATTTATGGCGGTAACCCTGCTCAAGCAGATACTTTCGCCAGTAATACCACAATGGATATCGTGCACTTAGGCAGTCACGACCACTACAAAGTCGGCAATAAATCCTTAATCTATGTGATTTCAGGTCATGCTGTACTACAAGGGAGTGAAGAGTCTACGCCCTTAAAAGAAGGCGATCTATTTGAAATTAAAGGCGCCCAAATCGTAGCAAGTACATACACACATTTACTTGTTGTATCTCATCATAAGAATTCATTGGCATAGGATATATCACGATGAAAAGTAACATACCAAACACACACATTGTGGCATTGATAAACTACTTTGCATTGCTACCTTTGGTGTACTTCATTCCCGAATTAATAGCGCCGTATGTCGGCGCCAACAAGCTCATACAAGTTGCTGTTGTGGTGGCATTGATTGTGCCAATTATTTCATACGTCGTCATGCAAATTGCAATCAAACTACTCACAAGGAATGGGGCTCGATGAATGGAATATTCAACCACCCATTTGTGGGTGGTTGAATATAAACAGAGTCCATCAATTATGGTTACTTGTCTAATTAGACGATGTCTGTTTGTGAGCCCATTTGGCAATAATCTTATGGATGGCTGTCACACCGTCAGTTAATGCCGCGGGGCCTGGTTGTAAAATAACGCTCGAATTTATCTCGTACACATCATCATTTTTAACCGCGGGAATCTTATCCTAGCCGTCACGACCCATAAGCTTCTCTTTATTACGGCGTCGGCCACACCATGAGGTAATGATGACGCCAGGCTGTTATCAATCACCTCATCGGCGCGCGCGATGATACGATTTTTTGCCAAAGATTCGTTCGCAAATTCTTTATAGCAATCAATGCCACCAGCCAGCGTAACAAATTCACTTCCCTAGGTTATTTCCATGATGAATGGATCAAACCACTCGTCGCAATACACCCGAGGGTTCACCTTTTTGCATAGTGACGCGCCCAATTCCGTCCAGCCATGAGGTATGACAATGAGAACTGTTGCGCCCTGCCCACCACACAACGAAAAATCCCACCACTAAACAGGGATACGACGGCTATTTAAATGAAAACAGTGGCATAGTACAAGCTTGACCTGTTGCAACAGATTGATATAACAGACATTGAAGTAACAGACTTAAGAATGAACAAGTAAACAATGACGTACAGGCAAACGTACGATTAACACGACCACATTTGCCTGAGCCCTTGTGCTGAACGGTTAGGTTCTAATCCAGGAGTGAGACTTTGCAAGGATAAGTATGCTCACCCACAGTAAACGTGCCGTCACCTTCCCAACTGTTATCAACACCAAATGATGCGGTAAAAGGCGCCTCGAAACTACCAATAGCTGGTGGAGGGAACGAAACAACCGCTTGACCTGTTACCGCGCCAACTTTAGTAACACCACCATAACCTGTTGAATGTAAATGACCTGACGCACGCGCAGTAAAACTTGGTGAGTGCTGCGTGCCTTCTAAAATATGGCCTTCAGCACCACCATTTAATGTCCCAGTAGCAGGGTTTACCGCCAACTGAAGTACCATAGAACCTGCGCCCACGTTGTCTGATTTGAACTGAAGTTTTACAAGGTATAAGCTTTCGTTAGCCATTTTAAAATCCTCTTTAATCGACTAATAATCATATGTGTGTATAGGCCTCGTTAGGCCGATAGAAAGCTTATGATTTGGATAGGAGTAATACTATTACACACTATTACTTTTATATTACACACCAATCTTAAAGATTGTTTTTTGTGATTTTGTGAGATTTCACACTAACTGCCTTTCAGTGCTTGCATCAACGCAAACCCCAGTTTTGTTACCTTTTGGCCTTTGAGTTTATGTAACCCAGAAATATTCGATAAAATGATATAACCAGATTGCATTTTCATATCCAGCAGCATCACGGAGCTGTATCCACCTGTCCCCCCATCATGAAAGTACAGCAGATCATCTTTAGTTGAACTGCCTAGCACAAACCAACCGAGCGCCACTTTGTCTAGCCCTTTTTCAAACGCAATTTGCTGTTGCAACGCAACCCAAGGTGCAGTGTGCTCAAACTGTGCTTTGGCATACGAGGCTAGGTCTTTCACACATGACAGCACAGCCCCCGCTCCTTGTAATACCCCCAAATCCCAATTATTTGCTGGCTCACCATTTTTGCCAATGCCAATCACTAATTCGCCTGCCACATCTCGCCAGTTAGTGAATGACTGGCGCATATTTAGAGGCTTGAAGAGCCGGTTTTGTAATAGCTCACCGTAACTGCACCCTGCCAACTCAGAGAGCGCAAACCCCAGCAATCCAGCGCCTAAATTGGAATAATGCATTTTACCAGTAGCCCCCAATTTTATTGTGTGTTCGAGATGATGCAATAAGTCGTCTCGAAGGTACGCTTCATATGGGTTGTGACGACGTTTAAATAGTGCCTGCCAGAGTATACCTGGCGGCAATCGCGGTAACCCAGATGTATGGGTCGCTAAAGACCCAAATGTGATAGGTTTATCATCTAAGATAGGGATATCGAGCTGGCTGTTGATAGACTCATCCAGCATCACTTTACCTTCACACACCATTTGCGCTAACACGGAACTGGTCATCAGTTTAGTCACAGATCCGATTTCAAATACCGAGTGGTGGTTTTCAACAGGCTCAGCACCGTTAGCACCACACCTTGTTCCATAATATAGGCAATCACCTTCTACCAACTTGGCCACCGACAGCTCTGTATTGGGTGCGAAACTGGTAACAACCTTGTTTATAGCGCTGATTTCTTTGTCCGTGAACTGCATAGCTTCCCCTATCACTTGGATTAAAACTATTGCAGCACACTCTGATATAAACAACAAAATGTATAACGTAACCAAATGTTTAGAATTAAATCATTCTTTATACGCCGCGCTAAAGGTTAAGCCTCCAACTGGTCTCTATAACTACCAGGAGACACGCCATGCCACCCTGTAAACGCCCTGATAAATGAATTAGATTCTTGATAGCCCAGTAAAAAGGCAATTTCACCCAAGGTGACATGCGATTTAGATAAGTAATGTTCAGCCAATTGAGCGCGCACATTTTGTAGCACTTCATGGTAGCTCGTTTGCTCATCAGCCAACTTACGTTGCAAAGTACGTTTACTCATTGACAGTTTCGTAGCCACCACATCAATACTACTTTCACCAGCAGGTAGTGACTCAACCAATACAGCACGCACACGCTCAACCGCAGTTGCGGTGCCAGAGAGATCTGCTAGCTTTTTCTTTAATCCTTCTTCAAAGTAGCTCCACATGCTGGAATTTGCGGTTAAAAATGGCCGCTCAACATCTTCATTTTTAAAGGTAATAGACAACTCATTGCCTAATACAGGCTTACACCCAAAAAACGCCTCGTAAGCTGTCATATTTTTCGGCAACTCAGGCAAGGTAACCTTAATCGGCACAACATGATGTCGCGTAGCCATCCTGGCAAGTTTGGTAAAAAACACCATCTCTGACAACGCCAACACATTGGGCACAAACCCATCAAACCCGAAGCAGTAAAGCGACATGGTCGTGTCAGTATCAGTGCATACAAGATCCATTTTCATGGGGCCTCTGAGTGGCTTATAATGCTGAATACGCTTAAGCGCGGTAAGCAGATGCGGACTACACATTGCAGCAAATAGAGGCGCGTCAAACACCTCCACAGACAAATGCTCTGCGACCAGTAAAGGCACGTCCCGCCCTTCAGCTACTTGTTCAATGGCTGCCCACCAAGCAAAATACTCTCGCGGGGTTAAATATGCTATTTCGCGATTGATGATGTCAGCCGGTAATTTGGAATAAGCGACAACCGCTTCGACATCAATATCCATGTCTTTGAGTAAGATTTTACAATTGGCATAAATACTAAATTTGCTGGAAATTTTCATATCTTGTTACTTTTCCATTGATTGGCGAGACAATTTAAGCACCATTTTTCTTGGCAGCAATGGCGTGACCCAGTTCAACAGGAACTGTAACTTGCGCTCGTTGAAGGCCACGAGTTTACCCTGTTGCATGGCTTTGTAGCCACATTCAGCCACAGAGCGTGCCGAGCGAGCATTTTTCCACACATCGACCCCATCGAGATTACCAGCCGCCACGAAGCCCGTGTTGACCGCACCGGGACAAAGCGCGGTTGCGGTCACACCTGTGCCCGCTAATTCCTCAGCTATCGCTTGAGTATACGAAGTCACAAAGGCTTTTGTTGCATAATATACAGCTTGAAGCGGACCCGGTAAAAATGATGCCGTTGACGAAACATTTAAGATGCGCCCAGCTTTTCGCGCCACCATACCGTTGGCAAACAAGTGCGTTAAGTCGGTCAAGGTTGCAATGTTAACTTGGATCATGTGCTGGTCCGCCGCACGCTCACGCTCATAAAATATGCCATGACCACCAAAACCTGCATTATTGATAAGCACATCGATTTGCAAATTTAATGCTTCTGTTTTGTCAAAAATACGCTGCGCCGAATGAGGATCTGACAAATCTTCGCTGATCACCGTTGCCGACACGTTGTACTTTACCTCAATCTCATTCGCTAATGCCTTAAGTTTGCCTTCAGAGCGTGCCACCAACACCACATCGCCACCCTGCTGCGCGTGCAGATGTGCCAACTCTAAACCAATGCCGCCCGATGCGCCCGTAATGAGTGCCGTATTTGCCATGTGTTTTACCTTCTTTATAAACCCTGTTGACCAATGACACACAGTATATGCAATCAAAACACGCCACACACTGACAATTCGCGACACTTAACATGCAAAAGGTGACATGGCGAAAATCTCCTCCCGTCACTCCTCACAAATCACTGGCGCTTCGTAGTCCAAGCTCATCAAGTCAAAATAGTTTTGACCAAGGGCGATATTGCGAAATGCGTTGTTGTCTAAAAATTGGTTGATGTAACTGGTGAGCTCGACTTCATTGGCATAGTGTTTAAAGCGTTTGGTGTCGGTTGCGACAAAGTCGGAGCCGGGCAGAATACGGGTGGAGTATTGATTAAAAAAGGCCACATAGTGGTCACGAATTGCTTCGTGTTTAAAGTATTCGTCGTACAGAACACGCCATGAAATATCCAGCATCAGTTTGGGGTATTGATCCAATAGTCTGGATAAAATCTCGATATGGCGCTTAGGGTCAAGGTTGGTAAGCTCTCTGGATAGTCCCATATGCACCCATACAATGGGGTTGTCGGGGTATTGTTTTAGCACTGCTTCCATTAAATATAGGAACTTTTCAGGCGCTTTGTTGGAACCGATATCTGCATGAATAGAAATAGGAATTGGGGTACTACCGGGTCCGCGGGGGCTTCTTAGCTTGGCCATAAACTCATCCCATTTGGCGATGTTTTCGATGGCGGTCGTACGATGGCGATTAATAAACAGCGCCTGTTTGACCAAGTTGACCTCTCCCATCCAAGCAAACGTATTTGGGTATTCCTGCTCCAATAGATCCATTTTGTAGGCAACATCTTGCGGTGCATTCAGGTCTGGAAAGCTCATTGATAGGGTTAAATGAGTGTCTTGCGGTGCATACTCGTAATAATTTGCGGCATTGCTAAAGTCATTCTTAATACTGGGTTTTACCTGTGCCGTCGGGCAGTTATAAAAGTAGTCGCAGTCCAAAGGCACCATCTGGCCAATACCAAATACGTTTACAAACAAAATACCTAAACGCTCAAAATAGGTGTTTAGTTCGTTGATTGACAATGCATTCCCCCCAAACGGGCGAAAGTGATTGTGGGCATCCACCACAAAGGTATGTGGCATCGTAGCACGGTTATAGCATTGGGAATTGCCTTTTTTAAACATCTCAATGTTGCGCACATGCTGAGTTTGAACACACCCACTCAACAACATCATTATCGAGCTAATAACACCCAATTGCTTAATCACCGCGACCTCCGCTTACTTCCTTGGGGATTCAATCAGATTAGATAATGACACGCTCAACATGAATCGAAAAGGAAACGCGATAATTTGCACATTAATTATAATAGCGCCCTTTTGATAAAGGCGCTGCTGTAAACCTCCTTTACGCAGCTTGCACTTCCTGCGCTTTCCAGAGGCGAGTATAGTGTCCACCGAGCGACAACAAACAGCGGTGACTACCCGACTCCACGACTCTACCTTGCTCGAGTACAATGATGTTATCGGCGTCAACAATACTCGAAAGGCGATGGGCAATCGTGACCACGGTGCGATTTTTTAGCAAATTACTCATGGCACTGACGACTTCAGCTTGCGTGATAGGATCAAGCGATGAGGTCGCCTCGTCTAAGAGTACAATCGGCGTATCCTTTAACAATGCTCTGGCAATGGCAATGCGCTGTCTTTGGCCTCCTGACAACAATACCCCCCCGTCTCCAACCCGGGTGTTCACCCCCTCGGGCAACTTGTTGATAAACTCCGAGCAATTAGACAAGCGACACGCGTCCATTACTTCTTCATCGCTTGCATCAGGCCGGCCAATGCGAATATTTTCAACTATGCTGGCATCCACCAGCTGAATATCCTGAAAGACCATGCTAACCACTTGATGTATGCCTTTGGAACCAATATCTCTGAGATCTGACGCACCTATTCTCACACAACCCGAATTGGGGTCGAAAAAGCGGGCACATAAATTTAACAGCGTCGATTTGCCACTGCCTGACTCACCAACTATTGCGGTGGTTGTCCCTTGTTTAACTCGAAAGCTCACCCCATCAATGACCTTTTTTTCGCCATATTGAAATGATACGCGATCAAGTTCAATATCAAAATACTCAGGGCGCTGCGGGTTGTCTGGCTCGGCCAGTACAGGTTCATTTAAAATGGACTCGATTTTGTGCTCAGACTGCACAGCTATGCGTAATATCGTTAAGTACTCACCCACGTCATAGAGCGGTTCAAGTAGTTTCACGAGTAATAGGGCAAACAATACAGTGGTAAAATCTATCCCAGTAAAACGATGCTCGGGTAAGGTCATCGCCAACATAATAACAAACACACTGATCGCCAAATTGAGCACCACTCGATAGGTTAAAACCGGACCAGCCCCCCACATTTCAACTTGCAAACTATGCTGTTTAGTACGTTCTAACTGTTTAGCGACCCGCGTCAGCCAAGTTTCAGTTTGACCATACAACTTGAGGGTTTTTAATGCCTCAACGTAGTCTGTGATCATACTGCTACTTTGCCGGTATGACTGCTGCTTGGCTTTAGCAACAACCGCAAATTTTTGCTTTGATACCTGCATCACCCAAAAGGCTACAGGCAGCAATATTAAGGCACCAAGGGCATATAGAGGATTGACAAAAAGGAGCACCCCCATACCAATCACAGGCGCTACCAAAGCCGAAATCAAATCAGGGGCAATATGTGAGAATATACTTTCAATTTTTTTAATATCCTCCGTGAGCAACTCTAAAAATTCACTGCTGTGAGTACGGCGCATGCGTCCAAGGGGCAACTGCCTCACATGGTTAATCAACTTTATTCGATAAGCGTGTACAACGCGGTAGCTGCCCACAAAGCTCTGATATTGGCCGATATAGGCAAATACCAATTGCAGTAAAAAGAAGCCACCCAAAACCATCAAATAGTCCATTGGCGTTGACAGCCACGGTGCACTTTGTGCCGTGGCCGAAAACTGCTGTTGCAACCAATAAAAGCACAATAACAACGGCGCAATTGCAACACCACGTTCCAATATTCGAAACGCGATACCCGTAAAAAAACGCCATTTGCCAGCGCCGGCATGGCCGATTACTCGACCAATACTCAATGATGCTTGTTTATCCATTTAAATCTCATAGCTTATCTGTTGGAAGTCTAACGGATGCCCTGCGGTGCTGGGTGTATGATGGTCACTTTCTTGTAGTTGCCAGCTTTCACGGTAATAGTCACAGCGTGCCAGCAATGCCTCATGAGTGCCTTGTGAGGTAATTTGACCGTCTTTTAAAACAAATATTTGCCCGGTATTTTCTAGCCCCAAATACTTATGGGTAATTACCAAAAAGGTGGTATGTGGGTAATGGCCTTGAATGGCCTGATAAAACTTAGATTGTGTCACGTTGTCCATTGCGGCAGCAGCTTCGTCTAAAATGACCAAAGGTGTTTCACTTACCAACGCGCGGGCGATTGCAATACGCTGTTTTTCACCCCCCGATAAGTTGTGTCCACGAACTTGTACCGGCGTTTCTAAGCCATTGGGCAACTGGTTGATCCACGGCTTGAGTTGGGCCGCTACGATGGCGCGTTCAAGTTCATCGGAACTAATACCGCTGCGACCAAATAAGATATTGTCGCGCAACGTGCCCTCAAACAAATAGCACTCCTGTGTGACCACACTCATAAATTGCGCACGCGCGCTATCGGTTAACAAAGACACATCTTGCCCATACAATTGAACTCTGCCCGATGAGGGAGAGTGTAATCCACATGCCAACATCGCAAGCGTCGATTTACCATTGCCAGAGGCCCCCACAATCACATTCAATGTATTAGGCATCACTTTAAAATGTACACCTTTTAAAACCTTATGAGACTGATAGGCAAAGTCCACACGATAAAACTGCATCAGAGGGTGTTTTTTATCTGTTTGAATTTGCGTGTTATTAAGTTTAGGGTTGTGTGACAAATAAATGGGCATGATGCGCTTAACACCCGCTAGTAGCTCATTGGCTTCCATAAAAAAACGGCTGACTTTGATGATGGGGTTCAGCATGCCCACCGCTAGTAACATACTTAAAATAACCTGCTCAGTGCTGACAGACTGCGTACTGTGCAACCCAATTGCAGCAGGCAGTAAACAGACAAATGAAGCGCCTAGTAATGCAGTATAAAGTGTCCAGCCTGGTACAGTTTGGCCCGTCAACTCCAAAACGAGTTTATGGTAGCTATCTAATTTGCGGTTTAAAACAGCAAAGCGCTTACTGTCCAAATTGTATAACTTCATCAACGGAATGTTTTTAACGTAATCGCTTAAAGTCGCGGTTAAATCCTCCGACACGCCACTAAACTGCTCGTATTGCGCCGCTGTTTTGTGCATAAATAAACCGCTCGCTAAAAAAGCCAGTGGCACAACCGCGACAGCGCTGAGCGCAAGCCGCCAATCAATAAATGCAATCACTGTAAAAACCACTAAGGGCGTTAACAGCGCGTTGAACAGTTCGACACTTTGGTGGGCTATAAAGTGTTCAATGTGCTCAACATCTTGAAGAATATTCTGCTTGAGTACCCCAGGGTTTTGCGCACTGAGCCAAGTCAGAGGTAAGTTTGCCAGCTGTTTTGCCAGTTTCATTCTAACTTCTGCCAGGGCTTTAAAAGCAACTTGGTGGCTGAAGAAATAGGCGCCCATAGAACACCCTGATTTGAGTGTAATCGCACCACAAATACCTGCGGCTATCCACAATAACTGCTCGGCAGATGCGGTCAATGGGGTCAACAACTCTTGTATTGCTAGAAATAATAAATACACCGGTAAAAGCTCAAAGACAGTCACACACGCCATTAAACTCAAAGCCATAAACATCTTGCCTTTATGAGGTGCACAGATCGCAAATATGATTGACCAAGGACTTTGATTTTCCTCAGTTTCATGCGACTCAACACGCATATACCTACTCCTTTAAATGCGGTTAAACATCGGCTCATTAAACCAACTCAGATAGTTATTTACATCGCCCTACAAAGCAACTCTGACTCTACCGATAACCCTGTTTGTTGCTATACCATTGTTTTATATCAAACAAACGTTCCAATTTTACCAACAAAATCAATCATTAAGGACTAGTGTAGACTACAATTTTATTCATTTTTATCAATGTAAAATTGATTATTTTCACACCAAACCTCAAACGCCATGCCATTGCCAAGCGACCATCAAGCCCGCATATCAGGATAACTCTCCGGCCGTCACCACATAGTGATTTGTCTAATCACAATAAAAAATAGCCGCAAGCCTACTGGAGTAAAACCATTTGCTCTCCCCGCATCCGCTGACTAACCCCCAGATCGGAAATAAGTGTGAAACGCCCGTGAAAGCACGCAAATGCACCCGAAAAAATTACCGATCGGGGCATACAACAACTTTTAGGGGTGGGAACAAATTGTTTGAAACCATATTTTTTGAGGCCGTGAAAACTTCATAAAAATTACACTCGCAGTTGTCGCAACTCAAAAAACAAACCGCGATCGTGCCTCATAATCGGAGAACTATTGTGAAAACAACACCTGATACCCCCTTACGGCCTAGGGCTGAGCAAGACCTCTATATTGAAAAAGATATTTGGCAGCAACAAAGCCTTGGTACCCTCGTCACCGAGTGGCGTTCTCAATTTTCTGATGACGTCGCCTTGATTGAGGGTGAAACGGCGCTCACTTACACTCAATTTGAACAGCGTGTACTAGAGCGCAGTGCAGGGTTTTACAATCTCGGCTTAAAGGCAGGTGATCATGTGATGGTACAACTGCCAAATAACTTAGACTTTGTGATTAGTTGTTTTGCTATGTTCCGCTTAGGCATCATTCCTATTTTAGCGATGCCTGCGCAACGTGAGTCCGATATCGCTGCGCTTTGTGAGTTAAGTAACCCCGTCGCGTACATCATACCCAACAGCTACTTAGGCCACGATTACATTGCCATGGCCGAGCGTATTGTATCTGCATGTCCAGCTATTGAGCATGTCTTGGTATCTGGTAATGCCCCACACAACGACGTTTTTACTTCTTTGTCTCAATTAGACAGTACTGACGCCATTACGGCTGCCAACATAGATCCTGCTGCCACGGCATTAATGTTACTTTCTGGTGGCACCACAGGCACACCTAAGCTCATCCCGCGCAGTCATAGCGACTATCACTACAATGCCAAAGCTTCTGCCGAGTTATGCCAACTTGGTCAGCAAACCACGTATTTAGCGGTTTTACCGATCGCACACAACTTTCCGCTGGCATGTCCAGGGATCATCGGCACACTGTCACAAGGCGGTAAAGTGGTGCTTTGTCCAGCACCAGGGCCAGATGAAGCCTTCCCACTGATTGAGCTGCACCAAGTGACACACACCGCCCTCGTACCTGCATTAACCAAACTTTGGCTTGAAGCTAAGCAATGGGATGACACCGACATCAGCAGTTTACAGCTGCTACAAGTTGGCGGCGCAAAATTTGCCTCGGAACAAGCATTACAAGTGCCCGAAGTACTGGGCTGTCAACTACAGCAAGTGTTTGGTATGGCTGAGGGACTGCTGTGTTTCACTCGTTTAGATGACCCAAAAAGTGAAGTCGCACATACCCAAGGTCGTCCACTTTGCGACCTCGATCAAATTCGTATTGTTGACGAACAAGACAATCCGGTGATGCAAGGTGACATTGGCGAGCTGCAAACCAAAGGGCCATATACTATTGCGGGATACTACAAAGCGCAGGCCCATAACCAAACAGCCTTTACCTCTGACGGATTTTATCGCACGGGTGACTTGGTGCGTATGAACCCATCCGGCAATTTAATTGTTGAAGGACGGATCAAAGAACAGATAAACCGAGCTGGCGAAAAAATCGCAGTTGCCGAAATAGAACAGCGCCTACTTGCACACCCCAATATTGATGAAGCCATATTAGTCCCTGTACCAGACGCCCACCTAGGCGAACGTAGCTGTGCATGCATTATTTCAAACCAGCCCGTTTCTCTCAGTGATGTGCATGCACTGTTAAAAGCGCAACATGTTGCGCGCTTTAAGTATCCAGACCAAATCATTTCACTCAGCTTTTGGCCACTCACCGCAGTAGGAAAAATCAACAAAGCAGCACTGGCAAAACGTGCTCAGGAAGAATTTGTAGAGACCACCATGAATCACACACAATCCACATCCTATATTGAAAAAACCATTTCCATTCAATCTGCGCCAGCGCAGCTCGCACCCAGTATTGTTGAGTGTAGCGACAACCCATTCAAGGCCGTATATGAGAGCAAATCAACGTGGTCTGTTGGCATAGGGAAAGTGGCTGAGCTCTACTCAAATGGCTGCGACATTGCGCTACAACAAGGTGATAAAACAACTTCATTCAGTGGTGAGGCATTCCCTAACTTGATAGCGCAAGCTTTGCAAACAATTGAATTCAAAGACTGGCGCTTATACGGCGTCGCCAAATTCGAACTGGCGAGTGTATTTCACGGGATCCAAGCACGCACCGAACATGGCAAAGCACTCCAATTATTTGTGCCAGCACAAGAGGTACGACTAGCAGCAGATCAAGCCACATTGCGCGCTTTAAATGAAACTGACCTCAAAGAGCTTGAAGCCTTAGTGTTAAAAGCAGACTCATCCTGTGAACACACAGAAAGTATCTCGGACCTTGAGCCTTTACAAACCCCGCAGATCAACACTCAATACAAAGACGAATACAAAACATCCGTGGCGAAAGCCATTGAAGAGATCGGCAACAAGCAATATCAAAAGGTGATCTTGTCTCGACGAATTCATGTACCCGACAGCGTATGCCTGAACAAAAGCTTCCGCTTTGGTCGTGCAAACAACTCACCTGCACGTTCATTCTTGTACCAATTAAACGACTTTTCAGTCGCAGGCTTCAGCCCAGAAACCTTACTCGAAGCCAGCAGTTCAGGTTATATCAGCACACAACCACTGGCAGGCACCCGCGCTTTAGGTAGCTCACCTCAAGAAGAGCAACAACTGCGTGAAGAACTACTTAACGACACCAAAGAAATCGCTGAGCACGCGGTCTCGGTAAAACTGGCGCAAGAAGAGCTAGAACAGATCTGTGAGCCCAGCTCAATTTCAGTCAGTGAATTTATGGCTGTGCGCCGCCGCGGCAGTGTACAACACCTTGCTTCACGTGTATGTGGCCAACTCAGTGAACACAAAAATCCTTGGCACGCTTTTCAAGCGTTATTCCCTGCGGTTACAGCATCTGGTATCCCAAAACGCGAGGCCATTGAAGCCATATTACGCTTAGAACCAAACCGCAGAGATTGGTACAGCGGTTGTGTCATGATTGTGGATAGCGACGGGTTTATGGATTCTGCCTTGGTACTGCGCTCAATTTATCGCGCCAATAATCGCACTTGGCTACAAGCGGGTGCAGGGGTGATTGACCAATCAAAACCTGAGCGCGAGCTCACTGAAACCATCGAAAAACTCAGCTGTATTGCTCACTACCTCATTGAAGAAAAAACGTTAGAAGAGGCGGAGCGCTAACTCATGGCACAAACAAAAAACACCCCGCTAAATAAAGAACAGCTGTTGGAGCATGTGCAAGCGTTTGTGCAAACACCGCTTAAAGATAAGTTAGATGCCAACCTCATCGAACTTGGCCTAGATTCAATGCACATGATGCGCTTGGTCAATCAATGGCGAAAACAAGGTGCAAAAGTAACCTTCTCCAAACTGATTGAACAGCCCATACTCAGCCACTGGATGACACTTTTATGCACAAAAACGGACGCTGTTACAGAGGTGATTCCAGCTCCTGCGCTCCCTAATATCGATCCCTATGCCGAGTTTGAACTCACTGACGTGCAGTACGCCTATTGGATTGGGCGTCAGGATGAACAAGAACTCGGCGGCGTCGGGTGTCATGCCTATATTGAAGTGGATAATCAAGACATCGATCCGCTCAAACTCGAGCAAGCTTGGCATGCACTTTACCAGCACCATCCGATGTTACGTGCGCAATTTACCGAGTCAGGTACTCAACAAGTGCATGCGCCACTACCAACACCGGGGCTGGCCATTAATGACTTTAGGTCACTGACACGTGATGAAGCCACACAAGCGGTAGAGCAAGTTCGTCGCCGCCTGTCACATCGCAAATTGGGTATTGAACATGGTCAAACTATGGGACTGGAACTAAGCTTGCTGCCAGCAGGAAACTGTCGAATTCACTTTGACGTGGACCTACTGATTGCCGATGTTCAGAGCTTAAACATCTTACTTAAAGATTTAGCCGTGCTTTATCATGGTGGTACACTAGAGACCGATCCAAATTGGAGCTTCGCCAAATACTTAGCCTATGAAAAAACACAAAATAAAACCAAGCTCGAAGAAGACAAAGCCTACTGGCAAACCCGTTTAGCCACGCTGCCTTCAGGCCCACAACTACCACTACGTTGCGATCCACAAACCGTGGCGAAACCGACGTTTTCACGCCGCTTACATACCTTGACGCAAACCCAGTGGCAAACGCTTAAAAGCACCGCGCAACAGCACCAAGTCACACCAGCCATGTTACTTGTCACAGGTTATGCGTATGTGCTTGCAAAATACAGTGCTGAGCAAAAGTTCACCCTGAACTTACCGCTGTTTGATCGTAAAACTCAGCACCCAGGCATTGAACATGCGGTTGCAGATTTCACCAATTTATTACTCTTGGATTGTGATTTTAGTGACGCAAAAGGCTTTATTGACCACGCAAAAGCAATACAAAACCAATTTCACCAAAATGTTGCCCACAGTGATTACTCTGCCGTGCAGATCCAGCGCGATCTTGTCAAACAGGGGTTTGCACAGGGGGTAAGCGCACCAGTGGTCTTTGCATGTAATTTAGGTACTCCACTGTTATCGCAACAAGACACCGTACTGGGTCAATTTAACTATATGATCTCACAAACCCCACAGGTTTGGTTAGATCATCAAGTCTACGAAGTCGATGAAGGGTTAATGTTGGCATGGGATGCAGTCGATGAAATTTTCCCTGAAGCACTAATTGATACCATGTTTGCAAGCTATGTCGCTTTGCTTGAAAAGCTGGCGGCACACAGTGATGCTTGGCAGGCCCAGCACCTTATTGAATTGCCTCACTATCAGCAAACCCAGCGAGCAGCGGTAAATGACACCGCAGCACCGTACACACCACATACATTGCATGAGGCGATCTTTAGAGCTGCGCGAACACACCCAGATAAAACGGCTTTAGTATTCAATAACCAGTCGTTAAGCTATCGCTCAGTCGCCGAAAAAGCCTTGCGCGTGGCAGCCTATTTGCAACAACAAGGGTTACGTGAGTCAGAACCTGTCGCTGTGACACTGCCCAGAGGAGCAGAGCAGATCATTGCCGTACTCGGGGTACTGGCAGCCGGGGGCTGTTATGTGCCCATTGGCACCCACCAGCCTCAATCGAGGCGCGCGAAGATCCATCGCACTGCCGAGATTAAACTGGTAATCGCTGCGCATGACGATTCTGAACATGATCCTGCGGCTACATTCATTGACATTCAACAAGCACTACAAGCCGAGCCACTAGCATCCGCTGCCATCGCCAGCCCAGAAAGTCCGGCATACATCATTTTTACCTCAGGTTCGACTGGCGAGCCCAAAGGGGTGGAAATGAGCCATCAGGCTACCGCCAATACAATTTATCAGCTCAATAAAGACTATCAAATCGGTCAAGATAGTTGTGCACTGGCAGTATCCGCGTTGGACTTTGACTTATCTGTCTATGATATTTTTGGCTTGCTCAGTGTCGGCGGGCAATTGGTACTTGTTGATGAGCAACAGCGCCGTGACGCGCAGGCGTGGCTTGATCTAGTGCATCAGAATAATGTCACCGTGTGGAATACCGTACCGGTATTGCTAGATATGCTTTTGACCGCGGCAGAACAAGACTGTCGCCCGTTAAACTTTGAACAAGTAATGTTGTCAGGTGATTGGATAGGCCTAGATCTGCCACCTCGACTCCAGCATATCAGTGCCACCAACCCGCCTATCATTGCGATGGGCGGCGCAACCGAGGCAGCCATTTGGTCAAACAGCTGTGAAGTAAGGGCGCCACTGCCACAGCATTGGCATTCAATCCCTTACGGTAAACCACTGCCAAACCAAAAATACCGTGTTGTTGATGGTCATGGCCACGACTGCCCAGATTGGGTACCGGGAGAACTGTGGATTGGTGGTATAGGTTTGGCGACTTGCTATTGCGGTGACCCAGCACAAACCACCGCACGCTTTGTTGAACAAGATGGCGAGCGCTGGTACCGCACTGGCGACCAAGGTCGCTACTGGCCTGACGGTAACCTAGAGTTTTTAGGGCGCATCGATCATCAAGTGAAAGTACGCGGGCATCGTATCGAACTGGGTGAAATTGATACCGCACTAGCCAACATCGAAGGGGTTCAGCGCGCGGTGACAGTTACCATTGGGGAGCCCAAGAGCCTAGCGAGTGTCGTGGTCTTGGCACCTCAAAGTACGCTAGACAGCATGGCAATTCAACGTCAATTACATACCCTACTGCCAGATTATATGGTGCCAAACCATATTGAGTTTGTACCACAGATGCCACTGAGTGCTAATGGTAAAGTAGACCGAAAAGCACTGACCAATCAGTTAGCTGCCACGCAGCAACAATCAACTGAGCGCTTAACTGCCCCGCAAACGGACAACGAAATACGCCTTGCTAAAATCTGGCAATCATTACTGGGGATTGAGCACATTGGCCAGCAAAGTCACTTCTTTGAACTTGGTGGAGACAGTTTGATTGCCACTCAGCTCATTGCAAAGCTCAAGCAACAAGGTTTGGCCTCGCCAAAACCACTGCGCGATCTATTCTCTGCCCCGCAATTAAGTGCGTATGCCGCGCGCTTAGACAGCGTCGCATCGACCCCTAAACTTGAAGTTATGCCAGATCTAGATAATCGTTTTGCACCTTTTCCACTCACCGAAGTGCAGCGCGCGTATTGGATGGGTCAAACACCGGGATTACCGCTTAACTGTAGCACCTTATATCTACTTGAGTTAGAAGGTGAAAACGTCGATCTACAACGCATGGCAAAGGCTTGGGATCAACTCGTTGAACATCACGAAATGCTGCGCGCTGTGATCACCCCAGACGGTCAACAACAACTGCTTTCTCATTTGCCTGCAATGTCCATTGCACAAGTAAGTTTGAATTCAGAAACAAACAACCACAGTGATGCGGCACGGGATCATCTTCATCAATTTTGGCGAAAGATCTGCCATCAAGCGCAACAAAGTCACGATCAAAGTGAATCTGTGACGTTACCGAATCATCGTATTTGTGCGGTGCATTATGGGGATAATAAGACCCGTTTAGGGATCATTTTCGACTATCTTACACTGGATGGGTTTAGTATTAAATTGCTGTTAGATCAGCTTGCAAGCCTATATAACGATCCCGCTTATCACCTACCTGAAATCAATGTTTCATTTAGAGACTACGTGCTCCAAGTGCAACACGATGATGCCGAGTACGCAGCCGCACAGGCATACTGGCGTGAACAGATTAAAGCCCTCCCCCCTGCGCCACAATTGCCATTGGCACAAGACCCGCAAAGTATTACCAAGCCTGAATTTGTGCGCCGTGAAGCCCAACTCGATACCGATACTTGGCAAGCTCTCAAACATAAAGCACGAACTTATGGTATTACGCCTTCAGTGTTACTATTGACTGCTTACAGTAATGTACTGAGACGTTGGAGCGAGGGCGACCACACGCTCAATTTAACCTTGTTCGACCGCCAAGACGTTCATAACGATATCCACAAAGTGTTTGGTGACTTTACCACATTGGCACCCATTGCATTTCGTGCCAATGCGGGTAACTCGTTACTGGCGCAAGCGCAAGAAGCCCAACTTCAAATCGCGCAGGCCATTGAGCACAAAGCGATTTCATCAATTTGGATCCAGCGTGAACAAGCTCGCCATGGCACACTCACATCGGCGGCGCTACCCGTCGTATTTACCAGTACCTTAGGTCTTGGCGGTGGCTTGTTTGAAAATTCCACCGGCAATTTCCCTCAGATTGTGCCTGGCGGTTTGTCACAAACACCGCAGGTTTGGTTAGATCACCAATTGTATGAATTTGACGGAGCACTGGTTTTATCTTGGGATGCAGCAGATGCGCTCTTCCCTGCCGGTATGATTGATGACATGTTCAACAGCTATGTGAGCGCACTCCAAGCGCTGTGTCACAGCAGCTGGGAGCAAACACTGTCATTACCGTTACCCGCTACGCAAGCGCATACGCGCATCGCGGTCAATCACACTGAACGTCCACAATCACCGCGCACTTTGCACCATGCTATTTTTGCCCACGCTCAGCAGCACCCTGACGATACCGCATTAGTGTTCGAACACACAGTTGTTAATTATGCACAGCTATGCGAACAGGCATTAAGCATCGCTGCACTATTACAGCAACACCAGCTCAAATTGGCTGAACCGGTTGCTGTTACTTTGCCACGCGGCATTAATCAAATTGCAGCCGTATTGGGCGTCATGGCTGCGGGTGGTTGTTATGTGCCAATCGGGATACATCAGCCAGCCAACCGTCAGGCAAAAATTCATCGTACAGCAGGGATTAGACTCGTTCTGACCAACCGCGAACACTTGGACGTTGAATCCATCGACTCGGTGACAAGACTGGATATTGCTTCAGCGAGTGCGCCGCTTTGCAAGCCTGTAGAGGTCTCCCCAGATCAACCTGCGTATATCATTTTTACTTCGGGTTCTACTGGTGAGCCAAAAGGCGTAGAAATGTGCCATCAAGCAACCGCAAACACCATAGATCAGCTTAATCAAACCTATAACATTGATAAACACAGCTGCGTGTTAGCGGTGTCGGCATTGGATTTCGACTTGTCTGTTTACGACATTTTTGGCTTACTCGGAGCGGGTGCTCAGGTTGTGTTGCTGAGTGATGAAAACCGCCGCGATGCCAGCGCGTGGTTACAGCTCGTTCACCAGCACAATGTCAATGTTTGGAACTCTGTCCCTGTCCTGTTCGACATGTTGCTTGTTGTTGCAGAGCAAGATGACAGGCAGCTGCCTTTCAATCAAGTTATGCTGTCGGGTGATTGGATTGGCCTTGATATCCCGCCGCGTTTACAGGCCAAAAGCAAAGCTGGCATCCCCCTTATAGCCATGGGCGGCGCGACAGAAGCGGCCATTTGGTCCAATTTCTGTGAAGTACGAGGTGATATTCCTGCCCATTGGAACTCTATTCCCTACGGTAAACCACTGCCAAACCAAACTTACCGCGTGGCTGATGCACAAGGGCGCGATTGCCCAGACTGGGTTGCCGGTGAGCTATGGATAGGCGGCGTTGGTCTTGCCAGCGCTTATCGCGGCGATGACACACTCACCGCCGAGCGTTTTGTCCATTATGAGGGCAAGCGTTGGTATCGTACTGGCGACCGAGGCCGATACTGGCCAGATGGCAACCTCGAGTTTTTAGGGCGAATTGACCACCAAGTAAAGGTGCGCGGTCACCGTATTGAACTGGGAGAAATTGATACCGCCTTGGGCCGCATTGAGGGCATTGCTCGTGGTGTGGCCTTAACCCTCGGTGAGCCAAAAATGTTGGTGGCGGCCTTGGTTATGGACGAAAACATGGTGCTAGACACTGATGCGGTGAACACCGAGCTTGCCCTCACCTTGCCGGATTACATGGTACCGAATCATTTATTGGCTGTGGATGTGCTGCCACTGAGCGCCAATGGGAAGGTAGATAGAAAACAACTTGCCGCGCAGTTTGACGGTCAGCTTAGTGCCGTTGATGTGGCGGTAACGCCACCGCAAACAGACAACGAAATGCAAGTCGCCCAACTTTGGGCTGACTTACTGGGCGTGACGGAAGTGGGTCTAGAAAGCAGCTTTTTCGCACTCGGTGGCGACTCTCTGCTTGCGACTCAATTTCTAACTCAGCTCGCCCAGCAAGGGTTGTCGACTAAGCAGCCTTTGCGTACTTTGTTTGCCAACCCAACGTTAGGCGCATTTGCAGCCACGCTAGAGGCGCATCAAGCAGTACACAGCCAGCAAATTGTGGCCAAACCTGAACAGCAGTTTGAACCATTCGCGCTCACTGAGGTACAAAGTGCGTATTGGTTAGGGCAAACACCGGGCTTCCCGCTAAATTGTGGCACACACTACTTGCTCGAACTCGATAGCTTAACGCTTGATATCAAGAAAATGATGAACGCGTGGCAAACACTATACGCACGTCACGACATGCTGCGCGCTCAAGTCAGCGACGATAATCAACAAGCTGTATTGCAGCAAAGCCAAGAGCCAAAACTGGATATCGACTCGTCGACTTACGCCAGTTTAGACCAAGCACGCGGGCAAATTAACACGTGGTGGCAAGCCCAAAATAGCCAGCATGTTCATGATGCAATAACCATTAAGGTTGCACGTTATCATGCCGGTGAAACTGAACGTACGCGCCTTGCGCTAATGTTTAACTACATGACTTTAGACGGCTATAGCATCATGTTGCTATTGCGCGAGTTCGCGGCTTTATACCAAAGGCCAGATACCGAACTACCACCACTGTCCTTAACCTTTAGAGACTATGTCACGCAAGTGCAAGACAGCCAGCAAGTAGTCGAAGAGGCACAAGCATACTGGCAAGCACGGTTAGCGACGCTGCCGGATGCTGCGGCGCTGCCATTGGCACAAGATCCACTGCACATTGAACACAGTGAATTCTCACGTCGCAGCGCTCGGTTACCAACAACTAAGTGGCAAGCCATTAAGCAAGCGGCCCGTTCGCATAATGTGACCCCGAGTATTTTAGTCCTGAGCGCCTATGCGGAAGTACTGAGTCAGTACAGTGGTGGCCATGCCCATACGTTAAATTTAACCCTATTTGATCGCCAAAATGTACACCCAGAAGTGGGCAGTATTGTGGGCGACTTTACCTCGCTAGCACCACTTGCCTATTACCCTGATGAGCAAAATTCCATAGCGCATCAGGCAAAGCAACTGCAAAACCAACTTGCGGATGTGCTTGAGCATCGTGCGGTTTCATCTGTGTGGGTGCAAAGAGAGCGCAGCCGAACTATGGGACGCACCGCAGCCGCATTGCCCATTGTCTTTACCAGTACTTTAGGGATGGCTGACGATTTACTGGCAGATTCATTCAACGAAGACTTGCCACAGTTTACCGATGGCGGGTTATCGGCAACACCACAGGTTTGGCTCGACCATCAAATGTATGAGTTCAGAGGCGAGTTAATATTGTCTTGGGATGCTGTAGACGCCCTATTCCCAGCTGACTTGCTAGACAATATGTTTGCTCGCTTTTTAACCCTACTTGACGAGCTAGCGGTATCAACGGACGCACCATTTAGTCATGCACTGCCAAAAGCCCAACAAGTGGTACGAGACCGTGTCAACAATACCAAAGTAAAACAAACGCCTCGCACACTACATCAGGCTATGTTTGACTATGCCTGTCAGCACCCAGACGCCGTAGCACTGATTACAGATACGCAAACAGTCACCTATGGCCAATTGGCAGACAAAGCACTGCGTATCGCCCACCTACTGACTCAACACGCATTGTCGCTAAGAGAGCCAGTGGCCGTGAGCTTACCAAGAGGAGTCGAACAGGTAGCGGCCGTATTTGGCATTATGGCTGCAGGGGGCTGCTATGTGCCAATTGGTGTACACCAACCTACCAGCCGCCAAGCGAAAATTCATCGCACCGCGGGAATTCGTTGGGTCCTGACGGATGAAGCACACATTAGCCAAGATGTTGAACAGGGTGTGACTCGCCTCAATGTGGCAGATGCAGCGGACTTAACGCCACTGGCAACCCCCTTGACAGTGGCCACGGATGCACCTGCCTATGTGATCTTCACCTCAGGCTCAACCGGTGAGCCAAAAGGGGTAGAAATGTGTCATCAGGCAACTGCTAACACCATTGATCAGCTTAATCAGCACTACACCATTGACAGCAGTAGCCGAGTACTGGCCGTTTCGGCACTCGACTTTGACCTCTCTGTATACGATTTATTTGGCCTACTGAGCGTCGGGGGCAGTGTGGTGTTGCTCAATGAGGAAAACCGCAGAGATGCGACCACTTGGCTCGAACTAGTCCATCAACATCGCGTCACAATCTGGAACTCAGTGCCAGTGTTGCTCGACATGTTATTGGTAGTCGCCGAAAACGATACGCGTTCGCTGCCATTTGAAAACGTGATGTTATCGGGTGACTGGATTGGTCTAGATTTACCACCCAGATTGCAGGCCAAAACGCACTCAGAGATCCCATTAATTGCCATGGGTGGTGCCACAGAAGCGGCGATTTGGTCAAACAGTTGTGAAGTCAGAGGTGATTTGCCTGCCCATTGGGCATCGATCCCTTATGGCAAGCCTCTGCCCAATCAAACGTATCGTGTGGTAGACCCATTTGGCCGTGATTGCCCAGACTGGGTGGCGGGTGAACTCTGGATTGGCGGTGTTGGCCTTGCCAGTGCCTATCGAGGCGATGAAACGCTCACCGCACAGCGGTTTGTCATGGCAAACGGCAAGCGCTGGTACCGCACAGGTGACCTTGGCCGCTACTGGCCGGACGGCAACCTTGAGTTTTTGGGCCGAATAGATCATCAAGTCAAGGTGCGCGGGCACCGCATTGAACTCGGTGAAATTGATGCGGCAATGGCTCAGGTTGAAGGCTTAAGCCGTGGTGTGGCCCTGACAATTGGCGAGCCGAAAAAGCTTGTTGCCGCCTTTGTTAAAGCACCCCATGCCACACTGGATGCACAGGCGATTACCGCGCAGCTTGAGCTGCAATTGCCTGAATACATGGTGCCTAGCCATTTATTAGAACTCACGGCATTGCCACTTAGCGCCAACGGTAAAATTGACCGCAAGCAATTGGCCAACGAATTTATTGAATTAGAGCTGGAGCAAGCCGAGTTTGAAGCCCCAGAAGGCGAACTTGAGCAGCAACTTGCCGAGATCTGGCAAACACTATTAAAACGCGCCCAGATCTCACGTCATGACGACTTTTTTGCCATTGGTGGTGACAGTTTAAGCGCAACACAGCTTATCCAAACACTGCAACAACAACACATTATTCCTACATCTTTGTCACTCACAACGCTATTTAGCGCCCCAAGCATTGCCAGCTTGGCCACCGTCATAACACACGCGTGGCGCGAGCTCGGCGGCACAACTTGTGACACGGATGAATTATTTGAAGAGGGTACAATATGACCATCGCCAGTATTATCGCTGATTTTGAAAGTCGCGGCGTTTACCTATGGGCCGATCAAGGTAACTTAAAATTTAAGGCCCCTGCTGGGGTCATGACGCCAGCACTTAAAACACAATTAAAAGACAACAAGACGGCGCTTATCGACTATTTAAGCGACCCAGTTATGGCGGCCATCGAACCGAATCACGCCGATCGCCATCAGCCGTTTCCGTTGACAGATTTACAGGTCGCTTACTTAGTTGGCCGCAATAATGCCGTCGAGTACGGTGGCGTTGGCTGTCACAGTTACATTGAATTGGACCTGCCGACGATTGATGCGAAACGTCTGCAAACAGCATGGCACAAGTTGGTTGAACGCCACGATATGCTGCGCGCCATCATCAACCTTGATGGCACTCAGCAAATTGTCGCACAGGTGACACCAAAGGCTATCCGTATCCATGAGTTTGCAGAGTGTGACCCACAGACTCGCCAAGATAAGCTATTAGCTCTTCGCGAACAACTGGCGCACCGCCACTATCAACCAGATACATGGCCACAGTATGACTTACACCTGAGCCAAACAGGTGAAGGATCAATACTGCATTTTTCTATCGATTTACTGATTGCTGATTTTGCTAGTATTCAAATTATGCTCGCTGAACTCGGCGAGTTATATAACCATCCAGAGCGCACACTTGCGCCTCTGGGTGTGTCTTACCGCGACATTGTGATTGCGCGCAAAGCCTTGTTAGAACACCCAAAAACAGCACAGCGTTATGAGCAGCATAAAGCTTATTGGTTGGAGCGTATTAAAACACTGCCTGCACCACCCGAGTTACCGCGCGCAAAGAACACGGGTAATGACGAAAACGTGTCATTTTCTCGCTTGCATTTTAATCTAGCGTCTGACCTGTGGCAGCGCCTTAGTGAACGTGCAAAAGGCCACAAATTAACACCTTCTAGCCTTGTGTTGGCAGCATTTACAGAGGTGATTGGCCGCTGGTCACGTCGCCCTGATTTTTGTTTGAACCTCACCATGCTTAACCGCGCCAATGTGCACCCTGATGTGCGAGGTGTGGTCGGCGACTTTATTGCTGTTAATGTGTTGGGTGTGTCGCCTGATCCACAAGCAGGCTTTGCACAGCGCGCAAGTCAGTTGCAGCAGCAACTTTGGCGCGACTTAGAACACAGCGACTTTACAGGCGTTGAAGTACTGCGTGCGATGAACCAAAACCAGCAAAGCAACACCATAGTGCCGATTGTTTACACCAGTACCCTAGGTTTATCTGGTGATGAACTAGATAGCAACCAATTTATGCACGACGCGCAGCTGCGCTACGGCATCACTCAAACACCTCAAGTGTGGTTAGATTGCCAAGCAACAGAGCGTGCTGGTGAACTGGTTGTGGACTGGGACATCCGCCAAGGCATTTTCCAAGATGGTGTTATAGAGCAAGCACATCAAGCATTTTGTACGCTACTACGTGCACTGGCGAATAACGATGCCCTGTGGCAGTCCACTAGCCCTGTGAGTTTGCCAGCGCAAACACAAGCGCATATTGCAGCGCTAAACGACACCAAGACAGAACAGGTTAAAGGGTATTTGCATTCTGGCTTTGCTCAGCATGCTCTGCAATCTCCAGACCAAATCGCGGTAGTGGATCAACATGGTAGCATGAGTTACCGACAACTTGCAGAGTTGGCACTGCAGATCAGGCACTCCTTTGTCGACTCGGTTAAACCAGGCGACCATATCGCAATCGTCTCTGACAAAAGTACGCAACAAATTGCAGCGGTGTTAGCTGTCTTGTTCGCCGATTGTGTATATGTCCCCATCGAAGCGCAACACCCGTTGGCACGCCAGCAATCGATTATTGCCAACTCTGGTGCTAAGGTCGTGCTGACGGAATCAGTCTATTTAGGCCAAGACTTTGGCCCAGATATTTCTGTTATCCCATTTGATCAGGTGCTGCCAACCATGCCTGAACAAGACTATAAACACCTGTTGGACGCTTTTGGACAGCGCCGACAGCAACAAACATTTGTCGACGCGCCGGCCTATGTCATTTATACCTCGGGGACAACGGGCCAACCGAAAGGGGTGCAGCTATCGCACGGTGCAGCACTGAATACGGTACTTGAGATCAACCGCCTGCATGATGTCAGTCCTCAAGATAAAACTTTGGGGCTGGTAAGTTATGGCTTTGACCTCTCAATTTGGGATATCTTCGGAACACTGTCGGCGGGCGCGACACTGGTATTGCCAGATCAAGAATTAAGAGGCGACCCAAACCATTGGCATCACGTGATTGCCAAACATAAAGTGAGCCTTTGGAACTCGGTGCCCGCACAAATGCAGATGCTGATGACCAGCTTACCGTGGGCGGAAGAGCAAAACCTCAGCACAGTCAGGTTAGCCATGCTCTCTGGCGATTGGATCCCCGTCCAACTCGCACAGCAAGTAGTCCAACAGCTGCCACACATTCGTTTAATCAGCCAAGGCGGTCCAACAGAAACCGCAATTTGGTGCGTACAACACACCGTCACAGAAATTGCTTCTGATGCCGTCTCGGTGCCCTATGGCAAACCCTTAGCGAACCATCAGATCCACATTTTAAATGACCGTTTAGAGCCCTGCCCTACTTGGGTCACAGGGGAGATGTATATTGCTGGTGATGGCTTGGCACTGGGGTATTTAAACGATGCACAAAAGACAGCAGAGCAGTTCATTACGCACCCACAGACAGGTGAAAGACTCTATCGCTCCGGCGATTTGGGCTGCATCATGGACGATGGCATTATTGCCATTCAAGGGCGCGAAGATGGTCAGATCAAAATAAATGGCCATCGCATAGAGCTCGGAGAGATTGAATCAACCATCGCAGCCCACCCGGCCGTTAAGCATGTTGCAGTGGTCAATCTATCTAGCGATGGTCATTTGGCCGCAGCATTGGTGCTCGAAGACGCTGCCGACACCGAAATGACGGTCAGTGACTTAGGTAACTTACTCAATGAAAAGTTGCCTAAATATATGCTGCCCGCACATTACTTTGCTTTAGACACATTACCTCTGAGCCAAAACAGTAAGGTTGATAGAAAACAACTTAAGGTACAACTCACGCAATTACAGCAACAGCTGACTACCCAATTTGAAGCACCGCTCGACAATCATATTGAGCAAACCGTTGCCCAAATCTGGTGTGATTTGCTCGGAGTGAGTGACGTATCTCGTCATGATGACTTCTTCCAGCTTGGCGGCACCAGTTTAAATGCCATCAACCTGTTAAGCGCATTTTTAGCGGCAGGCTTTGACGCGGACATTGACCTCATTTTTAACCATGCCGTATTCAGTGATATGTCCGATGCATTGGCCAAGGCAAACGAGGCAAAACAAGCGTGGCTAGATAGCATAGACTTAAACGATATGGCCACCAAGGCATTAAGCGGCCTCGCAGACGCCCTACCCTATACGCCAAGTTCTGACCCCAAAACTGTACTTTTAACTGGCAGCACAGGTTATTTGGGCAGCTATGTGCTGCGCGAGATGTTAGATACTAGTGATTATCACATCATATGCTTGATGCGCTGCGATGACGCACAACATGGCTTTTCGCGCTTAGCGCAGGCCGCCGCAGAAAAAGGCTTACCGGCCGATATTCCACAAGAACGAATTACGGTGGTAAGCGGCAGTATGTCTGATATCAACTTTGGACTCAGTGACGCTGATTATCAAGCCCTCAGTGCACAAGTTGATGTCATAGTGCACAACGCATCCATCATCAACTTGATGGACCCACTGTCAGCACTCTACCCAACGAATGTGGAGGGTGCACGTGAAATCATCCGCTTGGCAAGTTCACACCAAGTGAAACCGGTGCATTATATTTCGACTATTGGTGTGCACCACGCGCTACCAGCCGATGTGCCACAACCTGTGGTGGAGCAAACCCATGTTGTGCCATGGCGGGAAGTGGAATTGACTTACGAGCAGTCAAAAATCATGGCTGAAACCTTGTTCACAGAAGCCAGAAGACACGGTATACCGGTGAATATTTTGCGCCCAGGCACCATCACTTGGGCAACTACAGAGGCCCCCTATATTAACGACGATGCGTTCTTAAAGTTTTACCGAGCGTGTTTAAATATTCACGCCTACCCCGCATCTGAGTTAGCAGTTAATATTGTGCCTGTAGACTATGTGGCTACTTGCATTACTGCCATCTTAAAAGGGGCAACAGGACAAAATAGTAACTTCCACTTAGTGTCAGACCAAAGCACCGATGTGGCTCAGATCTACAATTGGTTTAACGAGCTTGGCTGTGATATTCAACCTCTTGAATTTCTGGACTGGAAAGACACGCTGAATGACAACTTTGTCCGCAGTTTTGTTGAGCTGTATTTCAAACAAGGTATGGATTCAGGAGGCCATCACCAATACGCCACAGACAATCTAAAAGCCATATTGGATCAATTCGACCTACCTAACTTTGCAGTCAACCGCGATTACCTAAAACCGCTTACGGAGAAATATAACAATGCTTAATGCACCCCAGACCAATCATGGCGCGTGTTACCGTATTTTCAAAGCGCGCCCAACGGCCTCTAAGCGTTTAATTATATTGCCTCATGCGGGTGGCTCTGCGAGTTACTTTCGCCAGTGGGCCAATATCGCCGATTCAGACTTAGAAGTTGTAGTCGTGCAATACCCTGGTCGCGAAAATCGAATGGCAGAACCCTTAGTGTCAGACATGAATCGCTTAGTTAGCACCTTGACTACAGGTTTAAAGCCATTGCTCAATAAACCCTATATTTTGTTTGGTCACAGCATGGGGGGTGGGATTGCTTACGAACTAGCGATGCGAATTCAAGCCTACCGCTATCGGGCACCGACCCAACTGGTGGTTTCTGCCGTTGAAGGGCCAAGTTGCCACCATGCAACTGAGGTGTATAAAGGCAGTGATGCAGTGATACTGGATGAACTCAAACGCCTCAATGGCACCGGTGTGGACCTCAATGCTTACCCAGAACTTTTAGATATGATGCTGCCGTTGCTGCGCAATGACTATCAGTTGATAGAAACCTATCAGCCAAACCTCAATGCACCTAAGTTACAGCATCCACTCACGGTGATGCTCGGTTCAACGGATACCGAGCTCACTTATTCAGAGGCTGAAGCTTGGCAACAAGTATGCACTCAACCTATCAATATTGTGACCTATGAGGGCGGCCATTTTTACTTGGCCGATCATATTGACGCTATTTTGACGCACATAGGTACGCTGTTCCCAGTGCAAAAAACTTGGTTATGTGCACCTTAACGGCCAAGCATCTGATCACCTCTTTTAGATAAAAGGGGTTCAATTTAGGTGCTGCACCCGCAGCGCCTTTTTCTCCCCCGTTAAAAAATTATCTCTTTTGGGGAAAAGAAACCCGATATGAGTAGTGCTCAATTTTCACGCTTTGCAAAATGGGTCAATTTAGTTATCTCACTTTTTCTCAAGGAAACGTTAATGCGCCGCTTTGTATTGCCATTTTGTGCCTATTTCTTTGCATTGTTATCTCACAGCGCTCACGCCCAGTTCCCCATTACAGTGAAAGATGATCGCGATAAATTGGTCACCATAAATTCAGCACCGAATAAGGTTGCTGCAGTCTCCGTATTTGGTGCTGACTTATTGAACGCGCTTGGCATGCAAGCCGCTGGGATTTCAACACTCAACCACCAGCGCTCACCCTACCTTGGTAACCAAACACAGCATATGGTCGATCTTGGTGAAATTCACGAGACCAACTTAGAAGTATTAACGGCTTTAAAGCCAGACCTCACTATTGGACTGCGCACTTACACCGAACCCTTTGCCAGTAAATTTGAGGAAGTCGGCCCCTTTTTAGCCTACGATTTAGTCACCAAAGCCGACTCTGACCGTGCAATTCGCTCTGCAACCAAAGCGCTAGGCAAACCGGCACAAGGGGTAGAACTCAACCAATCATTTAATGCTCAGCTAAAACGCTATTCGTCAAAGTCGCTCAAACCGCAGTCAGTGGTATTTTTATGGCATTGGTCGGATGTCCCTTACGCATTTTTTGACCACCATTTCACTGTAGAAATGATGCACACCTTAAAAGCCAAAAATAGCGTGGGTACTTCACCACAGCCAAATTTAAAGAAGTTTGATTCGGCCCCTATTTCAATGGAATCGCTATTAAAGCTCAACCCTGATGTGATTATTTCATTCAAAGGGGAGCCTGGTCCATTCAAAGCTCATCCCGTATGGCAGCAACTAAAAGCCGTAAAAAATGGTCGTGCTTATCGCGTTGCAGATCATTACGTTATGCCGCATGGCCCCATTGCAAGAAGATTAATATTGCAGGAATTGGCGTACCTACTCCACCCAGATAAATTTTCCGCGCCTAGCATGTTGGTAAAAGAAGCACGTGCCACAACGATGCAGTTTGGTGAGTTGTAACGCCTATTTAGATTATCGATTATGAACTATGTTTTTTCTCGCACTATGATGTCTCCGATTGGATTATGTATGGCAGGCTTAGGCATTTTACTGCTTAGCCTGTTTTTATCCGTGTCAATAGGCGACTACCCACTCTCACTCAGCGAAATATGGTTGGTGCTTATTGCGCCGTCAGACTCCCTTGCCAGCTTTGTCGTTTGGGAGTTAAGGTTGCCTCGCTTAGTATTGGCTGTCATTGCAGGCGCAGCGCTAGGTACATCCGGTGCAATTATCCAAGCCGTGACCCAAAATGAGCTCGCCTCCCCAAGCTTGGTAGGCGTCTCATCCGGTGCGGCATTAGCGATTGTCATGGTAATTGTATTCACAGGCTTATCTGCACATTATCACTTTCTTGCAGGTATCTTTGGCGGAACAGTCGCCATGTTGGTCACATTGTGGCTATCTTGGAAGCAAAAATTAGAGCCGGTGAACCTTATTTTGTCGGGCCTGTGCATTTCTTTGTTTTGCGCAGCGGCAACAACCTTACTGTTAATTTCAGTGAGCACCGATACGCGAGGTCTATTTTATTGGCTGCTGGGTAGCGTCGCCAATCGTACTTGGCAACATGTCTCAATACTGGCCCCTATCGCCCTAATCGGGGTTGTATTGTGTGTATTTTTAGCAAGGCCATTAACGGTGCTGCAGCTTGATACCGCGGTGGTAAAGAGCATTGGTGGACACGTAAGACGCTGGCGTGTTCAAGCATTGATCGTTGCCGTCGTACTAACCTCAGCGACAGTTTCAGTGACAGGTCCAATTGCATTCGTGGGGCTAGTTGCCCCGCACCTTTGTCGCACTTTGTTGCCCAAACACTTAGCCTACGAGTATCGCTACGTACTATTTGGCAGTGCGCTGAGCGGCGCAGTGCTCGTTAGCGTCTCCGACCTATTGGCCAACTTTCAAGAAATCCCTGTGGGCATTTTATGTGTACTGTTTGGCGGCCCAAGCCTCGTATGGTTGATCCGTTCCCGATACCAGAGGGCATCATTGTGAACCAAACTATGACCACGCATGTTTCATACAACACCAAAGTTTGGCCGTTTTACATGCTGATGATGGTGCTTAGTGTCATACTTGCAAGCCTCTTTATTACGGCGCTGTGTATGGGCTCCGTCCCCCTCTCAATGAATGAAGTCTGGCTAGCACTTAAAACGTCAACACCGCACACGAGTGAGTCAGATATACTTTGGCAATTGCGCCTGCCACGTTCTGTACTGGCGATGGTTGTTGGTGTTCATTTTGCGCTGGCAGGGCTAATTTTACAGGCCATCATCCGCAATCCGCTCGCTGATCCCAGTATACTGGGCGTCAATGGTGGTGCTAGTTTAGCCATTATTCTGTGCTTATTGGCCGTTGACTATATCCAGTTACATATACTTAATCTGAGTGACACTCGTTTTGAGTTTGTGTGGCTGCCCACCGTGGCCCTCATTGGTGGTATTTTAGCAACCGGTTTGGTATTAAAACTTAGCTGGCAACAACAGCTCCAGCCCAACCAGCTTGCACTCAACGGCGTAGCCATAGGTGCGGTACTTAACGCTTTGGTAATGTGGGCAATTTTAGCTTGGGGTGGTAACCGCACAGAGACCAGTCTCATTTGGTTAGCAGGCAGTTTATATGGCAGAGATTTTAGCCAATTATATTTGCTTTTACCGTGGACAATTGTCGGCGTTATCGGTTGCTTTTTACTGCTCAAACAGCTTGCCATACTGCAATTAGACAGCGAAGCTGCGCAAGCCTTAGGCCTCAACGTTAAACGCTGGCGATTAGCGAGTTTATTTGTCGCGGTCTCCCTGGCTGCCAGCGCGACGGCAGTCACTGGACCGCTTGGATTTATAGGCCTGATTGTGCCTCACTTTGCCAAGGTGCTACTCGCCCGTCTTGGCCTTGGAGCAAGCCTGCCGCACCTGATGGTTGTGTGTATTTTGTCCGGTGCAACGCTCACACTCGCAGCCGATATTGCCAGTCGCACACTTATCTCGCCTTTGGAGATCCCAACAGGCACACTCACCACTCTGATGGGCATCCCCATCTTGCTCCTGTTGATCCGCCGTCAAAGTTAGGATATACCATGCTACAAGCAGATAAGATCTCGTTAAGTTATCAACATAAGCCCATAATACAAGATTTGTCGATTGCTATTTCACGTCATCAAATCACTGCCATTGTCGGCCCCAATGGCAGTGGTAAGTCAACGCTGCTGAAACTGCTCGGAGGCCTAGTCAAACCCAGCGAAGGCGAAGTATTGCTGAGTCAAAAGCCGCTGTGTAAATGGCGTCCTAAGCCCTTAGCGAAAACACTCGCTTTACTTGGCCAAAACCCACAAGCTCCCGGAGGCATGTTGGTTAGGCAACTCGTCGGTCACGGCCGGTTTCCATACCTAGGATTATTCAATACTTTATCGCAACTTGATCAGCGCGCGATTACTTGGGCACTGCGAAAAACGCAGCTTGAACACATACAACACCAGCCTTTGGAACATCTGTCTGGAGGTGAGCGACAGCGCGCTTGGCTTGCCATGGCATTGGCACAACAGTCTGAGATTTTGCTATTGGATGAGCCCACCACCTACCTCGATTTGGGGCATCAATTTCAGCTGCTAGATCTCTTAAAACAATTACAAGTGCATGAGCGAAAAACCATCGTGATGGTGCTCCATGACATCAATCAAGCCAGTCAATTTAGTGATCGAATTATCGCCCTTAAAAATGGCTCAATAATCGCTGATGGTACGCCACAACAGGTCGTCACAGCGCAAATCATTAAACAACTGTTCAACATTGAAGTTTCAGTTATACCACAACGCTATGGCAAGACCACTAAGCCACTGTGCTTACCACTTGAAACTCAAAACCAGTTAACCCCTAACTCAGCGGTGCCACTGCGCAGCGCGGCAATCTAAAATCAACAACAGAAGCTAGTGAGATGGAATTAGAAATTCGCGACGTATCAAAAACATACCCAAACGGTGTACACGCACTGAAAGCCGTCAATTTAACCATAGGAAAAGGCATGTTTGGCTTGCTTGGCCCCAATGGCGCTGGCAAAAGTAGTATCATGCGCACAATTGCCACCCTTCAAACCCCTGACAGTGGTGAAATACGTTTTGATGGACAAAACATTTTTACACACCCCACCGAGTTTCGTCGCCAGCTAGGCTACCTGCCTCAGGATTTTGGTGTCTATGCCAATGCATCCGCTATCGATATGCTGGATTATTTTGCTCGATTAAAAGGCATTCGACAGGCAAAGGAACGTAAAACTAGAATCGATAACTTGTTAGCCTTAGTCAACCTCACAGAACATTGTCATAAAGCAGTTGATACCTACTCAGGTGGTATGCGTCAGCGTTTCGGTATCGCTCAAGTTTTATTGACCAATCCCAAAGTCATCATTGTCGATGAGCCAACAGCCGGGTTAGACCCCGCCGAACGAAATCGCTTTTACAGTATATTGCACCAGCTAACCGACAGCGCCATTGTGATCCTCTCCACACACATTGTCGGAGATGTTACCAACCTTTGTGGTGATATGGGGATCCTCAATCGCGGTACCATTCTGGCCCGCGGAAAACCAGATGAACTCGTCACCTCCATCGATCGACAAATTTGGCACAAATCGGTATCCCGTGACGAATTAGCCCAACTTAGGCTAACGCACAAAGTAATTTCAACGCGCATTGTCAAAGGAAATATACAAGCCACTGTCCAAAGTGAAACCGCTCCCGCCGCAAGCTTTGCACAAAGTACGCCCGATCTTGAAGATTTTTACTTCAGTTATGTCCCTGAACTTGCGGTTTAAGGAGCCACCATGTTTGTAACCAGCTTTTTGTTCGAACTTAAATATCGCTTGCGCTCTGTTGCCACTTGGGGTTGCTTAGTCGCGATGATCATCATGGGATACCGTGAGATGCTTGGCGGTGAATGGGACGCGCTGATGCAAAGCGGCCGAGTTGCCCGTAATTCACCATATGCTATTTACTATTTGTTTATGTATTACACGTTTTGGGCCGCAACGGTTGGCAGCGCCTTGGTGATCCCAACGCTACTGAGAGATCTCAACTCAAAGACTGCGGACTACCTGTATAGCTTTGATATCAACAGCAAACATTACTTTATTGGCAAGTACTTGGCGTGCTTATGTATTGTATTTTTAGTGATGAGTTCAGTTGCCATTGCGATGGTGACGCTGCCCACCGTATCGAACCTCTTTGGGCTTTACCCTGCCAGCGATTTTATTGCCACTTCATGGCCACATATTATGCATGCGTTGCTGCTGTGGGTGCTCCCCTCATGTATTGTTTATACAGCCATTCCGTTTGCGCTCACCGCGCTGACTGGACGCGCCACACCAGCGTATGCCTCAATGATGATGGCCGTAGGCATGTTTGTCTTGATCACCGCCTTGTTCGGCGACGGCGCGCCACAGGCTCCTTGGCTACAAATTGTTGACCCTTTGGGTAAGGTCACCGTCGAAGGGCAGATATTCTACTGGACAGCAGAGCAAAGAATGACGCAATTTTTGAGCTTAGACGGCGCGCTGCTTTATAATCGCCTGCTCTATTTGGCTTTGGCTATCTCCCTGTTGGCATTAGCATGGTGGCGCTTTGATTTGGCTAAATTTAGGACAAGTAATAGCCAAAGTGCCGCAACCAAGCCGGTAGCAAATACAAAACAACACACGCACCGTTCAGGGAAGCTGAGCTTGACCCCGCTTACGCTCATTACCAGCGATGCTGTCGCCTATTGGATTAAGTTCAGCGCCCACGCAGGTTACTTGCAAGCGCGACAAATTATGACCAATAAAGCATTTTACTTTTCGATGCTGACCTTATCGCTGATGCTAATTATTGCGGGATTAAGCTACCGCTTACCGGGTATTGAAGGCAGTGCAGCAGTCCTGCCAAAAACGCACACGCTCCTTCCGGTGTTAATTTATCCAAGCTTGATCTTCACCATGTTGGCGGCCTCGTTCTTTGTCGTAGACCAATGTCACAAAGATCATCAGCTCAATACTGCTCAGCTCGTCGCGGTCTGCCCAGCCCCTGATTGGCAAGCGCCACTGAGTCATATCGTGTGTGCTGTGATAGTTGCATGCACACTGACGTTGGTTCCAGTTTCTGGTCTGTTGGGCTCACAATTGTTGCAAGGTTTTACCGACCCAGATTGGCAAAGTTTACTTCACTTGAGCGGGTTAGTGTTATTGCCGTTAATGCTGGCGTATGTGTTTATTGCCATCATCAGTTACGGGCTGGTTCAGTCAAAAATTGCCGCACAGGTTATCGCCGTTATGCTGTGTATTTCACCAGCTATTTTCAATGAAACTCACGCAATCGAAAACTTCATGTATTTATGGGCTTGGCCATCAATAGCACAATTGTCAGAGCTTGCTTCGACTGAGCAGTTTATCGCGAGAGATCTAAATATCATGGTCTATTGGCTCAGTTTTTACTGCGTCTTGTTAGTACTGGTCGGTTGGTTGTGGCCTAGAGGTATGATCGCACCATTTATGGACAGAGTGAGATCTCTACCGCAAAAGGTCGCGCCGCGCTCACTGTCTATTCTGGTACTAGCGAGTTTGGTGTTTACCTATCAGGCATATTCAGTTTATGACGAGATGATTGTAAATGGTCAATTTAAAACTAAAGCACAAGGGTATGCGCAACAAGCAGATTATGAAAATCGATACCGCCAATACGAGACTCTACCACAACCTAAAGTTCAGCATGCGGACATTACTTTATCACTGGCCCCCAGTGCACGTGCGCTGAATTACACTGCGCACTTAACGCTCACAAACCCTCACCTGCTTGACATTGAACATTTATTTATTAATACCGAAGAATCCGTGTTTATTGAGAGAGTCAGTGCAGATGGGCACACTTTAACGCCCACAGTTAACGACCCAACACATCAGGTCTCAATATGGCCACTTAATAAACCTCAACAGCCCAGTCAACAAAGTGCAGTTACACTCTCGGCATCAATGAAGTATCACGGCTATCAAAACGTTGCTACGCAATACCAAGGGAACATCACCAAGGATGCCAGTTACATCAACGCTGAACTCTGGCCTGCGATTGGCTTTGAACGCGATGAAATAATCCAAGACAATGCACTGCGAGAGAAATACCAGCTGCCCACTTTAGCGGAGCGTTATTTCACTCAATCGAACACGCCTGATGTTTATCAGAGCAATGATGCAGATCTGATGACTTATAAACTTTCAATCGAAGCGCCGATTGATCAAGTTGTGGTTGCGCCAGGAGAGCTGATTAATCATCAGGTAAGCCAATCACGCCACACTTATATTTACGAGATGGCTATAGCCAGCCACTGGAAACCAGCCATTGCCAGTGCGCAGTACCAAACGAAACGCGCTACATGGGTTAGTAAACACAACCAAAAAGAAGTCATTATCGAATTGTACTATGTTACTGCCAATGACGCGGTACTGGATGCAATGCTGCAAAGTGCTACGCATGCGTTAGAACAAGGTGAAGCTGTTTTTGGCACTTATCCTTACGACAGTTTAAAAATTGCAGCTGTGCCACAGGGTATGGGGGGGCAAACTGTCAGTGCAAACTTAATCCTAATCCCAGAGATGTCAGCATGGCAACACAACTATCAGCAACCTCCCGAGGTTGATTGGTTAGGGTACAACTTACACCATTTGGTCGCGCAAGTTTGGTGGCAAACTGTCGCCATCGCCAACACAGAAGGATACCCTTTACTATCACAGGGCGTTCCAACTTGGTTTGCTTTAACGAAAGCGAAGTTAAACAGTGAAGCAAAGCAACAACTACTCGCCATCATCACAGATGAGTATTTGCTTGAGCGTACCAAAGAATCAAGCACTGAGAAAAGCGCATTGACGTTAACTCAGCAGCCTTACGCCGCCAGCAAGTCTCAACTCGCGGTATACGCGGCATCTCAGCTCATCGGTGATACAAAGTTTCGTCAAGTGATAAAAGCAGTGCTGACCCACTATGAAGACCAACTTGGTCAACAATTTCTCTCTGCGCCGCTGTTCTTTAAGCAATTAATGCGCTCGGTGCAAAGTCCCAAGCACAAGACGCAACTTCAAGCTTTGTATCAGCAAGTGGTCCTTCACGACTTTACGGTTCGAAACGTTCAAGTTGAGCAGCTTGATGACAATTACTTCAGTTTAGTTGCAGAGCTCGAAGCGGTGAGGATCGAGCAAAGTGCAGATGGTGCATCTCGTGTGCCCTATTCTGGCGCAGCCACAATCAACTTGCATTTCGAAACGAAAGACAAAGACTCCCCCCATGTTCGTGAGGTGTATTTCAGTAACGGCAAAGCCGAGTTGAGGATGTTTTTACCAAAGCTCCCAAATAAGCTGTTCATTAACGAAAGTGGCGCGTTTGTCGATATCGCATACAGCGATAACGTACGACAACTGTAATCCCCCTTTACAAAATGGCTACTGGCAGATACGTTTATCGCAGTAGCCATTTCCTTACGACCAACTTCCCCTTAAAAAAACCCGTATAGAGGGGGTATTGACCCTTTTCGGGTAGTGACCAAATACCCTTACTCACACAATAACGGGCAATAAAAATAGGGCCCGCCATAAGGCTGCTGCATACACAGAAACCACAGTAATCAGTTTCTGATGCAGCAATACATAGCGCCCAACTACTCTACTACTCGTTGTTATTAGGAGCTCACTGAATATGTCTCGCTACAAGCTGACACCTGCTGCCAATTCTGGTCACTCGCTTTCCACACTCAGCCGTCACGTAACACGTGCATTGCTTGCACTTAGCTTAGGTGCCACGTCTTCCGTGTATGCTGATGAACAAGCTGCACAGATCGATTTAGAGCGCATTGAGGTCACCTCTGAAAAGCGCACCGCTAACATCATGGAGGTAGCCTCTAGCGTTACTGCTATTTTCGGTCAAGAGTTGGCGGATTCAGAAGTCTATTCGATTACGGAATTGGGCCATGAGATCCCGAGTTTACACGTCTACAGTTGGGGCGGCAGAAGAGACAGTAACGTTTTTATTCGAGGCATTGGACCTGGACTATTTACTGAGCCAACCATCGGTTTCTACGTTGACGGTGTGAATTACAGTAGCAACAGCATTTTTGATTTAGACCTAGTAGATATCGAACGCGTTGAAGTATTACGTGGCCCACAAGGTACACTTTATGGGGGAAATTCGCTTGCAGGTGTCATTAATATAATCACCAAACAACCTGATGAAGTACAAGAGTTCACGGGCACGTTTTCAGGAGATAACTTAGGCTCCAAGCGAGTTCGATTAGGCGTCAATACGCCGCTTAATGACGAAAATCTGTTCCTTGGTGTGTCAGTATCCGCACACAATGCGGATGGCCACATTGAGAATACATACCTCAACAAAGATTTTGGTGCTCGCGATGATATCAGTGCAAGAACGAAATTACGCTGGGTCGCAACGGATAACCTCGAAGCCAACTTCGTTGTCGATTATGAGCGTTTTCGCGGCGACTCCTATGCGATGGGTCTTATAGAGAAAATCAAAGCAAACCCAGATCAAGTGGAGCACGACTTTGAAGGCGTCGATGACCGAGATGCGCTTGGCGCGTCAGTCACGCTTGATTACGCTGGCGAAAACATGGACTTTATCTCAATCACAAGCTGGCGTGATTGGGACAACTTCAACACTGCCGACCAAGATACGGGGCACAATGCTGGGTACCAGTTCCACAGTAACTCTACTGAAAAGTTTGATCAGCTCTCCCATGAAATGCGCTGGAGCTCAAAAAACACTGATGATTATCATTGGCTAGTAGGCGTATACGCATATCAAGCTAATACCCACAATACAACCCGAAATGATTTAAATTTTGCCGCGATGTATCCAGGTAGTGGTCCTATGGTTGACCGCTCAATCACAGTTAAAGACGATCAAGCTTGGGCTGCATTCGGACAAGTTGATTATGCAATCACCGAAGACATCACTGTCATTGCAGGTCTGCGTTATCACAAAGAACAACGTGAAGCTGACATTAACATTAACTCTCAATCAACTGGGGTCACCGCTCAGTATGGTGGCGAGAAAAAATTCAGTGAAGTACTACCAAAGCTGGCGCTTTCATATCAAACAGGCAGCGATGACCTCATTTATGCTTCTTGGAGTAAAGGTTATCGAGCTGGCGGCTTTGACACCCTGTATCCAAACTTAAGTAAACCAAGCTTTGAGCCTGAATACAGTAATAACTATGAAATCGCCTATAAGGCGTTAGCACTGGATAACCAACTGAGCTTCTCGGTCACGGCTTTCTATATCTCTTTAGACGATCAGCAAGTTCAGCAGATGTTAGAAAATACGACAGTGATCACTGACAATGCCGGTAAAAGTGCCAGTCGCGGTATCGAGTTCGAATCTCGCTACCAACCTCACCCTGACTGGACCGTTGGCTTCTCAAGTAGCTATGTGGATGCGACTTATCGTGAATATGAAAGTTTGAATTTCGCGACCGGTGCCGTGGAGGATTACTCTGATAATCGCTTGCCTAACACGCCAAAACTCAGTGCAAACTTATCAATCAGCAATCGTACTGAGTTAAACAGCGACTACACCCTGTTCACACAACTAGAAAACATTTACATGGGAGAGCATTACTTCGATGCGGGCAATCGCATGAAGCAATCGGCCTATCACCTACTGAACGCCAAAGTGGGCCTTGAGAGCGACAACTGGTACGCGCATCTTTGGGTGAAAAATGCACTCGATGAATATTACTCAAAAGTTGAATTTAATTTTGGTTTTGGTGTGACTGCTGAAGCGGGTAACCCAAGAACCATCGGCCTCACAGTGGGCACGAATTTCTAAATCGATGAACCGTAAACCGTGGTGCAACTATTTTGCGCCACTTTTTTACGTTTCAAAACACACTATCAATGCGTTGATACGCTTAATAAGGGAGTTACCATGCAATCTCAATCCGTGTTATTGCTCGGTGGTACTGGTCAAGTAGGCTTAAAAGCAGCAGAATATCTGCTCCAGCATACCGAAGCAACGCTCACATTCGCCTCGCGTAGAAAAGCCTCATTGCCCAGTGCAATTTTGCAATACCAAGACCGTATAAACACAGTGCAATTAGATGCCCAAAATACAGACGCGCTGCGAGCACATTTAGCTGGCATTGATCTCGTTGTCGCGTGCGTTGGCCCTTCAGGTATCATCGGCGACCAAATAGTTTTAACGTGTAAGGCTGCAAATGTACCAATCATAGATGCAGGTGGTTACGACCCAGTTTATGAGTCGTTGCATGCCCATGAAAGACGCCAAACCAGTGAAGTGCCATTGATTATCAATGTTGGTTTACTGCCAGGCCTCTCTGGCGTATTCCCTGCCTACCTCATCCAACAAAAAAGTGATGGTAAGTCCGTAAAGTCATTGGATGTGCAATATGTTGGCCGCGACGCATGGAGTTACAACTCAGCTTGGGACATCATTCACGGGCTGGGAGATTTTGGTCATGAGCGCGGCTTTTGTTATTTAGAAGATAAACAAATTAAATCTGAAAAATTCTCTAAAGCAGGCAACAAAGCGCATTTTCCAGCTCCTATAGGCTCAGCCTCCACCATGCTGATATATGCCGAGGAAATTGTACAGCTAGCCAATGAACTCGGCATACAGCGCGCAAAGGTATACGGCGCCAACTTGGGGCCTCGTGCTATGTTTGTCTGCATGATAGCCAAGATATTCAAGATGTATAACAGCCATAAGAGTATTGCCCGTGCAGCACGCTGGTTATGTAAAGCCTCCGCGAAAGATATGCGTAAGCTTGACCCTGTCTATGGTGTTGATGCGAAAATTGAGTGCATTGATGGCAGTATCCAACACGGCCAAATCATACTCGAAGACACTTATCAGGCCACTGGCTTTATCATTGGCATTGCGGCTAAACAACTACTCAACAATCAAATCACAAAGGTAGGCCCAATGATGTTACATGAGGCAGTTGATGCCGGTGACTTTATAAAAGATCTAGCGCAAGCGGGTGTCGTTGCAGGGCTTTCTCTTTCTAAATCAGATAAAACAGCTAAGCAGGAGGCCGCATGAGTAAAAAAGTCATTGTCTTAGGGGGCACAGGGGAGTCTGGTAGACGTATTATTCACTTACTCAGTTCTCGACACCCTAACTTAACGATCAGCTGTGCAGCAAGGCGCGCCCCCAAGGCCGGCATACTCCCAGCACATATTGAACATGTGACTTTCGATATGCACGATCATGCCAAAAGTATTACAACCCTCAAACAATTTGACCTTGCGGTGATTGCTTTAGGCCCAATGGACAAGTTTGCTGTACAGGCCCATCAATTATGCCTTAACGCAAATATAGATGCCGTCGATATTAACGATAGTTTGCACGCGGCAGAGCAAGTATTTGCATTGCATGCTGACGCCAAATCAAAACAACGCGTGTTATTGACTGGCATGGGGTTCTCGCCGGGTATTTCTACCTTATTACTCACAGAACTCGCTCATAACAAAGCGTCTACTAAAGGACACTATCAATGCCGTTTGTACATGGGCGCTGCATATGGTGGCGGTGAAACCAGTCCACAGGCAATTCTTGCAAGCTTTACCGAACAACTCGCCTGTTGGCGAAATGGTGCACGCCAACAGGTCGCGACCCCGTGGCAAGATGAACAACATCAATTTCCTTTTCCCGCGCTCAAAAAACCAGCCGACCTCATTCCATTTGCGACACCTGAGGTCGCAGGACTTGGCTGTGAACATGTTGCTGAAGACCTAGATATAAAACATCTAGATAGTCGATATCACATCCAGCACTTAACGCTGGGCTTTGCGAAATTCATGAGTAAATATCGCCTTGGAGAACGTAAAAATGCATTTTTCTCCAATATGTTCTTCAATAACGGCCAGAAGCTCAAAACGAAAAAAGACTCAGATCCTGACACCTGTTTGTGGGTATATCCAGATAATGACCCTCGCTCGGGCTTGATATTGCACGGGGTGGTTTCATCTTATGAGTTAACGGCCAAAATGGCATGTGTTGCAGTGGAATGTTGGCTGAATAATACATTTGCAGATCACCATGGTGTCAACGCTGTAGAGCATCTACCTTACGCAACCCGTCAAACATTGTTACAGACATTGGCGCTTTATGGCGTGGTAGCCAAACCGGCAAATACACACAACCTTCACCAAGCAGATCAAGAGTTTGGCTGGGTAGACAGTGTTTCGTCAGACATAAATAGTTTAAGAAACTTGGGACTAAATTGGTATACAGTGACCAAGCAACACCCCAAGATGGCAAAAAGACAGCAAGAGTACCTCTATAAATCCGAGATTTGGCGTGCGCTGAAAGACGCCACCAATACATTTAGTTTTACTAAATTTGTGGTTTCAACTCTGCTAGCCTGGCGCCGCGATGGTAAATGTTTACAGGATTGGCGAGATAAGCACCGGGGCGAATACAGCAAGGTGTGGCAATCAATTACGAAAGACATGAGTATGTTTACATCGGGCTATAGCAACGCGAGGAAGCTGCTTGGTAAAAACAAGGCCTATCAACTGTACCGCGAGATGTTTTTGGAAACTGGAAAAATGGAAATGCGATGGTTATGGCCCAATCCTGAGTCTTTCAACATGTTCGACCAAAAAGAGGACGCCATTATCGAATACTGGCTAACCTGGCTTAGAAACTATGCCAAGCTCGGCCTATTTACATTAACAGAGTCGCAAGATGGGTCACAAGCAATTTCCGTTTCTATTAGGGGATGTGCCTATGCTGCTATGTTTAAAGCGCTGGACTGCCCTGAGCTGGTTAATATGGTTAGAGAAATGGAACAAGAAGCCCTCACCTTTTTAGCAAGTCAGAGTAATTTGGATATTACTTGGGATATGTCAGGGGACGGTGACGCTGACATTACCTTGAATAAGGTACCTAAGCTTAAAGCCGTCAGTTAAGCGTAGTACAAGTCATTGTGTCGCGACGCAATGACTTGTGTACAAACTGTTGGGCTCTAATTACCTACAATGGTGGGCGCTAGGTTGAGCCTAGCTTCTTTGGGTAAGACACCAAATTGTTTTCTAAACGCCACACTGAAATGACTCACATTGCTGTACCCCAATGAGATAGCCGTTTCTGTAACATTATTATCTTTCAATAAATTCATGGCTTGATGCATTCTTTCTTCTTGAAAACAGCCATAAACGGTATTGTTGAATAGCGCTTTAAAGCCTTTTTTGAGTTTGCACTGATTTAACCCAACGGCTTTTGCCACATCCGAAATTGTCGGAGGACTACTCAGATCGGTGAGCAAAAAATCTCTTGCCGCAATGAGCTGTTTTTTCTCCCGCAATGGGATTTGATTGCCAGTGTCTGCCGATTTGAGTGCTGTAAGGTGCCAATATAAATAATCTAAAGTGGCTGAGTGTAGCAGCAAAGGCTTGGCTTCTTGCTCTTTTATTAATTTGTGAATGCGATTTGCACATGCACTGACTTTTCGACTTGGTCCACTTTGTTTCACAAAAAATGACATACTTTTACCAAGATCTATCCCGCTCAGTTCTTCACCCGCCAGTTCAGTAAGTACTTCAGGCTTAATCATGATTTCTAGATTACTAAAATCGTTACTGTGATACGCGCAAAAATTCTCGCCACCAGAAAAGCCGATATTAAAGTCCCCACATCCACATTGTAATAGCTTGTTGCCGACTGTTGCCTCAAACTTCCCCGCAAGGACACTATTTAAATGAATATATTGGTCATCACCAGGGAATACATGTTTGGTATCGGCAGCCCCCATATCTTGTGCCGTAGATAAGCTCACTGAAAGCCCAGGCATCAACTGTACAAAGTTGTTACCAACCTGACTTTCAATTTGCTGCTGTTCATTCGCTGTGTTTATTTCAATGTCACTGCAAAAAGTCATTTTTAAACCTTACCTATCCTTCGCCGTATCACCCTGACATACCTGTAGTGCATACACCTCCACAGCCTTTGCACAGACCCTTGGAGAATAATTATATTACCCAGAACCACTACATGCGATACTATATCACAACACACATATCAATGATAATAGTTTTCATTTACATCAAAGTGTACAATAATCACCCATATAAATGACACCCCTTCATGTGCTTTATTGATAAAAATTTGTATGTATATTATTCATCACATTGCAATGTTGAAGTTGGTCATCAAGCAACTTTATATTTAATACAATATATTTTGATACAATATAACATCATATATTTTCAACTGCTTCAAGACGAATTTATGTCAAATCAAGATTAATTATGGAATAAATTAAAAGACTGCCAAAAACGCAATTATGCAATAAGAATAATGGCTTATATTGCTCGTTTCGTGAGGTGTGTTGGAAAATCTCTGTTTTTGATGAGGCTTTATTCTCTGTCTCATCATGGGCAATAGATACATTGGCAGGCAAGGTTGAATCTGAGTATCCCCTAACCAGCGTTTCTGCTTGTGCCAAATACGTACCCTAACAATGCCGTTAGCGTAGGAAAGAGGACATTCAATAAAATTAGCTGCAATGTATCAAACCAAAACGCTCGAAATTCACTGCGCTGCTGAGCGATTTCTGAAAATAAACTCACGGTTTTGTCTGCATCAAAACTGGCACGCTTAACCTCTTGCATGGACATAAAAAACTGGTATTCACCCCAAATGAAAATACTTAATATGACCAATAAAAAACCGATTAAGATACAAATAATGCCCCATGTTAAATTGACACCGGCTTTTTCTTTTCCTGTCAAAGGTTCTGATACTGGCGCCTCTTGTGGGGTTGCATCCTGCGCTGATGCCAAATCTATATCCTGCCAAGATTCACTGCTAGCGCTTTGTATTGAGTCTGTGGGTGTGCTGTCCTGTGCACGCAACGACATGGTATTTACTCTTTAATTGTGGTTGTTTTATTATGAAATGATATTTTTAGAGATTTGGCTTTGAGATGTTATTAAGCTCAGGCATGACCAGTCTATGGATATCTTTGCCTTGTTTGTTGGCAGACAAAATGGTTCTATCATGTATTACTTCATCCGAAGCCCAGTCCAACAAAGTTAGCGCCACTTTCGTTAAATCACTGGATTTTTTCAACCCTAAACGATGTTGTAATGCAGCTAAGTAATCCGCATCAACTGAAAATCTTACTTCTGTCTTCTTCGCATCTGCCATAATATCTCCAAAAAATATCCAGATTTTATCCGATTGTAGTGGAGATTTTATGGGTGTGCAAACAAAATAATGCCTGGTAAACGACTTCTTGTTATCATTCAGCCAGGGTATCAAGGGCTGTTGATTTAACCAGTGCCTTGATTGAGGAATCAACGCCATTCAACGCATCAATGAGTTGTTCTGCAACGCCAAAATCTGACTGCACACGACTTTGCGCTTCGTTTACTTCAATACCACACAGTAATTCGTTCCAGTTCATTAAAAAGCCACTATTACACTTGTTACCGATGCCTTTTAAAGTTACGCATATTAATACGACACCGTGTTCATGGATTTTATTCATCGCCCAAGTACTGAGAGTTGGGTGTATTTGTTTAGATAGCTCGTTGATTCTGCGTATTTCATACTCCCCGATCTGCGCATAAACAACCCAAATAGGAGGCCGCTTATTATACAGTGTTTGGTATTTCAATACGGGATAGCCAATAGCTGCGGGCATCGATACAAATTGCGATTTAACCTGATTTTGTATGCGCTGATCAATATTGAGCTTAAACTGAGTTGTCAACTTAATATCATGTTCAATCCTTGTCATTTAATCTCCCTCCATATATAGTATTTACATGCGTTAACATTTTTATAATAAATGCTTAAACATCAAAAAATCTTTAGATTAGTAAACATTTTGACTTTTAGGGAAAGACATTGAATAAAATTGTTAGGCAACATGATGAGCAAAACTTGAGTGATTTGAAGGTGATGCGACTTGCTGCGAACAAAACTCAAAAGGAAATGGCAAAAGTACTCGGTACCAGTGAGGCAACGATAATTAATTATGAAAACGGTGTCAGTGATATCAAATATAAAGACTACTTAAAGTGGTCCCTTGCATGTCGTTTTGACCTGAGTGCAATTGAAGAACAGTTGCAAACGCTAAGAACGATTGTCATTGAAAATAACTTACACCGCTATCGCAAAGTGAATAAACTCAAACACCAAAAGTAGTTAGTACAAAGCCTTTGGCTATTCGAGCCCACGAAATCAACAACCTCAGTAAGCGCTAGGAGTTATTTATGGATTTTTCATCAAAAAAAATGGTTTTGCCTAAACACATCTGTCAAACAATTTTTGCGGGTTACAAAACTAAACGCCCCACTTCAAAACCTCACCAACCTCCTCTACCAGACACTAAAAATTAGTTGAGCTAACTTACAATGAACCTCCTTCGTATTGCGTGTGTGACTTGTCTAGCGCTCATTCTTTTATTTGTCTACTCCTATAATTGGATGTTTATGTCATTTGCCACAATCGTCTCATGCTGCTGCGTACTGTTTTTCAAAAAAGACAATATCAATGTTGTGTCGATTACTGTACTTATTTTGGCCATGTCTTTACTCGAGTTTTTTGCCTTTAGTTATGTTATCCCCCTTGAATCAGAAACTTTACCGATGATTTGGCTTGGCTCGATTGTCTATGGCGTGCAACTTATCTTGTTTGCAATAACCTGCTTGCTACTACTGATGCGTATACGCTTGCTCAAGGTATTTTGTCATCGATATCGAGATGTCGCGCCTACCTACGCAGAAGGGTTGATCGCTTTATCGCTCTTTTTATCCAGCCTCTTAATGGGGTTGATGTTTGTCGAGAATGCGCTCAGAAACGCGGTTGATTTGGGCTTTAAAGGAGAATTTTTCGGTTCATTAACCAAACTGACTGTCATTTATGATAGCTACGAGATTCTCGCATATGCTTTTCGTTCAATTACCTGCGCCTTTTTGGTATCGATGCTTTTTGTGGTAGAAATTGACACTTCGAAGCTCGCTGAACCCGTAAAATCGAATCATTAAATTCACACGGTGATTTTGTTAATGCCTCGACTTGATGTTGTCAATATCTCCACTTTGGTGCAGCACGCATACATGTCAATTTTTAAATATGAATATTCTCATCAATTTAATATTATTTCACAAATTAAAATAATTTTAATGACAAGCTTGTACGTATCTGAGAGAATCCGCAGCCTTTAAAAATGACAAATTAGTCAGTATTCACTTACAGCAAAGTAATACAAAAGTAGAACTTTTTAAAAGATGCGTTTTATATTAATCTTATTTTTCCTGTTATTTTCCGTTTTAACGGTAAGTCCATTTATAGTTCAAGCAAGTGCAGCATACGCACCACAAAATCATCGCCTTCACACTGGTGATACTTTTTCTTTTAAGGATGGTGATGCTTGGCAGACAATAAAAATACTCGATATCCACACTGACGCGCATACCAACAGTACAATACATGTATTGATATACCAACCGAGTGAATCCAAACCCACTTTAAAGACGCTGCGTTCTCAACCGATATTGACATATCATGCACCAACCTCTGAGCAACTATTTACCTCCCAATGGCTGTATATTGGCAACTCAACGCCACAAAACTCAGAATTGAAAGCTTACTTCAATTATCTGAAACACAATGATTTCAAAAAATATGCAGCAGCGACAAATCAAAAAGTAGATGACCTTATTTTTCGAGCTAATACGCTGTATACCACCGGGTATGCTTTGAGCCAGGCTGCACAGTATGAGCAAGCCATCACTGCATATACGCAAGCCATCAACATATTTCCCTTGTATTATGAGGCTATCGACAACATTGGGTTTGCTTACATGGATATGGGGGAATATGAAAAAGCCATTGAATATTTCGATCGTTCTTTAGCCGTCTACCCACAAAGTTCAACGGCGCTTTACTATAAAGGAATGAGTTACATCAACCTTGAAGATATTCACAACGCTTTAGCAACGTTCAAGCAAGGTATGGAAGACTTCCCTGAACAAAAACAGATATTCGAGGAAATGTATCTATCGCTTCTTAATTCGACACACTAATTTAGGAGCACACTATTAGTCCCCCATTCTACTCTAGCAACTGCCAGCCATTAGATACGTATAAAATTAGGTCGATTTACGGTATGATTGACTCGCCACATTAAGGTAGCAAAGTCACCTAAGGAGCAGGAATTGTTTGAAAAAATTATTCTACTGAGCGGCTTAATAGCCACTATCTGGATCACCATTGGCGTCATTATCGCCGCTAAATTCTACCCTAACTATAATCACAATGAGCAATTTTGTAGTGAACTAGGAGCTGTAGGTAGCCCAACACAAAAATTGTCTCCTCTGATCAACAATTATCCGCTGGGTATACTCTTTTGTTTATTTGGGTGGGCGGTAATTCAATATGCTCAAAGCAGTGCCATACTGGTGACTGTGGGCTGGCTAGTCATCTTACATGGAGCAGGAACTTGGGTCGCAGGCATCTTCCCGATGGATAAAGACCCCTACACTCAATCTCCCTCACTCCACTGCAAAATCCACTCTTGGGCGGGGTTCATAATGCTTTTGTCACTGCTAATCGCACCAATATTGTTAGCGTTTAGCCCGTTACCTGTTGCATTTCGCGCCTTTTCAATGCTCAGCGCCATGGTCGCAATTCACTATCTAGTCAAAATGGCTCAAGCAGTAAAACATCAAAAAAATGTAGGCCGATATCAGCGTATCTCTTACTGGGCAAAATTAATCTGGCTCGCAGGTTTTTCTGTACTTTTGTGGGCTTCCTAGTAAAAATTTGGTGGGCGCCCACATTGTTATAGCGTTTCGCTTTGACTAAAAAGAGTCTGTGTCATTCGCCCCACGCGCACAGGCTCTGCTCGGTCAAAATGCAACTCCCTAATCATTTCCATATCTTGCCAGAGGAGTTTGTATCCCTGAGTAAAGCGCAATTTTCGAATACGTTTATGCCAGCGTGCCTTTTCTGTTTCTGTGGCCTTACGCAGTACCCCAGCAGTACCGTATAGTCGAATGGCAGGATATGTTCCAAACTCACCTTGCCACAAAGATTTTATCCAGTACCACGAGCATGAATTAACCGCGAGCACACAAATTCGCTCACGTTCCTTCACGTTGCACGGAAGTTGACTTGTAAACTTCTCAAAGTAATACCCTTGCCCGACTTCCCCTAAAATCACTGAGCCAATCGGGGTGATATGCGGTTCACCCTGTTCAGAAATACTGGCTATTGAGTAATGAAAAGAAGAACGAAACGCTTGTTTAAACAGCTGTTTTATTTGCGGCCAATCGGTTTCAACATCCATTTTTGTTCCTATTTTTGCGCGCTTTTATCTATTTTTGACGTAATGGACTGTTCTAGTCAAGCATGAATTTATTTATATGTGCAAGTTTTGGTATTGCGTTATTTGCAACAAAGCCACGAAGCACCGTATACTGCCAATTCCATATTGTTACACGCGCGCATCTTGTTGCAATGGCACTCGGGGTTGTTATCCAGCACATACATTTGTACCTACTGGGATATTTTTGGCTAGCACACCTTACAAGTTAACGCTCAAAATGCCGCTTAAGACTCTATAAAATACACTAAAATAGCGATAAAACGGTGATCTACCATAAAGCCATACCCACTCAAACTTTTTATGCGACTTGGATGACACACGACGTACGTTCACTTTCTCACTGTCCTTACCTGTAAAGGTCCTTTACATTGATTTGCTCGTCAGCAATATCAAGTCGGTTACCCGCTCACAAAAAGCAGGGATACATCTAGAATGCCAGCGGCTAAAAACTAGCGTAAGAGATGCCGCTTTCTCATGACTATTGCCAATTGCATTGAGATACTTTATCAAACCAAACGCTTTGAAATGCGCTTGGTGTTTGCTGTTGAAGTCGTTGCGGCGGCTTAATACCCAATATTGGTGTCAAATGTATGTCCACTAACCTTTTGACTTTATAACTCTCAAGCTTTAGGTAAGCTGACTCAAGCGCTGCTTTATCAATGCTCGACAATTGCTTACCTTGTTTTGCTTCATAGGCAGCAAATGTCCAGAGCAAAAGCGCTTTTTTAGACTGATTTGGGAAGGCGTCTGTCAATGTGGCAATAGGGCCATACAATCTTTGATAATTGGTGAGCTCCCCTTTAATTACAAAGACAAGTAACAAGTTCAAGCCAGCTGTAATATGTCCTGAACGCTTGGCCACGTCTTGATAGCCAGCCAGCGCCAATCTAAATTGTGTTTCAGCCAACGAATAGTCGCCTAGATCCAGTGCAATGGCACCAAGGTTATTATTAATGGTTGCCATAGTTGAACGTGCATTGAGTGAGACCGCAATCTGCTCAGCTTGGTGGTAGAGCGCTCTCGCTCGTGTGTGCTTGCCCATATGCCGAGCGACCAATGCCCTACTATTAATTAGCAGCATCCGTTTGCGTTCATCATCTGTATATTTGAGCGCACATTTCAAACTTATATCGGCCTCCCTTAAGTGTCCTTTTCGTCTTAGCCAAATGCCTAAAGCACTCAAAATAGTTGTTAGACGCTCATTAAAATAGCCATGATTATCATACGTGAATAACTCTGTTAAAGACTGCTCAACAAGATCAAGTTGATTGGTAGTCACTGATGCTCTTACGCGGATAATATGCCAACGAATTTTCAACGCTGTAGGCAATAGTTCACGGGCGGTCATTGAATCAAGTATTTGCAGTGTGTGCGATGGCTTTACCGATAAATAGTCTTGCGCTTCCTTAAGCAAATCCATTTGCTCCTCAACAGATTGAGATGCAATTACCAAAGAGGAGTAAAACAGCAGAATAAGTATTATGACTATTTTTTGCAAAGCAGAGTATCCGATAAACCACCCATCACTTCAATATAGAGTGCATTGCAAAAATAGCCAAAATAGGCACTAAATTTCTTTAACTTGCAAACCCATCTGGCATTGCTGTGTGTCCTTTATTGACCGCCAGTCGCGTGATCGCTTCCGACATTTTCGGGTATTGTAGTTTAAGCGCTTCATGATCTGCGGCTTCAAAACAATCTCCCGTAAAGCCAGGCGCCATCGTACAACCAAATATGGCATAGTCTCCACCGGGTCGTACCTCACCGGCTTGCCACACGCCCGCAGGGATACGACACTGTATGAGCTGCCCCTGAGAAAAGTCAGTTCCCATAACCACCGTTTGCGTATTTCCATCGGGGTACAATAGATACAAACAAAAGGGGTCTCCAGCGTAAAAATGCCAAATTTCGTCATGATTCAGACGATGAAAACAAGACACACTCTTGAGCGGGTGACAGTACATCCCAATCATGGCCGTGCCAGCGGGCTTCTCTCCTGCTACCTCAGTGTCTGCACGCCATGTGCTTTTGTATAATGTTCCTTCAACTGGCAATCTTGAAAATCGGTAGTGGGCTAACACATCAAGCAATGGATCGTCTAAGTCTTGATGAATAAAGTGACGGTATTCGAGTACATCAACGATGGCATCGGTGTTAAGTTGCCCGTAAATGTGCGGAAAATATTGCTCACAGTGCGCAATCGGAACACTCGGTGCCTCATATTTAATTTCAGCTTCCACTAACCTCGCATCCACAACCGCCACATACACGCATTCGTGAGTTGCATAAAACCGCTGATAAACGGCACTGACTTGACCCGCCGTACACGCGTGAATAAAGCCTTCACTTTGTAACGTAGGCGAACTGTGAAAAGGCTGGTTTAAATCTATGTCACGCTCAAGCGCGAGTATAAATAGGGCATTTGATGGCATGATAAAAGTCCTTACAAATCTAACAAAAACGGGGTGTGTTGTGACAAGATTGAGCACTCCAAATGGGGCACTCCCCCAAGCAGCGATTACCCAATTTCAAATGATGCTACACCAAACATGCGATGCAACGGCAAACTCGGCGCTGATTTTGTGTACATCCTCGCGGTTTCAAAAGCAATACTCATACCGAGCGATTTTGCCATAGATACAGCCTCTTGATTGCACTCAGGTACATCCAAATATACAGTGTCAGCTTTGTCACTGTCCACAGCACGCGCTATCAAAGCCCCTACTAGGGCTTTCGCATCGACTTGATTTTCAGCATAGAGAGGACCTATCTTATAACCGCACTCGCAGGCTCGGATCACTCCATACCCAGTGATCCCATCAGGTGTATTAATCACCAATGCATGGGCGTTTGATTGGATGCGCCACTGCTGGTTAAATCTCTTTCGGTCTGCGGGAAAAAAGGGGGCTTCAAAGGTTTGAATGCACACTGGTTCAAATTCTGAGGTGATGTGCGGTGACAGATGTGAAGCTACATCAAACTGGGATGCTTTAAATACGCCTTGATATCTAATATTGCGATAGGCCAATTCAAATCCAGATTTACGATAATTGTCCTGTTGTTCAACGACCCCATCCAACCCGACATTGCAGCCATCTAAGTAGGCCATCGCAGCTTGCCAAAGTGCATAACCATACCCTTTGCCACGATATTCCGGTTTTACTATGTAAAATCCGATAAAGCCAAACTCTTTGCTATATTTAATCGCGGAGATCACGGCAACTGGCTCGCCTTCAACCAGCCCGATTAAAAAGCCCTTTGGGTCCGCCAGACAGTAGCTTTGAGCGTCGTTTTTACCGGGATTCCAGCCTTCTTTTTCGGCCCAGCTCACAGCAAGCTCGACTTCGTCTTTGCGCATTGTTCTTATCTGATAATTTTCCTTGCTCATTAGCAAAACCTTCTCGTGTCATTTAGCAACACTTTACCCCATATTGTGGGGCATTTTAACTAAGCGCAAAGTACCACTTTGAGCAAAAGAATAATGACTATTTCATGCTCAGTAACCAAAGAACATAGGGTTACTGAGCTCAATGGTTACTCACATTCTGCTGCTGGAAATGTATCAACATGCGTTTGAATATGCTGATAATAATGGTTGTTATTAATTGCGGTTGTGCCGTAATGACCTGCATCACTGCCAATTGTAAAACTATTCTGGCCACCTAACCCAGCACGGATAAATGCCTCTGCATCCGTTTTAGCGTTGCCATATGCTCTGACGATATTCAACCCTTGAGCTTGCAAGTAATTAATTTCACTTATTTTGTATTCTGCGGTACGAAATAGACTGGTTTCGTTACTCAAAGAGGTTCTTAAAAAGCCTTGTGGTAACCCCATCCAATCTAACCAATCACGGGTCCCTTTAGCGTACCAATACACTCTCGCGGTCAAATAAACGGGCTGATAACCTAAGTCTAGATAACGCCTTACTAAAGAATAAGCCCCTTCTTTTTGGTCCGCTCTATCTATCCCGGTGTAATCACCTATTTGTTCTGCATCGGACTCTGTGAGCGTGCCATCTATATCAAACAATACCGCAGGCGTATTCGGTTGCACCACCGTAACATACCCTTGCGCACCCGTACCATCAGCGGGTACACCTGCGTAAATGCGATATTGCCCAGCACTTAATCCTGGCAAAGATAACGTCGCCTTACCATCACTGTTGGTCACTGCGTCAGTTAAAAATCGCCAATCGCTGTCTTGCTGAGAGCGAATATAAAATTTGACTGTCTCGTATTCCAAATCCTTGTGTGCCACAGCGCCATAATCAAATTTAGCCGTTACTTGAAACGAAGTGCCCTCTGCGACGACTTGGTCATGCACCATGTGGAATTCAGGCAACCATGTTATCAGCTTGTTAAATCTATTTCTGTAACCCGTATCTGGCATCACAGGCGCAACCATTTTGGTGTCTAACCATGCCAAGTCAGGACAGGCAGGCAATGCACTCACATTACTGGAAAAACCAGCAGCTAAAATTATGTAACCAAGTAATTTCATTCTTATCCCTTAATTCAAAATTTTTAGAGAGAGTAAATACACTAGATTACAAAATTATTAACAAATATTTATCTTTTACAAAATTTTAGAGAAAATTTTTTGAATTATTTTTTTCGCAAGGCAAATTACGGCCGCAATGGACCTATCACGTCTGGGGGGCAAAAAATAGGTGCCCTGCTATTTCCGAGCAAAGGTATCCAACGGTTGTTTTGTTTGAGGGTACTTCAAATAACGCCTATGCCCTTCATATTCCGATGCAATCCAGCCATATTGTGCATGAGAGCGAAACAAATATTCTCCACTTTGTGTTTTAAATCGTCCGGACACGGATAGTCCCGATAGTTTGAGCTCTAGCACAGTGCGCTTTTGCAGATCGTCAAGTAAGTGACCAAAAACCGACAAATTTCCCAGTTTTTCGTTGCGAGTATCGCTGATAGAGATAATAAAACTACGCTGCAATTGAGGTACATAAAAGGCGATAGTATCGTGTTTTTTCAACTGCTTAATACGCCGAATATCAAACTCAATGTAGGCTTGACTAATATATTGGTGGTTTTTTAATAGCGCTTTTTCGGCATTAGTGGAGGTTTTGTTGATAACCAGGTAGTTTTCTTGAGGTTCATCCAGCAGTTTATCTATCGTAGAGCGAGGCGAAAACGTCCCCTGCTCACTAGAGATCACAGTGTAGTATTTCAATCCATTTGCACACACATCACTAAAAGCTCCCCAAATGAGGCACCCTGTTAGCAATAATACTGCGCTGGCTAATCCCTTATACATATCACTATTTTAACAATTATAGATTATTTAGGTACAATAAAGGGTGAGTCAAAGTTATTCAAGTGGTTAGCGCCATTTATTAATCACAAAATATTCACATTGGTATAAAGCCACTAGCTTGACTTACGCAACTTAATAACTTAATTAAATATTTACAGTTTACTTTTGTTTACAAACAACCGGACCTATAAAAGATACTACTGTACTGGAAACGAGAAGTACTGATCTTTATGTGGTTCGTTTGCAAGCGTAAAATGCCACCATTCTTCAGAGAGGCCAATAAACCCTGACTGACGCATCACGTGAGCTAATAACATACGATTGGCGCGCTGGCTGGCTGAAATACCCTGATAACTGGGCCAAGAAACAGGGGAAAAATAATCCCATTCAGAACCCATGTTTAATTCTTGTTTGGTGTTTAAATCCACTAATGTGACATCTAGGGTACTTCCACGAGAATGGCCGGAGCGGGCCGCAATATAACCGCGTTCAAACAATTCACTCTTGGGCACATCGGGGTAAAACTTCGCTTTGTTTTTCTTATCATCAAGCACCTTAGCCCAACGAACAAAGTGATCGACCGCTGGCTGGGGACGATAGCAATCAAATACTTTCAGACCGAGGCCAAATTCGCTTAATGTTTGCTGTGCCTTCATCACGCCCCTAGCAGCAGCTTGGCTTAACAAGCATTTTGGCGCTAAGTATCCATCGATACGTTTACCTACAAAATTATCTTCACCAAAGTATCTGATTTCGGTTTCGATACTTGGCACCCTTGATTTGATATCGACAAATTCTGAGACGGATGCCTGCACGGCACACACCCCTGTAATAGCAACAAATCCAAGTATCATTCTCATATCCATACCCACTTCCAAATTCCCCAACAAACAACAGTTTGAAGGATAATTATGGAAGAAGTATGGACAGTATCAAGGCGATACAGAGAGCAACCTCGAAAAACACATATAAAATCGCCAGTAGCTGATTGTATGTACAATGAGTATAAGCAAGTGCTCGCTTACACTTTTTAACCAGTTTTGTACACTCTTTGACACTTTTTTGCCCAAAATGGCATATGCTTTTATGTAGACATCTTTGGGATGGAAAAATGCTATATGCATATCTTTTTCAGGGACGATGCCTTTTTCTCATGTGACCCTACCTTTTTATACTGAAATGCCGCTAGCATCAAAAAAACCAAGCACATCAACAGTAATGCAAAAAAATGAAAGTATCCGCTGTACCCTTGCCCTAATCCCACACAGGCTAATCCAAGTTGAGATAAATGGTAGCTCGGTAAAAGCCAGGCAAACTGCTGCAAAAACTCAGGCATTAAAAATATGGGCAGCCAAAGTCCAGAGAGCATTGCCATAGGTAAAAATACCAAGTTAGTTATCGCAGATGCAGCTTTCGCAGTGAATTTAAGCCCAAGCGTTAGGCCGAGGAGACAAAAGGGGACCGTGCCTACAACCGCTAAAACCAGTAATGCCGTCAACTGTAGTAAATCAAGTTGTACGCCGCCGAGTAGCCAAGCAAAGACAAATAACAGCACTGAAATAACCACAGTAAATGCCACTGCACTTAAAGATTTTGCAAACAAATAATACACGGTAGGCATAGGTGAAAGCAGTTTGAGTTCGAGCCACCCACTTTCTCTTTCTTGTGCCACATGCGCACCAAAGTTAAACAGCGACGGTGCCATAAGACCGAATACCATATAGTTAATCATTGTGTAAGTACTTATCTCTACGCTTGATTGTGGCTTGTCTTGAACCATAAAGATGCCAAAAAATAGATAGAGCAGGACTGGAAATGCAACCGCAGGGACAACAAATCCAGGTGTTCTAAGTGCTGACAGCAAGTCCAGTTTAGTCTCTAAAAATAAGGTATGAACGACACTTTTCATGACAACTCCCCCTTTGTAATATCTATGAATGCCTGCGTAAGCGATAAAGGCGAAACTGATAACCCCTGCATTGGTACATTGTGGTGGTGCAAAATGCTGATCACATTAGCAGCATCATCTGTTGCGATATAAATTTGGTTCCCCGCCTTGTGCACCGCAAACATGGGAAGTAGCGCTCTAATTGTTGCCTCGGAAAACTCGCTCACAAAACGGAGTTCACTGCGTTGTTGTTTGGCTTTCAACTGGCTAGGTGTGCCATGGGTAACGACTTCTCCCGCGCGTAATATCAACACTTGATCCGTCACTGACTCAACTTCATGCAAGTTATGCGTCGTCAGAATGACGGTCGTTCCCTGTTGTTTAAGCTGGATGATTCGTGCCCATAACCGCCGTCGCATATGCACATCCATCCCCAATGTTGGTTCATCTAAAAAAACCAGCTTAGGCTGACCAATTAACGCCAGACTGAACAATAAACGTTGCTTTTCTCCACCTGAGAGTTCACCAAAAAAAGTCGACTTTTGTGATTCTAATTCAGCCAATTGTAAAGCCCCTTGCCAACTCATAGGGGTATGGTAATAACTTCTAAAAAGCTGAATAAACTCAATCACCCGAATGTTACTCGGTAGTGACCCCACTTGTAACATTGCGCCCACTTGGTTTTTTATTTCGGATGTTCCCGGCTGGTGACCCAATACGGAGATATGGCCTGATGTAGGGTTTAGTCGCCCTAATAGCAGCTTCACGAGCGTTGTTTTACCTGCGCCATTTTCGCCAATAATAGAATAAATATTGCCTGAGGCGAGCTGACAAGTAATGTTCCTGATAGCTTCACTGTTTGTGTATGAAAAACTAACTTGCTCTAAATTGACTGCCCAATTCATTACGCTCCCTTAGACCCATAATACAAGGTCTTTATTTTCGATACATGCAGTATGAAAAAAAGGCCTCATATTGTTGAGTGAGGGTTGTCATAAAATCAGATGACTTTTGTCAGAGTAGAAACAACACAACAAATGATTGCCCAACGGGCAGCTGATAAGTTTGCATCTCTACGTTGCCGAGTTAAGGCGCGTACGACAAAAAATGGCCATACGCCTAGCAAACATTAGGATGAGCTGGGGAGCTCAAATTGACTAAATAACGCAGCGACATTTACTTTGGCTTCAAGTCTCGCTGCAATTAAATAGAGACCCGCTAGTTTACGATGAATAAACAACGCATCCACGGGAGGTGTATGCCATTCTCCCTCACGTGTGCTTAATGACATGCCCTTGTCTCTGATCCTCATCGCCACATCACTTGTTGCAAAATCATATGGCTGCTTTGCTCTTAGCGGCTCTGTCGCCATAAAAAATAGTGCTAGTACCATTTCTTTATAAGCGTCGTCTATTTGCTCACCAAAGTATCCGATCTGCTGCACCGCTTCAGCCATCAACGCTCTGTCGTTTTCCAACCCCGCCTTGAGTAATTTCCAATAACCCTCGACCAAGTTGTCATCGATACTGCGGGATGCCCCAAAATCCAACAAAACTAACTGTTTCTGCTGCATATTATAAGCGTAGTTTGCGAGGTTAGGATCACTTTGTACAGTCTGTAGTTCGAACATTTCAATGAAGAATAGTAAGATTAGATCACTGGCAAGTTTATCTCGTAATTCAACGCTTGCATCAGTAAAGTCATCTAAAGGTTGTCCATCTACATATTCCATAGCAAGGATACAGCCCGTTGAGTATTCTGGATAATATCGAGGAACTTTAAACTGCGGGTAAGGTGCTAGACCATCCGCAAACTCAACTAATCGCTGCCCCTCTATTTGATAGTTTGTCTCAACCAAGAGCTGCTTTTTAGCCTCCATCATCAACGGCTCTATTGCGACTTGTTTTGGCATAAGTCCAGAAAGTTTTATTAACATCGCCACATTGTCCACATCACTATCGATACTACTTGCAACGCCTGGGTATTGAATTTTGAGCGCTAACTTTTTGCCCGACTCCGTTGTAGCCTCGTGCACTTGGCCGATTGACGCGCGCGCAAAACTACGAAGTTCTATATGACTAAACTTATCGAGCCAATCGACCCCCCAGTTGCTTTTTAATAACGCGATTAACTGTTTGTGGGGCATTGGCTGTGCATCTGCACGTAGCTTTTCCAACAGTGTAGCTAGCTCTTTTGGCAATAAATCGCCCGCATCCATAGACAAAAGCTGACCTAACTTCATAGCTGCGCCTCGTAAGTGCGCAAGTTTATCTGCTATGGCGTGAATATTCTTAGGCTGAAGTAACAAATCCTTGCGCGACACTTGTCGACCCGTTAACACTTGTTTCGCACCGCTGATCATCACATTCGACGCGACTTTTCCTGCTAGCCCACCTAAATGCGCTAACCTAGATACTCGTGATGAAGGAACTTTCTTACTTTTTTCTGCCATATATGCCTCAGAGTGCGTACAAAGATTTATGAGTATTTGTTAAAGGTACTTAAATGCCATAGCCATGGATCATTTTCATACTCAAGAAGCCGCCGATTGCCTATTAAAGTGCCCCAGTATAACAAACTTGCTCATAGAAGCGCCTCTCTCGCACCAAATAAAAGGATGACTTTTCTTAAACTATCAATACGCTATACTTAAGTCTGTTCAGTACAATAAAAGTTAATCGCACCTCAAATGAAGTATCTGTTTGCAGCCTTAGTACTCGTATTTTCCAAGCAGCTAGTCGCTGAGCAATATCATTTTGTATCAATAAACTTTCTGATAGAGCAAGAAATTGGCCGCATTGTACTACCAGAGATCTATAAACGCTTAGACATAGATATCAAGATTACCCCCCTCCCAGGAAAAAGAGCGCAATTTGAAGCAAGTACAGGCCTAAAACATGGTGAGATCATGCGGATATTCAGTTACGGAGAAGAGACCCCCAGCACAATTCGCGTACCAACCCCCTACTATTACCTTGAAACCATGGCATTTGTTAGAAAAGACAGCGGCGTAAAGATAGATTCAGTAGACGCATTGAGAAACTATCATATCGTTAAGGTCAGAGGTGTAAAGCACACCAATAATATCACCAAAGGCATGAAGTACGTCGAAGATATGGATACCACGAAACAAATATTGAGACTTGTCTCGGCGGGCCTTGCAGATGTGGCACTCACCAATCGTATTGATGGTTTGGTCCAGTTAGACGAATTGGGGATTACCAATGTTGAGCCGCTTAACAAGAACTTAGCCGTGCTTGAGTTATTTCATTACATTCATGAATCTCAAAAACATCTGGTGCCGTTGGTCAATAACAAGATTATTGAAATGCAGCGCTCAGGCGAACTTGCTGCACTTATCTCAAAAGCCGAGCAACAGGTTATTAAAAACACACAGTATTTTCCTTAAATATGTAGAGTCATTCTTTAAAAAAGAATGAAACCATCGATTTTTGGCAATTTTATTCTACCAATAATAAATTTAAAGTAATTTCATTGACACTTAATCATTGAGATAACGATGAAGATTGTAAACGTTACTAAAGCTCACCCCACGCAAGATGGCGCAGGTGTAAAAATTAACCGCATCGCAGGCTTTGATGGTCGCAGCATTGACCCCTTTTTGATGATCGATGAACTAAAATCGGATAACTCACAAGATTTTATTGGCGGCTTCCCTGCACATCCCCACAGAGGTATCGAAACCTTTACTTACATTAGAAAGGGCGGCTTTGAGCATCAGGATCAGATGGGAAATAAAAAAGCCATTCGTGCCGGGCAAGTACAATGGATGAGTACTGGTCGAGGCGTCATTCACTCTGAGATGCCACTGACTGATGCACAACATGGTATGCATGGGTTTCAAATATGGTTGAACATGCCGGCTAAAAACAAACTGGATCCGCCAAAATATCAAGATTCGAATGACCGCATACTGCCCAGCATCGTCAATGAATCAGGCGCTCAGTTGACCGCTCTCGCAGGAGATTGGCATTTTGAAGGACAACGAGTCTCTTCTGGGTTAAATGACTTATCGGGTGGCGGGGCAATCAGTGATATCATGCTGCCAGCCAATAGCGCCCTTCAAATGGACTTGTCTCATTTTGGGAAGGTTGTTGCTTATGTCCACACTGGCGAGTTAAAGGACCAGTATTTTAAAGCCGGTTATGCAATCACGTTGGACCCATCCCACCCTATTAAACTGCACGGAGGCGACTCGGAATCAGGCATACTATTTCTTGCTGGACATCCGATCAATGAAAAAATTGCGCATATGGGGCCATTTGTTATGAATACCCAAGAAGAGCTGCATCAAGCAGTGAGAGATTATCATGCAGGAAAGTTTGGAAATCTATAAGTATCACCTTAAATTGGAAATCATAAACTGCCTGTAAACCCCTTTTACAGGCTTTAACAAGTTAATGATTTTCAATAATTTACTTAAGTTTTGCGGTTATATATACTGCACAAAAATAACTAAAACTGCATTTTTATGAAAGTCACCCTATTTGCTTTGCTTTTAGGCACGATGGCGAGCACACAGGCATCTCCTTCTCAGCTTACATCGCTGCATGATGAAACACGCCAAAGAACGATTCCGATTTCAGTCTCTTTACCGCAGCAACCGAGTCACTGTTCGGTTGAACAACCTTGCAAGGTTGCCTTCATTAGCGCAGGATATGGTGTATCACATAAAGCGTATTCATTTATCAACAACCAACTCACCTCTCACGGGTATCTGTCCGTAGCCATTAAACATGAGCTTGCTTCAGATCCATCACTCTCGGTGTCTGGTAATTTGTATCAAACTCGTCAAGAAAACTGGCAAAGGGGAGCAAAAACATTACGGTTTGTGCGCGAGTACCTCACAACACAATTTCCTGAATATGATTTTACTCGTATACTGCTAGTTGGGCACTCGAATGGAGGGGACCTTTCTTCATTACTTATCAACCAAGGCGCTGAATTTATTGCGGGACTCATTACACTCGACCATAGACGCGTTCCACTGCCTAGAACGACACACATTTCAGTCCTTTCAATACGTGCAAGTGACTTCCCGGCGGATCCGGGTGTACTATATACAACACTAGAGCAATCAACCTATGGTGGTTGCATCGTTAAAATCCCCGGCGCCAAACATAACGACATGACAGATCAGGGGCCTGCATGGTTAAAAGCCTCCATCGCAAAGCTGCTTTCAGGCTACCTAAATAACAAAAAATGTGAACAGCTAATGCAATGATTAAACTGTAACAAAACGCATTGAGCGCGGTAAACTTTTGTCTGAAAAGTCACTATTAGGTAACTGAAATTGCGCTCTAGCACATCAAAGCAAGAGTTCACCTTCAATGGGGTTAAATTGAGTCGCGGCATACATCAGGCTCTGTGCAGTCAATGTTTCCACGCCATAAACCTCGACTTGAGACTGATACTTTTCCCGGACCGTATTGACGAGGATATCAAAATCTCCATCGCCAGATACCAAAACAATGACATCCGAATCTTTTGCACACTCGAGGACATCAATAGTAATACCAACGTCCCAATCCCCTTTTGCAGTACCATCTGAACGCTGAATAAAAGGCTTTAATTTGACTTCAAAACCAATCGCTCTGAGAATATTTTGGAATTGTAGTTGCTTTTCATCTCCACGATTAATGGCATATGCATAAGCATTCACGACCTCTCTATCTTTGGTCACAGATGCCCAAAAATGGTTATAATCAAAGTTCCTTTTAAATGCACTGCGCGTCGTATAATAGACGTTTTGAACATCAACAAAGATACTTAATTTTTTCTTTTTAATTTGCTCGGACACTTAGTTCATCCTCAAAGGTGCCAAAAGTGACACGCTGAATGCTTAACATAAGGTATCACTTTGGCATCTCACGCATAAGCAATCAACAAAAGTTTTAATTTGCCAGACGTCCTCTTAAAACAGAGTAGTGCATGGCATTGAAAATTCTGTCAGTGTCCCCTATAGTTCACAGTATCGCCTCATCGATATCAAGTTTGTCCACTGTAGTCCTTGCGAAGTTTAAACATTCGTCAAGCTATTAAAGTATGCTACTTTTGCTAATGAGATTCGAGCTTCATCTAATTTTGAGATACAAACCAAAGTCAGGCGAGGTATCAGTTTACAAGACCATATCGCCCCCAGCCAAGCCAACTCGGTTGTCAAAATGAGTTCCTAGTACTCAACGTATTTTTAAACTTGGGTATTATGTTGCCATTAACAGCGCCTCTACGCTGTATAAAAAAGCGCATATGTAACGAACAATTATTCAACACTCTATTTAACATAAACTGCATAGAGATATGGTTTATTGTGCTATTGGCATACTGTTAAGGGCTTGGGTCTATAGCAAACGGTATAGTTTAAGCCTATCTTGATGTTGTATTCCATTTTCAAATAAAGGCTGGTTGTAATGCCGTACAAAGTAATCCTTTTCGACGCTTTCAACCCTAAATCCCCGACGCTGATAATATGTTAATTGATAACCAAAAGTACCTGTACCTAACTCAACTCTATGATATTTATCCGCCTTTAACTGAGCTATAACATAGTTCAGTATGCGTGTACCCACACCTAACTTTTGCTTGTCAGGTACAACCGCTATATTACAAATTTCGCAATGTTGGCTGGAAAGGGGCTTTACAATACACACTGCAATAATTTGGTTATTCTGTTTGGCAACATAGCACTTCGAGTCATGAATGTAAGATGCTATCTTACGTTCAGATGGATCGGCTTCTAACAACAACGAGAGCGGCAGCTCTTCTTGCGTCAATTCAAAAATAATCTCAGACACTATTACTTTCCTTTTGGTAATGATAGCAAGGTCGCTCACAATACAGCCACTCAAAACAAGTGCACATTGCTCTATCACCGTCATCAGCTCGCATTTGTTTTACCGCAGCACTGGCGGCTCGACGTTTAATTGAATTTTACAAGATAACCCCAAAGCGGACCTATACCAGCACTAAAACGGCAAAAGAATACGTTCTCCGCTCAGAGTCATGACAAGCGTCATAGCAGCAATCATGGTCACACAAAGCCGCCTTCAGCGCACACTGTACTTTTGCTCCCTATAATAACCTGTTGTGACCACCATACTCCCCCTCGCAAACGCGTCTTAGTATATGCACTAGCCTATATCAACGCTTAAATAAGCACTATGCATAAACTAATTAAATCGCACTTAAAACAACTTTGTTTGATCAACAGAAGGGGAATTGTCACTTTTATACCTTAGTTTAGAAAGTTCAGCGGTTGTTCAAACCAATATTAAGGAGGGAAAAATATGGACATCGTATTGATACCTGCCAGCGAAGGAGACAAGCCATATTTACTGGCATTGCGACAGCAAACAATGACTTCACATTTAGAGCGACAAGGCATATTTTTAAGTGATGAAGCACACCTTAACCGTTTAGAAGACCATTACAAGTGTTCCCACTTAGTTTTTGTTCATGGCAACAAGGTCGGTACTTTGAAGTACCTTCAAACACAAGACCGGCTTGAAATCATGCAATTACAAATCGCACCTGAATATCAAGGGCAGGGGATAGGTCGAGCAGTCATTCAAAAAATCGTTGCACAAAGCACTCACCTGCCAACTCATCTCACCGTGCTCAAAGACAACCCTGCAAAGCAGCTCTACGAGCAGCTAGGGTTTGTGACTGCCTCAGAAGATAAATACGAGTATCATATGGTATTGCCTGCCAGCACAAATTAGTGCTGGCAATCTCTTTGTCTACTCACTATCCCCGTTTCAGCGGTAAACTCTATACCGACATTGGACGAGTTGATTAAGTAGAACTTGAGATGAAACAAGCTCAATTTTTTGCGTAATGCGCAGTTCAGGTAACCATCTAATTCCACGGCCAAGAATGATGGGTACCGTGGTGACGATTATTTCATCCACTAGCGCCGCGCGGATAAAGTTTTGTACTAACTTTCCGCCATCAATATAGAGTCGGTTGTGCCCAAGTTGACTCATTTGGCTTACCAATTCTTCTTCACTTGCTCTGATTAAATAAGCTTTTCCTTGGCTTTGAACTGGAAGCTTGCTCAGACTGTGGCTTACTACATACACGGGTTTGTCATAGGGCCATTGGCCAAAGCTTAAAACCTGCTCAAAGGTATTGCGCCCCATTACTAACGCATCTATATCGCTCATAAAATCTGCAAAGCCGAGATCACTGTGCTGAGGATTGTCTATTGCAGATAACCAATCTATACCGCCATGCTCATCGGCAATGAACCCGTCCAAACTTTGAGCCAAGTATACTGTGTTCTTTGTCTTCATATCCCTTTCACTTACCTATACGCTTATTCAGCATATCGGCCGCAAGGTTGATTTAATTAGAAAAAACACGCTCATTCGCTTTAAAATATATGACTGATTACATTTCACTCCAGCGATAATCCATTTGGTGAGCCGTTTCTTTCGCTACATCATAGCCAAAACGCTTTTTAACCATGTCTAGGCTCATATCAATACCCGATGCAACACCGGCGGAGCTTGTGAAGTTTTGATCAGTCACGAATCGTTTGTCATTGACGACCCTAAGATGCTCATACTGCTCACTCAGTTCATCTACCCGCTGCCAATGAGTCGTCACTGTTTTGCCTTCAATCAAACCTGCTTTTGCAAATAAAAATACACCACTGCAGATAGACGCACAATGACGCGTATGTGTGGCCGTTTCAGCTAACCAATCCAATACGGCTTGATTATTGATGACGCGATCAAGCTTACCACCAGCCACTATTAATAAGTCAAAGCGAGGGTGTCCATGGATGCAAAAGTGCGGATTAATTGACACATCACCCCGGGTACGAATAGGGGCTTGACTGGGCGCGATCAGGCTAACATTAATGGGCCGATGTGTAATGCGCGACGCCGTAGTAAACACCTCGAGTGGGCCGCAAAAGTCGAGGGCCTCGATGCCATTATATATAAAGATACCAATTTCCATGAGTACATCACGGGATCAGAGTATGTGTAATTAAAGTGGCTCAATAATGGCTAACAATCAAGAGAAATTTTTATGAAAAAATCACCTAATAGATAACGCACTTAGTGAATTTCAAAAAATCATTAAATATACGATGAAATAGAGGTAAAAAGCGACAAATCTACACCAATGTGGTCATGTCACAATTTGCAATACTTTTCTCTTGTATCTGTTTGGCACTTGTCTTCGATTAAAGTAGTATGTTCGACAATATCGCAAGCCTGAAAAACAATAAGTACATGTGGCAGGCGCCAGTTATTGGTCAACATTGCAATTCAAATACTCACAATCAAGAAATCAGAGCATACTGAGAACACTATGAAATTAAAAATGTCTTTTTTAAGTGCAGCGGTCTGTTTAGCACTTGCAGGGTGCGGCACAACGCCAAGCACACAACAAACAACAACCGTTGAAAAAGCTCAAAAACAATATACAAACCCATTACTCAAAACGTTTAGCGGCCCGTATCAAGGGGTACCACAGTTTGGCGAAATGAAACTACAAGATCTCGTACCTGCTGCTGAAATTGCACTCGCCGAGCACTTAAGCGAATTAGACGCGATCGTTAACACTCCTGACGCCCCAACATTTGAAAATACCATTGTGGCACTGGAGCGCTCGGGTAGTGCAACTGATAGGCTTTACGCTTATTTTGTGACTTACATTACGAATCTTTCTTCAGAAGAAGTACGTGAAAAACAAGCGCAAGTTATGGCAAAGTTCTCAGAGTTCGACTCAAAGAGAAACCAAAACAAGGCATTATTCAAGCGTGTCAAAGCTGTTTACGAAAGCCCAGAATACAAAACCTTGACTCCTGAACAACAGCGCGTAACTTGGACTCAATATAATAGCTTCGCGCGAAACGGGGCGACCTTGGAAGGTGATGCAGCGAAACGTTATGCGGAAATCAACCTTGCCCTTTCTAAACTATATACAAAGTTTGGTAACAATGTCCTGGCTGACGAAGAAGGGTACACAACCTTCTTAACGAAAGAGCAACTGTCTGGCTTGCCACAAGCATTCATTGATTCAGCAGCGAGCGCCGCTAAGAAAAAAGGTCAGCCAGGTAAATACGCAATTACCAATACACGCTCCTCGATGGATCCGTTTTTAACTTACTCCACAGAACGCGCCTTACGTAAGCAAGTTTGGCAAAACTACTACAGCCGCGGCAACAATGCAGGCGAGCACAATAACAAAGAGGTGATTTCAGACATTTTGAAATTGCGCCGCGAACGTGTTGAACTACTTGGCTACGAAGATTATGCGCACTGGCGCCTAGAAGATCGCATGGCCAAAACACCAACGAATGCCATCGCATTAATGGACAAAGTATGGCCAGCAGCAATCGCGCGAGTAAAAGAAGAAGTCGCCGACATGCAAGCAATTGCAAATGCAGAAGGGGCAAACATCACCATTGAACCGTGGGACTACCGCTTCTACGCAGAAAAAGTACGTAAAGCCAAATACGACCTAGATTCAAACGAGATTAAACAATACCTTCAGCTGGATAAACTCACTGATGCGATGTTCTATGTTGCAGGGCGTCTATTTAACTATGAATTTACCCCAATCACTGACGGTTCAGTACCGGTTTACCACGCTGACGTTAAAGTATGGGAAGTGAAAAATAAGACCACCGGGGAACATATTGGCTTATGGTACCTAGACCCATTCGCGCGTAAAGGTAAGCGTTCTGGTGCATGGGCGGTCTCATTCCGTAATCACACCTCATTTGATGGCAAGACCAATGTCTTGAGCACAAATAACTCAAACTTTGTGAAAGCACCGGAAGGTCAAGCAACGCTAGTTTCTTGGAGTGATGCAGAAACGTACTTCCATGAGTTTGGTCATTCACTGCACGCGCTATCTTCTAATGTAAAATACTCAAGCTCTAACTCAGGTGTACGTGACTATACAGAGTTCCAATCACAACTTTTAGAGCGTTGGTTGTCAACAGATGAAGTCATTAACCGTTTCTTACTGCACCATGAGACTGGTAAACCAATGCCTAAATCTCTGGTTGAGAAGATCAAACAATCAGCAACCTTCAATCAAGGCTTTGCTACAACTGAGTACCTAGCTTCAGCAATTATGGATATGAAGTTCCACACAACTGATCCTGATAAAATTGGTGACCCTGTTGCGTTTGAGAAAGCACAGCTGGAAGCGATCGGTATGCCAAGTGAAGTGGTTATGCGCCATAGAACAACCCACTTTGGCCACGTATTTTCCGGCGAAGGCTATGCAACTGCTTACTACGGTTACTTGTGGGCGGAAGTGTTGACATCAGACGCTGCTGAAGCGTTTGCCAATGCGCCAGATGGTTTCTACGATAAAGAGGTCGCTAAACGTCTTGTGGACTATTTATTTGCTGTGCGCAATGCGATGGACCCAGCAGAAGCTTATCGTAAGTTCCGTGGCCGAGATGCCGATGTGAGTGCTCTGATGCGCGACCGCGGCTTCCCTGAAACAATGTAATATCTATATAGTAGGCATGCAAAATACCTGCATGCCTTCTCACCTACATATCACACAGCTGACCATTCGCATCAAGTATCTTGATCCGCTGTAATTGTTTAATCAGTGTCGCCATATTAAACGGCTTAATAACAAACCCATCAACTTTGTGCAGTAAAATCTCTTGAACACGCTCTTTGGTATTTTCGCAAGTGACCATCAGTACAGGCATTTTAGCCAACTGAGGTGTGGCACGTATTTTGTCCAGCAAAGTGAGGCCATCTACAAAGGGCATATTTAAATCAGAGATCACTAAGCTATATTTACGTTTACCCAGCAATGTTAGAGCCTGCTTGCCATCAGTGGCTTCATCAATATGACTAAACCCCACATTGCGAAGCATGTTTATCATCACATGTCGCATCGTGGTCATATCATCAACAACCAGTATTCGCATTGTCTATCCTTAATCACTGCGTAAAACGAGTCAGGTAAATAAAAACTAGCTAAATAATTGCTTGTTGTCTAACCGTATGCACGCTACATTCTAGGTTATACAGCACGGGCATGGACTTTGTGACAGATATGCTCAGCTAACAAGGGAAACTAGCAAACTCAAAATAAGGGGGGTACTGATGCGATGTGAACACACAGACTACCTTGAACTAGCCTGTGTTAAGGGGTTTGAACTGGCTGTTATTACCGCTGATGGTCTTTCAGTCTCAGGTAAAGCACATGACATTGTATACAACCCGCACAAGCAGCAATGCCTTGTGTTGATTACGCATGAGCAAAAAAAGCTCATCCAGCTAGAAGACATCGTCACGCTTACTGCGCTGACCGCCAATACCTACTTTACAACAATCACCTTTAAAGACTAAGTTACTCTGTTTTTAATGACAAAGACATAAAGACACTTAGAGGGTTATCTCGATACAAACCAAAGCGCTCGCAGCGGTCAAAACCCAGAGACTCATATAACTTTATCGATTCTTCTTGCTTGATACCTGTCTCTAAGCGAATCAGTGGGATCTGCGCATCTCCAGCATAATGTAGTAATATTTGCATTATGCGCTTTGACAAGCCCTTGCCTCGATATTTAGGTTTCACATACAAACGTTTTATTTCGCCATAAAGCGTTTTATCAAACTGTTTAACAATCGCTCCACAGGCAACTATTTCTTCTTCATTCATCAAACCAACTGCACGCACATTTGGTTGATTCAACTCTTCGAGTGCCAATGACTGGTCACTTGCAATGGGGTAAAGTGTATTCATTAGGCGATCGATTTCAGAAAATAAATCTACCACATTAGAATCATCAGGCTTTAGCTCGACTAGTTGCATAGGGTCCCTTTTACATTGTTATTTTGTAAGTCAAGATGACACTGCCATAGGCGTGATCACGGCGCTTATTCACCGCAATGCTAATTGTGAGACCGACCTTGAACATCAATGTTCAATAAAAAGCGGTATTAAATCTCACCTAATCGAGTCAGTGCAATCGAAAGTGAGGCAAGTATAACGGAAAATATTTAAATTGTTATTAAAATGCGATTTCTTGCAGTAAATGGGTACAAAAAGACTCAAAAGCCTAGTTAATAAACAAACTGACTACGTATTATACACCGATTCATTCTGTCCCAGTTGAATCTCACTAAACGGCGTAACATACTTTAAGCCTGCGTGCTTAAAAGCGATATGGTCTTGTTCGCTATGATAATGATAGGCCCATAAGCGCGCTAACAACGCCGCTGGGTATTCACTGAGTAGATCATCTATCCCACTATGGCTCGGGTTACCTTTCACACCACAATCATGGAATATCGTTTCTCCACTGGTTGCCATATGCATGAGTAACTCAGGAATAGGGCGAGTATCTCCGCTATAAAAAACTTTGCCCGGCAGGTGCAAGGAATAGGCAGAGTTGGGCGCATGATGTCGTACTGGATACACCCATAACTTAACCCCTTGGTGCCAAAAAGACTCCGAGACTGGATGTAAAATAAAGGTGCTCCACACATCTGCTTTCCCCTCCGAGAGCTGAGTGTACCGTAGCATTGCACATAACTGCTGGACGAGGAGCACTGGGACATATAAACGAACGTGTTTACCCGACAATGCAGCCTTAAAAAACAGCTGCTCTAACCCACCAACATGATCATAATGTAAATGTGTAATAAATACGTGACTGGGCAGTTGGTTTGAAAATACCTGCTTGAATCGGTTGACACTGTCATGGCCACAATCGATCAGCAGCCAGGGTTTTTCTTGTTTACATAAGACACATGCCGAATTTCCCAAGGACTCAGCGCTTGCATCCCCAACCCCTAAGAATACAGCGACGTCAGGAACTAGTGATCGCAGACATGCACTCTCCCAACTGTTTGTGACTGATTGAGTACGCGAGAGATCTTTCAACATATTGTTAGTCTCCAACTGAGAGCGACGATTCCACGCTACCATCTGGAGTTGACAATGACATGACAAAAATTGACGAATATGTTTGTATAAGCTTCACTTTTTGGTGAATAACGCTAATTTAGCCAGCTCATAAAAAATAAAAAGCCCATACTTATCATACAGATAAAAAATACACCATTTGGCACTGCGCTTGCTCACTACAATAACAAATCCAAATAATAGAAAGAAAAAAACCATGATAAAAAGACTCTCGCCACTTTTATGCACAATCTTGCTTAGCGGATGTATCATACATGTTGACTCGAACGCCCAAGTGCCCCACAAAGAGCTAACACGCTCTTTATCTTTGGCTTCGAACAATCTAAATCAGATAAACATTGAAAATAGTGCTGGTAACATCATTGTCAGCGGTCATTCAGATGTGGATGACATTACTGTCACCGCGAATATCATCACGTTTGAAAATAGAAGTTACACTTTCACATTAGAACAATCAGGTGATGAAGCAAACCTGATTGCGAAACATGACCCTCATGTTGGCGTGCTTTGGTATCCTAACAAAAGTCCCAAAATCGACATTGAAGTGCAAGTACCTAGCAAATTGCTCGTAGCAGTAGAAGATGGTTCAGGCGCCATGGCTATTAGCAATGTAAAGGGGGTTTCAATTGACGACAGCTCAGGTCATATCACGCTTAATAAAATCTCTGGTAAAGTCCAAATAACCGATGGGTCCGGTGCGATTACCATTAATGACATCAAGGGGCACTTATCGATTGATGACGATTCAGGCGATATCAAAATCAATGCGGTGTCCGGCAATATTGAAATTGAAGATGGCTCAGGTGATATTGATATCGAAAATGGCGCCGAAGTCTCTATCGAGGACAACTCTGGCGATATCACTATCAAACACGTTACGGGCAGTATTAAATTGGATGATGGCTCTGGTGAGATCAATGTTGATGGCGCACAAACACTGAATGTAAGCGATGATTCTGGTGATATCAAAGTAAAGAACATTGACGGCAATGTTGATATTATAGATGGCTCGGGCAGTATCTGGGTAAACCGCATTCAAGGCCATGTTGTGATCGAAGATAGTTCGGGTGACATTAATGTCAGTGACAGCCAGCAACTGGAAATAAAAGACGATAGTTCAGGCGAAGTAAACGTTTCTAATGTCAGAAAAGTCATTGAATTTGATTAACAAGCCGCAAATCTTCCTTGTACCACGCGCAGTTCGAACCTTTTAGTGGTACAAGGTATCCAGCCAGCCAGATCGCTCCCAAAGCGAGTAAATGGAATGATAAATTCTGATACACTAGAAAATCTATCATAACTAGCTATTAGCACTTATAAGCTAAGTGTATCTTTGCAAAAAAAAATGCATATTAAGTGCGTGCCGTTAATAATATTTACCGATGTCACCGCCTACGTAGTTACCATAATATGGCCCTATTATGTAAAACTATGGATTTAACGTGTTTAAACGACTTGCCGCAGCCAGTATATTTTCATTAGCTGCCATTGGACTTCCCGTGGCTGCGTCAGAGGTGTTTCCCCAATATAAAGCACTGTCAGAAGCAAAAGGTAAGAAAGACAGACCAGCATTGCTTGAATTGGCAAACGCTCTATTGCAAGACGAGACTTTAAGCGCTGAGGAAATCACATATGTTCTACATAGAAGTGCGCTGCACCTCGTCAGAGAAAATCAATTTGAACATGCACAGCAACGCTTAACTCAACTCGCATTGCACCTCAAAGACTTTCCTGATGACAATCTACAAGGCAAGTATCATTGGGTATCAGGGGATCTTTCGTTACTACTGGGTGACAATCAAGCCGCTGAATATCACTTTGGTCAAGCCGTTGTGTTGTTTACTCAAACTCAAGACATACGTATGCTCAGTCATGCGCATCGCTTGTTGGCCAATGTGCTCTCGGCAAAACGAGATTATTTTCAAGCGGTGTCTCATGTTTATCAAGCTAAAGACACCGCATTGAAGATAAACCACACGCAATTGTTCGATGCGGCGCTCAGTACTGAGGCACGCATTTACAGTGACTTTAAGCAATTTGACAAAGCACTGGATGTACTAAATCAAAAGCTGCAAGTTCAAAACGACCAAGCCCAAGTTAGTCAGGCCCATTTATCCGCAACCTATTTCAGTCTTGCGAAGATATACCGAAACCTCTCAGACCATGAAGCCGCATTGTCTGCATTTAAAAAGGCCTACGAATTGGATGCCCAGTTGCAAGACAAAAACTATATGGGTATATCTCTACTCCAAATTGCAAATCAGCATCTTGAGTTAGACGATATAACTGCCGCACAACTGGCTGTGGAACAAGCACTGACACTCTTTAAAACAGTAAAAAATAGCCAGAACATAGGCCAAGCACAAGCCATGCTCGGGCAAGTGAAGTTGGCAAAACAGCAATTTGATGAAGCAATTACCCTACTTAAAACCGGGCTAGAAAAAATCAGCTACGACAAAAATAGGCAGTTAAATGAAAAGTACAGCGCCTATTTAGGGCAAGCACTATCTTACACCCAGCCCGCACGCGCTGTTGCGCTGCTCACGCCCATGCTTGATTCCGCCAGTTCTCACAACACCTTGCGTATTTTAACGAGCCTCTCTCGAGCCCATAAACATTTAGCCCACTTTGAACAAGCGCTCAGCTACCATGAGCAAGCACTCAGTCACAAACAAATACTGAATGAGCAAGAGATAACAGCAAGACTTCAAGCGAAAAAGCTAAATAGCGAGTTGGGTTTAAAAAGCCTCGAAGTAAGCGAACTGCAAGCTGGACTTGAAGAGCAGCAACAAGACACCAAAACACGCACTGTTGTACTCGCCTCAGCAATTATTGTGTTGACCAACTTTTTACTGCTTTTTTATCTCTATCACCTCAAAAGACGCCGAGTCATGGAAAAGGAGACGGAGCTGCTAAACCAGAGCCTAAACCTCAAACAACAACTTTTAGCAGATGTTTCTCATGAGCTTCGCACGCCTTTGACAGTATTGAAATTGAATATAGAAGCATTAGAGTACAACTTAACTGAAGATCCAAAAGCCACGTATCAGGTTTTACAGCGTAGATTGGATATGCTCAATACATTGATTGCAGACATCTACGAATTAGCCCAAGCTGACACCAATAACCTCAGGTTAGAATTTGAAACCCTGCAAGCAAGCAGCTTATTTGATGAATTACTGATTGCCATTGGTCCAATCATCGATGTGCCTGACATAGAAGTAAGCTATGACAACCATTTGCAAGATTCTCTCCAGGTGGAGTGTGATATCAGTCGCTTAAACCAAGTGTTCAATAACTTAGCCAGAAACAGTGTCCACTACACTGATAGGCCAGGTAAAATCAAAATCAGGGTGTACCAACAACATCATACGATTGTTTGTACTTTTGAAGACAGCGCACCCGGTGTGAGTTCTGCCGCACTAGGCAAATTGTTTGAACGTCTGTATCGCTGCGATAAATCTCGTAGCAGAGATTTAGGTGGCTCAGGCCTTGGGCTATCCATCTGCGAAAAAATAATTGAGCTTCACCACGGTGCAATAGAAGCAAAACACAGTGAACTGGGTGGTGTATTCATTAAATTTACTTTGCCTATCAAGCTCACTCACACCTGATCAACGCCACAACGTGACCAAGGCTGCAACCTCTCTTAGCTGCCAAAGCGCCCCTGCTTTGGTCCTTTTTGCCCACCACAAGAAATTTAGCTGTACCTAATCAATTTGTCATTTAACGACTATATTTTGATTAAGTTCGTTTTGTGCACAGCACAACCAATCTATTTTTTTGATTGATTTGATTTATTCAATCAAATATACAAAACATAAACTCGGCGACATAATAGCTCCATCAACTTTCGAGGAGAATAGAAAAATGCTAAACAATATTGAAGGCAAAACGGTACCATCGGTCACTTTCCCAATTCGCGTTGGAGAAGAGTTTCAACACATCACTTCTGATGAGCTATTCAAAGGCAAAACAGTCATCGTATTTTCACTACCTGGTGCATTTACGCCAACTTGTTCATCGACACACTTGCCGAGATACAATGAACTGGCACATGTATTTAAACAAAATGGCGTAGACGACATTGTGTGTATGTCAGTCAATGACACTTTTGTCATGAATGCTTGGGCTCAGGATCAAGAAGCTGAAAACGTCACCTTAATCCCTGATGGTAACGGTGAATTTACTGACGGCATGGGCATGTTGGTAGATAAAAGCGATTTAGGCTTTGGTAAACGTAGCTGGCGCTACTCGATGCTAGTCAAAGACGGCGTTATTGAAAAAATGTTCATTGAGCCTGACGTACCAGGTGACCCATTTGAAGTGTCAGACGCAGATACGATGCTGGCTTACATCAACCCAGATCAGAAAAAACCAGAGCCCGTTTCAATTATAACAAAGCCAGGTTGCCCATTCTGTGCAAAAGCCAAAGCATTGCTAAGCGAGCAAGGACTAGTATATGAAGAGCTTGTACTGGGTCAGCAAGCGAGCCTTACAAGCTTAAAAGCGCTTTCGGGACGTGAAACAGTACCTCAAGTATTTATTGGTGGCCAGCATATTGGTGGCTCAGATGACTTAACTGTTTACTTTGAAAATAACTAAAACCAGTACTGTAAAGGGGTTTTACACCCCTTATACATCCCCTTTCATAATTGAGTGAGGTAATAATGAAACAGCTTGAAACAGATGTCGTTGTAATTGGTGCTGGAACTGCTGGCCTGAGCGCATACCGAAATGCCAAACAATATACCCCCAACGTATTAATGGTTGAATCCGGGAAATATGGCACAACCTGCGCACGAGTTGGCTGTATGCCAAGTAAGCTGTTAATAGCTGCCGCAGAAGCTGCACACAGCGTTGAACATGCGCCAAAATTTGGCGTGTTGACAGAAAAGCCTGTCATTGATGGTAAAGCAGTCATGGCCCGAGTGCGCAGCGAACGAGATCGATTCGTTGGCTTTGTGGTAGAAGCTGTTGAAGAATTACCTCAAGAAGACCGTATTATTGGCCATGCAAAGTTTTTAGATGATAATCGCCTACAAATAGATGATCATACGATTATTTCAGCTAAACGCTTTGTTGTTGCAACAGGCTCAAGACCGAATATTCCACCGCCATTTCTTGCTTTTGGGGAAAAGCTAATCATTAATGATGATGTGTTCGATTGGCAGGACCTCCCAGATTCAGTTGCGGTATTCGGCCCTGGGGTAATTGGTCTAGAAATTGGACAGGCACTCCATCGTTTGGGCGTCAACGTCAAACTATTTGGCGTCGGAGGTAACATTGGTCCTTTAACTGACCCCGTCATTCGAGATTATGCCAATACAGTATTTGCTGATGAGTTTTATGTTGACACGGATGCCAAAGTATCAGAGATGCAAGTGGTAGATGGGAAAGCCCAACTCACCTATGTTGATAAGCAAGGCAATCCACAAACAGAACAATTTGACTATGTACTCGCTGCTACAGGACGCATACCTAACGTCGACAACCTTGGTTTAGAAAATACGTCAGTAGAGCTGCAAGATCATGGTGTGCCAATTGCGGACCCACATACAATGCAATGCGGCGAGAGCCACATTTTTATCGCCGGAGATGCCAGTGACCTAATTCCACTTCTTCACGAAGCCGCAGATCAGGGCACCATCGCAGGCGCAAATGCAGGTCGCTTCCCAGACATTCGAAATGGACTACGTCGCACACCAATTGCTGCCGTATTCAGCGATCCACAAATCGGCATGGTCGGTGACAATTATGCACAGTTAACCGCAAACTATGGTGAATGCGGATGCTATGAAATTGGTGAGGTTAGTTTTGAGAACCAAGGTAGAAGCCGCGTTATGTTGAAAAACAAGGGGCATATGCGACTCTATGCGGAGCAGGGGACAGGTCTCTTTTTAGGCGCTGAATTTATTGGCCCTGGTGCAGAGCATATTGCACATCTGCTCGCATGGGCTGTACAAAATAAAATGACTGTCCCTCAAATGCTCGATATGCCTTTTTACCACCCAGTTATCGAAGAAGGGGTGAGAACCGCATTAAGGAATGTTAACGCCAAGCTTAAGTTTGGACCAGATATCATCAAGCACTGCTTGGAATGCGGTCCTGGCGCCTAGTAACTTAATCGTTTAAACGTGGAGTAAGTGAGGTCTTTACTCCACTTTAGTATAAAAGTATTCAGGGTCAAAAATTTCCGGCTCTCGTCGCTTGATTACTTTAAGAGCGCGATTCATCTGCTCAACGAGTCGCTTCCTTACACCTTGGTTACAGGCGAACCCTAAGTAAGAAGAGCGCAGCGGTAAAACAATACGAAAGTGGCTAGGGTCAATCCCTGCTCGCTTAAACTGATATCTGGCTATCACATCACCATAGGCAATTAGATCGATACGCTTCAACTTGAGCATTTGCACCAATTCAAACCCTGATGCCAAGAACACCAAGCTTTCTTTATTCACGCCCGCCTGACGCAATAGTTGATGGCCGATATCGTTTTTAACCACGCCAACTTTTAGTTTTCCTAAGCTTTGTAAGTCTGGTAACTGATACTCGGTCTCTTTGTGACCAATAATCGCGACATGGTTATCCATTGCTGGGCCAACGAATTGAAAAAGCTTGGCCCTTTCTTCTGTGTAAGTCATGGAGAAAATGCATGCGTTGTGATTGGCCAACGTCATATGGTATGCCCGTGGCCAAGGTAACAGCATCACTTCTTTAGCGTCAAAGTCCCAGTTGAGGTCCCGATAAATAGTTTTCAAGGCGTTAATGGCAATACCTTCTACGTTGCCATTAACATGGTAATTAAATGGTGGATAGTCTTCAGTAAACCATATCAGTTTGGGATCTTTGGCTTTAGCCTGACTGCTTAAGAGTGCAATCGTCATTAGAAAAGCGTTGAAAATCTGCATGGTTTGTCATCCTCATCTCATTTAAAGTGTAGATGCAAAACTAAAGTTTAAAAGGCGATTGGGCGTCAAATCATCGCCTTTGTGATGTTATGTATTGTCAGCTTCAGTAAAAGTGGCCATCATTATTCCTCTTCAAAGTCTCTTATTTCTTGGGCTTGCTCGGTCTGATTTTTTCGCTTTTTAATTGTCGCTTTTTAATGCACGATTTATTTTATTGTGTGCCTTTATTAAGTTAGTTCACAGCCCCCCATGTCATTACGTACCTTTTTTAATGTTTTTACTTTGCTATGCTAGCCGTTTATCTAAAAAGCGTTGAGTAGACTTGCGTATTTTGGCAGATGAGCGGATATCCAACTCATTGGATACCGACAGAAACTTACCCCTTAGTGCCTTATTTACGCGTTCAATCAATCGCGCACCTTTGTGCTCTGTCCCCCCATCTCCCGCTTTGATATATAAAAACGTTTATATTAAACGTCACGGCTATCTAATGTCTGAATCTGTCCGCTCATTGTCATTTATACGTATCTAAACTTAGGGTGAAAAAACCTATATTAGTCATAAATAACCTAATAGGCAGGAACTTAGCATGACAAAAGCACTCATTATTATTGATACACAGGATTCTTTTTTTGAAACTGACTATTGGCAAGATAAAGACTTTGCTTCCTTTAAAAGTAACCTGTTGAGCGTCATCAGTGCCTTTAAAGCCAATGAGCAACCCATTGTGAAAGTACTACATAGTCGAGAAGACGCTTTCAATAGCCCCTTTAACCCAACAACCGGTTTGGTAAAACCAATGGCATTTTTACCGCAAGACTTTACTAAAGTTTTCTATAAATCAGTGCACAATGCATTCACTGATACTGGGCTCACTATGTGGTTAAAACGCAATCAAATTGAGACACTTGTCATTACTGGGATCCGCACCGAACAATGCTGCGAAACAACGGCCAGAGTCGCGTTTGATTTAGGCTTTACCGTGGAGTTTGTTACAGATGCGACACTGACTTTTGATATGCGATGCCCTACCACGAATACCCCCTATTCGTCGGCAGAAATACAAGCGAGAACAAATTTAGTGCTTGCCAATCGATTTGCATCAATACATGCTCACAGCGACTATTAGTACTCATATCGCTGCGCCAAATACCCAAAAATAGCACTGTATTTGGCGCGGCCAACGAACACGAATTGGAGCCATCAGTGACGATATATTTTGTTTTGGTACCAGACACTTTACCATTAGATTTTGCAGGCCCCTTACAAGTCTTTTTGGAAGCTCGGCGTCTAGGGATCTCTTACGACATCAAATATGTTAGCGCATCAGCGCATTTCGCTTTAGATGGCGGTTTACGGTTACAAAACCTCGATGCATTGCCTGCCCAACTCAAGCTGGAAGATGTAATTGTATTACCTGGATGCAATAACGCTTTCTCTATCTACACAACCGATGCCGCCCAAGAAACCATCCAATGGCTAAAGCACACAATCACGCAACAAACCGTTTTAACCATATGCTCTGGTGCCGTCATCGCAGCCAAAGCAGGGCTGCTGATTGGTAAGCGCTATACGACGCACAATCAATTGATTGACCAGATGCGCATGCTCTTTCCAGAGAGCCAAGTGTTGGAAAACCGTATTTTCGTCGAAGACTGCAACATCATTAGTAGTGCAGGGATAAGCTCAGGTATTGATATGGCTCTTTACTTCGTAAGCTCACGCTTTGGAGAACATATTGGCGCCCAAGTAGCGCAGGAAATGTTGGTCTATTTTAGGCGCACTGGCCAGGACCCTCAACTCAGCAGTTGGTTACAATTTCGCAATCATATGCATCGTGGGATCCATAAAATCCAAGATGAAATTTGCAACAATATTGAGAAAAACTACTCTCTTGAGCAACTCGCTGACATTGCTTGTCTTTCTCAAAGGCAGTTGAGCCGCTTGTTTTCTCTGCATCTTGGGGTTTCGCCGCATACCTATTTACAGCATATCAAGGTAGGACACGCCAAAAAGTTGCTTCAGCACAGCAATCAAAGTGTCGAGTTGATAGCACAAAACTGCGGCTATTCGAGCAGTAGACAGTTTAGGCGTGCTTTTATCAAAGTCACTCAACAAAGTCCGCAGCAATTCAGACAACAGTATACGTATTGATGTATCGGCAGAATCGTGGATGTCGCAACTTAATACTTGTCAAAATAAAAACGTGAACCCCATATACTTGGCGCGAAGATGATAGCTTTGTTTCAAATTCGGTATGTTTTTTAAAAGGAGGTGGGTCAGCAAACTGTTGGGCTGTGGTTATTATTGACGCAAGGTTAACCCGAAAAAACACATCTTGCTGCGATTTTGGCAATCACCAAGAGGCTACCCGCCAGGTATGGTTTATCGACCCCGAACCGATTGTAAATCACGACAGCAGAGCAAGGTGCTGTCCCTTGTTTCTCAATTGAAATTAATGGCGGTTTGCAAAAAGGGGTCTTTCAAAAATTGGCGACCTAGTTTTGAGTGTCGTGATTAAACGTATAGTGCCCCCTTCCAGTGCGATATGCTTATAGGTGCGTGCGGAGTTTACGTCTTTCAATTGGTCGGTCATTTTAATAGGCATATAACGAGATGGCCAAACTTCACCCCCCTTAGCTGATACCAATAAAACAGGCCTGCCATTGTGTTTTATTGGTATGCGGACAATACCCTTGTGAGTGTTAACAAGAGTACGTTCAAAGGCGGGAATATATTCATCCGTAAAGTTTCCTTTTTATATGTGTCATGACAGCGAAAGCGCGTCTACATAATTAAGCGTCTAGTTGTGTAATGTCCACCCTGAGTGAGACGTTGTTGTTTTGACAGTATTCCAACTAACATGAGTAGGCATCATAGCAACAACATGATGAATATTGTTAAAGCGACTACCCAGTAGTAGGGCAAACTCAGCTCCCCTTGAAAAACCATACACGGCGATGCAGTGTTTTATCGCCATTGGGTCATCGCGAGTTGCTCATGGCACACAAACCTGTAGAGTACCCAATCAAAATCGTGCGCAATCAGTGTCATATGCAATAGCGGTACAAAACAAACTATACGGCGCTCAGTGTTTAAAATTTCGATGAAAATAGCTAGACTCAAGTAAATGGTTAGATGGGGAGAGTTTATGAGTGAATTACAGGTTTGTATTCAACTACGTCTAGAGCCCGGATGTATGGGGCCGCAAGGTAAAGAACATATTGAAGCATTTTGTAAAAAAGAAAATACCACGCCTTGGCAAAATAATTTTGCCATTGTTAGTGTGGTGCCTAGATATGATAAAACGCTGCCTGAATGGGAGTATCGACTCAAAAATAAACTGCTAAAAGCGGAACAGGTGGTTAGGGTTGTTGAGATGCACAACATCACAAAGGCCGACTTAGAAGAAGAAATAGAAACGCATATCGCACAAGAAATTGATCTCTACATGGAGGGAAAATTATAATGTTGTTAAGCATGGCAATAGCCGTATCATCCAGCCGACTATAAGCACACTATCCGAGGCCAAGGCGCTTCAAGGTAAGAAAACGCCTTCGCTGTGGTTTACTGAGGATATAACCCCCCTGTACACCCGAGTGCTGCTTCACTGCTCTGCATAAAAATAGTGACCTCGGCAACAACCAATCCAAACTTTTTTATATACGATCGGTTCATCAATGTGCATTTGTCAAAAGCCCACATCCAATCGTCAAACGATACCCGGTACGTTGTATCATCTACCGGTAAATCCATTTCATATTGCCACCTCAAGGCATTTCCATACACATGACCCGTCGCTTCAGTTGCAATGTCGCCGGCATTCCCTCTAAAGCCATCACCTTGTGACGTAATTCGCCATACTCGATGTTTTACACCATCTCCGTAGCCGTAGGTGAACGTTTCGTCTAAGACAAGTTCGTTATTTTGCTGGATAGCGCCTTTTATTTCGACTTTAAACCTTTGCACTAACTGACCACTGCGATTTTGCACAATCCCCCATGCATTGACCTGTCCATTAAAGAAGGTGTAAACATCAATATTGGGTGACATTGCTTCATATGCATCGCTATGAACAGATGACCTGCATGCAGACAATACCATCATCACAACAACAATAACCACTGCTCTCATGATTGCTCTCCTAATAACTTGCGTCTCATTTTTGGTTCAGAAGTTTGAGCACTTAACCAAATATCAAAAAACCATTTTGTAAACCGTGGGTCTTTAACTTCCCCTAACAGCGTTTCATCATTATAAAATTTAGTTGTGCCGGCTGGCGTACGAACTCCAAGCAAAGAGTAGTTTTCTTCTACGTCGGGAAAAATACGTTTCATCTCTTCTAGCCATTTTTGGCCTGTTTGTACGTCATCAAACCCTTGCTTTTGCATCTCTTCTAGTGATCGCTCTGCAATGTCTTCTCCACTGAGTTCACGTAAGTAAGTCAGCTGTAAAACAAATGGCGCTGCCGGGTTGTACTCACCTGTTGGCGTGTACAAGCTAATGTCATAGACATCCCAAAATAGATACGTCATACGCGCTGTCTCTCCAACTTGAGACATCCCCGTTTTTATCGCATCAGGATTGACGCCCGTACTGCTGGCAAGGCAGCTGAAAAACATCAGCGCCGTCATCAAGCTGTGTCTGAATCGGTTCATATTAAGTCCATGTAAAGTCTATTGTAAGATATACGCAGCCAGCTTATCTTTCGTTCACTTTAATACCGTCAACACGCTACCCATTTTGCTTTTGCAAGCCGATTTCAGCGAGACTGCTAACTTAGATCATGAAAATCTTTAAATTGCTCAATGAACCAATGTAATTTGGGGTCTTGTTGCCGAGTACGATACCAATACAGTTTTACATGGTAATTGGGTATTTTAAGGGGAGGCGGGTGCACTGTTAAGCCCAGATTGGGCGCAATTTCAGTGGCATATTTTGCAGGCATTGTCAGCAACCACTCTGTATTTTGCACACATACTGGCGCACTGAGCATATGCGGTGTTGATAATATGATTCTGCGCGACTTCTTGTGTTGTGCAAGCGTCTTGTCAACAATACCTCGGGTTTCATTCCATGGCGCAATAAGCACATGAGGGCGGGCCAAAAACATCTGCATTGTCAATTTATACGTTGGGACATGCTGCTGACAACTAAGCGTCACATATTTACCTTCAAACCAGTTCAACTGTGCCAAACTTTCTGACTTTTCTTTTTGATGCGCGAAACCGCAGACAATATCTAACTTGAGATCTTTTAGTGCTTGTATGGGTAATCGTTGTTCAAGTTGAATGACTTGCACGGATATATTACTAAAGCGCTTAAGTAGGCTATTTAAAAAGGGCTTTAAACACCAAGCCGTATAATCCGTTGCTGCGATGGTAAAGTGATGTGCGTCTGAGGGGTCAAATTCTTTGGATTGATTTAGCCCTTGGGTGATCACCTTTAATGCTGGCAGTACCTCCTTTGCAAGCAAATGTGCATAGTTGGTCGCCAGCATCTGATTATTTACCCTGACAAATAGTTCATCACTTAATCGCTCCCGAAGGCGCGTCAGGGCATGGCTGCAAGCAGATTGACTCATATGTAATTGCTGCGCCGTTTGCGTAACCGACCCCGTTTCATATAGCACCGCAAATAACTTTAGTAAGTTTAAATCAATATTGGGGATATCCATCATGCATTTTATACATATAGTAGGTGCAAAACATGCACTTTATTCATGAGTAACTTCACATTACACTGACCCATAGCGAAGTCAAACACTATAGAGAACATACAACAATGAACTTAACGATACGCCCAGCCGAAAAAAAAGATGCAGCAACGATTCTCCACTTTATTAATGAATTGGCTGTCTATGAAAAAGAGCCTGACGCGGTCCTCAATACCGTTGAAGAAATAGAGAAAAAGCTATTTGGAGAAGATGTACGCGCACATGCGCTCATTTGTGAGCAGGGCGGTGAACCTATTGGTTTTGCAGTGTATTTCTTTAATTACTCGACTTGGCTTGGGCAGTATGGCCTGTACTTGGAGGATCTTTATATTGCACAGGACAAAAGAGGGGCTGGGGCAGGTAAAGCACTGATGAAGCACCTAGCGCAACTGGCAGTTAGTAAAGACTGTGGCAGATTTGAATGGGTGGTTTTAGATTGGAATAAACCAGCTATCGATTTTTACCAAAGTATTGGCGCCGAACCACAAGATGAGTGGATCATTTATAGACTCACAGGGCAAGCGCTAAGAGACTTTGCTGAGCACGCTTAAAGATCAATATACTTGTGCTGCATAGCATGCAATTCAGGCGGTAGTGAAATACCGTCTCTTTGCGCAATTGAAAACATGGCGCGCTGAATAAACCCGCCGTATATATTGCCGCGATCATCAGTGATCTGCCAGTCTTCAATATCTTCCAATTGACACACAAAGTTGTGAGCCATTTTGCCGCTATGCGTAATAGGCGGTGTCACTAAAAAAACATTGACCTCGTTGCCTTTAATCATCTCAACATGCGCACCTAAATGCTCAACAACACCGCCATCACTTTCAAAACCAAGCTTTACAAATGCATCATTAGGATACCTTATAAACAATGCCTTGAACTCATCTATTGACGATTTTGCCAACTCGATCGCTTCAATTAACAAAGGGTCATCTGGGTCGGTTTCGAGCGGAGGAAACACCTCTGAAGACGAGCTATAGCGATTATGAAGCCATAAGCCCATTAATAAAGCCACAATGAGTAAACCCCAGTACATACTCGCTCCGTCGTCTTAGCGTTTTAGTAAGTGTAGCAAAAAAGCCACATGCGAAAGGCGGAAACATGGCAGGGAAGTCAGCAGCTGACAAAACTTTTCAAACGCTTTCACAAAGGATGAGTATCTGAGCCAAAACTTTACAAATCTACCTGCAATGTAAAAATGCAAAAAGCTGCACATTTACAAGCTTTTACATAAAGAGTTAAAATTTCACTAAACTTACAATGCAGTGTGTTTGTGCTGTCTTTTTTCTTGCTTTCTTCTTAGGCTATTGCCTAACAAGTCTTCTCTACTGACTAAGAAACCACAGATACTACTCACGACCACATAAATTCCATACATTGAACCTATATAAACCCAATTATTCTGGCTGGTAAGTAGAGCAATATTGGTACCATCATTCACGAAAAGCACATTAACAATCGACAGAGCAAACACCACTCTATAGTACAAAACATGGCCTAGATGGCTTGCAAAAGCAGCAACGAGTAAGGCAAATAAACAGAGGTAAAACCCAATGACGGAATTAGCACCAGGTTGGTAGCTAGGGTAAATAGCCAGTATGGAAAGAATTACCGAGCTCCATCCCGATATATGATAAATCATTTTCAGTTCCCTTGAATTAAATTGTTATTTTTTGTAAATCACAGCATATGGTGCGATTATGGTAGATGTAAGGCAAATTGGCAACTCCTTTAGGCTACAAGCTAATCTAAACTAGTTCTTTATTATCGAATTCACGCGCTCTTTTAATGCAGGAATTGCATTTATTTCAAACCATGGATTGTTCTTCAACCAATGAAAGTTGCGTGGACTTGGATGCGGAATTGCGATTTTTGACGGCAATTGTGCAGACCATTGCTTTGCACTTTCTGTCACATTATTGAAATCGTCTAAATGATAGGCTTGAGCATACTGTCCTATTAAAATGGTCAGTCTCACCTCATTAAACGCTTCCAATATTTTTTCGCGCCATATCGTCGCACACACTTTTGGTGGCGGATTGTCTCCAGACTTTCCCCTTCCAGGGTAGCAAAATGCCATCGGTACAATCGCAAACAAACATGGATCATAAAATTGTTGTTCATTTACACCCAGCCACATTCTCAACCTTTTACCACTCGCATCATCAAACGGCTTTCCGGATTTATGTACGCTTAAACTGGGCGCTTGACCAGCAATCAATATCCGTGCGCATTTTTCACCTTGGATAACCGGTCGAGGCTCATAGCCAAATGTCGCTTGACATAACCGGCACTGGTTAATTTCATCCAATAAACTCATAGAGTTAATCTTATTGCTTTCATGATTAAAATCTCGATTTAAGCGTACCAACTTGGTGTACTAAAGAAGACCCTATACCGTACAAGAAAATTTCAAAGTGTACAAAATTACGCAAGCAAAGCCGTGATTTTTATACCGTATTGAAATTTTGAGGTAAATAAAATATTTAATTGGTTAGTTTCCTAGATATCAGTTGATGCGCCTTGTGTTGTACTTGTAGCCAAATAATTAACATTGAAATCCTAGCCCGTAGAAATGTTATTTTAACGCATTTAGCAATGATAATTACTGTCATTTGCAAACCTATTCATGGATAATTAAAGGTCTGATAAAAAACTTTAGGAACATTATGTCACAAGCAGACAATGCCTTGACGCTTCGATATCGGCTAAGCGTATTGTCCAGATTTTGCGCTGCAATTTTTGGTGGTTACTTTCTCACCGCCCACAGTGTGGCTTTGCTTAGCTTATTCATATCCACCACGAAGGTCGATGCCGTCTTATATAGTGTTTGCGTCAGTATATTACTTTACTGCTGTGTATTTATCGCCGTGTTTGCAGTGCGCTCACTAATATGGATTTGGTTGGTTTTGATAACAAGCATCTTAGGATTAGATTTACTCACTCAATATATCCAGGGGGGAATATGAAAGAGAGCTTTTTTCGCTCAATGACTTGGTTACACACCTGGGTAGGCTTACTACTGTGTTGGTTGTTATTTTTAATTTTCTTTGCTGGTACTATCAGTTTTTTTCGACACGAAATTAGTTTGTGGAATCAACCAGCCGTACATAGCATCGCACATAACAAGCAGCAACAACACACATTGATTGAATCAGGGTTAGGGTATTTGCGTGAGGCAGCGCCAGAGGCTAATCGTTGGTGGGTTGGACTGCCTTCCGAGAGACAACCCGAGTTACAAGTATCTCACCGCCACGCTCAAGGGGAGGGGAAAAGAGATAAATGGGTTGATGAACGCTTAGACCCAAATACGCTATCTCAAATTGATGGGCTGGTAGACACAAAAGGTGGTAACTTTTTTTATCGACTGCACTTCGACTTGCATTACATGGACAGAAAGCTTGCGAGGTGGCTTGTCTGCTTTGCTTCTCTATTTATGCTCATTGCATTGATTTCAGGGGTTGTCATTCATAAACGTATCTTTAAGGATTTATTTCAATTTAGGCCGCAGAAAGGAGTCAGGGCATGGCTGGATGCACACAACCTATCCTCTGTATTGGCTTTACCTTTCCACCTGATGATCACATACACCGGACTAGTAACCCTGATTTTTATGCTCTTTCCCAATCCGGCTGAAACCCTCTACGATGACGGTCTGAAAGGCTTTAGGGCTGATTTTTACCCAGAAAGGCAGCGTATCGAAGCTTCTTCTGAACCATTAAAAGTACCCGCATTTGAGACTGCGTTTGCGCATTTTTACCAAAATTGGCCCGACCAGAAAATTAAGCGCGTCATTATTGATCACCCAAGCAATACGGCTAGCAGTATCAAAATTTATGGTGACAATGGCACATTGATCAGAGATGAATATCCGTTTTGGCAATACTCAGGTACCACAGGTGAGTTACTGAAAACAGCACGCCTAGATCCAAGCAATGCAGAGATGCTATATGGTGGGATGATTGCAGTTCATAGCGGTAGGTTGGCCCATCCAGGCTTGCGCTGGCTTTACTTCATTTGTGGCATTGCAGGCTGCATCATGATTGCGTCTGGTTGTGTTATGTGGGCCAAACGAATTAGCGCGCGACTAAAGCCTGGTCAAACAGCCAATTTTGGCTTAAAACTTGTCGAAACACTCAATATTGCGACAATTATGGGGCTTCCACTCGCTACCGCGGGTTTCTTCTATGCAAACCGTTTATTACCTGAGACGCTCACAGCCAGAGCAGACAAAGAAGTCTTAGTCTTTTTTATTATATGGTTAGTGACTGCCCTTATATCTGTACTGTTTAGAGGTAAACGCGCATGGCAGCAGTTCGCGTATGCAAACGCCTTGGTCTGGTTGCTTTTGCCCATCTGTAATGCACTGACAACTGACGGGAACTTAGTCACTTATATTCAAGACAGTAAGTGGGTTTTGGCTAGTTTTGATATCGCGTTCTTGGCAACTGCGTTGGTGTTTTATTTCCAAGGAAATAAATTAGCATCGCAAGCCCATTCAAAAGTACACTCTAAGCGCTCACGCAAACGGGTAGTCGCGGAGCAAGAAGCATGATTTATAGCTTAGCAACCCTGTTATGTATCAGCGCCTTTTATGCGTTCGCAATGGCAAAGACAGCACACTACAAGAGTGTTTTTGGTACTAGACCCAGCCAAAGACGAAGTCAACATATCAACAATTTTGGCTGGATCATTATTTTACTAAGCTTTGGTGTGAACCTGTCTCAAGCGATTGGATACGGTAGTCTTATGTTTTGTGGGCAATTAGCGCTGTCAGTTGTACTCATCGCGATGTGTTTAACTTACCAGCCTAGTTGGATGAGATCACTTTTATACCTACTTCCCATATCAACTCTCTTACTAGCCGTCATTTCGCTAGTATTTTAAGCATTTGAACGACAGGTAGTAAGCTACCTGTCGTTTCAGATCACGATTTTACTAGCATTAAGCACTTTGCCTTTTCAAAATCACGGTACTTTCCCCTAAAAACGCCTACTTTTCCACACTCAAGTTAGTAAAATTTTGATCTATAACGCCCGTTCAGTCTGTTTACTTAGTAAATAAGTGATCTGAGTTTACCTCAACATGCCAATGAGTTAGTAAAAACACGATCTCGGGGTGACAAGTTAGTAAAACATTGATCTTTATAAAGGCTCAATACACGAAAAGAATAAAAAGCCACTTCAAAAAAAGACTAAAACTCACTTAATTTTAATACTTTAAGTAATTTAAACGAAGTGACGCATGGGCTTAATCTCCTAGAACAATTGAGTTAGTAAAATAACGATCTATCTAATTACAACACATGTTTTTACCAACACAGAGGGCATTTAGTTAGTAAGATAGCGATCCCTACACTGTCTAGTTAGTAAAAAAATGATCTGTAACTTCACATTGTTTTATTGCTACACGCTTAAAAATCTATAAAAAACGGGAATATATATATTTATTAGTGACTTAACTTGAAATGCCGATGAGCAAGAAACGTGACACACGCTTCCTGCTGCTCGGCCAGTCAGTAAAAATCTGATCTGATAACGCAACTGCAGAGTGAAAGTGGCATGTCAGTGGCTGAGCACAAAAGAGCAGGGGAGTATACTCCCCATCTCAATCAGTTTTTAGACCAATCTAATTGCATATCCCATGCAAACTGTTTGTCTTGTTGCAGTGGCGCTTGGGCGTCATCCACTTGTTGCAAAACATTTTTGGCTTTGACTAATGTTGCATCTCGGCCAAACAAATAGCTCTGCTCCCTTACAATCGTCAGGTATGCTTTATTCAGTGATAGCGCACGCTCTTTTGATGGCGTAATAAGTTCGTATAAATTCACAGCCGATTGTACTTTCTCCATGTCCACTTTTCCGCCTGTGAACCACTTTCTCAGCATTTCCTGATTTTGACGAAACTCATCTCCGCCACCGACCCGGTCCATGTATGTTAAAAACTCCCCCTGTTGCTCTCCCACATTTGGCACATCTTTTTGCGCACGAAGATTAATGTAACCCCAACCGTCAGCCCCCTCAACCTTGCGAGCAAATGAAAACGTTTGATCGTATGTAGAACCGACGGTCTTGTGGCAACCATTACAAAAAGCTAGCTCTTGCGCATGTTGCGGCCTCAGTTCACCATTTTTGTCTTCAATGTAACCATTGATAGTCCATCCAAACGTATTGTTGACACCTCTGTCACCTAAGTACATTGTCACAGGCATCTTTTCAAATTCTTTTTCCTTTGCTTCTCGGTAATAGGAAGCCGCAATTTCTCGCTGAGACTTAAAGTTATGCTTTTTCATATAACGTAACTCTTTGAGCCTAGGTGCATTGTATATTTCCCCCTGCTCATCTACCCCTAAGTAACGCACCGTGTGTAAAAACTCGGTCCCCTCTGGGTATAACATATGCGCCAATGCTTCATCGCTATCACCCACATAGTTAGGTTGTGCAACAATGTAAGAGATAACTGTCAACTGACCATCTCCGTTGAGGTCTTGGCCAATACGTTGCTCAGAAATATTGGGCACACTGATCTCTTTGAGCCCCTTCAAAGCCAGCTCGGTTAAGCTTAAGTTAGCAAGGTATACATCTTGGCTGTACTCACCGTTTTTGGTCTGAAACTGACGAGGTAGGCGGATCATGACATCGCCCGTGGAACCATTGGTTGGCCAAAACGTACTTGGAAAAGGTTTATAATTAAATGCAACCCAACCACTGCCGTCACGAGCAAAGCCAAGTTCATCGAATGCTTTTTCTGGAAATGCCAAATCCTTAATCGGTGTGATCTCGCCCTTCCAGCCAGCATCTTTGGACACTTTTTCAATGAAAGGTGTATAGTTGTCGTGTTCAATCCAGTTAGTAATTTCTTGATCTGAGATTGCCTTAATGAGCTCGGTACGATCGATAAATAGATTTTTCCAATGGTTAGTTAAACCCAGATCTGAGAAATCATAATCACCTTGTAGGTCTCCATCATTCATCACATTCGGGCGATTTTTTTGCTCATGGTATGATTGATGACAGGCATAGCATGGGTTGTTCACGCCATCAGTTTTGGTATAGCACTGAGGTGGGATCACGGACTCAGGGTTATACACTTCATCGTGCTCAATATACGCGGTTGCCGGAATATCATCACCGGGCTTATATGGCGTACCAAGTACTTCCTGCTGGGTTGTAGTTGGTAAAATTTTGCTCTGTTGCGGTGCAGAATCAGTGCAGCCAGTTAGTACCATTATGGCGGCGAATGTCGTAATAAGTAATCGGTGTTGCATTTGTATGACTTCCATTTTTAATGCGAAAAAAGCGGTGCCAAAGCACCGCTTAAGTTTCTAATTATTGTTATTTTGATTTCGGGTCATACATCCACAATGTGTTGTTGTACTTCCAAGATGCACTGTGATCCTCGCCGATAAGAATTCGACCATCACGCATCACAATCACATTGTCTGGTTGCGCTAATTGACTTGCATCACAACGCACATCAGATGTTAATGAAGAGCGGTACGTAGACCCCATAATGACAGGTTCGATACGCGTAAGGCTATAATTGGCATCGATATGTGCACGATACACCCCGCCACAATCTTTCACGCGAGAAGACAACTGAATATCACCTTCACCATCAATCATGGTGTTGTCGATATCAGCAATGCCAATATATAGATATGCTTTATCAACCACTTCTCCAGCAATTACATCCTGGCCAGTTACCGCTTCTAGTACACGATCATGGTTAATGGCTAAACCTTCAAGCTTACGCCACTCAGCGGTAGCGCCTTTCAGACGAGCCGCTTGACGCGCTTCCAAAAATGCCACTCGATCATCCATTGGTCTGCCAGCGGTGATAGGTGAACCGCCTTCTTCAGCTGTTGGGTACGTCACTTTTCCATCAACCCACGCTTGAACATCTTCCATTGAGATGTAGTTGGTTTGACCGTCAACATAGCTGTCGGGAGCGATGCCATCATACTCTTCAATCCAGCCTAAAATTGCCGCGTTCGTGCCGGATGCAATCTCTACCCATTCAACGTCAAATCCAGTCACAGCCGGATCTGACAAACCTTTATCTTGTGTCAATTTCGCGCCATACAATGTGCCTGAACTTAAGTCTTCGGCATTGTCCGCAACAAACTTAAATAACACACCACCGGTATCATCTTGCGATGAATAAACGGTGCGACGGTCTGGCATCACGACTGCATTTTCATGCTCATAACGCCCAATTGTGTAGTGCTTCTCGACGACAGGTTTATCCGCAAGTGGAGATTTAACTTCTGCAATATAACCATAGCGATAAGGATTTGGCGCTTCTGGGGCTAAATAGTCTCTAAATTGCTGTAAACGAGTACTTACCTCCGGCGCGTTCCACGCAGGGTTTGTGGTTGTATCGACCTCTGAACTGACAATCCATTCTTCTGAAGTCAAAGGGGTGCCCCATGGAGAAACTGAGCCAAAACAATTAGCTGCCGTGCCTTTGACAGCATCAAAGTCAATCATCATAGCCTGCTCTACGCGCCAAGTCCCCGCATCACTTTTACTCATTTTTAATCGGCTCATGCCGCCTGGATAGTCTTCCCAGTTAGTAAATAAGTAACCTGTGTTTTCTGACTCATAGATAAACCCATTGAAATCAGGCATATCATTTTTAATGATTTCTTGGCCCGAAGTCATACCATAAATGACACCCAAGCCACCTGCGAGTCCTTGTGCACCTAATTCAGCATACGTGTCACCACTTTGACCAAGCATTTGATATTGACCGATAGCAGTCACCACCGTTTGAGCTTCAAACTGAGTCTCATGTAAAGGTGCATCCACTAAGTTGCTAGGCAGCGCGTTAAAGTTAACGCCCGTTAATACACCCACAGTTCCCGTATTGAATGGACGCTTATTAAGCGAATCAAATTCAGTATTTTCATCGCTTGGATGCTGCGCGTTGAAGAACAAATCACCTTGCTCAGTCAAAAATAGTCCTGTAACTTCAGAGCCTGTCGGCACTGTTGCAATGCGCACTAGTCCTTCTACACTTGTTCCTGTGCTGGTACCGTCTTGACCATCGATACCATTCTGACCATCTGTGCCATTCTGGCCATCGACCCCGTTTTGGCCATCAGTTCCATTTTGACCATTAGTTCCATTTTGTCCGTCTGCTCCATTGCTCCCAGCTTGTCCCTTTTCACCTTGAACGCCTTGCTCCCCTTGAATGCCTTGTGCACCGTCATCTCCATCACAAGCGGTCAAGGCCAGAACAACTGCACTGGCAATTAACGAATAGGCTATGCGCTTCATTATTATTACTCCGATTAGTTTTGCTACATTGGGTTTGTGTTGATAAGCGCACACAGCCTGACGGTAAGAGATGACATTTAAGTTGATGAAGTATTAAACTTTTCTGTCACCCTAAAGACAAGATTAATGTAACTGTAAAGGGGATTTACAATTTCTCGGGTATTTTATGGTTCATATAGATTAGTTCATCTACAGCGTAGCCCAACTGCTTTACGGTGTTTTGAAAATCAGTCATAACGGATTTAGATACTGTCGGCGTTCGAGACAACAACCACAAATAATCTTTGTTATAACTGGTTACATATGCATATTGGTAGTGCACTTTGTCCAGTTTAAAAACTACATAACTGCCGTAGAAAGGGCCAAAAAAAGACACTTTTAAATGACCGAGGTTAGGTGCTGAAACGAATTTAGCTACACCTTCAGCTTGCTTCCATTTGCGTTCCTCCACCACATAACCCCGATTCACAACTGTGACTGTGCCATTAGCTTGCACTTCGTACGTTGCTGTCACATTTTCCATACCACGCTCAAAACGATGGTCCAATCTGGCAATTTCATACCAAACGCCTTGGTATTTTTGAACATCAAACTCTTTGACTGGCTGCACACCTTCTGGTAGCCCTGAGCATCCAAGTATACTCATTACTGCCCATATTAAAGGCATTACCCTTAAAGTTACCCCATTTAACATGATACACTCCCTTACGTTCGACTCATCTAATATTGTTGATATCGTCTGATACGGCTTTCAATCCGTAAACGATCGCTCAATAAATATAAGCTATTGAAATAAACCATAGATCATGAAAATACCAACTCAAGGTTTTGGCGTACCAAATGGCCTACTGGCCGTCTACATAGAAAATAGGCCGCCATTGGAAGAATTTAAAAACCTTAATAAAATAATACCCTTACAAGCTGGAGAAATTGATTACATCAATCAGGCCTGTGGCAATGGTTGGCGCAAAGTATTCAATGTTTTTAGCAAATTCATTGCTGAACTCAAACATCCAGATCACAGTTTTACCAAGCTACCTGGGGGTGACGCTCGTTGGCAAACGTATCGAGACAGTACGCTACTTCAAGCACATAGCCAAGAAGCCTTGCTATTTAGTGCGCCTGATCTCACTCAAAATAGCTATAATTGGCACATCATAGCCGGTCGCACCTATGCCAAACAGTTGCTCAGAGAGCAGATTTTTACCCACTCATTGGTTTGGTTAGATGACGAGTTTGCCATTGATGAAAAACATAATCTGATCATCTGCCCTTATTTCGATTACAGGCAGCTTAGCAATATTAAAATCACTAAACTGGCTGCATTAGTCCAAGGAGGCGTAGCAGGCTTAGATATGCTTTTGAGCATAGAAAGCACGAAAGCCTAACGCTTGAAAATAGGGAATTGGTACGGAGAAATTAGCTTCTGCAAATAATTCAGCTAAGCATTGTGCGCTGATTGGAAAAAACTCTTCAATAAAGTTTCTTCGCATTTTTACTACGCCCTGTTCAGTTAACCCTAAAAAGCGATGGCAAAATTGAAATTGCGCATCACGTTCAAAGTCGTTTTCCGGGGACATCAGATCTGCGAGATACAGCTGTCCTTCAGGCTTTAGATTTTCACTTATTTGTCTGAGCAAATTCACTTTATCACGCTTACTTTGCACAAAGTGCATCACTAGTAAGCACAGCGCCGCATCGGCTTTATACACCGAATGATCAACCTTTCCATGGTGGATAGTAACGCGCTCACGCACACCTAAGTTAGTAAAATTCTGATCTGCGATTGCAAGCATATCGGCCGATACATCTTGTGCAATAAAGTGCCAACCTTTATTCGCTTGTGCAAGCTCGATAATTTCTCGTCCAGTACCCGCACCAATAACCAATATCGTCGCATTTGTGGCCAATGTAACGTTCAGCTGAGCGGCAGTGAGCTGATGTATGATTTCATAGCCAGGCACAAGCTTGCTAATCCGTTGGTCATAATTTTGGGCCTCTTCACCCGTAAATGTTGGCATAAACCTTCCTTTTCTCAATGTAGTTATCAGTGTGCTTGCTTTTGGGCCATGTTAGCACTGGCTTGTTACGACGCTTGAGTATCCACCAGCCTGTTTTTTTATCTGAATTTGTGTCGCGACGCGCTCTGTCATTTGTGCCACATGAGAGATCACGCCGACTTTACGCCCTTGGGACTGCAACGCATCTAATGCATCTAATGCCACACTCAGTGTTTCTGGATCTAACGTGCCAAAACCTTCATCAATGAACAGTGAGTTTATTTGCACTTGGTTTGAGGACAAAGAGGCCAAACCCAGCGCCAGTGCTAAGGACACTAAGAATGATTCACCACCTGATAGGGTATTAACACTGCGCTGTTCATCTGCCATATCTCTATCGATGATGGCAATCTCAAGAGATTGACCAATGACAGTTAATCGATAACGACGCGATAAACTGCTTAAGTGATGGTTTGCATAATGCAATAAAATTTTAAGTGTTTGCGTTTGCGCCAAATTACGCATCGTTTTACCCGTCGCATCCCCTAGCAGTCGATTTAGTAGATGCCAATTTTCATAGTCAGATTGCTTATTTTGAAGTTCCCCCTGATACGCTTGCAGCTTTTCCACATTGTCTTGATGCGTCTGCAAGTGTGCTGACAACGTGATCACTTGCGGATGCAGTGCGGTTTGCGCTGTTGCGAGTGCCTCAAGCTGTGAATTGAGCTCATCTTCGCCAACATCAGGTTCACCCACCGCGCGATGTTCTGCTATATTTTTTTGTACATGTTGAAGCTGGGACCGCTGTTCGACAAGTTGGGATTCCAGCACTTGCGATGCTTCCAATAGAGGCTGCCAATAGGAGTGTTGTAACGCGAGCAACTCATCAACCATGGTTTCATTCAATTCATGGGTCTGCTCAGATATCCAATTTAAGAACCTCGCTTGATTGTCTTTTAAGGTTTGCTGATAGACTTGACGTTGTTCCGTTAGGTGCTTTAGCTGCAAAGCTTGTTCATCGTGCTGCTTCATCAGCTGAGTACATTGATCTTTTTGTGTTTGCAAGTGACTCTGTGCATTTGATACTGTATCTTGCAACGTTTGCAGCCATGCATCAGCGCTTTGTGGCAATGGTAACAATGCTGCACGTTGTGCTTGAGTGTCTTCACACCGTGCTTGCTGCTCAGCTAACTTACCTGCAGTCTCTTTTATTTGCTGTGACACTTGTGCAAACAGATGCTCAGCTGCATGAAGTTGGGGTTGCGTATCCGCCAAAGTACGTTCAACTTTCTGCAATTGCACAACTTTATCATGACGCTGTGCTACTTTGCTTTTTAATGCCTCAACAGCATTCAGGGGATCACGTTCAAAGTCAGTTAACCATTGAGGCTCAGGGTAGGCGCCGGTAATTCTTGTCATGAGGGTTCGGCACTGTGCATCAAGCGCTTCGCTGCGCGCCATTTTACTCTTCAAATCCTGAGATAACTCTTGTAGCTGAGACTGATGCTGATTCAACATGGCTTGCGAAGCTGAGAGCTGCTGTTGTAATTGCTGTTGGGCTTGAAACGTTTGTTGTTGTGTTTTAGTTAATTCACTGTACTTAGCAAGCCGGTCATCAATATCACTCAATTGCATGTCATGCTTTGACACGTCTAGCAGTGATTCAGGTAGTTCAGAAAGTATGGTTTGGTTAGTATTTTGTTTTTGTACGATCTGAGCATGTTGCTGTAACAATGCTTGTAGTTGACCATTCACTTGTTCTAGATGCGACACAACCTCGTGATAACGCGCTTGGGTTTGCGCACGGGCTTTTTCAGCCGCTTGATATTGACTCTCAAAGTCACTGATAAGCTGTTGCCAATGGGTATCGATGTGATCAACATGGTAAGGGTGCTCAGTCGCACCGCACACGATACACTCCTTACCATGTTCTAATTGGGCCCTCAATGCGCTGATATTATCACTGGCCCGCAATTGCACCTGATGAAGGTTGTCCTGTGTGAGCATCAATTGTTGCCGCGTCAACTCATCTTGGTGCTCAGCATCTTTACGTTGCGCGTTTGCGCTATTTTGCTGATGACGCAAGCTGTCTATTTGCGCCTGTAGCTGGAGCAATTCATTATCCAGCAACGTCTGTTGTGCGATGGCCTGCTGCGCTTTATTCAGTTGGGATTTTTGAAATTGTAATTGTTCATAATCCAGTCCTGCCAGCTCTGCATGTAATTGGTCCAGCTTCACTTGGCCAGCACTCAGGCTTTGCTCTAACTCTGAGCAGTGTGGCTGTGCCTTTGCGAGTGCATCTTGAGCCAGTGTATATTGTGATTCCAGCGCTTTGATTCCTTGGGCAAGGACCCGATGTTCATCGTAAGACACCAAGTATTGCTGCAAAACTTCATTGATCTCCTGCCAATGTGCAGTGAGTTCAGTTAACGAAGGCTGGGTTGCAATCAGCGTTGAAAGCTCAGCATACTGAACGTTTAAGCCATTCACTTGCTCATGTAAAATATGCAGCTCTTTTTCATGATTTTGCGCGACATTACGTAATTGCAGTAAATGTGCTTGATGTTGCTCTACTAGGGTGTTGTGCTCCGCATGAATTCGGTCTAATTCCCTCACGCGTATAATATCAGGTTCCCGCTTATGCAGTGACGCTTGCGCTTCTGCTACAGCCGATTCGGCAGCGTTTACCGCAGCTTCTTTTTGCCTTATTTGAGGCTGTAGGTCGACTTGAGATAAGGTCTCTAGGGCCGACTCGGCATCGAGTAAAGCTCGTTGAGATTGCTTTCTTTGTTGCCGATTATCTGCAATGTGCTGAACTAACTGTGCCAGCTTCGCAGTTTTGAACTCTTCTTGTTGTTGTACCAGAGCGGATTCAGTGTCAGCAATTGTGGTCGCCAATGCATGATGTTGCTGTTGTAGCTTGCTGTGCGTGACATACCAAGACAACTGCTGCTCAATTGCTTTAATTTCTACTGTAAGCGCTTGATGTTGAGTATTCAGTTGGGCTAGCAGCGCTTCCTTGTCCTCTTTTTCTTCGTCGCTCAATAGTACGATATCGCCAAGCTTATGTTTAAATCGCTCAAGGGTTTCTAACTTCGCTTTGTGCGCCTCAAAAATCGCTTTGCCTACTTGGCTAAACTGCTCTGTGCCAGTCAAGCACTCCAAGAGTTGCGCTCGCTCGTCAGCATTGGCCTTTAAAAAAGCGGCGAAATCATGCTGTGCAAGTAACACGGCTCGCGTAAATTGTTCAAAGTTGAGCCCTAATAACTGTTGTAGCAGCAACTTGGCTTTAGATTTTTGCGCTAAAACTTGGTCATCCGGTGCTTTTAGCACCACATGTTCAGCTTCTTTTATTCTGCCATCCAGTTTATTGCGCGCCCTCGCAACTTGCCAACGCGCGATATAATGTGCGCCATCCTGCCCAATAAACCCCACTTCTGCATATCCAGACACTGTGCCACGACGTAACAGGTGGCGGGGATCATTGAGCTTGATATCATCGCCATTAAAAATCACCTTATTTTTTGAATCAGATTTCAGTCGCGCCGTTTTACCATAAAATGCTAAGCATATCGCATCAAGCATGGTGCTTTTGCCAGCCCCAGTCTCTCCTGTAATGGCAAATAGCCCCGTGTTTTTTAATGGCGCTTTGGTAAAGTCAATTTCAGCTTCAGGTAATGAGGCAAGATTCTGAATTTTTATTGTTAAGATTTTCATGATTTTTCTTGCTCACTGATTGACACTAAGACTTCTTCTAGACACTTTTCCAGTGCGTTGGGAAGCGCACTATGCGCATCTATTTGTTCTTTATAAGCCAGCTCAAGTAAGGTTTTAGGAGCAAGCTCAGACACTTGACCTAAATCTTCAAAGACTAACTCGTCTGCTTGTTGCACTTGTTGCGAAACCCGTTCAATACCACAAAAATGGACGGCTTTATTTTTCAAGGCCTGTTCTATTTTGTGACGAAATTGGCTGTCAGTCTCATTGGCGTTTAATCGCAGTCGTAAATAGGGTTTAGCAACATTATCTTCTTCATGTAAAACAAGTGCTTCAATCGCCTCACACAGCTCCATTAATGTCGCTCCCCCTTTCTCAGGGAGTAATATAATTTCTTTGGTTCTGGGAACATAACGCGGAGAGACCGCCTTAACATGTCCCCCTTCAAACTCGACTAGCAACACTTGGTGCTTGTAATGCCTTTCAGAAAAAGACATAGGCATTGGCGTGCCACTGTAACGAATACAATCATTATTGGCGACTTTTTGCGCCTTATGTAAATGACCTAACGCAATATAATCTGGTGTGTCTCCAAATACATCCGCATGAATGGCATCAAAGCCTCCTATCGTGATATTACGTTCAGAATCACTCGAGATATCGCCACCTTTGGCATGTAAGTGCCCCATCGCAATCACTGGAATGTCCTTATCTTCCAAACATGCATATGCACTTTCGTAGGCTTGTTTCACAGCGAGACCATAGCTGTTTTCATCACTATCTAAGTGGCTAATGTCAGCACTACGCAAAAAAGGCATGGCCACCACATTTATTTGACCAGTAGGGGTAGTCAACGTTTTAACCACATCCTTAGGACGATGCTTGTCATATCGACCCACCACATGCGTATCAAATTGAAGTAATAAAGGTTTGGCAGTTTCAATGCGATTAGCTGAGTCATGATTACCAGCCACAATGACGATCTGGATAGCAGGAAGGGCGCTTTTAACGTCTTTAATAAAGGTGTAGAGCTGTTGTTCAGCTGCTGCTGGCGGCGTGGCTGTATGGTATATGTCGCCACTGACTATTAGCAAGTCGGCAGCAACTTGCACAAGCTCTTGGCAAAGCCAATCCAAAAAAGCTTGATGCTCTGCGTAGCGACTATGTTCATAAAATTGTTGACCGAGATGCCAGTCAGATGTGTGTACAACCTTCATTCAGCGTTCCTTTCCTATTTAGGAACGCTAATATAGCATTGCTTGGGACTATTTATTAATAGCTCAAACGCCACCATGCAAAAATTATTACAGGTAAGACTAGTAGTAACAGCATTGGCGCCCTGTAAAGTTTACTCTGCTTCGCTTCAAGGCGTTTAATTGCCGAGCGTTCATTACATGCAGCTACTTTATCAATGTAACAATAGCCGTTTTCAATGTACTCTTTACAGTTTTGTTCGTCCGCAGGTATCGCAACCAGCTTCTCTTGTTTTTTTAGTATGTAAAAGTCCATACTGCTCACCACATTTCTTTTCGATAAACGGGTATAATTACTTGAGCAAAACTAACGCCAGTTTTACCCAAAATGAGAAAGAGCGCGATTTTAATGATAATTGCGACCAAATATCAACAGTCTTATTGTGGTTTTTGAATTTTTTTTCAAAATAGAGACAATAAATTTGAGAAATATACACTTGGCATGCACGTGAAATTGTCAATTTATCATCACCTTGGTCAATATTAAGACTAGCGTCGACTGACTGAATCACTTCTGAACCGCGATGACAAAAATACAAACCTGTATCCTCTAACAGTAGCTAACTGAATTTAATATAAAAAATAACAAAGTGATGTGAATTCAAGTGTTCAAGTACCTAAAAAGGTCAAAAAACCGACAATTGTCCTTTCAAATTCAATAAAAAAACACAATAATCTTCTCTACAACAACAAAAATAAAGTAGACTATCCGTAAGTGAGTAAACACTATCGTTTCGTGCAAAGGAGTTTTTCTATGCGGACTTGGCTTTTCGCCGGGATCAGCTTGTTATTGGCTTTTACAGCACAGGCACACAAATTAAAAGCATCTATTGCCACCGCAAACATATTTCCGATGCAAGGACATATCCAAATTGAGTATCGGTTTCACCTGCATGATATTGAACATGCGCTGGTACATTTGTTCAATGAACAAAAAGACATCTATCACAATAAAAAAGTACAACAAGCCTTTGCTGATTATGTCTATACGCATACATCCCTTAGGCGATTAAACGGACAAGCACTGGCTTTGTCCGCAGCAAAAGTCAAAATTGATCAAAAGTACTTATGGGTATATCAAGACGCCCAGTTCATCAAAAGCGAGCCGCTTGAAGGGCTGCAAATGCGTCATGGTGCACTAAGAGACATTTGGCCTGATCAAATTAATCTCGTTAATTTTAGAGGCATTGGCAAAGTTAAAACGATGTACTTTGACAAAGATGACAACTGGTTGAGCATCGAATTTGATTAGACACAGCTTAATACTGCTCTACATACAAAATTAAAGGGGGCTTACCCCCTGTAATAGTTATTGGCAAACTTGCTCGCCGCGTGCCGCGAATTGAGAATCACAACGTAAGAAAGCTTGGCCTTGCTCATCAAAAAATCGACCATACCAGCCCAAGTAGCGATCTAGTTCAAGCTCTAAAAAGCCAAATTTTGCTTGTTCATTTCCATTGGCTTGAAGCCCATCTACAATGGCTTCAAAATTGGTATAAGGCAACTCTTCGCTGAGAGAAACGCCGCTGTTGCCAACGACAATTTGCGGGGGACGCTTATATTGCTTATCAAAGCTTAATGACTGATAAATATGCATGTGACCTGATAACAGCAAAGTGACTTGTTCCGGCAAACGACCTAACGGAGTGTTCGCTAGCGCACGCTGTAACATGATATTCAAAGTATTGTCGGTAGCTACATTATTCACACCCCAAAGCGGCCTGTGTGTCACGGTCCAAATAGGTGTATCAGGATTTTTACTTGCAAACTTTTGCAGCCCTTCATATTGATCTTGGAATTGCGAGGTCAAATCATTTGAGAATCTATCATCGCAGGCATTGGCGGTATCTTGTACCCAAATATTTAGCTTTTCTAGCTTTAGCATGTAGGGCTCAATCATGGCAATAGCGGACACCGCAGACGTTGGTGGATCAGCAAAGTCGCCTTGCGCTGGGCAAGCTTGTTGAGCGATGCCACGCTCTAAACTCGAACCAGGGCCAAAAAAGTAGAACCAGCCAAGCCCTGCACGACTACACAGTTCATGATTTCCTCGAGCAAACACCCAAGGCGCCTTGGTTAGAATTGCATCAGCTGAACTAAAGAAATCTGCACGCCAAGCCCGCCATGTATCGGGCTTTGGGCTACCTTTGGCATTTTGGCTATAGTAGGTTTCTTCTAAACCGCAGGTTTTACCACCATAGCCGCCATCTCCTGCATCATAGGCATAGACGCCTTTGCTAATACTGCCACTGGTACCGCGGTAATTGTAATCCCCCATATGTAATAACAAGTCCACGTCACGCTTGGCTCCTTCATCAATGAGTGTTTTAAATGGCTCAGCAGGGCCATTGCCATCACAAACATGTGCTTTACAGCCTGAATCACCATAGACTTGAATGCGTTTTGGGTTGAGTGTCATCGCATCAAACTCTAACTGCGAGCCACCTACAAGGTAAGATTGCCCTTCAGATACTCGAGCTTCACACACAGTAATGGGGAAATTAGCACCTGGATGTAAACCTCGAATATGCATTTTACTGCGCTTACCCTCTGAGTCTTCAAGCTCAGGGCAAAGCGCCGCTTGGTTTTGGATACCGGGAATAATAGCCCGAATATAAAGCAGCGTGTCACCTTGGTCGCTTGGCGCAAGCATCGCATACGCAGTGATCACTTCGGCTTTTTTTAAGGGCTTTTGGCTACTGCAACCGGCCAAAATAGCTAACCCCAATATAATACTGACGAATCGCATTATCGTTTTCCTTCTAATTGCGTCACTAATTCCTTGTTTAGTGTAGTAAAACTTGTGTAAAGGGGTATTACAAAAGCTTACTTACACACAACGCATTATTTTGCCGCTGCAATATCTCGCCACCTGATATCAAACTTAGCCAAGTACTTTTGTAAACGACTTGAGTCATTACTGGTGGCTTTTTGAGTCCTGCTAACGTCAAACAATACGCGCCCAGCGGCAGCCATGCTAGGGCTTTGCAAACATATGGTGACTACATACTCTAATTGCTGACGATCAAACATATCAAGTTGAGAAATTTGTTCGTCACTCATTACCAATGATAAGCAAGATCCGTGCTGTGACGATTGACTCGTCTGCCAATTGATTTCGAGCCGCGCGATTTCTTCTATCACATCTTCTTTACTGATCCGCGAAGAGTCGGCCAACGTGGCTAAACGGATCATCGACGACCCAAGATCCCTAAAGTTACCCTGCCATGTGGCTTTTGCGCTGTGTGCAAATTCCAAATAAGCAGATCTTGCCTCTTTATTGAACCGTACTCTTCGACCTTGTGATTCACTGTATTTGTCTAGTTCAAAATCTATGTTGGCGTCAATATCTTCGCGCCTATCTTTTAAAGCTGGTAGTTGATAGGTCCAGAGATTAATACGCGCAAGTAAATCTTCTCTGAATGTCCCCTCTAATACACACGCTTTTAAATCCCGATTGGTACCCGCAATGAGCTGGAATTCACTCGTCACCTCTTGATCACTACCAACAGGATGAAATTGCTTGTTTTCAATTGCTCGCAACAACATCGCTTGCTCTTCGAGCCCAAGCTCACCAACTTCATCCAAAAACAAGAGCCCTTGGTCCGCCGCTTTTAAAAAACCATCTCGCGCCTGCTGGGCTCCGGTGAATGCGCCTTTGGTGTGGCCAAACAGAGCAGCCATTGCATTTTCACCTTTGAGCGTTGCGCAATTAACAATCACTAGCTCACCTTGCAAGGTTTTACGCTGCTTTTTAAGCTGGAAAATCCGCGAAGCAAGCTGGCTTTTCCCCGCGCCAGTTGGGCCGGTTAGCAAAATAGGCGCGGTGGAGCGTATGGCGATTTTTTCAATTTGGGCGATAAGGCGATTAAACGCAGTATTTTTTGTCTCTATACCACCTTTTAGAAAGCTTTCACCTTGGCGGCGCTCAATATCAAAGCGCTCGGCCAATTGGTCGTATTTTGAAAGGTCTAAATCAATGGTCTGCACTTGTCCCACAGACTTATTGTCATTGTGTGGGTCGGGAGATGTTTGTATTAAACGCCCCGGAAATTGCCGGCTTTCCGTGAGCAAGTAGCTACATATTTGTGCTACATGGGTACCCGTGGTGATATGAAAAAGATATTCTTGGGCATCCAAATCAAACTCAAGCGTACGGCAAAAATCATACAATTTAGCGTATACCTCACCGAAATCCCAAGGGTCGTCAAAATTGACTTCAACCAAATGCACGGTTGTTTCCGGTGATACGGTCTCAATGTCGACGGCAACATTATTTGCTAAGCGTACACTTTGTTTACCATACAGCAGGTATAAGCGATTGATGATCAAATCATCTTGGCTTACCAATGAAATATTTGGACGCCAGCGGTGCCAACGATCAACCCGTTTACCAATCGCGTCTAATTGCGTACCAAGCAAGCTTACAGCTACAACTTCCCTCAAAACACACCTATCCATTTAGATATAACAATATCCATATAGAATCACTTTTGTGATTCAAGCGCAATTAGAAATCGATACGCCAATTCAACAAAAACAAATTTTAACCTTTAAAATCATAAAATTAAAAATATCCACTAACTTTTTAAAAACCTTTGGCACGTCAATTGATATACCAAGCTTGTAGTTTGATAGCGTGTTTTTAAATAACACCGCGGTGCGACTTACCCTGTAAGCACGTATTCCGAGATCAGCTATCTCAGTCTTGTGGACTGAAAATGGAAACGCAGCAAGTGTGGGGTTCAACTCCCCTAATTTGATAGATAGCTCAATGGTAGAGCCACGAAATTTGTAATTCGTTTGTTGCGGGTTCGATTCCCGCTCTAATCACCATAAGTAAAAGATAGAAACATTATTAGTTTTTACATTTAACTGCGCTGAAAAGCGCTTAATTATGTAAGTAGCCGCCACTAACACTAAGGTGGGCTTCACTGAATAAACTTCGTAAATGGCAAGCTGGACGCTCCCCATTTATGCACTTATTTAGCCAACCCAGCGATAACTAGCTGGCCGCTACTACGCATCACAAGGAATAAAAAATGAAATTTAAAAAACAACAAATCATTGCAGAAACACAACGTGTTTTCGTATACAAGAACAAGCAGTTTAAGTGTGTCCTAACACCTGGCAAGCACACCTTTTGGGACTTTAAAAATGAGCTCGAATTTGTGACACACAACATCGATACGCTGTTCTTTGTAGCACCGAATGCTGAGCGCCTGTATCACTCAAACTCAGAAGTTCAAGCACACATCAACCACTATAAATTAAATGAGCAAGAAATCGGCTTGCTGTACTTCAATGACGCGTTAAAAGGTGTCGTCGCGCCAGGTGAGCACCTTTATTTATGGCAAGATGCCGGTGATATCCATTTGGAAAGAGTGGATATCAGCGACGACGTTTATGTTGATGAAAAAACCTTAAAGCTGATTGAAAAAGCAGGATTAAACCTCGCTTCAAAACTCATTAGAACCGAGAAAACCACGGCTTGCAAACCAATTTTCCAAATACAAGTTGAGCGCGATCACATTGGTTTGTTGTTTATAGACAATAAACTGGTCAAGGAGTTACCTGCGGGAAAATACGGCGTATGGCAGTTTGGCCGTGAAATTGAACTCAAAATGTTTGATTGCAAAAACGTATCAGCAGACGAAGCCAAAGATATTTACCAACAAAACAGCGCAATGCAAAGTGTCACACATCAAAAGTTAGGCGCTGAAGAAGTTGGCTTACTGTATGTAAACGAAATCTTAAGAGGCATTATACCGCCTGGGGAGCACGTCTACTTGTGGAAAGAAGCGGGTGATATTCACTTACAAAGAGTAGATATTAGCGAGGATTTTTATGTTGAAAAAACCACGTTCACTCAAGTCAATAATGCAGGGCTAAATAGCGCAGCAAAATTATTCAAACCAATGAGTGCTGTATGCCAGCCGATTACAGATGTTGCTATCGACAGTGAGCACATCGGGTTGCTGTATGTGAACAATCAATTGCAACAAGAGTTAGCACCAGGACGTTATGGTATTTGGCAATTTAACCGAGATATTGAGGCTAAGGTTTTCGACTTGCGTACACAGATGCTAGAAGTCTCCGGGCAAGAGATCTTAAGTAAGGACAGAGTCAGTCTTCGTATCAACCTTAGCGCCAGCTTTCGAGTTACTGATGCTGCGCGGGCAGCTTCGAGCGTTGAAGATGTCAGTTCTTTCGCGTATAACGCCCTGCAGCTTGCGTTAAGAGAAGCGATAGGCACACAAAACCTCGATGATTTGCTGCTCGACAAACTGTATGTCAATGAAACGGTGAAAGCGCTAGTAAGTGAGCCACTTGCCGAAATCGGCGTACAGCTAATCAACGTTGGAATGAAAGACATCATTCTACCTGGGGAAATGAGAGCAATACTTAATCAAGTTGTTGAAGCACAAAAGGCTGCTGAAGCCAATGTCATTAAACGCCGAGAAGAAACCGCTGCAACACGCAGCTTGCATAACACTGCGAAAGTAATGGAAAACAACCCAACACTGATGCGCTTAAAAGAGCTTGAGGCTTTAGAAAAAGTTGCAGATAAAATAGATAGCTTAACCGTTTATGGTGGCTTGGAAGGGCTCATGAACAATGTAGTCAACCTAGGTCAAAAACAAGGAGGCCAACATGTGTAAGTCACAATACGAGCTACTGGATAACGATACTAAGCACCCGATAAAGGCTTGGACAAAAGGCGTTCCTTTTGATGTCGGGGCACAGCAACAGCTCAAAAATATTGCATCAATGGATATCGTGCACAGTCATATCGCCGTAATGCCCGATGTGCACCTAGGTAAAGGCGCCACGATAGGCAGTGTAATCCCGTCAGTGAATGCGGTTATTCCTGCGGCAGTAGGCGTGGACATCGGGTGTGGCATGGTCGCCACCAAAACAACACTGACGGCCAATGACTTACCTGATAACTTAAAGTCGATACGCAGCGCTTTTGAAGCCGCTGTACCACATGGCCGCACAACAGGACGCGGGAAACGCGATAAAGGCGCTTGGGGAAATATACCCAAACTGGTGCAAAAAGAGTGGTTGGCGTTGGAGCAACGTTTTACTCAGATTTGTGCAAAGCATCCAGCTATCGCTAAAAGCAACCATGTAAACCACTTGGGTACCATGGGGACAGGTAATCACTTTTTGGAGCTTTGCCTAGATGAATCACAAAATGTATGGCTGATGCTGCATTCAGGCAGCCGAGGTGTGGGTAACCGAATTGGCACTTACTTTATAGAACTGGCTAAAAAAGAAATGCAGCGTCATCAGCTGCATTTACCTGATATGGATCTTGCCTATCTAAAAGAAGGAAGTGTTTACTTCGATGACTATGTAGAAGCCGTTGAGTGGGCTCAAGACTTCGCGGCAAAAAACCGTGAGCTCATGATGTTCAATGCATTAAAAGCCCTTAAAGATGAGTTGCCAATGCCATTTGAGACTATAGATGTGGCAGTGAACTGTCATCACAACTACATCTCTAAAGAGGTGCATTTTGGCAAAGCATGTTACGTTACGCGAAAAGGCGCGCTTCGTGCTGAACACGGCGAAATGGGGATCATCCCAGGCAATATGGGTGCCCGTTCATACATCGTTAGAGGGCTTGGCAATGCAGACAGCTTTAATAGCTGTAGCCATGGTGCAGGACGTGTTATGTCGCGTACCCAAGCAAAAAAAGTGTATAGCATTGCAGATCATGAAGCAGCAACACAGGGGGTGGAATGCCGCAAAGATGCAGCCGTGATCGACGAAATTCCACATGCCTACAAAGATATTGATAAAGTCATGGCAGCACAGCAAGACTTGGTAGAAGTCATGCACACATTAAAACAAATCGTTTGTGTAAAAGGATAAGAATGACAACCATAGCAAACAAACCAACCATTGTTATTGACGGCGCTAAAGGGGAGGGCGGTGGACAAGTGCTCAGAACTGCACTCAGTCTGTCGATGCTGCTCAATCAGCCTATTGAGATTAAAAACATCCGAGCTGGACGAAAAAAACCAGGGCTAAAGCGCCAACACCTGACTTGCGTGCTGGCCGCACAGCAAATATGTGATGCACAAGTAAGCGGGGCTGAGCTCAACTCACAACACATCACTTTTGTGCCAAACCAAATACAAGCGGGTGAATATGAATTCAAAATTGGCACGGCTGGCAGCACAGTGTTAGTTTGCCAAACTATTTTGCTGCCATTGGCACTAAACGGCAAAGCGTCCAGAGTCAAACTGCAAGGAGGCACCCATAATGGCATGTCACCTTCTCTGACCTTTTTTGAGCATTCGTTCATGTCAGCGCTAAAAAGTATGGGGTTAACCTGCACGATCACAACGCAGAAACTTGGTTTTTTCCCGGCAGGTGGTGGGAGTTGGCAAATTGATATTTCGCCACTTACGTCCCTTAAACCTTGCCAATTCGAGCAATCAGGTGCAGAGTTGGAACTGCAAGAACACCATTGCCATGTGCTCTCAATTGTTGCTGGAGTGAAAGACTCCGTGGCAAGTCGAGAAATCAAAGAAGCACAGTCTCAATTAAGTTGGACCAATGCAGGTACCGAAATTGACAGAGCAAATGCCTTTGGCAAGGGCAACAGCTTTCATTTGAGCGTAGGACAAGGCTTGCAAGTCGCCATGTTTGAGCAAGTTGGTGAGCTTGGCCTGTCAGCTGAACGAGTAGCAGGGCGCACAGTTGAAGCACTCAAGCGCTATTTAAAATCTGGCGCAGCGGTAGAGGAACACTTGGCGGACCAATTATTATTGCCCATGGCACTCGCTGGAAGCGGAAGTTTCACAACCACAGCATTGAGCAGCCACACAACAACAAATATAGATGTGATTGCACAGCTCAGCGGCATAAAAATTAAAACACAGCAATTAAATGAATACCTTTGGAAAGTATATTTGGATTAAGCATGAACAAAGCAGTTACACCAATAGACCCAGCTATACAAAATGAAATCATGACACGCATCAAACAGGCTGAACAAGAACACAATGTAAAGGTCCTTTACGCTATCGAATCAGGCAGCCGCTCTTGGGGGTTTGCGTCACCAAACAGTGATTATGATGTGCGCTTTATTTATGTTCACCCAAAAGACTGGTATCTGTCTGTGATGTTAGAGGACAAACGTGATGTGATTGAATACCCAATCGTAGACGAAATTGACATCAATGGTTGGGATCTCCGTAAAGCACTTAAGCTTTTAAAAGCTTCAAACCCAGCAGTAGGTGAATGGCTCAACTCACCGATTGTCTACCATAATGATGAAAACTTTAAGTCGCAAGCGCAGGCTTTGTATGCTCGCTACTACAAAGCCGAGCGTGGTCTTTATCACTATGTAAACATGGCGAAGAGCAATTATCGCGGCTATCTCAAACAAGATAAGGTGCCTTTGAAAAAGTATCTCTATGTTTTGCGTGCTTTATGTGCTGCAAGGTGGATAGAAAAACATGACAGCCCACCGCCAATAGAGTTTTCCGTGTTGGTCGAAGACGTAATAGAGGATACTCAGCTACGCAATGAAATACACGCTGTCGCAGAAAGAAAACAACAAGCCACAGAAAAGTCATTGGTGAAAAAAATTACGCCTCTAAATGCTTACATTGAATCAGAACTCGACTTTTTTGAAAATAATATCAATAAGTCGGTGAACCATGAACAAGACCCGAGCCATTTAGATGCTTTTTTTCAAGGCTGGATCCCCCACTCTGACTGCAAGTAAAAATTGATTTGTAGTGGTAATTCGTCATCACTGCAACACGCGACATACCTCTTGTACGATGGTCTCAACTCGCTGTGGGCGCAAAGAATATTGCCGCGTACATAGATAGACTGTTTCAAAAACTGGCTGTGCTAAATGATGTATTTTAATCTTTGATTGCGGGGTAAAAGCCGCAACGGCATGGGCAGGCAAAATAGTAAACCCAAGCCCCATCGCAACAGGCTCTAAAATCATCCCAATTTGATTTGAGAAACCTTTCTTTTTTAGTAATCCAGCGTGTTGAAACTCTGCAAAGTTTGCGCCCAAGAGTAAATTTGCGTGGTGATTGCCATCAGGGTGATCAATAAAACCAAGTTCACAGAGAGATTGCCAAGTCGGTTGGCCAAACCCCGCGGGAGTAATGAGCAACAGAGGCTCTTTAGCAATGGCTTCACTGCGCACTTCTTCCAGCTGACTTTTTACCGTCATCAGCCCAACATCAGCCATTTTGCTTGATACGGCCTGTTCTATTTCAGTATTCGGTGCAAACCGATGGTCGATCACTAATTTCGGGTTCTTCACCTGCAGCGCAAGTAAATGAGGGTATAACTTCAAACCTAAACTACCAGGGGAGTGGATCTGCACACAGCCTTCAAAGGCTGGATCGTCTCCAATAGACAACTCTAAATCGATGAGCTCATCCAGTATTCTTCGGCCTTTAAAATAAAGCTTTTCACCCGCCGGAGACAACGAAAACTGCTTTCCTTCACGCTGAATAAGCATTTGTTTCAATTGGGCTTCTAATTTATTTATGTGCTGACTTACGCCTGACTGTGTCATATGTAGTTTTTCAGCAGTCCGTGTGAAATGCCCGATATCAGCGAGGGTGCAAAATGTACGTAACCATACCAAGTTAATCATTAAAAAACGTTATTATATAAAGTACAAATGATAATTTCATATTATAGACCTGAGTTTGTAATCTGCCCATAAATTATGAGGAGCACACATTATGAACAAGGTATATCCCCGCAACTTTTCTCACATTGGTATTTCAGTTCCAGACCTTGAGCGAGCCGTGAAATTTTATACTGAAGTCTTAGGTTGGTATTTAATCATGACACCGACAGAGATAAACGAAGACAACAGTGCAATCGGCGAAATGTGTACCGATGTATTCGGTGCTGGATGGTCACACTTTCGCATTGCACACCTCTCTACTGGCGATAGAATTGGCGTGGAGCTATTTGAATTTAAAAACCAAACGAACCCGGACAATAACTTTGAATACTGGAAAACCGGAATATTCCACTTTTGTGTGCAAGACCCCAATGTTGAAGAGTTGGCAGAGCGTATCGTTGCCGCTGGTGGCAAAAAGCGTATGGCAAAACCGCGTTACTATTACCCTGGCGAAAAGCCCTATCGGATGATCTATATGGAAGATCCGTTTGGCAATATCCTTGAAATTTACAGCCATAGTTATGAACTGATTTACAGTGACGGGGCTTATTAGACTAACGCACTGAGGACAACAAATCACAAGCAACAAACTTGAAATTTTTTATATCGCCCTTTATCACCTCTAATCGTGGTTTTTGGTGTAAGGGGCGTGACCGTTATTAGCAGGGTCAAGTATCAGGGTCAGTGCCTGTATGCTCAATTAAGCTAAACCTGTCCTTCATTCGCATATCCACCTAACACACCGTAAAGCGTATTCACATCAATGGGTTTGCCAATATGCGATACAAAACCTTGAGACAAATATCTATTAACGTCTTCCACCATTACATTTGCTGTTAGCGCAATCACCGGCGTTGTGCCGCTGAGTGCTTTAATTTTCTGTTGAGCTTCAATGCCATCCATTTCAGGCATATGGATATCCATCAACACTAAATCATATTGGCCTTGCATAAAGGCTTCCACAGCCAGCTTACCATCAGCAACGAGTGTTAAATCAGCTTGAGTCGGTCTCAACATAGCGCGAATGAGTGTTTGATTAATCGAATTATCTTCAGCGATTAAAATCCTCTTTCCAGTCAAGTTTGGCGCAGTGAGTGACTTTTGAATCGTTGGAATCGAATTGCTTTGAGCTTTTTCTAACGGCAATATAACAATAATTTGTGTACCTTGACCAAAGTCACTCAATACCTTGATATCTCCTTGCATAATTTTAATCAAATTGATGGTTATCGACATACCTAACCCAGTCCCACCATATTGCCGTGTTGTTGATGAATCAGCTTGACTGAAACGCTCGAAAATACGAGCCTGTGTTTCTTGTGTCATACCTATGCCTGAGTCGAACACCTCAATCTTTACGGCTTGTTTTTGGTTATGCGAGGTCCGACTAAGGACCACTTTGACTTCACCCTCATTGGTAAATTTAACCGCATTTGAAGCAAGGTTGAGAACAATTTGTTTTACCCGAACTACATCTCCCATCCACCCATCTTTGAAGTCATCAGCAATCTCCGTGATAAAGTTGATATTTTTACTGCTAACCAGAGCATCGAGGTCATACTGAACGGACTCTAGTACTTTGCGCAAAGAGAACGCATTGTGCTCCAAGGTTAGCTTATTATCTTCGATTTTGGAGTAGTCCAATATATCGTTAATGATGGTTAGCAAACTCTTTGCAGAATAAGCAGCATTAGACAGTATCACTTTTGAATTTTCATCTAATGGTATGTTTTCTAATAACTGTAAACCGCCAAGAATGGCATTCATTGGCGTGCGTATTTCATGGCTCATATTAGACAAAAAGTCTGATTTGGCTTTTGTGGCCAGCTCCGCTTTTTCTTTCGCTTCTTTCAATGAATTTCGGATCTTAACATTTTGATCAATATTGGAGATCGAACCAGCCATCTCCTTTAGCTCTCCCGCTTCCGTATAGTATGGCGTGCCTCGACCTCTAAACCACGCATACTCGCCCAGTTTGTTGCGTACGCGATACTGTATCTCAAATGTTTGTTTGTCAGCTATCGCTTGCTTCACTTTATCCAGCGTGTTGTCGGCATCGTCAGGGTGCAACATGGTCTGGAACAAGGCGAAAGTCGGTTCAAACTCTTGAGGCTCAAAACCAAGCATGGTGAAAAAATTATCGGACCATTCAACCTTATCATTGACCGGATCAACCCAATGCCAAAATCCATCCTGAGACCCTTCAGCCACCAACTTTAATTTATTCACCGCTAATTTAAGCTCTGCTTCTTTAATGCGTAAGTCTGAAATATCTCGAAAAATAGACACCACAGCACCTGTGTAGCACTGGAAATATACGGTAGAAAATACACTATCGATACGCTCATCGGCATAAGTCAACGACTCATAATCAAAACTTCCCCCTGTACGGGCAATTTCGTGCATGCGAGCGGGTATGTCAGTCTCTGACAAGGCAGGAAAAGCCTCGACTAACGATTGGCCAATCAAGGGAGCATGTTCAAACCCTAAAATGTTTTCCGCAGCACTATTGAACCCTTTAAATGCTAGCTCTCCTGCCTCATTAAATTCCCATAGATGGTATCCCATAGGCATGTTACCAACGACACTTTGGCTATAGCGTATTTGGTTTTCTAATTCACCTTGGACGTGTTTTAAATCTGTAATATCGGTCCCACAACCAATCATCATTCCATTTGAAAGCCGAAAGTTAGCCCACAATTGCCGTCTTTCTTCTTTGTTTTTAACTTGTACAGGGTATTCTCGAAACTTGCCTTCGGTGGCTGTAATATCAATAAACACTTGCTGGCGAATCGCCTCATCAGGATAAAAATGTTGCATTAGATCTGGGGTGTTTTTCGCTTCTTCAAAACTGTAACCAAGTTGGTTCTCGCAAGAGCGATTCCACAATAAACACTGCCCATGTTCATCGAATGAGTTAACCATTATGGGTAACAAGTCTACGAGCTCCTCAAATAGCAGATGTTGCTCTGAAGTATTTCCCTCATGACACTGTTCTTCTAATAATAATGTTGATTGCTGTGAAGGCATTACTTCGTAGCAAATGCCCAGTAACGCTATCAAACTGTTATGCTCATCAAATTCAGGTAACGCGAGACATGCGATCATTACGGTAGGGGCACACTCACCTGTGACCAGACGAAATTTAATATCAACCTCTTGACCTTTATTGACAGCCAAGCGAAATGCGTGCTGCACGACCTCTAAATCGTCTTCATGACAGTGTGACGCGATAAACTCTGGTGTCGTTGCGCCAGTGCGGGTGTTGAATAATTTGTCTTGCGACAACCCAAACAGCTGTTCAACCGCATTATCCACCAGCGTCTCACCACTTTGTAACTCCCACTTCCATTGTCCACCGCCTAAGGACTTGGTGAGTAGAGAAAGCATATTCTGAGCGTATTCCATGTGAACAACCATATGTTTATAAAGGGGATAAACAAAAACTTATAGGTAAGAAGTGTGGTAGAACGGAAGTCATTAGTAAAGCAAATGGCGCTTCGTTTTTGCACTGAACGCACAGTGCGCTCATTTGCGATGATTCTTCACCAATTTAATTTACTTCGTAAGGGCAGTTAATTTGATACGTAATCTAGACAAACAAAGCTTAAACAACCAATAGCAGCTGTAGACTCCAGCACAATACACCAGTACATAACTTTCATGGAAAAAGTGCATTTTTAAATTGCTAAACAACATCATCTGATAATCAACAGTAAATGCAATCAGCGCACAAAGTGCAGCATAAGACATCGTTTTTCGATATACCCAAGAACCAATCAAAGCAGCAAACATTGAAGCGAACCCTTGCGGGTATAACACAATGTAAAACTGTAGCCATAAACCAAAACTTGGGGCAAATGGATATATGATTGAGTCATAGTAAAGGGGGGGCGACTTAGCAATAAACAACCCCATAAATGCACACACTAAAATAGCAAGGTGCTGCATTAAACTAATTAACATATACACGCCATTGAACTTATATAAATCCCACTACGTTTGCCCCATGTCACTAATGAGCAGAGTGACCCCAGTGACTATTGTTCCAAAATAATCATCAAGCCAAGAATACTTACGCGCTCATTTAGTCGACGCGCTGCTGATCAAGCCTATCAAAAACCAATTAACTGCGTTTTTCGAGATAATACTCGGCTTTTCCACCTTCACCAGAAGTGAATTGCCCTTGTGCACCGATTATCGAATGTTTAGGCTCACTGTCTACAACTTCAAACTCACTGCTGGCAACGCCTTGACTAAATTTGCCCTGATGCGATAGGACTAAAATATGACTTTGCGCGCCCAACTCTGTTTGTATCAGCTCAATACCGCTGAACCGTGCATTTCCTTCTCCGTCATAAACCATACTGTACTGAAGTTCACTAGTGCCTTGTATATCCCCTTGATAAACTTGATTTACAATGGCGGTTGTTCGCTTCCCTCCCGTCAATACAACACTTGATTCACGCGTTTGCTCTTGCCAATCTGCAATTTGAAACTCACCTTGCCATTTCATATGTCTCTCCGAGATGTTTTTAAGTTTGAATTACATTAACATGGCGCCGTACAGTGGTATTGTAAAAACGCGTCATACCTTGCTAGATATTGGGACTAAATCGTGGAAAAAAACAACCAGCAAATAAGCGGTGTGCTACATCATGCTAAAAGTGAGCAGCACTACACGTTAAGACGTTACTTTCCATCACCTCAACAGGCGAGTCTAGTTGAACAATACTGGTTGGTTGATTGGGATTTACCAGTAGGTTCACAACACGTCCAAAAGAACTTGCCGGACCCGAATTGTCATTTGACTTTTTTTCCAGATAAATGTGCATTCCTAGGCCCTGTTAGCAAGGTATATGATTACGCAATGCATGGGAAAAACGGAATAATTGGCGTGAAATTTAAACTCGGAGCATTGGCTCCCGTGTTGCCAAACCCGATTGAACATTACATTGATACCACGACTTCATTACCCAGCTTTTTACACTGTGATTTAGTTTCTCTGTCTCAAACTTTAAGTCAAACAGACAATGATAAAGCCCGAGTCTATACACTTGAACAAGCACTTGAACCGCTTTGTAGCTATGTACAAGTGCACCATGTTCAACAGTTAACAGCCTTAGTTGAACACATTAAGAATAATGATGATATATACACGGTCGAGGATCTCGCACTGAAAAGCGGTATATCTAAACGAACTTTGCAACGACAGTTCAAAAAATACATCGGCCTTTCCCCAAAGTATTTGATCCGAAAATACCGATTACATAATGCGCTCGCACTCATAGAGCAACAACCTAACGACATACACCATTTGGTAAGCAAATTAGATTATGCAGATCAAGCTCACCTGATCAAAGACTTTAAAAATATCCTTGGCATGACCCCAGGTGCCTATATTGACGATATCTAACGTGTCTATTCAGCGCGCATTTATAAGTGTATTCAAAAGCACAACTGAGGTTACAAAATACAACAAGGCGTCACACCCCTTTGCAAGAGATAGGATGATTACAACAAGGGAATAATTCTATACTTTACCTCGTTGAGTAAGCGCATACACAGGTTATCTGCTTAGTAACCCAAGCAGTTCACCTTGCAATTGTTTAACATGTTGATTTTCCCCCTGTCTTTATGAGACTTTTTTGCGCGCAGAGTCTGCGCGCTTTTTTTTATTTTCTTTAATTGTTTGTTTCATTTTCACAGCTCCAGTCCTTAAACTCCCTATAATTCATGCCGTTTTCTTCACTTATCTCGGGTGGCATAACCGATATTTTGAACTATATTTTTGCTTACACTCATTTGTAATAACTCGGTGGCTTATGATTTTTTCATCAAGGACAGAGCGTCTAAAAAGACAAGCAATTCAATCCAAATATGACCTTATTTTTAATCATCAGTGTATATTGGTAGTCAACGAAGATGGCATGATAACCGAAGCCAGTAATGCGCTGCTTAGCAAGCTCGGCTACCCACGCCATGCACTTATCAATAAGCCATACGACACGGTACTTAAAGGAAAGTTGAACCTAGACCAACATACAACAAATAAGGCGCCCTCCAGTGAGGTGAAAATAGTCAGTAATCACAATCAAGTCTTTTGGTTCCAGCTGGATATCCTAAAAGCATTTGACGCGCCATCTCACAACACCATGTCTATGTTGCTGCTGCATGATGTAACGACCTACAAAATTCAAAATACGGATTATGTCGGAAAAATCAACGCTATTACTCGTTCGCAAGCAGTCATTGAATTTAACCTAGATGGGACCATCATTCATGCGAATGAAAATTTCCTCAATGTCATGGGCTATGAACTCTCAGAAATCGTTGGTAAGCATCACAGCATGTTTGCGGAGCCTGAATACGCACAAAGTGAAGAATACCAACATTTTTGGCAAAGTTTAAATCAGGGCTCCTTCAGTACCGGTGAATTTAAACGCCTTGGAAAAGAAGGCAAAGAAGTATGGATCAATGCTTCTTATAACCCGATATTTGATGCACAGGGTAAACCATACAAAGTCGTGAAATACGCGTCGGATATTACACCTGCGAAGATGCAATCAGCGGACTTCAAAGGGCAACTGCAAGCAATTAGTAAATCACAAGCAGTCATCGAGTTTAATATGGATGGCACCATCCTATATGCCAATGAAAATTTCTTGCAAACCATGGGATACACGCTCGATGAAATAAAAGGGCAGCACCACAGTATGTTTGCAGAGCCTGACTATGCTGATAGCCAAGAGTATCGTGACTTTTGGGCTAATCTAAATGCCGGACAGTTTAGTTCAGGAGAGTACTTACGCCGCGGTAAACACGGCAAAGAAATATGGATACAAGCTTCTTATAACCCCATTTTAGATCCCAGTGGCCAGCCATTTAAAGTGGTCAAATATGCGTCTGATATTACAGCTCAAAAAATACAGTCAGCCAACTATGAGGGCCAACTTCAGGCGATCAGTAAGTCACAAGCTGTAATTGAATTTAATATGGACGGCACCATTATTACTGCCAACGAAAACTTCTTACACACGACAGGTTATACCTTAGAAGAAATCCAAGGCCAGCATCATAGCATGTTTGCCGATCCCAGTTATGCGCAAAGCCAAGCGTATATCGACTTCTGGCAACAGCTTAATCAGGGTAAATTTGATTCGGGTGAATACCCTCGAGTAGGCAAAAATGGCAAAAAGATATGGATACAAGCAACTTACAATCCGATATTTGACTCAAAAGGCAAGCCTTTCAAAGTTGTTAAATTCGCTTCAGAGATTACGCGGCAAAAGCTTGAAAGCGCAGACTTCGCAGGTCAGCTCGCTGCCATACATAAATCGCAAGCCGTGATTGAATTCAATATGGACGGCACCATTAGAGATGCCAATGAGAACTTCCTGATGACAACGGGTTATTCACTCAGTGAAATACAAGGTAAACATCACAAAATGTTTGCGCTGCCAGACTATGCCAGCAGCTCGGAGTATACGCAATTTTGGCAGCGATTGAATGAGGGGAAATTTGATAGTGGCGAGTATCAACGAATAGGTAAAGGGGGAAGAGAAATTTGGATACAAGCCTCATACAACCCAATTTTTGATGCTGATGGCAACCCGTTTAAAGTGGTAAAGTATGCGACGGATATCACAGTGAGAAAGCATGCCATTTCCAGTATTAAAACAGCCATTTTAGCCCTTGCCGATGGTCAACTAAACCACATGATAAATGATGACCTCGGCTGCGAATTTAATACTCTGAAAGAGGCCATGAATGGCTTAATGAGCAACCTCAATAGCATGGTACTGGAGATCACCGAAGCATCAAACCAGGTATTTCAAGGTGCCCAAAGCATCGCCAATGGTAATGAAGAGTTAAATAAGCGTACAGAAAATCAAGGCGCCAGCTTTGAAGAAACCGCATCCACCATGGAGCAGTTAACAACCACAGTTCAGCAAAATGCAAAAAGCGCTAAGGATGTATCATTGCACGCAGATGAAGTGATGAAAAAAGCGCAGCAAGGCGGGGAGACTGTCTCTGACGCTGTCAATGCGATGGGTGATATTGAAGCTTGCAGTAATAGTATCTCCGATATTATCGGTGTTATTGATGAAATTGCTTTTCAAACTAACCTATTAGCATTGAATGCATCTGTGGAAGCCGCAAGAGCAGGCGAAGCTGGCAGGGGGTTTGCGGTGGTAGCCAGTGAAGTTCGTAATCTGGCGCAACGAAGCGCATCTGCTGCAAAAGAAATTAAAGGCCTTATTCAAGACAGCTCCGAAGCAGTTTCAAAAGGGAGTTTGCTGGTGGCGGCGTCAGGCGACACATTCAAGCAACTCGTACAAGTTGTTCAGGAAGTCAATATGATGATTTCCGAGATCACTGAGGCAAGCCAAGAGCAGTCAGATGGTGTCGCAGCCGTGTCGTCTACCATCGCACAGCTAGACAACGAAACACAGAGGAATATGCATTTGGTTGAGCAATCTACCCATGCAAGCCAAAAAATGATTCAGCAAGCGCAGCATTTACTCCAACAGGTCTCTAATTTTAAGGCAACCTCAAATCAAGAATTGTTGTTAGCGCCCAGCGCAAAGGAAACACTGCGTTTAAATGTCGGGTAAAATGAACGGGCTGTCACTTTATTGTCTTGTTTAACGCCATTGTAATCGCCCAGAAGCTAGCGAATTTTGTCAACGGGGTTTACACGTACAAACGGGCATGAATAGTCAGGGCTCGTTTGTGCCAAAGACAGCATGTGTTCATTGTACTCGCGTGCATATTGCAGTGCACTTGCTTCCAACTTTGTGTGATTTGGGCATATACTACTATCAGCACCAACCCAAATGATCTGCCAAGGCGTGTCTAGTATTATGCACTTAGTTAGGGTGATGTGTTCTAGTGCCGGGCGTGCTGGTCCAATACCATTTGCCACAGCAATAAAAGCAACCCCTTGGTGTTTATACTGCTGTTGCGCATCAAGGCGTGCACGGCTTGCATCATACACGGTTTTGTCACAGTCAGACGCGACCGCTTTATCACACCACACAATAACAAGGAGCGCCAATATCAGCCTTACCATTTAAAGTGCCTCAATCAAAATATGGGTTATTTGGTCTTCTTTGACATCAAGTAAGGCCTCTAACTCTAGAAGCGTTATATGTTGTTGTTGATACCTTCTTTCTTGCTCTAGGATGTACAAAACATAGTGCGTACTTTGGATAAACAATTTGGGCATGGCACTTTGCGCACGTTTCATAATAATTAAACGCTCGCTCAATTCAGTCAAGGACTCTTGAGACAAGTTTTTAATGAATAGGTGCTGTGACATCAAAGCATCTAAGTATGTTGGATATACCAGAGGATTTTTTTCAAAGAATCGCCTTTTGCTATCAGGATTCTCTTTATCCAATTCATGCTGTTGATAGTGCTTGTACAATTCGACGCTGTAGTCTTGGCTTTCTTTCACAACAGCTTCAGCAGCATGCAGTAACTTCACTAAATCGCGCCGCTCTTTTTCTTCCGAATCATAATTACTAATCCCTATCGCTAATAAAACACCTATCAAGGTTGCAATCAGCGTTAAAGCAAAGTTACTTGCTAACGCATTGCGCTGTGTAAAGCTTTTTAATTTTGGTACGAATAAGATGGCACTGCATAGAATCAAAACCACCGTTGTGACTAAATAAATCATCTCTTAGTTCTTATTGTAGAGTATGGAACAGCGCAAAATAATCCACTCACTGTGCCCTAAATGAAAAAAAGTAGAAGCTATACACATGCAAGCTCCCCTCGTAACCAGTTACTAAACACTGCAATACGTTGCCCCCTTGGAGACTCGGTATCATACATTAAGCGATATTGCGCACCAGGTTCGAGACCCGCGGCATAGGGCTGTACCAGTAGCCCTTGCTCAATGTGGTAGGCAGCTTGTTTGGCAGATCCTAAACAGACACCATGTCCAGCGAGGACAGCACTCATCGCCACATCAATGTTGTTTACCTGTAATACTTGGCAATCGGAAAGGTCAGGGGAGATGGAAACTTGTTTAAACCACTGAGGCCAGTACTGCTTTTCTGCATAATCGATAAGCCAACAGCCTTTTAAACTACTGGGATTATATTCATCCAACTGTTGTGCAACCTCCACAGAACACAACGGTACAATTGGATCATCAAATAAAACCTCACAATGATACTCTGGATAAGGCACTCTGCCGTAGCGAATGGCAACATCAATGTTACCTTGACGCAAATCTTCGGTGTCCTTTGAAGTCAATATTCGAAGCGTTATATCAGGAAACGCAATAGCAAACTTCCACATTCTAGGCACCAGTACTAAAGATGCAAAGGACTGAGTCGTGGTTATGGTTAGTTCTCCAGACAAGGGTTCACATTGGATTTTTTTGAGCCCATCGACAATGCTATCAAACCCCAAACATATTGCGTCTCTAAGTACCGCCCCTTGCTGGGTTACATGCATATTTCGACCGCTGCGATAAAATAGTTTACACCCTAGCTGCGCTTCCAATTTGCGAACTTGCTGGCTCACCGCTGCTTGCGATACGTGCAGTTCATTGGCCGCTTTACTATAGCTCTTGAGTCTTGCCGCGGCTTCAACCATGCGTAACCCAGAAATATTTACGAGCTCCTTGTACATAATTTTTACTTATAGTTTGGTTAATTATATATCGTTCGAGTTGAATCGTTTTATACCACATAATTACCCCTGAGGCATGATAGGAGGCATAAAATTGAAAGAACAAAAACTTGAATTTAAAAAAGAAAAAAAACATTTACAACCAACAAAAATAGAGCATTGGTTACGAGTTATCGCTCAAAAGCTACAATTAGCGCATCTATGCGCTCACAAATAAAATAACTAATAATTATAGTTAATATAGTTTTATTGTTGCGCAATTTAGTAATTTTATTTACTGCGAAAAAGGACAAGTTTTTGACAAAAAGGTAGGTCCAGCAGCAATTACAACTATTTTTGGCTGTGATCTTTGCAACCTGATCTGACGTACTCTATGTTTAAAGCAGACATTGTAGTCTTGCTATGGATCAAGAGGTAAGAAGCGCATGATTAAAGGAATTATTTTCGACTTGGATGGCACACTCGTCACATCAAGCTTAGATTTCGCAATGATGAAAGCGCAGCTTGGATGTCAAAGAGAAGACGACCTTCTCGAATTCGTATCATCACTGCCCTCACCTTACATGCGCGAAGAAGCAATGGATTTGATCCGTCAACATGAGCTACAAGATGCTAATCAATGTACGTTTATTCCAGGTGCCAAAAACGCCGTAGATACACTCCACCAACGAGGGTTTAAACTTGCAATCGTAACGCGAAATTTTAGTAAAGCGGCACAGATTAAACTGCAACGCTGCAACATGCCAATTGATATCGTCGTTACCAGAGATGACGCACCAGCCAAACCTGATCCTTCAGCATTACTCTGCATCGCAGATCGTTGGAAAATCGCAAGAAGTGAGTGCATATATGTAGGCGATTATCTCTATGACATTCAGGCCGCTCACAATGCTGATATGCACGCTTGCTTCTTTGCCCCACACGCGCTGCCAGACTACGCCAATCAAGCTGATCTCATTTTTACAGATTGGGAGCAATTCGCAGAGATGGTCGAGCAATTAAACCTAAAAACTCTGCATCAATTGGCATAAAAAGCGCGAAATCCGGCTTATTGCCTCAGATAGGCACGGTCATTCCTAATAGGGTATAGCCCAAAGCCCTCAGTCTTGTTAGAATCTTTGCCATTAAAATTTCAAATAACGAGAATTAAGATGGGTAGAGCATTTGAAGTCCGCAAAAACGCCATGGCAAAAACGGCAGCGGCAAAAACCAAAGTAAATTCTAAATACGGTAAAGAGATCTACGTTATAGCTAAAAATGGCGGTGCAGATCCGGAAACTAACCTATCCCTTCGTCGCTTGATCGACAAAGCCAAAAAAGATCAAGTTCCAGCACACGTTATTGAAAAAGCAATCGAAAAGGCAGCTGGTGGTGCAGGTGAAGACTACTCACCTGCACGTTACGAGGGATATGGCCCAGGTAACTGTATGGTGATTGTTGACTGTTTAACAGACAACCCTAATCGTACAATTAAAGATGTACGTCTACCATTTACAAAAACAGACTCAAAGATCGGCAGCCCTGGCTGTGTAGCGCATATGTTTGACCACTTTGCAATTTTAGGTTTTGCTGGTGATGACGACGAAGCAGTATTAGAAGCGCTAATGATGGCGGACGTTGATGTAACGGATGTAGAAGTTGAAGATGGCAAAGTGTCTGTATTTGCGCCGAATACAGAGTACTTCAAAGCGAAAACAGCTTTGACAGAAGCATTTGAAGGTATCACATTTGAAGTAGACGAAATTACTTGGATCCCTCAAACACACGTAGAAATTGAAAGCGAAGATGACATTGCTAACTTCGAAAAGTTTATGACAATGCTAGAAGATTGTGATGACGTACAAAACGTTTACCACAACGCCATCGTTAAAAAGTAATACGACCGATAACTAAAAAAGCCAGCATACGCTGGCTTTTTTTAGGTCTCAAATTATGCTTTACAGATCAAACGTGCGTGACACAGAAAAAGCAATGCGTTCGTCGGACGTATCTGAATCAATTGATGTGTCTTGCGCTGCGATTTCGATATCAAAGTTAGCAAGGCTGGTGGCGTAAGCTAACTCATAGTAGTGATAAGAGGTATCACTGCCATCCCAGCTAAATTTATCACCATCCAATGAGTTTGAAACGGTATAGCTGACCGTAATATCATGGTTTTCAGCAACTGTGAAAGCATGCGACAATGATGAAATTGTGTGACCGGCTTCAGTCCCAGCATAGTCCCAACTATAAAAGAAGCTAAAGCTAGTTTGGCCAAGGGCATTTTCATACCCAAACTTAGTATAGGCTTCAGGGTAGTTTAAGTCGCTAGAGTCATCACCGCCATAGTAGCTGTAATAAGCAATACCAATATCCACACTCCATGCACTGCTTAAATCAAAAGTGCGGCCCACATACACGTCAATCTCAACATCCGTGCCATCACTAAAATCGACATTTGATGCCCAAGAACCCGCGTACCAGTTTGTCTTCGAATCACTATAATCAAGGCTTGCTTGCAGTGCGAAGTCATTTTCTGTCTGACTAATACCATTAAATGTGTAGTCTGATGCACCCGTGATGGTCGATGACCAATCAGCCATAGCACTATGGGTAGCCAGTGCTAAAGGAAGCACATAAAAGGAAGTTCGCAGAGTTTTAATCATATTATTTGTCTCAATGAGCGTGGCATATTACCACCACGATATTGTCACTGTGATATTCAGACCTAGGTTTGAAATCACATATTTACTTTTGTCGTTAAAGTTTAGTGTAATCGGCAGGTTAAACAAGGGGTTGAACCGAGTTTTGCGCTTTCATCCACTTAAATAAAATTGTTATTTTAACAATATAACTGTAATTTAGGTTACTCAGTTACGACGAAACAGCAGCAAAAAAATAACTAATAAAAAAATCTTATTTATTATTTTTTTATTTTAAATATAAAAACTTAGAACAAATAACAAGCATATTACCGACTCCTCGCTTGTCTAGCAATTCAACATTTATGTCCTGTAATACCGCGCATTTATTCATTTAATTGCATGTTAATACACCACACACACTCAAAATTCACAAAAATTAAATTAAACCTTAACTTTTTACATATTTACTATGCAAAAAATGCAAAAATTAGAGTAATTACTTATGAACATATCCCGTCGCAGTTTTATCAAAAGCAGTGTAGTCATATCGAGTTTGCCTCTGTCACTGTCCCTCTCAGGGTGCACCTTTTCAGAAAACCCATTCAGCCATGGTGTGGCCAGTGGCGACCCTTTAGCTGATCGCGTCATTTTATGGACACGGATAACCATACCAAAAGAGATCAGCGATCATGTCGATCTAGCTACGTTAACCGTTAAGGTGCTCTGGCAAGTCGCAACTGACATAAACTTTTCAAATATGGTCGCAGAGGGTCATGTGATCACAGATCAAAACAAAGACTTTACCGTGAAAGTCGATGCAATGGGATTGCGTGAAAGCACCCGTTATTTCTATCGCTTTATTGTCGATGAGCTAGATGAACCACTCATTTCTCCGGTGGGTAGAACAAAGACTTTGCCACTTTATGATGTATCGAACATCAAGCTCGCAATGGCTTCATGCTCTCACTTTAGCTATGGTTATTTTAACGTTTATGCACGTATTGCTGAAATATCAGACCTCGATGCGGTCTTGCATCTAGGTGATTACTTGTATGAGTATGGGAATAAAGACATTTATCGCAATCCATTTCTATGGAATCGTAAAGTTGTACCCGCCCATGAAATGGTCACACTGTCCGACTACCGCCAGCGCCATGCCTGTTATAAAACAGATGAAGATCTTCAAAAGTTGCACCAAACACATCCAATGATCTGCGTTTGGGATGATCATGAATTCACAAATGATACTTGGCGAGGTGGTGCTGAAAATCACAATGAAGGTGAGGGCAGTTGGCAATCCCGAAGTCAGGCTGCTATTAAAGCTTACTATGAATGGATGCCAATCCGTGAGCCTAGTAATAGCCACCGAGAAAAGGCATACCGACGCTTTCAATTTGGCGATTTGGCCGAGCTCAATATGCTAGACACTCGATTTGTAGGGCGAGATCAACAAGTTGACGTCAATGACCCTGAAAGATTAGATGCACAGCGCACCTTATTAGGGTTTGAACAAGAGCAATGGTTACAAGACAACTTGCTTGAAGGAAAGCGACAGGGTGTACAGTGGCAATTACTCGGTCAACAAGTGCAAATGATGCAAATTCAAATGCTGGGCAAACCTATCAATGCCGATGCATGGGATGGCTACCCAGCAGCCAGAGTAAGATTGCTCGACTTTATTGATGCGAATAATATCGATAACGTCGTCGTACTTACCGGTGATGTTCACTCTTCTTGGGCTGCGAATATCTGTAAAGACCCCTATGACTGGCGAAAGTATAACCGCTTTACGCATGATGGGGCCGTTGCCGTCGAAATAGTGACCTCCTCTGTTACTTCGCCATCGATACCGGTCCCTGGTTTGCAACAAATTGTGGGTGATGTAGGTAAAATATTAATGCCAGAAAACCCTCATATTCGCTACGTAGATTTAGCAAATCGTGGTTTTGTCACGCTAGATATAAATCGCTCTAAACTGGTTGCAAAATGGCACCATGTACCATTTGTCGGGTTTAAAAACGACCAAGTATATGTCGGCAAGCAATTTACAGTCTATTCAGGCCAAGCAAAGTTACAATAGCAATTGAAAGATAGATGAGCTTGCTTTAAAAGCCCACCATGCGGGCTTTTAAATTTTTTTTTAGTTTTTTTCTTGAAAACTGTTTTGACCGTCCATAAATAGTGTATTGAGGACGCCGACAGGGTCCCAAACCAAATTAAGAACATTACTTTTAACCTGTTTACTGGTTCATATGAAGAGTAAACAGGTATTATCGCTTAACTGAGGATATATATTATGCGCAACGTAGATCTAACTCCACTTTATCGTTCATTCATCGGATTCGACCACCTTGCTTCACTTATGGACCGTGCAGCACACAACGGCAAGCAAGCAAGTTTCCCTCCATATAACATTGAAGCGTTGGACCATGATAAGTACCAAATTACGATGGCTGTCGCAGGTTTTACCAATGATGAGCTACACATTGAGTCTGAGAATAATACACTCAGAATAAAGGGCCAAAAAGCCAATAAAGAAGACAAAGTTGAGCGCAAATTTATTCACCAAGGTATCGCGGAACGTAACTTTGAGCAAAGCTTTCAATTGGGTGACCATGTTCGCGTAATCGGTGCTGAATTGGAAAATGGCCTACTGGTAATAAGCCTAGAAAGAGAGGTACCAGAGGCGTTAAAACCAAGAAAAATAGAGATTGGTACCGGTAAGCTCTTAGAAAGCGAAGGCTAAACTTTTCTTAAACTTGTTTTCATTGAACTTCCCTGAATAAGCCGCCCATTGCGGCTTTTTCCGTTTCGTGTAAATCCCCTTTACAGCCATTAGTACGTTCTTTCAATAGTACATAACGCGTTGTTTTTGCATTTAGTTTTATTACTCGAATTAGCATGGTTGAACGACTGTTTAGTGCTTGGTTCAACACCTTTTTGAAGACATGTTTTCTGATATTTCCTGGACTCTGACGAAGCATCTGCGATCTGTTTCGTACTCGATACGATTGCCGAAACAGCAGTCAGTACAATAGGAAACAACAAATCTCCCGTCATAGCAGGGAAGCGGCCATCTTGAGATTTATAATAATAATCTTGAGTCACGTCAGTCACTTCTCGCTCTACACCACAACTTTCATCAAAGTAAATTTGTTTGGAGGGAGAATATACGCATCCACTCAAAAGTGCCGACATGATTAAACACGGCAGGCCATTTTTCTTTTTCAAAAAATACGTCCTTTACATCACAGCTTATGTACTCAAATTAGCATATACATCAGAAGAGTGTGTAAAAAAGTGTGGAGAGTAACGCAGACTAATAGGCTAAAGGTATCGAGAAAAGAAGGCCTGCAACAAGACATGCAGACCGTTCGCTCTATAGTGTTTGGTTACTGCACAAGTCCATATTCGCCTTATCTTTTAATTTTAAGCAGTACATAGAGGTTTCATCTACTTTAATACCATTGACAGCAAAACTCGAAAACCAACTAAATACCAATGCCAAACTAATCAATGCATATTTTTTATATGGAGGAAGCGTTGTCATATAAATTACCTTAAATAAGCTCAATTGCAGCCCAGTCTATACCGAGCTGACTTGAATAAAATGCCAAGCAGTGCCCACGTTTAAAAACAGTCAACGGACAACCATCAATTATTGAAAAATGCGTATATTTTTCACTTCACCAACGAAGGGGTAGGTCCCTTTTTGCGGTGATCCGATACTCAAAGGGATATCATTTTCCTCTGGAATAACAACTTCTTTAGCGCCGATAAACTGACCATCGATGTGCAGTGAAAGTAAGTTGCCAGATAACTGCATCACCAGTTTATGCCATTGACCATCGGCGTAGTTGCCTGCATTCACACCTTGTCCGTTAACACGGGCACTGAGCACGCCTTGCTTGTTTATTTGGATGTAATACGGGTTTGTAGTGCCATAGTTTCCTTTTGACAGCGCAAACCCTGCTTTTGTGGTATTCCAAGTATGATATTTAAATTCCAGTTCGATGGTACTAAAACGGTCAATATCGCCAAGCTCTACGCGTTGTTCTACACCGTTAAATACGCTTTTATAACCACCAAATGTCACGCCATGCCGGCCATTGCCAGAGAGATCACATACGCTATCAACAATTGACCATGCACCGATTAAATTGTCACCCGTCACACGTTTTGCACAACGGCGTTGCATTAATTGGGCATCAAACAAGCTATCAATATGCGTGGTTTGCTGAACATGAGCCTGCGCCACATCCGCAAGGCTAGAGTCATACCTTTGTTGGCTTTCGAAACCATTGAATCCAGCCCCCTTTAAACCAACAACATAAGGCATGATGACACGGCCATATTTACTGTCATGTCGCATAAATGCCCACTTATCAAGTGCCTCATTCTGCGCTGTATTTGTCACATTCCAAAACACCAAGTGTTTTAAATGATTTGGCTGTGCGCTTTGAGCACCTCCCATGAACCCGTAGTTCCAGCCACCTTTACTGTCCTCAATCAAATTGCTATACGGCATATTCGCATGCAAATTATGAAAACGATCAGAAGCGTGGGTTGAGCCAGAGATAACATTGCCAGTTGCTTTATGTGAAAACCCAGCCGCATGCCAGTGATGCGCTTGATCATCAATATCGCGCGCCAGTACGTGCGTTGATGCATTAATGTCTAAGCTCAAGTGCCCTGGGTTTCCACCAAAATGGATATCTTTTAGTGTGATAGCAGCGCCGTTGACCACCGTTATGCCTTGGTTAACATCAATAATATCAATATTTTTGAGCCACGCATTTGCGACTCGCGAAACTCGTAAAGCGCTCCAACCACCATCGTGTACACCACTCAAATGATGCTTGAATTCAGCTTGCCAATTACCTTGAATCGTCAGATTCTCAATACCGATGTTTTCAATCAATGTGGCTTTTTTTAATCCCCAATACCCATCACCTTGGACGGCGTGGTGAATTGGAGCGGCAAAAGTGACTTGGTTGCCTTCAATCGCGGTAATTTCATGGTATTCTTGCGAGCGTAAGCCTTTTTTGATCCCGCCCCATTTTCCCTCTAATTTGTACGGAGACAAAGCTTCTGCAATGGTATCTTCACGAGGGTCAAAGCGTGACAATTGAACCCACTGACCAACCTTCAATAAAGTACTGTCACTCACTTGTATCGTCCGTGTGGAATGCCTCGGATGTGTAGAGATCACATCGGTGATGAACTTCTCACCACTTGGAGAGACGACTTTTTGACTCACACCCTTTACACGGGGATCACGATTATCATAGTTATATCCGATTTCAAATAGAAATGGGCTAGTCCACATCTTAGATGGATACACCAAGTCTAAGTGTTTATCCATATATAAGATACTTTGTTTACTTTCTCCCCGTAATACCATATTGCCTCGTGAAAGCCGAATAGATCCGCCGGCACGGCTTTTACGGCCCATGGCAGTATCGGACATATCTAGGTGTTCAACATCAGCTTGGGTATTTAAATCATAGATACCGTCTGGGAAATAGATAATCGCGCCGCGACCTCCTGCATCGATATATGCATGTGCAGCGGAAATCGCATCACGAACAGCCTGTTTATCAGAGCGACCAGTTTTTATGTCAGCACCAAACTCTGTGACGTCAAAAGTACGGTAACCCAGAGTGTTAACGTCTGGGATCGGTTGATTTGAAAACTGGTAACCTGCGTAAGAATAATTGGCAATGATCTGATCATCCGCTATTTTCGAGTCGGGATCTCTTAGATCAGACTGTACCGTTCTCGACGTCAGGTAACTCTGCCAAAAGTCATTTGTATAGCCCTGAATAGGAATGGTACTTGCAATTGCACACAATGCAGAAACAAGTGTTTTAGTTGAAAAGCTTTTCATCTCTAACCTCAATTTGCTAACAATTTAGCGGTATTGAGTAGATCTGGCGCTCACATCCTAAATGAGTATTCATAATATTCCTGATTATGAAGCAACCCCGCTATCGTGGGTTCTGCATACGAATACAGAACCTTTAGACCGGAAGCTTTGCGTCCTAGATTTTCATCTAGTTTGCCAGTAACTACAGTTTGTTTAATTTTCAAAAGGAATTTATAGGAAGGTTCCAAATACGTCAAACACAAATTAGAGCATTAATCCTAATTGATTGTTCAGCCTGGAATTAAAAATTAAAAAAAATGGAAACTATAAAATAATTTACCTATATAAGGTCCTCTCATTCAAACATCAAAAGGGGTTATTTCAAATAAATGACAAAAATAAAGCACGATAGGTCATGTCTGAATACTTAAAAATCACGCGCAAAACGCATAACCATTCAACTTTTTAAGATATGTAACCATCTAGTCAAACGACTAGGCATACACGCGAGGAAAGCGCAATGTGAACCTTGCTCCACCTAATTTAGGACAGTGGTCAACCTCTATGGACCCTCGAAAGCGTTGCACTATTTTTGCAGTAAATGCCAAGCCGATTCCAAACCCTTGGGTTGAATCTTGGCTCAACCTCACAAAGGGCTTAAAAATAGCCTCATGTTGCTTAGCACTTATGCCGCCACCATCGTCACTGATTGTAAATGCGACCGTTTCTTTTTCTATGATAACTGCCAATAAACTTTGTCCGTTACCGTATTTAAGCGCATTTTCTATAATATTAGAAAGTGCCATAATGACATAACTTTGCTCTGCATTTATGTAAAAGTCTGTATTCGGTGCACACACTGCCATCGATTTATTAACATCATTAAATACAAGCTCTTGTAGCAGAGTTTGCCCACACACAGGGTGGGGGCTTGCATCATCTAAACTGTGTTGAAGACGCGCGAATTCAAGCATATGAAGTAACAACCGCTCCATTTCATCTAGCTGCCTATTAATTCTGACTTCGTACTTTTCGCGTTGTGTGTCGTCGTCAGTTTCAACCAGGGTATCCAAACCCATACGTATCCGCGCAAGCGGTGTTCTCAACTCATGTGACAACCCCCCTGCTAACAACTTAATATCATCCATCAACACATTGATTTTGTCAGCCATGTGATTGAATGACAACTCAATATCCCGCAGGTACCAAAGCGTGCCAATATTCAGCCTCACACCTAATTGCCCATCGCCTAACCGGTTAGCGGCTTGCCTTAGTTTTATTAGCCGTCTTATAAAAGGTGTAAGGAAAGCGACCATGATTGTAACTAGCAAACCATAAAATGAGATTGTTAAGCTTAGACTATGCTCACTAAAAGGGCGCGGCTTGTCATATTGATAAACCAAAATTGTGCCCTGACTTGTCAGTAGATGTATCATGACATGTTTTTGTGTTTCCAAGTAAACCGGTTCACCTCGTTCAAGTTGCTGCATAAGCACATCCGGTAAAGGGTATACTTGGGGCTCACGATACACAATCTTAGCCGCCCGACCATTTTCTTTGGGCACGGTTATTGACTCTGACATTTCGCTGGCTGCAATGGCGCGTAGTAAAGGGATAGCCAATTCTATCTCATCAAACGACGAGTGTTGGTGGCTCCCATTGTCCGATGTGTAAAACTGATCAATGACTTGCCCCAGTACAATACTTGCTAGCAGTAATACGCCAACCAATGCAATCACAAACTGCCACATGATGTCACCTACCACACATCTTTTGCCAATTGATACCCCTTCCCCCACACAGTTGCGATTTTATAGGGCTCATTGATATCGCCAAGTTTTTTGCGCAGACGTGAGATACGTAAATCGATGGAGCGATCAAATCCATCATATTCAAAGCCTCGTAATTTCTGAATGAGTACTTCGCGTGTAACCACAGAGCCTGCATGTTGCGCAAGCACCCACAGCACATCAAATTCATTACTGGATACTTTTATATTAAGACTATTGAGTGTCACATTTCTGGTATCTGGGTTCACCTCTAGTTGACCCAAAACAATCGAAGAGGAGGGCCGCACAGAGTGACAAGATCGCCTCAGCAAACTTTTGATCCGAGCTTCCAAAAGCCTGCCTCTTACGGGCTTAGTGAGATAGTCATCAGCCCCCATTTCTAAGCCCAGAATTTCGTCGACTTCTTCATCCCTCGTCGTAAGCATAAGGATAGGGATTGTCATGCTGCTGCTCAATACTCGGCATACCTCCAAACCATCCATGCTAGGTAGCATACCATCCAAGATAACCAGATCTGGCGGCGCGAGCTTTATCCCCTCCAGCCCTGCTTTACCATCATGGTACACAGTCACCTGATATTTTTTTACTTCAAGATACTCTGCTATCCACTGTGCCAATTCGACATCATCTTCTACTAGCGCGATTCTAATCGTTTCCATCACTAACCCTTAGAACATACGCCAACGAACGGCTTTATTTTTGCGCTTCTTATAGATCCACGCATATTGCACTTTACCACTGTATATCAATTGATGTTCGCTGTCTTTGAGGCTTAGTACCACATCCCGAGTCATTTCTAGCTCGTTTTTCCATGTTCCAGCTTTTGCAGACTGCCAACAATGGTTCTTAACCTCATCAATAAATAAGCAGTAATTTCCCTTTATTTCTGTTTGCCACCGCACCGTGATATCGATAAAACAACTTTGACCTTGCTCTAAAGCCACACATTGGTCGGGCCTGATTATAAATGGCGTTTGGGCCGGCATTGCAAAGACGAGAGTAGGAAAAATCGCGAGCAAATACATATATTTATTCATCGAATTCTCCTAGAACACATAGTTTAATGTCAAAGAAACATGTCGACCAAGTTCACTGCGATTGCCGTTATATTTTTTAGCCAGCTTGGAATAAGGGCTGTCATCAATACTGCTGGCGTAATCAGTTATACCAACGGTGCCATCTAGTACCCAAGATGCGCTGAGTGGTTTAGTAAAGCCGACCTTTAAATGCGAGTTAAAGCCACCAGATGCTTCGTAAGGCGCTAATATTACCGCGTCTTCTGGTACACCATAGTAATAATCCAGCATCTGACTATTACGATACTGGAGGCCAACTGAACCGTAAAAATGCCAATTCTTGTATTGCCAAGAACGGGCGATCCAAGCCGATGCATATACACCATCGTTATATTCACTATTATCGGCTTTAGGAGCAACAAGTGCTTGAAACTGATAGTCCCCTAACGCCGCTGAGGCCCTAATTCCAATATAAGCGGTGCGATCTTTATCACTGCCATCTTTGGGGTGGACATGATAGTTTAGCGGCGCATGCGCTGATGAATAAATGACATCAAACTCCCAGTTTCCATGGTTATAAAGGTTGTATCCCATGACCCAACTGGGTTCAAACTTGTTTGAATTACCAGGCACTTCGATAAACAGTCCGTTTTCAAAGTAGTAATTACCACTAATGACGAGATGTGTGCGTGTTTCGATATCAGACAGTAAACCGCCGGAATAAGTCAGACTGGCCCCTACGGACAAAAAACCACCGACTTCACGTTTACTATAAAACCCTTGCCAAAAATCAGGCTCTGACTTGGCATATATAGCACTTGAGCTATAGAGAGACAACACAGCTGCAAGTAGCGAATGACCTGTTATTTTAGAGAACATAGCAATTTCTTATTTTTGTACATTTGCTAATTAATATATTGAAAACGCATTAAAAATAGCGTGTCTAATTATACCAAGGTGTATCAAATTGTATCTAATAACAAACTACTAGGCAGGGAATATGTCAAGGGGGTTTACACTCTGCACTGTCCTCTCAAGTGCAGAGCTACAAAGCAAGCCAGACTATTTATGTTGCGCCTTATATAGGCGTCGATAATGGTGAAGTAACGGCTCGGTGTAGCCATTTGGTTGATTTCGCCCTTCAAAAACGAGTGCCACGGCGGCTTGAAAAGATAAGTTTTCAGCGTCTGGGCGCCCATTACAGCACATCATTTGGTAATTTGGATCCGCACTATTTTGGTTATCCACAACGCTGGCCATTTTTGCGAACGTATTTAGCACTTGTGCTTCCGTACAAATTCCATGATACAACCAATTTGCAATGTGTTGGCTTGAAATGCGTAAAGTGGCTCGATCTTCCATTAAACCCACATGAGATATATCCGGTACCTTAGAACAACCAATGCCTTGATCAACCCACCTCACAACGTAGCCAAGTATGCCTTGTATATTATTATCCAATTCAGCTTGAATATCAGATTCACTTAGTTGATGACCGCGCATTAAAGGTGGGGTTAATAGTTCGGTGAGACTCTGAGATTGGCGAGATAAAATCGCTTGCTGACACGCTTGTACATCTATTTCGTGATAATGCATCGCATGTAACGTTGCCGCAGTCGGGGAGGGCACCCAAGCAGTATTCGCACCAGCACGCAGTTGGTCAATTTTTTGCTCCATCATTTGAGCCATTTTATCCGGTTTAGCCCACATCCCTTTACCTATTTGTGCTTTGCCTTTAAAGCCATATGCCAACCCCACTTCAACATTTTGATTTTCATAAGCGGTGATCCAAGGTTGGGACTTAATTTGCTCTTTTGGTAATACCGCTCCAGCAAGCATAGATGTATGGATCTCATCCCCAGTTCTATCTAAAAATCCTGTATTAATAAAGACAACACGCGCTTTAGCAGCATAAATACACGCACTTAAATTGACTGACGTACGGCGCTCTTCATCCATTATGCCCATCTTTATCGTATTTGCAGGCAAAGAAAGTAACCGCTCTACTTCACTGAATAACAATTCAGTGAAAGCGACTTCTTCGGCACCGTGCATTTTAGGCTTTACTATGTTGATACTTTTAGCTGTTGAATTGCGGCATCCATTGCTTTTCTTCAAATCATGTAATGCCGCAGTGGCAGTTATGATCCCATCTAAAATGCCTTCGAATACTTCATCACAATTCATGTCTAAAATGGCAGGCGTCGTCATTAAATGACCAACATTTCGCACAAACATCATGGCACGACCAGCCAATGAAAGCGGTTCTCCATCCAGTGACACGTATGTTCGATCAGCATTGAGTTCACGTGTGATTACCTCACCGCCTTTGAGGAATTGCGTTGTTAACGCACTCGTATTGAGCTGTAACCAATTTCGATAAACTTGGATTTTATCTTCCGCGTCAACCGCTGCCACGGAGTCCTCACAATCCATGATGGTTGTTAGCGCGGCTTCCAAGATCACATCTTTGATCGCCGCTTTATCAGCCTGACCAATGGGATCGCTGGGATCAATGAGCAGTTCGAAATGCAGTCCATTGTGTTTAAACAATAATAGCGAGGGGTTTTGAATTTGTCCCTGATAACCAATCAACTGCATTGGATCTAATAAAGGGACTTGCCTACGATCGTTCAAAGTAACAATAAGTTCTTTATTTACAATGCTATAGTGAGTGCTTTCGATGTGTGAGCCATTTCTCAGAGGCAATACTTTATCCAGAAACTGCCTCGCATATGCCATCACTTTAAACCCCCTCACAGGGTTATACTGAGTACTTTTTTCAGCGCCGTCCTCTTCAGGCAAAATATCCGTGCCGTATAGGGCGTCGTACAAAGATCCCCATCGAGCGTTCGCGGCGTTTAATGCAAAGCGCCCATTATTCACGGGGACAACAAGTTGAGGGGCTGCAACAAGGGCTATTTCGGGTTCTACATTCTGTGTGATGATTTCAAATCCAGAAGGTTTTGGTTGTAAATAACCGATAGATTCCAAAAATGTCCGATATTTAGCAGCATCCCAAGTAGGGTTTTCAACATGGAAGCGGTCAATTTTTTCTTGCATCTCATCGCGTTTAGCAAGTAAAGCGCGGTTTATCGGTGTGAGTTTATTGATTATGGTTGCCACACCTTGCCAATACGTCTCAGGTTCGATTGATAGCCCTGACAAGAGCTCTTGATTTACAAAGTCATAAAAGCTGCCATCAATTGTTAAGCCAGCTTGTTGAATAGTTGCACTCATATCCGAGGTCCTATGAACGATAATTTCTGAACGGGTTATTCAAAAATAAATCAATTTGTATAAAAACAAACCCCTTTAGCCATTCATTAAAAATATACTCATAATAACAACTATAAATTTAAAAAATCTAAAAAGTCGTCCTAGTGTTTAATTAAGCGTCACGGCACCTCTCACATATTCCGTTGTGACATACCGATTTAATCTAGCTAACTACTCGTTCGAAGGATAATAACCATGAGTGACTACCAAACACAGATCGACCGCTTTACAACGCTTTGCGAGTCAAAAAATCTAAACTGGCAATCAATTAACCCAGAATATGCGAGCAGAATGCATCTGCAAAATCGTTTTAAAACGGGTTTGGATATCGCGAAGCATACCGCCAAAGTTATGCGAGCAGATATGGCGCGTTATGATGCCGATGCGACGCAATATACACAGTCACTTGGCTGTTGGCATGGTTTTACCGCACAACAAATGATGATGGCAGTAAAAAGGCACAAAAAAACTACCAAAAAGGCATATGTTTACTTGAGTGGTTGGATGGTTGCAGCGCTGCGCTCTGAATTTGGCCCGCTTCCAGACCAAAGTATGCATGAGAAAACAGCAGTGCCAAAGCTAATTGAAGAGATTTATACCTTCCTTAAACAGGCCGATGCTCGAGAGTTAGACCATTTATATAAAGCGCTTGATGATATGAGATCAAAAGGCCAAGACTACAGCGCTATCCAGTCAGAAATAGACAATTATGAATCACATATTGTGCCTATAATCGCAGATATCGATGCGGGTTTTGGCAATGAGGAGGCGACATATCTGTTGGCCAAACAGATGATTGAAGCTGGTGCTTGCGCAATTCAAATTGAAAATCAGGTATCCGATGCCAAACAATGTGGTCATCAGGCTGGTAAGGTGACAGTCCCTCACGAGGATTTTTTAGCCAAGATTAACGCCGTACGATATGCATTTTTAGAGCTTGGTGTTGAAGAGGGTATTATCGTGGCGCGGACAGATTCTCTGGGCGCGAGCTTGACACAAAAGATCCCGGTATCAAAACAGCCCGGTGATATTGCAAGTCAATACACAGCCTTTCTAGATACACAAATCATTGATGATGTGAGTATGCTTCAGGATGGAGAAATGGCCATTAAGCTGGATGGTCAATTACAAAAGCCGACACGCTTGGAGAATGGCCTCTATCAATTCAAAGAAGGAACGGAAAAAGACAGAGTGGTGTTAGATTGCGTCACAAGCCTTAAAGCTGGCGCAGATCTGTTGTGGATTGAAACCGAAAAGCCTAACGTCGATCAAATTGCAGAACTGGTAAACCGTATACGTGAAGAAGTGCCCAATGCCAAATTAGTGTACAACAACTCACCTTCATTCAACTGGACCTTGAAGTTCCGTGAGCAAGCATACCAAGAGCTAAAAGCGCAAGGTGAAACATTAGAGGCGTATCCAGATCCGAGTATCGACCCAAAAGCACTCATGGCACCAGAATTAGACGGTACTGAGTTAGCGAGAATCGCCGACGAAAAAGTAAAAAGTTTCCAAATGGATGGGGCACAACAAGCGGGCATTTTTCACCATTTAATTACTTTGCCAACTTACCATACTGCCGCACTCAGCACAGATATGCTGTCTGAGGGTTACTTCGGAGAACTTGGCATGCTGGCATACGTCAGAGATGTTCAAAGGCAAGAAATAAGAAGAGCGCAAGCGTCTGTTAAACATCAGGATTTAGCGGGCTCAAATATCGGAGATACCCACAAAGAATACTTTAGTGGCGACAATGCACTCAAAGCTGGCGGCGAAGCAAACACAATGAACCAATTTTAAACACTTCAATCCCAACAACTAGGGCCTGAGGGCCCTTTTTACATGATCTGAAAAAATCATGATAGGGGTCAGTTTTGCATCTGTTTCAGATCACACTTTTACGCACTGTTGTTATCTGGATCAAGAAAATACTAGCTTATGAATTACAACAATTTTAAGTACGGTAAATGCACTTAATAATTCACTTTTTCGCCAAACATGACCGTAATTAAGTACGATTGGTGCATGCTAATCAATAATCCAGCACTAAATGCACATTTTCATTGCTCACAAAGCGAATTTTTACCAACTATTTTCGCTATTCAGATCTGAATTTTACCAACGAATTATCTTATAAATCATTTTTTTACTAACGCCACTTTGCTCAGAGCACATTTTTACTTACTCAAAATTGTAAAGCCCCTTTACATGATCCATATTTGTCACACATTTGTTGCATAGCATGCGACGGTCTTGATTTAACATGAAAAATTATGAAAAAAATATTCGTGCCTTTGTTACTAACCTGCATATTCTCTACAAAAAGCGTATCTGCAAGTATTGATGTAGAGGAATTAGAACGTCTAGAGAAACAAGGTAAGTATCAAATTGCATTAGATTTAATCGAGCCTTGGAGATTGGAAAACCTCAATCAGGAAAAAGCGCTTGAAGTGCTGTTAATACAGGCGAAAATCTACCGCAAGCAGGGACGATTTGAAAAAGCCATATCAACATTAGAATATATTGAAGAGAATCACTATTTAGACACGCCACTTGTTAGAACCCTCAATAATGAAAAAGGCATTAACTACCGCCGAATGTCACGCTTAGACGAAGCAGAGAAACACTATTATCGCGCATTGAAAGCCGCTCAGGAGCTCGAAGACAATACGTTAATCGGACTCGCGTATAGTAATTTAGGCACGCTGTACGATCATAAAGACCAATTGGCACAAGCCATGCAGTTTCAAATCAAAGCTCAAAGCTATTTGAAAGGCAGTAATGACCACTCGATTAAAGCGAGCAACTTTTATAACCTGGGTGACATTTCGGTTAGACTGGATGACTATGAACAAGCTGAAATCTTTTTTCGCTGGGCACTTGCTGAAGATAAAAAGCATGGCGAAATTGTGGCTATCGCAGACAGCGCTTTGAGACTTTCCCAAGTATCTTTTAAAAAAGAAAACCATGTACTAGCAATTGAGAATATCAACGAAGCACTTACATACTTAAAGCAAACAACGGCGAATGAAGCGCTCTCTCGAGCCTATCATATGTTAACCAGTAGCCACATAAAACTCGGTCAAGGCGAAGAAGCGCTGATCAATGCGCATTTAAGTTTGGACTTTGCAAACAAGGCACAAAGCTCTGTTCAATTGATTTATGCCCTCATTGGCGTAGCTCAAACATACTTATTTTTGGAACAACCACACTTAGCAGAGAACTATGTGTCTGAACTGGCGGACTTAGTCATAGAAGAAGAGCACTCGCCATTAACAATACACTATTATGAAATAGCTGCAGACTTAGCTGCACAACAAGGGAAAACCGATGAAGCCTATGCTTTTATTCAAAAGGCGCTCAATGCGCATAAAGCCAACGACATCAAACTGAACAACCAAAAAGCGCAGACTTATAGAAACAGCATTAGTAGCTTAGTTCAGCGCCAGCAGTTAGAAGTGTCTGAAAAAGAAAAAGCACTTGCCCAGAGTCAGTTAAAGCACAATAAATTTATGCAAAAAGCCTGGTTAATCTCTGGTTTCTCGGCGTTGTTTATATGTGCGCTATTGACCTACATCTACTTCATCAAACATCGTTCAGCAAACCTAGCAGCCAAATTATATCAACAAAACTTAAAGCAAAAAGAAAAACTCCTCGCTGATATTTCCCACGAGCTCAGAACCCCATTGAGCGTATTGAAACTCCATATAGAAGCTCTGGAGCACAATCTATTTGACGATAATAGCCGAGCTTATGCCAAAATAAATGACAAAATCTCACAGCTCAACGCGCTAATTACCGATGTTTACCAACTTTCTCAAGCCGAAAACAATGCTATAGAGCTCAATGAACAGATCCAGTGTGTTAGGACACTTTCTGAAAACTATAGCTATGACATTGCGCGTATGACAGAAAGTCATAATTTGGACTTTAGCAGTGAAATTGATATTCCGGATGGCGCAACCATTAACATTGACAAACCAAAGCTTGACCGGGTTGTTACAAACCTATGCAAGAACACTTGCCTGTATACAGATAGCCCTGGACGTGTCGTATTTAAAATGTATCAACACAAAGAGCACTTAAATATAGAGTTGCAAGATTCGTCACCGACCGTTACGGACGAAGAAATCCCGAAACTATTTGAGCGGTTATATCGTGTAGAAAGCTCTCGTAGTCGCGCAACCGGGGGATCTGGGTTAGGGCTGTCCATCTGTAAAAGCTTAGTTGAACTTATGTCAGGTAATATCGATATTAAACGAAGTGCACTTGGCGGCTTAGACATTTCAATCTCATTGCCAATCAAGTAAGTTTGTTGTCGAGTTTAAGCCAAGGAGTCAGTCTAATGGGCTGGCTCCTAGTTACCTTAAAAATACGAAAAAATAACTATTTTTAGAAAATAACGACCCAACTGCTCCGAGCACTTATCCTTTCTCATTTGCTCCATTTTCTATCCACATTGCATTGTTTTAATAAGCAACATGAACGGGAGGAATGAATTTATGTCACAGCGTACAATGAAACACAATGATTGGGTCAAAATTGCAGAGCGAAAGCGACGTCAGTCAAAAGTACCATCAAAGTCTAATAAGGTTTTGCCTTTTTGGTCTCTGTTACTTGCTGGCTTTTTGATTTTAGCGTCCGCTTGGAATTATTGGGTAGACAACAATTCAAAAACAATTGTACATGCTGATATTAGTGTTGAAGCGCAAAAACGCATCAACCGTTATTTCTCTAAACAATTTATGATGGGTAGCTGGAAACTAAGTCGTGTTAATTTTGACGAGGGAGAGCTCAACGTATTTATTCAGATCCCAACAAGGCTAGCGATGACTCGCAGCGAAATAAAAGGCTATATTCAACAATCACTTTGCCCTCATGCAAGTAGCAAAGTATGGAATGATGTAAAAAATAATGCACTTTACATCTTCTTGTACTCTGACAAACCTAGAAATGGTGATTACGCTTTATGTACCAGATAAAAAAGGGCTTTCAGCCCTTTTTTATTGTCCGCAATTAATCCAGTTCTAATTTTGCTTTTTCTAGTAACTCTTCCGGTAAATCCTTGTTCACTGCAACACCCAGCTCCTTAAATTCAGAGGCCTGTTTAATCAAGTTACCTTTTCCTGAATAAAGCTGCCCGAGCGCTTTATCATAGGTTTCCTGCGCTTTATCAAGTTGTTTACCAACCCCTTCCAAACTATGCAGAAAACTGTTCAATTTGTTGTAAAACTTTTCAGCTCTTAGCGCAAGCTCCTTACTATGTTTGCTTTGTTCTTCAAAACGCCATAGCTGTTTTACAATATTGAGGCTGGTCAGTAATGTGGTTGGCGTCGCGACCAGAACTTTATTCTCGAGCGCATATTGATAAAGGTCAGGGGCATACTTGATGGCTTCAACAAAAGCAGATTCAACGGGAATAAACATGATCACCACTTCAGGAGAGTTTAACCCAGGCAGTCGCTCATAGGACTTATCACCTAACTCTTTGACTCGCGCTTTGACTGCCAAGACGTGTTCTTTCAGTGCCTGTTGAGCTGCGAGCTCATCTTGTGCATTCACATAGCGCGTATAGGCATTCAGAGACGTTTTTGCATCCACGACAAGATGCCGACTCTGTGGTAAGTAAACGATAACATCAGGGCGAAACTTACCCTGCTCTGTGGTAAAGCTTACTTCTCTTTTGTAATCGTAACCAGGCCGCAGACCTGCACTATCTAGTACATTTTCCAGCATCAGCTCGCCCCAATTTCCCTGCGTTTTAGTCTGTCCTTGTAACGCCGTGGTCAGCTTGCTTGCCTGATCAGTCATCGCCTGATTGTTTGCTTGTAAATGTAAAAGCTCAGTTTGCAGTGCTGCACGCTGTTTAAGCTCTTCGCTGTGTATCGCTTCCATTTTGTCACGAAACCCCTTCAACTCACCCTGAACCGGCGTCAAAATGTGCTGTATTTTTTCTTGGCTACGTGCTGCAAATTGTTGGCTCTTTTCCTCAAAAATCTTACTCGCTAGGTTTTCGAATTCTTGCTTCAGTGTTTCTTTTGCTTGCTCTAATTGCGCTATTTGTGCTTCAAATGCACGTTGCTTCTCAATCAAGGTAGTTTCTGTATCTGTCAGCTTGAGCGCTAATTGATGCGCTTTATCTTGCTCATTTTGCAATAGGGTCTGAGTTTGCTGCCACAACCCATAGTACTCTTTTAGTTGGGCATGCTTTTCTGTAAGTCGAGCCTGATATTGTTGAGCTTCGCCGTGAAGTTTCAACTGTTGTTGCTTTGCTTCATTAAGCTCAATTTTAATTTCTTCATTGACTCTCTCCAGCATAACCAGTTGATTTTGCAACATTAAAGCGTCAGCACGAGCTTTTTGTTTTATGGAATAACACAGCACGGCCAAAACCATCGAAGCAGAAATCGCCCCTGAACCAAACAAAAGACTAATAGTTACCATTGGCAGATCAGACAAAGTACTCCAAAACATAGTATGACTCTTATCAATTAACGCTCGTTAAATCATACCTGAGTACTTGAAATCATTCACTTAGATGAGCGAGAGAAACGTAAATTTAGTGGGGATTCGAGAGCGAGCGGTAGAAACTCACTCTCTGCAAAGGCATGTGGGCTCAGCTGTCGATATGTTGCTCATTAAAACGATAACCAGCACCATAAACCGACTCAACTATTTTTGGTGAAAACTCAATATTCTTAATTTTTTTACGGATATTTTTGATATGGCTATCGATCACTCGGTCAGAAATATCAAAATTATCCGGCTGAATATGATCAAGTATTTGCTGTCGTGAAAACACTCTATTCGGCGCATTGTACAGCATCGCAAATACATCGAATTCGACTTTTGTCAGGCTTAATGATTGGCCTTTTAGAGAGACCAGTAATTGCGCATCATTAACTTCGATTAGCGGCTTCTCTGGCGCTGTCACATTACTACAGCGACGAAGTATCGCTTTGATTCGCATTACCAACTCAGCTGCACTAAAGGGCTTACACACATAATCATCAGCGCCAAACTCCAAACCTTTAAGGCGGTCAGCTTCAGAGACTTTCGCTGTTAACATGACGATAGGGACCATAGAGAACTCTCGGATCTGCTGCATACACGCAACACCATCTTGATTGGGTAGCATTATGTCCATCAATATTGCATCTGGACTGTTTGCACGGACCCAATCAACCACTTCTGCGCCGTCAGCAATATGTGATATCTGAAAGCCGGATGCTTTGAAAAACAACATCACCTGCTCAGCAATATCAAAATCATCTTCGACAATCAAAATGTGGTTCATTTCTTCCATTAGTTTCTCTTTTTTGCTTTAAGTACTCTTAATTGCTGTTTAACCTGCTTCTTCAAATTAGAAGACAATGTGTCATCAAACAACAGCATTGTTAGTATGCTGGCCAAATCTTCAGAGCTTGCAACTTCATTAATAAGATCATAGTCGCACAGCGATTGAGGTTCAATAAAGTTTAACTGCGAAATTGAGTTTTCATAGCACAACATAGTTACCCGCCTTAAGTCCAATTCATTTGGTGTTTTTTTCCTATGTGTGTATTAAAGAGCAAGAATATGGATCAAATGTGGAACAAAACCAGAAAAAAGGGTAATTGCAATTACACTATATTACACGAGTAGTAATCTTGAGCGATGGCACAGCTTCCAACACAAGCAGTTCTCCATAAAAAGAAAAACCAGCTCAAGTGAGCTGGTTTATTACAAAAACGTAACGTAATTAATAAGGGGAAATCAACATGTGCTCATTGTTTAACTGCTTTAACAACGTGCATTAAAGTAGACTTTAACATGATTGGAAAGTTCAAAATTATTTTTAATTTTTTATCAATTCCAACATTTGTGCCTCATTGAATTCGCTTAATTTAACCCCAGCATCAGCAAATAGGGCATCTACGAGTGCTTGCTTATCTTTTTGCATTTGAAAAACTTTTTGCTCTATTGAGTTGGCAACAATAAGCTTATACACAAATACAGGCTTATCTTGACCAATTCTATACGCGCGGTCAGTTGCTTGATTCTCAACAGCAGGGTTCCACCAAGGATCAAAATGAATGACAGTATCGGCCTGAGTCAAGTTTAAGCCCGTACCGCCGGCTTTAAGCGAAATTAAAAATACATCAACTTCACCTTCAGTAAATCGCCCGATTGCTTTGTCTCGCTGCCTAGTTTGACCCGTCAGCATTGTGAAAGGAATACGTTGCTCTGTGCAAAGTTCAGATATCATATCTAACACGGTCGTAAACTGGCTAAATATAATAATTTTACGACCTTCTTCTAAAAGAATTGGTAAATGCTCGCCTAACCATTTGAATTTAGCACTCTGATGATATTCGGTTGTTTTATCTACCAGTCCAGGATGACAGCAAATTTGTCTCAACTTTAACAGAGCATCCAAAAATGCCAATTTACTGCTTTCGACACCTTGCTCTTTAAACAGATCGATTAAGCTCGATTCTACTTGACTCTGAACATGCTGATACAACACAGCTTGCTCAGCACTAAACTCAAGTTTTTTAATCAGCTCAGTTTTTGCGGGCAGCTCTCGAACCACTTCGGATTTTGTTCTTCGTAGAATAAAAGGCGCGATTAATGACTGTAGCTCTTTGGCCTTACGGCTATCACGTTCTTTTTCAATAGGCACTTGGAAGTACTGTTTAAATTGCTGCTTGGTACCCAAAACATCCGGCATTACAAAGTCCAGTAATGATTTGAGTTCCATCAAATTATTCTCAACAGGTGTACCACTCAAGCATAATTTGAACTCCGCAGACAGTTGTTTCACGCATTTAGATATTTGTGCCGTTTCATTTTTAATATATTGGGCTTCATCTAGCACAATAGAGTCAAAATGAAGTTCTGAATAATGCGCTAAATCGCGTTTTAACAAAGGGTAGGTTGTAATAATAAAGCGTGCCTGAGAGACCTGGTTTAACTGTTTATCACGGTTACTGCCATGCACAGTTAACACAGGTAGATGTGGTGCAAATCTCTTGAATTCACTCTGCCAGTTGCCAACCAAAGAAGTCGGGCACACAATAAGAGATGGCTTAGTGACCAAAGTATTGTGTTGAGAAATAAAGTAAGCAATGACTTGTAAGGTTTTCCCGAGTCCCATGTCATCCGCTAAAATTCCACCAAGCTGATGTCGATTTAAAAACTTTAACCAATTGACACCTTGCAATTGGTAATCGCGCAATGTGAACGTTTGTTGGCTGCCCCCTAACATAGATGCGTCTTCACTGACGGGCTCACTCAATTCTGCCAAGTAATCCAGTAGACGTTCATCCGTTGAGACACTTTCAACAGCATCTAATTCAAATAGTTTCTTTGCATAGGAGAGGGGGAATTTAAACTGTGAACTAGACAAGTAATAACTAAATCTAGTCTTTAATAGCAACAACTCTTCATAGACTTCTTTCGAAATTGCATAGTGTTGCTCAGCAATTTGAACATACTGGAACACATTTGCAATAGAGTTTACTTCATGGCTTTGCACCTTATCCCAATCGAGTAAAATGAGTTTGTCATCAAACATCACTTTACCAATCACATGGTGCTTTTTATCTCGTTTTAACTGCAATGTCACTTTTGGCAGTTGGACTTTTTTACATTGCTGAATTTCATCGACCTGCCACATTTTTCTTTGCAGGTAGGGCCTGACTTCACAATTAAACCAATGGTACGCAACGTCATCATCTACCGGTAATCTAAAGCCGTCGCTTTGCGCTTCAAAACCGAGACCCAATAGCAACTTTTCACAACGATTCAACTGCTTTTCGCTCGAGTACTTTGTTTTTGTATCGCACAGAGATAAAGCTAGCTGTTTGAACTCGCCTTCAATTACGTCTAACCTTGCAACTAACTTATTTTTTTGCAGCAGCTTTTCGTAGCCTACAGGAGGAGGTATTACGTTATCAGCAAACACATCTTGAAAGCGCTTAATGACCGCTTCAACCTTGTCTTTTTGAACACTAGGCATCGTTTGAAGATGCGATATTTCAGACGCACTCAGCTCTGACTCAATCCTGCCTAGCAGCATTTTATCTGTATCTAAGTAAACCGGTGGGTCTGACTTTATTAACAGCCACTGCTCCACATCTGTTAGGTTGCTTTCGAGTTTAAATGTGTCTTTTTCTGCCTTCCAGCTGAAATCTAAATGCTGCATATGTCCAAACTGCAACGGTTTACGGCTGTTGCCATAGAAGCAACGCTTTGTAGCAACCAACTGCTGTAAAGCCGCGAACCCCCAGCTACCGGATAGCTCGAAGTGACCGGGCGTGTTTTGTGAACGTACCCAACTAAATAGCCTGTAATCACTTTCTAAAATGTCTTTTGGTGGGACGTGCGCATTTAATTGCTTCTCGGTAAGAACACGGCCAAGAGGGTAATGCCCATCAGGTTTATGAGGAGACATCTTAGGATTTAACAAAAGCTCATTTCCACGATGCTCAATTACAAAAAGCAACACATTTGTGGCATCTAAATCAGAGGCTTGCTGTAATAAGGAAAGCTCATTAAACCAATCATTGACAATGAACGACTCACCAAAACCGCCAGAGTGTTCTACTTTTAATTTGAGTAATACCGCGGCTATATGACGACATTTAGCATTATTAGAACAAGAACACTGCGCTTCAACGGAAGGTGTTCCTCTTACCTGCTCGATTTTAATATGCTGGGTGAACGTATTGCCATAGTTACCCATAACCTGTGCATCAATACGAGAAAAATCGGCGCTGTGTTCTAAAAAGCAGATTTGATCATCATTAAGATACTCTTTCGCCTTAGCCAACATAGCAGAACTGAAATACTGCTTGAGAAAGCGCTCTGATAAAGGGAACTGAGATGACTGTTCCTGTTTAATTTCTTCAAATAAAGCTAATAGCTGCTCTTTCGATAACTGCGAGGACATTATTTAACAAGTAAAAGGACGTAAAAGACCAGTATATGAAATTACGGAAATGAGCTAAAGAGGCAAATTGCACAAAATTACGAAAATTTGACTGGTTGGAGGTCAAAAAGAGAGAAGTATGGCCTAGTTATCTAGGCCTAAACAAATTAATTAAAGCTGCTTAACAATTTTTGCAATTGCTCTAACCGCTTCTCTGTCAGCACCTTATCATCAATTTTAACGGTAATTGCACCTGAGTTAATGCTTCTTTGTACTTTGACAAATTTATTCTCAAGTAAACATTCATTGCGATTTGTAGACTCTAACTCGAATGTAGTCAGGTGCTTTGTAATTGCAATCGAACGCTTTTCGTCACTCATATTGTTGTCTTCTAGAATGGAATCAGAAAACTCAGACACTTTCAGTGCAAATTGCTCAGGGTGTTCTTTAATCGCAGCAATAAGCTTTTTTGCGACTTCACGCCCTAAATGATTTGGTGTTGGATACATTAGAACAACTTGTTTGTCTATTTGCTCATACGCTTTTATTGAATCTGCAACAGCAGTGTGTGATACACCTTCAATCGCAGCGATTTCTCGATATGAGCCTTTTTTTCCAACATCTTGCAATTTTTGACGCGTTTGAACATACGCTTTACCAAGTTCCCATAGACTAGGTGCAATGTATTGATCCGATGATATTGCAAGCGCCTTAGCATCTTCGTCTGTGAAATCTTCAGAACTAAATACAATATAATCAGCCTGTGCCAATAAACACGCCATACGTCGCCTAGAGCCAGACAAAACCACCTGTGAAGTGCCTTTTTTCCAACATAACGCTGGGTGCATATTTTTACCGTCTGCTTTAATGGCAGGTAATATGTCGGCTACTGACTTTTCATTCAATAGGGACTGTTCGCGGCGGTTTTTACCATAAACAGAAGTTGTCGGTTCAATTTGTTGAAATGGAATGACCTCACAGATCAGTTTGATCTGTCTGTTGGGATCACTTGGTGCTGGCATGGTGACTTCTTGGCCAACAGATGCCTGTCCTAATAAATCGTCTAGACTACTGCTTTCTACAGGGGTTGCAAAGGGATCTATTCTTGTATCATTCTTACGTTTTCTAGCCATATTTAAGCCTGTATTCTTAGTCTAAACTTGATTGAGTTGACGCCCAGTTAGAGCGAATTAACATTTCTAATTCATCAACAACATCTTTAATGTTTTCTTGTGATTTTAGTAATGACTCTCGGCTCGCCAGAGAATCAGACGTTTTTTGATCGAAGATAGTGTTGAATGAAGAAGAACTTGCCGTAATTGCAGAGCTATGGTTGATAGGGTAACTCATTACTTGCCTACCAAATGCCGTTCTTACGTCTTTGACGATATCACGCTGAGAATGATTACCTTTGACATAATTGGTGACTAAAAACTGCATAAAATCCCAACCTTCATGGCCCAGAGCCGCAACAGTATGATAAATCTCACCAAGGCGTTTTAGATACTTGTTGTTTGCGTCGAAATCTACGGCCTCAGGATGAACCGGTATTAACATGGCTGTAGACGCCATCAGTGCATTGTAGAACATGAAATTCAACGAAGGGGCTGTATCTATCAGAATAATGTCAAACTCGTCCTGTACGGGCTCTATGACACGCTCCTTTAATTTGTGATAGTGTCTGGTATTGTCATATCCAGAAGACTCTTTTAGTTCAGTTGCAGTTTCATGCTCAAAGTAAAAGTCATCCATACCAGAAGGCAGAATACGAATATTAGGAATATGCGTTGTTTGAAATGAATCAGAAACTAATTGGGTCCAAGTTTCTCCTTCGTCTAACTCTATGCAGTCTCTCATTAAATCGCCAACAGTGATTGGATCATGTTCTCGAGATGGAAAAAAGCTAGAAGAAGATCCTTGAGGATCCAGATCAATGATACCTATTCTGTATCTTTTGATATTTGTGGTTGCGAGTGCAGCCGCCAAATTTACCAATGAGGTCGTTTTACCACAGCCTCCTTTTAAACTATTGATCACGATCACTTGTAATTTATCTTGCTCCGATCTGTGATCAGAATGGATCCCAAGTGTATCTGCCATCGCGAAAATATTGCTAAGGGTATATGCATAATGCCCATTCGCGCCCTTTTGAATGCTTAAATGATCAAAATCGCCTTGGTCGTGTCTTCTTTTTAAAGTTCTGTTATTGACACCCAATAGATCCGCAGCTGCCTTTTGAGTATATGTTCGTAACTCTTTGTCTTCTGACTTTAGGTGTGCACGATAATGTTGAATACGTCCTTCTAACGATTTTTCTGCAACTTCGGCTGTTGCTTTCAACAATTTATAAGTAGAAAGAGCATTGCTATTGATAGACATACTAATATTCCTTAACTTGATACTTAATATTATAATGTCCATTAAATAAAACGTAAACATATAAAAAGCATGACATCACAAAAAAATACTATTAAGACTTTGCTATAAAGAATAAATAAGGAGTTTAGATATGGTTAAATATATAGGTATATAAGGATAGAGTGTAAAATATAGATTATAAATCATTGTTTTTTATAGTCTTTTATGTTTTTTCTAGATCAATAAAATACGTGGTAAAGATCAGATCTTTAAGTACTGACAGATCGAAAAAATACTAACTAAAAACTAATCAATCTAGATAGTCACAGGTTATCAACAGGATTATGAACAAATTGGGTAGGTGAGATCTAATTTATACCAACTTGATTGGAGCAGATATCCACAAATACTAAAAAAACGAACTCTTCTAGTTAATAAAGATCAGATCTATACCATGGATAGATCTGATCTTTACTAATTTATATCCCATTTATACACAAGCGAGTTCAAAGATGCCGAAAAACTGTGACTTTAGGGACGCTAAATAGCCAAGATTCGCTGATTTTGGACATCTCTAAGTAAAATACTGATCCGAAAAGCGACATCACTTAGTAAAAAATTGATCTGAAGAAAAACTTGAGAACAGATCAGTTTTTTACTAACTTAATCATTTAACTTTTCTCTTTGAATGTGTTGTTATTAGCTGTCGAAAGAATCTGGAAGTAATAAAATGAACCGCAAGGTAAACATCTCTGTTGATAACCTCCCTGACTCGCTTCGTGGTCAAATCCATGGGGTTGAAAGTGCGATTGATAACGAAAGCTTAGCACTATTTACAGACAACAAAGATGTAAGAATTTCTTTGGAAAATACAAATCATGGGCTTAGAGCATACTCCAATACGTTCAACCATTATGACTTATGGGGTAGATTTGTACGCTCCGGACACAAAAAACTTCCATTAGAAGAAGCACCGAAAAAAACCATCATTACGCGTAGGATTTCTGAGAAGGTTGATGGGATTCTTTATGATGGCGAAATTAAAATAACCCCCGCCGTTGTTAGCAGTAAGAAAGATGGCGATGAAACAGAGTTTTTGGTTTGGCCATCTGATAGAGAAGAAAAAGTAGAGCGCGCACTTATTAGACTGGCATCAAAAGGGAAGATTGTTAAAATCAATTTTAAGTCCGGTATTCAATATGCGGTTATTTTTTCTATGAACGAACTAGCTCAGGAGCTCAAAGCTGTTGGGCAATCTATGCCTTATCCACAAATAAAAGAATCACTGGAAGCACTTCAAGGTTCAAAACTCTCGTTTAAATATCGAGCAACTGATACTAAAAATAGCGATGTTGATGATTCATTTTATGAGTCAAATATGAACTTTTTATCGTCATTGCATTTTAGTGGAAAAAAAGGGCAGGGTGGCAATATAAAATGTGTTGCTTGTTTAAATGCCTTTGTTCACAACATGATCGATAATTTGGAGTACAAAGGCTATTATTTTAATAGCGCACAAGAACTAAAACGGGGTTTATCTCGATGGATGATGTTGAGACTCTATCACTTATGGCGTTATGCAGCTCCAGGTAAAACCTATCATTTTAGACTTTTGTCAATTATGGAAAAATACGGTTCCATCTATTCTTCTGATGAAATAACAGATAATAAATTGAAAGCGCTTCGACGTGATATGACTACGACGATGAAGGACCTAATAGAAAAAGGTGCTATTTCAGAGTACAACATATCGAATGTAAAAGATGAGCAAACTGGAAAAATCATAGATTACATTTATGAAATGCATCCTTCGGCTCAGTTCTGTGAAGAAATTCTTGCTCTTAACAAACACAATAAACGCATCGAAATACAAGGCGGTAAGAGATTGGTAGAAGATGCAGAAATTATTGATGAAGACATTCTAGAAGAAATAGTTAAGAAATAGTGTTTATAGAGCTACAATTAATTATGTTAAATTGAGCGTAGCCCTATATTATCAACCGCTTAGTCCAAAGTTTCTAAATAAATACGCTCAATGAGATAACTATAATCTTTTTTTCTGGTATCGATATTGGCTGCGCTGTAATCTGGTAACTCACCTAGCTTAGTTTCTTTCTGAGGATTTAGTAATATAAAAGGAAGTGCACCGCTAACATGATATCTATTTTTTGCCGTGAATCTGATATTAACTTCAGGTGTTACTCGAGTCGGCCTCTTTATTCTAAGTTTACTTTTCTCGTTTAAGCTTCCTACACGTAGCTTTTCTGTTTCAACAATTTGAAACCAACTTTGTTGATCTATAACACGCGGGTTAGAATAACCAGACGATTTATTCAACATTTCCAGTGCAGCTTGCTTTGATAGTGTAATGGAAGAATGCTTTTTCATCCAAGTAAAACGAACGGAGTAGGGAATTGCATCTTCGAAATGTATCTTCCGATATGCTGCTAAAGTAATTAAGTTTGGAACAGCATCATGAACAGCTTCAAAACGTGCATCATTATTGTTAATTTCTAAAATAGCATCTTTAAAACTTTGCTTAGCTTTATTTACGTCAATAAGTCGTGACTTTAACTTTAAATCACTGTCATTTACCGCAATTATACCAGGGTGCCTAGTTAATATTTTTCCGCTTTTTTTATCATCTACAAAAAGATCTTTAAACCCAGATAAACACTTTTCTAAAGCTAATTCACCGGACAATTTACTAACAAGTATTTCTTCGGGGGCTTTATTTTCGTCTTCTTCAGTGATATCTGGAAGTGAAAAATAATAGCAAGTTACTATTTCACTATCCCTAATTTCATCACAAAGCAGTGAGATTTGATCATTAAGGTAGTCAAAATTACTTCTGAGATTAAATTTTTTACTCATTTTTTCTAATGGTATGATGTGTTCCTATTATTATAGCTAAATCTTTTAGATATATCCAATTATTAGTTAATTGAAACATTTAATTAAACGCTAGTAATTATCAGTAGAACACATCATGCTTTTTTGAGGTACGTTCTCAAATCTCAAATATATTAAAAGCTGCTCGTAGCAGTTTAGTTTTTGGATGGAAATATCTTAAATACTATTATTTAGTTTAACAATTTGAAAAACAATTAAAGTATGATGTGTTCTTTTATTATATCAAAAAAACTTTTTTGTATCTATCTAAAACAAACAGCTCTCTACGTGTCGTTTTATTGGTAACTTTCTGTATATATTTTCGATGTTGTTAAGTTAGAAGTGAAATTAGATATAGTATGATGTGTTCCTTATAGTATAGCTAAAACTTATCACTAGTATCAAGTAATTATGCTTAAGGTCTTATCTCTTAACATTAAAAAATGAGGCTTGTTACTTTTTAATAGAAGGCATTTTAATAAATTTATAAAGGTGTGTACTCATTCATAAGTTTAATGAACAAAATGAGTTTGGCAGTTGAGTTTGGCAGTTGAGTTTGGCAGTTGAGTTTGGCAGTTGAGTTTGGCAGTTGAGTTTGGCAGTTGAGTTTGGCAGTTGAGTTTG
>NZ_JAKGBI010000052.1 GCF_021530565.1 Pseudoalteromonas sp. SMS1
AACGATCTCGTAATCTAACCAATCTGGTTTAAAAATCACCTGTCCGGCACGCTGGAAAGTGACATCGGTTCGACCCGGCGTTAAACCCTGCGTATTTGTTACCTGGATCTCACCATTACCGCCACCGAGAGAGCCGCTAGCAAAATGGAAAGATTGTGATGATACACTAGAACCCGTGTTCGACAGTGCTGTAATGGGTCCTGTGAAGCCATTTTCTACTATCATACTACGGCGATTGCCTGCTGCATCATAGGTATATCGTGTTCTAGAAATGATGTCGCCTTTTTGCCAAGAAGGCGCTGCGCCATCCGCCGCCGCATTTTTATACTCAGTTGTCTTTACAAGTGAGATACGGCCATGACTGTCATAATAAGTCCGAGTTTCATGTCGGATCACGCGCTCTAAGTCATCCCAAGACTGCTTTAACTCACGTGTTCGCCTTCCAGCCAAATCATATTCGAATTGAGAAAATGCATCGTTGGTTTTATCTGTGATCGATTTAATCCAACCATTGTCATAGTAGGTGTAAACGAGGTGCTGTCCATGTTCATTGGTGCGCTCAATTAAGCGACCTATATCTCGTTTATTCGTTTCATGCCCATCGTCATTTAACCCCTGTACAGTCAGGCTTTCACCAAAGTTCTTACCGTACTTGAGCGTGAAGTTTTTACCACTTAAATCATTGCCGCCAACCAGTTGACCATGGTCATTATAATTACGGGTAATGCGGTGCACCTGCGCATTATTACTGTTGTAAATACTGCTGTACTGCTCAGAGGTTTGTAAGCCTTCCCTATTATAAGAGTAGTGTTTATGACGACTCATCTCATCTTGGCTAAAAATCACATTACCAAGCGCATCAAAGTGGTATGCAACTTCCCCCCCTTCCGCGTTGGTTTCATGAGTTCGATTACCGACTTCGTCATAGGCATACCGATTCACCAACCTGTAGCCAATATCTCCCTGTGCTTTTATACCGTATCGACCAGTCTCAAGTGTTTGCCCCAACTTATCGTGGGTCGTTACTGTTATATGCCCCAGCCCATTTTTATCAATCACTTTTTGGCTATGGATGTCATGGTATTGCCTTTGAATATGGCCTGCACCATCTTGATGAGCAATTTGATTGCCTTTTTTGTCGTATTCAAAACGATGTGTATGGCCATTCGCATCTGTTTTGCTAACTAAGTTCCCAGTTGCGTCATAGCGATAGGTATTATCAGGTGCGATATACGCTGCAACACCTGTATCAGAAACGACTTTAACAACCGGCAAAATTTCTCTTATCACTTGATTGGCATGGTTGTATTCTGCACGCGTCGTCGCACCAACTTCATCCGTGACAGAAATAATATTGCCCCAACGGTCAAATACTTGATGTTTGTTACCTGCGATGTCATTTGCTTCATCAATATAAGGCAACGCGATCGTGATAACTCGACCAAGTCCATCATGCTCAAACTTAGTTGTTCCATTCAGTTCGTGATAAGCCCTTGTCATGCGACCCGCTTTATCATAGTAATATGACTGGTAAACTCCGTCGTCCTTGTCACTTCTATAAAGCTGACCTAGCGTGTTGTAAAAGTACTTACCTTTTGCATCTTTGGTTACCTCACCAAAGCCATTGTACTGTGTGTGCCAAGTGAATGTATTGGCTGTCGCACCTAAGCCGATTGATTTCGCAGTGACATTGCCGTTTTTGTCATAACGATGCTCAGTCGTCAGTGTTTGACTGCCACCTGTGACAGCTGGCTGCCAATGTGCAACGCTGTACGCGGTGTTAGCGCTTGAAAGTGTGAAAGATTGAGATCTTTTGTTTGCAGGCGCAATATGCGCAGCCCCAGCAGAAATAACGATGCTGTAAGTGTACTTTTCTCTTATCAAGTAGTCAGACATGGTGACTTTACCCGTTTGCGGGTTAAAGTTAACGCCTGTTGGTAAGCCTTGCTGTTCATCAATGGTGATAATGGTGCCATCTGCGTCAGTTACTCGGCCTGAGTATTTAAAGCTATATCCCCCTTCAAGTGACCACTGGGAGAAGGCTTCGGTCGTTTTCTTCAAGCGATTATGCGCATCATAGTGATGGACTTTTATATTTCCATTCGCATCAATCTCTTTATTCAAGTTGCCTCGTAAGTCATATTGATGCTGGGTGACTCTATCTTGGCTGCTGTGCGCTGGTGTCCCCAGTTTCCCAGAATTACGGTCATGTGTGGCCAACCTCGACGCAAACACACGATGCGCTACCACGTTGCCAAACAAGTCATACTGATATGAGGTCGCTTCTCTGCCTGACGCTTCTGAGCCCAAGCCATTAATTTGGGCTTGACTGAGCGACGTGACGTCAGTATTCACATACTTGTCGTACTGATTTGCAGACACAGTCAAACGACCAATTGCATCATAGTCATACAATTTAGCCATCGCAGTATCTGCGCCGCGGTATGTTTCAGGTTGTGTGAGATCAGAAGCAACCGTAATTGCTGTTCGTACCTTGCCTAGCTCATCATATTCTTTATATTCAACGAGCTTATCCTTGTTACTGTAGTTAAATTCTCCAGTACTTTTTACCGCAACAATGACATTATGATGTACTTTATGCGTGGTACGTCCCATCTTGTCATAATGGAATGAGACCTCCCTGTTTTGGCCATCACGTGGATTGCCTGGCGTGCCCGTTGGTGGTGACGTCGTACTAAGCGCCCCGGTAACCGACTGGGCGTATTCAATTTGGCGCTCCAACTCGCCATGTGCGTTGTACTCGTAGGTTGTTAAATAGTGACCTTCATCGACCTGTGCACTGCGCTGGCCGCGAGTGTTGTAATACGTATAAGCGGTAACGGTCTTGGTATTGACAGAATCCCAAGAGCCCGAAACCAACTGCTCTTTTTTAACTTCTTCACCAAATGCATTATAGGTAAACTCAGTATATTGCTCGCCCTGAGAAACCGACTTTTTCAGCCCATTTGTCCCATAGCTTGTCGTAACCTTTCTATCACCCTCTGATTTACTGACGGTAATTTCGCCATTCGAATAGCTGCCCGCATTTGCATACCTGATTAGCGTCGTTTCTCGGCCCAATGCATCAAAGGTACGCTCAGTAACATACCCCTCACCATCCCGCTCTCGATATATACGCCCTGCATTGTCATAAGACTTATAAGGACGGCCCGCTAGGTCATAGCTGAATGTGGTTTCTGTGTGCGCGCCACTTAACCAGTTGCCATTGACCTTTATCCCTTCTTTTAACGCAATCACATTGCCCATGTCATCGTACGTCATGGCTTTTGTCATCTTGCCACTGGATGTAGACTTCAAGACATCATTGTCCCAATAATGGTAGCTGGCCTCTGGTCCTGACTCTTCTGTCAAACGCCCTTGATTGTCATAGGTATAATCCCACGTCGCCCCTTTTTGGTTGGTGTAAGTGGCTTTTAACCCATTGTCATAATAGGTGTAAGACTCCGTGGTGTTATCCGCA
>NZ_JAKGBI010000053.1 GCF_021530565.1 Pseudoalteromonas sp. SMS1
GCATACGTCATCGACTGACCTTCAAACACCAAAGCCGTACTGTCAGGCGTTCGGACAGCCTGTGCTTCAAACTGTTGATGTACCATCAGTTCGTGTGCATGTGCACACGCTGTGCTGTTCCACGTATGTAGTTGTTGATGTACTTCCGATGCTGACAGCACCGACAAGTGCTCTACGCGCTGTTCGGGTGAGTGTCTCAAACTTTGTACTAGTCCACTCAGTGCCTTTTGCATATACCCCATTACTTGCTGACCGTTCACAGCCTTATCCAGCTGGAACTCCAGCGTGAATCCTTCTGCTGAATCGTTCACGTTGAGTGTAAATGGGTAGTTCGTACGCTCTTTACCACTGAGCAGTGTCATCACATCATCACGTACAATACTCTCCGCTTGCGAGTGACGATAATTCAACATCGCACTGAATAGCGGTGTATCGTTTGATATCCCACTACACCCTTGGGCTGTTGCCAACGGTGTCTGCTCAAATGCCAATAACTCATGTAGCAGTGCTTGGGTCGAAGTTATGTACTCTTCACTGCTAAGGCCTACAAGCTGCATACGCACTGGCAGTGTATTAATAAACACCCCTAACATACTGTCAGCCCCTTCAATGCCTTGCAGTCGACCCGCTAATACGGTGCCAAACACAACATCGTCTCGACCTGTACATGCTGCTAAAAGCACACCAAAGGCAGCATGAAAAATGCTCGCCGGTGTAATACGCATTGCCTTGGATAAACGCCGGATCTCTGCTGATATTTCTGTGGAAACCTCTGCACTGCACGTCACTATTTCACTGCCATCCCCTTGAATATTGGCTAGATTGAATGGCAACGTCGCCTCTTCAACATTGCCCAACATCTCAGTGAAGAAATCCGTTGCGTCTCTTTGTTCCTGTTGCACTAACGTGTGCGCTATAAAGTCTCTATACGGCAAGCTCGGCGGCAATTCCGCCGCCTGACCCTGTAAGCAGCTCACCAATTCTTTTTGGATAATTTCAAGGCCAACATGGTCAGAAATAATGTGATGAAACTCCAACAACGCCACACAGCGTTCATCATCCGATGATGCCACAACACGCATCTGGAATAATGGGGCCTGTGTGAGACACATTTTATCACCCGACAGGGCTGCCAACTGTGCCTCAATGTCAGCTTCAGGGGCGAGCCACTCCACCGACAAAGCTGCATCCCGACACACAACCTGAACTGGTGCATCTAACCCTTCCCACAAAATGGCCGTGCGCAAAATATCATGACGAGATACCAATAAGGTCAACGCCGACACAACATCTTCCACCATTGCGCGTTGCTTAATCTCAAATATCAACGGGATAACATAAGGGTCATACGCCTCACTGAGCATATGTGCAAACAGAATCCCTTCTTGTAACGGTCCCAACGGATAGATATCTTGAATATTGGCCATACCACCAGGGATTTGCTGTGCTATATGGTCAATATTGTCCTGAGTTAAACTCACAAGAGGCAACATCTGAGGCGTGACCCTGTCACAAATGGCTGGAATGCCATTTGCTGGGGCACGATATAATACCTGTTCAATACGTGACTGCGCAGCCAATACCTTAGCCAACTCATTTAACTGTGCCATTTCAAAGAACGTATTCGCGCTCAGCTTAAACCCAGCACGTTGTACTTTAGAAATCACCTTCATTACCAACAGTGAGTGTCCACCCAACTCAAAGAAGTTCGCAGTGGCACTGATCTGCTCCAGTTGCAGCACATCTTGCCATATGTCACACAACAGTATTTCCATTTCTGTTTGCGGTGCGACATAGTCACTTTGTAAGTGTGAAATATCCATACGCGCTAATGCGCGTTTATCTATTTTGCCATTTGCCGTCAATGGCCACTGCGATTGAAGCACCCATGCTGACGGCACCATGTAATCCGGCAGTAACTGCTGTAGTGCATGCTTTATATCACGTAGGTAGGCGCCTTCATCTGCCACCCGCTTTGCAGGGATAACATGCCCTACTAACGTCTGACCCTCACAGACCAATACCTGAGCTTCTGATATACCGGCTAATGCACATAATTGTGCTTCGATTTCGCCCAGTTCAATCCTAAAGCCACGGATTTTTACTTGTTCGTCTATACGGCCTACAAATTCAAGGTTGCCATCAGGTAAATACCGCACCAAGTCTCCCGTTTTATACAAACGGGTATGGCCATTGGCTTTGTCCTGCGCGCTGGCATAAGGGTTATCAATGAATCGCTCTGCTGTTAGCGCAGGCTGTGCCAAGTAGCCTCTCGCTAATCCATCACCCCCTATATAAAGCTCCCCCGTCGCACCTTGTGGTAACAGGTTTTTATGGCGGTCTAAGACGTACAAACGCGCATTTTTTACTGGGCGCCCTATATGTATTGCATTGCCAAGGTGCTCTGTTGCTAAACTGTCATGTGTAAAGGCACTATAGCTGCACCCGACCGTTGCTTCTGTTGGCCCATATTCATTGATGAATGTTGCATTGGGTAGGCTGGCGGACACCTTCAAAGCGGCTTCACGGGTGAGCTGCTCTCCGCCAACCACTATGATATGTTGGTTCGACAGAGGCTCACTCAGCTCTAAACTCGCTAAATGAGCCGGTGTTAGTTTAAACATACCACATGCTTCACGCTCTAATATGTCAGTCAACTGCTCAGCAATAAACCCGTTAGTAGGTAACAGCGTCAGCACACTGCCATGTATCCAAGCGCCAAACAATGAGGTTACAGTTGCATCAAAGCTCAAAGAGGTACTCACTATGGCGCCACTGATTTGTGTATCACCATACTGCATCACGGTGTTTTGTAGATAGTTGACCACACTACGGTGTGCTAGCATCACCCCTTTTGGCTTGCCAGTTGACCCAGAAGTGTAAATCACATACGCAAGATGAGTGGATTGTAGCCCTGCAACCTTGCGGTTCTCTGTCTCACATTGCTGTAGCTGCGCAACAACC
>NZ_JAKGBI010000054.1 GCF_021530565.1 Pseudoalteromonas sp. SMS1
ATTAAATGATAATAAGAGGTCGAGGACAAATCTATCAATGCTTTCCTTGTTCTTGTCATACCTTTTCAAAACCCATTTTAACTGGATATTTAAACAGTAACCAAAGAACCTAGTTTAAGCAAAAAAATTTGTGCCTGTCCTATCTTAAGTTTCAGATATGCGTGCCATAAATACCTCATTTAAAAAGTTCCAACCAGAACCTTGTCAAGTCTCTCAGTAGGAATTATTACAAGCTCCATGTAGATACTTTTGTCAATTCTTTTTAGAACCATAGGAGATAATGATGGATAAACAGCTTTTGAGTTATATTGCTATGAGTTTTCCAGCACGTTTTCTACAACTAAGGAAGAACAACAACCTTACTCAGCCACAGATGGCGGATAAGATTGGTATCCATATTAGGAAAAAATAGGACAGGCACATTTTAAAAAAATGCAATAAATTTGTGCCTGTCCCATCTTAAGTTCCATCTTAAGTTACCAGTAAATTATCAGCCGGATAATAATAAAAAAGCCCTTGCTAAATAAATTAGCAAGGGCTTTTTTATCTAAATAACCTTATGGTCATTAGTATTTTTAGAGAACCCAGCTCTAAGGCAAAAATACAGATCTGCAATATACTGTGAGGCAAATACATAACTAAAAGCACTTGTACTTAGTGTTATGACCAAAGCTTCAAATATACCACTTCCACCCGAAGATCTAATTATAACGCCCAACGAAGACACTATTGCAGCCAAGACACCACCTTGACGGATAGTCTTTTGAAATGAATCAGCTGATTCTTTCTTTTTTATGCCTAAAAAAACATAAACTGGATTATTATCTGAAACATCTTTATGCCAAACAGATGAATCAAAAGTAAAGCTAGAAAGAGTAAATCGTCTCTTTTCTAGCCCCGATTGAAAGTTTGACTTAGGATCCAATACCCTCACTAAAAAGCCAACTACAGCTGCACAACACACAATTCCCAATATAAATATTAACCCCAGAATTCCTCCTTGCGCACTTGTCCATAAATTAAAAACAATTGACATAGAGAATAATAAGGCTGAAATCGCGAGCAAGCTCTCCCACAGTAAAAAGCCAACTGATAGCCCAGAGCTGGACTTAAAGTAAAACCAACCGCAGACAACAAGTACAACTTTGACTAAAAATATAGCCAAATAAAATTGAAAACTTTCATTGGAAAAGTATGGGTGTAAGAAAATCCACGCCCCACTTATTAAAATACAAATAACATACATCCCTGAAAAGTTTATCAATTCACTCTGATCCGAACTATTTAACATTACACTACCTTTTAAAGGGGCTTAACTACCAGCCCCAATTTTCAACACCATAATTAACGAATGATTCAGCTCCACTGCGTAAACCTTCAATAGCCCAATCATAGCCTGATGAAACAGCAGTTCCGACTGCAAGCCCTGCTCCAATTCCCGCTGCTATAGGAACCCAAGCTGGTGCAGTTGCTACGGCACCAAGAACAAAGGCAGTTGTCGCTGCACCCGCAACCCCTGCTACTGCCCCAGAAATAATCCCTTTACTCGTGTTATTAGCCATATCAGTCACAAATTTCATAGAATTCATTGGGTCACCATCCATCGTATACTGCAAAATTGTACCTATAGGGGCCATGACTGACCCGATTACTCCTCCAGATTTTGCTGATTGAGCAAATGCTCCGACCCCATGAGCTAATTTCAAAGAGGTTGAAGCATTCCAAGGTACTGCTTTCCAAGAAGTAGGTCCTTGCCGTCCCAGTGCTGGAACAGTGTGGCTTGGGTTAGGATTATGTATATGTGTAAAACGTTCCCCTCTATAAGGCTCAGAATAAGATATGTTTCCTACATTAACTTGGCCTTTTAATGCACCAGTTAAAGCAGCACTTCCGTCTAGAGCCAACCCTGTAATCGTTTGGGGTAAAGCCTGCCTGCTAGTAGTTTGAGCTAAAGTAGGGTTTTCTTGTTCATAACCTCTCCAGCCGTTGTTCATTCTATGGTAGGTTTCACGCGCAGCTCGCGCTCTTAACTTTCCATTACCCCACATTGCATTATTACCAGCCAATGCAGCATCCAAATCAAAGTTCATTTGACCTGGCATTGCCATTCTCGCTGCATAGCCTTGCTCATAAGCGTACTCTCCTCTAGCCACGCCACGTGCGAAAGCAGCCTCTGAACGATGAGCTACATTTTCGCTAGAAAAATAAGCTGAACGCCCAGAATAGAAACCTGCACTCATATTAAGCAGTCGCTTATCATGATACAAATTATTGCTTTCCATGAAGCCTAACAGCGATTCATGCTGGCTTTTCAGGTTACTGCCTTCCGTAACGCCTTTTAAGAAGTTTAATGAGCCTGTTTCACCTTCAATGCTCAACTTAACATTGCTGTCAGTTTCACTGATCAACACACGCTTTCTTTGCTCAGGGGTTAATTGGCTTAATGCTTCTTCTACTGTCTGACGCTGTTCAAGCGAAGCAGCACCTTGCGACGTTACTTGATTTCTTGATTTCTGAAGAATATTTTTTACTTTATTTTGTGTATTGGATGACAGAATTCCGTGAGCAACCGCATTACCCAATGCATTACCAAACGAATCTCTCGCTACATGTTTAAAGTTCCAGCTTGTCTCATTACCCAATAACTTATCTGAGCCGTATCTTAACCCACTATTCGCAATACCGCCAAGTGTATCCGCTATGATATCTCCTGATGTCATGCCGCCAGCTAACATATCTGGGTCACCGATACCCAGCTCTGAACCTACGTAAGAAGTCAAAGCGGATGCCGCAACATTACC
>NZ_JAKGBI010000055.1 GCF_021530565.1 Pseudoalteromonas sp. SMS1
GACGCGACCAATGCCATCGTAGTGGGTTTCAACCGTATTGCCATTGGCATCGGTGACTGAATGCAATAGGTTGTTTTCAGTGTAAGTACGGGAAGATTGTACTTGTCCATTGAGTGTGGTTTGTACTAGGTTACCATTGTTGTCATATCGATACTCCGTCAATGATACCTGCGTGCCCTGTGCATCTAGCTGCTGAACTGATGCCACTTTCCCGAGACCATTGCGGGTTGTAACCACTTGTGTGCCATCAGCCTGAGTGAGGGTGATTTGGTTTTTGCTGTCATCATAGGCATATCGAGTGATGCCATCTAACGAATCACTGACGGTCAGCTCACGCCCAAGTAAGTCGTATTCTGTTTTAATGCTGCGCGTAACGCCATCCACATTATGAGACGTGGTGACAACTTTACCAACGCGGTTCGATGAAGCGCTCGCTCCATAAACCACATTGGTGGTGTGATTGTTTGCATCCGTTGTTGAACTGACCCGCCCAAATGCATCATAGGTAGATGAGTGCTTGTGGGATGTTCGATCAAACCCCGTGATCTGCGTCGATTCAAGCAGGCCCCGTTTATCATAAGTATACTTGGTAATCGCCGCTGCCAACGGTGTTTTATCAAAAGGGTCGTACGCAGACTGAGTTTTAAGATCTGCAAAGGCATTGTACTCGAAGTCAGTACGAACGCCCTCGACATCCGTCTTTGATACCATAAGGCCGCGTTTATCAAACTGAGTTCTGGAGACAATGACTTCACTTTTACCATGTAAACCTGATAAGTACGACTGCGCAGCCGTGCTCATTACACCGCCTACAAGATTGTGGGCGGCATTTGTTAAATCAGCTTCAGAAATGGCTGATTTAAAGGCCAAAGTCGCGATTCGTTGACCGAAGCGGTTATATTGGTATTCCGTAACATAACGCTCCGCATCAATTTCGAATCTCAGCGGCAGACAACTTAGCATCTTGATAAAGGTAAGCCCCCACTGGGATACCTTGTACTGCCAATTCTGCTTTCGTTGTGTCACTCACCACTACTTTACCAATTTTCCCAGAGCCACGTATCAATAGGGCATTGACATTCAACACTGAGTTATCTGGCTCTACGGCTTTTAAATCTGCCTCTAAATCACGGATCACGGTATGCCATTGGCCATTGGTCACTGAAGACGGCATGACAGCATACGCATACCCTCCTGAGATATATGGGTTTTTAACGTCGGACTGATAGGTAATATAGCGGTGCCCTTTTGGGGTATTCACACTGATATAAACTGTATAGGCTTCGGCGTACTTCATGTCCCAAGCAATGGTTTTACCTGTTGAATCCCAGTTTTCTCCTGCTGGTTTTCTCAAGCGATATCCGTTACTTCTGACGCTGCCTGTCAACGTCATGACCTCGCCGCCGTAGTCCTCATCATACTCGGCTTTCATTACGGCCCCAGCGGGAGTTGAGTCGTATACATCCCAGTTAGCCAGCGCTACCGGAGAGTTTAAATTTTCCCCAGACAACGTTTTGCCGTCTAATGTTGCAACTTTTCGGCCTAGTAAATCATAACTGTATCTTTCGCTTGAAATAGCAACATGTTTTTCAGCAACATAGTTATCTAAGTATACTTCCGTGCCTGCAGCCCCTGGACGAGGGTTATTGTAAAAACGAATATTTGCAAATTTTCCAGCGCCCGCACTTGATTCAAAAGATGATGCGGCATTCTCTGGCTGTCCTTTTGGCATAACCGTCAAAACAGTTTCGCCGTCAAAGATTTCGAAACGAACAACATAGGTTGTGTTGGTCGTCAAATTCATCAAATGCTTATACCCTTGCTCAACACCATCACGAATAACACTGGCTTGTACAGTTCCTCGATCGAAAAACACGGCATGGCGCTCTAACGTTTTATCAGTAAATGAACCTAGATTGTCGAAACCACCATAAAAATAGGTTTCCTGCAGCGAATCGCCTGTAGTCACTTCAAATTGAATTTTGGCCTGCTCATTCAATGCGTAGGACTCTTTGGACGTAATGGTTGGCCACATGGAATTGCTAGCCTCTAAACGTTTAAAGCTAACTTTGCCATCCACGGTTGAAATCGAGTTTAAACTATTGCCCCTAGCGATAAATTGGGACATTACCCCAGAGTCGAAGCTGTCTGATACACCTTTAAACTCAGTTTCAACTGGCTTTGATACTGAATAGTTATCAAAATATACCGTTGAACTTGCTGCATTCGGTCTAGGGTTATTATAAAAGTTTACGCGTGCTTTACCTGTAAATGTGTGACTTGAGTCTGTGACTGATACCGCACGGTCAGGATGGTCCTTTGGCGTAACGGATAACGTTACGCTTTCGCCGTTTGACTCAAACCTAACAATGTAGGTCGTATTTGTTGTCAGGTTCATGAGGTGTTTATAGGGCTCAGACGCCCCATTTCTCACCACAGCTGACTGTACAACATTCCCATTAAAATAAATGACGTGGCGGTCAAGCGTAGAGCCCCATGCGCCAAAGTTATCTAATCCACCATAAAAATACGTATCACTCAGCACATCCCCAGTCGTCAATTCAAACTGAACATTAAACTTGTCCTTTAGATCATACGTGTCATTTGAAGTTATTCTTGGCCAAGCAGAACTGCTGGCAGGCGCACGTGTAAATTTAACTCGTCCATTTTCAGTGTTGATCCAGTTGCGGCTGTTGGAGTGAATTGTTAGTTGAGACGCTGCATCGACATTAAAATTGTCATCAACAACAGTGGTTTCGTTATAAACAGAAGGCGGTCTGTCTTCAAAGATCTCTTTTTTGACCACATTATCCATGTCGTCATAGGTATAATACGTATATGTTCCGTCGTTTTGTGCATATGACTGTACTTTTCCGGTGTTGGTGTAAGTCCATGCACTTGTGACCCTTTCACCCGTTGGCAATATTAATGGATTCCCAATTGTATGGTTGCGCACGTGTCGTAAATACGTCGATTCAAAGGCCTTTTGACCATTGCTGTCATATTCATAGGTGGTCAAGGAACCATCCGCATCTAGACTGCCAATAACCAGCCCTTGTCCATTGTAAAACTGATGGCTAATGCGGTCTTCGCTGGACTCAACCAACGCCCCAATTGCGCCTTTATTCTTATACTGGCGCGTCGCAATTTGATTGCCAGCCGCATCATAGTAAAAACGTGTGGCATAGCCTTCGGTATCCACTTGATACTCAAGGTTGCCAGCTTGGTTATAGCGGTATGTTTGTTGTCGATCTGTTGCAGTGATTTCGATCGCATCTAGTACCTCAACTTTCAGATTGAATGCCAGAATATTAGTTACCGCCTCAGATAACTGCGTTTTTGCACTGAGCTGACCTTTAGCGTTGTACTCAAAGCGCGTTACATAGCCTTGTGCATCTATTTCAT
>NZ_JAKGBI010000056.1 GCF_021530565.1 Pseudoalteromonas sp. SMS1
ATCATCCGGCCAATTGAGTGCTTGTTGCCGATTCACTTTTACAACTAAGTGATAATGATTGTTCACAATGGCATACGCCGCAATTTCTATCACAAACACCTCACTAAGCAGCTTTAAACGCTCTATCAACCATGTCGCCTATGATCAAAGCTCTTCCCTGAATATTTGTCACCTCCACACAAAAAAGCACGGCGTACACACCGTGCTATTAAGTGATAATAAAAGGTTGAGGACAAATCTATCAATGCTTTCCTTGCTCTTGTCATGCCTTTTCAAAAACCATTTTAACTGGATATTTAAACAGTAACCAAAGAACCTAGTTTAAGCAATAAATTTGTGCCTGTCCTATCTTAAGTTTTCAATGGGACCCTGAACGGGACTTAGACTTAACCCCTTTAGAACATAGAGCAATCCAGATTGGCATAACCAATGAAGCTGTTAATTTATATGTCAACCAATGGATAAAGCAAGTGACTGATGTCACAGAACTCGCAACTAAAGTAAAAAGCTTAGTAGACAGCAAGCAGTATTCGCAAGCTACATCACTGTTGCCTATTGAATTGCCTTACCTTTTAAGTCAAGAGACAGCTAATAAAATAGGGGCTGAGTAAACAGCCCCTATTAATTTTACTCTTTGTTATTCGGTAGATACTGCCATTTCAAGCACAAATTCTTGCTGCTTTTTACCACTTGGTGTATCACTTGGTAGTTTTAGTTCTTCTATAAAATATAGAACTACTACTCGTCGTCCTACTTTAAATAACTCAACATCAGTTTGATTATTTATATATATGCCTTCTCGAATGGTTTCCCAGTTATCATCAAGAATAATATCAATCGTGTTAGGCCCATCTTCTTCGTCCATTCCAATACTATAAACTTTCTCGATCACGCCTGATATTTCTTTTCTCGGAATAACACCTGAGTTTAAATTTTCAAACCATTCCTCAGAGCCATAAAGACCATAACTGCCATTTAAACCATCATAAGGTTTAGAGTTATCTAGAGTAAGTGATTGCGTTAACCTAACCACCTCAGGCTCACTTTCTATTTCTTTTTTTACTTCATAGACCAACTTCATTGGCTCAGGAAATTCATTTTCATTTAAATACATAATTTTACTCTTAATAAAGCAACTGAGACTTAATAATATGATTGTTAAACAACTCTAAGGCACTCCCCTGACCCAGACCCGTATTTATGATTCCATTCCCATTGTTTACATGGATTTTATATTGCCCTTCTAGCTTTATCTGTGACATGTTACTCCCCCATCCAGAAGCTGCATGAGGTAAATTTGGATAGTATTTCAACGTTTTGGTATTTCCATAACCACCAATAGCTAACAATTTATCCATCGTTCCTGGTTGGACTGTATGGCGCATCAGAACTCCATCGTAATCTCTTGAATATGCTTCTAGAGGCGAAATAAACGTCTCTTTTGTAGCAGGAATTCTACCTGTTTGTAAGAACTGCCTATGATCTTGGATACTAAAGCCTCGATACATAATTTCATTACCATATGCATCAAATTCTTGAACAATACCTAAGTTATCTTTTCGATACATAGGCACTCCAGTTTGACGACTCAAACCTTTTGAACGTTCGATATCTTGTAGGTGATATTCATCTAGTAACTTTTGATGTGTCACAATATCACTACCGACTCTTGGCCTTGAGCTTACTGAGGACAAGCTAGTAAGACCACCAACAGCTTTAGCACCGCTAGCTAGGGCCACTTCTGGAGCTACAAACAAGCTAATTATATCACCTTGAAAATCACCCGCCAATTCCATTCTGTTTGCTGGTTTGTCAAGGAAGGAGTATGTCTCAAAACCATTCAAGATCACATCAACAGGGCCACGAGTGATCAGCTGAGCCACACTTTGACCAGCAATAGATAAATTATCTAAAACCCTTGCACCAGTTCTAACAGCTAAGTCACCCCATGTTCCCATTGGGTTAGCTTGCTCATAATTATACTGTGCTTGATTCTGCGCTATAAATTGAGACATTGACGCTTTTTGGTATCTATAGCTCGCTAGAATACCTTCACGCCCGATCGAAGCATTAACATAGCCACGCCTATTTCCTGATATATAAGCTGCTGATTCAGTTATTGGCGTACTCAATGTATTTCGTATTGATTCACTTTGGGCTTGCATAAATGCAAGGTTTAACCCTCTACCCGTTGCACTGCCTGACCATGCACTACCAAAATTATCAGCCAAGCCTGTTCGAGCTGATACTAGTGAACTGTAATCATCAAATGCTCCATGACTTACAAAAGCATCATTGTACCCAGCACCACTGATAGTCCAACCTCCATCAACATTCGCTAAGGTTAAGTCAACTGCACCACCTTCACTTTTAGAAGCTACAACTTCCTGCATGTATTGCTCTGCAGTTTCCGGGGCTATGCTTTGGCCTGTACTTTTCGCTTTTTCAATTTGTTGCTTCGTTTTCTGACTAATACCCTGAGTAGTGGAATCAGGAGACTTTCTCAATCCACCAACAACCGCATTCCCCAACACATTACCAAATGCATCAACCGCTACATTTTTGAAGTTCCAACTCGCATCATTCCCAAATAACTTATCAGCACCATAATTGACCGCTGAGTTTAGGATGCCATTCACAGGGTTAAAGT
>NZ_JAKGBI010000057.1 GCF_021530565.1 Pseudoalteromonas sp. SMS1
ATTAAATGATAATAAGAGGTCGAGGACAAATCTATCAATGCTTTCCTTGTTCTTGTCATACCTTTTCAAAACCCATTTTAACTGGATATTTAAACAGTAGCCAAAGAACCTAGTTTAAGCAATAAATTTGTGCCTGTCCCATCTTAAGTTGTTTTAAATTAGCAATTGTAATCCCAGATCCTAATACGGCTACTTTACCCCACCTTGATATAATGGCTGAATCAGTCATTCCTTGAGCAGCTCTCTGATCCCAGCGCTGGCCTCCAAAATATGCTTTTTGTTTTGCAGCTAACTGCCTTTGGCTAGCCTCAAAATCAGCGTTACTAGCTACCAACTGTGGCCCTGCTAATGACATTATGTGCTTATCACGTGCAATTTCATAATGCTGTTGCTCATAAAAACTTAATTCATTGTAAGTTTCAGCATTTATTAAAGGGTTACTTGCTAAATAATTCACTTTAGAACGCTGCGCTTGGCTTAATCCATAGGGATTGTGTGGTGTTGAGTCTAGGAAACCACCAAATGGATCACTGTGTGATTTTTTAATACTAGGTAACGCCATATTTACTAGGTCTTCATCAACTTTGAGACCAAATTCGTTAACACCTGCAAAATAACGATTTAATTCGTAATTTAATAACTCTTGATTGACCTAAAAAATTTGTGCCTGTCCTACCTTAAGTCGTTAAGTTTCTAACTACCCTTCGCTACTCCATACAGCTCGATAGTTAAAACCTGTCAGTTGGTGCTTTTCAATTTCATTGATAAAGCTCTCCGTAAAGTAAACCCTAGTCACGTTCTTATATGGCAAACGGAATAAAGCATTACTTAATATTTTACCCTCATCAAACACGTGCTTTTTGATTGATGGTTCAGGATCAGACATATCCAATTCTTCTCTAAATCTAATTTCAGATTTTTCTAAATCCAAGCAATCAACCACATTAAAAACATTCAATACATAGAGCTTTTGCTCTTCACACCTTAAAGGTAAAAACTCCCCATATGGTTTTACAAATGTCTCTAATAAATCCTTTGCGTGCTCACGAAAGCATAACAACTGATCACAGCTAGATGGAATGTCTGACGTAGCAAGTTTAGCTCCTGAAAACTCATCAACATAATCGATATAAACTGGTAACTCTATCCATTTAGTTCCTATCTTTTCTTTTTCGCTAAAAGTCAGTACATTCCTATTTTTTTTGTACTCTGCATCAGATATTCCCCTATCGTCTACATAAACATCACCGACCCCCTCTAAAGGTCTGTATTGAAAAACTTTCATACTTATTTTATTCCTTCCAAGGGTTACGGCCCAAAAAGCAATAGGACAGGCACATTTTTTAAAAAATGCAATAAGTTTGTGCCTGTCCCATCTTAAGTTGCAATATTATTTTTCTTTCGAGAAACCCGCTTTAAGGCAGAAAAAAAAGTCTGCAATATAGTTAAATGAAAACATATAACCAAAAGCTACTGCACCTAATGTCAAAATAAGAACTTCAAATAATGCTCCATTTCCACTCGTTTGCATAATAATCGCTAATGAAGCTGCAATAGCTGACCATGTACCACCTTTACGAATAGTACTTTGAAAGCTATCACCTTCTTTCTTTTTAAACCCAAAAAATATAAGAATAGGATTTGCCTCTGAAACATCTTTTTGCCAAACAGATGAATCAAAGGAGAAAGTAGAAGGCTTAAACCTACCTTTCGTAATACCAGCTCTAAAATTTGACATTGGTTCCAGCGCTCTAATTAAAAACCCACAGAGTGACGCTGTAGCTATCGAAATAATAAGGACAGATAATCCTAATGAACCACCACCAAATTCCCCCCAAATGTATACTATAATCGATGATAAATAAGCTAAGTAAGTCATCGAAAGTAAACACTGCCAGCATAAAAAGCTAAAAGCTAATTTAGACTTCTTGTTAAAGTAAAAGCCTCCTATGACAAATAGAAACAGCATTGATAAGAATATGCTTATGTAAGCCTGTAATCTAACACTATCAAAATAGGGCCGAATTAATATAGCACCGCCTATAAACAGCCCAACAGCAAATACACCAAAAAAATTAATCAACTCATTATTATCTGATCTACTAAGCATTTTTCACCTTAAAGGGGCTTTACCAGCCCCAATTTTCAACTCCATATCCGATAAATGAGTCAAAACCACTTCGGATACCTTTAGCTGCATAGTCAAAGCCTTCTGACACAACCATACCAGCCGCAACAGCCGCAACAGCCGCAACAGCCGCAACAGCCGCAACAGCCGCAACAGCCGCAACAGCCACCCATGCTGGAGCCGTGGCTACAAATAATGCAAACAATAGGACAGACACATTTTAAAAAACAAGTGTCATAAAGTCTTTAACTGCGTTTGTTGGTTAATAAATAGAGTAACACTCAACAAAATAGGCAACTATAGGTTTCAAACATCCATTTATAAATACATTAATAATAAAGAAAAGATTCAGCTTAAGCACCTAAAGGCTCAAATGCTTCAACCGCTCTAACCTGTGCC
>NZ_JAKGBI010000058.1 GCF_021530565.1 Pseudoalteromonas sp. SMS1
GATGAGCGTGTTTGTAATAAACCGCCCGCAGATACTGACGTTGACGTGCGTAGTCCACGTTTGTCGTAGTTAAACTCGGTATGGGTCTCTCTCACCAACGATACATCACCGATGCGGCCAGATCCTCGCACTAATAATGCATTAATTTTTTGAATTGTGTTGTCAGGCTCTAAAGACTGTAAATCCCCCAATATGTCTCTTTTTATAGTGCGCCACTGACCTTGATGCTGACTATTCGGTAGCGGCAATCGAACATAAGCCCCGTCAAGCACTGCAGTCGTTATATCGCTTTGATAAGTAACGTAACGCGTCCCTTTTGGCGTATTCACACTCACGTAAAATGTATAGTCTTCACTGAAATTAATATCCCATTTCAATGTCGTCATAGCTAAAGTGCTATGAGGCAGTGTCCACTGATTTAAGCGGTATCCACTTGCCCTACCTGCGCCACTAAGTTCAATGACTTCCTTACCATAATCCTTATCAAATACAGGCGTAATGGTAGCATCAAGGGAAACGTCACCATATCTATGCCACTGGCTTAGATCCTTTGAGGTCTCGGAGCGGGTCTCTTCTGTAGATTTTGCACGTAATTCACCAAACCCGTTATATACAAACTTTGTGAGGTAACCCTCTTCGTCTGAAGAGGCAACCAATAGTCCCCTTCTATCATAATCAGACTGGGTTTTGATGGCTGCTTGTGTTGTATGCAAATTAGAAAGGTAAGACTGCGCAGCCGAGCTCATTACACCGCCAACAAGATCGTGCGCAGCATTTGTTAAATCGGCTTCGGAAATGGCAGATTTAAAAGCCAAAGTCGCGGTTTGTTGGCCAAAGCGGTTATATTGGTATTCCGTAACATGGCGCTCCGCATCAATTTCGAACCTCAACTGCCCTTTTGCATCATAGAAATAACGGGTTTCGTTGCCAGCTTCATCAATAAAAGCAGATTGGTTACCTGCGAGATCATATTGAGTGTGTTTTTGCGCGCTAAGAGAGACATTTCCAACCAAACCAGACCCACGGATCAGGAATTCTCTGACGTTTATGATTTCATTATCTGGTTCTAACGCCTTTAAATCTTCAAGCAGGTTTCGTTCAATCCGAGTCCACTGTCCTTTTGCGGTATCAGAAGACATGGGATGGATAATATAATTGTTAACTTGTTTGGGCGCAAAATCACCCATATTATACTGAAGATATCTTTGGCCGAGCTTAGTATTTACATTAATGTAGACTATGTAAGTTTCGTTATAGTTGAAGTCCCAGCTGATATTGCTCAGGCTCGAGTTCCATTCTTGGTTATTGTCTCCTTTTAAACGATAGCCATTACTCGTTTTGCCTCCTTGTAATTTAGTGACTTCGTGGCCATATTCCTTGTCATTTATAGAGGTGATTGTAGCACCAGCCGGCGTGGTGTCGTAGACACTCCAACGATCTAGCTTAATGGGAGAATTATAACGCTCCCTTTCATTACTCACCCCAATTTGCCTGCCCAACAAGTCAAAACTGTAACTTTCGTTGAAAATCGTTGACGGTTGCTCAGTTTCCCCTGAAGTGATTGAAGCAAAATGACTGTTTAAATATGCAGCCTCAATGACATCTCCTTCGTTCAACAAAGATGTATCTGCGTAATAACGACTTGAACTAGACACCGTTTGTTCAGAAACATAATAAGTCGAAAATTCAGACTCTGATGTTTGGCGACCTTGATAATAGGCTTTGCCATTAGTCAGTAGGATTCTGAATTGCGTGCCCTCTTGATTGGTGATATCGAGTTCTGCTTTTTTTACACCATTTTCATAGACATGAGCTAATCCCCTTACGAGGTGCAAAGCAAACTCCATGTCTGAATATCCCAAACCAATATTGCCATTGTCATTTAGACCTACTAGCACGTCTGATTCAGGAGGCACTTCATATACAACTTTCCCTTCACCACCTTGGATAAACTCAACACTCGACGCGCCTGCATTGTAGCCGTTGCCTCCCGCAGTTTTTGTCAACTTACTACCATCAACATCGACCTTACTGGGTGATTGCCAGGTTACATGGTTGGGAGATGAGCCGAACTTCAATGAATAATTATCAATCAATAGTTCTGAATGTGTGCCTGTCGGTGAGGTGTGACTCAACAGCTGTAAATACGCCGGCCCACTCCAATTCACCGCTGAAGTGGTATGTGAAACCACGGCGTCTGGCTGCCCTTTCGGGTGG
>NZ_JAKGBI010000059.1 GCF_021530565.1 Pseudoalteromonas sp. SMS1
ATCATCCGGCCAATTGAGTGCTTGTTGCCGATTCACTTTTACAACTAAGTGATAATGATTGTTCACAATGGCATACGCCGCAATTTCTATCACAAACACATCACTAAGCAGCTTTAAACGCTCTATCAACCATGTCGCCTATGATCAAAGCTCTTCCCTGTATATTTGTCATCTCCACACAAAAAAGCACGGCGTACGCACCGTGCTATTTTGTGATAATAAGAAGTCGAGGACAAATCTATCAATGCTTTCTTTGCTCTTGTCGTGCCTTTCAAAATCGACTTTAACTGGGTATTTAAACAGTTTTTAAAGAGTCTAGTTTTAGCAGTAAATTTCTGCAAATAAATTTGTTTCTGTCCTAAATTACCAATTTTGGACCAAGTTAATTCTTGGGGAGTTTTAATATGCGATGCAAACCTATTTAAACCAAATCACCTTGACTCAGCTTAGGTCACCTATATGGTCCATCACGAGACTTGTATGAACCTCTTCAAAACCAAAAAAACTCTTTTAACACCTAAAATATCTTCTTCAAACATTTCATAAATAAGTTGTGCTTGTATAAACTCAGTATCTTTTGGTGAAGTACTATCCATATAATTTTGATATAGATTAGGAAAACTTACCCAAGAATAACATTTCAATTCCTCTTTTTGACAAATCATCCTCAGAAATCTGCCCCACGATATCTCATCTGAACTATATTTTAAGTATAAAATAGCAACATAATAGCTCCCTGTGTCACTCAATTCTGAGAGTAAAAAGTCTTCCCCCCTAGAATTTACTTCTTTCATCAACCGAGTCGCGACCTCTATGTTAGTCTTTAAAAGGGATAGTTCAAAAATCCAGTCTTCCGATACACCTCCTTCCAATATCATACTGTCACACCAACTGACACAATCTACTGGTTTGATATAATCAAAATAAACTAAAACTGAAAGCTCTTTTAATAAATTACTATCGAAATTTACCATATTTATCTACTTTTTATTGGGTTGTAAATGGTAGACTTTACAACCCAACTATTTATGTTATCTCACCATATAACGGTTAAATACTGACACTGCTTTATCCGTATGAATACTAGTCTGATCTGCTCTGTGCACCCAATGTCTTAGTGAACCATCTACCCTCGAACCTCGAAACAAGGGCCCTGTGATAATATCTGCAACAGCCTCTGTGGGTAACCATTCTGTAGGAGGAACATAACTCAATTTCACATGTTTAGGTTTATTGAACTTTACAAAGTCCTGCCACTCGTCAGTGGCACCCGAAAACTTTAAGTTGTTAAGTCGCGTTATTTCTTTCTTGGGTACTTCAAATCGAACGAGTGCTTTTGGCTGATTTTGGCCCATCATTTCCGCCGATTCAAATGCATCTCTACGAGAAGTTGTCATGTAAAAACCACGCCCAAAATCATTGTCGCTCTTAGAATACACAAGATTTACACCTTCTTTTCGAATATCATCAACCTTATCCGCTCTAGAGCCGTGATAATAAACAATGACTTCATCTGGCCGTCTAGCACCTTTTAGTGCAACTCCGCCAGGAGCAACTACAGCACTAGCACTTTTTCCCATAAAGCGACCAGCTGCCTGCATTCGACTTTTTGGAGTATCAAGTAATGAGTGGTATTGCAAATCAAACGGATTTAAAGTCCCGCGCCCACTGAGATGACTAACGCCCTGCACAATAGGACTAAAAGCTGCTACAGATGTGCCTAGGAATTGCACATCTTGATAAACACTATCAATAAAACCTTGGCCCATCCCCCAAACAACGTCACCCCAGCCTCCCATTGGGTTGGCTTGCTCATAATCATACTGAGCTTGATTCTGCGCTATAAATTGAGACATTGATGCTTTTTGGTATCGATAGCTCGCTAGAATACCTTCACGCCCTATCGAAGCATTAACATAGCCACGTCTATTTCCTGATATATAAGCTGCTGATTCAGTTATTGGCGTACTCAATGTATTTCGTATTGATTCACTTTGGGCATGCATAAATGCAAGGTTTAACCCTCTACCCGTTGCACTGCTTGACCATGCACTCCCAAAATTTTCCTCCAAGCCTGTTCGAGCTAATACAAGTGAACTGTAATCATCAAATGCTCTATGACTTACAAAAGCATCATTGTACCCAGCACCATTG
>NZ_JAKGBI010000060.1 GCF_021530565.1 Pseudoalteromonas sp. SMS1
ATCTGACTATCTGACTATCTGACTATCTGACTATCTGACTATCTGACTATCTGACTATCTGACTATCTGACTATCTGACTATCTGACTATCTGACTATCAAGGATAGTTGGCTTAATGCTGAAATCAGTCAAGCATTCCATTGGAGGGGCCATGCAATATTCATAGGCTTCTATATTTTTCTCGCTCTCAATCAATTCACGCTCATACGTGGGTAAAATGGCAAACCTAACATCAAAGTATCTCAGTACTTAGGTGCTTCGCCTAACCAGTAAGACTTATCAGGAACTGCATATCAACATGCCAAGTTTATCCCATATTGAATAAGGCGAATGACTGAAACGACAAATTAGCAAATAGTGGTACAGCATTCATGACTATCAGCACAGTGAACTTATTCACTTTAACAAAGCTAAGCAGTGAGTTTCAATTTGCTCTAGATTTAAATAAGTAAACGAGTTTGAATCAACCTTAACACCTGTAACAAATTCAGTTCCAAGGGGGCAGTAAGCTCCGAATACCACAGATATGTTAGTTTCGGACATTCAGACCCCCCCACCTTAAGTGAGGAAGATATAGCAATAAGACTCGCGTTTATTTACTAAAGGGCTTTAGCGCAATGCCTTAGCCCTTGCTATACGATGACAACAAAAAATAGCAAGAAAAGGTGAGACAAATACTTAAGTGATTAAATATCATACCGACTCTAGAGGAGGCTTGAGTAATGACTTGGTCACAACGAATGAATTGGGCAATAGATTACATAGAAACTCACTTAGATAGCGATCTTAGTATTGAGGATGTAGCCAATGCAGCATACTGCTCTAAGTATCACTTCCACCGCATGTTCTTTGCTAATTTTAAAATTACCTGTGCTGAATACATCAGAAAACGAAAACTAACCTTAGCTGCCGCTGAGTTATTGAATACAAGTGACAGTATTGTCGATATTGCACTCAAATTTGGTTACAAATCCCCCAATGCTTTTGCTCGCGCATTTAGGAATGTACATGGAATAAATCCGAGTAAGGCGCGTGTTGAAGGTAATTCGCTTTCTTCATATAAGCGAGTTGTCGCTCCCAAAGACAATCAAGTAGGTGAAAGCATGAACTACAAAATAATTCAGGTACCAGAATTCAATTTAATAGGTAAAAGTAAAAGCTTTGAGTATGAAAGTTTTGGAAGTGACGGCCCCAAATTTTGGAAAGAGTATGTTGCCTCAAAAGACTATAAGAAGCTTATTCAACTTAATAACGGCCAACCATGCCCTATTACCATGCTTCTTTGCTTTCAGCTTATTTTCCAATAGAAAATGGAAAACAGGACGAATTCCTGGATGTTTTAGGTGTTGAAACAGCCAACCGAGATAGCTTGAAGGAGTTTGAGACTCATACAGTACCTTCCTCCACTTACGCAGAATTTAACTGCACGTACAGGACTTCAATAAAAACCAATCGATATATCTATGGTACATGGTTTTCTTCAACTGGTTTTGAAAGAGATGGTAACAAACCTGACATAGTGGCGTATTTCCCAATTCTATTTAGGCCAATGAATAAGATGCTTGTTCGATGGTGGATCCCCATCATTCGCAAGTTTCATGCAAAAGGTTAGCGACAGCGAACACAGTGAGCACGCTCTTTTCCAGCAAGGTGAAATGCGCTGGTTTAGCTGTTGCCGAGGGACTTAGACGAAAAAAAGCCCGACTCTTTCGGATCGGGCTTTCTTTTATTTGGCGCTTGGCAATGGTCCGGCCGACGGCCAGAGGCCTCGCGTTCAGTCGGTAGAAAGTGAAACTATTCACTTTCCTAGTGCAAAAGGTTAGCGACAGCGAACACAGTGAGCACGCTTCTTTTGCGCAAGGTGAATTGAGCTCGTTTAGCTGTTGTCGAGAGACTTAGACGCAAAAAAGCCCGACTCTTTCGAATCGGGCTTTCTTTTATTTGGCGCTTGGCGATGTCCTACTTTCACATGGGAAACCCCACACTATCATCGGCGCTATTTCGTTTCACTACTGAGTTCGGCATGGGAT
>NZ_JAKGBI010000061.1 GCF_021530565.1 Pseudoalteromonas sp. SMS1
GTCATCTCCACACAAAAAAGCACGGCGTACACACCGTGCTATTAAGTGATAATAAGAGGTCGAGGACAAATCTATCAATGCTTTCCTTGCTCTTGTCATGCCTTTTCAAAACCCATTTTAACTGGATATTTAAACAGTAGCCAAAGAACCTAGTTTAAGCAATAAATTTGTGCCTGTCCCATCTTAAGTTGCTTTCTACACCTTGAAGATCAGCAGCACTTCTCATATTAATGCTGTCTGGAACTAGTCATTGCCAGTTTTTTGAGTCGCTCTATTAAAAATTATCCATCAACATCAAAAAAGTACATTACCAGCAGAAGCTCTCGGGGTTCATCCCAGATAGATAATGCGCAAAGTACTCATCAAGTTTATCCTTAGGGTCAATAATCTCCGTTATAATATTTAGCTGTTTGCCCTTTACGTGAAAAACCTTTCCGTCACACGCTTCTTCATTTATAAACAGCGCATCTTCATTTTCTGTGAGTAGCCAACAACGAAGCATTTCTCTTTTACAGCCTATCGTTTCTGCAAATTTATCAGTCTGTGCTCTAGAAACTTTACTACCTTTCTCGTATTCATTGAGACTCAATCTGGCTTCATAACGGAATGGAGTATTCCACCAATCCATCAAACAGTAACTTTTATCTGTTAGACAAAATGAATTAAACCACCGATAAATCTCTCTCCAACTTTCTGGCAGCATAATATAATCTTCATCGAATAACTCTCCTTCTTTATCCATAAAATCAGGCTGAAGACTAAAGAATAAATTACTACTATCAGTTTGAACGACTACGAATGATAGCCATTCCCGCGTTCCCTTTTTTAAAACTAGTTTGGGTGCCTCCCAATCCTTTTCAATCACTTGACTAGTCTTTCTAAATACCTGAGCGAATTGAGGAAACATTGTAGAAAAGCTCCCACCAACTCTATCTATTATCTGTTTATCCAAGTGATCTAATGCTTCCATTGGAATTTCAGATTGGCTATTACATACATACGGATACGACAATTCCATACTTAGTTTCCACCGTTATTTTGTTTATATAGCTGGTTAATATGTCGCTGAATCCCTTTCCTAATTTCAGCTTGAGTCTCAACTAAATTCTGTTGGTATATAGGATCTAAGTCATTGCCTTTATAAAATGACCAGTCTGTCTTTGATCCTTTGGATTAATTCAGAGACTTTGGTAATGGTTGGAAGTTACCAACTTCAATTCTATCGTGAATTATTGATATTTGCTGCTCCATTGTCAGCTTATTGAATCTTGGCAGGCTCTGAATATCTTTCACAGGAAAGATATGGTCAACTGGCATAGTTTTATTCAATGGAGCTGCTTTAAATGTATTGGTTAGCGGATCCAAATAGCCCATTCCCTGAGAAACAATAGGACAGACACATTTTAAAAAACAAGTGACATAAAGTCTTTACCTGCGTTTGTTGGTTAATAAATAGAGTAACACTCAACAAAATAGGCAATTGTAGGTTTCAAACATCCATTTATAAATACATTAAAAAACAATAGGACAGGCACATTTTTTAAAAAATGCAATAAATTTGTGCCTGTCCCATCTTAAGTTATAAATTTATGCCTACCCCATCTTAAGTTAAGTTGTCTGCATTGAACTCTTTTTTAACTGGATAAAAAAGAGTAAATCAAACAGGCTATGCAACAACATTAATGTATAGGTGAGACTGATCAGCACCATAAAGGAACCTACAATATAGGCACCTACCACACTTTCCATAAATGGTGTAAACACAGCTAGAGCCAAAGCAATTAAGAGAACCAATGGGACAGACACATTTTAAAAAACAAGTGACATAAAGTCATTACCTGCGTTTGTTGGTTAATAAATAGAGTAACACTCAACAAAATAGGCAATTGTAGG
>NZ_JAKGBI010000007.1 GCF_021530565.1 Pseudoalteromonas sp. SMS1
CAGCGCTTTGCTGCGAAGTGGAGCGCCATATTAACCGCTTCACTTTTAAAGTCAACTAGAAAATTTAATTTTTTAAATCAACCTTTCAATTTAACTTTGACCTTCACTTTGGTTTGCGTTTTTCGCTGCATCCCGCCGTGTCAGTGGGTGCGCATTATAGGGAGATCCAAAATATGATCAAGTGTTTTTTGAAAAAACTTATAAAAATAACCATTTCGAACAAATTACCATCAAAACAGCCTAAAACCACACCTGATGTCATTATAATTTAACCAAAATGACACATTTTTCCGAAAAGGACCTTAAGTATTGTACAAATCTGAGATCTTGCAAACATTTTCTCAGCACAATTTCTATTGTGCTGAGAACTTATTATTACTAGTAGAGTAGGCTATATAGTTTACGACGATACGTAGCTGCAATGCCATCGCCCTCTGGTAATGAAGCAATAATATCTAGAAACCCTTTCTTCGCTTCACCAAAAGATAGGTCTTTACTTAATACTTTAAACAAAGACGCTAATGCATCTTCTTTTTTACCCGCTTCTACTTGTGCTTGTGCTAACTGGCACATTAACGCTAGATCCTCTGGCGCTTCTGCAACCGCTTGAGTTAGTCTCTTCACTTCTGGAGAGTCTTGGGCTTCTTTAGCTTGTGAGAGCTTAGTCTGTAGATTATTAAAATACGCATCTTGCTGATCTTCAGGGATCGTTGACAATAACGCTTCTGCGTCATCAATTTTCTGAATTTGAATACAGATGTCAGCAAAAACTAAGTTAACTCTTGGGTTACCCTTAGCAACATCATAGGCCTGCTTAGCATGTGAGTATGCACTGTTCAAATCGCCATTCACTAGAGCTTGCTTTGCTTGTTCCAATAGAATTAATTCTGGTGAAGGGAGATGCTCAGTCAATACTTGAGTAATTTCTTCTTTGCTTTTTGGGCCAGCAAGCACATCAACAGGTGCACCGCCTTTTAGTACCACCACGGTTGGTAACGCTTGAAGACCAACTTGCTGAGCTAACTGCCCAGCCAAAGCCTGTTGTAGATCACAGTCCAATGTCGCAATTGTGATACTCGAACTATACTGCGTCGCCAGTTCATCCAGAATCGCGGCTTGAGCAACACAATCAGGGTGCTGCGTACTATAAAAACTTAAAAGCACAAGATGTTCAGCACTTGAAGAAGCGAGAACTTGTTGAATATTTTCTGGTGTTAACGTGATTTTATTTTCCATAACTGAGCATTCTTTATTTCAATTCTTATTGCTATATAGTGTCAGGTTTACACTTTACAAGCCAATAGTTCTCAACTCTTTGCTTTAGTTTTGTGTCGGGTAGTCTTGCGGCGCCCTTTTCCGCCCCCCCGTTTCTTAAACGGGTTGGGTGCCTGCACACCTTTAAGGGCATTTGTATTTATAGATTGAGACAAGCTAACTAAATCTGAAAGTTCCGACTCAAGTGGTGTCATAAACTGCGAATAAGAAGCCGACTTTTGAGCAATATTAGTAAGCTGAGATTCCCATAAAGCAGTTCTATCTGGCAAAGATAAATGAACAGGGATCGTATTAATCAACCCACAACCTAATTGAGTAGATTTGATCGATTTGCCTTCTCGTTGTAAAAAACCTCTTTTAAAGAGTAACTCGATTATACCCGCCCTAGTTGCTTCAGTACCCAAGCCGTCTGTTTCTTTAAGCACTTTTTTGACATCTTTGTCTTTTACATAGCGAGCAATACCAGTCATCGCGCTCAGGAGTGTAGCTTCAGTAAAGTGGCTGGGCGGCTGAGTATTTTTCTCATTAACAACACCTTCATTGCAATGTAATGGTTCTCCGACTTCTAACATTGGTAGCTGTGTTTTGAGCTCTGAGTCTGCTTTTTTACTCTTATATAAAACTTTAAACCCCTTGTTAATGACGGTATCTGCTTTAGCAATAAAGTGGCCACCGGCAATCGTCAAATAGGCTTTAGTTTGTGAATACTCGTAAGCGGGATAAAATTGCGCAAGGTATTGTGTACAAATAAGGCCATAGACTTGTAATTCCTGATGGCCTAATTGTGCTGACGTTAAACACTTTTTAGTCGGAATAATGGCATGGTGTGCTTCGACTTTTTTGTCATTCCAGCATTTACTCTTTAAAGAAGTGTTCGCGCCTGAGACTAATTTCTCTTCGCACCCATTGTTATTAACCACTGCTGCCAGCACATCTTTACGCTCTGAGTAGTGATCATTCGGTAAATATCGGTTGTCTGACCTTGGGTAAGTGATCAATTTGTGTTTTTCGTACAAAGCCTGACAAATATCTAATACTTGCTTAGCAGACATAGAGAAACGTTTGTTTGCATCGATCTGTAACGCTGATAGATTGTATGGCAAAGGTGGGTTTTGTTTCTTGGGCACCTTATCTAGTTTTGTTAATTCGGCTGGCTGATTCGTAATTCTTCGAGCTACATTCTCAGCAAGCCCTTTAACGAGTACACGGCCTTCTTCATCCATGTAGGGTAGACAGGCTTCACTGGGTTGCCACTTCGCTTCAAATTGTTCGCCACTTTCCTTTGATATATTTGCCTTAACTTCATAAAAAGGCTTTGAAACAAAATTGGCAATTTCCTCATCGCGACGCACCACGAGCCCTAATACAGGAGTCTGCACTCGGCCAATAGACAACACACCTTGCACACCCGCTTTTTGTCCTGCCAGTGTGAACGCCCTGGTCAAATTCATACCATATAACCAATCTGCGCGGGCCCTCGCCAACGCAGAGATACTTAATGCCATAAACTCTGTATTGGATTTAGACTTCTGCAGTGCCTTTCTAACAGCATTTGGATTAAGATCGCTGATGAGTACACGTTCTATAGTGGACTTTTTAGCTTTAGAGAGTTTTGCCTCTTGAATCACTTCATCAACAAGTAATTGCCCTTCCCTATCTGGATCCCCTGCATGTACCACCACACCCGCGCTTTTGATTAAGCGCTTTACAGTTGCAAGTTGCTTTTTGGTTTTTGGCTTAGCTTTAAACTTCCACTCAGATGGGACAATTGGAAGGTCTTGGGTCGCCCATTTTTTATATCGAGGATCGTAATCTTCTGGTTCAGCTTGCTCTAAAAGGTGTCCGATACACCAAGTCACACAATCCCCATTGCCAACTTCAATGAATCCGTCTTGCTTTTTATGTGGTTTAGGCAGCACTTCAGCTATCGCCCTGCCTAAAGAAGGTTTTTCTGCAATGTAAAGCTTCATATCACTTGTTAACTGTATATATTTACAGTTATTCTAGCTAACCCAGTGTTATAATGCCAGTGCAGTTTAATTACTTATACAACCCTCAAAACATCTCTAAGTTTTCAGAAAGTTAAGTTGTTGATGCTTTTGCTCCATAAGCTGAGTCATGGTGCTTGCAGCTTGCTCAACCTCGTCTGCGTAACCAGCTAGCTCTTTTGCCGCATCCGCAATACCGGTCATATTCATGTTCACTTCTTCCGTGACCATGCTTTGTTCTTCTGCTGATGTTGCTATCTGGGTCACTTCATGCGATATGTTAGATAACTCAGATACCAGAGAGCTCATTGACGTAGCAGCCTTTTGGCACAAAGTCGTCGCGCTATGGCCTTTACCGACTGTTTTTTCAATAATTTCTTCAGAGCCATGGATCTCATTTTGCAAGTTTTCTATTAAAGTACTGATATCATCTGTCGAAGCCTGTGTTTTCGATGCCAGTGACCTCACTTCGTCAGCCACCACGGCAAAACCTCGACCTTGTTCACCGGCCCTAGCAGCTTCTATCGCTGCGTTGAGTGCCAGCAAGTTAGTCTGCTCCGCTATCGAACGGATCACATCCAATATTTTTGATATATCCCCGCTTCTCTCAGCCACGCGTTGAAAGGCATCTTGCGCGACTGAAACTTGTTCTGCTATTTCATCAACAGTTTGAGTTGTAAGAACAATATCTTGCTCACAACTTTGTACTGTCCTTACGGCACTGTCTGTTGTGCTAGCAGCCTGTTCAGATGCTCTTGCCACCTCACTCGCAGTCGCACTTAACTCATTAATCGCCGTTACTACATTATCTATTTCAATGTGTTGGTTAGACACCTTATTTTTGATATTAATTGCAGCTTCTGTCGTCACATGAGATTGCTGATATGATTGGTGAGCCAATGCTTTAAGGTCTTCAATCATACCCCGTAATTTATTGGTGAAGCGATTAAAACCAGCCGCCAACGAGATCAATTCAGCATGATGACTCACTTCTAATTGATGGGTTAGATCACCTTCACTGGATGCCAAGTTGTCAACTCTCGATTCAATATAAGAAAGCGGGCCCGTAATCGTATTGATTAAAAACAGGCTAAACCCAATTGCCACTGCCACGACGATGAGGCCTAAAATTGTCATCCAAACACCTAAGTCATTTGCAGACTCATAGAGTTGCGCACTGATTGTATAAGCCGACGCCATGACTTTTTCTTTTGGTACTTGAATCACCAATGACCAGGTTACACCCGCTAATTCAATATCGACTGGCACCGAAGTCACTATGTCATCGCCTACTTCAGTATAACCATTGCCTTTATGCAACGTTTGTAGATTTTGCGCTAGGCTTTGATTCACTACCTCAGACAAAGGTCTACCTAAAGCGCCTGCATGATGACTCGCACCGGCGATCAGCCCCATTTCACTTAGCAGAGATACTTGCGCTTCGCCTTCATATAAAGAGTTCGATAACTCTTCAACCAGTTTTTGTAACTCAGGTAGATTAACATCAACACCAATGAGCCCTTTAAATTGATTTCTGTCTTGAATCGGTACTGTCAGTGACGTCATCAACATGCTATTACCCGGCGAGATTTCATAGACATATGGTTCCATCATACAGGGGATGTTGTTATCTCTAGCACACAAGTACCACTCTGATTCACGTATCCCAAACTCGTTACGTGTATCGCTATACTTTGCGTCTGCGGATTCTATTTGGTGTTGAACAACACCACTGCTTTCACGCGTAAAATAAAGCTCTAATGAGCCCGCTCCTGGGACAGAGTGCGAAGCACCATCGGTGAACTGACTATCTTTTCGATCATAAGCATTGTTTTCAAAATGGCTATAAATTGAAGATACATTGTTATTCTTGTTTATTGCGCCGCGCAACAACGATTCTACTCCAGAACGTTCTAATGGGCTGTTTAAAGTTGCTTCGATTGCACCTGCTAGAGAATTTGGAATTCGATATGCCTCGTTTAGATAGCCCGATATTTGCTGACTATAAAATTGTCCTCTTGCAATCAACCCCGCTCGGATTTCTTTTAAGACCAGCGCTTGTACCTGCTCACTTTGTTTTTCATTCTCTTCTTGCAAGTGAAGCCAAGTCGTCATCACTAGGATCACAATAATAGCCACAACTAACGCAGTGACAAATAACATCAGCTTTCTTTTAATAGACATCTGCTGCATATACGACCTTATTTTTTTCTGAGTTTCCTACTGTGCAATGAGTTTATCATTCAGGCTTATTGCGTATTTCCAATCTTATAAATTCTAAAATATTATATTTTGCATATTTTAAATTTATGAATTTTTTAAACTTAATTCATGAAAAGATAATTCGCAAGAACAAAATTAACGAGTGAAGGGTTACATGACAAGTAGCGTTAGTCCCAAAAAAAAGCTCGACTTAATGTCGAGCTTTTTACGAAGTTTTTAATCTTCTTCTATATTGTCTTTGCCGGTAGTTTTCTCGGTAGAATCTATCCGGTGGTGAATGGCTGACTTAATTAGCATATAGCCACTAATCGGCGCGGTGATGAGTAAAAATAGAGATATCAGAATCTCTTTTAGAGTAAACCCATCACCATATTGACTAAAGTAAGCCATTGCGGCGAATAGCAAGCACGCCATACCCAACGTCGTTGCTTTTGTTGGCCCATGTAATCGCATAAAGAAATCAGGCATTTTTACCAAACCGATTGAGCCAACTAAAACAAGCGCGCCGCCCATCAAAAGCAAAATTGAAATTACAATATCCATCATTTGCCCTTACTCGATAATATCGCCGCGAAGCAGGTATTTACAAACAGCAACGGTACTTACAAAGCCCAGTAACGCTATCAGTAGTGCCGCTTCAAAATATAGGGAAGTCCCCATACTCATACCGTATAAAATTATCAACGCAATAGTGTTGATATACATTGTGTCCAACGCCAAAATTCTATCAGGCACTGATGGACCAACAACTAAACGCCACAAGTTCAGCAATAATGCTAAACCAATCATGGCAAATACAATTAAGATGATCGTATCTAACATTCAAAGATCTCCTTCAATGGCGCTTCGTAACGTGATTTGATTGTCGCGATCAATGCTTCCTCATTATCTAGGTCCAAAACATGGATTAATAAAAATTTCTGACATGCTTCATTTTCATCTTCTAGTGTCTCTGGCCACGGATAAACTTCCGCACTCACGGTACCCGGTGTCAACGACACAGTGCTAGCCAAAATAGTGATAGGCATAGCCTCTTGTAGATCCAATGGTACTTTTACAAATCCGGGTTTTAGCTTTTTAGTCGGGCCGAGTATTTTTATCGCAACTTCAATGTTGGCAGTCAAAATATCGTATAACACCAACATTAAATGCTTTATAGCTCTAAAAGGCCTAACAACAAGAGGTTGCTTGGTTCTAAAAGGGTGTGTGATCAGTGGGATCACGATTGCTAAGACTAGACCAAGAATAATATGTCCCAGTGCAACTGTGTTATTTAGAAGCAGCCACACCAAAAATAGTAGGAGACTTCTAAATGGCGTTGGTAGCCATCTATATTTAGCTTCTAATCTCATTTACTTGCCTCCTAATACATGTTGAATAAGGCCGTAAAAGTTATGTAACTCAACTGCAGCAAATTGGGCATAATCAGACATTGGGCCTGCAAAAATAACCATCAAAGGTGACGCAGCAACAAGCATGAGCACAGCAACAACTTGTACAAGGTGCGCTTTTTCTTCAGTATTTGCTTCCCCTTTGCCAGTATGATGCCAAAACACAGTACTACCTGCTTTTGACACAGACACCAAGACTGCTAAGCTCGCGATCAGATAAATTGGCCAAAACCAATGCCCATGCGCTGACTCAAGTGTCGATTTTAAAATCCACACCTTACCAACGAAGCCAGATAGCGGCGGCATGCCAATAACAGTGACCGCAGCAAAAATGAACGCGCCACCTAAAAACAAAGGTTGTGCGACAGGACGACCTGCTGTAATGCGATCCGCTACTTTGCCTCGTTGTCTGCTCACTAAGTCTGCAATCAGGAATAAAGCCGCAGACACCAGTGTCGAATGCACTAAATAGTATATCGCAGCTGCGCTACTGTCGATGGTTTGAGCTGCTACCAATGCAACCAAAGTGCCCACGGAGACAACCACTAAATTCGCTACCATCTTCCTTAAATCTTGGCTAGCTAGCACACCAATCGCTCCCATTACGATGGTCGCAATTGCCAACCACCAAAGCCAATGCTGAGCCATATGGCTTAGCTCACCAGCTTGCTCTCCAAAAATTAAAGTATACACGCGCATCATCGAATACACGCCTACTTTAGTCATGATGGCAAACAAAGCAGCAACGACCGGCATTGCGGTTGAATATGTGTTGGGTAACCACAAATGAAGCGGTAACAACGCGCCTTTTAATGCAAAGACAACAAGCAACAATAAGCCACCAATTTTGGCAAGATAGACATCATCCCCCTGCAGCTCCATCACTCTCGTTGCCATATCCGCCATATTTAGCGTGCCTAGCGTACCGTACAAGATACCTAAAGCAATTAAGAACACGGAAGAACCAACGAGATTTAAAATGACATATTGTAGTGCTGCGCGAGTATTACGCTTATCTCCACCATGCATAAGCAACGAATATGACGCGATAAGCAATACTTCAAAGAACACAAATAAGTTAAAAGCATCGCCCGTCAAAAATGCGCCATTTACGCCTAAAATTAGGAAATGTAGCAACGGGTGGAAAAAGCTTCCCTGTTCATCGTCGCCTGCACAGCTATAAAGCGCACAAACAAAGCCCAAAAAGGAAGTAAGAGAAACCAACAATGTCGATAACGGATCAGCAACAAGTACAATACCAAATGGTGCAGACCAATCACCTATTGCATACACTTGCGTACCATGGGTTTTAACATATGCCAGCAAGCTCACTGATGCAACTGTGCTGACAAGCCCCATAATAACTGAAACATAACGCCTTATCTGGAGATTTTTCCCACAAGGCGGCATTAACATGAGGATTGCCGCCAGCATTGGTAATAAGACAGGTAAAGATGTTAAATGTTGACTCATGCTTTACCCTGCTCCTTTACTTGTCGAGAAACTGCTTTTGGCTTATCAGGTACGGTGCCATTAACATGGTCGTTCCCCAAGTCTGCACGACCTCGAATTGCGAGGATCACGACAAATGCCGTCATTGCAAAACCTATTACAATTGCAGTTAAAACCAGCGCTTGAGGGAGTGGGTCTGCGTAACTTTCGCTGTAACCTAAAACGGCGGCTTGGTTCATTGATAACCGGCCTGACGCAAACAGAAACAAGTTTACAGCGTAAGAAAGCATCGTTAACCCGAGCACGACAGGAAAAGTCCTAGCGCGCAAAATCATAAATACACCGCAGGCCACAAGTAAACCTACGCATGAAGAATACAAAAGCTCCATTAAATGTTCACCTCTTCTTTCGATGTATTTGCTGTGACCTTACCTAAACTAGCCAAGATCATCAGTGTCGCGCCAACGACCGTAATGTATACACCTAAATCAAATACTAAGGCACTAGCGAGTTCTATTTCGCCAATCAAAGGAATGTCAAAATAATCAAACCACGTTGTTAGGAATGGTCGACCAAAGGCCCAACTACCTAGCCCTGAAAGCATCGCAATCGCGATACCGGAAGCAATAATTTTACGATAGTTCAGCGTAAAGCGCTCCGCTATCCAATTAGAACCATGAGCAATATATTGCAAAATAAACGCAATCGCCGTTACTAGGCCAGCAATAAAGCCTCCGCCTGGTAAATTATGTCCGCGCAGGAAGATGTAAAAGGACACTAATAAAGCAAGCGGCAATAAGCTTTGTGAAATAGACGCTAGCAACAGTGGATAACGCTCTTTCGCCCAAGGTCTACCTTCAGAATCACTACCTGGCATAAACAACGGCAAGTGAATTATCAGTTTGTAAATACCCAAGGCGGCAATACCCAATACAACGATCTCACCCAGTGTGTCAAAGCCACGGAAGTCAACCAAAATAACGTTAACTACATTGGTGCCACCCCCACCAGTCTTGGCATTTGCAACAAAGAAATCCGAAATAGAGGTCAATGGACGTGTTATTAATGCATAACAAATACTGCCTACAATCACACCGATTGCTGACGCAATACCTAAGTCTCTTAAAGTACGAATAGAACTTGACTCTTTGGGGGTCTTTTGAGGCAGGAAGAACAATGCCAGCATTAACAGTATAATGGTAACCACTTCTACGGTAAGTTGCGTGAGAGCAAGGTCTGGCGCAGAAAAGCGCGTAAATGCCACTGACACCATCAAACCGACCACAGAAATCATGAGTAATGCCACCATTCGCGTACGATGCCAAATTACCGTGCCGATCGCACCAATCATTAATAAACCGGCACCAATACCATTGTGAATATCAACTGGAGTGAGCTGATTTTGACCAACAAGTTGGCTCATTTCAAACAGTGGCCAGCCGGCGCTCAACAGAACCACCAATAGCATAAGCATCAAATAACGTTGCAAAGACCCGTTTTCAATAGCACTGATTTTATTTTGGCTCCAAACGACCACTGAATGCATGGTTTTTTCAAAGCCTTTCTTCGCATTAATCGGCGGTAAAGAAGCTTGGAACTGGAACAAATATTTCCGCTGCGTGTAAATAAGTAGACCACCACAAACAGCAATCGCACTCATCAACAAAGGTAAGTTAAGACCATGCCAAATCGCAATATAGAATTCAGGTGGCTCTCCTCCCAATACCGCACCTGAAGCCAACCTTAAAATACCATCCACGACAAAGTTTGGAAACATGCCCACTATCAAACATAGCGCAACTAAAATCTCAATTGGCACTCGCATGTAACGTGGCGCTTCATGAGGCTCTTTAGGTAAGTCAATCGGATCGCCATTAAAGAAAACATCGTGAATAAATCTTGCCGAGTAAGCAACTGAAAAGGCCGCTGCGATGGTCGCCAAAATGGGGATAAGCCATGACATCGAACCAAGTAATTGCTGGTGAAGGGTCTCAGCAAAAAACATTTCTTTGGATAGGAAGCCGTTTAATAACGGTACCCCCGCCATAGAGGCCGCAGCAACCATAGCCAAGGTCGCAGTATAAGGCATAAAACGCCACATTCCGTTGAGTTTACGCATGTCTCTTGTGCCCGTCTCATGATCAATTATCCCTGTGGCCATAAATAGCGAAGCTTTAAAGGTTGCATGGTTAATAATGTGGAAGATCGCGGCAACTGTTGCCAACTCAGTATCTAGACCAAGTAACAACGTAATTAAACCAAGGTGACTGATAGTAGAAAAGGCTAGCAACCCCTTTAAGTCGTGCTTGAACAATGCGATATAAGCCCCCACAAGGAGCGTCACAAGGCCTGTTAAGCCAACCAGGATGAACCAAATTTCGGTACCAGCCAATGCCGGATAAAAGCGTGCAAGTAAGAAAATACCCGCCTTAACCATTGTCGCCGAATGCAAGTAGGCACTGACTGGCGTTGGTGCAGCCATTGCATGTGGCAACCAGAAATGGAAAGGAAATTGCGCTGACTTAGTAAAAGCGCCGAGTAACACAAGTACCAATGCTACTTCATATAAATCATGCGATTGAATTAATTCACGACTTGCAAGGATGATGTCCAAGTCATAGCTGCCAACAATATTGCCGAGTAATAACAAACCCGCTAATAACGCCAAACCACCGCCACCGGTGATCGCTAATGCCATTTTAGCGCCTTTACGCGCTTCTGATTTATGCCACCAATAACTGATCAACAGAAAAGAGCTAATACTGGTCAGTTCCCAGAACACCCATAGTTGCAGTACATTGTTAGACATTACAATACCAAGCATTGCCGTCATGAATAACATCAGGTATGCATACAGCTTAGGCATTGAGTCATTTTCACTTAGGTAATAACGTGCATAAAAAATAACAAGTATGCCAATTCCCAAGATCATAAATACGAATAAAAGTGCCAGACCATCTAAACGGAAAGACACATCCAGATCGAGTATTGGCACCCAATCTAGTGTTGCACGAACAGCTTCCCCAGCAAACACTGCGGGAGCTAAATCAATGGCCAGTAAAAGGGCCACAGTAGGAGCAATCAAGGTGATTGCAGTAGACTGATTGCGAGACAGCTTACCTGTAAATGAAGAGAGTAAACTACCTAACAAGGATATCAATGGTATCCAAAGCAAAGTCATAAAGAAGCCTTATATCTTCGATGCCGTTCATCACTATTAAATGCACGTTATGATTAAGTTATGGCGATCGTGTTCTGTTTATTTTTTACGTGCATTTTTATCACACATAACGTCTACCAGTTATACTTTATTAGTGTTTGACTTGTCTAGGGTTTCACATACTGGCTGTTGAAATTCTAGACAAAATTAACAAACAATTCAGACTCCATTCATAATTTGAGCGCTCATTTAACCAAAGCTGGATAAGCGTTGACAAGTTTGTGATGATAAACTTGAAAATCACTTGGCGCCATCAAGCTCTGTTCTAGTGCCTTTAACCATAAACCTAAATATTGGTTTGACAAGTTAATTGCATGATATTCCATCTTTGACAGCGTGTGGCTTGGTTTATAGGAAGGTAGCTTGCCATGCATGCAAGTTTTGCTAGGGTACCAGTCTTGTGGCGGGTGCTCACCAACATATAAATTAGGTGCTTTCAAGCCCGGCGCTGCACAAAGCCACTTGGCTTTTTCCTGTGGAATTGGATACTCATCCTCGAAATAAGAAAAGTGCATCAGCTCATGCACAAATAGCTCGAATTCATGTGATGAGTTTAACGACATAATGCCATGCCTTACATTTGCCAGTCCTGGCAGTTCCGTCATCACCACTACATGGCGAGCTTCAGCCAGACTTTTAGCATGGGCAACCTTTGCTAAGTTACAGCGAATAAATGCCTTTTCGCTCCCTGTACATGCAACGCTTTTACCCACATATATGGGGTCGCTCAAACAATAGGGTAGCTGTTTTGCAAGCGCACTTTTTTGGTACTTAGCTTTTATATGCGTCAACTGCAACGTACTCTTCAAAGTATCCCCTAATAATATGATTTGATGCGCACAATCATTTTGCTTCCCATGGAGCATATCCAATGTAACAACATTGATTTGAGAAAGCACCTCAGTACTGAGCTTGTCAGGATCGACCCCCTGTGCAAGTTGAGCAGTCGTATAATAAGGTTCAATGGTGGGGTAATCAGCAAAAATATTCGAGATCAACTGGTAATGATTTTGCAGATCTAATTGCTTTAGCAATCTCACTTGTATTGGCTTACCAGCACTAGGCCAATATTGTTTGATAAGCAACCAAGCCTGTTCATATTGTTGCTGTTTTATAAGTCTGATTGCCCACTCTATCGCAAAGTGAGGGTAGCCTTGTTTTCGAAGGGATAACGCTTGTGCGTCAGACAAGCTTTCGGATAGCTCGACCAGCTTAAGGTATTCCACCCCAAGTGGATCGTATTTGCGGCTAGCTTGCGCTATGTAGCGCTCAATTTGCTCATTTTTGGACTCGGTAAAGCTCAACAAAGAGTGGCTGCAAACAAGCACAGCCAAACTTACTAGTGTAAAATAAAAAGTCCACTTTAAATACATGGGCTTAGCTAGATGATATGGCCAATAGCTCTTCCCTAATTAACCTAAGTTCCAAACGTGCATATTTGTGTTCAACAAACTCATAGACATTCGTGGCCAGTGTCAATCTAAAGAACTCAGCAGCTTTGAGATTGTTACCTTTTGCTCGGTATCGCTTGGCTATGTAAAAATAAGCTTCACAGAGGCGCTCGGCGTACTCCTTTTGAGATTGAACACCTTTGGATACTTGCGTTAGAAACTGTGTTTCATCTAATTCGTTCAAATATAACTGTACCAACTGCGTTGACCAAATATCTTTTTTTAATGCTGCACTGTTTTTTAGAAGTGACGCTTGTGCTGCCACAGGGTCGACTGCAGACTCTGCAATATACAACCACATCACGCGGTAAGCATCTTCAGGAGCGTTATCTAAAAAGCGCTTAAAATCGTCTACTGCGAGCTCTGGACGACTGCCGTAGTAAAGCGCGATACCTCGATTTAAATAAGCGTAATCATAGCTATCATCTAGCTCTAAGACCGAGTCAAAGCGTTCATAAGCCTCGCTAAATTCTTGTCTCAAAGTATGATGTATGCCTAAGAAATTATATGCCTCAGCCATGTCAGGCTGCAGTTTAAGCGCACGATTGAAGTCAATTTGTGCAAGTTGAGCTTGACCTAAGCTATCGTAAAGCTTGCCCCGTATATGGTACAACTCAGCTCGTTGAGCACGGGTGATCTCTTGGCTATTTAACAGTTCACTGTATCTCGCAATTTCAATTTGCGTGCGGGGATCCGCTTGTAATGGCTCAGTAAAAGGAATTGGCAGTACTGATTGGGTTACCTGTTGCTGTGTACTCTGACAGCCCATTAAGCTTAGTCCTAGCAAAGGTATTAGTAAAAATCTCAAGATATGTCCCTCATTGGGCTAGAAAGTACGTGTCTAGGGCCATTAAAACACAAAAAAAGGGGCCATTCAGCCCCTTTTAACGAAACATGTTGTTTCTTTACAAATTATTACTCACCTTTAGGTGCTTGCTCAGCAGCTGGCTCAGAAGGCTCTAGCGCTTCTTTGATGCTCAGGCGAACACGACCTTGGCGGTCAACTTCAAGTACTTTAACTTTAACTTCTTGACCAACTTTAAGGTGATCAGAAACATTGTTAACGCGCTCTTTGCTGATTTGAGAAATGTGGACTAGGCCATCTTTACCTGGAAGTACATTCACAAATGCACCGAAGTCAACGATACGAGCAACTTTACCGTTGTAGATTGTGCCAACTTCTAGTTCAGCTGTCAGTGCTTCGATGCGTGAAATTGCTTCTTTTGCACTATTACCATTCGTTGCAGCAATCTTAACTGTACCGTCATCTTCGATTTCGATAGTTGTATCAGTCTCTTCTGTTAGCTGACGGATTGTTGCACCACCTTTACCGATTACATCTGCAATCTTCTTCGGTGGAATGTTCATTGTGTAAATGCGTGGCGCGAACTCAGATAGCTCTTGTGAAGGCGCTGCAATTGCTTGGTCCATTACACTAAGAATGTGCATACGTGCAGCTTTCGCTTGGCGTAGTGCGATCTGCATGATTTCTTTCGTGATACCTTCAATCTTGATATCCATTTGAAGTGCAGTGACACCAGCGCTACTACCCGCAACTTTAAAGTCCATGTCACCTAGGTGATCTTCGTCACCAAGAATGTCAGAAAGAACAACGAATTCTTCGCCTTCTTTAACTAGACCCATTGCGATACCAGCAACAGAAGCTTTAACAGGCACACCTGCGTCCATCAGAGCAAGAGAAGTACCACATACAGATGCCATTGATGATGAACCATTTGACTCAGTGATTTCAGATACAACTCGTACTGAATAAGGGAATTCTTCTAAGCTTGGCATTACAGCTTGAACACCACGCTTTGCAAGGTTACCGTGGCCGATTTCACGACGCTTTGGAGAACCGATGAAACCTGTTTCACCTACACAGAATGGAGGGAAGTTATAGTGAAGCATGAAGTGGTGCTTATGAGTACCAACTAGGTCATCCATCATCTGTGCGTCACGTTCAGTACCTAAAGTAGCAGTTACTAATGCCTGAGTTTCACCACGCGTGAAGATTGATGAACCGTGAGTACGCGGAAGTACACCTGTCATCACATCTAGAGCACGAACCATATCTGGTTCACGACCATCTATACGTTTCTCACCAGCAATGATGCGACCACGAACAATTTTCTTCTCTAAAGAGCTGAATAGCTTACCCACTTCTTGCTCGTCTAGCGCTTCGTCTTCAGCAAGCTCAGCAGTTAGTTTTTCAATTACTTCTGCTTTTGCTTCAGATAGAGACTCTTTACGAGCTACTTTGTCAGTAATACGGTAAGCCGTACCAACTTTTTCTTCTGCAATTGCAGCTACTTTGTCTGCTAGTGCAACGTTTTTCTCAGGCGCAGTCCATTCCCAAGCCGGTTTACCAGCTTCAGCCTTGAACTCTTCAATTGCGTTGATGATAGCTTGAGATTGGTCATGGCCGTATACAACAGCACCTAACATCTCTTCTTCAGTTAAGATTTCAGCTTCTGATTCAACCATCAGTACTGCATTTTCAGTACCAGCGACTACAAGGTCTAGCTTACTTTCAGCTAATTCCGTTACAGTCGGATTAAGTACGTATTGACCATTGATGTAACCAACACGCGCGGCACCGATTGGACCATTGAATGGTACGCCTGAAATAGCTAGTGCTGCAGAAGTACCGATCAACGCAACCATATCAGGCTGAATTTCAGGATCTGAAGAAACAACTGTCGCGATTACTTGAACTTCGTTCACGAAACCGTCTGGGAATAGTGGACGAATTGGACGGTCAATTAGACGCGCTGTCAGTGTTTCTGAATCAGAAGGACGACCTTCACGCTTCAAGAAACCACCTGGGATACGACCCGCTGCGTACATTTTTTCTTGGTAGTTAACCGTTAGAGGGAAGAAGTCCTGACCAGGCGTTGCTTCACGCTTACCAACAACAGTCACTAGTACTGATGTGTCACCGATGCTTGCTAAAACCGCACCGTCAGCCTGACGCGCGATTGCACCTGTTTCCAAAGTCACTGTATGTTGACCAAGTTGGAATTCTTTAATTATTGCTTGCACAAAAATATTCCTTAATAAATATATTAAAACGCCAACAACAACCAATTACAGTCTTAAATAGAACAACCAAAAAACGTTGGTACTCTTATAGATCTACTTAAGCACTACAATTGGCAGAAGTATCGGCGTTTGCCTAGCACAATGCTAGAACGAGGGTAAGTATACTGCTAGTACACGCACAAAAAAAGGGGCGAATTCGCCCCTTTTTTATTGTCGGATAAAAATCCAACAATTCATCAAATTCTTAGCGACGTAGGCCAAGCTCTTTGATCAACGCAGCGTAACGCTCAACGTTCTTACCTTTAAGGTAGTCAAGAAGTTTACGGCGTTGGCTAACTTTACGTAGTAGACCGCGACGAGAGTGGAAATCGTGCTTGTGGTCAGCAAAGTGGCCTTGTAGTTTGTTGATATCTGCAGTAAGTAGTGCAACTTGTACTTCAGGTGAACCAGTGTCGCCTTCTACACGTGCAAATTTAGCTACGATTTCTGCTTTTTCTTTGTTACTTAGTGACATAATAAACTCCAAATTACATAAATTTAATGCTTCAGCCGATCACTAATTCAGCCAAAGCGACAAAGCGGCGGCATTGTATCAGTATTTAACGCCGCTGACAAAACTATTGTGCGCTCGATAATGCGCGTTTGGCTTTTAGGTGTCCGTGCTTGTTACGCTCACCTATACCAATGAAAGTCTCTTCAGCCATCACTTTGATCACGCCCTCTGGTACCTCACCAACCACAACCGTCTGACCATGGCTAAATGCAATACCCTGCTCTTTGGTTAAAGTAATGGTTGGTAAATCAACTAAGGCCGTGTCCATTGGTAACAAGAGTTCATCAAGGTAAACAGAAGGTTCTAGCCCTTCATCTTTTGCTTGCTGCAACTTTGCTTCCAACTGTTCGATGGTGACCATCTTGTCTGACGGATAGTGTCCTACCTCACTGCGGTGAAGCATAATTACGTGCGCGCCACAGCCGAGCTTTTCACCCAAATCGTCAACGATGGTGCGAATATAAGTGCCCTTTGAAACATGCACAGTCATTTGTATCTGCTGACTGTTGGCGTCATATTCATCAAGGGTGATGCTATACACATTGATTTTTCTGCATTTACGAGGCACTTCAATACCTTCGCGAGCATATTTATACAATGGTTGACCTTGATACTTCAATGCTGAGTACATAGATGGGTACTGATCTGACTCACCATGAAAAGCCGCAACGGCTTGCTCTAGTTGAGACCGTGTAATGTCTACAGGTCGGGTTTGCACAATCTCACCATCTGAATCAGACGTCGTTGTTCTCTCACCTAACTGTGCACGCACAACATAGGTTTTATCCGTGTCCAATAAAAACTGAGTAAACTTAGTCGCCTCACCAAAGCAAATTGGTAGCATACCCGTTGCCAAAGGATCTAATGCGCCGGTATGGCCCGCTTTTTGAGCAAAGTATATGCCTTTAGCCTGTTGCAAAGCTTTATTCGAGGATATGCCTTGCGGCTTGTGTAATAGCACAATACCATCCACTGGACGGCCTTTACTACGACGCGCCATTACTCGTCACCATCCTCTGCTGAGTTAGCGTCATCACCGCGTTTTTCTTTGTCAGTACGGATCACTTCATCTACTAAGTTTGAAATGCGCATACCTTCCATTAACGAGTTGTCTAGTACAAACCTCAGTTCAGGCATGATACGAGCACGAATTCGTTTACCCAGCAAAGAGCGTATATAGCCCGTCGCGTCATTCAAAATAGCTAGATTTTGTTTCGTATCATCTTCACTCTTACTGTTTAGAACAGTAACAAACACTTTCGCATAAGATAAATCACGTGACACTTCAACAGCCGATACTGTCACCATACCCAATCTCGGGTCTTTTATCTCACGCTGTAAAATCACAGCAATTTCTTTTTGTATTTGCTGTGCAACTCTATCGGTACGAGAAAATTCTCTCATTGTCACCACTTTTAATAAGCTATTGATTTTTATGTTATAAAAATCTAAAAAACACAAACACAAATGGGGGCAATTGCCCCCATTTCAAGGTTTAAACCCTGTTAGAATTACAGTGAACGCTGTACTTCAACAGTTTCAAAGACCTCAATCTGATCGCCAACTTTAACGTCGTTGTAGTTCTTAACACCGATACCACATTCCATACCAGCACGCACTTCTTGAACGTCATCTTTAAAGCGACGAAGTGATTCAAGTTCACCTTCGTAGATAACAACGTTTTCGCGAAGTACACGGATAGGAGCGCTACGTTTAACGATACCTTCAGTTACCATACAACCAGCAACAGCACCAATCTTAGGTGACTTGAACACGTCACGAACTTCAGCAAGACCAATGATCTCTTGCTTGAATTCTGGTGCAAGCATACCTGCCATTGCTTGTTTAACTTCTTCAATCAAATCATAGATTACGCTGTAGTAACGAAGATCTAAGTTTTCAGCTTCGATTACTTTACGTGCTGACGCATCTGCACGAACGTTGAAGCCTACAATGATTGCGTTTGAAGCCGCAGCTAGTGTTGCATCTGTTTCTGTAATACCACCAACACCACTACCGACGATCTTAACTTTAACTTCGTCTGTTGATAGTTTCGTTAGTGAATCAGAAATCGCTTCGATTGAACCTTGTACGTCTGCTTTAAGAACAACATTAACCTCAGAGATATCGCCTTCGGTCATGTTTGTGAACATGTTCTCAAGTTTTGCTTTCTGCTGACGAGCAAGCTTCACTTCACGGAATTTGCCTTGACGGTAAAGAGCAACTTCACGTGCTTTACGCTCATCTTTTACGACCGTTGCTTCATCACCAGCTGCAGGTACACCAGAAAGACCTAAAATCTCTACTGGAATAGATGGACCAGCTTCTGTGATTTCTTTACCATTTTCGTCTCTCATCGCACGTACACGACCGTACTCAAGACCACAAAGCACAATGTTACCTTGCTCAAGCGTACCAGCCTGTACTAGTACAGTTGCCACTGGACCACGACCTTTATCTAAACGAGATTCAATGACCACACCCTGAGCCATACCTTTCTCTGGTGCAGTCAGCTCTAATAGCTCAGCTTGCATCAGAATGGCTTCAAGTAAATCATCAATACCAAGACCTGTTTTCGCAGAAATATGAACAAACTGCGTGTCACCACCCCACTCTTCTGGAATAACATCCAATTGAGCAAGTTCGTTTTTAACGCGATCAGGGTCAATACCCTCTTTATCCATTTTGTTAACTGCGATAATAAGCGGTACTTCTGCAGCTTTGGCGTGTTGTACAGCTTCTTTAGTCTGAGGCATTACACCATCATCAGCGGCAACAACAAGTACAACAATATCTGTTGCTTTTGCACCACGCGCACGCATCGACGTGAACGCCGCGTGTCCTGGTGTATCAAGGAAAGTGATCATGTTACCGTCAGTTTCAACGTGGTATGCACCAATATGCTGTGTAATACCACCTGCTTCACCGTCAGCAACTTTTGCTTTACGAATATAGTCTAGGGTTGACGTTTTACCGTGGTCAACGTGACCCATTACTGTAACAACCGGAGCACGAGGACCAACACTTTCGTCAGTATCGCCACGATCACTTAGTACTTTTTCTTCAAGCTCATTTTCTTTAACAATGATAACCTTATGACCCATTTCCTCTGCTACGTATTGTGCAGTCTCTTGGTCAATAACTTGGTTGATTGTTACCATTTCACCAAGCTTCATCAGTGTTTTGACAACTTCAGCACCTTTCACAGCCATGCGAGACGCAAGCTCAGATACGGTAATTGTTTCACTGATACGCACTTCTTGCTTAACTTCTGCAGCTGGCTTTTGGAAGCCGTGCTGAAGTGACGTAGGTGCTTTCAGCTTGCCTTTTCTACCACGTGGCTGTTGAGTGCTTGTCTCTTTAGCTTGCGGTTTCTTCTTCTTCTTACGACGTGCACTTTTTTCTTCACGTGCATCAGACTCGTCTTCTGCTTCACGTGCGAATGTAGAAGTTGTCATATGATGGTCAGCTGAAGCTTCGCGACGTTTACGCTCTTCCTCTTCAGCTTTCCATCGTGCTTCATTTTCTTCTGCTAGACGGCGAGCTTCTTCAGCTTGACGATTTGCTTCTTCTTCAGCTTTCTTTAAGGCCGCTGCTTCTGCTTCTGTACGAAGACGTTCTGCTTCGATTTTCTCTTGCTCTTGTTGGGCGCTATCCACTTCTTTACTCTGCTGTTCTTTCGCTTGACGTTCTGCTTCTGCTTTACGTTTGGCTTCTTCTTTAGCTTTGCGCTCAGCTTCCTCTTTGGCTTTTCGCTCTGCTTCCTGTTGGGCATTGCGTTCAGCTTCTTCTTTCGCTTTTTGCTCAGCTTCTTGTTGAGCTTTCAATTCTGCTTCTTTGCGCGCAGCTTCCTCTGCAGCTAAGCGTTCTTGCTCTTTTTGCTGCTCGATTGCGCTCTTTTTAACGTAAGTGCGCTTTTTACGTACTTCTACCTGAACCGATTTAGCTTTACCAGTAGAACCAGTAACACTTAAGGTGCTCTTGCTTTTACGCTGAAGAGTCATACGTTCAGGGCCATCAGAACCTGTACCACCATGTTGCTTGCTCAAATGATCAAGCAACTGGGCTTTTTCAGATTCGCTGACCTGATCGCCTTTGGCTTTGGAGATCCCTGCATCTGTCAACTGCTGTAGTAATTTATCAACAGTTGTACCAATGTTCTCGGCTAGTTTCTCTATGCTCACGTCTGCCATATTATGCGTTACCTCCTGTTAATAAACTACTCTTCACTAAACCAGCAAATATTACGAGCAGCCATAATGAAGTCGCCCGCTTGCTGTTCAGATAATTCAGTGATCTCAACTAATTCGTCGATACCTTGCTCTGCTAAATCTTCTAGGGTGATTACGCCTCTACTCGCCATCACAAACGCTAAATGACGATCAAGACCTTCTAAGTCGAGTAAGTCTTGTGCAGGCTCAGCACCTTCTAAAGACTCTTCGTCACGCAACGCTTTAGTTGTTAAGGCATCTTTGGCCCGCTTACGCAGCTCTTCTACTGTCTCTTCATCCAGACCTTGAATTTCTAAGAATTCAGCAACAGGTACATAAGCGACTTCTTCAAGCGTAGAGAAGCCTTCATTGATCAAGAACTGTGCAAAGTCGTCATCAATATCCAAGTTGTCCGTGAATAAACTAATTAGTTTGTCAGACTCTTCTGCGTTTTTACGCTCCATGTCTTCAACGGTCATTACATTTAATTCCCAGCCCGTCAATTGACTTGCTAGTCGAACGTTTTGACCATTACGACCAATAGCCTGCGCTAAGTTGTCCGCCTCTACAGCAATCTCCATTGTGCGTGAATCTTCATCCATCACAATTGAAGCAACCTCTGCAGGTGCCATCGCGTTGATAACGAATTGTGCAGGGTTGTCGTCATATAATACTATATCAACGCGCTCTCCGCCTAGTTCTGTTGAAACGGCTTGCACACGAGCACCACGCATACCAACACACGCACCAACTGGGTCGATACGTTTGTCGTTAGATTTAACCGCGATTTTTGCACGAGAACCAGGATCACGTGCAGCGCCTTTTAGCTCAATCATCTCTTCGCCAATTTCTGGCACTTCGATTCTGAATAGCTCCATGAGCATTTCAGGCTTAGAGCGAGTCACAAACAATTGTGCACCACGGGCCTCTGGTTTTACTTCATATAGCAAACCGCGCACGCGATCGCCTGGTCTGAAGCTCTCACGCGGTAACATATCTTCACGATAAATAACCGCTTCTGCATTATTACCTAGATCGATAACGACAGTGTCACGTGACGCTTTCTTCACCACACCAGTTACTAATTCACCCTGCTGATCTTTGTACGCATCAACAACAAGTGCTCTTTCGGCTTCACGTACTTTTTGTACGATTACCTGCTTGGCCATTTGTGTGGTAATACGGTCAAATTGAATGGATTCAATTTGTTCTTCAACATAATCACCCAGTTGTAAATCAGGTTCTTCAACCTGTGCAGCTTCGATGGTGATTTCAGAATATGGGTTTTCAAGTGAACCATCTTCTAATGGTTCCGCAACCTGCCAACGGCGGAATGTATCATATTCGCCCGTTTTTCTATCGATAGAAACACGTACTTCAATTTCGCCATCATGCTTTTTCTTTGTTGCAGTCGCCAGTGCGAACTCTAACGCTTCAAAAATTTTCTCTCTTGGGACTGCTTTTTCATTGGATACAGCTTCTGCAACCAACAAGATCTCTTTTGCCATAGGTTTTGCCTCGCTTGCCCTGGTCCTTCGCACTCAATCTTAAAATTTGGCGATGATATTAGCTCTTTCGACGTTGCTAAGCATTATGTGATGCTCCAGCCCATCGACCGTTAGCGTGATCATGTCGCCATTAACTGCTACTAAGTCACCCTTAAAATTACGGCGACCATCTTGTGGAAGCTTAGTACGTAATCGTACTTCTTCACCTTGCGCTTCCTCATAATGAGCTTGTTTGAATAATGGTCTATCCACACCTGGTGAAGACACTTCTAAGTTATATTCATTTGTAATGGGATCTTCTACATCCAAAATAGCACTGACTTGACGACTCACTTCCGCGCAATCATCAACATTAATGCCATTCTCGTGCTCAATATACACCCTCAGTGTAGAATGACGACCAGCTTGCACAAACTCTAGACCGCGCAGCTCATATCCACAGGCTTCAACAGCCGGCTCTAGCATAACGGTTAAATCTTGCTCGAGTTTTGACACAAATTACCTCCATACAAACAAAAAAAGGGCATATAGCCCCATCAATTCAGCTGTTCGCTCTTGGGCCTACCTTGCTATTATCTAGCACCAGACACAACAACGCCCCGAACCAAGCGGGGCGTCACACCAAAAACAAACTGTGTGGCCAAAGGCCGAGCTTGGTTGCGGGCTGTACCAGCCTAAATTAAGCTTGCGCTTAAACGCAAAACGCGCATTACAAAGAATGCGCGACCTTAAGAAATTCAGCGATTTCTTACATTGGTTGCGGGAGCCGGATTTGAACCGACGACCTTCGGGTTATGAGCCCGACGAGCTACCAGGCTGCTCCATCCCGCGTCCATATGCAGTGCTACACTGCTCAATTGGCGAGTATTATAGAGATTGTTCCATTAATACGCAACCTCAAACTAGATAAAAACAAAACCCTTCTTCACCTCACTGACAACCTAAAAAGGCTTTAACAATCATTAACATTGCAACCTTGTACCCATTCAGGATCCATATATACTTCAGTTTTCTTACAATCAAGAGCAGCTTATATGAAAAAGAAGACAGTCCAGATGGTGTTGACAGCGATATCATCGGTATTAATGAGTAGTGCAACACTTGCAAACACTTGTACCAGTGCTGGGCCTCAAACTCCACGTGATATTGATAATTTACACGGAGAAAATAAAAGGGTATTCAGCTTGGCTCCGCCCTCTTCGGAAATGAACTTATGTAATATTCACTTCCATAAAAATGCAGAGCACAAAGCGAAGGACTTCTCCGTATTCGCAGGAGAAGGTAAATATGGTGGATACCAATGCAATGCGACAGCTGACCTTACCCCAGCTGAGTTAAAAGCACCTAAAGGGAAGGTATGTAAAAATGTGAAGCCTGGCGACACGATCGAAGTACATTGGGTGCATAGTTCTTGTGATGTCAAACCAGGAAAAGGCCTTGGTGCTTGTCTAAATGCGCAATGCGCAAATCCAGATTTACGTGTCGAAACGCAAGTGTTTCTTGTGGTCAATGATGAAGATGCACTGGACTTTAATGACCTATCCTATAACGGGAATATCGTCAATGGTTACCACCAGCCAAAACATATTCCAAATAATACAGGGAAACCCGTCGAATTTTTAGGTTCAACAACAGGTCCTAGTTACAATGATAAACAATGCTCTCCATTACAAGTCACATGGAGTGTTCGCCCTGCTTGCGCCAAAATTGACATCAACAGCCTCGCAAAATGGTGTGAAGATAACGTATTTGAAGAAGATCATGCACATGGTGTCAGACAATTGGTTACAGACCCTAAGTTATTGTCTCCGATAAAATAACTGTTTCTATGCCTATGCAGCGTCAATCAGACGCTGCCGTTAATATTTGTTGTTTGATTTGCAATAGCAAAATAATCCAGCCTATACTCAAAGCTCGCTCATAGTGTTTATCTAAACAAAACAATAGAGCGAAATCAATTACCCAAGTTTTTTACGTTTTGTTAGTTGTACCATTGAGGATTATGACGAAACAGATTTGATTTAAACTTGAGCACGGATCCGCTCTAATCGTATTGGAGCGATTATGAGTATTTCACCTTATCAATACCAACTGCTAAGTCAATCATTTGCGACTATAAAGCCGAATTTTCACTGCTTTTGCGTCAGCTTTAATCATCGATTAAAGATGCATCCTATGTCAATGCGCGTCCCAGAAGCTGAGCATCAAATTCTCGCGATTGAATATCAACTCAGAGCGTTTATTCAGCAGAGCTTGTTGCGCATTGCAAATCAAAAAGAGTTGTGCCAGTACATCGTAGACAATATCGCATCGGTTAAAACTCTACGGCCCTCGGTATGTGACATAAAAATCCTGTGCAATTGCTTCTTAGACACACTTAAAGTGCATTTGGGAAAACAGTTTACCCTTGCTGTGAGAAATGCTTGGAAGCGCGCACTCCACATTGTCGCGAATGTTTTAAAGTCTGAATTGTTCGGTATGACAAATGTCGTTTATCTCGACCAATTTCGACAAAAACATCAAGTGCACCACTCCTAATCGAGGTGACATTCATAATGGGAAGCTTTAGACTGGCCCTAAATTAGGTTATTTTAGGTGAGTTTATGAAACGTATCGCAATTATTATGGGCCTTAGCGCAGTACTTACCACTGGATGTGATGTATTTGAAGACTCAAAGGCCCAAATTGAGGCGCAATATTTAGCTGAAAACCAAGAGCTGCAGGCTGTGATCGAGCAAATTCGTGAGCAAGGTCTCGAAGCGATGAGCAGAAGTGCAGAGGCAGGATCTCTGGCTGGATGTGTCGTAGGTAAACTGGATGGTGATCCAATGGGTGCACTCGTAGAAGTTGAGGGAGCATTACAAGACAGCGCAAGCGTCGCGGAACTTGCAAATTCAATTGCCAATTTGGGCGATCAGGAGATCAGCCTGGAGACCATTCCTGAACTATTGAAGGCGGGGGCAGAAACCGTCACCTACCTCAAAACTATGCTTGAAACATATGATTTAGGCGAGCTGCAAAGTCAGTTTAGTGTGTTGCTCGAACAAGGGCAGACCAAAACAGAAGATATCGGCACACATTTACGTGGTTTGATTGAACAATGTAATTAATCGATTTGCAGAGATGCTCGGCGGCTAATACCGAGCGTCTGATTGTGTCAAAATTTTCTAAAAGAGTCTCCAACGACGTTTCTTTGCACGCACCTTGTGCACCCAATTGACTTCAATCGTTGTTACCGCTAGCGTATCACTCTGTGCTTTTGAAATAAGCTCATAACTAACACTTTCCGCCGAACCAAAACTCAATGTATAGGCAAAGCTTGCTGTATTTGCCCAACACTGAAGAATACGCTTCGACTCACTCTCTCTAAGGCAGTAATCCCCTGCTTGTGGTGCTGAGATTTCAAATACTACGTCAGCATAGCAGGTACGTCCTTGGTTTAGCGCAACACATTTGCTTGGTGTTGCGTTCAGTATTCCTTTACGCTGTTCTTTTGCTGATACACCTAACGGCGTCAAGATAAAGAACATTAACATTACCTGAGTGAGTCTAAAATACATATTTCACTCCAGTAAAGACGACGCGTGCGTAGTTGGATTCAACGAGCGGGCTACTTTTCACCCCGCCTGATCCAACCAACACGGACAGCCCTGCGCTATATACCCAGTCTTGTGCAATGGGATAATTTAATTGCGTTTGCACAAACGCAGTTGCGCCGTCGCCAGCAGTGAAACCATACAAGTAATCATTCACTTCAGAAGGATCTACACCGTAAAAATAGTCATTAAAGTTTTGTGAGTAGTAATTTGCGCCAAAGTTTAACCACAAATCCCAATTGCGCAGCTCAAAGTTACGGGTCGCTTCAATGTGAAAAACCCACCCATCAGACTCACCAAAAACATCATAGACCAATTCAACAACAGCTAAATACTCACCAACATTCTGGTAGTATGCAAACCCAATTGATTGATCCACTTTACGTTCTTTAATACCCTCTAATTCTTTGACTTTATCATCGTTAGAGTAATAACCATTTTCAGAGAATGGGATTTGATAGTTACCGAAAATAACATCCAACCCCCATCCATCTCGTTGAACTAATTGATAACCCAAATCTGAACCACCAAAGAAGTCACCCGAATGTGTGTTTAAGTAAAAGTTTTTGTATCGCAGCTTTGCGTCTATAAGTGGAGCCAATGAAGAAAACTCATGTTTTGCACCAATTAGCGAGGGTAGTTTTGTATTAACATAAAACGCACCCAAGCTTAATTGCCAGTCAAAATCGTCTTCATCATACCAAGGTTCGGCATCCGCTCTCCCCATGATGACTAAACACGCAGCAAAGATTAAATATGATATTCTTTTCATTGTTTTTTATCTTTATCGCAGCACTTGTGCCTATATTCAGTCCCAGATCATACCTGAGCAGTTCTCATCCAACAAGAAAACATTTTGCGACTTAAAAATTAACAATTTTCACATTATTTTGTCACAAAAAAACTTTTAAATGCGTCTTCTCACAATCGAGTAAATATTCAAATCGAGGAAATAATGAAAAAAATCCTTTTTCTATCTGCACTTACATTGAGTGCTGGGAATGCGCATGCATTTAGTCAAGAAACGCATAAACGCATCGTCATTGATGCCGTTAATTATATGGCACAAAACCCAAATACAACAGAGTTTAATAAGTTACAAAGTTTTGCACAGTCTAAAGGAATGACCGTTGCCCAGCTTGGCGAATTAATGGGTCAAGCGGCTTATGATGTTGACGATTTTGAAGACACTTTCTTTTGCGGTGCTATTACAGGTGATTGCGTACAGGCTCCCGTTTGGGGCGTCGCTAAGAGCATCGTTAAATACACAAGCTACTGGCACTTTCAAAACCATACTCAAGGTGCAGACCAGCATGGTAACGACTTTGGCGGATACAATTACGACAAACTAACCGTATGGGGCACGGTTGATAATATGGCAGCAACTTGGCTCAAAGGCGATTATTTAGATGATGGTCCAGGCGGCGAAACCGGCTGGTTTAGCGCCGATGACAGCGAATACAATACCTATGGTATTACTGAAAAAAACTACCGTATCGATAGTCACTCAAACTACAACATGTACGACGACTTTGAAGAAATGCCATTTCAGCCAATCGACAATCTAGGCCAATATTGGTATCAAAGCTATTTGCAAACGGGCAACCCACAAGTCTTGGGCTTTGTGTTTCATACCACTGACTTATTACAGCCACATCATACATGGACAACATCAGACTTGAACCACGCGGATTGGGAATCATGGGTCAAGGATTATTATGACAGAGAAAGCCTCAATGATATGAGCCTAGTTTCTCAGGCGATGCAAAATTTCTCGCCGATTCAGTCAAATGAAACAGACATTCGCCCATTACTAACACAGGGGGGCGCGTTTTCTTATTCACAAGGCGGTATTGTGCTGAATTCAAAAGATCATCACGATAGACTAAATACAGCCAAACAGGTCATCCCAAATGCCATAGCAATGGTGGTACATTTACTTAATCACGCAATGGTTGCTCGCTAATGCGTTGTATTATATTTTTCTTGGCAGGCTTTGTTAGCCTGCCCTGTTTCGCCGTTTTAAACCACATATCAAAACCTGAACTGGACTTGATGTACTCCCTTTACCAAGCACAAGACAGAGATATTTCTAAAAAACAGCTGAAAAAAAGACTGCTAGAGAATCAATTTTTAATTTCGCAAGCACAGTCGAGAGCACTCCCTATACTCAAGCGACATTCCGCTGTTGGGTTTAGCAATCAGTACCATGTTCGACGGTACTTACTTGCTATGCTCAAGCATAAGTTTCCCCATCACGCAAAACAGCAAATGCAAGGGATCACTTTAGATTGGAGTTCAGATAAACTCATATCGGCGCTGGGACCATACCCAAACTCTGGGCAGTACAGTGATACGCAACTGCAGCAGTGGTTTGGGGTTGAATTGGTTAAATCTCCTCGTCTAACCCTAGGTGATGTTGTTTACGATCAATCCATGCAAGGGCGATTTGCACTACACAATGGTGATGTAAAACAACTGCAAGTTGCTGTGAATGAATACGTCCATTTTCACATACTGACAAAACTTATAAGCAGTGAGCTTGGCAAACATAAACTTGACGCAGACAGGCTAGAGTTGTTAGCGCTTGGTGAACTGCTTCGTCCCCCAATGCAAACATATTTAGGCGTTATCGATGAACTGCATGGGGAGCGCAGTGGCTATGTTGAAGCGATCAAGGATTCTTTGACCACAAAGGAGATAAAACACTTTTACAGCAGCAACAAACAGGATTTTAAATACCTCGACAACCTCTTGGCAATCGCGCTCGTATTTGCAGATCAAAAGCAAGCGGAGACGATATTTACTCAGGCCAATCAGAGCTCTATGAAGTCAACCATGGAGAAAAATGGCCTATACAATCAATTTTCTGGCTCAGATAAATTACAAATGCCAATAAAAATTACCCGACAACATGCAAAAAGCTGGCTTGCTCAATTCGCCTTTAGTAGCAAAGTGGGTCAAGTTTCTCGTCCAATTCGAATGCCGAATGGCCAGTGGGCGATTGTGTATACTGAGCAACCAAAATTCAAATTCCACGCGCCAAATAGTGAAACGGTTCGCTATCGAGCGTCACTGTCACTAACCAGGAAAAAAGCCGCTACCGCCTATGAAAAGCTGTTTAAAACTTGGCAAAAAACACAGGGGGTGATTTTATGAATCAATTCAAATTGATCCTGTGTTTTATTTTAACCGGCTGTATTTTGTCGCTCGTTTGGTGGTTGGCAAATGCCACCACCAACACGCATAAGGACAACGTGCTAGCCAACGAGGCGTCACCACAAGCGATGAAATTCCCTTCCACCCCTTCACACGCTGCAATTGATTTAACGCCACAATCAGAGTCTCACCCGCAAAAGAATAATGGTGTGCGCATAGAACCGACCCAACTTCCTACACCGCGTCCGCAAGAGAGCGTATATATCCCCCCGATTGCTAGCAAAGAAGAGACACCTTCACAACCAGTATATGATGGAGATTTGGACGATCATGAAGCCTATAATGAGTTTCTTTTGGATCAAGAGCATGGCCTAAAAAGAGACTATATTGCTGCGGTCGACAAAAAAGTTCAAAGGCTATCCCAACTATTGCAAAAAGGCATAAATGCGGGTCTTCCACAGTCCCAACTCAATGAGGCAAAAGAGAAAATTGCAGCACTGCAAGTAATGCAACAACATCTCGAAAAGGAATTAAACGCGCAAAATTGAGACAATGATGTGTACTAGGTCGATGTACACATCATTACTCCGCTTGATGCTCACTGCACACCAAAGAAGTCACGAAGAATAGTGGTATATATACCTTCAATAATTTCAAGATCAGCGAGAGATACATGTTCATTCACCTGATGTATCGAGTCATTTTTAACACCACACTCGATCACTTGGGTATCAGCACTTGCAAAAAAGCGCCCATCCGACGTACCGCCGGCAGTACTCAACGAAGGGAAATGACCTCGTTGTTTAGAAATAGCATGCTCAACGAGAGATAAAAAACACCTTTTCGTCTTGCTACCAGTGTAAAAAGACTCGCACGGGCGCTCCCACTGTAGCTGCGCAGAATATTTGCTTTGGTTCGTCAATGAAGCGACTTCAGCACAGATTTCATGACTTTTATATGCATGGCTATAACGAATATTAAAGGTTATCTCGCAACTCGCAGGGACTAAATTGTCAACAATGTTTGGCACAGAAATACCTGTAATTTGCAGTGTAGTCTGAGAGCCAGGAACATCTTTTTGCCACTGCAATCGAGCCAATTGTGTGACAAGTTCTCCCGCAATATGCGCCGCATTGATTGCTTTTTCTGGGTAAGCAACATGCCCCGCTTTACCACTGATTGTTATACGGCCAGAAATGGCGCCTCTTCGCCCATTTTTAATCGTGTCACCGACCAATTTATTTGACGTCGGCTCTCCGACTAAACACGCGTCTAATTTAACACCTCGTTGTCTTAAATACCGTGCTATTTCTAACGACCCATACTCCGCTTCTCCCTCTTCGTCCGAAGTAATAAGCCAATAAAACGTGCCTACACCCGGTTTGTCCTTCGCGCACAGTTGCCTAGTTGCAGTCAGCATTGCCGCTATCGACCCTTTCATATCAGCAGCACCGCGACCATAAATAACCCCATCTATAATTTGGCCTGAAAATGGGTCGACCACCCACCCCGCAGGCTGCGCGGGAACCACATCAACATGGCCAGAGTAAGCTAAGGTCGGTCCATCACCAAATTCACGTCTTGCAATCAAGTTTTTCACCCCGTTGCAATCCAACTGCTCAACAACAAAGTCCAATTCTATTAACTGCGCAGCGAGAAAGCACAACGTTCCCGCATCATTTGGTGTAATTGAACGTGCTTGTATCAAGTATTGCAATATATCTGCCGTGGAAGGATCGACAGTCTTGGGAGTATGAAGTGGGTGAGACATAACAATGTGCCAATCAGCCAGTTTTACTTCATTAAACGAGGTAAACATGTCTGGTTAATGTCTAACTCATTGCAATTTTATTACTTTGATGGGCTTGCCAAAGCATATTAATCACACAATACACCGTCATTTTTACTTGCAAAAAAGGAAAAACTTAATCCAAATCAAACTTTCAGAAATTTCTGAAAACTGACCATTTAAAGTTGATCTAGGACAGCTTTTTAAACTGCCATTCACCTTATTATGAACACATCAGAGAGATTTACCTCGCATAGGTTCAGGAGATGAATATGAATAAATTGACAACTGCATTACTTTCAACCCTGCTAGTAACTGCGCCACTTGCACAAGCTCAATTGAGCGTTAATGTAGGTGCTATCCACGTAAACCCGATTGATTCAGCTTCGGCTATCAAAGAGAATACAACACTGGGCCTATCGGCTGATTCAGATACACAGTTAGGTATTACCTTTGACTACCAATACAACGACAACATTGTATTTGAACTTATTGCTGCAACACCTTTTTCTCACACAGTTGAAGGTCAAGGCGGTTTAGCTGGAAACGACATCGCTGAGGTTAAGCACCTACCACCTACGTTACTTGCACAATATCACTTTTTTGATGCAGGCTCTAAGTTTCGCCCCTTCGTAGGTGTCGGCTTAAACTATACGGTGTTTTTCGATGAAGAAGCTAGCGCGGCCTTGAAGCAGACTTTACAGACTGACGATGTCAAAGTTGAATTAGATAGCTCTTTTGGTTTGGCACTACAAATGGGCTTTAACTACGAAATTAATGACAAGTGGGGTCTGCATGTCATGGTTTCTAAAATGGACATTGATACCGATGCGACGGTATATGCTAACGGTGTTCAAGCACTAACTTCAGATGTGGAAATAGACCCTTTTGTTGCAATGATTGGTGCGAAATACAAGTTCTAAGCACGATAGTAGCCTAATCGGGCTACTAATTTGGCAGGGATCGCAACCTCAATCCCCTCGGGCCACTTAAGTGGCCTTTTTGTTATTTGCTTTTTTTTGCTCCAACATTTCCTTCCAATGCACGACCTCTTCAGGCAGTGTTGGCATGTCTCCCTCAAATTCAGCCAAAGATAATAAATCATTCACACTAACGACGCCTTTGCGGCTTTTAAACACACCTCTCACATATGCAATCGCATGCAAACCACTTTGCGAATGAAATTTTTGTTCGATGTAAAAGTATTTGTGATCCCAACCAACCACCTGCGTTGTCACAGAGAATTTTTGCAATGGCTTGATATCTTTTATATACGTAATTGCCGTTGCATTGACAATTGGAAACCATTTTCTTTTGAGAATTTTACCCAGCAATCCAATTCGCTCTGTCATCCAAGTTCGAGCTATGTCCATCATGGCCAAATATCGAGAGTTAGTGAGGTGTAAATTGATGTCGCAATCACTTGGCAACGCTCTAAAATCAATTGTTGTTGGATCTAGCATGCCTTCATAGGTTTTGTTTTTTTTAATTTTCCAAAACAAAAGTAATAATCGAAAATATAAATTCATGTTCCCAATGGTCTAACCAGTAATTCGTTGGGCCAGTGTATCATAGCTCTAAGTAGCAACAAGCGTGTGCAACAAGTTAATTCAATTTCTCTTTAAATTCGGCTACTTGCTTAATTTTAGAAACTGGATTAAGTTTTCTGTAACTCAAATATCAGTGTGTAATTATGAATAATCTATTCAAAATTGGCTTTTTCTTTTCTTTCATTTGTTTCAGCGATGGTGCTGCAGCAGATTTTGATGTGAATGGTTCAGGGGTGGTGACCTACCCGACAGGGATAGATAAAAGTTTTGATTTTGGATTTGGCTGGAAGGCCAATGATAAGAAGTTTCGCATTGGTAACAAGTCTTACTCTATGTCTCAACTCCCCGAATCGTATTCTATTGCACTGACGTTAAGCAAAGATGAGTCTAAAGTTTGGATACAAGAGTTTAACTCAGGGTATATCGAGTCATTCGAATGGCAGATCGGCAAACACAAGCTTAAGTTGTCCAAAAGGGAATTTAGCAGTCGCGTAAAAGGAGACTATATTCTGACCCTGAACAACGTAGATTACTTTTTATCTCGCAATAATGTAAGTATTGACGTTCATTTCGAAGAATCAGGCATCAAAGCGGTCAGACTTGATGGAGTGACAAGGAATATGGGAACTAAGAAGTAGCTTGGCTACTCCTTAGTTAAACACACTTACACCTTCACCGTTTTACGATTAATTCCATACTCCCTGAGTTTATTGGCCACTGCGGTGTGGCTCAAACCTAGGCGTTTCGCCAGCTGCCTAGAGCTCGGGTAGGCGGGATATAACTTTCTGAGTAGTGTCGCCTCGAAGCGTTTTACAGCTTGTTCTAAAGTACCTTCGAAGTCAGACTCTAAATAGCCCAAATCGTGAGTAAACGTCGGGAGTTGCATATTCTCGATGCGAAGCTCTTTGTCATCCAACAAAGACACCGCGCGATAAATCGCGTTTTCTAGTTGCCGTACGTTACCTGGCCACGGATATTGCTCGAGAAACTCCAAACATTCTGCGTGAAGTGCTGGCACTGCCTGCCCGTTTTGCTGTGCATATTTTTGGATAAAATGTTCGGCGAGCGGTTTGACATCTGCCTTGCGATCTCGTAATGGCGCTATTTCAAGCGTAAGTACATTGATTCTGTAGTACAGGTCCTCGCGGAATCCGCCCTCTTGGACCATTGCTGGCAAATCTTTTTGTGTGGCAGCAATAATACGTACGTTGACCTTTACTTCGTTTTCATCGCCCACTTTACGGAAAGTACCGTCTTGTAAAAAGCGGAGTAATTTCGTCTGTAACTGCTCAGACATTTCGCCCACTTCATCCAGAAAAACCGTCCCGCCATCAGCCTGTTCCAACACACCTCTTTTTGAAGGTACATTATCATCAAAGCTGGCGTAACCAAACAGTTCAGACTCAGCCACATCATCAGGTAAAGATGCACAGGATAAGGCAATAAAGGGCTTTAGTGAACGATTAGAGGCATAGTGACACGCTCTGGCAAGCAATTCTTTACCTGTACCAGTCTCCCCTGTAATTAGGATTGGCGCTTCTAACTGTGCCATTTTACGGGCTTCTCGCACAACACGTCGCATTGCGGTGCTTTGATTGTGAATCGTCGCGAAGCTCTCTTGGCCGTAGCGCCTAAATGCACTGACCTGTTGTCCTAAACGGCTTTGTGATTTGATATTAATAACCGCACCGGCCAACACATCACTTTCAGACCCCTGTGGTACAGCAATGGGCAGAATATCAGCAATGTAATCTTCTCCACCGACTTCTACACGGGTAGTTTGTCCCAGTACTTCGGACCCTTCTAACCAACGCGTAAAATTGAACCCTTTCAATAAGACATTAATGCTCGTACCAATGACTTCATCTAAAGATAAATTTAAATCCCTGCAAGCGGCGTCATTGCAATGTCTCACCCCGCCTTTAGCATCGATTGATATCACCCCATCTGGTAAAGCACTTAATAACGTGTTTAATTCATTGTGCTCACGCTCTGAAGGCAGGAATGCTGTCGTTCGAACATCTTCAACACCATCAATTAGGCGTATTTCAGGCATGATTTTTTGAAACTGCTCAAACTCAATCGGCGGGAAACTGACATACATTCGACAATTTACAGAATCAACCTCAATCCCCTTTAGGTCAACTCGATAATTCACCAATATATTGAGTATTTCTTGTGCAATACCAATTCGATCGGCGCAATGGATCTCTAAACGCATCTGTTCCTCAAAACGGTTTTTTACCTCTGTGCGGATCATACTCTAAGAATAGTCATCAGCCTAGCAAATTGTAAACATTTTTGGACAGATATTTTCTTCATCAAAAATAATAGTATTGGACTACAATAAATATATGAAAAACTTGGTATTTAACTAGGTAGAAAAGATTGCATGGAGAATACAATGCACTTTATAATACTAAATAACTAAACGATGTTAAAATGAATGGTGAGAACAATGAGATTAGCAAAAAATATAGCCTTAGTTCTAACAGCCATTTTTACTAGTGCATGCTCTGTTGAAGACCCATACGAAACGGGCCCTACACAAAGCCAGCAACAAGAGCAAGCTGAACAAGACAAAGAAAATGCCCAATCCGCCTCATTTGTTATTACAATCAAAGATGAAACAAATACTGTTGTAGGAAATGCAACTGTAAATTTATCAGGTACACTGTATACCACAGATGAATTGGGCCAAATTGCCATTCCAAGTATTGCCCAAGGCAACCATACAATTTCTGTCGCCAAGCAAGGCTACACCAGTATTTTAACTACCTTACAGCTCGAAAATAGCACACAAAACTTTGATTTAAAAATCGAAAGTAAACCGGTGCAATCAGTAAATCTATTTTTTGCTGGTGACACAATGTTTGGCCGGCGCTACATGGACCCCTCATTAACAACTATGGGGAATTCAGTACCCGATGTAGAGGGCGCTTTAATACGAGCAGACTCCGCAGCAGCTAACGCCATCGCCCTTACTCAGTATGTTAAGCCGTTAGTAGAAAGCGCAGACTTTGCTTCGGTAAATTTAGAAACACCAATTTTATCGACACCTACGAGTGTTCACCCTACCAAAGAGTTTGCATTTTTCTCACTGCCTGAAACTTTACAAGGCCTTACTGAAATCGGTGTAGATTACGTGGCGCTTGGAAATAACCATGTCTACGACTATCTGCAAAACGGGCTTGATGACACATTGAAGTATGTTAATGAAGCGGGGTTGTTACACAGTGGCGCAGGTAATAACGATACAGAAGCATTTGCGCCACTCTTTACTTCCGTAAATGGCGTGTCTGTGGGTATCGTCTCTGCAACTTCTATCACCGGCGAAGATAACCCCATTGATTACATTGCACGTGAACAAAAAGGCGGTGCAGCCGATTTAACCGATACATCAAGTGTAAGGAGCGCCGTTGAAAACGCCATCGCGCAAAGTGACTTTGCCGTTGCTCAACTCCACGGAGGTGATGAATATTCCTATGCACCCACGCGTTACATCAAGAATCGGTTTGAGGTAATAGGCAGTGAAAGCCCTGATTTACTCATCGCTCATCACCCACACGTGGCGCAAGGTTTTGGCCTATTTAATGACACGCCAGCCCTGTTAGGGTTGGGCAACTTTGTTTTTGAACAAAACCGTATTGAAACCTTGTTGGGAGTAGCCGTTATTCTGGAAGTCGATCCCACCCTTGAACCAAAAACGCAGAAAGCCCGCGCTTACCCAATTTACCTAGAAGATTATCAACCTAAATTGGTGACGGGGTTTTTGAGTGACTATCTGATTCGAAGGCTAGGAGAGTTTTCAGATGAGCAAGTTTCTGTCATACCGAGACAAGGCTATGCCGACGTATTGTTTACCCAAAAAGTAACCCCCACTACATTAAACTCAGTTGAAGTCAGTTTGCCTGCGGGGCAACATATTGTTGATTTAAGGGAATATGCACCAAGTAATGCGTTCTTAACTGGGATTAAAGTGTCTCAATCAGTGAGCTTGCGCATGGGGCGTGACTTAATGTTGTTTGGTGACTTTGAGGACTGGGACAACGACGAAGTGTTTGGTGAGGTATCTCGCTGGGAAAACGACAGTGACAATATTACGCCTTGCTTAACTGGTGCGCATAGAGGACGCCAAGGCATGTGCTTGGTGCGAACGCAATTTGACAACCGTCCTTTAAGAATGCCGTTTAAACATACCATTCGTACCATGCCAATCACGCCAGGTGACTCCACGCTTTTGGCTTATCACGACATGAGCTTATATGGCTACAGCAAAGGCCTAAATGCAGGAGCGCTGAGTGCTGAAATGTCCATCCTTACTTCTGAGGACAATCTAATTTTCTCGGAGCAAACATTGCAAATAAAAGCGGCGGGTGAGTATGACTGGCAGCCATTTGAATATTCATTTAGCCTACCTGAAGACACCAATGTATTAGGCCCTGAAAACCTCCCAGCCAGAGCGGTTAAAATCGCCTTTTTGCACACCCCACCAGCAGAGGGAGAAGCCACGTTAATGCTTGATGATATCGCCCTCATTTCATGGCAAAAAGACATCGCCTTAAATATTGAACAGAGCAATTCTTGGACGCAAAACATCATACATGGTATGGACTTTCTACAAGTCAATAGCCAAAAAGACGTCACAATCAGCTTAACTTTTTCGTCTTTTCAATAAAGGGTTAAGTGGTAGTGTCGATTAAGCAACAGTTTTTCATCATAAAACGACAAAAGACCTTCTGGTCTACGATGTTGCTGTGTCTGGTGATTTTACTGGTCACACTGAGTGGTACTCTGCATCGATTGAACGCCTTTATTTACCTCGAGTTTAGCCAACAACTTAATAGGCAAGACACGCAGGTGGTTGTGGTTGAGTCTGAAAACCTATTAGCGGAACAAAATCAAATTATCACCCACTTGAGAAATCAAGAGGCCAAGGCAATTGTGATATTTAGCCATGTTTCAGGGGAGCAGCAACGTTCGTTTGACAATGTTTTTTTTCCGTATGCCGACCCAAGGTACTGCCTCCCTACCCTTGAAGCATGGTTGGGCTATGAAATTGTATTAAAGCGAACCCCACATGGCTGTAAAAACGTCTGGCATGCGGTGTTGGGTGATAAAGACGCATCTCAGAATAAATTACTCGACTTTTCTCTGTCGCCCGCTGCTTTGACAAAGTTCAACGCCTCTAGACTACTTGAAGGCGATATATTTGATGCCCAAATAAAAGGCAGATTAGTCCTAGTTTCTCAGAAACAATTGGATTTCGCACTTCAGATCCGCGCACCCAAAATCAATATTTTCAACGACCCCGTCTATTTGCATGCGTACATTGCAGACAACTTGATTGAAAACAACTTAGTAACGCAAATGTCGTTGCTACAATCCAGTCTACTACAACTTGCTCTCCTAGCGTTGTTACTCATTACATACCAGCGCTGTAGCTTTAATATCGCCTTGATGATTGCGGGTGCGGTTGTCATAGTCAGCTTATTGGTCGCCTATTTAGGCGTGCTCTGGATCGATTATTTCTTGCCTATCGGACAGATCATTTTTACTACAGTGGTGACGCTGCTTTGGGTCTTTTTTGCGCGAAAGTGGGTAGAAGAAATCGAGCTCAATGACATTATAACCAATGTTCAACAGCGTATGATGGGACGTTATCTTCCACAAGCTTTTAGTGCACAAACAAGTCCTTGGGATGCCATTATTACACTTGTAAACCAGCAGTTAGCGTTAAAACGCTCAATATTTTTGGCGCGTACCGAAGGGGACCACCGTCTTCACGAAATTCGCGCTATTAATTGTAGCCTGTCAGATATCCATGAAATGCGCCGAGATTATGAGCGACCGCCTTATTCTGACGCCATTAAAGCATTTGGTGCAATACACATTACCCGTCCATTCTTTAATGACTTATCAGAGTCTGAAGCCCAGTACGTTGTACCCCTCATGTATGCAGGGGACATACGTGGGTTTTGGGCCATGACAGTCGAACCCAATGACTATTTTGATGAAGAACGTTTTGTGCAGAATGTGAATCGTTTTGCCAACCAAATTGGTGAGTTGTTATTCCATTTCCGGATTTATGAAAATCAGCAAAAAGCCAATACCAGTGCGTTAACTCGGGTGCTCACGTTGGCACTACAGAAGCCTTTAAGTCAGCAAGTGAAGTCCTCCATAGGTGACATGGAGCAGAAGCTTTCGACTCTGGAGCATGTATTCAACCAAATTCATACCGCGGCGATCATGTTTAACTTGTTTGGCCAAGTTGTTCAAACTAACCAAAAAATTGAAGAAATTGCCAAGCATAATGAAATGTCCCTATTCGAAATGACCGCATTAGATTTACTTGAGCGCGTTACGCATTTAGACAATGAAAAAGCCAAAGGCAAATTGCGCTACATCACACTCCAACAAGGTGAGTTATATATGCCGGCACAGCTTGGTCAAGCGACCTTCATTTTAAGTATTCGTTCGCTTAAAGCTTCACGTACAACAAGTAGTATCGGCGAACCATTTGAAGTGGGTGGCATTTTGTTTGAATTTATAGATATCTCTTATTTAATCCAGCAATTGGACGACCCAAGCAGACTATTAAGACAACTTCAAATGCAGCAGGTTGATCAAACGGAGTCGGCTGAAATTAAGGCGCAGAGTTAATGGATTGGGCTTTGCAGCTTTTCCCCACAGGTAGCGGTTTAGGCCAATCAGTTATCACCACAGTGTGGGTTGGTATTGCCGTCGTGTGTATGCTTAACCTAAGGTTCGGCTTCCCTCTCACAGGCTTGGTTGTGCCTGGTTATCTGGTACCACTGTTTATCGTGACCCCCGTTTCAGCTGTGGTTATTCTCATCGAAGCTATTGTTGTGTATGTCGTCATGCTCTCCTCAGCCAAACTTTTAATGGAACGGCTGGGTTTTAGCGAGATGTTTGGCAGAGACCGATTTTTTGCCATTATTTTGATCAGTATTCTCGTTAGGGTCGTCATGGACACCCTATTGTGGCCACTCGTCGCCCTGTACTTAGCTCAATGGGACATCACGTTTGATTACTCCAGCCAACTTTATAGCTTAGGGTTAGTCATTATTGCCCTGACCGCGAATGTCATGTGGAACGGTGGCTTTAAGTACGGCATGCGCGTGACTTTAATTCAGTTATTTGTTACTTACTTATTGGTCCGTTATGGACTCATGCCTTTTACTAATTTTAGTATTGCCAACTTAGCGATCATGTACGAAGCCGTTGCAGCCTCAATCGTCGCAGCGCCTAAAGCGTATATTATTTTGGTTATCACCGCCTTTATCGCATCACGAGCAAACATTAAGTATGGCTGGGAATTCAATGGCATTATGCTGCCTGCATTACTGGCTCTGCAAATTATGCAGCCTACCAAGTTACTGACCTCTTTTGCAGAGACGGCGGTAATACTCATTATTGGCGGGTCAATCCTCACTTTCACAAAACTGCGCCATGCCAATTTTGAGGGAGCTCGGCTACTGTTATTCTTCTTTAACATCGGCTTTGCTTACAAAATTGCTCTTAACTACCTTGTTGTTAACTATTACCCAACTCTAAAGGTCACAGATACCTTTGCTTTTGGTTATATGTTGTCAACGCTACTTGCTTTAAAAATTTATCAAAAAAGCGCACTCGGACTGGTGATCAGAGCTACTTTTCAAACCTCCATTGTTGGGGGGTTAATTGCCATCACGATCGGCTTTTTAATCATGTTTATACCAGCAATATTTAGTTATAAGCCCACGGATCTAAATGTTGTCAATAACACTGAAATTGAATTAAGCCAGCAAATTAGTGCTTATAAAAGCTTTTTATATACAGCACAAACCGACCAAGTGTCTCTGAGCCAGTACCAACAAGCGCAAACTTTACAAAATTTTGTAAGTGCAATACGTGTTTTAAATAGAGATAGACAAGACCCTGACAATATTCGACTCGCTCGCAGGTTATTGGCGCAATCTCAATTTACCTTACAACAAGACGATAAGTATCTGTACATCAAAGATGCAATGAGTAATTCTTTACGAGGATTTTTTGTTCTGGCTAAGGCCCCCACTAGAGGGCATATCATTAGCGTGCCTCATCCCTCAAGTGAACGGGTTGCCAGTGACGCTGCGGGGTTACTATTTCAACTTCTAGATAGTAATGCACTTGTACTAGGTACCCAATTTACCCCGTCAATTGCAACTCAGCAGGTCTCACAACAAAGTGCATATTACCGAGCGTTTTTCTCAGTACAAGATGACGCCGAAGTGCTGCAAATACGCTCAATTAACCAATACACTCGTATTGATTTGAAGCTTAGTCCATTTGGGCTACAAAGCCAGTTCTGGATATATAACCAGTTACCGGCTTCATTGTCTCAACGAGAGCTCACTAATTTAATGGGGTTTGAGCGTGGGCAATTCGGACTTCTTCACCGTAATAGCTTACCAACGCCAGACTTTACAGGAAAAATGGTCGAAGCATTTATTGATGGTCAAAGTTACTCTAATTTACTCTCCGAAGTTGTACTAAATACAAGTACAGAATCCAATGCGAAAGTGACTTTTACTGATGCCTCTTTAAGTGAACTCATCGACGAGTTTTCAATGCATATTAGCGCCAAAGGCAGTAATCACTATTTAGAGCTCACAAATAACGAGGCTGCACTTTGGGAGTTTGAAATTTTGGGGCCATTGTATACATTAGTATATGAACAAACTGACAGAGAATTCAGTCAAGATGAGCTAAACCGTCTAGAACGCATCAATCATATCGCAAACATGATGGGGTACCAATTACAGATTTTAGATAACGACTTAGAACAATACATTGTTATTGCACCAATCAATTCCCCGCAACATTACCAGCAAGGCCAAGGTTTTTATGTCATAAACATGCATCCAGAAGCAATGCTTAATATCCAAGTGCCTCGCCCGTTATTCGAAAGCAATACATTGAAGTTTTCCGGTAAATTATTTGCGCGCTCGAAAGCCAAGGCACTGTTAATCGCGGGCGCACACCCCTATGCTAACGAATTAGCAAATGTGATGGCACCTGCCAATGTTCGCAGCCTTTTCAACGTTGTACATCAAAGTACGCTGAGACATTTTGCTCAGACACCGATCCTCAGCCTTCAGGTTCGAAGCCATAGCGCCCCTTCATATGTTAGGCCCAGCGCCATTGCATTTCAGTTCACACAACCCAACAGTCAGCACACGGATATGTTGACCCAACTACAAAAAACACTGTTGGAATTGGGGGTATCAACTCAAGTCGTTACAGGGCAAGCCCAAACGAGAGGGCTAGAAATTGGTACTTCACCACAATCAGGGTATCGGCTATTTAGCCCACGAAGTGAACTCGCCACTCTTTGGCTGGCATCTGATTTTAAACAGCATTTTGCTATCTCAGAGCAGGCATTGCTACAGCGGTTGATCGCGGTTTCTCATATCCCTCAGCTTAGAACACTACGCACTTCCGTATTAGGTCCCGCCGACTGGCTACACCAAGATATCAAGATGCCAATTAATGTTATTACTGCCTTGACTGAGCAATACGCGCAAGACCAGCATTTGCCACTATTGAGTGAGTTTTGCCAAACACTTAACCAATGCCGCCTCCAAGCTGTGCGACTAGAGCGGACCCAGCAACTCGCATTGACGGTTAAGGTAAACGATAAACTTATTGCAATTTACACACCTACCAGCAATAAAGTACTGACGTTACATGATTTCAACTATGCATCCGGAGGAGGTCAGCATGTATTGGATTAAAAACATACTTCAGATGCTAATTCTCTGTGCTGTTTTAGTGGTCGCATTGTGGACTAGCTACAATGGTTATGTGTGGCTGTCATCCGCCGAGCGCCTTGAGGAACGCAGTGAGGAAGAAACTCGCTCAGTGGTACATTGGTTACCAACAGATAAATTTGTTTCATTTAACTTTTCGAGCTCAAGAACACTCGCGATAAGACTACTGTCAAACGCGATTTTCGAAGGGCAGCAAGTATTTGATGAACCGGTTAATTACGCCATTGAATATCAATTGCTTGATCAACAAGAACAGATTTTAGTTGAACATGTCTATCATCATGCGTCTAAATTAGTGCTCGCAGCACAAGAGCAGCAGGTTAAACAGATTATCGAAGACCGCAAAGCGTTGTCGGTTGCTTCTGGGCAGTCTTTCTATGTGGACACTTCTGCCTACCCCAACGCGAGCAAGATCAGATTAAAACTGCTACCGGAAGAAGATGCGTTACGTGGTGTTGTGGTTCGGTTGCATGCAAAGACACCAGCAGACAATGACGGCAGCCAACAGATATGGCTAAAGCTCCCCCTAGAATGGCGAGATCGGATGCTCAATTATCATACATTAGGTGGCAATGCGCTCACGCAATGGGAGCTTAGCAACGCAGTGAGCTTTGATTGGCAAAAGTTAGCACCACAAGGGATCCCTAACATCGATTTTGTCAGCGACATTTTATATGAAACACTGCCCTACAATGTCATCACCTATGACTTTTCAGCACAGCAACTCGATTTAGATAGTTTTTATTCCTCAAAGGAACTAACGGCAACATTCAGAATTTCGAGTGATCAAGCGTTAACATTCACCAGTACAACCCCACTCAGTACCTTGCGAATCACTTGGCATGATTTAAATCAGATTAATGCGCCTAAAGAATTGGTGGCAGAGCAGCTATCAGGAGACGTTTTTCAGATTGCAGATGTCAGCCCAGGGTTAATCACAGTACAATCTAGCCTACCCGCTTTAACCCAATGGCGACAAGAAGAGCAGCCAATTGTGCCTCTGCACAGCTATTACTACATTATGAGTGCGACGGCTCCTGTGATCTACTCTGTCACTGGCAATAGTGATATTGTCATGGACTTTAGAGATTTAGACGCCGTTGCTTCAACAACCAATATCACGGTTTTTGACAAAGCAGCGCAGCCCATCGAACGCTATCGGCTTGAACTAGAGCCCCTGACTTCCCAGTATGATAGGTTGATCACGCCGGAAACACAGCGCCAAACAATCAACGAAAGTCAGAAGTTTTTCTTGCGACTTCCCAGCCACGCAGCAAAGGTCATTATAGATACCCAAGACAGTGTTGCTGTAAAGTTACAAAGCAGAAGCCAACACTTCCATTATCAGAATGTTTTATGTGATCAGCTATGCGACAACCCCCTGCCCGACTTTATTGAGATCGGGGCTTGGTTTGCTCAAAAGGCAGTCAATGAATTTGCCTTTACAGAGTTGCAGCAAATCCTAAAAGTTCGGCTATTTGAGTCGCCACCTTTGCCGATTGTGAAGGAAACCAGTTATGTGTCTGAGTCTTTATTTGATAAGCACCCAATTTCTAACACCGCGCTGGTATATAGCCCAAGTAACTACTTTGAGCCGCCAGAGACGCCCTCTCCCGCTCACTTTCGCAAAGTCGATAAACCAGACACACTCTCATTACCTAGCAGTCGAGAGCTTAAATCGCCAAAAATGATCGCGATTAAGGATCAGGTTCCGAAATATACCGAGACGGAGTTAACTGATAGCGCTTTGTCAAATGTGACCTCAAACACGACCCTCAGTCCATTGGTATACACAAATTTCGGACAGGGCAGAAACTATATCAAAACGCGATTGTATAAAATGGCACAAGGAGAAACACTGTCTTTGCAATACCGTAACAGAGAAAAGCCTGTTTCCATTGTGATCAAACCCTTTTTGTATCCTGTTAGAGAACACAGAGAATCGGCACTTACACTCAATACGCACCTATATGGTCAGTACGCAAAAGGCATCAACACAGAGTATACGATTGCCGAAAAAAGATATGCGCTGCTACCTACAAAAACCGAAGCATATATGCTCCACCCGCAATCGACAGAGATTCTCAGCTATCCCGCAATTACAATAAAAATAGGTTCTGACATTCAAGTCCTTGAAAAATTCGCCATTACAGCTGAACATGAGATGTGGATCACGATTTTAGAAGAACATAATGCGCAACCTTTAACTCCAATATGGTGGCAAAATGAAAATATATAGCCTCATTGCCCTACCTATACTGCTCTGCAGCATGTCTTCTGGTGCTTCAATACACCAGATTGACTGGCAGGATATACAAAAGTGGTTTTCGCAGCCAGTCAGCCTTGGCCCTTGGAAACATCAGCAGACAGGTGCCAATAGCGATATATTACATTCGTTGATTAACCCCTCACCGCGTTATGGTGGGGGCGTGTTGTTATTTAGACCCAGTAACAAACCGTGTTTTGTTTCAGTGCCTCATCAATTTCATGATAAATATACCTTAACCATAGGCCGCGCTTTGTTTGATACACATTGTAATGTATTAGTGCACAACACCCACCACCGTCATAGTGAAAGCCTAGATTCTAGTCCAATGGATTACTCTAAACGAGCTGATGGATTGCACGTTGCCGCCGTCAAAGCATTTCACAAAGCTTATCCAAATGGTCTGATTTTTCAGTTACATGGGTTCAATTCAAAAAAGCGAAAAACACCCCAAGGTAAAAAAGCGGATTTTATATTAAGCCAAGGGCGCAGTTACAACGCAAAGCTCGCAAAACTTCAATCTTGCTTAATGACGTTAAGCCAGCACACCTATATCTATCAAAAAGAGGTTTTCGAACTAGGCGGCACAAAAAATGTGCTCCATAAAGTGGGGTTAGCGCCTCATAGATTCATTCACATTGAAATAAGTAAACCAATGAGAAAAAGACTAAAATCACACCCTGTTAGTATGGAGCAATTTAATTTATGCCTCTCATACTCTGCATAGTCATTTTATTAGGTGCGGTTATCACACCATCAATGGCACAAAATGCCTATTTACAAGCAGATGTCAGTTGGTATGACAAGCACACGCGACAGCTAGAGCGCAGTGCTGCAGACATTACATTGAATAAAAAACAGGCTAAGTACCTTTTCTTGCCAGCGGGACAATGGCTGTCAGTCAAGCCAAAAATACTTGAAAGTGTCGAGTTTTGGCAAGGACAGACGTTTCATGCTTTAGCCCAGGTGAATAAAAACCAATGGCTATGTCGAGATCAAAATTGTCAATTGCCAGCGACCACTCGATCGCGCGTGATTAAACTGTACCATGCCGAAAAGTCGATGCAAATTCATGTTTGGCGCGGATATCAACATACGCATCGAGACCCTTTCCGCCGCGCTGTCCGCTTGCCTTTACCTGGTAAAACGATTCAGCTTGCACAAGAACGAGAAGTTCTCTATCCGCTCGATAATACGCAAAGCGTAAAAATATTCTTTGAACAGGCAAAGAAGTTAAAGCTCACTGTGCATCGAGATCTGTATGACCTGAATGAAGGCGGCAAAGTCATTGCTTTCATTAATGATCAACCCGCGAGTATTGTTAACGTCTCAAGTGCACAAGCACAAGAATATACGCTACATAAACTAGGCATTGAGAATGTCGACTACTTAGCTGTGCCAGCAAATAGCTACGTTACCTTGAAAAGTCATACCAAGACATGGGTTAAGCTAGAACAAATGCATCGTGGAATATTCGATGTAGATGCCGGGATAAAGCATCAAGAAAAGCTCTTAAACCCGTATTGGGTCAATAACCTAGACGAGTCATTGGCCCCCATTTATCTTCAGCATGATATTTCCAGCTTGGCTAAGTTCCGCCCAGAACAAGCAACTCCGCTTGAGCTGAGGCGTTATCAAGATTTAATAAGTACTGTTTCTACGGGGCGCTATCTCACCCCCGTTAGCCCACTCGAACAATCCATTGCGATACACAGGCGTTTAGTGTCAATTTACCAACCACTGCGCGCTGCGAAACAGCAATTATTTCAAAGCGAGGTGAATAACACGCTCCAATATGCGCGGATAAAAAAGTCTCTCCAGTTTAATTTGAGTGAAGAGCAACGCATTACACCGAACGCGGTGCTTTATATCAGAAGCAACCGTAATACTGAACTCGTGTTAGATGTAGATGGGGAGCGCAAAAAGGTTTACGTGGAGGCAAAACAAGGGTTTGTTCCTTTGTTAGTTGACATTGCTATGGATGCACAACAGCTAACCCTATTCTCAGCGAGCGATGCAAATATTGATGCCGCGATACAAGTCCGAACGCTCCTTCCGTTACCAAACAATGAATTGCTTTATGCTCAAACCAAGCCATTAAATGAGAAAAGTTACGTGATCACGACTTTGCTCACACAGCTTCAACAGCTCAAAGCAGACAGCTACATCAACAGTTTGGCGTTGTTCAAAATTCAATCTGAATTGGAACCGAGTAGCCCTTTCGCGATTACACAAAACAATTCTGCCCCCCTGGCTCATTGGCTATATCGGCTGGGTGAAATAGAGTATTTGACTGACCAATCCCCGACTGAAGCACTCCCTAAACTGAGAGCGTTAGTGAAAAGCCCCTATTCAGATGTACGTTTGCGAGCATGGCAATTGAGATTGAAGATTTTAAATCAGCTTGGTCAACAAAATGCCGTATTGCGTTATCTGTCTGCACTGTTACAGCTCCCTGATGAGAAGCTCAGCGCGTTTGCCGCAAATGCTCTATTAAAGCGCTACCAACAAAGTAACCAAGTATTCAACATTCAGGGGTTGTGCGCATTGAAAGACACACTTACTGGATGCCCACAACTGGTAAGAAGCACGCTGTTTGCTCAAGGGAAGTTTCTTGAAACTTTGTGGCTTGATCACGACGCAAAGCTACTCTCCACACAAAGTCAAAAACTGTATCAAGGTCTGGGATTCGCCAGTTATGGGAAACGCTCTGACCCTATTCAGCCAAGTTATGATATTCGCTATTTCGAGCAAGTACAGCTTCTAGGCGACACCGCAACCTACAAAGCGTTTAAAGTCAGTGATTCAGCACTTGATATTACTGCACATACGCCCCTCAATATAAAAATAAACGCGCGAGTTGAAGGCCAAAACAGCGAAGAGAATGCAATCCAGTGGCTACATGTAGACACTCAAACGAACACCTATATTATGCCGTTGTTTAGTGACGTTTTGTCTACAACATCAGCTCTCACACCGGATGAACAGATCACGCTTTCAATTGCGTCCAGTAGCATGATCACGCTAGAGGCTGGAGAGACGCTGACTGTCAGTAGCGAAGCCGCAGTATATCTGCAAATGCAGATATTTGAAGACACCCACTTTGACCCTTATTCAACCCAGCAGCTGAGCAACTTTGAGTTGGGCACTTCTTTTGTAGAATTACTACACAGCCAATCAGGTACTAATTTAGATTCACTTACCAACTTATTAAACAATGCACTTTATCGACTCGACAACAACACCCTTAAAGACTATGAATTTACTGCCTTATTCTCTAAGCTCAGTACGCTACAAATCCCGCCGCAATTAGATAAATTGCATGCCCGCGTACAAAGCTATGGCCACTGGGTACCGGTAGAACACTACCTCAATTACGCTGGGACGCAGCTTATCGATTTATCTGCATTAGAGGCCCGTAGTATTGCAGAACAAATCAGTCGTCATACATCACAAGTCGACAACGCAAAAGGGCTCACAATCCGGCCTTATCATACGCTATCACTTGATTTTAGTGCTTTAACGGCTCTGCAAACCCGTTTGGTATTTCACTTTTCTGACGCAGAATTGATTACCAATGCGGCAGCATTGGTCACAATAAACACCGCCGATGGGCAAACAGTCTGGCCCATCACAGATGAAGTAAGCACCTTTGGCCTGCAGCAAACCGAATTGGACAATGAGGTTGTAAAAATTCGCTGGCTAAACCCTTACTTATCACAAGTGTTGGAAGTTGAAGTGCAAGTCATGAGCCGTCAAGGATGGAAAAATATCGAATTGGACCAAAGACAGTTGTTTTATTATGCCAGTAATACGCAACCGGTATCGGCTACGCTTGCCAAAGACGCGCTCGTAAAAATTGAATACGTTAAGAATAACTTGCGCCAAGAGGCCGTTGCATTCTACCCAGCTGGCACAATTACCATCCCCAGAAGTTACTCCAAGCTTGCAAGGCTGTTCTCTTGGCAACTTAACTTAAATCGTCAGAAAATTGCGGTTGCTCCGCCCGTAGCCCCGCTCCCTTTGAAACGACCAAAGCTGCATTTTGATAAACTAGCAAAACATTTTAATACCCCATTGATCAATGCCAATGGGAATAAAACACATGTCGAAGGTTTTATTAGTTATGATCGCGATGGCATATTTCAAACCAGTGAGCCAATTGCAACCGCTCATCGACTCGATGTTGGTATAAGGCTCAGAAATCGCTACAAACAAAATTGGTATTTGCTAGAGGGGGCGTATCGTGTTAACAATTTGCGCTATGAGTCCGTTGCGTTAAACGGCATCTACAATTGGCTTGATGACGATTCGCCTTGGTATACTGAAATTGGACTCTATAACCGCTGGCAAGAAACGCACCTAAGCAATGAGACACACCTAACAAGTCATATTGACGCTACGATTGGCCAGATATGGCGAGATGACACCTCAGTCAGGCATCAATGGTGGTGGCAACCCTATTACTATTACACCAGCATCGACAAACAAGAATATCTTGATGATGCGCTCATCAGCCAAGATATGTATAACTTTTATCGCGCCCAACATATGCATGGTTGGCAAGCAGGTTATCGTATTCGCTATCAACCTTGGGTAGATAGCCAATTTAATGCGCAAATTTCCAGTGTTTCAAATGAGGACTGGACAAGTTTGGACACAGTGACCTTTAGCGGCAGCTGGCAGCAGTATTATCAAGGCCATATATTTAATGTTGGCCTCAGCAGTAGTTACGTATTTGCAGATGAGCACCGACCCAACGCAACATGGCAGTATTTAACCTCCATAGGCTGGCAAACCTTGTTTGATTTCAGTGAGCAAACCGCCGGCTGGATAAGCTTAAACTGGACACAAGATTGGTTTAGAAACAATCATAATCTGCGCTTAGAAGTCACATTGGGCAACCTACAAAATACAGGGTTTGCTCCCTTCGCGCATGATGAAATCATATTCGAGTCTCTACAATTAACACACTTCTTGGAGCAAGACATTAATGGCAGATAAGACCCTTAGGGATCAACTCCAAGATTTACTATTTGCAGATACCGAAAAGTTTTGGCTAAACCTGTATCAGCATAAATATCAACAGCTCGTTGATGAGTTAAGTGAATGGGAGCTTGTTAAAAACAAACCTGATCACGAACAAACATCTTACTGGCAATTGCTACAAACAATCGCTTTTTTACGTCATAAAATTGAAAGTCATTATGGGCAACTTCAGGCAATTGATGCTGATTACAAAAACTTTATTGAGCGGCTAAATAAAGCTGAACTAAAAGCAGAAAAAGAGCTGCATATATTAAAATATGCAGAGCAACTCGGGGCCACTCGATTACAACTACAACAGGACAAAATTGCCTTTTCAAGATGGTTTGACGAAGGCGCTGTCATATCTCGCTATCAAAGCAAAGTGGCAGGGTTAGAGCAAAATTTAAAATTTTTGATATCAAAACTAGGGGCATTAACCAATCGGTATTTAAGATTGAGCAAAGATGACCTTAGTACGGCATGGCAAAAACTCGATTTGCAGCCATTCTTTTTACATTTACTGGCAAATAGTAACAGTATTCATATCCGACACGGTATGATACGGGCCTTGGTTAATCAGGTTTCGTTAATCCACGAATTCAGTGCAGATCCAGAGTTAGATGCCGATTTGGTGGCTCAATTAATCGAGCTACTTGAGGCTGAAAACACCCCTTATCTTGCAATAACAGATATCCTAGAAATACTTATCCACCAGCGGCCAACTTTTATACGTAGCTTTATGTGGGCCAAAGTTGCAGAGTCTGTTAACGATTACCCCGATAAGCCAAAAAGCAATGATCAGCTTTTTATTCTGGTTGCACTCCCGCGAGTACTGGTACAGCAGCGCTTACTCACAGATTCAGATTTAAAGCTGTTATTACAATTGAGCGAGCACCCCTACCCTAGAGTTCGTCAGGCGACAATTGAATGCACGCCCTATTATGAAGATGAGTTTGCGATCCAGTTACTGGAAAGCAGATTCAAAGCGGAAACCGCCGATGCCATTCGTTTTACTCTCGTCAAACAACTCACTGCTGCACGTTTTAGTACTGATAATTTTGCCTTAACACGCTGGCAGTCTTGCATTGAGGGAGATGAAAGCTTTGAAATAAAGCGCATTGCCTTGGAGCAAAGTGCACGACTCATGCTCAACATGCAGCTCGAAACAGAGCAACCTGATGCCGTTTTTGAGTCGTTCATACGCATACTCAATGCACAATTAGACGTTGAGCCTAACCTTGCCGTTAAGCGCTTTATTACCCGAACGAGGGAGCAGCTGAACAGTTTTTATTTACAGTCTTTGGTTGTCGATATTGAAGACCAATTGAGCATAGGGCAATCAATTGACGTCAAATCGGCTCACGATATTGATGAGATAGGTAGAGCACTCAGCTTTATCGCTCAATCGGAGGAAGGGTTTAATGGCTATCAACAAAATGGCGGATGGCAAATCCAGATAGGAACCGCTACAGGCCGCCGGTTTTGGCGCATATGGCATGAGTTTTTTACGCCGAGTACGGACAAACGTCAAAGCTATAGCCACACTCAAGCCAAAAAACCATCCGCCCAACTGTACGTGCCCAGCTGTACAACCGCCGAGATCAGTGAAACCAATGTACCTGGTGAAGCCCTTTATAACCTCAAGGAACATTCATCCAGACCTTACTTACCGCTGCCGGACTATTTACTGTCAATTTTAAGCCAAGACAATCTGTCCCCTGAAGCAAAAAGCTACACCCCTGATGGTATTTTAACCATCATTCGACCACCGACTTTACTAAAAAGGTTACGTGCGTACTGGCATATTTCACTGCGCTTTTCTGCACTTGATCAAATGAGAAAAGGTGGTGAAATTGAACAGCAAAACTATCTTGAGGCAATCAGAGCACTTGATTTTAAGATTGAGTTTAGTGCTTATGGTTCCACACTCAATGCCCACTTCCCCGTTGAACAAGGGATTCAGAGACTATTTAACCGGGCTTCTATCACTACCGCACTGGTGAACATCGGTTTGGGATTTAAAGAATATTTATATTCTATTTATCAAAATAGCATCGGCCAATTGGTCTTTTTTGTGTGTGCTTTTATGGCTTACTTCTGGTCAAGACACATCAAAGTCAGCCAACAAATCCGCAGCAATAGAAAACATATTCCCATTTCTATTGGCGGCTGGGGCACGAGAGGGAAATCAGGTACAGAGCGCCTAAAAGCCGCATTGTTTAGCAGCATTGCTTTGAAGGTCATCACAAAAACGACCGGCTGTGAAGCGATGATGATCTATGCGACCAGTGACGGTGAGCAACACGAGCTCCCATTGTTTAGACCATTTGATAAAGCCAGTATCTGGGAGCAAAGCGACGTACTCGCTTTTGCCAAATCAGTCAAAGCCGATGTATTTTTGTGGGAATGTATGGGTCTTACACCAAGGTATGTGAGAATACTTAGGCGCTGGATGAACGATAATTTTGCGACAATTACCAATGCTTACCCCGATCATGAAGACATATTAGGCCCAACAGGACTCGACGTTGCCCGTGAAATGTCTTCGTTTATTGGACGTAATACGCAGGTCTTTACAGCAGAGCAAACCATGTACCCTGTACTGAATAAATCTGCAGAGCAAAAAAACTCAACCCTGATTCAAGTGCATTGGGGTGATGGCTTCCAAATCACGGACGATATACGTGCCCTCTATCCTTATGAAGAGCATCCAGACAATATCGCGCTCGTTAGCAAAATGGCGCAATACATTGGCATCCAAAAAGATTATGTATACAAAGAAACAGCCGAAAGAATCGTACCTGATATCGGTGTTTTACAACACTTTGAACAGGCACCTATCGGTAATCTAACTCAGTCTTTTGTGAACAGTATGTCCGCCAACGAACGTCTTGCCACCATTGAGAACTGGCGCCGGCTCAATCTATTTGGTTTGAGTCAACAACCCAAAGTACATACTATTGCATTGATAAATAATCGTAATGACCGTATCGCGCGCACGAAGGTGTTTGCACAAATATTGGTCGAGGATTTAACCTTCGACCATATCGTGGTCATTGGTACCAATGTAGATGGCTTTTTGGCTTACTTTAATCAGGCACTCCAAGCGCGCCTGACAAGAATTGTCGCGAACAATGATAGAGAGGACCTTGTCAAATTACTCGAACAATTTAAATGTTTAGTTTCAGATCAAATGCTGTGCGACAAATTCTCTGCGTTACTGCCAGAAGCCCAGCTAGACAGCAAAGACTTTCATGAATTAGAACGAATTTATACGATACTTGAACAAAAGGTCAGTTGCCAACGTCAATTGGCCTTGTTTAAACAGATTGCTGCTGATTGGCACCTAGCACATAGTCTAGTTGAGATAGAAGATTTAAGATCAAATGCAAAAACCTTATCTGACAGTCTCGGTAAACTTTTGACAAGCCGAACGCACTTGGTTGAAAACCCCTATATCAGTGCCGACGAGCTGACACAAAGGCTCGCAAAATTGGGGATCGATGGTCAACATCAATTAATTGTCGGTATGCAGAATATCAAAGGGGCTGGGCTTAATTACGTTTACGCTTGGCAAAAGTGGCACCAGTTACATCAAACTTGTGAGCAACTGCTCAGTACCCATATTAGTCAAGCTCAATTTAGAGCTGGGCTGCTTAAACTGTCGCAAATCTCTCGTATTGGCGTAATCGAACATGACTATTTTAACGCTTTTTTGGCCCAGCTGAGTAAATTGCCACTCGCCCAAAACGAGTTTAGCCAAGCAGAAATATCGCACCTCAAAGAGCGTTTGCAAAGTGATGATGATGACCAACAAACTGGCGAGCCTGACGTGCAACAAAACCGGGTGATGCGTTTTGTATTACAGGTCGTAGAATCATTTTTAGACGCAGGTGCAGCGGTAAAACGTAAAAAAACCGCACAACAAGTTTATAAAGATATTGCCAATCAGCGCATCACGATGGAAAAAGCCATTGTGGTACTCGCCGCACTCAATCGCAGCCAAAAGCCTGGGTGGTTAGCCCTTCAGCAGAAGCGAAAGAGGCTAAACTTAGTTAAAAAGTAATACTTTTTAACTGGTTTTACTAAGACTTAGAACTAAGGAATAATAAATTCCAGTCATTTTTTGTATTTTAATTGACCCGAGACCTTTTAACTAGGAAAATAAGATTAGAAGCAAGCATTATGTATTAACAATTTACTAACACCAAGTGTTAGGTAATCGTTGGGAGTAGCGAATGAAGTTATCGAAGTCATCTGTTTTATTTATCACCGCATTAGCAGCAAGCCAATCTGTATTGGCTGACGACAATCTAATTAGCAATGGTTCTTTCGAACAATCGGGCAATATCACAGGGACTTGGAAACTTTTTAATGATCTACCAGGCTGGCAAAGAAGCGGTGCACGTTTTGAAATTCAAACTGACCGTTTGGGTCTAATCCAGCCACAAGCAGGCAGTCAGTACCTAGAGTTAGACTCAACCAGCAACTACAGTGCATTTCAAACCATTGCCACTGAAGCAGGTAAAAGATACACAATTAGCTTTTACTACTCACCACGCGTAGCAAATAACGCTCAGACAAACCAAGCAACGGTAAGCTGGGATGGGCAAGTTGTTGCAAACTTAAATGGCACTGCTCGTGGTTGGCAACATATTACCGTCACTGTGACCGCAAATGCTGCACAAAGTACACTCACTTTTAGCGGAAGCGGCACATCAGATTCATATGGCGCATTGATTGATAACGTGTCAGTGACTGCTGATTGTGTAACTGGTTTATTTGGTATCAATAACTTTGGCGATGCGGGCAATGGTTACATATTCAACTTCGACGTTCAAAACGGTACATACAGCAAAGTAGCGGGTGTCTCACACACCGCATCAAACATTGCTTCAAAAGATGGCGTGTTGTATTTCATGGAACAAAATGACAAGTCAACTAAAGCGTCTACGCTGTGGTCTCTTGATTTGGATGGTAATGTAGAATCAGCAGTTGCCAATGCCACGTCTTGGCCTATCTATCGCTCAGCAATCAGTGATGATGGCTTATCACTTCGTGCGACGAGCAAGACTTACATGTATGACTACGACTTAGCGACGGGTGCAAAAACAGTATTAGGTAAGTTAAAGTACGCTGGCGATGATTTTAGTCACGGCGACATCGCTTACTCAGCCGATAACAATGTACTTTACGTACTAACAGGCAAAGCACTTTATACTTTAGATACTGCAGATATGACACTGACTGAAATTGGTAAGCATGGTGTAAATTGGGCGTCAGGTTTGGCGATATCAGATGACGGTACATTGTATGTATCAGGTCGCCAAAGTGGTCAAAATGCTAAAATTTACACATTAAACCCGAATACTGGGGTTGCGACCTATGTCATGGACGGCCCTGAGCACATCAACGATTTAACCTTTGTCGACAATTATTGTCGTTAATCACAACTTGTTGAAACAAAAAAGCCAGCGTTGAGCTGGCTTTTTTATATCTAAATGCGTCTAATCCTAGCTGGTAAGGCTTCCCCAAAGTCTGTCCGCTGGGTATACTGACTCGCTTTTCATGCATAGTTAGTCAACATTTACTTTGCATGTAAGCAATTTGGGAACTGGCCACCCGTTCAAAGCGTGCGCTAATTTGGCTTCATAAAGCTGTATTAACTCACCAATAATATTAAGGCCACAAAACACATTATGATTAAGTTTAGGAAGAAAACATGAATTCATTACCTAATCGAGGCGAGATCCTAGGTCACCCTAAAGGCCTATTCTTGCTTTTCGGCACGGAAATGTGGGAGCGATTTGGCTACTACGGTATGCGTGCAATCTTAGTACTTTATCTAGTAGCGCAAGTACAAAATGGCGGTTTTGGTTGGACTAATGCAGACGCATTAAGCCTATATGGTACATTTACAATGGCTGTATACCTAACCCCTTTGTTCGGTGGTTGGCTAGCAGATAACGTACTCGGACAACGCAAGGCCATCATCATTGGTGGTATCTTGATGGCCGCTGGTCACTTTATTATGGGTATTCCTCATAGCATTGTTGCGGGTCAAGAAGAAAACGTTTTTTATATTGGCTTAACACTACTATGTATTGGTAACGGTTTATTCAAACCAAATATTTCTACGATGGTTGGTGATCTATATGAAGAAGGTGATAAACGCCGTGACGGTGCATTTACTATCTTCTACATGGGTATCAACATGGGTGGCGCCCTAGGTCCACTCGTGGCAGGTTATGTCGCAGCGGTTATTAACTGGCAGGCTGGTTTTATTGCCGCGGGTATCGGTATGGTGATTTCAGTTGTGATGCAGATGCTACTAAGTCAAAAATACTTAGGTGACATAGGCGTTGTACCATCAGCGAAGCTCTCACAACAGCAATCGGCGTCAGGCACTAAAGAGCCGTTGACCAAGGTAGAAAAAGATCGAATCCGCGTCATTTTCACTATGTCTGTATTCAGTATCATCTTCTGGATGGGATTTGAACAAGCGGGCGGCTTAATGAACCTGTTTGCCAATGACTATACTAATCGTATGTTAATGGGCTTTGAAATCCCTGCTTCTTGGTTCCAATCTTTGAACTCCATTTTCATTATTATGTTTGCACCAATCGTCGCGTTGATTTGGCTTAAGCTAGATAAAAAAGAGCCTAACTCGCCAGTAAAATTTGCCATCGGTCTTGTATTTTTAGCACTTGGCTTCCTGACAATGATGTTAGCACTGATGACAGAAAGCGCAGAACCTGGACAAACATTACAAATTAGCATGATGTGGTTAGTGCTATTTTACCTTTTCCACACGCTTGGTGAACTATGCTTATCTCCAATTGGCCTTTCTATGGTAAGTAAATTAGCTCCGCTACGTCTTGCTTCTCTGCTTATGGGTATCTGGTTCCTGTGTACTGCTGTTGCCAATAAGATCGCAGGCTTTGTCGGCTCGTTCTTAGGCGAAGGTCAAGAAGCAATGAACAATGCGATGGGCATCTTCATCGGTTTAGGTGCGACCGCATTACTATCTGCGCTTGCAATGTACTTACTAAGCAATAAGCTTGTTGACTGGATGCATGGTGCAGAAGGCGACAACGAGCCTCACACACAAGAGCACTACCTTGAAAAAGAGCTTGAAGTGAGCGGTGAAAGACAATAAACCGCCAATAGAATTTATAAAAAGCCGCGCCAAATAGCGCGGTTTTTTTATATCTGAACAAATAAATGTATAGATAATTTTACACCTAATCGGATTTTCCGTGTAACTGAGCTATGATTATCTCCAAACATGCGTCTTACTAAAAATCAATAAAAAACCACACAATACAAATAAATTCAGATAGTTAAAATTATAAAACCCAAAACAGAGGCCGTTTTTTATGCCATTTTTTAGTTTAATAACACATTTTCAATCTAAAAAAATTGTCTGTTTTCATTTTGTGTCTAAACGCCTGTAAACGTGCAGCCAAATTTACAAAACGTATCACAGGCAATTGCACCTAAAACCTTCCCCTTTAGGTAAATTTGATTAATCATCCACTGCATAAATTACAACAAGCAATCCAGTGCTTAATGCAGGAGAATGACAATGAGTGAAGTAAATAATCCTCTTGGCCTTGTAGGTATCGAATTTACTGAATACGCAACCCCAGACGCAGATTACATGGACACAATCTTTGCCGAGTTTGGTTTTTCTAAACTTAAAAAGTTTAAAGGTAAAGACATCGTTCATTACAACCAGAACGATATCCATTTCTTACTAAACAATGAGCGCGACGGTTTCTCTGCGGAGTTTGCAAAGTCACATGGCCCAGCGATTTGCTCAATGGGTTGGCGTGTAGAAGATGCTGCAAAAGCATTTGAAGTCGCTGTAGAGCGTGGTGCAAAACCTGCAACTGATTCTGCAAACAAAGACCTACCTTACCCAGCAATTTACGGTATTGGTGACAGCCTAATTTACTTCATCGATGTTTTCGGTGATAAAGGCTCTATCTTCGAAAATGATTTTGAAGATTTAGCTGAGCAAAATATTGTTGAAGACAAAGGCTTCCTTCGTATTGACCACCTAACAAACAATGTTTACAAAGGGACAATGGAAACATGGGCTAACTTCTACAAAGGCGTATTTGGTTTTGAAGAAGTGCGTTACTTCGACATTAAAGGTCAGAAAACTGCACTGCTATCATACGCACTTAAGTCGCCTTGTGGTACTTTCTCGATTCCAATCAACGAAGGTAAAGACGACAACAACAACCAGATCGATGAGTACCTAGATGAGTACAATGGTCCGGGCGTACAGCACCTTGCGTTTTTAACTGACGACCTTGTGGGTTCTCTAGATAAACTAGACAAAACAAACATCGCAACGTTAGATATTGTTGACCATTACTACGACACTATTTTCGACCGTGTTCCTTGGGTTGCAGAAGATAAGCAAAAGATCAAAGAGCATCAAATCTTGGTTGATAGCCAAAGCGAAAACTGTTATCTACTACAGATTTTCACTAAGAACCTATTCGGTCCTATCTTCATTGAAATGATCCAGCGTGTAGACGATGGTGGCTTCGGTGAAGGTAACTTCCAGGCTCTATTTGAGTCAATTGAACGTGACCAAGAGCGTCGTGGTGTGATTTAATCACTTACCAGTAAAGACGAACTAAAAAGCAGCTTTTCTAAGCTGCTTTTGCTATTTAAACTTGGCCATATTCTGGCGAAAGCACAAATAAAAATGCATAGTCATATGCAGTTTGTATAAAAAAGGAAAGACCATGTCTTTTATCAATGAAACACACGATATAAATTTAAAAAGCTGGGTAGTAAGTGCAAACCAAGCAGGTACTGATTTCCCTATCCAAAACTTACCTTTCGCATCTTTTCGCCGTAAAGGTAGCAACGAAGAGTTCCGTGGCGGTGTTGCAATTGGTGATCAAGTACTAGATCTTGGCGCAGTTGCTACAGCAAACATTTTCGACGGCGTTGCTCAAGAAGCTGCTGAAGCAGCCAATGCACAAGCACTTAATGAATTTATGGGCCTTGGTAAAGCACATTGGTCAGGTCTACGTCTAGCACTATCTCGTGCACTGCGCGAAGGTTCTGAGCACCAGGGTACGCTTGAAAGTGCACTCGTTGCGCAAGACGATGTTGAATATGCATTACCATGTCACATCGGCGACTATACAGATTTCTATACTTCAATCTATCACGCAACAGCCGTTGGTAGCTTATTCCGTCCGGATAACCCACTTCTACCGAACTACAAGTGGGTACCAATTGGTTACCACGGCCGTGCTTCATCTATCGATGTCTCTGGTCAAACGTTCCCTCGTCCAAAAGGCCAAACTAAAGCACCTGATGCAGAAGCACCGTCATTTGGCCCTTGTAAGCGACTTGACTATGAGTTAGAGCTTGGTATCTACCTTGGTAAGGGCAATGAACTAGGCGATGCTATCGGTATTGAAGAGGCAGAAGATCACGTATTTGGTTTTTGTTTATTCAATGACTGGTCAGCGCGTGACTTGCAAGCTTGGGAATACCAACCATTAGGTCCATTCCTAGCTAAAAACTTTGCATCAACAGTCTCTCCTTGGATAGTGACGACAGAAGCATTAGCACCATACCGTACAGCGTGGCACCGTGACGAAAACGACCCGCAACCTATGAGCTACCTAGAGTCTGCACATAACCGTGAAGCCGGTGCATTTGACATTCAAATGGATGTACTTATCGAGACGGATAAAATGCGCAGCGAAAATGTGGCACCGAGCAAGGTATCGGAGTCTAGCTTCAAACATAGCTACTGGACAGTTGCACAAATGGTTACACACCACACTGTAAATGGCTGTAACTTCCTACCAGGTGACATGTTAGGCTCTGGTACACAGTCAGGTCCTGAGCATGAAGAAGCCGGTTCACTTCTTGAACTTTCTCGCGGTGGTAAAGAGTCAATCACATTAAACAATGGTGAGTCTCGTAAGTTCCTTGAAGATGGTGACAAGGTTATCATGCGTGGCTGGTGCGAAGCCGACGGCTTCAACCGCATTGGCTTCGGCTCTGTAGAAGGCACCGTACTGCCTGCAAAATAATCGAAGAATATAATTCTATTTAAATCAAAGGCGTGCATAAACACGCCTTTTTTTTGTATTTTTATACTGGATTTTTGTATAAAAATTGTTAGAGTTAGGCGTTATCTAAATTTTTGAGTGTTATGTTAAGCGTTATCAAAAACCTAATAGGTCAGCTATTTCAACCTAAACAACTAATGTTGCGTCAGAACGGCAGAGTGTCATTGTTGACGGTGCCAACTTGGCTACAAATCACTTTAACATTGAGTGTTTTTGCAACTTTGGTTTGGCTTGGTTTCGCAACCGCTCAATATTTCAAACAAAAAAATGGACTATCCCAATTAAACGATTCAGTTGTCCTAAAAGAACAAGCATGGCAGTCTCAAAAAGCCGCCCTAGAAGCTAAACTGGCGCAACAGAATACCCGTATTGCACAGCTGGACGCGCAGCATTCTGTTTTAAATGAGCTGATGGCTTCACTGCCCAGTACAATAACAGAAGACGTTGAAGCTCACCTCAATACACCGGTAGAACAAACCGACTCAACACAGCCCGCTGCTCAGGAACATGAGCATGGTGATGACTTTGAGCAACATGCCATTGAGCTAGACGGTGCGCAGTCCAAACTGCTGAATCAGCTACATGGACTCATCTCTAGACGAAATCAAGTATTAATCACCAGTATGCAAGAGGCAGGGATCCAAGCGCAAACGTCAACACAAGCGCAAGGTGGTCCTTATCATCAAGTTCAAAGTGGTTTACTCCCGAATGCGTATATACAAGCAATTGATAGCTCAGTGAAGTTAAACCAGTTAGAAAATTTAGTTCAGACACTACCCAAAAGCATGCCAGTAAAAGAAGATAAGTATTATATCTCAAGTACTTTTGGTTACAGAAAAGACCCAATAACGGGGAGACGCGCCTATCACAAAGGGGTCGATCTCGCTGGTTGGCATAAAACTCAGATAATCGCCCCCGCTGATGGAACAGTCACTCGAGCCGGTAAAAATGGTGGCTACGGCAAGTTTATAGAAATACAACATGCCAATGGCGTTATGACCCGTTACGGCCATTTACATACTATAAAAGTCAAAAAAGGGCAGCTGATTAAGCAGTCTGATGTTATAGCTTTAATGGGCAGCACAGGAAGAAGTACTAGTACACACTTGCACTATGAGGTATTACAGGATAAAAAGCATATTAACCCTGTTAAACTTGCAAGAGTACTGGAACGTGTTCAATAAACTTAAAAATAATAAATCTTCTACGTTATACGTGGCAATGATCTCTCCCAACACCCAAGTCATTGGTGATGTCAAATGCGATGGTGAAATCCAAGTTGATGGTACGATTACCGGTAACTTGGAAGTTGAGCACTTGGTCATTGGCGAGCACGGCACCATTGAAGGGAATATTAAAGCAACGCAAGTCGAGGTAAAAGGTACGGTTAATGGTTGTATTACAGCTCAACAGGTTCGCTTAGAGCCCTCTGCAAAAGTACATGGTGATATTATCCACGATACGCTCAGTATAGAAGCTGGCGCACACATAGAAGGCCAGCTTAAACATAATACCGACCTCTCGAACGTCACCTCCATTGAGCAGCAAGAGCACGCTTAGCTTTTTTCAGTAATGTACATGGTGATGTCGGCGTGAAACACTTTTACGCCGTCATTATTGAATACCTCTACGGGTACAATCAAATCTTCTTTGTCTTGCCATTCGCGAGGCATTGGGATGGTTGCGTGTGCCTTTAAGTCTGAATCCGCTTTTTTAAGATACTGCACTGTCATTCCCTTAGGTATCCACCGATGTGTATGATTTGGCACCGTCGCATCTGTCACAACGCCAGCACATAGCTCAGCAAGATTGCATTGTGCAATTGCATGGACGGTACCGATATGATTGTGAACTGCACGGCGATTTGGCATTTCTGCACAAATACGACCGCAGCTTAAGTGCGTCACCTTTGGCTTTATGGTGGCAAAATAGGGCGCTCTTTTACATATTGCTTTACTGAATAACCAGTTACCAAAAGGGAGCCACTTAAATTTTTTATATGCTTTTAATAGTGAGCTAGCCATACGCTATCCTGAGTAGTGTTTTAGAACAACCTAACACATCAGACCAGTTAAAACTAGCGTCTATAGGTATGTTTGGCCCGCATGATTAACGCCTTTCGACTCTGTCACGTTCTTAGTGGCAATATCATTTCGATAATTTCTAACAATAAATAAATTATTTTCTGATTTCGGCGTTTTGTCCTGTCTTTTTATTGGATGCGCAATACAATAGCGTCGAAAAGGAGACACCATGCAACACCGTACCAGCAAATCATTAATTTTTATCCTCGCCTTGCTCGTCATTTTTTGTCCGCTAGGCATCGATCTTTACCTTCCTGCGTTCGTTGATATGCAAAGCGCGTTGTCTGTCAGTGAAGCAAAAATACAACAAACGGTCAGTGTTTACATGCTTGCCGTTGGCATAGGCCAACTTATCGCAGGACCACTGGCGGACAAATATGGCCGAAAACCAGTTGCGCTTGTGGGCATTGCACTATTCATCATTGGTGCTGTCGTCGCATCATTCGCGCAATCTTGGGAGTGGGTTATGATAGCCCGAGTACTTCAAGGCCTCGGCGCGTGTGCGACATTTGTCAGCGCATTTGCCATTGTAAGAGACAGCTTTGGCCACAAAGGCAGTGGCCAAATGATCACGTATTTAAATGGTATTGTGTGTTTTATACCCGCACTAGCCCCGATTTTGGGCGCATGGCTGACCGTCGAATTTGGCTGGCGCAGTAACTTTGTATTTTTGAGTATATTTGCTGCGCTAGGCTCTGTCATGATCTTTCTACTATTTAAAGAAACCAAACCTGACGATTCAATTTATCAGGGCCACATTTTAGACTTACGCCGCTTTTTACCTATGCTGAACAGTGCTAAATTTATGTTCAATGCGTCAATTACAATGGTGTGCATGTCTGCCATGTTGGTTTTTGTTGTCGGTGCACCAGGTTGGATCATGAGTCACTTAGACAGACCCATGTCTGATTTTACTTTATGGTTTGCCATCAATGCATCAATCAGTATTGTATCGAGCTTTATCGCACCGCAATTTATCAAACGAAACAGCCGACGGGCACTTCAGTTTGGATTGACACTATTCTGTGGTGCTGGTTTCATGACATTCTTACTGCCTCAAACCGAAGTCATCACTTACATGCTGCCAATGTACATGGCTTCAATAGGGTTTGCATTTACCTTAGGCGCCGCAGCTGGGAACGCACTTGCTGAATTTCCTAAACAAGCGGGTACTGCATCAGCATTGATAGGGTTAATGCAAATGAGTGGCGCAGGGGTATTAGCCGTGGCGACACAGCCACTTGGCCTCATTGCACCATGGCAGTTAGCACTGCACCTCGTCATGGCAACGCCATTTTTAATCTTATTGTTTTCGAGGTATCGCCATTCATTGCACAGCACGGCTTAATATAAATAACCCAATTCAGTCGTAAAAATGTCATAGAGTGAAGGCATACTGCTCACCATTCGCTGTTTAGCTGATATCTAAAAAGCGTTTGACTTCTTTTAGCATTGTTTAGAGCAATAGACTCAAGATCCCCCAACCTTGATATGCGGGTTTAAAACCCCGCATAGTTTTTATTATTTGCAATAAAGCATTTTCAAATTTTTGTTAACCCATTACACTAACGTCGAAGTCAAAAAAAGAACAATATGCCATGCTAAACCCCGAATACTTGTTTTCTTTTGCTGTAGCAAGTCTTGTTATTGCAGTTGCCCCAGGCCCGTCAAATGCTTTTTTAATGGCACAAACCTTTACCAATGGGAGAACCGCAGGAATGCAAAGTGCGCTTGGGTTTGCATTGGGTGGAGTAGTGCACACATTATTTGCTGTTATTGGCCTGTCAGCAATCCTCAAAGCATCCGAGACGGCTTACACGGCGGTTCAGTATTTAGGGGCTGCGTATCTTGCATATCTGGGTGTCATGACACTCAAGGATACCTTTGGTAAACCTTCGAAAGAAGCACAGCAAGACGCAGAGATTGAGGCAGATAAACCAAATAAAAATGTGACGTTGCAAGCGATGATGACCGAAGTACTCAATCCTAAAGTGGCACTATTCTTTATCGCATTTATTCCACAATTTGTTGATACCACTTTGGTGGTTTCAACAACATTACAACTCGCTTTATTTGGTCTGCTCTACCCTATTTTAGCTTTTCCCATAGACTGTGCATATGTATATGGAGGAGATAAAATCGCAGGATATTTTAGAGCACATCCACAGGCTCCGCTTTGGATAGACAGAATTTCGGGTGCCATATTTATTGCACTGGCAGTAAACCTCCTCTTATAGAAGGGCTCGCTTATGGAACAGAAACATTCAACGATTCCAGCCAAAAAACACATTGCTTTAGTCGCGCATGACGGAAAAAAGCAAACTTTAGTGACCTGGTGTGCCAATCACATAGACATACTGTATAACCACCGTTTATCTGCCACTGGTACAACGGGTAATTTAATCGAGGCCAAAACAGGCTTAAAAGTCATTAAATTACTCAGCGGTCCCATGGGCGGTGACCAACAACTTGGCGCCCAAATAGCACAACAAGATATCGATATGCTGATTTTCTTCTGGGACCCACTCTCATCCCAACCGCACGACCCTGATGTCAAAGCATTGTTGCGCCTTGCCGCTGTTTGGAATATTCCCGTTGCATGCAATGAGGCCACAGCAGATATGCTACTGACCTCCACTTTTATGGATAGCGAGCTGCCGAGACAGCAACCCGATTACGAAGCCTACCTAAAAAATCGACTCAGTTAGCGATAAATGCGCTCAGCCCACTTAGTCAAACCGGCCGTAACACTGCCGAAGTTATCGCCATTTAGCATTGGGATAGTACCCAATGCTTCGCGTAACGCTTGCTTTAACAACGGCGACTGAGCACTTCCTCCCGTCAAATATATAGCATCCGGTTTGACGGCTGCATCTGAGATTGCTTGCTGAGCTAAATGCGTAATTTGGGACAAACTGCTGTGCACTGACTCTTCAAGCTCAGAAACTCTGACTTGCTGCATTAGCTGTGTTTCGATAAATGACAAATCGGCACTACACTCAAGGTGTTCACTCAATGCGATTTTCGCAAGCTCTGCTTGTCTGACAAATTGATGCGTCATTTTGTTTTCATGGATCACTTGTAGGCGCGCTAGCTTTTTCGCTTCTTTTACATCGCGTAGCATCGTCACCAACTCTCGGCCAAAAGCAGGACTATAAAAATCACTTTGCATTTGAATGTCGTTAATTTTACAGGCTTGCCAAAATATTTGGTGTGGCAGTGGTAACCCTGATTTAAACTCGTTACCCAAACCACATATCGGCATTAACTGATGAAAAGCTAACGCGATATCTAAGTCATTGCCTCCAATACGCTTGCCTGTGTGGGCTAAGAAATCACCGCTACGATCCTGCTTGTTTCTAAAACTAGGCCCCATTTGAACAAAAGAGCAATCACTCGTTCCCCCGCCAATGTCAACGACCAAAACTTTCTGGTCCTGTTGTAAATTAGACTCAAAGTCGATACCCGCAGCCAACGGCTCATACAAGAACTCTACCTCTTTAAACCCTGCTCGGTGCGCAGCTGTCGTCAGAATATCAATGGCCTGACGATTACTGTCTTCTCCTCCAACGGCTTGAAAGTTGACGGGGCGGCCAATAACAGTATGAGTCAACGTTTTACCGAGTTGACGCTCTGCTCTGCGCTTTAGTTCAATAATCATCGCACTCGCGATGTCTTCAAAAAATGCGATTTGCTCTGGTTTCAGGCCAATGGCACCAAAGAAGGATTTGGGAGATTTCACAAAATATCCTTCTTCAGGCATAGAAATATATTCTTCGATTGCTTCTTGCCCTACGAAAACACCGCTTTCCGTGCTGTCTAAATCTAGGTCAGTGCGAGCAAATTGGGCACTTTTGAGGATTCCAGCCCTCGCGGTACGATATGCTGCCTGATTGTTACCATCTAACTCCCTTGCAACAAGGTCAGATATCAAAGAGTTGTGAAGCGCATATAAGGTAGACGGTAAGTAATGTTTACCTTGCTCCAATGGAATGAGATCAACCACATTATTTTGCATGACACCCATTGCACAATTTGAACTACCATAATCAAAACCAACGACCATTGTCACAACCTTACATCTGCTTGGAAAAAGGTCGCGAATTTAACACAGCCAGCACATAAAAAAAAGGTCAACAGGTATAATATACGAATGCTACAACGGTTCTCTGACTCTCAAAAAACTCGCGAATCTCGGTTTGCCATATTTGGTCTTACCTTGATATTGAAAAGTGACAGTACTGCCGATTGGGGGCGGTGAGTGACGCTCCTGATCACTAAACCCCGTGCCGAGGTTAAACATCACACCTGAGGCCATACGAACTTTAAGGGCGCCCATCATCCCTTTAAACTTACCCTTGCCGGGTAAGTGTGCAATGACCACCGCTTCGGCATCAAATTTAGGCTTATATTTGAGGAGGTGAGCAGTTCTACCATGTTGGTGCTCTGCATATTTATCATGTAGCATCACCCCTTCCCCACCGCGAGCCAAAACCTGTTGATAAAAGGAGTCCAATTCGGATTTGCTTTCAAAGCTGTGCTGCGTAACAGCTTTTATGTGCATACTCGGTAAGTGTGAGATGAGCTTTTTATATCTTTGATAACGCACTTCAAAAGGCACTGCTGTATCTGGAGCATCAAAAACAAGGTATTCTACCTGTTGCCAATTTTCATGATTTGGTACCTTCCTACGGATCAAACTACTGACAAATGCAAAGTTGTTGTACCCTGCCCACAATTCTCCGTCTAACCAGCGATTGGGTAGGGCTGCGGTAAACCAATGGGGTGCGTGAATGAGGTGACCGCCGCGAGTTATTAGCTGTTGGCCATCCCAGATAGCCCTCACGCCATCATACTTCTCACTAACTAAATAATGACTGACAGGCTGTTGTTGTGTGTACACTTTGGCAAGCTGGATGTGAGGAACTTGTTTGGCTGATAAAGGTGATGTTACAACGGTGAATAAGAAGGCGATAAGCCAAATGATATGAAGTTTCATGCTACTTTCCTTTGCAGATAAAAAACGTATATCCAACCTCAAAAGTAGCACTTTTAGCGCATTTGTACAGACTAATCGTTTGCTGTTATCACTTCATAAGCGGCTTCTAAATTGGCGCAGAGCCATGTCGCTTTTGAAAAGTCTTGTTGCTGTGAATGTTGATGAGGTATCACAATCGTTCTTACCTCTGCGTCAACGGCAGATGTTAAACCGGTATGAGAGTCCTCTAATGCAATCGCTTGCTGTGCATTTATATTTAAGTCGTTCAGAGCCTTTAGGTAGGGTTCTGCGTGGGGTTTAGGATGCTGTACATCATCTTTGCAAACAACACTATCGAACAGCTCAAGCAAATCATAGTGTAACAAGACAGGTATGGCTTCTGCGCGCGTACTCCCAGTAACGAGGGCAAGCTTAAACCGTGTTGCGCAGCGTGCCAACACATCCCGAGCATGGGGCATTAAAATTGGCTTATGTGATTTCGCAGTTTCTATAAATTGCAGATTTTTTTTCTGCGCAAGTACATTCGCTGTCTCAGGTAAAGAATAACGTTGCTGTAAAATATGCCCAGTTTTAACGGTGGGCACACCTGAAAACTCATTACAAAAAGTCAGCTCATCAATAAACACTTGAAATGGTTTTAAAACTTCGCACCAGCTCAAGTAGTGAAGTGTTTCTGAATCTACTAACGTCCCATCAAAATCAAATAATAACGCTTGTATCTCCATAAACACTCCTTATCAATTAATGCACTATTCGCCTTTTAGCGCAGATGGCGGTTCAGCATAAGCCTCTTCACCCGTTTCAACTTCCACCAGCTCGTAGCCACGTTGCTTCCTTACGACTTTTAACACCGGTTTTTCGAAGGCTGACTTCAGTCTATCTGAGTCTGCTTGTAACTCTTCTATGGTATGTCCAAAAGGAGCTGCGCCAGTCTCTGACCAATTTGTTACTTTTCCGTTGATGTTATACTCAACTTCATGAATCTGGTATAGCGCTGACTCATTGTCTTTGCCTTCACAATAAATCACACGATAGTTCCAAAATCCAGACATATTTTACTCCTCTTACTGAATACTACGCTGCGACTGTACCAACTAATTTGGACAGTTGCATTAAAGAAATAAAAAACCCGCGTTATTTAATCAATAACACGGGTTTATAAGGGTTTATTTCACTTTCACTAATTAGAAAAAGCGAACCTTGAACTCAGCACCAATGAAGCGCTCTTCATTCAACATACCCGTGTTATTGTTGAAGTCTACACCACCGATCACAACTTGCTCATCAAACAAGTTACGTACAAATGCTGACACTTCATATTCGTTGTCACCTGATGCCCATGCATAGCCTGCTCTCACACCGGTTTCAAACAGCGCTTCACCTTCAAATTCAACTGACTCATACAAGAAGAAGTTGATTTTGCTACGGTAAGACGTGTCTGCGTATACAAAGAAGTCGCCATTTTCAAGCTCTTTGGTATATCGTAACGTCGCATTTGCAATCCACTCTGGCGCATGAGGTAAGCTGTTACCGTCTAGGTTATAAAGACCAGCGTCATTCTTTGTGTTTGTGATCGTACACTGAGCGCAGCCTTGAATCGCTAGGCTTGGATCGTCAATTTCTGTTTTGTTATAGCTCAAGTTGAATGTCGCATTGAGTTCGTCAGTAAGCACCCACTCAGTATCTAACTCAAAACCGTAGCCAGTTGTTTTATCAGCATTAACTAAGCGGTTAAAGTTTGCACCACCACCCACAGCGGTTAACTGTTGGTCATCCATCTGATAGTAGAAAACAGTACCATTCACACGACCTTGTCCGTCTAATACATCTGACTTAATACCAAACTCGATTGAGTTCGTTGTCTCTGACTCAGCAACCGTTACTTCATCACCAAATAGGATACGCCCCTGCACACTAGGCGCACGGAAACCATTTGCCAAACGTGCGAACAAGTTAACATCATCAGTAAGTTTGTATGTCGCACTTAAGTCCCAGCTTACATGACTGTCGCTAGGGTTAGCAGTGCCAACGATCGAATCAGCAGCACCTACAGGGCTCTTAGTACGCTCTGCACGGAATTCTTTCTCATCGTCAGAATAACGTAGGCCTAAAGTGACATCTAACTTATCAGAAACCGAATAATCAAATGAACCGAAGATTGCCCATGCAGAAGTTTCTTGATTTTGAACAGCATAACCATTTTGCAGACCGTAGTTACCCGCAGCGGTATCGTACGCTAACGTATCGAAGCTGAAGCTTTCGATCGTCATTTCTTCATCAAACAAGAACACACCAACCTGGTAATTGAAGTCACCAGAATAGTTACTCGACAAACGTAGCTCTTGCGTGTACTGATCGTGATTCGGCAACGCATCCGCCGTTTCAGACGGGAAGAAGATTACACCTGGGCCTTGTGCAGGTAAAAACGCAGCACCATAGCCGCCATCAACGTCAGCTCGAGAATAGATTTCTGCGCTTTCCCACGCAGTGATAGACGTCACTGTGTGCTCAGCAAGATCCCACTCCAGTTTTAAACTCACACCCTGCGTTTCCACTTGCTGTGTTGCACGAGAAGATGCATCGTGGAATACAACATCATTATCATACGCAGGGTTGATGTTGTTTGAACCTTTCTCAATTAAATTTGCACGGAAAGGAATTGGACGACCATCTAGGTCACGAACGTGGTAGTTCAGTAGACCGGTGAAGTCATCACCTTCATATAAGAATTGGATACGCGCAGCTTTTTCGCTATAACCGCCTAATGATTCATCTTTTGCGAACTCATTGGTTACACCTTCTGGTGAACGCACATCAATGTAATCTGGTTGTTCTTGCCATAAAACAGATACACGCGTAGAGATTCTGTCCGTTAGACCTGTGCCAACAGCTCCTTCAAAGTCAACAGACTCGCGGCTACCGTAAGCAACTGATGCATAGCCATCAAACTCTTGGCTTGGCTTTACAGAATCAAATTTAACTAGACCGGCTGGCGTATTACGACCAAATAATGTGCCCTGTGGACCACGTAACACTTCGATACGTTCAATATCAAATACAGGGAAACCTTTTAGAATGGGGTTTTCTTGAACCACTTCGTCTACAACCAAAGAAACTGGTTGAGATGCGTTTAGATCGAAGTCGGTATTACCAAGACCGCGGACATAAAAGCGCGGGAATGTACGTCCAAACGAAGATTCTACCGATAAGCTCGGGATCTTTGCGTTCATAAAGCGGATATCCATACCAGCTGAACTGTAGGCGTCTAAATTGTCGCCTTGTAATGCAGACACTGAAACTGGCACTTCTTGTGCGTTTTCAACACGTTTACGTGCGGTGATTTGAATCACTTCCAGTTGATTACTTTTTGCTTGCTCTTCTTCAGCAAGTGTAGTGAATGAAGTACCTGCCACAGCAGAGAACAACGTTGCATTAATTAAAGTTGCTAACGTAGATCTTTTCATTGCTTTCATGTTGGTTTTTGACCTTTTTTATGCACTCTTTGAGTTCAACGGTAAATTGGGCGCCGTTTCACATTGGCTATGGCGTTCAATTTTGCGCGTCAATGACAAACAACGCGGACCTCATTATCGAGAGTGCAAAGCGAAAAAACGAGGCTGAACGCAACGGGCGTAATTATAGCAGCATAATTTAAAAATGCTTCAAATAAACTCATAAATTACACACATTTTTACAACGTTCGACGACGTTAGGCCAAACTTTACAACTTTTAGCAACAAAAAGCGGACATTTGTCCTTATAAAAAAATAAATATTGTGGTCACGAAATGGCTTTTTACCTATTCTCTAAACAAAAGATCAATATTCTATTGATGTTTCAAAAACAGCTAAATTATGCACTAAAGGCGTAACCTAGCAGAAATTTAATTTTTACCGATTCCCATCGCCCAAAATGGTAACCGGTGTCATGAAAGCAGATGCATTTTATCTAAGCCTTTACAGCTAAGGGAGGACATTAGACCGCTTATAAGGATCATAATCCAAGCACCTATCAGTGGACTATGTCGGTTTAAATAAGTTCAATTGAAAAGTGGATTTGGCAAAAATAATTGCAATGTAACTCGGGTATCTACACCTAAGTTCATTCTAAGTATATGTAAAAAGGTAGACACTCGTATCCTCTGGCAAGCAAGTGTCACGCACGAAAATTTAAACTTTAGGCGAGTGCATACCAATATATGATGCTTTATGTGTCGCAGGGTCATAGTGTATTTCAGCGATACTTGCAGTCCCAAATATAGGCATTTCACCGGGGACTAACTGATCAACCATGTAACTGACAATAGGCATATGTGCCACAACCAGCCAAGACTCTATTGTGTCGTTCATACTGAGTAACGTTTCGATGTAATCCACCGCGAAAGAGGCACTACCGCTGGGCACGATATCTGTACACGTTTCCTCAAACATAAACTGATTATGGCGTTTTACTTCAAACGCAGTTTGCTGGGCACGCTGATATGGACTCACTAGCAAAGCCTGAGGCTGATGATGCTCTTGTAACCATTGCCCCATTTCGAGAGCCTGTGCTTGCCCTCTTCCAGTTAACAAACGACCGGCATCATCTGCTTGCATTGGCCCGGCTTCGCCATGGCGCATAATCAATAAGGTTTTCATAGCTCTCCGAAAAGTATCGAAATTTTTATCTTTATCAGTAGTAAACCTAGTTATTTGTCCGCTATATTAAAACAAAAGATTCATAACTGTTAGTAATTTACGTAATCGACAGACTATCTCACTTATTTATATATCGGCGGCGCACATTTGAAATTAAGTAACAATGATAATAAACAATATAAGCACCTGACACTGGACAATGGTCTTAAGGTACTACTTGTTAACGATCCGAGCAGTGAGAAGTCTGCATCCTCATTGGCAATAAATATAGGCCACTTTGACGATCCTATCGATCGACAAGGTATGGCGCATTTTATTGAGCATATGTTGTTTTTGGGTACAGAGCAATACCCCAATCGCGGCGAGTTCTCGCAGGTCATCAGTCAATTTGGTGGAAACTCTAATGCTTGGACTGCCACAGAGCATACTTGCTACTTTTTTGATGTTCGCGCTGAAAAGTTTGATGAAGTACTGCCACGTTTTGCTGACTTTTTTATCGCACCGCTTTTTGAAGAATCAGCCCTATATGATGAACGAAATGCCATCGACTCTGAATTTAACCTAAAAGTCAAAGACGATAACAGACGCATTATTCAAGTTCACAAAGAAACCGTAAACCCAGCTCATCCATTTACAAAGTTTTCTGTCGGAAATCACGACACACTCGGTGATAAATCGCGAAGTATTCGTGATGAAGTGGTCTCATTTTATCAAACTCACTATCAAGCACAATGGATGACCCTTGTTTTAGCGGGTCCTCAACCCTTAGCTGTGTTAACACAATTGGCGTATGAGCACTTTAGTGCAATATCTGGCTCAGGGGTAGAGAAACCGCCCATTGCAGTCCCCTTATACAGGCAGCAAGACCTAGGACTGTTACTTCACATTAAACCGCGGAAACATTTACAAAAACTCATTGTCAGCTTCGCTATGCCGGATATCGAAGATCTTTATCGATACAAGAGTTTAAGCTTTTTAGCCCATTTATTAGGGTATGAAGGCGATGGTTCCTTATATGCCATTTTAAAGAAAAATGGTTGGATCAATGCGCTATCAGCCGGTGGGGGCATAAATGGGAGTAACTTCAAAGACTTTAATGTCAGCTTTGCACTGACTGATACCGGCATTGAATACTACGAAGATATTGTAGAGATGTTGTTTGAATACATTTGTTTGATTAAAGACAAAAAAGCCGCTTTGCCTTCGCTATATCAGGATAAAAAGCGTTTGTTGGAGCTGGCTTTCGATAATCAAGAGGTCAATAAACTGATCGACTGGGTGAGTAATGTCAGTGTTAACATGCATCATTATGACGAGCAGAATGTCTTGTATGGCGACTATTGTATGGAAGGCTTCAATGAAGCGTTGCATGAGCAACTATTGGGATATTTGTCGCCCCATAACATGCGCCTTATCATGATTCACCCTAGTGCAACACACGAATCCGAAATCATAAATAAAAAAGCACAATGGTACAACACCCCCTATCAAGTCGAGCAGATCAGTGCCGATTGGTTACAAGCACTTGCCAATATTCAGGCTCCCTTACCTGAAATGCTATTGCCTAATGTCAACCCTTATCTAGCACACGATAACGAACTCTTTGAAGTGGAATCGACAGATAAAGTGCCAACTCAACTCAAAGACAAGCCTGGGTTTGAGTTTTGGTTTAAACAAGATGCTACATTTCGTGTCACCAAAGGCCATTTTTACTTAGAGTTAGATTCTGAAATCTCGATTGCCGATCACAAAACCATGGCACTCACACGGCTGTTTGCGGATCTATTTATGGATAGTGTTGCTGAACAGTTTTATTCCGCAGAGCTTGCCGGGCTTAGCTACCATTTAACGTCTCATCAAGGAGGCTTAACACTGCATACTGCGGGCCTATCAGCTTGCCAATTGAAACTGGCTTCGCAATTGGTTGAAGCCTTACAAAAGCAGCCTATCAGTGCCACTCGATTTGCAGAATATAAAAAACAACTCATCCGCCATTGGAAAAATCATAATAAAAACAAACCTGTTAGTGAACTTTTTAGCCTTCTTGGTGCCAAGCTCATGCCGTGGAACCCCACGCCGGAGGCACTTGCCAAAGCGCTAAAGAACGTTTGTTTCAACGAATTTAATACGTTCCGCGCAACGTTCTTTAATTCAATTCATGCAAAGGCATTTTTACATGGCAACTGGCAAAAAAGACATGCAAAAGCCATTCAACAGCAGCTCCTGTGTAACTTTGCATCGAGTGAAATATTAGAAGATTTGAAAAAACCGCTTAATACAATTCAAACGTCGAGTGTTGAGCAATACACGAAAGAGAGCAGCGAACATGCTTTTGTCCACTATATTCAAGCTCCCTCACAAAATGTTGACGACAAAATAAAAATTATGGCGTTTAATCAATTGATAAGTCAACATTACTTTGAACAATTGCGAACGCAGCGACAGCTCGGATACTTAGTCGGCGCTGGCTATGCACCGTTCAACACCAGAGCCGGTATCGCGTTTTATATACAATCGCCAAAGTTCACCAGCGCCGAATTGCTCGCACATCACAATAGTTTCATTGCAGACTTTGTGGCGCACATAGACCAGTTAGAACAAACACAATGGGAAGATGTCAAATCGGGGCTTAAATCACAAATTGCAGAGAAAGATAAGAACCTTCGGTTACGTTCACAACGATTTTGGGTTGCCATAGGCAATGATGATCACGCTTTTTCAATGCAAGAACAACTATTGAAAAGTTTGCAATCTCTGACGTTTCAACAGCTCAAGCAATTCATCATGCATGTCACTGCACCTGACTTCCCAAGTATTACACTCCAAATGAATTAGTGCCCCGCGCGGCATAGAACCACGCGACATAAAACCGCAGGTTTTATGTCGCTATCACTTCAGTTTGATTACATTCGTGTATTTTTCTTGCATCAAATGACAGAGATTTTGACATCTAGCTGACTCTTTTCACGTTTCATCAATTATGCTTTGACTCAGACAGGTTGTTTAGATTAGATTAGGGGTGAATACAGCTAACTCTTGCACTATGGTACATAAAAAAAACATAAGCATATTATCGGCTCTTATCGCCCTTCTTATTCTGAGTACCTCAGTTCATGCGCATCCATATGTAGAGCCTATATTAGATAACCCTACGCCTTTTATAACGGTGGCCCTCGTGGCATTTGCGCCATTTGTCGTGTTGCTGATATTAAATCGTCGAGCTTCTCGTTCATTGTCGAACTTGCGAATGTCTGAAAAGTGGCTGAAAAGTACCGTTGAAGGCAGCGGCGATACATTGTGGGATTGGAACATTCAATCTGGTGAAATCATTCGTATCAATGATAAATACGCACTGAATGAGGCCAAATGCGAACACTTTATTCCCAATGCAAGTCGGATCCACCCGCAAGATATCCCGCTGGTAGAAAAACAACTTAAACTTCACTTTGCTGAAAAAACGGCCTTTTTTGAGGCTTCATATCGATTAAAAGACAACTTAAACCAATACCATTGGGTCCTAGACAAAGGCAAAGTCATCAGCAAAGACGACAATTTAAACCCTTTGAGAATGACAGGCACAGTCAGAGACATCAATCACTTAAAAAGTACTGAAGAACGCCTAAACCTCTTTGCTAAATGCGTTGAGTCTCTGACAGATGCCATCGCCATTTATGACAACCACTTTAAATTAGTTGACCTAAACCCTAGCTACTTGAGAATTTTTGGTGGTAAGCGCGCCCAATATCTTAATTCCGACTTTCAACTGCCAGGTTACGACAGCCGTTTTATTAGACAAATAAAATCAGCACTAAAAGAAACCGAACATTGGCAAGAAGAGCTTAAAATTTATAATCAACAAGGTCTAATGCTTCCTATCGAAGTCACGATTGACGAAATCAAAAACAGTCATGGTCATATCACGAATTACGTGGTCGTGTTTTCTGATTTAACCGAAAGGAAAAAGGCTGAGTCGCAGCTTCACAACCTATCTAACCGGGACCGCATTACCGGCTTACCTAACCGGAATCTCTTTTTTACCAATTTGAAAAAGCTTTCCCAACAAGGCACTCACCATGCGTTGTTGGTATTTGATTTAGATAACTTTAAAAAAATAAACGACTCTTTAGGCCACCAGCTCGGCGACAGTCTGTTATCCAAATTGGCTATGAGACTAAACAAGTTATGTAGGCAGCAAGATACATTCTACCGTTTGGGGGGAGACGAGTTTGCCTTAGTGATGTCTGGCACAAATGACATACACACGATAACCAAAGTGGCTAAACAGTTTTTGGCGGCCATCGCTACTCCTTTCAAAATGGCCAACCATGAACTGGTGATCACTTCTTCTGTCGGTATTGTACTTTTCCCAGAAGACGGAAATACACCCGAAATACTGCTGAAAAATGCAGATACAGCAATGTATCATGCAAAACAAAAAGGTAATCACTACCTATTCTTCAATGACTCTATGAATGAACAAGCAGTAAAACGCCTGCAAATAGAAAATTTAATGCGGTTTGGTCTAAAGGAAGATCATTTTGTTGTGTATTATCAGCCTAAAATGGATATTCGTACAGGCAAGTTGGTTGGTATGGAGGCCTTAGTACGCTTTATAACGCCTAAAAAAGGAATTATTAGCCCTGGCGTCTTTATTCCTATCGCTGAAGAAACTGGCCAAATCATTGAAATTGGTGAAGTTGTACTGGATAAAGCCTGTAAAGATGTCAAGCGATGGGTCGACGAAGGTCTATTTAATGGACGTGTGGCCGTGAATCTTTCGGCAAAACAATTCAGCTTACCTGACCTCACAGCTCGCATCGATATTATCTTGCAAAAAAATCAACTACCTTCTTATTTTTTAGAGCTAGAAATCACCGAAGGCACAGTAATGGATGACCCTCAAGAAGCAATTTCAATTATGCGCTCACTGAGCTCTCGCGGAATACATTTGGCAATGGATGATTTTGGTACGGGGTATTCGTCTTTGGCTTATCTAAAGCAATTCCCACTGAACACATTAAAAGTAGATAAAGCCTTCATTGACGACATGGCCAGTGAGCGAGGGCGTAATATGGTCGATTCCATTGTAACGATTGCACACAACCTAGATCTACATGTTGTGGCGGAAGGCGTAGAAGAAGAAGCACAATTGTCACTGCTCAAGCAATTAGATTGCCAAACACTACAAGGGTATTACTACTCTAAACCACTTTCGAGTGAAGAATTCGAGCGTTTTTTAAAGGCTGAAACAGAGCAAAAGCCAAGTCTTCAATTAGTAAACTAAACCCCAATAAAATACGGCTCTTTTCAACCAGAAACCTTGAGAATATGACACGTATAACACGAAAAGCTTGAGAAACCTCCCCACTGAACAAATCCCAACCAACCCAGTACAAATTCCAAGCAAACCGTCGTATTTTAGAGTGAAAATCACCCAAAACGACATAAATTGTTGCAAAATTTTGTATTATTTAATTTAATACCAGCCTTGAAGATACAAGTATTTGCGGGTATTTAGTACTTAAAATAGGTATTTCGACATAGAGTTTTAGAAAACTCTATAAGAAACAACTTTTTAGAAATTTAGCAATGACTAATTCGTTGTCGTTGCCAGTCTTCCCGACTTTTATCATGACGGGCATTATCGTCGCATTGGCTATTCGCCTGTGAAATTAATGTTTGGTAAAGTGACAGAAGCGCCAAGAGCAACGTAAAGCCTATCTTTGTAAAACTAAATAGTGCATTGGCTAATACTAAGCTAAAGTTAGTAGTAAGTAGTCAACGCAGTACTTGTTAGATCATTTGGTCATGGTGTAGTTTGCAGCTGGACCGTTTTGTGTAGTGTGTTTTTTACACACTTGAGATGATTTAATGTATATAAACGCGAACTAATTAAAGTCTTGAATATTCACTTGACTAACCAACGGTTTTTCAAAGGATTGTGAAAATAACGTATTTGAGTAAACCGGGTCAGTGAATTTTTATACACTTATTAGGCTTGCACACCGCATCAAGAATGTGCAAAAAAGCTGACATATTACAGAAATCTCTCAATAGCTGCTAAAATTAGCCCCATGTTGTATTAATTAATATAGTTTTTTCAAGGACACGGGCTATGGATCAGAAGAGTGTACATACATATTTACAGGCAAAGCCTGGAACCTTTATTACTAAACCGTTTGCGCAAGAGGTAGACGTTTATAAAGTGCAACATAAGATGTTTGCGACCCTTTATGAAGGTAAAGAAGGTCAAACAAATGCGAATGGGGAACCCATTTGGTGGTTGAATTTAAAATGTGACCCTGATGAAGCTTTGTTACTTCGTGACAAATATTCGTCAATTGTTCCTGGGTATCACATGAACAAACGTCTTTGGAATACCATCGTACTAGATGGTAGCATCCCGGAAGATGAGCTGAGAAAGCTGATTGATGACTCCTACAACATTGTTGTGGACAATCTCCCAACAGCACAACGTGAAGAGTTAGCACGTATCACCACAGGTGATAATTAATTGGCCTCCCTCGCACCTTGTGCGAGGGCCATTTAACTGCTCAATTTAGCCCCCCTCTATTTCAAAACCTCTCCCTTTCTCTTCCTGAAACTTTTATGACTGTCATGCTTTCGTAAAACCGCTGTGATTCACTCCTTTTCGACAATTTTTGCTTTTAGGAGAAATCAAATAATGAATAAACTAATACTACCCTTGGCACTTTCTACATTACTCATTGGTTGTGCACTGGAGGGAGATGATGGATCAGATGGCAAAGATGGTGCAACAGGTGAACAAGGACAAGTTGGTCAAACAGGACCGGCGGGCGAAAAAGGCAATACAGGTGCGCAAGGACAAGTTGGTGAATCAGGGCAATCCGCAACTGTACAATTAGTACCCACACTAGTCGGACGTGCCGTTTTAAATGCGCAAAGCCCAGAAGGCGCGGCTGAAATTGTGGCATACCATGCACAAAGTCAACGTATCTTTGCGCTCAATAGTTCCGCATCCCCTGCGACAATTGAAATCATTGGCCTCGCACAGATGGATACAGAAGCGCTAGCGAAAAACCCAGAGGGTGTCGTTACAAACACCAACTTAGAAAGTAGTAAAACGATTCAACTGAGTGAATTTGAGACAGGAGACGCAAACAGCTTATCAATTCACAATAACCTATTGGCCGTGGCCGTAGCAAAGGATACAGGCCAAGCTGGTAAAATCCTCTTTTTTGATATTGCACAGGATAATCCACAATTTATAAAGTCGGTCACCGTCGGTGATTTGCCGGATATGGTAACTTTTACACCCGACGGCAGCAAAGTGGTTGTCGCCAATGAAGGGGAGCCTAAAAGTGATTACAGCATTGATCCCGAGGGGAGTATCGCGATCATCGATATCATCAATAACCAAATTGCTGACTCCGCAACCCTGCTCAACTTCAACGCTTTTGATGACCAACAAGCAACACTTGAAGCACAAGGTGTAATCTTCGCTAACCCGACGGGTAGAACAATTAAAGGGAAGACGATAAACACGAGCGTCTCAATGGACCTTGAGCCTGAATACGTATCCGTGAGTAAAGATGGGCGCTATGCCTATGTCTCACTTCAGGAAAACAATGCACTCGCCATCGTAGACCTTGAGACAAATGCGCTTACTGTAAAAGGGCTTGGGTTTAAAGATTGGAGCAACTGGACGCTCGACGCTTCCGATAAAGACGATATGATTAACTTTGCCTCTTACCCTGGACTATATGGTATGTACCAGCCAGACTCTATTGCGACCTATCAATGGCAAGGCGCTAACTTTATTGTCTCTGCCAATGAGGGGGACGGACGAGAATACTTCTTTGACTCTCAGGATGAAACCTCTTGCCTTGCTGAGGGTGGAATCGAGTTTGACAAAGATGATGGCTGTTTAGCATATACTGATGAGTCTCGCGCAGAAGATCTCACGTTAGGAAGTACCTTTTCGTATCTGAACAATGATGACCTAGATATTGGCCGTTTAAAGGTGTCTACAGAGCTTGGAGATACAAATAACGACAATCAATATGAAGAGCTCTATACATATGGCGCACGTTCGTTCTCAATCTGGGATCATAATGGACATAGGATCTATGATTCGGGGGATGACGTAGGCAAGATCACAGCGGCTATTCACGGTGAAGCATTTAACAACGATGAAGATGAAAACTCAGGCGACACGCGCTCTGATGCCAAAGGTGCTGAACCTGAAGCGCTTGCTATTGGTAATATCGGTGATCGTACCTATGCATTTATTGGTTTGGAGCGAATGGGTGGTATTTTAGTGTATGACGTGACCAACCCATTTGATGTCAAGATGAATACCTACATGATCAATCGTGGCTTACAAAAAGACGCTGACATCAGCGGTGATCTTGCACCTGAAGGCATGGTATTTATAGGCGCACAAGACAGTCCTATCGGTACCGCGCTACTGATCGTCGGAAACGAGATTTCTGGTAGTATTTCAGTTTGGTCAATTGCCGAGCAATAACTCCTAAGGCGTTGACATTTAAGCATCGCTGTCTAGGATAAAGGCTAATACATGTGGTAGAAAAATTGGAAGTTTATCATGGATAGTCTCGCAATTATTACCAGCGGCGGCGATGCACCCGGCATGAATGCAGCCATTCGTGCCATCGTGCTGTCTTGCCATAAAAAAGGCATCGAGTGCATTGGCTTTTATCACGGATACAATGGACTCATCGATGATGATTACCAGACGCTCACCCCGGATATGGTCAGGCCAATAATGCAGTATGGAGGCACGATTTTAAAGAGCGCGCGCTGCCCACAAATGCATACCGATGAAGGCGTAAAAAGCGTCGTAAAAACACTACAACGCCATAATATTAAGGCCCTCGTTGTTATTGGTGGAGATGGCTCTTTTCGCGGTATGATGGCACTACAGCCCCATTGGACGGGACGTTTAATTGGTGTACCAGCCACAATAGACAACGACCTAGCTTGCACAGATAGTACAATCGGTTTTTCGACAGCAGTGAACACCGCAACACAAGCTATCGATAAAATTCGAGATACTGCAAATGCATTTGAGCGCGTATTTATTGTTGAAGTCATGGGTAGGCACAGTGGGCATATCGCTTTTAATGTAGGTCTTGCAACAGCCGCCGAAAGTATATTGTCATTTGAAAATTGCCCAGCTCAGGATTTAGCTCAAGTGAAGCAAACACTGATCGAACAAATTCAAACCAAACAACAAAACAACCATAGTAGTTTTGTCATTGTACTTGCTGAAAACCTCTGGCCCGGCGGCCCTCAAGGATTGCAGCAAGCGCTTCATCGTGAAGCACACATTGACAGTGCGGTATGTGTGTTGGGCTACATTCAAAGAGGTGGTAGCCCCTCCACCGAAGACAGGATACTGGCCACTGAACTGGCCATGGAAGCCGTTGAGGCTGCCTTTACAGAGTCAGGGGTAATGATAGGCAAAGAGCAAGGGCGCATAAAGAGAAGTTGTATTATCGGTGCAACTGAGCAAAGTAAGCCCGTAGACCAAGCGATTCACTCGGTCTACAAGCTCTTAACATAGCGATTAGGTGTTGCAATTAATCGTAAATCGTAAACAACTCTGCGTTTAACCATAAATGGACAACAATACTTGCAGCATAGCCAAGCGCAATGACCGGCGTCCACTTTAAGTGACCAAAAAATGTGTAGTATCCTCGCGCCTGCCCCATCAGAGCAACACCCGCAGCAGATCCTATTGACAATAAACTGCCCCCCACACCTGCTGTCAAGGTAATTAACAACCATTGGCCATGTGACATATCTGGCTGCATTGATAACACCGCAAACATAACTGGAATATTATCGATGACAGCTGAAATCACACCTAAGAACACATTGGCACCTGTAGTAGACCAACCGCCGTACAGTACATGAGACATCAAATTTAGATAGCCAAGAAACCCAAGTCCGCCTACACACATGACAATCCCGTAAAAGAAAAGTAGCGTATCCCACTCTGCTCGAGAAACTTTGCTAAAAACGTCGAACGGCACAACACTTCCCAATTTCTTGAGTCGCTCTTTGTCCCCCTCACGTTCCGCCATCGCCATTTTTCGCGCCAAAGAACCAGGTAATGTCACACGTAGGAAATAACCAAAAAACTGTAGGTACCCAAGTCCCATCATCATGCCTAGCACTGGTGGTAAATGCAGTAAGCTGTGGCACATGACTGCTGTTGCCACTGTTAGTAAAAACAAAGTTAAAATGCGTAGCGCTCCGCGTTTGAGCTCAACCACTTCGCAGCTCGAGTTGGGCTTTTTATCAGCAACAAAAAAGCTCATGATGGCTGCTGGTACAACATAATTGGCTACGGCAGGAATCAGTAACACAAAAAACTCGTTGAACTTTACCATGCCCGCTTGCCACACCATTAATGTTGTGATGTCTCCAAAAGGGCTAAAAGCGCCACCCGCATTTGCAGCAACCACAATATTGATGCAACTTAAGTTAATGAACTTTTTATCCCCCTCGGCGACTTTCATTACTACCGCACACATTAATAACGCCGTCGTTAAGTTATCTGCTATTGGCGAAATGAAAAATGAAAGAAAACCCGTTAGCCAAAATAATGCCTTATAACTGAATTCCTTGCGGACCATCCATGTGCGTAGTGCATCAAACAGCCGACGCTCTTCCAAGGCATTGATATACGTCATTGCCACCAATAAGAACAACATCAGTTCGGCAAATTCAAGGAGGTTATGTCGAAACGCATGCTCGGTCGCTTCAGGCATACCTTGCTCAACATAGTAAGCCCCAATCAGTATCCAAATCAGACCAGCAGCAACTAAAACGGGCTTGGATTTTCGCATATGCAGTTTTTCTTCAAGCATAACAAGGGTGTATGCCACCACGAATATGGCAATGCAAATAAACCCAAGCGTATTGGCGGTTAAATCGAGTTGAGAAGTAGAAGCAAACGCTGAAAAACTCATTCCCAGCAAGCAGAAAAATAGCAGGCAAATTATCCCTACATGTTTCATTTCAAGGCTTTTCCTAAATAAGTGAGCACATCTTCGCCAAAAGGTAACACACTTTTTACACCCGTGGCATTGTACACAAGTCTACATTTACAGTTATTTTACGATATGGCATGTAAAAGACTGATATCTGGTACTACAAGGCATATCTATACTTAAGATAAATGGCGTTTATGAAGAATGTGTGAGTATGTGATAGGCATCGCTATCAATTGAACTCAGGGTGGACATATCACGAGGGAAAACGAAAGTTAAGTTACCAGCCACTGGTAACTTAACCCTTGAAAAGCGGTGAGATTAGTCTTGTCGGCTCATACGATCCAAAGTGAGGATCAATATCAAGCCACCCACAGCCAGTGTTATACAGATCAATAGCTGAGGATCTTGGCCTGTTAGCTGAGTAAATTCCATCGGCGAGATATTCTTTTGCATCAATGGCTTTTCAACACCGCTAGAATTCACATAGGTAGACACAACTTGTTTCCATGGCCACAACATATTTAAAGAACCAATCAGAAACCCTGAAAGTACTGCAAACGTCACTTGTTCATACTGGCTCAACAACCACGACAAAAACCTCGAGAACATCAGTAAACCACAAATACAACCAAGTAAGAACAAGCCGACTAACATCACTTCTTTATTGTTGATAGCACTCAGTACGTGACCATACATGCCTAACAACAATAAAATAAAGCTGCCAGAAATGCCGGGTAAGATCATTGCGCACACGGCTATACTGCCAGCCACAAAATATAACCAAGGTTGTGCTTGCGCCTCTGCCGGACTAAGAGAAGTAATTACATAAGCAATAACAGCACCTAAAATACAACTCACAATATGCTTTATCTGCCAACGCTCTACTTTTTTGGCAATATATACAAACGATGCGATTATCAAGCCAAAGAAAAAGGACCAGACCAGTTGCTGATGGTGCTCAAGTAAATAAGTTATCAGTTTTGCTAACGACAACGCGCTAGTGAACAAGCCGCCAAATACTGCGAGTAAAAAGCTACCATCGACATGCGCCCAAGCGTCTTTGAATTGCCCTTTAAACACCATTTTCAAAGCGTCTAAATCAACACTTTTAATTGCCGCTAATAGACGCGTATAAATCCCCGTTATAAACGCGATTGTGCCACCAGAAACACCTGGTACAACATCTGCTGCGCCCATACCTGCGCCTTTAAAAAACAACCATAAATAATCACGTTTGCTATTTGTCGTATTTGACACTGATATACCTCCAATCCTATCAACACGTTCAAGTGTATCAAATTACCTTGTTAAATTGCTAAAGTTCATTGACTTGCCGTCGATACTTTACAGTATACGCGTCGATAAAAAGTGAATGACAATGAAAGCCCTGCCATTACCCGTCTCTTATTTTCTATGTTGCCTAACCCTAGTCATCAATTCGGCATCAACATTGGCAGTTGAGCATATTGCGCCTATTGCAAAAGCAGACATTATCCAATCGGACCTTGACTACTGGTTTGCCAGCGATTCATTTATCACGATTAAAGATGACGAAAGAGAAATCCCCGTACTCTTTTCAGAGTACATGAGTAACTATAAACGCGGTATTATCGTGATGCTGCCAGGGGTTGATCAGAGCCCCATTCAAGGTAATGGGTTGAGTTATTTACGTGAAGCCTTAAACGACGACGGTTACGATACCTATGTAATTCCGTCTCCTGACTTTAACTATGGCCCAGATTTAATGAAAGATGCCATTGCTGGCAATGACGTTGAAGTTGAGAAGAATAACCCCACTAAGCGCGCTCTTGTGAGTGATTCTGCCCTCAATGAGTATAAGGCCGAGTTGGTTGCAAGATTTTCAGCTTTGTATAAAACACTGGCGCTTCGCGATAGCGAGCATATCGCGATTCTTGCATTTGGCAATAGCGCAGGACTGATCACCGAGTATCTTGCTACTCTGCCAAATATCCGAGTCGACGCACTTATCACCGTCAGTGCACAGCTCGCCAACCCTGATAGAAATAAGCATCTGCCAGCCAGCTTATCCTTAGTCAGCCCAGCACTCTTAGATGTGTACTATTCTTATGATAATCCAGCCGTACTGCATACAATTAAAGACCGGCGCAGGTGGGCCAAACGAAACAGTAAATACGATTACCGTCAAAGACAACTGTTTGGGCAACATACACAAGAACGTCAACATCAGAGGCTAAGAAAAGAACTATCAGGCTTCCTACGTCAGCTATGAGTGAATAGCTACTTCTTTTTCAAAACCTCATAAGCAGCTTGTATATTTTGTGACTTGGCTTTGGCAATTTCCATCATGTGTTCCGGTAACCCTTGCGACACTAACTTGTCTGGGTGATGTTGCGCCATGAGCTTTCTGTAGGCACGCTTAATGTCTTTGTCACTGGCCCCTTGATCCAATCCCAACACAGCAAGCGCTTGTGATGCAGACACGGCTTGCGACGGTGCAGAAGCCTGCGAGTGCTGCTGATATTGTCGCCCATGCTGGTTAGCATGCGCTTGTTGCTGAGATTGCCATTGAGCACGTTGCTGCCTGAATTTAAATTCAGCCTGATAACGTTTAAGAATAAAACGAAAATGCTTTTCACCGATACCTAAGTATTTACTTACCAACTTTAAAAGCGCCAGCTCTTGGGCCGCTAGATGCCCATCAGAAAACGCCATTTGAATTTGGATTTCCAAAAACAACTGCAATAAATCGTATCGTCTAGCAAATGCTTCTTTGAAGTCACTGACGGATTCTTTGATAGAAAACTCTGCGCTTTTCCCAGCATTGAACGCACTTTGTGCCTCTTTTCGTTCATCTCCATGTAAGCGCATTTCATCCATAAATGCTGACGCAGCTTGAATATGAATTTCACTCACACGCCCATTAGACTTGGCGATATGGCCCATAACTGAAAAACAACTAGAGAAAAACAGCGCTTGTCGCTCATTTAAGTCATCTCCATTGAAGAACCCTTGAAAGCCCCCTGCTTTATCAAAATCCTGCTTGAGACTTTTATCGAATAAGTGCCCTAAATAAAAGCCTAATATGGCGCCAAGCCACTTACCAAACAAAAATCCAAAGCCTGCGCCTAACAACTTACCCCACATGATTGGACTCCATATTTTGGTTGATTTGAGTTAATCGCTCAGGCGTCCCGATGTCATGCCAAACACCGAGGTATAATTCACTAGACACTTTGTGAGCGCCAATGCCGCTGCGCAACATTGGGCCCAGAGGGACTTTGCCAGCTGCCACATCAACGAAAAAGCTTTTGTGATACAGGCCAATACCTGAAAAAGTGTACTTTTGTTGGTTGCTAGGCTGATGTACAAGCGCAAAATCTCCTAGCGGATTATGCTCTGGATTCTCAACTAAAACTATGTGGGCTTCGCCCTCTAATAATTGCAACTGACTCAACGCATGTACGTCATAGTCAGTAAAGATATCCCCATTGATCACGACAAACGTATCATCCTTTTGGCACAACGCGGGCAGAGCTTTGGCAATACCTCCCGCAGTTTCTAATCCACCCTCTGGTTCATAACTATACTCAATGTGCATGCCAAACTGCTCACCACTTCCTAACGTCTGCTCAATCAGATGCCCCTGCCATGCAAGGTTGATAACCACGTCATTGATACCCGCTTCTTTTAACCTTTCAAGGTGGTACACGATTAGGGGTTTTCCTAAGACCTCAAGAAGAGGCTTTGGTCTATCCGCGGTTAATGGCATCATACGCTGACCTCGACCAGCCGCTAAAATCATCGCTTTCATTATCAACTCTGAAGTTTGATTTGTATCAAGGGTATTATCTCGGATTGTAACCAAGTTGCAAGCCATTGAAAATCATTGTAACTATTTGACACATCAATCACATACTCAAGCGTTGGTAAAATATTCTGCAAATAACCCGCCTTACCATCTCTTAAATTTAACCGCACGAATATCCCGGCAGCTTTTAAGTGCCTTTGCATCCCTGTCAGATCAAAATGATAAATGTATTGTTGGTAAGTCATGCCATCAAGGACACCCGCTTGCTCGAGTCGTTGAAAGCTCTCCTTTCGCAACGATAAGAACGCAGCCTGTGGTAGTTTGATATAACAGTCTTTGAGAAGAGAAACAGCGTCATAACACACTGGACCAACAACCGCATCTTGATAATCAATGAGCCTCCCCTCCCCGCTACAGTACATGATGTTTCGGCTATGAAAATCGCGATGCATAACCGTTTGGGGCTGCGCTCGCATTTGATTGGTTAACCGCTGTGTTAAATCTTGCCATTGCGCCTCAAGCGCAACAGGCATTTCAATGCCTAACCAAGCTTCGACCAACCACTGTCTGAATAGGTTTGTTTCTTGACTAATAAAATCGTTATCATACGGGTTCATCCATTTTGAATGGCCCATTTTGGCAATTTGGGGAATCCAACTGAGTAACTCACTGTACTTAGTTGTATCAAACTGCGCGTCAATAACATCCGCCAAGTGAATAGACCCCAAATCTTCCAGTAACACAAAACCTCGCTCAATGTCATATGCATGAATCTGAGGCACTTTCAACCCGCTGTTTTTAAAGTCGTTATTAAGCTCAACAAAAGGCTCTATGGATCCTTTTATTGGCGCGACATCCATCAAAATAAGTGCCGTAGAAGCCAATTTAACTCTAAAGTACAGACGGAAGCTTGCATCCCCTGTTATTGCCTCGAGTGTGGGATTCGTATCTGGGTACGCATTGTGGGTTAGATACTGCGCGATAAAATACACTCTGTCCCGATGTCTTTGCTCTGTCACTGTTGAATTTGGCCTCGTCATTTTTCTCACCAATTACTGATCTTAATTACTGTATTTAACACGGTTTTCATTTATCATGTCTGGCTTGAATAGTGGTGCTAGGTAGACAAGGTTGATAAATGAGTAAAAATTGGGGCATTCTAGTCCTACCCCTTATTAGTACAACGGCTATAGCCAATTCGAACACTGTTGGCGGACTCTGTAAAGAGTATATTCAGCCTAAAGGGTGGCAACCTATACCCGACTTAGTGCCTAATACCATCGACATTCAAGCAAATAAAGTAGAACTACAAGGCACTGAAAGTGCAGAGTTCTCTGGTAATGTTGCCGTCAACACAGATACCATGTCAATGACTGCACAAAGCGCGCTGATCGACAAACGACAAGGCTTGCTCAATGCGTCAGGACCGCTGCTTTTCCAAGACAGCTATACCCTCGTCAATAGCTCTGGTATGTATGCAGATCTGTCTAATGGCGAATTTAGCCTCCTCGGTGCTGAATATCGGCTGACTCAGCAACAAGGTAGAGGCAAAGCAGAAAAACTACATGCGTCGCAAAGTCAGGTTGGCTTGTTCAATGCCAGTTTCACAACGTGTCCGGGTAATTCCCCATTTTGGGCTATTGAAGCCAGCTCAATTGTATTAGACAAGGAGAATGGCTGGGGTGAAACTTATAATACAGTACTAAAAATACTCGATACGCCCATTATTTACGTCCCGTATTTTACCTTTCCGATTGATGACAAAAGAAAATCAGGATTGTTAACACCGACGATATCGAGCTCCAACCGGTATGGACTGGAGATAGTCACCCCCTATTATTTTAATCTTGCTGAAAATTATGACGCATTGCTCACACCTCGTTACATGTCTAACAAAGGCATGCAATTGCAAGGCGAGTTTAGATACCTGACCGATCAACACTATGGCGTTTTAGCAACTGAATATCTAAGTAACGATAAATCTGAAGCGAGCCTTGATGATCGTTATTTAGTTCATTGGCAACAACAAAGTTACTTTGATGAATTTTGGCGCGCGAGCATCGACATCACCAATGTCAGTGATGACAACTACCTAACAGATCTGGGTTCTAGCTATGCAAATCAAACGGATACACAATTAACAAGAAAAGGGGAACTTAGCTATCTAGGTGAAGACTGGCTGATCAATCTCCAAGTGCAAGACTTTGAAGTGTTGGGTAATCATACAGAGTCCTACTCCACGCTCCCCGAAATTACGATTAAAAATCGTACCGCTGAACAATATCTTGGTTTAGATTGGCGCTTCACAGGCCAACTGAGTCATTTTAGAAACAGTAATGCAACGATTACTGATGCGACTCGACTTCACCTTGAACCAAGTGTCACTTACAATTTGAATGATCATGCTTGGTCATTTGACTCCCGCTTTGCCCTACTGCACACGCACTATGAGCAAAATGGTAATTTCAGCGAAAATGAATTCAAAGAATCAGTCTCAAGAACACTGCCCCAAGTGAGACTTCATGGCCAGTTAAACCTAGAACGCAGTATGAACAGCATACTCGAAGGTGGCACACAGACACTAGAGCCTCAGATTCAGTACCTTTATACCCGAGATAAAGACCAAAGTAAGATCGGTCTATACGACACAGTAAAAATGCAGGATGACTTTTTTGGGTTATTCAGAGAAAGACGATTCTCTAGCGTGGACTACATTTCAGAGGCAAATCAGTTTACACTCGGGGCAACAACTCGATTATTAGATAACAAGAATGTTGAAAGGTTTAGTTTCAGTGTTGGCCAGATCATATACTTGAGCAATTCAGCAAAGCCAACAGAAGCCACACTCAACGAGCAGTTTCGAGAAAATAACTACAATGCTTTATTTGCTGCGGAAACAAAGATACATTGGCACCCTCGTTGGTACTTTTCTGGCGGATTGCAATATGATGCCGATGAAAAAGATTTGATCCGCTCGCATATGACTTTAGATTATCGTGGTAATAATAAAAAGCTGGTACAGTTGAACCATCACTATGCAAACGATGTCTCAGGTAATGAAATAGATCAGGTTGGTATTTTTACCAGCTTACCCATTGATGAAAACTGGCAAATGGTCGCAAGTTACCACCGAGATTTGACTGCAAAACGCAGTGTTGAAGTGTTTGCAGGGGTTCAGTATGAATCTTGCTGCTGGGCTATCCAGATCACGGGAAATAGAACCATAGAAACTGACTTAAATAAAACAACGCAATTTCAAGACCCTATTTTTGACTCAAGCATTAGCATCAATTTTGTGTTAAAAGGGTTGGGAAGCAAGTCAAGATACGACGCGAGCCAATTGCTAAAACAAGGTATCTTTGGTTACCGAAGACCTTATTTTTTAAATAATTAACAACAAAGACTCTTATGAATTTCAAAAAGCTGTTACTAATTCCAATTTTGAGCGCTGCACTGTGCCAGCAAGCACTTGCTGAACGTGTACAAATAGATAAAGTTGTTGCGACTGTCAACGAAGGTGTGGTTTTACAAAGTGAAGTAGACCAAATTATCAATCGCGTAAAAGAGCAAGCAAAACAACAGGGGACTGAGTTACCTTCTGATAAAGTTTTGAGTATTCAGGCCACTGATAGACTGATTGATCAAGTGTTAGTTTTACAACTGGCAACGCGTATGGGACTTGAAATTTCCGATGCTCACTTGGACCAAACACTGTCTAACATAGCAAAAGAGCAAGGCGGTACAATCGCTGACTTGCGAAGTTCTATTGAAGCCTCGGGTGAGAGCTATCAAGCTTATCGAGAAGAGCTGAGAAAAGAAATCACCATGAACCAAGTTAAGCGTGGTGCAGTCGACAGAAGGGTTTACATTAGCCCACAAGAAGTCGAAAACTTGAATAAGATCTTGGCGCAACAATCAGGCCAAAGTGAAGAGTATGATATCGGGCACATTCTTATTAAAGTTGACAGCAAAGCCAATCCTGAAGAAATCGCAGAAGCGAGAGAACGTGCTGAAAACGTCATCAAGTTCTTAAATGAAGGTAGAGAGTTCAAACGCATTGCAATTGCGTCATCAGGCGGTGCTAACGCACTAGATGGCGGACAATTAGGCTGGATGGGTATCAACGAAATGCCAACGCTGTTTGCCGAAGCAATCAAAGGTAAGAAAAAAGACGAAATTGTCGGTCCACTGCGTTCGGGTGCAGGTTTCCACATCATCAAAGTACAAGATGTCAGAGGGCGTGAAGTCGTCGAAACCGTCGAAGTGCGCTCTCGACACATTCTGTTAAAGCCATCTATTATTCTCAGTGAAGAAAAAGCCAGAGACATGCTTGCTGGTTTCGTTAAAGACCTTCGCGAGGGCAATGCTGACTTTGCAGAGTTAGCAAAAGAACATTCTGAAGATCCTGGCTCGGCGCTCAAAGGGGGCGAGTATGACTGGACTGATCCATCAACCTATGTACCTGCTTTTAGAGATACACTTCTGGGGTTGGAAAAAGATCAGATCAGTGAACCATTTCGTAGTACATTTGGATGGCACATTGTTCAGTTGCTAGATAAGCGAGTTGCTGATAAAACAGAACAAGCAAAGCTTAATCGTGCTCATCAGCTTTTATTCAGAAGAAAGTTTAAAGAAGAAAGCTTTAAGTGGATGAGAGAAATGCGCGAGCAAGCTCACATTCAAGTTATAGAAAGCCAATAAGAAGACGCCATATGTGCTTGAGAATAGCAATTACACCAGGTGAGCCCGCGGGAATTGGGCCAGACCTGGTTCTGAAATTAGCGCAACAAAGCTGGCCTGCGCAGCTTGTCGCGGTGGTTGATAAAACCATCTTAGAACAGCGAGCAAAAGAGCTTGGGCTAGCTATCGAGCTATTACCGTTTAATGCTGACCACCCAGTCAAACCTGCTGAAGCCAAACAGCTCTACTATTTACAAGTAGACAAAGGGTGTGATGTCACACCTGGCCAGCTAGATGAAAGAAATGGTCAGTATGTCCTAGACACGCTTCGTATTGCGTCCGAAAAAAATATGGATGGTACATTCGCGGCGGTGGTCACAGGTCCAGTACATAAAGGCATTATTAATCGTGCCGGTATTTCTTTCAGTGGTCATACAGAGTACTTCGCGCATCAATCAAATACACCTGATGTCGTCATGATGCTTGCCACAACAGGACTGAGAGTTGCGCTCGCGACAACCCACATTCCACTTGCCTATGTCTCCAAAGCAATCACCAAAGAACGCCTTACTAAGGTTGCGAACATTCTGTATCACGACTTGCAAACAAAATTTGGGGTTGCAGAACCTCGCATTTTAGTGTGTGGCTTAAACCCCCACGCAGGAGAAGGTGGACATCTTGGTAATGAAGAAATTGAGACAATCACGCCAGTACTCGAGATGCTGAACCAAGAGGGTAAAAATTTCATTGGCCCATTGCCGGCTGACACGCTGTTTCAAGCAAAATATTTAGATAATGCAGATGCGGTGCTTGCTATGTATCACGATCAAGGCTTACCTGTGTTAAAATATAAAGGATTCGGAAACTCGGTCAATATTACGCTGGGTTTACCCTTTATTCGAACTTCTGTCGATCATGGTACGGCGCTAGACTTAGCCGCGTCAGGTGACATAGAAGTTGGTAGCTTTGAACTAGCAATACACGAAGCAATTAAGCTTGCAAGCAAGAAATTACAGAATTCATGACAGATAAAGTACATTTAGGGCATCGCGCCCGCAAAAGATTTGGCCAAAACTTCCTTAATGATGACAGTATTATCGATAAGATAGTGACTGCTATCGATCCAAAACCAGGTGATAACCTTGTAGAGATAGGACCAGGCTTAGGCGCAATTACCGAGCCTGTAGTGGAGCTCAGTGGTAAATTGACCGTTGTTGAGTTAGACAGAGATTTGGCTGAACGCTTAATTGCACACCCCTTCATGGGCAGTAAGCTGACTGTGCACCAAGGTGATGCTATGAAGTTTGACTTCTCAACCTTGGTCGATGAGCAAGCTAAATTAAAGATCTTTGGTAACCTCCCCTATAACGTTTCTACACCATTGCTATTTCACCTATTTGAGTTTGCAGATCAGGTTGAACATATGCACTTTATGCTTCAAAAAGAAGTCGTGAATCGTATGGTTGCTGGACCAGGCTCAAAAGCTTATGGTCGACTCAGTGTGATGACACAATATTACTGCCATGCCATACCAGTGATTGAAGTGCCACCAACATGTTTTAAGCCAGCACCAAAGGTGGATTCTGCCGTCGTTAGATTAATGCCAAAAGATCCTGCGAGTCGCAACGCAAAAAGCACCAAAATCCTAAATACGGTTTGCTTAGAGGCCTTTAACCAAAGACGTAAAACGCTCAGAAACAGCCTCTCTAACTTACTAACTGTAGAAGAAATTACACAATTAGGTATTGATCCGTCCCTTAGAGCGGAAAATATCTCCCTTTCTCAATTCATTGAAATTGCAAATTGGATTTATGACAACAAACAGTGAGATCGGTACTCCGATAAAAGTCTCGGTAGAAACATTTTATGTAGAAGCTCAGTCTCAGCCTGAGAAAGACAAGTACGTATTTGCTTATACTATAACTATCAAAAACCATAGTTTATGTAGTGCCAAGCTAGAGAGTCGCTATTGGCTTATAACAGATGCCAACGGGAAAGAAACGGAGGTTGAAGGCGATGGTGTGGTTGGAGAGCAACCGACGATTCGCCCTGGTGAAAGCTACCAATACACAAGTGGTGCGGTACTCGATACACCTGTAGGTACGATGGAAGGCTACTACTTAATGCGCAACGAGTTTGGGTCTGAGTTTAAAGCACCGATCAAAGTATTTCGACTAAACCGACCGGATATTTTGCATTAAGCTATGGCTACCTACGCAATAGGTGATCTACAAGGCTGTTACGGCCCGTTTAAGCGTTTACTTGAACAAGTTGATTTTAACCCAAGTCAAGATCACCTTTATCTTGTGGGAGATTTGGTTGCGCGAGGACCTGACTCCCTTTCATGTATTGACCTCGTTTATACATTGCAAGACTCGGTTACGGTCACATTAGGTAATCACGACCTACACCTCATTGCGACTGTTCTAGCAAATAAACAAGCGAATCCAAAAGATAAACTGGCCCCACTGTTAGCCAGTGATAAGTTGGCGTCATATATCACATATCTTCAGTCGCAGCCGCTTTGTGTGTACAACTCGCAATATGACAGCTTTATTTCCCACGCGGGGATCTATCCATTGTGGAGCATAGAGACTGCACTGCGACATTCCGATTGGGCACAAAGCTGCTATCAAGGCGCAGAAGCAGCAGATTATCTCAAAGCTATGTATGGAAAGCAGCCCGACGTCATCACTGACACACAGGACAAACAAGTTAAATTTAATTCAATCATCAATGTCTTTTCACGCATGCGTTTTTTAACCAATGAATTATGCCTAGATTTTGAAAATAAAACTGGACTTGGCCAAGAAAGTGAATTACAACCTTGGTTTGATCACGCTAGATTTAAAACGGCGAGCACGCAGTTTATTTTTGGTCATTGGGCTGCGCTGGAAGGTAAGACCAATTTAAACAAAGTGATTGCTTTAGACACTGGATGTGTTTGGGGGGGACCGATGACACTGCTAAACTTGTCTACAAATGAACAAATAACAAGCAAATAATCGAAACCTGTCCATTTTTACTGAATTTTCTATTCACATCTGCTATAAAATACTTAACTAATGCGCAATAAATCCGATAAGTAGTTGTACTGCTTTAACTTGATGGTATACCTGTATGAATTTAACCGTTAGCCAACGTATTTGGGGTGGCTTTATAATCATAACCCTACTCTTATTGTCCATCGGAGGGAACTCACTGCTAAGGATTGCAAATATAGATAGTTCTACTCAGCTCGTTAATACGCTATCTTTACCAGCGCTTGACCGCAGCGCAGCATTACAGATTGAATTTACTCAAATGAGTAAAATAGCTCAAGCTAGTTTTTATACTCAATCAAGCGGTGACTTAAACAGCCTTAAGTCTGCTTTTAGCGAGCGTCAAAAAGCATTCGAGCGTAGTTATTCGGATCTAGACAACATTGTTAGTGATGAACCAACACTGTCCAGCAGCAGTAAGGAAGTACGCTCAAGCTTCCAGACTTTCTCTAGTTCGGTGGAATCATTGTTTCAAGACAAGGCATTAGAACTTAGCCTCAACAAACAACTGAAAAACCAGTTAGAAGAAGCTGAAATCGCAGCAGATGACGCCGCAACCGTGGTTGTCGACATTTTGGACTTAGAAGGCTTTGAGGCCATAAACCAAAGAGCTTATCAAGCAGCAAACAAGCTAGAAAATTCTCTTAGCTCACTTGCCACAAGTAGCGCGGACATGCTCACCATTAACGAAAGAAGTACGTTAGATATCGTCAAAAAAGAGCAAAGCTATGTGTTTGAAGACATTGACCGCAACATCGAGTTAATGCGTGCAACGGTTGCAGAATTGGATGAAGACTTGCTCAATGATTTAGACACCTACTATCAAACTTTGTCTGAGCAGCTTCAAGGTAGTAACGGTATCGCTAGTAATAGAGAGCAACTTATCAATGCGCGAGAAAATACAAAAAATGAATTAAATACTGCTGAGCAAGCGACAGCCAAAGCTTTAAAGCAGCTAGGTAACCTCGTTGCGCAATCTAAACAACTCGCTTTTGAAATTCAAAACGAAGTGACTCAAGATGTTTCTTCTGCAAATATTGCAACTTGGACTGGTATGATTGCGGCTGCATTACTTGCAATCGGTATTGCCTATTTCACTGTAAGTAAAATTACAAAACCGCTTGCAGAGGTCAACCGCGTATTGGATATCGTCGCCAAAGGTGACATGACACATTCTCTTGACGCCTCAGCAAAAGACGAATTCGGAGAGTTAGCACAAAGCTGTAATACCTTAATCGAGAGCTTGAAAGATCTTATCGCTGGCATTGTTTCTCGCTCTACACAATTGGCAGCAGCTTCTGAACAAACGTCAGCAATTACCTCTGAGTCGAGTCATGCAATCAAGAGCCAACAATCTCAGGTTGAACAAGCCGCTACAGCAACGACTGAAATGAGTTCAACGGCGCATGGGGTAAGCAATAGTGCCCACCAAGCGCTTGAGGAAATCAAAAATGCAGATCAAGAAGCTGAACGAGTCAAAGGTATTTCTCACGATAACAAACGGACGATTGAGCAGTTAGCGCACGAAGTTGAAGAGGTCTCTTCAGTCATCAATAAACTTCATCAAGATAGCTCAGCAATCGGTGGGATTTTGGATGTGATTCGCGGTATCGCTGAACAAACGAACCTTCTTGCACTCAATGCGGCTATTGAGGCTGCCCGTGCGGGTGAGCAAGGCCGTGGTTTTGCCGTGGTTGCAGATGAAGTTCGCTCTTTGGCAAGCAAGACTCAAGAGTCGACCCAAGAGATTCAATCCATGATTGAGTCGCTACAATCCGGCGCCGAAGAGGCCGTGAGTGCAATGTCGAAGGGTCAGCAACAGGCGGAATCTTGTGTGGCTCAAAGTGATATTGCAAACGAAGCACTTAATAGCATTACAGATGCAGTATCCAGAGCGCATGATGTCAGTGAGGAAATCGCCACAGCAGCCAATGAACAGCAGCAGGTATCTCAAGAGATCAGTGAACGACTTGAGTCCATCGTCACCATTGCTGAGCAAACAGCCGAAGGGGCAAACCAGACTTCGATATCAAGTTCTGAGGTTGCCAAACTGGCTGAAGAACTCAGACAGTCAGTATCTCAATTTAGAGTTTAACGACAACTAGGCCATAATTCGTTATGGCCTTTTTCTTTCCTTCCTAATGCCTATGCTGAGGAATATCAGCACCGCTTCCATTGTCTGTCAACACCTGAACTATACATCTCTCTTTTCGACACAGATCATAGATATAAAAAAACCGCCTGTGTCAATGAGGCGGTTTTTAAAGCTGATACCCTGTGTCTACTCACTGTAGCACAAGGTATGTGCGTTACCTTAGAAAAGTGCGTTTGCTTTTTCTACAACGTTCTCAACAGTGAAGCCAAAGTGTTTAAACAACTCACCAGCTGGCGCTGACTCACCAAATGTGCTCATGCCAACAATAGCGCCGTTTAAACCAACATACTTGTACCAAAAATCTTCAATGCCCGCTTCAATCGCAACTCGGCGTGTAACCGCGACTGGTAGTACAGATTCTTTATATTCTGCCGATTGTGCATCGAATACGTCAGTAGAAGGCATAGATACAACGCGCACCTTCTTACCGCTTTCACGTAACTGCTGAGCAGCTTCAACGGCCAACTGAACTTCTGAACCCGTTGCAATCAAAATGACTTCAGGGTTTGAATCACAGCTTAGGACGTAACCACCACGTTTAATCGCTGCGACTTGTGCCTCTGTTCTGCTTTGCTGCTCTAGTCCTTGACGCGTAAATACAAGCGATGTAGGGCCATCTTTGCGTTCAATCGCTTGCTGCCATGAAACCGCAGACTCAACTTGGTCACATGGACGCCAGCTCACTAGGTTTGGTGTCATGCGCATATTCGCCAGTTGCTCTACTGGTTGGTGCGTCGGGCCATCTTCACCTAAGCCGATAGAGTCGTGTGTATACACAAAAATGCTTGGCTGCTTCATAAGTGCTGCCATACGAACTGCATTTCTCGCGTACTCCATGAACATTAAGAAAGTTGCACCGTATGGTACGAACCCTTTGTGCAGTGCAATACCATTCATGATTGCAGACATACCAAACTCACGGACACCATAGAAAATGTAGTTGCCAGATGCATCTTCAGCTGTCAGGCCTTTGGAGCCTTCCCAAATGGTTAAGTTGGAACCCGCAAGATCCGCAGAGCCGCCCATAAACTCTGGTAGCATAGGACCAAATGTATTTAAGGCATTTTGTGACGCTTTACGAGTCGCTGGATTCGCCGGGTTCGCTTGTAATTGTGCGATATATGCTTCAGATTGCGCTGTCCAATCAGCTGGTAACTCGCCTTTGGTACGACGTTCAAACTCGGCAGCTAGCTCTGGGTAATTAATTTGGTACTCAGTAAATTTAACCAACCACTCACTCTGGATTTGCTGGCCATGTGCTGCTGCATCCCATTTGGCATACACACCTTCAGGAATTTCAAACGCACCATGATCCCAACCTAAGAACTCACGTGCTGCTTTAATTTCATCATCGCCCAGTGGCGCACCGTGGCAATCATGACTACCTGATTTATTCGGTGAACCATAACCAATGACGGTCTTACAACAGATTAGAGTTGGTTTGCCTGTTTCAGCACGAGCAGCTTCAATTGCCGCTTTGATCGCTTCACTGTCATGACCATCCACTGCTGGGATTACATGCCAACCGTATGACTCAAAACGCTTTGGTGTGTCATCACTAAACCACCCTTCAACTTCACCATCGATAGAGATGCCATTGTCATCCCAAAATGCAATTAATTTGCCAAGCCCAAGCGTACCGGCCAAAGAACATGCTTCATGAGAAATACCTTCCATCAAGCAACCATCACCCAAAAACGCATAAGTGTAGTGGTTTACAATATCATATTCGTCACGGTTAAATTGCGCAGCCAACGCTTTTTCAGCAATCGCCATACCAACAGCGTTTGTAATACCCTGTCCTAATGGACCTGTGGTTGTTTCAATTCCTGGTGCATAACCATATTCAGGGTGACCTGGAGTCTTGGAATGCATTTGACGGAAATTCTTCAAATCTTCAATTGACAGGTCATAGCCACTCAAGTGCAACAGTGAATAAATTAACATTGAACCGTGGCCATTTGATAATACAAATCTATCACGATCAACCCACTCTGGGTTATTTGGGTTGTGCTTTAAATAGTCACGCCAAAGTACCTCTGCGATGTCAGCCATTCCCATTGGTGCCCCTGGGTGGCCTGATTTAGCCTTTTGTACAGCGTCCATGGATAGAACGCGAATTGCGTTTGCAAGTTCTTTGCGAGATGGCATGGATTCTCCTACCTTTAAATGTTTGCACGGTTGTTTTAAAGGCCCATTCTTACCTAATAAAATAACCACTGCAATTAAAATCAGCAGAAAAGTAATAAATTCACATTGTTTTTAATGCATTAAAAGAAGCGATGTAAAAATAGACGTCTAGGCGTAAAAAAGCTATGCATAGTTTAATGTTTTAGTTAGAATATCCTCTTAAATTTTTAGCGCTGTTTTACGCGTGTTCGCGAAGCGCCCTATTGTGAGTATAAAATAATGGCGAAACACTTATTTACTTCTGAGTCAGTTTCTGAAGGCCACCCGGATAAAATTGCTGACCAAATTTCAGATGCAGTATTAGATGCAATTCTTGAACAAGACCCGAAAGCACGTGTTGCTTGTGAAACCTATGTAAAAACAGGTATGGTCATGGTTGGTGGTGAAGTAACCACAAGTGCTTGGGTAGATATCGAAGAGCTAACTCGTAAAACAGTTCGTGAAATCGGCTACACCCACTCTGATATGGGTTTCGACGCGGACTCTTGCGCAATTCTAAACACAATTGGTAAGCAGTCTCCAGACATCAACCAAGGTGTTGATCGTGCTCGTCCTGAAGAGCAAGGTGCCGGTGACCAAGGTCTGATGTTTGGTTATGCATGTAACGAAACAGACGTTTTAATGCCTGCACCAATTACATATTCACACCGTCTAGTACAACGTCAAGCTGCTGTTCGTAAAGATGGCACACTACCTTGGTTACGCCCAGATGCAAAGTCACAGGTGACGTTTGCATACGAGAATGGTAAGCCTGTTGGTATTGATGCGGTTGTACTTTCAACACAGCACTGTGACTCAATCTCACAAGATGACCTTGTTGAAGCTGTCATGGAAACTATCATCAAACCAACATTACCTGCAGAACTTATTACTGAAGCAACCAAGTTCTTCATTAACCCAACGGGTCGTTTTGTTATTGGTGGTCCAATGGGTGACTGTGGTTTGACTGGTCGTAAGATCATCGTTGATACGTATGGCGGTATGGCACGTCACGGCGGTGGTGCTTTCTCTGGTAAAGATCCATCAAAAGTTGATCGCTCAGCTGCATATGCAGGCCGTTATGTCGCAAAAAATATTGTGGCAGCTGGCCTTGCTGATAAATGTGAGATTCAGGTTTCATACGCAATCGGCGTTGCTGAGCCTACGTCAATCAGCATTGATACATTCGGTACAGGTAAACTAGAAGAAGCACGTTTAATCGAATTGGTACGTGAACACTTCGATCTTCGCCCTTATGGTTTGATTACCATGCTTGACTTAGAGCGCCCAATTTATCAGCCAACAGCGGCATACGGTCACTTTGGTCGTGAAGAGTTTCCTTGGGAACAAACAGACAAAGCTGACGCACTAAAAGCAGCCGCTAACTTATAATCGTTTGATGACGATTAAGTTGCAAAAAAGGCGCTAATTGCGCCTTTTTTAATGCCTAATTGCACGCTCTAAATTACAATTCTAGCCAATCAAAAACTCTTCAACATCTTCCTTGATATCCGTGTAATCATCATCACTTAGGTCCAAGCAAAGCATTGCGTCATCTCTAAAGGCATGCCAATCGGCACAACTTCTAAAATGTTTGATCTCGAACGTAAAGTTCTCAGCTAATTTCAATATGGCCATTGTTTGCTTTTCGACTTCGGTTTCACAATCTTGAAAAAACAAGGCATCATGATGGCGTAAAATAATTTGGCAAACACGCTTTGGTAAATGCCAAGAACTCGCTAAGTAATACCCCACCACCGTATGATTGGTCGGATAATCTTGCTCTTCGTACTGTAGTAAGGTTTTCTCGGGGCGTTGGGAAGCGCGAGATAAAACATCAGCATAATCACCAAATCTCATTGCCATAGCGGGAATACCAGCATCATGAAACAACCCTAATAGCTGCAAGTCTTCAATGGGTGTCTCGGCCCGAACTTTTTTGCCGATAAGCATAGCCACTTGAGAGATTTCAGAAGCACTGTCCCAAAATCGTTGCAAAGAAATACAGCTATCGTTTTGGTCAAAAGCACTTTTAAGCAAATGCCCTGTCACTACTTGCGTGATACAGTTCATACCTAAAAACATCACCGCTTGCTTAATATCCGTGATTGTCCTAGACATGCCATATGCGGGGGAGTTTATGACCTTCAGAACGGCAGCAGACGTCGCGACATCTACGGATATTATCTCGGCCACTCGATTTAACTCAGGCTCATCTTGATTGAGCTCATTTTGTAAGCTTTGCAAAATTTCTGGCTTTGCAGGGAGGTTGAACCCGGATCTTAAATCAGCTAAAACCTTGTCATCAATGTCTATCATATGGCAACTGTCAGGTGGCTTTGATTTTAGTGTAGTAGATGAATTTTGCCCTGTCGCGACTATTTCAAAATCCGTCACAATCTCCTGGCAGCAATGTCCAATTCGAGAGCTGTGCTTGCTGCGTCGCGAGATGTGCTTTTAATGCTTGAAGCATCTTTTGGGTATTTTTAAGTGACGCTTTGTTTGCTAACCATTGTGGCACTGAGCCATTAAGCTGAGCTTGCGCCGTGTAGGTGATATCCAAACCAGATGTACGCTCGAAGAATTCCCAATCAATCACAATTTCTGTAATGCGAATTAACGAGTCCGACTTTTCAGGCGCGAAGACTGAGCGAATTTGCAATAAATGCTGGTTGTCCTCTATTTGACTAAAGCACGATAACGTCAGCATCTCCCTATCTGCCACAGGCCAAGGGAGATTTAGTTTTGTATGGACAAGCGAGCGATTCTCTTGCGGCGCTGCGAGTAAAGTAACCGACTGAATATTGTCAACCCAGAGGGGGATGGAGTCTGTATCAGTTAAAGCGCCAATCACAGACTTTGTCGTTGTTTTATCGAGTGTTGCATGGCCTTTTACCTGCAAAAGGCCATTGGGCAGTTTGCGGTAGTAAATATCGAGCCAAGCATTAGATTTATACAGCTGCCAAGGTTCAGAAGCGTATGCAAACCGAGTAGACAAAGCCAGTGTAATGGCACAAATAAAGATGCATGCCAACGCTCGGGCATACACCTTGTTACCAATAGGGTTCGCAATTGAGTGATGCATGTCGGCTTTGTTCCATGGCACTCACAAGAAAATCGGCTTTTTGCTGCAACCAAGATAATATTTCCGTGAAAGGCTGCTCTTTTTGACCTTCACATAATTGCTTTAAATAATGCAAAGTTTCCAATTCATGAATACCAAAGACAATATCAACCCAAGGCGCTCTAAAGTCATGGCGATCGGACGCCTCGAACAAACTGCCAAAGCAATTACCACTAAGCAACATCGTCTCAAGTACGTCTCTTGCGTGCAAGTATGCGTTCACTGACATCACTTCATTGTTTGAAAAAGTATGTCGTAACCCCTTCCAGTCTGAATCAAACATTCTTTTTGCTTGAGATTTTGCGCTGCTCTGCGCGGCCTTAATGGCATTTTGATCCCAATTTTGTCGCCAGTTCTTCTCTAACAACCACCGTGTTAAATCTAGAATGAGCCTGTTATATCTAGAACAGTGAAACAAATCTTCTAAATCAGTTGGAGTAGGCTGGACATCTTTAAGGTCATCAATTACTTGTGCTAATTCAGGTGCGTTATGAATTCGCTTATAATATGCATGTCGTTTGGACGTATAAGTTTTTAAATAACTGGCACTTTCGACCCACTGTAATTCACCCAACAACCACTTTAGCTCTTTCTTCAAAGCCTCTGTCGATTCTTTTGCAACAAAATCATTGAACAACCAAAAAGCATGTCTAATTAAACGGACGCCATCGATGATACGCTTCAATGCTTTTAAGCTCGGCTCATTCACGTAGCACTGTTCATGTTTTTGGACAAATTCAATAGCATAATTGACGGTTGCTATCAGCGCTTGCTCTTGTGTGCAATCATCTGATAGCGGCACAAACCCAATTGCTTTATCTACCGCTAAGGGCAAATCATCCGCGAGTCGATACCCCCGTGCCGCTTTGGAGTAAAAACCAAGACGAAGGCCTATGTGGGATAAAAACTGTTCAGCAAGCTCAAATAGATCAGCGCGCTCACCTTCAATCAATTCGATTTCAAGTTCACAAATGGCCTCTACTTGGCCTCTTGCCGCAATTTCCCCTTTGTCTAATACCACTTCTATTTTACCGCCATTGTCTGTTTCAATGAGCCAAGTGCGGCGAATAAAATTGGTACTAAATATTGGATATAGATTTTCTGCGATAGACTCTAAGCGCATGCCCATTGGCCAAATGCCACTGTCAAATGCAGAAATGTCTGGTTTGTTCCCAGCTAGCGGTAGATTGTATTCCGGACGCTGATGAAGCCCACCAACGACTTCGCCAGAAAGCTTAATTGTTTGCTCACAATTGCCATCCATACAACGAGTGCGCAAGCCAATATCAAGGGCTCTCAACTCTCTATTCGGAGAATCATAGTAAGCATTCTGGAGATTTTTTGCTGGTTTATTGTTTACCCGCTTTGCAAATTGTGTAATTAAAGCTGGGATCAAGGGAACTTCATTATCTGAAACCAAAAACTTCAGTTCTATTTCAGTGTCCATTAGGGCGTGGTTTACCTATAAAAATTGAGAACCCCCAAAATATACAAAGGCATCAACATTTGCAATCTTTTTACCACCAGCTAGCGCTAAACGCACTAAATTATACAAATCCTTATCATCTCATACACATTCGTCATTTCTTCTGTCATTTTTCAGGTAAACGCTTCCTAAATGCCTATTTTTTTCGCTAACCTACTGCACGATATAAAGATACATCTTCACGGTGCGGTAACCTTCAGTTACATATAGATTAAAACCTTCTGTTTATGCTTTAAGCGCTTGCCAAGCGCCGCTTAAATCCATACTATTTTGGTAATTGTCTATAAAACTTAAAAAATAAAGGCTCGCGAATGTTCAAAAAGCTCGCACTGCCATTTTTGTTTGTTTTTTCTCCTCTTACATTGCATGCACAAGATTTAGATGAGACAAATCCACAGGAACAAACGGCACAACAGACGATGCCTAACGGCTATATCGTTGATAATCTCTACTTGTTTATGCACGCAGGTCCAGGCACAAATTACCGTATACTCGGTTCCATTGAAGCGGGGACACCTGTCACCATTACCAATGAGCAAAATAATAATTACGTACGCATCATTGACAATAAAGAACGTAGTGGTTGGGTTGAATCCAAGTTTGTCACAGCAGAACCTGGATTAAAGCAGCAACTCAGTGAGCTCACACAGGCATTGGACGTGTCTCAAAATCAGTTAGCATCTTTACAATCAGCCATGCCACAGCTACAAAGTGATTACGATACGCTTGAATCACAAAACAGTGAATTACAAAAAACGATCAAGGATTTAAATGCGCAATTAGAGCAGCAGGCCAAGAGCGCACAGAGCAAAGTTGAACGTGAACAACACCTGCTTCTGTCCTATGGCGGTGGCATTGCGCTTGGCGGGGTTTTGCTAGGTGTGATACTGACATTGCTACTGTCACGTAGAAAAAGGTATGACGGCTGGAGTTAAAAGCACAACCCACTTTGGCAGCAAAGTGGGTTTTTTATCGCCCTGCACATATCAATAAGGGAACAAAACTCTATTCGGCAAATAATCATCTGTTTATTGATCCTTGCGCTAGGACAATACCCCTTGTCATAACACGGCAGATGACATGCAACAGACACCCTGCTCCCTTTTCTTGCCATTGACGGCACCAGCGCCTGTTTCGATCTAATATCGACCTGCGTTAAAAAAGCGCAACGAGCTTGTAATTACAATGCCTCGATTTAATTTATTGACAGTAACTCCACCTCAAACACGAGCAAGGACCCCGCGCCTATTTTTCCCGCTGCGCGATCTCCATATGCCAGATCTGGGGGAATAAACAGTCTGAACTTATCTCCCTCAACCATAAGCTGTAATGCTTCAGTCCACCCAGCAATAACTTGCTTTGGGCTAAATGTCAGGGCATCTCCTCTCTCAACGGAGCTATCAAACACCACCCCGCTTAACAAGGTGCCATGATAGTGCACTGTCACGGAGTCATTTAACGTTGGAGAAGTTGTCCCCGTTCCCTTTTGAATGATTTCATACTGTAAGCCACTTGCCGTTGTTGTTACACCCGCCTTAGCGCCATTTTCAGCAAGGAACGCCTGTGCGTCAATGCGGTTTATTTGTGCTACCTGCTTTTGCTTTTGATTGCCATTATAAATGAACCATGCCAGCCCGAGTGCTAGCACTGTTACAATAATACTTGTCATCGACATGTTACTTCCTATTCGCTTTCTTCTGTTGATTCTTTGTCTTCGCCACTCACAACCTGTGCAATTTGCTCCAAACGTAGCAAAGCCTTTTGGTTAATAGTGCCTTCAGGGTACGCGCCATTTTGTGTGTCACCTGCTGGTACTTTCATCAACAGTTCGAGCGCCTCATCTACATTTTTCACCGCGAAAATTTGGAATTTATCACTATTAATTGCATCAATAACCTCATCTTCAAGCACGAGGTTGATCAGGTTTGAATGCGGAATAATGACGCCTTGCTTTGCCGTCAATCCGCGCATTTTACAAAGCTTAAAGTAACCCTCGACTTTTTCATTTACACCACCTACGGCTTGTACTTCGCCATGTTGATTGATGGATCCAGTCAAAGCTAATGATTGGTCGATGGGTAGCTGGGTAATTGCTGAGATAAGTCCACAAAGCTCAGCAAGTGACGCACTATCACCATCGATATAACCGTAGCTCTGTTCAATGGCAATATTGGCACTCAAGGTTAAACTGAAGTTTTGAGCGTACTTGTTGCCCAAATAACCAGTCAACAACATCACCCCTTTAGAGTGGATTGACTTACCAAGTTCTGCCTCACGCTCAACATCGATTACGCCATCTGATCCAGCATAGACGGTTGCCGTGATCCTCGCTGGGTTACCAAAAGAGGTATCGCCAATATGCAAAACGGTGAGTCCATTAACCTTACCAACTGCCTTTCCCTCTGTGGCAATTAATGTGTGGCCCTCTTCGATATCACTGAGCATATTCTCACTTAACTGGCCCGTTCTATATTGTTTGCCTAACACCGCTTCATTAATGTGGTGAGCATCAATTTCATCAACACCATCTTGCTTTGCGTAGTAACTGGCTTCAGCCACCAGCTCTAATACATCGGCGAACCGTGCAGACAACTTATTTTGATGCTCAGCTTGGCGGTAACTGAACTTAAGTAACCGAGCTAAGGCTTCAGCAGTTAAGCTACATTTAAGCGTTTGCTCTGTATAATCTTGTACTTTTGAAACGAATTGATACTGAAGTCTATCACTCGATGGTAAATAGTAATCAAAGTCCGCAAGGACTCTAAACAGCTCGCCAAACTCTTCATCGTATTCACTGATTGTGTAATACAAATCTCTTGAACCGAGCAAAATGATTTTTACATCCATGGGAATGAGCTGAGGTTTCAGTGTAAAGCTGCTCCCAACCGAGCTATCCTGATAAGGTAAATCATTTTTAATTTGGTGCGTCTTGAGTGACAACTTCAAACCGTCCCAAACCTGCGAAGAGGAAATCACTTTGTCAGCATCCATGATTAAGTAACCGCCATTCGCTCGATGCAGTGCGCCGGCTTGAATTGACCGATAGCTTGTAATGAGCGAGCCCTGCGCACTCTCATACTCGATTTTGCCAAAAATATTCCCGAAAGTTGGATTTGGCTCGTACACAACCGGCGCTGGTGCGCCCTCTTTATATTCAATTAAAATATTAGGTGCAAAGAAATCTGACAGCATCCCCTTCGCATCAAAATCGTCTTTTTGCTCTTCTGAGGCATTTGATTCATCATCCAGCCAATCTAGTACGGCTTCAACAATTTCGACTCTCAGATCTTTTAAGTAACGGATAACACCTATATGACTCGCATATTTATGCTCGAGCGCTTTGAGCAGTGGCTTTGTGGCGAGCTCAATGGTGGTTTTCTTGAGCTTACGTAATTTTTCTGACGACTCTCTTTTCCAACGAGGCAGCTCAATCAACGCTTCAATGAGACCATCTTCTAACTCATCAATCGCATCATAAAAGTGAGCTTGAGCTTGTTCATCCAGTGCGGCAAACTCAGTATCATCCAACTGTTTGCCATCCACGACCGGGGCAAAACTGACTGCCCCATTTTCTTCCATCATGACAACGCTTTTTTCCATCGCTAAGTTCTCGACAGCAGTCAAAGCCGCGTTGTATTTATTGTCAAAATCTCTGTCTAACGACTTTTTCTTTCGCTGGTAGCCTGGGTTGTCAAAGGCCGCTGGAAATGTGTCAACAACCTCATCTAAAAACGCATCAATATCATCAGCTAACTTACGGCTTTCGCCAGGTTGCATAAACATGGTGATGGGCTCACGATGATCTTCGTAATTATTGACATAAAGCCATTCTTTTGGGGTTGGCTTAGATTTACTGTGCGCTTCGAGTTTTTCTTTAACCATCGTGAAGCGACCTGTCGCGGCTTCCCCCATGACAAATACATTATATCCAGGCAAGTCCATGCCAAGCGCAAAGTCTAACGCGCTTTGGGCGCGCTGCTGACCTATAAAAGGTAAAGACTCTGGATACGGGTTTTGCATACACGAGCGGATGTGCTGCAAGGAAACACTCGGTGCAAGTTGCTCCGATAGAAGCGGCTTTATTGTCTTAGTCATTCCTGAATTCTTTATTGTTAACACCCGATAGAAACCGAGTTATTAGGGGGTCAGCGCCTTACGAATAAAGCTATCGTGTCCACATTCACTGCAAGCAGAGATTTCAAAGGCGTGATATATATCAACTTTATTGCCGCAATTCTTACATACTAATTGGCCCAAAGCTATCCATTCACCCTGTTTATAAACCCCATCATGCTCAAAATCAGACATGAGCGCCTGCCATTCGAGCTGAGTGCGGTCTTCAAGATACGCCAGTTCATATAAAACAGTTGCTTTAAATTCCTCCCAAGCAACTCCTTCATAGTGTTCATGGTGCTCGGTGATATGCTCAAGGTCGCGTTTAAAATAATGGCGATAATCACTGAGTTTGTTTTGGCCAAATTCTCGCCATTTTTCTTCTTCTTGAATGAAATTCTCCACAAGCTTTTTTAACTCATGTTCTCTAATATCTTTCATCCATTTAGAAAAATCGCTAAGCCACTGTTTATAATCAGCCATTGCGCCTCCTTATCAATCACATTCAGACACTTAACTGTGATTTGATGGGTTGAATTTGGCGCGCTCTCAATGTGATTCACCTAGGTAGACCGAACTATCACCTCATCACAAAACATTCGCGGTTTACAATTGACACATGTGTTGAGCACTTCACTCTGATATAAAGTATAGTTCAGTCACTCGAAAGAGCCATAATACCGGCATTTGGGCGATATAATGCATGCGGGTCATTGAGAAAGTTCACTTTCTGCCAAAAATCTCCTAATTACTCGTAAAATGACCATCCGAAACTGTGATCACAACAAGTTTTCGGGTATGCTATTGGCCAATTTTTATTATTAGTTTGCAAGAAGTCTGGAAACGTCAATGCAAGAGCAATACAACCCACAAGAAATCGAACCAAAGGTTCAGTCCTATTGGGAAGAAAATAAAACATTTAAAGTAGTTGAAGACGAAAACAAAGAAAAATACTACTGCTTATCTATGTTCCCATATCCAAGTGGTCGACTCCATATGGGTCACGTTCGTAACTACACTATCGGCGACGTTGTATCACGCTTCCAACGTTTGCAGGGCAAAAATGTAATGCAGCCAATGGGCTGGGATGCTTTTGGTTTGCCAGCAGAGAATGCTGCGATTAAAAACAACACTGCACCAGCAAAGTGGACTTACGAAAATATCGATTATATGCGTAACCAGTTAAAACAACTTGGTTTTGGCTATGATTGGGATCGTGAAATTGCAACCTGCCACCCAGAATACTACAAATGGGAACAATGGTTCTTCACTAAGCTGTACGAAAAGGGCTTAGTTTACAAGAAAATGTCTACAGTAAACTGGGATCCTGTTGACCAAACAGTACTTGCAAACGAACAGGTTATCGATGGCCGAGGCTGGCGTTCAGGTGCATTAGTAGAACAAAAAGAAATTCCACAGTGGTTCATTAAAATTACTGACTACGCGCAAGAGCTACTTGATGACCTTGATAAGCTAGATCATTGGCCTGAGCAAGTTAAAACCATGCAGCGCAACTGGATTGGCCGCTCAGAGGGTTTAGAGATTGATTTTAAACGAGCTGACAATGGCGAAAGCTTTACAGTTTATACAACACGTCCTGATACCTTTATGGGTGTCACATATGTTGCTGTAGCAGCTGGCCACCCGATAGCTCTAGAAGCCGCACAAAACAACAGCGCGGCGGCAGCATTCGTTGAAGAATGTAAAAACACCAAAGTAGCTGAAGCGGATCTAGCGACGATGGACAAAAAAGGGGTAGCGACAGGCTTTACTGCTATCCACCCATTAACTGGCCAAGAAGTACCAATCTGGATCGCTAACTTTGTACTGATGGATTATGGCTCGGGTGCCGTTATGGCAGTTCCAGGACACGATCAACGCGACTACGAGTTTGCTTCAGCTTATGGCCTTGAGATTAAGCAAGTAATCGCGCCTGTTGAGGGCACTGAGGAAGTTGCCGATCTAGACAGCGCAGCATTTACCGAAAAAGGGGTTCTAATCAACTCTGGTGAGTTTGATGGACTAGAGTTCAAAGCCGCTTTCGACGCGATTGCCGATAAACTAGAAGGTATCGGTGCTGGTAAACGCACCGTTAACTTCCGCCTTCGCGATTGGGGTGTAAGTCGTCAGCGTTATTGGGGCTCTCCGATCCCTATGCTGAACAAAGAAGATGGTTCTGAGCTTGCGGCCACAGCAGATATGCTGCCAGTGCGTTTACCTGAAGATGTTGTAATGGATGGTGTTACTTCACCAATCAAAGCAGATCCTGAGTGGGCAAAAGCAACTGTTAATGGTGAAACTGTATTCCATGAAACGGATACCTTTGACACCTTTATGGAGTCATCTTGGTATTACGCTCGCTACTGCAGCCCGCGTTATGATGAAGGAATGCTGGAGCCTGGCGCTGCAAACTACTGGCTGCCGGTAAACCAGTATATCGGTGGTATCGAGCACGCTATCCTGCACTTACTTTACGCACGATTCTTCCACAAACTATTGCGTGATTTTGGTTTGGTGAATTCTGACGAGCCATTTGAGCGCTTACTGTGTCAAGGTATGGTATTAGCCGATACGTATTACCGTAAAGATGAGAAAGGCGGTGATATTTGGATTTCACCACTCGATGTAGAAACTGAAAAAGACGACAAGGGCAGAATTACTAAAGCTTGGCACAAAGACGATGGCGAACCGGTCTTCTCTGCCGGTATGAGTAAAATGTCCAAGTCAAAAAATAATGGCATCGATCCTCAAACGGTAATTAAGCAGTATGGTGCGGATACCGTTCGCTTATTTATGATGTTCACAGCACCACCAGAGCAAACGCTTGAATGGTCTGATTCAGGTGTAGAAGGCGCACAAAGATTCTTGCGTCGCATCTGGAAGTACGCGGTAGACGTGAAAAATGCGGGCTCGGCAGAACTCGACTTAGCGGCATTAAGCAGCAATCAAAAAGCGCTTCGTCGCGAAGTTCACAAGGCAATTGCAAAGGTCACCGATGACGTTGAACGCCGTCAAACGTTTAACACGGCTATTGCTGCCGTTATGGAACTGTCAAACAAACTTTCAAAAGCGCCGCTAGACGAGGCACAAGACATAGCGATAGCAAACGAAGCATTAAATGCGATGGTGGTTATGCTTGCGCCAATCACGCCGCATATGTGTCATGAGTTGTGGAGTCAGCTTGGTCATGAAGGTGATGTGCTAGATGCGTCTTGGCCAACCGTTGACCAAAATGCCCTTGTTGAAGATGAGAAGCTCATTGTTGTGCAAGTAAATGGTAAATTACGTGCGAAATTAACCGTTGCTGCCGACGCAACAAAAGAGCAAGTAGAAGCACTGGCATTTGGCGAAGAAAACGTAACTAAATTCACGGATGGTAAAACAATCCGTAAGGTAATTTACGTGCCTGGCAAACTACTCAACGTGGTAGCCAACTAATGGTCGCCTCTACTCCGCGAGGAATATTAGCAGCAAGCCTTCGTGGCTTGTCTGCGATCCGTATGCTGGGTAATCTACGTAATGGGCTAGCAATGTTGCTAGTCTGTTTCTTTGTCACTGGATGTGGGTTTCATCTAAAGCAGGCCTCTTACCTACCAGAAGATCTGCGAGCACTCCAATTGACCGGTGACGACCAAAAGTCCGCATTGTTTGAACAATTAAAATACGAATTGCAGCGTTCTCAGGTTAAAGTCAATGAGGGTGACAGTATTAATCACTCTAGCGCGGCCCCAGAGCTGCACTTATACAAAGATTCACTTAGCAGACAAACGCTCAGCTTATTTTCTAACGGACAGGTTGCTCAATATGAGCTGGCCTATGTGGTCTCTTACCGATTGACAAGGCCAAACCAAGCCCCCTATGAGCAGAGCTTTGAGCTATATCGTAACTATCAAGACGACCCAAACAACTCGCTTGCAAAGTCAAAAGAGCTTGAAATCATTTTGAGTGAAATGCGCAAGCTTGCAACTAAACGTATCATTCGAGAACTATCACAACTCTAATGCGCTGTTATGCAAATCAATTGGCAGGCCAACTCAAACAAGGCCTGCAACCATTCTACCTCATTCTCGGTGAAGAGCCTTTCCAAGAAGGGAACTGCGCTTTAAGCGTGCGCCAAGCGGCTAAAAAGCAGGGATTTGATGAAGTTATTAAGTTTGCCATTTTACCAGGATTTGACTGGCAAGAATTGGCTGCACAATATAATAGCATGTCTCTTTTTAGCGCCAAAACCTTGATAGAATTAGATTTAAATCAACAAAAACCCCCTACGCAAGGCGTGACAACCCTCAAAGAGATTGCCAACCATATTAATCCCGATGTTATCTTAGTTGTCAAAGGCAACAAAGCGAGTCAGGATATTCAGCGCGCGGCCTGGTTCAAAGCGTTAGAAAAAAATGGCCTGTTTGTCCCCTGCTACCCTTTAACAGGGTACCACTTAGAAAAGTGGCTAGACGAAGCATGTAAACGACTCAAAGTAAATTTAAAGCATGATGCGAAACGCAGTCTGCTGGCTGCGACTGAGGGCAATTTACTGGCCACATCACAAGAACTTGAAAAGCTATCTTTGTTATATAAAGACAGCTTGGTAGATCAACAACAATTGATGAGTGGATTGCTCAACCAAGCCAAGTTCGATATTTTTGACTTAAATGATGGGCTGTTAAAAGGTAACCCAGGTTACATTGTTAAAATCCTCAATAAACTAGCAACTGATAATGTCGAACCCACCAGCGTGGCTTGGACACTCCACAATCAAGCCAGTACCTTGCTAAGTATCAAGCGTGCTTTGGTTGCTGGGCAAGCCATTGGTGCACAATTCAAGCAACACAATATATGGAAAAACCAGCAGCAAGTGACACAACAAGCGCTGGACCGCATGACGATCGCCCAATTAGAGAAAATCATCGCCTTACTTGCACAATATGACTCTGCCTATAAGCGCAATTTGCTGGTAGCCCCTTATCAAAGCCTCGCACATATCGCTTTGAGTTTTTGCCAGTCAGTACCTTTTCCAATGCCCTACGAGGGCGCTTTTGATGATCCGCTAAATGGGATGAGCCAACGATGATAGCTATATTTGGCGGCACCTTTGATCCCATTCACAAAGGTCATTTAAATATGGCCAAGCAATGTGTTGAAGAACTGTCATTAGATACATTGCGCTTTTTGCCCAATGCCACACCTGTGCATAAGCAAGGTCCTAGCATCAGCGCGGCACATCGTCTAGACATGCTGTATACTGCGATAGCTGATAACCCCAAGTTTGCGCTCGATGATCGAGAATTAAGGCGTACAGAGCCCTCCTACTCGGTACTTACGTTGCAAGAGCTCAGAGATGAATTTCCAACACAGCCTATCGCTTTTTTAATGGGGATGGATTCATTCAATAGTCTTGATAAATGGTTTCAATGGGAAAAAATTACGCAGCTTTGCCATGTCGTGGTATATCGCCGTCCTGGCGATGAGTACAATCCGACACCTGCCCTGGAAACATATTTAAAAAACGCTGAAGTACTGACTCCTTCAGCGCTGAACGCACATCCTTTTGGCAAGTGTTACTTCCTAACAGGTACACCATTCTCAGCGGCATCCAGCGACATCAGGGCGGCAATAAAAGCGGGGGAAAATGTTGAACCTTGGTTGAGCACCAATGTCCTAACCTATATAAACAAAAACGAATTGTACACCAAGTAAGCGCTAAATCACCTTGGGAAATATAGAGAAAAGCGTGTTAGAATTACGCCCTTATTTATAAGTAAATGTAGCAAAGAGATTCTGATTTGAATTCAAAACAACTTTTAGACTTCGCCATTGATAAAGTCGATGATATGAAAGCCCGCGATATCGTCCAATTAGACGTACGTGAAACCTCTTCAATAACAGATTATTTAGTAATTTGTTCTGGTAATTCAAAACGCCATGTCCAGTCGATTGCAGATCATGTAGCCAAAGAAGCGCGTCACGCAGGTGAGACCCCGCTTGGCCACGAAGGACAAGATGCTGGTGAGTGGGTATTGGTTGATTTGGGTGATGTTGTCGTACATGTTATGCAAGACCAAACTCGTGACTTTTACGATTTAGAAAAGCTTTGGGGATAATGTGAAAATCCAGTTGATTGCAGTTGGCACTAAAATGCCTGCATGGGTGGAAACAGGCTTCAAAGAATATCAGCGCCGCTTTCCCAAAGATATGCCATTAGAGCTCATTGAGATCACCGCAGGTAAACGCGGTAAAAATGCCGACATTAAGCGTATTTTGCAACAAGAGGGTGAAAAAACCTTAGCTGCTATTCCAAAAGGAAATCGCATTGTCACGCTGGAAGTCACAGGTAAGCCTTGGGATACCCATCAACTAGCAAGCAATATGGAAAAATGGCAGTTGGATGGACGTGATGTCAGTTTACTGATAGGCGGCCCTGAAGGTTTAGCACCAGAGTGTATCGCTGCATCGGAACAAAAGTGGTCTCTATCTAACCTTACTCTGCCACACCCGCTGGTTAGAATTGTCGTTGCAGAAAGTCTTTACAGAGGCTGGAGCTTAAATAACAACCACCCTTATCACAGAGAATAATAGTAATATGCTTAAAACTAGGCCAACGATCCGCGATCATAGCGCAGAGGCGAATCTTTTTGCGCGTCGAGCTTTTGTTGGCTTTGTTTTTGTTGTACTGCTAATCGGCATACTTTTAAATAACATCTATAGCCTTCAAGTTGAGCAACACGATACCTACCAAACCCGCTCTAATGACAATCGCATCAAGGTGATCCCCATAGCCCCCAACAGAGGGCTCATTTACGATAGAAATGGGGTATTGCTCGCCGAAAATAGGCCTGTATACAATTTAGAAGTGATCCCAGAACAAGTCGACAATATTGAAGCGTCCTTAGACCTCATTGATGACATCATCGAGATCACTGACGCACAAAAAGCCGCCGTCATAAAGAGTAATCGCCGTTCTAGACGATTTAAAAGCCAAGTATTAAAAGCGCGACTCAATGAACAAGAAGTTGCTATATTTTCAGTCAACCAACACCGCTTCCCTGGTTTCAGCGTTGAAGCGAGGTTGGCTCGCCATTACCCTTATGGAGATGCGCTAACTCATGCACTTGGCTATGTATCTCGACTTAATAAAAAAGAGCTTACCGAACTGGAGTCGCAAGGACGGGATAAAAACTACCGAGCAACGCACGACTTCGGCAAGTTAGGGATCGAAAAGTTCTATGAAGAGCGCCTGCACGGGCAGGTCGGTTCTCAACGGGTTGAAGTGAATAACCGCGGACGCATTATTCGTTCACTCAGTGTTGAACCACCTAAACCAGGACAAGATCTGGTTCTTACATTAGACATTGGACTACAAAAAATAGCCCAAGAGGTTTTACAAGGTGTACGCGGTGCTATTGTTGTCATGGATCCAAAAGATGGTGGGATTCTAGCGCTGTATTCAAACCCAAGTTATGATCCCAATTTATTTGTCCATGGTATTAGCAGCAAAGATTACCGTGCGCTACTAAACCCTGACAGACCGCTCATTAATCGCGCCACGCAAGGTAGGTATGCACCAGCATCGACCGTTAAGCCTCATTTGGCGATTTTGGCCCTTGAAGAAGGCGTCGTTACTGAACAAACCAAGATTTGGGATCCAGGCTTCTTCCAAATCCCTAATGTAGATCACCGCTGGCGTGACTGGCTGCGCTGGGGGCATGGCCATGTAGATGTGTACAAAGCTATCGAAGAGTCTTGTGATACCTACTTCTATGAAACAGCTTATCGACTGGGCATCACTAAAATCAGTAATTTTATGAGTCAATTCGGATTTGGAGACTTATCTGGCATAGACATTCACGAAGAGACATCCGCAATTATGCCGACAACAGAATGGAAAAGGCAGCGCTTTAACGAATCGTGGTGGCCCGGTGATACGATCTCTGTGGGCATTGGTCAGGGCTACTGGACTGCAACGCCAATGCAAATTACCAATGCAGTTTCAATCTTGGTTAATAAAGGCGTTCATCGCCCCCCTCACCTTGTACAAGTCGCCAAACAAAACAGTGATGTAGAACAGATGTACACCGAAGAAAAGCCACCAGTGATACTAAAAGACCCTCATAATTGGCAAATTGCCCTAGATGCCATGCACAATACAGTCAAAAAGACGACGGGCACTGCAAACAAAGCATTTAAAGGGGCAACGTACGATCCTGCTGGAAAAACCGGTACAGCGCAGATTGTAAGCATCGCTCAAGGTGAGAAATATGATGCCGAAAACCTCAAAGAGAAACACCGAGACAACGGTATTTATGTCGGTTTTGCGCCTTTTAATGATCCACGTATTGTGGTTACCGTCATTGTTGAAAACCAAGGTGGCGGTTCGGCGATCGCGGCACCGATTGCCCGCAAACTGATGGATTACTATTTTGAAACTTACCCAAGTGACACGGAGGGTAAATGAATCAATTGAGAAAGCAACGCTCCTTTTGGCAGCGCATTCATATTGATCTGCCCCTATTAACCGCATTGTTGGTCATGATGATAGGCAGTTTGGCAGTTGTTTATAGTGCCAGTGGTCAAAATATGGATATGATGGCACGCCACGCAACACGTATGCTTGGGGCTATTATCGCATTGGTAATTATGGCGCAGATATCTCCGAACACTTTAAAACGATTGGTAATTCCACTGTATTTTATTGGTTTAATCATGTTGATCGGAGTCTTTTTCTTTGGCGTCACCATCAATGGCGCAAAACGCTGGCTAGACATTGGTATCACGCGATTTCAACCTTCTGAAATAATGAAACTGGGAGTACCAATGATGGTTGCTTGGTATATTGGCCGACAGCAATTGCCCCCGAAGATATTACACCTCATCATTGGTTTTGCCATAGTACTGATCCCCACCATCTTGATTCAAAAACAACCCGATCTTGGTACGTCATTATTGATCGCCAGCTCAGGGGTTTTTGTCCTATTTTTGTCTGGCCTAAGTTGGAAGTTAATTGGCTCTGGCATACTGCTCGCGATACCTGGTGCCTTTGCCATGTGGCACTTTGTCATGCATGAATACCAAAAACAGCGTGTATTGACCTTACTGGACCCAGAGAGCGACCCATTGGGTGCCGGTTACCACATCATTCAATCAAAAATAGCAATAGGCTCCGGCGGCATTGAAGGTAAGGGCTGGCTGCAAGGTACACAGTCTCAGCTGGAGTTTTTACCTGAACGGCATACTGACTTTATTTTTTCTGTTCTAAGTGAAGAGTTTGGGCTTCTTGGAGTAGTGATGCTGTTGAGTGTGTATCTGTTTATTATTGGCCGTGGCCTGTATATCGCCGTGAACGCACAAGAGGCGTTTAGTAAACTACTTGCAGGTGCACTTACATTGACCTTTTTCGTTTATATTTTTGTTAATATAGGCATGGTTTCAGGGTTATTACCGGTGGTGGGCGTCCCGCTGCCACTTGTTAGTTACGGTGGAACGTCTATGGTTACACTGATGGCTGGCTTCGGTATCATCATGGCGATTGCCACAGATAAAAGAATGTTATTAAAATAATGAAATCTTTACAATTATTGTCAATACTAAGCATATTGATTGTATTGAGTGCTTGTAGCAGTCGCTATCATACTCGACAAGACAAAGCGCCTTTGCGCGCGCCGACGGCGCTGGAAATGCGCGATGCCAAAGTAACCAATGAAACGAAAAGTGTCAGCGCAGGACGCCCTTACACAGTCCTTGGCAAACGCTACAAGCCGATGTCGGATGAAAAAGGGTTTGTTCAGCAAGGTACTGCATCTTGGTATGGCAGAAAATTTCATGGTTACTACACTTCCAATGGCGAAACTTTCAACATGTTTGATATGACAGCGGCGCATAAAACGCTGCCATTACCAAGTTTTGTCAAAGTAACAAATCTAGAAAACAACAAGTCAGCGATTGTGAGAGTCAATGACAGAGGTCCGTTTCATGACGACCGGGTGATAGATTTGTCCTACGCTGCGGCCTACAAACTGGGCTATCACTTACAAGGTACAGCGCAGGTTAAGATTGAGGCCATTACCATAGATAGAAAAACGCCTCGTCTAACCTATGTTCAGGTTGCCGCAGCAAGCAATGAAAGTAATGTTCAAGCACTTGCCACTAAGTTGGCAGGTAAGTTTGCGCTCGGTACACCTATCGCTTATGAAGATAATCTCTACAAATTGCGACTTGGACCGATTTTAGATGACCAGCAGGCGCAAAAAGTGCTAAAAACCTTACAAGAAGGCGAATTTAATAAAGCTTTCTTGCTTTACACAGAGCAGGAACTTTAAAATAACCTAAACGATTAACTCGTTCTTGTCCGACTAGTCAGTAACAGTGGCTTTAATACACATACTTTTGGACAAGAAGTAAATCAGCTGTTCAGTCGAAAATAAAGCACTGTTCAGAACCAAATAGAAAGCGAGCATGATGACAGTATTTAAACCAAAAATTGTAAAAAAAATCCTTGGTGTTGTGTGTTCTTTGTCACTGTTTTCAGCAAGTGCACAGATCATTCCGTCTCCACCTCAAATTAATGCAAAAGGCTATTTCCTTGTGGACTTCACAACCGGGAAAGTCATTGCTGAGGGCGAAGCAGATACCAAATTACTTCCAGCTAGCTTAACAAAAATGATGACCAGCTATGTAATTGGTACAGAAATTTCAGCTGGAAATATCGCGCCAACAGATATGGTTACAATCAGTGAGAACGCGTGGGCAAAAAACTTCCCTGGTTCTTCGGTTATGTTTATCGAGGTTGGTAAAAAAGTCAGTGTAGACGATCTGAATCATGGCATTATTATTCAGTCAGGTAATGACGCCTGTGTTGCAATGGCCGAACACATAGCCGGTAGTGAAAGTGCATTCGCAGACCTCATGAATGCCCATGCCGAAAAGTTAGGCATGACCAATAGCTTCTTCGTAAACAGTCATGGTCTTGATGCACCAGAGCAGTTTACAACACCACGCGATATGGCAACATTAGGCGCTGCCCTTATTAAAGATGTGCCAGAAGAGTATGCTCTATACAAGCAAAAGTCATTTACATTCAATGGTATTAAGCAATATAACCGTAATTCTCTATTATGGGATGCCAGCCTTGATGTAGACGGCATTAAAACAGGTCATACCGCAGAAGCTGGCTACAGCCTTGTGACGTCAGCAACAAAAGGCGATATGCGACTGATAGCCGTGGTAATGGGCACAGCCAGTGAGCGCGCAAGAAAGGTAGAGAGTAAAAAGCTACTAAACTACGGCTTTAGATTCTTTGAAACGATTACGCCTTATAAAGCCGGAGACAGCTTTGCAGACCAACAGATCTGGATGGGTAACAAGAAAACCGTTTCTCTTGGCATTACCCAAGATACGCCAATCACGATCCCTCGAGGTCAGCGCAAAAATCTAAAAGCGCATTTCGAGCTTGATCAAACACTGACGGCGCCATTAGCGAAAGGCAGTAAAGTGGGTACTTTATTCCTTCAACTTGAAGGCGAAGATATTGCACAATACCCGTTAGTTACGCTAGAAGAAATTGAAGAAGGCAGTTTCTTTAGCCGCATATACGACTACTTACGTTTACAGATCATGCAATAACCCTGACCTGAGTAAGTATATAAACACATGACGCCTCTTCTAGAGGCGTTTTTTTTTGCTCCAAAAATGATAGAATGCCGCCATTATTAAGGTAATGATGCCTAAGTGAAAACGATTCACATTACACAATCATTGCTTAGTATCTGTAGTGAGGAAACCGTCGTGGTAAAACCTGTAAAAAACACTAAGTTTGATGAGTACTTAGAATTTCCATGCCCATTTACTTTCAAAGTAATGGGGCTAGCTAATGTAGACCTAACGGACCAAATTCTTGCTAAACTGCAAACAATTGCCCCGGGAGATTACGCGCCTAAGGTCAAACCAAGCAGTAAAGGCACTTATGAGTCGGTCACTTTAGTTGCAACTGTGACTTCGAAAGAGCACATAGAGCAAATTTACACTGAACTTGGCAGTATTGAAGCTGTACGTTACGTACTGTAATAAGTGAAGGAAGTCCATGAGCAACCAAAGCGTCATCATTCGCCACTTGGGGCGGCAAAGCTATGAGCCTATCTGGCAAAAAATGCAAACCTTCACCGATCAACGTGATGACTCAGCTGCCGATGAAATCTGGCTAGTAGAGCATGAGCCGGTATTTACCCAAGGACAAGCAGGTAAAGCGGAACATGTGCTTGCACCAGGTGATATACCCGTGGTCAAAGTCGATCGGGGTGGTCAAGTTACCTACCATGGACCCGGACAGCAAATGATGTACGTTTTATTTAATTTGCGCCGCTTAAAAATAGGGGTTCGCGAGCTAGTCACTTGGCTCGAAGAAACCATCATCGATGCATTGCAAGATTACAGTATCAATGCCTATGCCAAACCTGATGCACCAGGTGTTTACGTCGATGATTGCAAAGTTGCTTCACTGGGTCTAAGAGTTAGAAGAGGCTGCTCATTTCATGGGTTAGCACTGAACGTGAATATGGACCTAAGCCCATTTCTGCGTATTAATCCATGTGGTTATGCCGGAATGGAAATGGTACAAACGAGCGAAATCAATGGCCCTGCCTCGCTAGAACAAGCGGGTCAAGGGCTAATAAAACATATGCTTAAGCGCCTAAACGCTGAGCATGTTGTTCACACTGAAGGGTTTGAGAACGAATGAGTAAGCCAGTCAAAATGGAACCGGGTGTAAAGCTGCGTGATGCCGAAAAAATGGCATTGATCCCGGTAAAAGTCCTACCAACTGAACGCGAACAAATGCTACGAAAGCCTGAGTGGCTAAAAATTCGTCTGCCAAAGTCAAGCGAGCGAATTGAAGGGATTAAAAGCGCCATGAGAAAGCATGGCCTCCATTCCGTATGTGAAGAAGCGTCATGCCCTAACCTATCTGAGTGCTTTAACCACGGTACTGCTACTTTTATGATATTAGGCGCGATCTGTACTCGCCGCTGTCCATTCTGTGACGTTGCACACGGACGACCTCTAAAGCCTGATGCCGCAGAGCCAGAGAAGCTAGCACTTACCATCAAAGACATGAAGCTCAAGTATGTTGTTATTACTTCAGTTGACCGTGATGATTTACGAGACGGCGGTGCACAGCACTTTGCTGACTGTATCCGTGAGATCCGCAAGCACAATCCAGGGATCACCATAGAGATTCTAGTCCCTGATTTCCGTGGTCGTATGGAACGTGCGCTTGAGATCTTAACTGAGACACCACCGGATGTCTTCAACCACAACTTAGAAACAGCACCGAGACTCTATAAACTGGCACGTCCAGGTGCTGACTATAAATGGTCACTCGAATTACTGCGCCGCTTCAAAGAAGCCCATCCAGAAGTGAAAACTAAATCTGGTTTGATGGTAGGTTTGGGCGAGGAAATCTCAGAAATTGAAGAAGTACTCAGAGATTTACGCGAGCATAATGTTGATATGCTCACAGTGGGTCAATACCTTGCGCCTTCCAAGCACCACCTACCGGTAAAGCGTTATGTGCCACCGGTTGAGTTCGACGCGTTAAAAGAGTATGCCGATGAAATAGGGTTCTCGCACGCTGCCTGCGGACCATTTGTGCGCTCAAGCTATCATGCAGATCAACAGGCTGCGGGCAAAGAAGTGAAATAAACTTCACAGCCAACTTACATCACAAAAGCAAGCGGCCATCGCTTGCTTTTTTGTTTCTAGGCCGTCAATTTTATACTCAACGCATCTTTCCACGTATGAATTAAGTTTGGGTTCGTCAAGTTAAATACCTTTGTCACCATGCTCTTACCTGCCGCATTTGCGCTCTCAATAATTGAAATAATACCGATTTTGCATCGTTTAGCCTGTCTTTACCATTAAATAACCCAAGAGATACGCCACGATTAGGTAAAGTGGTAAACAAGCCTGTGAATTCTGATTGTTGACGCTCAATTTGCTCTTTATCTTGTATGCTGAAGGGTAACTAAATGAATCAGGTTGATAGCTACATTTACCAGCAGGTTCTACAGGTATTTGTCAATCAACAATGAAGGCTTCAGGCATGAGTATCAAGCTCATCCATGCAGCGAATATGTGCAGATTCGGTATCTAATAAAGTAGATTCATCATTCTAGTCAGCTTTATGAGTAAGGCTAGCATGACTGCTGTCGTCCTAAGTCACAGTCAGGTGATTTAAAAAAATGAGTTTTACTCGAATATACATTGGCAATATGTACAATGGCTTTACACATTTTTCAGCCGGACAGTGATCATTAATATATGTGCTCTGTAACTGACAATATTGACCGATTTCACAGGACCGGATGCATAGTTTGTTATGCGCTCAAACCTATCGATGTCGCTAACATTTTTAGCCAGTGCAAGTACCATAAAGCTTGGTAAGAGTGCCGCACCAAGCATAACTTTAAAAGCTTCATCGTAATTCCTTTCACAGTGAGTTTTAAACAATGAACACGCAATCACTGTTCGCATCCGTTATTCATGTACAAACTCGCACTCAGCAGCCACTCCCGCAATAGTCATCACTTTAATATACTATTTAACTGGTGTTTCTATCTAAATCTTAAACTTAAAAATGAAGACATACATTCAATAACCCACTTAGAAAAAGCCTCATAGCCCCCGTATACAAACACGCTTAATCCTATTCAAAGATCCGAAAAAGGTAATAAAACAATGCCTCAGAGTGTCATATTTACCGCTGTTCACGCTTTAAAATGCACAAAAATAGACTCTAACACATACATTATTCAATTTATTACGCACTTCCCTAAGAAGTGCGCGATTGTGTACTCGTTGTCCATGATGACTTCTTTATTTAAAAAATTACGCAATGAGTTCTGGATTATTTCTAACCCCTTCTATCGCCTGAGTGATATTCATCAAATACACATCTTCGATTAGCGAAATAACATCATTCCAGCGAGGGTTATATTCGTTATTTTCCCAACGCCTTAAAGTGCGCTCTTCAATCCCATAGCAAGCCGCAGATTCTGCTTGTGTAAAACCACGACATTTTCGCGCATATTTAAGTAGTTGCGCTCCCTTTGGCGTACGCACTAGTTCACTCGATGAAGGGGTTGCATCTGGTGTTTGCTGCGCCGTAACTAAGCGCTGTGACAGTCTTACTTTCATTTGAGCGTTGAAGATTGATTGTTTGGCCATTTCCGCTTTCCTTATTTTATTACGCAAGTAAGTTAAATGAGTACTATGGGTACATAAATAGTTGTTATAACTTACTGCTGTTAATACATCCTGAATCAAAAAATGTCAGTCTGCGTAATTTTTTAAGAATTATAGAGCAATTTATTACGCACAACAACCCATATCTTTTCACTTTTTGCGTAAAAAATTGCATTGAGTTTATTTTTAAAGCTCTTTATAATGCGTCTATTACTGTGTAATAGAAGCCACCTAGGACTTAAAAACCCATTATGGACGGATCAAATACCTTAAATAGTCTATCTTCTCGGGTAGAAGAGGCTATAAAACCACATAGCATTAGAGCATTTGCGTCAAAAATTGATGTTTCTGAGGGGACTTTGCGTCGAATTTTAAAAGGCGAAGACCCTAAACTGAGTATCATTGAGCGAATCGCTGAAGAAGCTGATGTCAGCTTGCTATGGCTTATTACTGGCGAAGCACAAACGACATTACCTGAATCACAAACATCAATGCACCCTTTGGTAAAGCTAGATGAGTTTAATGAAGCCTTTGTGCTTGTGCCTGGCTATCATGTTTCAGTGAGTACTGGACATGGAGCTTTCAATGGTCACACCCAAATCGCAAGGCACTTAGCATTTAGAAGAAAGTGGTTAGAATATAAAAATCTAGAAAAAAGCGAGCTTGCTGTTGTATTTGCTAAAGGCGACTCAATGGAGCCAACCATACATAACAATAATACGATTTTGGTCGATTTATCAGATAAAAAGCTCAGTGAAGGGCTTATTTATGTGGTGCGCTTGGGTGAGGAACTCTATGCAAAGCGCCTCCAGCAGTATTTAGACGGCTCAGTAAGGCTGATCAGTGACAACAAAGAGTATGTGGAACAGGTTGTCAAACCTGATGAACTGGAACAGTTAGAAATTATTGGTAAAGTTGTCTGGATTGGTAAAGATTTGACCTAGGTGTGTTCAAATAGATAGCACCTAGATGGGCAGCTATTCCCACCTAGGCGACTATTTACTCACTATAGTTTTTGCCAAGCACTCGACTTACCCGGCTCATCACCTTTCGTCCACCAAATTGCTCTATATGTTGCACATTGCATAGCGCTGTCGCAGTGCGACACTTCACTACCCGTATCGTAAGCAACATTAGTGTGCCACGGAAATGCAACCTGACTTATTAATATCCAAGCATCGGTAAACCTGGTTGGCGTAATACCTGACACCCAATACTTCGCTTCCCAAACTAAGTCCTGTTGTACCTCTCTATCGAAGTGGCTCACTTTGTCGCCCGTATTGTATATCGCATTTGCATCATAGACTGGGTAACCGCCCCCGTCCTTCGGTATAATGGTCACGGTCGTAGTATCATTGTACATATCTACGCCGTTGTCAGATACCGTTAAACGAAATACCAACTGCGCTTTTTGCGTCACCGCCGGTAACGCGAAACTCGACTTACTCGAATTGATAGAAGACAGTGTGACGGTCGGCCCTGATACCTGTGTCCAAGAGAAGGACAGTGTATCGCCATCAGCATCGGCGGTGGCACTACCATCTAAGACAACTTTCTGGGCACCAGAATCAACTTGCTGGCTCGCACCTGCATTGACGACAGGCGGCGTATTCACCTTACTATCACTTACCATAATACGCACGTCATCACTGGCGCTGCCGCCTTTGCCATCATGCGCACTAAAACGTAAAACAACCATTGCCTCGCCAACGACATCAGGCGCAACAAACTCCGTCGTGCGTGCGGTTTCAACACTAAGGCTAATCGCTGGCCCAGATACTTGCTGCCACTGGTACGATAAAACATCGCTATCCGCATCGGAGGCTGCTGCTGTCAATTGCACGACAGAGCCAGACATAACGCTTTGCTCCACACCAGCATCAACCACAGGTGCACGATTTTTCCCGTCTGCGATAGGGTGTCCTAAGGCCTCGTGCATCCAGTTTAAAATATCCCCATTATCAGTATCAATTTCCCAGCCGAACATACCGCCAAGGCCTTCTTGTTGTACAAGCTGCCCTTTCGCATTTATTGACTTCTGGTCATCATATGAAATTAAATCTCCGGTACTTGGGCGATATATGTATGGAGCCTGAGCGGTAGTATCATAGTGATACTCCCAATCAGGATGTTTGGCCCATTGTGCAATATTGGCATACATCAAAGTGCCAGGTTCAAGTTTAAATGCATCCGCAGGCGCTGAAGGGCCCGTCGCCTTACCCTGCATGTGATGGGTTCCTGGCGTGTATTCAACCCCAGTCCACCCTCGACCATACATTGCTACTCCGGCTATCAGTTTATTGCTAGGCACACCTTGGGCTGTTAATAAATCAATGCCTGTTTTTAAATTGTATTGAGTCGTACGTTTATCTGCAGGTTTAAAGTCTGATGGGTAAACAGCGGTTTGATGGCCAAGCCCTTCCAAGTCCCAAGCACCGAAATAGTCATAGGACATCATTAAGATATAGTCCATATATTTAATGGCTTCACCGTAGTTCACTTTTTCTAGTTTGTCGTAACCGACATTTATCGCTGACGTGAGCTCATACTTGCGGCCCGTGCGCAATTCTTCTTCGTCCAGCATTGCACGAAGTTCACGCATCAGCTTGAGGTAAGTTGCACCGTCGTTTGGCGAGCCTAAATTTGGATTGGCTGCCGCAACTCCAGGGAATTCCCAGTCGATATCTATGCCATCCCAAAACGCCCACGTTCTCAGGAATTTACGACAAGACTCAACGAATACTTTACGATTCGCATCCTGCTCCATGAAATAGAAAGGATCAGACAACGTCCAGCCACCAATAGAAGGGATTATTTTGAGATCTGGATAGCGCTGTTTTAGTGCCATCATTTGACCATAGTTACCTTTTATCGCGTCTTGATTTACTTGATCACCGATTGGTTTCATATAAGCCGCCCAAGGATCAGGAGGGGCCAACTCAAAGTCGTTCAAGCCCGCAGTCACCTTTTGGAATGTTTCATACCCTGTCGGGTTTTCAGTCTTGAAGGATTCATTAGGGCCTGCAATAGCCACAAACCCATAAAAGATGTGGGTTAAGTTTTGTGCAGGAATGTTGTCAATATAGTAATCCATTCCTTCGACGCGATAAATTGACCACTCAGCGGCATAGGCAGCCACCATTTTACCAGTTGTGTTTACGTAGGAGCGGTTTGTCATTTCAATTGGAAACCGAGGGTCATTCACCCTCATCGGAAGCGGATCTAAATGCGTTCCCGCAGTATCGGCAACAATCAAAGTTTTAGCATTACTGCTGTCTGTACAACCACTCGAATTACAAAGCTGCACGGTGAGCTGATATTTACCGCCGGTATCAAAAGTTAATGTTTCTACGCCTGATTGCGAATTACCAACATCGGTTAAAACCCGACTGTGCACGACTCGTCCATCCAGTAGGATGTTAACAGTATCACCTGCCACTCCCGTCCACTTTGACCACGGCACAGACACATCAACACTAGGGGCAACCACAACATCTTTGTACGCCAAAGAGTCTGTGATTGTCACCAGGCTGTGTTTTTCAACCATCCACTCTACTTTCGGTGCGCCGGGCACAGCCGCCAGTGATGGAATAGAGGTTACTAAACTAGAGAATAATAAAGCCCCTTTTACGTGGCTTAAAACCCTATTATTCACATACTTCATTAGAATTCCTTCTACATGTTATTGTTTTTGTTTATATTGGTAATTACTTACCCGCTTTTTTAAATTTCAATGGGCCTTTCTCCCCCCCTGAAAAATATTCTCCGATCAAGTACTGCCCATCTTCAGACAACGTCAAAGTATGAATTCCTTTGGTTGTCCACCCTGGTATCTGCTGTGTCACTTCCACATGCACAGTAATCGTATCTAGATGTCTTACGCCCATACCATGTTCGATAAATGGTGCACCTTTAAACTCAAGGTAATGTGCGGTAAATATTTGCTGGCCTTGCTGAGATACAATTAAATGACCATTTTCAAAATGACTGTTATTTACGTCATGCCATAAACCCGATATACGCCTAGATTTGTTTACTTGCGTTTTTTCGGCCCCACCGTAGACAACGTTGTCATTTGCATCCAAATAAAACGAAAAACTAAGTAAGATAAAAAATAAAAGATAAAAAATAACCTTAGCCATATATGCGTCCGTCTCGAAAAGTTAACAAAAGAGATGCAACCGTTAACGTCAATGTACCTAATACAAATAAAAACTCAACTCTCATGAAACATTGAAGCCACAAAAAATGCATTGTAATCACATCCATCGTTGAGCATATTGGGTAACAAAGTGGAATCTTAGGCTGATATGTTGTCTGACGCGCTCACTCAATTATCGAGATACTCTATTGACGCTAAGCGCCCTCCACTCTGCCTCATCGTCATTTTATTTTTCAGTATGAATCAACTTCGACGTTTTATCGGTCTCTTAATAACAGGATAATAAAATACAAACGAGTGTGCTTGATATGTCTAATCACAACTATGTACCGAATAATGTATGGCAGTGGCAAGAAGGTAATGGCGGTAAATTCGCGAATATCAATCGACCCACTTCGGGGCCTAGATTCGATAAGTCGCTTCCTCAAGGTCAACATGCCTTACAACTTTACTCACTGGCAACACCAAACGGTGTCAAGGTCACCGTTTTATTAGAAGAGTTGTTAGAAATTGGCATATCGGCTGCGCAATACGATGCGTTCACTATTGATATTATGGAAAGCGCACAGTTTTCAAGTGGCTTTACAGCTATCAACCCAAACTCTAAAATCCCTGCACTGGTTGATAACAGTCACACCCCGCCAATAAGGGTATTTGAGTCTGGTGCTATTTTGCTTTATCTCGCAGAGAAATTCTCTGCATTTTTACCCACAGGCTTTACAGAGAGAACCGAATGCCTCAATTGGTTGTTTTGGCAAATGAGCTCAGCCCCCATACTGGGTGGAGGGTTTGGTCACTTATACGCTTGTCAATATCCCCACCCAAATCATCATTCTAAACATACTCATTAATTTCAATTAATTAGGCTTTACGAAGCACTATACAAAATAATTAAGTGGTATTTTGTATAGTAATATTTCAGCCACTCAACTCACTTAAACGAACAAAAAGACAGGGATATAGCTATGAGCGAAAAGCAATACACTCCGCCTAAGGTTTGGAAAAACGAAGCAAGTAGCGGTAACAAGTGGGCCAATATAAACAGCCCTGAATCTGGCGCTAGATTTGAACGAGAGTTACCCAAAGGTGAACATCCATTTCAACTGTATTCACTAGCTACTCCAAATGGTCAAAAAGTGACTATCTTATTTGAAGAACTCTTGGCACTAGGTATTAAAGAGGCTGAATATGACGCATACCTCATCAATATCGGTGAATCAGATCAGTTCTCTTCTGGATTTGTAGGAGTAAACCCTAACTCTAAAATCCCTGCATTAGTTGACAAATCGGGGGGCGAAACCGTAAACGTGTTTGAATCCGCCTCTATACTTGTTCATCTTGCTGAAAAGTTTGGCAAGTTCTTACCAAGTAATGGATCTGCACGTAGCCAAACATTTAACTGGTTATTTTGGGCGCAAGGCTCTGCCCCATTTTTAGGTGGTGGTTTTGGTCATTTCTATGCTTATGCGGACGAAAAGCAAGAGTACCCTATTAACCGATTTGCGATGGAAGCGAAACGTCAACTTGACGTGCTAGACAAACAACTTGCAAAGAACACTTATGTCGCTGGTGAAGAATATACTATCGCTGATATGGCTATTTGGCCTTGGTATGGCAATTTGGTGCTAGGCAAGTTATATGATGCTGCTGAGTTCCTAGAAGTACATACCTATGAGAACGTTGTACGCTGGGCTAAACAAATAGAGTCTCGTGAAGCGGTACAACGAGGCATAGTGGTGAATAAAGGATGGGGGGAAGAATGGGAACAAGTCCCAGAACGACACTCTGCTGAAGATATCGACCGTGTATTGCAAATCCGCCCATAACCTTGTACACAACTCACGACTCTAAGCGGTTAAAAACGGTCGATAAGGGTTTAAAAAATGGTTTTCTAACCCTCGCAACCAAGGAGGAATTACTCCTCCTTCTTTTGATTATTAAGTTCTTGTTTGATCTGCAAGTATGCCGCTCTGGACTCTTCAGAAAGCGCTTGAACTTGCTGTTGGTAGTGAAGCATTTGCGTATCGAAAAGTTCTTTGATCAAAGCTTGGTTTATTAGATGGCGTTCAAACAGTTCTTTTACCTTATCTTCGACACCTTGACCGTTTTCAGTGAGTCTTTTTTTGTCTGAAATGGGTTTGATTAGCGATAGTATGGATTTCTTGGTCGGACAAACACCTAGCAAGTTCAGTGAAAAGAAACTCATTGCCAAACACGAGAATGCGCTAAATAGTTCAGGGTGGTTGTTGATAAGCTGACTCAAGATCTGAGTAATAAGCGTGTGTTTAAACCGTCTCGTTTGTCCTGAGATTTTTCCGCCTATTCTGGCTAATTTCGGGTTTACCTCAGATAAGTAATATTGCTGCATATCCCAGTTAGAACCTCTTCGATGTTCAATCTCAATCAAAAATCCTTCTAAGATATTTTCTTTTTCTCTGTTCAATGCTGCTACTCGCAGCAAATGGACTTCGCCCTGTTTCTGAGAAAATCTTTGAAATGCTGTGGTGTTGATGTTTAATTCTGTGGTGTTATTCATAGTTCACTCCTTTAAAAACGGGTTTTTAAACCCTAAGTCAGTGATCCATAAATCGAGCAAACGTCAAATTGAGTAAAAGTTGAGCGTGAAAAAAATCCCTCTACTACAGTGTTTTTACGTTTTGAGAATATTATAGTGCGTGGTTTATTAAGGGGGAAAGACTGTGAATTGGGAGTTAGCGATAGCTTATTGCGATAATGTGTGCAAGAAGCCCGATTTGGGCTTTTTGTGTTTTTACTCTTTCGCTAAAGAAATAATCGAGATCCATTTCTGGGTTTTTGCATTGTGAAGTTATCTGGCTCGATATCCAGCATCGAATCACAGAATAGCTCTTGCTTCACCTCTAGTTCTTGCAGCTTGTGCTCTATCGATTTTGCGGCTGGGCCATACACATTAACTTTCTTTTCATCGGTGTAAATTTCTAACCCTTTGGCTAAATGGTTAAAACCAACAATTCGCTGATTTTTAAGCGGAATCAAAAAACCAAATGAGCGTGATTGTCTGTCAATGAACTGGCTGAGTTCGTCACTGTAGGCACAGTTGAGCGTCACTCTTTGGTCTAGCAGGTTAGGAACAGAATAAGCAGCTTTTTGTTGTAGCTTTAACTTGTGCTCTGCGACTTTATCACTGATGTACTGTTGCGCCTCTTTCGCTTGTTTACATACACTGAGTAGCACTTTTTTATTGTCTGAAAAGTGGCTCGACCATCCTTCTAAGTAGCGAGCGTGGGAATGAAACGTTTCTAAGCCCTCATCTAAGCACATAAACATTGTTGCTGTCTCAGCGATTAATTCTTCTTTTGAGTATGTCGCACTGCCAAATATGCCTGACATATCACGCCCCAAATGCTTTGAAGTTGAGTGAGAAATTTCGTGCAAAATCACTGCAAAATAGGCTTTATCAGAGCGGAACTTATGCCTAGGAGGGATCACAATCTCGTGTTTGCTAGGCGAATAATAAGCTCTATCCTCGTTCTTCTCTATTACAGGTACTCCCATCGCATCAATGATGAGCTGGGCTTTCTCAACAAACTCCTGATCTCGCATTTCTTCACTCATTTGCTGTGATTCAAGTTCGGCCTGTTTAGCAAAATAACTGCGCTCGTCAATGTATGATTGAGGTAGAAGATGTTTGATGCGCTCTATCGGAAAAACTTTGTATGGTTTAAGCCCTTTGCGTTTGAGGTAGCCCTTATCGTGCATTTCTTTAAAACTCATTCCTTGGGTTTCATTCTCAAATTTAGCCTTGCTGATCACCTCACCGTCTTTCTTGTAAGTTTCAAGGTATTTTACGACTTGAGCATCCAGTTTTAGCCCTTTCAGTGGTTTATCAGGATCAAATATTTCTGACTTAGGGGGGAGTTGATCTTTGTGCTGTTCTAATAGTGCAGCGGCTTGTTTGAATGTGGCGTAAATTGGCACTTTGGTAGCGGATTCTTCCTGAGCTTGTAGCAACATTATGATGTTCACCCCGTTGTAGTTATTGTCGTTAAAGTTTCTGGGTAGGGCGTTTAAGGTAGAACGATAAAAGCTCACATTGATATCATTTTCTGAAGATGGTTTTTCCCCTTTCGGTTTTGAAAAGTAATCGAATAGACGGTTTAGTATTTCGTTTTGTTGGTCTGTTTTTGCAGTAGTGCGTCCTGCACTCGATCTTGGCATTTTCATAAGTAACTCCTTTTCTTAGGCTGCTACTTATGTCGTATCACTGATTTTGAATTATCCAAGTTATTGAAAGTATAGCGTTAATTTTATCCCTAGATTTCGGCTTTTTGAGGGAATAGTAGAAGCGAAATTTCTAGTGCCAATTTAGTTAAAAGTGATGTCTATCAACTTGATATGAGTGTGATTTCAATAGAAAAATCAGGGTGTTTCTGATAGTATTTGGCCCAAAATGTAATCAATAAAATATTCTTAACAGAATCCTATAGGGTGTGCGTAAGTGGCTAAACTGTCTACTAAAAAAACAGCAGCAAAAAAGAAAGAAAAATCATTTGAAGAAACACTCTGGGATGCAGCAAACAAGTTGCGTGGTAGTGTTGAATCGTCAGAATACAAACACATCGTATTGAGCCTGATTTTCCTCAAGTTCATCAGTGATACGTTCGAGAAGCACCGTCAAAAGCTGATTGATGATGGCTATGAAGCTCGAATTGATATGGTTCCAGCCTATACCAAAGACAATGTGTTTTATCTACCAGAAGAGAGCCGTTGGAGCTTTGTTCAGCAAAACGCCAAACAAGAAGATATTGCTCTAAAGATCGATACCGCTCTTAGTACCATCGAGAAAACCAACAAAGCACTGCAAGGTGCATTGCCTGATAACTATTTCTCTCGCCTTGGTTTGGATGTCAGCAAGCTATCTGCGCTGATTGACGTGATTAACAACATCGACACCCTAGCGAATCCGCACGAAGATGTAGTAGGTCGAGTCTACGAATATTTCTTGTCTAAATTTGCGATTGCAGAGGGTAAGGGTAAAGGCGAGTTCTATACACCAAAGAGCATCGTTAACCTAATCGCAGAACTGATTGAGCCATACAAAGGTAAAATCTATGACCCTTGTTGTGGTTCGGGCGGTATGTTTGTTCAGTCAATGAAGTTCATTGAGAACCACAAGGGCAACAAGAAAGACATTTCTGTGTATGGTCAAGAGTACACAGGTGCAACCTACAAACTAGCGAAAATGAACCTCGCTATTCGTGGTATCTCTGCCAACCTTGGTGCAGCCGCAAAAGATACCTTTGCTAATGATCAGCACGAAACTCTTAAAGCTGATTTTATTATGGCAAACCCGCCATTTAACCAAAAAGACTGGCGAGCTTCTGATGAGCTGGTTGATGATCATCGTTGGGACGGCTACGAAACACCACAAACAGGCAATGCCAACTATGGTTGGATTTTGCATATGGTGTCGAAGCTGTCTGAAAACGGTGTGGCTGGATTTATTCTAGCTAACGGTGCGTTATCAGGTGATGGGACAGAAAAAGCTATTCGCCAGAAACTTGTCGAGAATGGTTTAGTAGAAGCGATCATCATTTTGCCGATGAAGATGTTCTATACTACCGATATCAGTGTGACACTTTGGGTTATTAACAAGAACAAGAAAGAGCGAACGGTTCCACACAAAGATCTGACTCGTCATTACCGTAACCGTGAAGACAAAGTTCTGTTTATGGACTTACGTAAACACGGTGAAGCATTTGAGAAAAAATACGTTCAATTCTCTCCAGAGAAAATCTCTGAAATTGCTGAAACGCTTCACACTTGGCAAGAAGTACGTGCCGAGACGGAATACAAAGATATTGCTGAGTATTGTTACTCTGCGACTAAAGAAGAGATTGCAGCTAAAGACTACTCATTAGTGCCAAGTAAATACATCGAGTTTAAGAATCACGATGAAGATGTCGATTTTGACCAGAAAATGAGTCAAATGCGAGATGACTTTACAGCACTATTGAAGCAAGAAGAAAAGTCGAAATCGGAACTTTTATCGGTATTTGAAGAGTTGGGTTATGAGATCACACTATAAGCGTATTGGTGATTACGTCACCCAAATCAAACTAAAAAATACGGATGACTCTATCTCTTCGCTTAAAGGGATAAACATCAATAAACACTTTATGCCTTCGGTTGCGAACATCAATGGTACAGATCTAAGCAAGTACCGAGTTGTTAAGAAAAATCAATTTGCATTTAACCCAATGCACGTTGGCCGAGATGAAGTGTTGCCCATTTCGATGCTTGAAGATGATGAGCCAATTATTGTATCGCCTGCTTACGTGGTTTTTGAGGTAAAGGAAGAAGAAGAGCTTTTACCTGCATATCTGATGATGTGGTGCAGGCGTTCGGAGTTCGACCGAAACGCTTGGTTTATGACTGACAATAGTGTCCGTGGTGGTTTTAGTTGGGCTGATTTCTGCGATATGGAACTACCTGTTCCATCTATCGAGAAACAGCGTGAAATCGTACGTGAATACAATGTGGTGAATGACCGTATTGCACTTAACGAACAACTAACTCAAAAGCTAGAAGATACAGCTCAAGCTATTTACAAACAGTGGTTTGTAGATTTTGAGTTCCCGATCTCAAAAGAATACGCACAATCCATCGGTAAGCCCGAACTTGAAGGGAAGTCATACAAATCCTTTGGTGGTGAGATGGAGTACTGTGAAGAGCTAAATGTTCAAATCCCAATTGGATGGGAGCCAATTGCTTTAGGCGAAGTGGCGGATATAAAAGCAGGTGGTGATAGACCTAGTATAGTATCAGACTTTATGACAGAGGAATGCAACGTACCTATCTACGCTAACAGTACAGAAAATGAAGGTTTGTACGGGTATACGAACAAAGCCAAAGTTAAAGAAAATAGCATCACTGTATCAGCTAGGGGAGCGATCATCGGATATACGGTTCTTAGGTTGGAGCCATTCGTACCGATTGTTCGATTAATAGTTGTAACTCCGAAGAAACAAGAACTATTGAATTACTTATTTGAGTCCATAAATCAGTTTCAGTTTGATAGCGCAGCCTCAGCACAGGGACAGTTAACTGCACCAGAGATGAAAGGACGGATCATCTTATCTCCATTACCTAATACTCTAGAAAAGTACCAAAAAACAACGTCTACTTTGATTAGCAATATGAGAAACATTAAAGAGCAAAGTAAAACATTGAGTAACTTGAAACTGGTCTTATTACAAAGAATGTCAAAGGCTTAAAAAATGAAATTCACTGAGGAAAGGCTAGAACAAGCCATCATTGAACTGCTAGGGAAAGAAGGCTACCCACATACTCGTGGTGAAGCGATTGAGCGAGCACCTGAAGATGTGCTGATTAAGTCCGATCTTCGTGAATTTCTAGCCAAACGTTACCAAGCAGAAGGTATTACAGCTAATGAGATAGAGCAAATCATCCATAGGCTTGAGTATCTTCCAGCTTCAGATCTCTACGACACCAACAAAGCCATAATGAAGTTTGTCTCTGATGGTTTTTTGTTAAAGCGTGAAGATGCAAGCCAAAAAGATTTATACATTCAGCTCATCGACTTTGAAAGTGTTGTTCTAGCTCTTGAATCAGAGGCTAGTGACCACCTAAAAGTAGCTGAATCGAGTCTGAGTTACTTCCCAAGACAAGACGGTAATATCTATCGCATTGTTAACCAAATGGATATACAAGGCTATGAACTGCGTATCCCTGACGGGATTCTATACATCAATGGCTTACCTCTTGTGGTGTTTGAATTTAAGAGTGCCATTCGTGAAGAAGCGACTATCTATGATGCGTATAAGCAGCTAACCACTCGTTATGATCGAGATATCCCTGAACTATTCAAATACAACGCTCTGTGTGTAATTAGTGATGGTGTGAACAGCAAAATGGGGTCGTACTTTGCCCCATACGAGTTCTTTTACTCTTGGCGTAAAATTACGGGTGAAGAAAAGCTAAACAAAGACGGTATTGATTCACTGTTTACGATGATCAGTGGCTTGTTCAATAAGAAACGACTTACTGATGTGATACGTCACTTTATCTACTTGCCTGATACCTCAAGCAAACAAGAAAAGATTGTTTGTCGTTATCCTCAGTATTACGCAGCAACAAAGCTTTTTGCCAATATCAAACAGCATATGAAGTGCTTTGATGAGCACGGAAAGTTGGTGAGCGGTGATGGTAAGGGTGGTACGTATTTCGGTGCGACTGGTTGTGGTAAAAGCTACACAATGTTGTTCTTATCTCGTCTACTGATGAAAGATGTCGAATTGGGTAGCCCAACCATAATTCTCATCACTGACCGTACCGATCTGGATGATCAGCTTTCAGGTCAATTCACTAATGCAAAAGGTTATGTGGGTGATCAAAACATCATTAGTGTAGAGAGTCGTGCTGAACTTCGTGAACACCTGAAGGGGCGTAAAAGTGGTGGTGTATTCCTGACTACCATCCATAAATTTACTGAAGATTTGGAGCTGTTGACGGAGCGAACCAATGTCATTTGTATCTCGGATGAAGCGCACCGCAGCCAAACCAATTTAGAACAGAAAATTACCGTTACTGAAGACGGAGTGAAAAAGACTTACGGCTTTGCTAAGTATCTTCACGATTCTTTACCAAACGCTACTTATGTCGGCTTTACTGGCACACCAATTGACGCAACGCTGGATGTATTTGGTGCGGTTGTCGATAGCTACACAATGACAGAATCGGTTTACGATGAAATTACTGTTCGTATTGTGTATGAAGGTCGAGCTGCAAAAGTGCTACTTGATGGTCGCCAGCTTGATGAAGTCGAAAAATACTATAAAGAGTGTGAAGACGCTGGAACAAACGAATATCAAATAGATAAAAGCAAAATGGCTATGGCGAGTATGTCTACCATACTAGGCGACCCAGATCGCATCAAAGCCATAGCGAAAGACTTTGTTGAGCATTATGAGAATCGTGTTGAAGAAGGCACGACTCAAAAAGGCAAAGCAATGTTTGTTTGTAGCAGTCGTGAAATCGCCTATCAATTCTATAAAGAACTGCTTGAGCTTCGCCCTGAGTGGGATGAAGTAAAAGTCTGTGAAGACGGTGCAACTCTATCAGAAAGTGATAAGAAGAAAGTGAAGCCGATGGAACGAGTCAAGATGATTATGACTCGTAACAAAGACGATGATAAAGCTCTGTGGAACAAACTCGGCAATAAAGAGTACCGTAAAGAGCTGGATCGTCAGTTTAAAAATGGTAAATCGAACTTCAAAATCGCTATTGTGGTCGATATGTGGTTAACGGGCTTTGATGTGCCGTTCCTCGATACCATCTACATTGATAAGCCTTTGCAAAAGCATAATCTGATCCAAACCATTTCGAGAGTAAACCGTAAATTTGAAGGTAAAGAGAATGGTCTGGTAGTTGATTACATCGGCATAAAAAAACAGATGAACCTTGCACTTTCCCAATACACAGCAGGACAAGATCAGAACTTAGAAGACATTAAACAGTCGGTTATTATCGTTAAGGATCACTTGAGTCTGTTGGATGGGCTGTTCCATAAGTTCGACTCTAAACCCTACTTCAATGGTACGCCACTAGAGCAGTTACATTGCTTAAATGCTTCGGCTGATTTTGCACTAAGAACCAAGAAGTTTGAAAAGACGTTTATGGATCTGACCAAACGCCTTAAATCAGCTTATGACATTTGTGTGGGTAGCAGTGAGGTGACCAAAGAGCATAAGGACAAGATTCACTATTATCTAGCGGTTCGAACCATCGTATTTAAGATCACTACGGGTGGTGCGCCAGATGTTGACCAAATGAACCGTAAGGTGCGTGATTTGGTCAAAGACGCACTAATCAGTGATGGTGTTGAAGAGATCTTTAAACTGGGTGAAAAAGACGGTGGCGAGATTGATATTTTTGATGATGATTATCTTGCTAAGTTGGAGATGGTGAAACAGCCAAACACCAAACTTCAACTACTTCAGCAAATGCTTGCCAAAGCGATTGGCGAGTTTAAAAAGACCAATAAAGTGAAAGGTGTCGATTTCACTAAGAAAATGAATATGTTGGTCGAAAAGTACAATGAGCGTGATGAAAAGGATGTACTTCGTTCGGAAGTCATTAATGACTTTTCTGATGAAATTATCAACCTTTACAATGAACTACGTGCTGAGATGGCCTCGTTTGGTGAAATGGGGATAGATTTTGAAGAAAAAGCGTTTTACGACATTCTCATTTCACTGGCTCACAAGTATGACTTTACCTATCCCGAAGAGAAGCTGCTTGACCTATCTAAAGAGGTGAAGAAGGTCATTGATGATAAAGCGAAATACACCGATTGGAACAAGCGAGACGATATCAAAGCTGAATTGCACTTTGACCTGATCATTTTGCTCGATGAGTGGGGCTACCCACCGATTGATCGTGATGAAGTGTATAAAGAGATTTTTGAGCAGGCTGAGAACTTTAAGCGCAATGCGGCATAGGTAAAGAATTATGACAATCCCTAAGCACAATGAGATTCGATTTGTAGTTTTAACTCACTTACTTGATGGTGAAGTAAAGAAACTCAAAGAACTGGTTAAACCGTTAGCGCAACATTTCCAACTCTCTGATGAAGAGATTGAGCAAATGTATGATTCTGGTAATGGACCCGTTTTTTTAGATCGGATCTCGTGGGCGATGAGCTTTTTAAATTTAGCAGGGTATATAGATAAGCCTAAGCGTGGTGTGTATCAAATCAATGATGCTGGTCGATTGGTATTGCAACGAGAAGACGCTCAAACATACCTCTATAAAGCTCATACAAAGAGAAAATCAAAGCCTTTAACGGTAGATGAATCGGCTGATATTGAAGCGGAAGATAAAACGCCACTTCAGCTCTTTTCTGAATCATTCGATGAAATTAAAAAATCCATCTACGATGAGATTTTAGAGACGGTTCTGAGAAAATCACCACGAGAGTTTGAACACCTTGTCGTGTCTCTGCTTGAGAGAATGGGCTATGGTGGACAAGTTAAAAACGCTGGTGAAGTGACTCAAGCCTCTAATGATGGTGGAATAGACGGGATTATCAAAGAAGATTTACTGGGGTTAGGGCGAATCCACATCCAAGCAAAACGTTATGATATTGGTAATACGGTTGGTCGAGACGAGATTCAGAAGTTTGTTGGTGCGTTAGCTGTCGCTCAATCGAACAAAGGGATTTTCATTACCACTTCATCTTATACGAAAGGTGCTCAAGAATACGCTAATAATTTGAATGGCACTACCGCACTGGTTTTGATCGATGGTCAGCAACTCGCTCAATACATTTATGATTTTAACTTGGGAATGCAAGTTGAAAAGGTCATTGAAATTAAAAAGTTAGACAGTGAATTTTGGGACTTAATGCAAGACGCATAACTCAATAATTTTCACTCAGAGGCAGAAAAATCTCTGATTTTTCATTTCTGTGAATCTCTGATTCATCAGCCTTATGCTCATATAGCGATAGTGGCTCTTTAAATGGCGTTTTTAGCCTGATTTAGCATTGTTGTAGCTAATGGATGGGCTAATCCTAAAAGTTAGCTCAAAACACCTTTCTATGCACTTTTGTTATATTAAAGAAAGATTTTATTATCACTCCATTATTGAATTACCTCAGATTTAAGGGGGTGAACAATTAGGGGGGAACAATAGAGCGTATTGGTGTGTGTAATAATTCTTGGTGTGTACAACTAGGGAGGTGTGTGTAATAAGGCTTTTACTCTTGCAATTTGTTTTTTTTGAGGTTTACTGACTGAAGAACGAAAAAAAAGAACTCGGCAAAAGTTCTTTAGTTTCGGAAAATCTCGATGCAGCGAGATATAATCATTGTTAGCATATTTTTACTTTTTATCAATAGCTTAACCATAAATTATATTTTTTCTCACGAGATAGCATAATCAACCAAGGAGAAAAAATATGCTATCAAACAACCTTTTTTTAAGATTACCTCGTGATTGTGTGGTCAACAACTCTGACGCTCAATCCGCACTTTACCCAGAAAATTTAACCCCACTTCAAATGAAATTGGTGTTGTCCTTTCTTGCTCAAGCTGGAATGAAAGACGATATCGTTAATCACGTTGAAATCTTCCTTAAAGATTTTAAATCAGAAGAGTCTCTATTTGGTTGGGTGAAGCTTTCAAAGAGTAAAATCGAGCAAGCTGTTATAAATATTCAGCATCCCTTTATTGCCAAAATTTCCTGTGATGATGATCGTATCAACGTCACTTTTAGTCGCCAGTTCCTAAACCTCCAAGCAAAAGAAATGCTAGATCCAAAAGCGGTAAATGTGGGGCTAAGTGCGCTTATGCCATACAAGCAAGTCTCATCTATCAAACTGCATATTCAAACGCTGGCGTATTACCCATATAGAGCTAATTTTTACTTCTTAGTCGATTTTCTGGGCGTGTCTACTAATCAAGATCGAAAAGAGCAGATCCGTTCCATCAAGAATAAAATCCGTACAGTCGGTATCGTTAAAGATTTTGATTATCAGCATCCACCTCAAATTTCTGCGCCTCGTAAAGAAGGGGATTACGACTTTTCGATCTATCGCCTGAAAGATGGTCAATTTCAAAGCGAAAAGATGGATAAGAGAAAACCGGGTAAAAGAAAGAAAAGTGATTAGCCTAACTATCTAATTTACATAATTTTCAACTTCAATTATGATGGTTCTGTTACCACTTTGGTAATTCTCCAGCCTACTGAACCAAAGTAGCTTATTACATTGTGTGATGAGGCTGCCTGTGGCAAACACAGGTACTCAGTGGAGATTTTGCCGATGAGACCGAAAATTGTTGATGTACGTCAGTACACTCGATTCCGTCTAGGTAAGCTTGAGGTCGTGTGTAAGCACCGCCGTTCGCTTCCTAGACGCTAAGTTGAATGAATACCTCAGTGGTAACAATTTATGATTCCATCATACAAATGTAATGCTCTTCATCTTGACTTTCCTTAAAAATTGCTCTGAACCTTTCTAGATATGCTGTATGGTCAACATCAACCATAAAACCTATGTTTGTTGGATCTGCGTGTGAGCCTCGGTTAATGTAGCGATAAAATGATTTGTAACCTTGCTCTGGTTCATTTTCTATTAGTTTATTCAATATATCAGCTAATTTGTCCTTTTTATGAACAAAACCGAAATAGTATTCAATAATATTTCTCATCACGTTAGGTAATACGACTGGGTGTGCATTACCCTCAATAACATCTTTTACGGTCTGCCATAACGACTGATAATCATTTTTTAGTTCACCTTTATCCATTGGTTTTGCGTTGGTGTACTGTTTCTTGTTTAGGCGATACAAAGAGTATTTGTCATTAAATTTATCCTTCCCTTGTGGTGCTAATTTCAATAGCTCTTGGTAGAAGAACAAGCTGTGGGTTAAGACAATGACCTTTTTGAATCTATTCCCTTTTATGATTTTAGTGTGGATCATAGACGCAATGTCATAGATGTAGTTTTGGGAAAGGCTTGAAATAGGATCATCAATGACGATTAGCTTTTCGTTGTCAGTTAGATCTGAATCCGTGCTCATACTTCCGTTACATTTCTCTATGAAGTACAAGAACGTGATCAATGTTTTCTCTCCCTCACTGAGGGATTTAAAAACAGCTTCTCCGTCTTTGGGTTCTTCCCCACGACTTAAGATAAAGTAGTTTTTTTGTTCTGGGTTGTTTGAGGCGACAATTTCAAAGCTGGTAAGCCCAAGGCTTTTTAAGTTTATGTTTATTCTAGATATTGTTTCATCAATATTAGATGTCTTAGATCGTAGGTAGCCAATTCTAGCGGCGACTTTTTTACCGATTCTCTCTACTCGACTTAATTGTTCTTTGAATTGCGCTATTTCTTTGTCTTTTTTATCTATTTGATTTTTTTCAAGAGAGAAAAGGTTTCCAGTGTGGTAACGGATAGAGTCCCACATTCTGAACTGAATATCGTTTTTATTTTCATTAAACTTTTTTGCTCTAGCTATAATAGATTGAACTGCTTGATTGATATCTTTAGCTACTTCCTCAATCGGTTTAAGCTTCTCTGAACAGTCAAGCAGCTCAATAGCTGAACTCGGTTTGTCTACTTTGGATTGAATGAGAGCCACGTTGTCTTGGTAAGCTCGTTCGATTAGTTCAAATGCTGGCTCTACGTTATGTATGTTTGAGTCGAATATGGAACAGCCGATAAAAGCAGCTTTGATAGAGTCGATGTAGCTAGCAACAGCACCTGTATAAGAGATTAAAACTGCTTCAACTCTTTGTACGTTGGATTCATAGGTTTTATCGAATAATGAGGCTAGCTCTGAACGAAATGTATCGTCAATCGTTTCTTGTTGGCAGAATGGACATTTTTTTTGGGAGTCTTTCAGATAGTTATCTTTACCATTTTTAACCCAGTTTTGATTGTTTAATTCTGATATAAACTCCGTGAGTTGGCTGCTAGAAGAGCCAACTATAGGCTCAGAAAGTAGAGCTACTTGCTCATCAGTGATCTTAGGTGGAGATGGGAGAATAACTAAATTTGGTTGGGTTTTATCATTTTGAGTTAATGATTGATATTCTGAATCTAAGCTGTCAATGGAGTCGCTCGCATTCCCTTTCTGCTTTTTGACTTGATCATAAAAACTAACCTTTCTTTTAAACCCACTAAGGAAAGCGTTGAGCGAAGTTTTCTCAATAGCGTGTTTTTGTTTGAATACCTCGTCAATAGTTGAGTCAACAATATCTTTTTTAGCCTGTTCTGCGTCAGAAATTTTATTCTTAATATCACGATAGGCATCAGCAAGTTGCTCTCGGAGTCGTGTTTTTTCAGTAATCCTAACTTCAAGTGTGGCGTTGTCTTCACTCAGAGTGAAGACTCCTTCCTGCATTGAGCTATGTACAAAGTTATCATCCACAAACGCTTGATTGTACACAATAGCTGTATAGTCCCCCTCAATGTTCAGGGTAGAACTTGCAAAACGCTGTTGCTCAGGGGCGTATAAGAAGTTAGATATTGTAGATTTCCCCGAACCGTTCAAGCCAAAAATCAACGTGTTTTGCTTTGATACATCAAGTTTTTCGGGAGTGGTAGGGTGGTAACTAGCTACTCCCATTATTGAAATTGATTCTGCCACAATTACATTTCCTGCATATCTAGATATAAAACCATATTAATATACTGGGCTTTGTTAGTCTCTGATTTTGATAAACAAATCAGCTTTATTGAGGCCTTATTTTGTTCCAGTGCTTAATTGTATTCAGTGGCGTTTCTACACTACCTGTAGGCGCTTGGTGTCGGAGTTCTTGTAGCTGATTGTCACGTTCTTCTAATTGTACTTCTACTGCACGCTTTTGTTCCTTTGGTTGAGTAGTATGAGGTTTTTGGAAAGAATCATTTTGCATAAATTTTAGAAGTTCTCGCTCAGTTTTTTTGCATAGTTCTGTGATAGAAAACCCACGTTCAAAAGCTGCTATAAATGCTCTTTCTCCTTCACTCTCAGCGAGTTCCCTAAGCTTGCTTATAACTTTCTTATTCTCATTTTTCACTAATAGGTCATTCTTTATGGCGATAGTGATGTCTTGGAAACAAAGGTTACTTTTGATTTCAATCAGATCTCTAAGTGTAAGCTGTTGCGACTTATCAGGCTGAACAAAAAACAATAGATCTGGATCTTTTTCATAAGCCGCTTTCATCATACGTTTCAAAAAGTCGGGACTTGAGTTAGTTAGTGTTGCCGCTTGCCAGCCATTCTCTAATGCAACGTTGATTGACAGCGTTAGGTCATAGCTGTTGGTTGATGAACCGAACCTGATTTTGCTTCTATCGTTAGATAGTACGATGTTGTAGTTGTAAGGACGGGCAACGATGTTCTTTTTGCCGAAATAAATCAGAATGTCGCCATTAACGTTGTTCCTTTGCTGTTTGTAATAGCGATTGATGTTCTCGATCTGAAAATCCAGCATTTTACGCTGCTGCTTGAATGTCGCTCGTAACGATGGTGGTTTTTCTAGCGTATGAATAAAATTAGGAAAACGCTTTTTGATTTTACCTAATGTCATAGAGCTTGAGATTTTCCCACCAGAAATCGTTTCACCTTTGTGGTGAAACACTATGCCCTTATTCTTGCCTGATTTAGCGTGTTTGATTATCTCTACGGTGATTTCTTGCTCTTCTAACTGCTCAATAAAATCAGCTTCATCATTAGCCGACTTGTAGAGATTAAAAATGTGCTTTTTCACAGTTTCGAGCTTTTGGTTTACTTGTGTCGTTTCCGTTAAATTTTGCTGAACTTGTTCATAAGATGTGTGCTCCGCCATTTCAGCTTCATTTTGATACTTACCTTCCATCAATAGATCATACGATTTACGTTTGAGCTTGGTTAGTGGTGCGTCTTGCTCTTTCGCTGCGCTAAGGTTTTTCTGGTGTTGGTACTCTGCTTCAAGTTTGCGGTTTTTCATCACTTTTGCCATAGGGTCATTAGCAGGACGGATCTCGTTAGACACATTGTTGCCCGTTGGCGTTAGGTTGTATTTGCGTTCAATTTTTTCACACGCTACACGCATTTTTCTTTTTGAGTTTTTGACACGCTGATACTCGCCAAGGCTGTTGTGCATTCCCCTGACAAAATGGAAGTGCAAACGGCCACTATCGACTTGCGGATAGATAAGGTATGGGGTGTTTTCCATATCGTATAGGCTTGATAATAGCTCCACGCTGATTTGTGCCAGTTCATCTTGCGTGAAACGAGCATTATCTTCATCTTCAAAGGAGAGCATTTCGTGAGCGTAAAGCTTGGTTTGTCGTCTGTTGGTCGATTGGCTTTTGTTGAGCTTTACCTCTTCAATAAACCCATCCATAAAACCTTGATAAGCAACTAGATCTGATATGTCGATAACCCCTAGATTGGACAGGGCTTGCAGCAATCGAGGGTTTTCAGGCGAGTTAAGGTATTCTTTAGCTACTGTGTTGTATCTAATGATACTTTTAAGCTGTTTGACGGTTTCTCCTTCGTGTAATAGTTTCGCAATTGCCATTACTTTTCTCCTTCAACAACAAAGCTTTTCAGGACTTTGTTTTTCATTGAAGAGATCTGAACTGCCAGTTTTTTTAGCTGTGCGGTTTCTTGTGGAGTAATGGTTTTGTTTGTGTTGGCGAGCTTCGTTATTTGATTGAGGTTGTTACCGCAGCGTTTTAACTCCGTCAGGATTTCTAGTAGGTAAACACTATCTTGAATAATGGTCTTAGGTGGTTCGATTTTCTTACGGTGCAAGAGCTTGTTAAACATTTCAAGCCACGTTCTTGCCTTGATTTGGGATTTTGCCAATAGTAGGGCTGATTTTTCCCCTTCACTACAACGTATTACGATTTTTGTATTGCTGCTCCTTTGCGCCATAATTTCCTCCTTGCTGAACAAATACAATGAGTGTTAAGACGGTTGATAGAACACTGGATAGGCTTTTCATCGAAGATCGCTGTCTGAAATTAGCTGCAAAATATCGAATGAAATGAGATTTTTCAGGTGATTTTAGAAAGTGATCAACACTCCTTTTTAAAACGTTTTTCTGTTTTAAAACAAGTGGTTTGGGGAACCCAAGCCTCAACTTGCCTCTTCTTTAACTGTCTTAAACTCTTATACTCAACAGAGCATATTTTTAGACGATGTCAAATTGGGAGACCTAGGTCCCCAGTGGTCCCAGAGCTGGTAAGTCCTTGCCAAACTTGATTTTTGTGATAATCAAATAGGTATGGTTAGGAGAAAAATGATGAGTAAAAAAGATCACGAAAAGAGGCTGGAATCGACAGCGAAAAACGAATTACAGAAAACACAAAAATTGGCTGAGTCTGACTTTGTAAAAGGTCAGTTGAAAGAGATGATGAATAACAAACTGCGAAAAGATATTGTTATTCGTGATGATTTGCTCAAAGCTGGCGCAGAGCCGTCACAAAAACTGACGAATAGAATTGAAGGGCGACAAGAAGCCTTAGATGAACTGGTCGCTATCATCGACACGCATCAAACCCATCTTTTAAGCACCTATGACATTGCTAAAGCAGCGATTGCCGAGCTTCGAAAATACAACCCCAAAAAAGCCAACGAGCTTGAAAACTCATTGGCTTTGAAGGTGAAGCAAAGCGGTTCTCAAACGATCAAGAAAAAGCGCCTGTAATATGTATTATTAGTTGCTAGTTATCTGACAACTGCTCTTCTATCTTGTACTTTCGTGCATTTTCTACGAATGGCTCAAGTTGAAATACTGCATCAGCAACCATAAGAAGATTGTCAAAATCATCAGGTTTAGCCGCATATTTTCTAATCAATTTAATCACATAGTCAAAGATTGGTTGGATATCGGACAGTAACGCTGGCTCAAGTTCAGTGACGATCTGCCTAAGTTCGAAGAACCATTCGATGTATTGCTCTAATACGAGAATAATTGTTTTATCATCGTGAATGTCAGGGTACTGGCTAGGAGAGCCGTGAAGCCTTTTATGCACGGTTTTTCCATTCGCTAGTGTACAAGCCCCAAGGTAGTACTTTGGTTCCAGCATAATTCGGTGTTTATCGTCATTTTCCATCACGAACTCAACCAACAAGCAGTTGATGTCATTTTGGACACTTGCTCTCTGAACCTTCGTAGAAAAATTAGAATTAAAATTGACTCGGTTGTTGAACTTTATTTCTTCATTTGGTTCATCGATCAAATCGTAAACAAGCTGATCATATTGATAGGTAATGGTTTTTTGATTGAGCTTATTTTCAATAGTTTGTATTTCAGCATCGAATCTTGCGACTTGCTCGTTAAGTTCTTGAACTTTCGTCATTATTGCTGGTGCGGTGAAGTCGTGCTCCAGTAGAGCATTAAGCTTATTGTTTGCTGAGACTTTTTGTTCTTTTAATTTTTGAACTTGTAGATGGAGATCATTTGGTTCAACGGGTTTAGGTAAAAAGCCATTCTCTGTTACAAGGTGTAAGAGCATTAGTTCCAGTTCTTCATAGCGATAGTGTCTGGAGTGGGTACAGCTGCCGCCTCGTTTCGCACTGGTACAAGTTAGATATTTTTGGCTTCGTTTTTTTATATTGCCTTTGTCAACATATTCCATCGCATTACCGCATTCTGCACATTGCAAAAAGCCACGAAAGATATTTGAAAATCGGTACTTTCCCGTTTTGCCTTTGCCAACTTTTCTCGATTGCATTGCAATCTGGGCTTTGAGAAATGTTTCCTCATCAATCACTTGTGGGTAGTAATCCGCAATTGGCTCACCGTAGGGTTTACGGTTTTTATAGGCTCCTTTGTACATCTGCATTTCACCAATGAGCCTACGGTCAGATAGGAGCAACTGAATGGTAGATCTTACCCATAATCCACTTTTACTTCGCTTGGATGGGGTTGGATACTGTTCAATCTTATCGTTCAAATGGCGTAAGATTTGGTTATACCCATTTCCATCAACGCAGAGTTCAAAGATTTTTCTTATCGCTCTCACTGCATCTTCTTTTAGTGAGAAAGACTCCCAATCATCAGCAAGAACCAACCAATGAGGATATGAGGTAGCAAACTTTTTTTTATCGATCTGTTGTCGTTTGGCTTCCCAACTTTCCTTTAAACGCTTGCGCTTAGTCTGGCTCTCTTCGTGAGCACGACTCATAATTAACAAACTAGTGATTATGTCGAATACTTGAGCATCGTTGTCTACATCATCGTTGCTGGTATAAAACTTTCTATCCTGTAGCGTATAAATGTTAACGTAGTCAAGCAGGTGTAAAAACTGACGCATTGCTTTGTTTATCGTATCCCGTGATAGACGGTCAAGGTTCTCCACGATTAGTAAGCTGCCTTTTTCGACAATGCCCGATTTACAATCTTCAATGAAACGTTTTAGGTTTTCTTGTTCACCCTTGAAAGCCGATTTACCAAGCTCTTTGTAGACACTGAGTTCAGTATCTAGCTCGTAACCATTTTCTTCACAGAACTTTTGAGTTTGTGCGAATTGCCGCCTAAAGCTATCCCCTTTAGCTTGTTGTGGTGATGAATAGCGAATGTAAGAATAAGCTCTTGGCTTCATAACAACCCTCAAAAACGATACTTTTCAATTGATGGGGATTATAACATAAATACTTTATGCCTATGCACCAGAAAAATATGCCTATCCTATCGATCGCTTCACCATGGAAGTGAAACGTCAGCTAGATGTTTTAGATAAACATCTTGCAAATAATCAGTACATATGTGGCAGTCAATACACCATTGCTGATATCGCAATTTGGCCATGGTATGGTCAACTCGTTGAGGGACGGCTGTATGACGCGGCTGAGTTTCTAAGTGTCTCTGAATATGCAAATGTGCAGCGCTGGAGCAAAGCAATCTCTTCGCGTCCAGCGGTTAAACGCGGTCGCATCGTTAACCGCACGTGGGGAGACGCTAATGAGCAGCTTCATGAACGCCATGACAGCAGTGATTTTGACCTAAGAACACAAGATAAACTCGCTCAGAAATAACACAAAACAACTGTTTTCAGGGCCATAATCAGGCCCTCATTTACTCAGATTGCTTTGCCATAAACTCACTCATGCGTTCTTGTAACTCTAATTCACTTAAATCTTCAATATGAGTTCCAATTGTCCAAACATGACCAAATGGATCTTCCAACGTCCCAGCCCTGTCCCCATAAAATTGGTTTTCGACGGCTCTTAGCTCTTTCGCGCCCATAGCCAAAGCTTGCGAAAACACCGTATCAACGTCTTCCACATAATGCATTAATGAAACCGCCGTTCCGCCCAGTTGCTTTGGCCCCTTAAAGTGCATATCAGGGCATTCATCGCTGATCATCAGATGCGAATTACCGACTTTCATTTCGGCATGTGCAATGCGGCCATTGGGTAAGTTCATCTGCATGACAAGTTGCGCATCAAATGCTTTTTCATAAAAATGAATGGCTTCATTTGCACCGTCGACAATCAGATAAGGTGTTAGGGAGTGGTAACCTTCGGGTATCGCTTTTACACTCATAGCAGGGTTCCATTATTTACAAGACTGCCACTAAAACTAGACCATACACACCAAAGTACAACCTCAGAAGAATCTAAAAATAAAAAAGCCAACTTCTTTATTGTGCTCTTTTTTTTCCACTAAAAACCGCTAAACTATGCGTTTTTATCATATCTTAGGTGGCATCATGCAGCGCACGAAACTGGTCAACCAATTAACCGAATTACTCAAACCCTTTCAGATCAACGACTACTGCCCAAATGGTCTACAAGTAGAAGGTACATCAGAAATAAAAAAAGTGATCACGGGCGTAACGGCCAGCCAAGCATTAATTGATGCCGCCATTGAAAAGCAAGCTGATGCTATTTTGGTACACCATGGTTACTTTTGGAAAGGCGAAGATCAAACAATTACAGGTATGAAGCAGCGTCGGATCAAAAGCCTACTGGCCAATGACATTAACCTACTCGCATACCATTTACCTCTCGATGTTCACCCTGAGCTTGGCAACAATGCTCAATTGGGCAAGTTACTAGACCTCATTGTTGAGCGTCCGCTTGAACCCTGGAATAAAAACAGTGTAGCGGTGAAGGGGAAACTCAAAACCCCCATGTCAGTCGCTCAATTCACGGCACTTATTGAGCAGAAACTAGGTAGATCTCCCCTAGTTAATCAAGCAGGTGATCATGAAATAAAAACCATTGCTTGGTGTACTGGTGGCGGCCAAAGTTTTATCGATTTAGCAGCAAGCCAGGGTATCGATGCCTACCTCACGGGTGAAGCATCAGAGCAAACAATACACAGCTCTTCTGAGCAAGGTATTCATTTTTTTGCAGCTGGACACCATGCAACAGAAAGATATGGTGTTAAAGCGCTTGGAGAATACTTGGCAGATAAATATGACTTAGATGTTGAATTCATTGATATTCACAACCCGGTATAATTTTGATGCCTAAAAAGGGAAAATGCACAACGGTTGAAACTCCACAAGATCGTAATTTTTGTGATATTGCCAATAAATTTAAAAAGAATATTTACGGCACAACAAAAGGCAGAATTAGAGAGGCCGTACTGCAGCGAGATCTTCAAGAAGTATTGGCTGAATTTGAAACGCCTCAACAACTGCGCATTCTCGATGTCGGTGGTGGTCAAGGTCAACTAGCACTATACCTTGCGCAGCAAGGTCATCATGTCACCGTTGTTGATATCTCTGAGCCGATGCTCGAATTAGCGAAAGAGCGTGCCCACATCCATGGTGTTCACAACGCCATGACATTTGTGCATGCTCCTTTGCAGACAATACCATCCCTTTCACTTGGGCAATTTGATTTGGTCTTGTGTCACGCGGTTTTGGAATGGGTTGTTGAACAACAAGCTGCACTCAAAATATTAAAATCGACGTTAAATTCGCATGGCATACTATCCCTCATGTATTTCAACAAATCCGCTCAAAGATTTGCGAATATGATCTATGGCAATTTTGATTATGTGGCCAAAGGGCTTAAAGTGAAACAAAAAGTTGGACTGAGCCCAAATCAACCATTAGAAAGTGAGCAAGTCGACGCGTGGCTACGTGAGTTAGGGTTGACTCAAATGAGTAAAACTGGCGTGAGATGCTTTCATGATTATTTGCGTGAGTTAAAAAAGGCGGAGCATCAGTTTGATGCGTTGTTGGAGATGGAACTGCGCTACAATCGTTCAGAACCTTATGCATCTCTTGGACGGTATACGCATTTACTACTTAAGGTGTTTTAACAAAGCTCGGCTTATAAAGAAAACAGCCTCAACATTTGTACCCACCACAGTACAAATGTTGAGGCCAAGACATGTGCTGTAAGAGAGCAGCAACTCCACGTTGCCATAGCTGCATGAATATGTCCCTTGAATCCATTTGATTTAAATTGAAAAGCAGATAAATCAAACAGTTAACAACTTTCATTTACAGTATTTCATTATGAAAATGCAGTAATACATTTTTGTACAAGTCCGCTTTTTTGGTTGCAACACCTTGCCCCCCCGCAGATTTGATCACTTTATTCTGGTTGTCAGACTCTACCCATGTATACACATAAAATGGTGTCTCATCGCCACGTGCACGCATTGTTTGTAGCAACTTAAGACCAGCCAGTGGCTCACCATGGCGGCCCATATCCGAAATGACCACATTGTAGTCGTACATACTCAGTAGTAACAGCGCCTCTTGAGTGGACGTGGTGTTATATACTCCAATTTTGTGTTGTAAAAAATAGCTTTGCTCTTTTTTGTTGTTAGTGGGGTTGTCATCTACCCACAGGATCCGGCCAATGGCATTGAGCGGCTCACTTGCTTTAAATTCATTTTCACCTAAATGTTCAAAAGAGTGATTTATCACCAACCAAATACACACCGTACACATAAACAACGTCAGGCCAATCCAGAATTTTAAATGCGTGCCATCTGCTCTGTGCTCAGCACCAATTGCTTCAAAATTTAATTGTGTTTCATCCGAAGCATGGTGCTGTAATACGTGTAATTCAGGATTAAACTTATAACCTTGACCACGAACCGTGACGATGATGTCTTGTGCAACGCCAAGGCGTTGTAACAGACTACGTGTATCAGAAACCAAACGTGGTAGTGACCATGGAGACACAACGGAGTCAGGCCAAAGATACGCAACCAGCTCTTGCTGATTACATACTTTGGGGCGGGTGTCCAATAAGTACAAAAGTAAATTAAATGCCCGCTCCTCTAACACGACTTTTTTGTTCGCTACATCCAGAGTCTGGGTTTTAGCATTCAATATTACATTTGAAAATCGATACTCCATATCACTGCCATTTCCATTTAATTTACTAATAACTAAAAGAATTAATAGACTATACCAAACTCAACAACAGAGCTAGCCCTATCAATTAGTAATAATGTCTAATGGAAAACACCCACAAATCGTCCCTTTTATTGGTTCAAATGTACCTCGTTCGTTGTTCTCTCATTGCAACAACGATAGAGCTGACAGAATCATGCTGTTCGTGAGACGCGAGTTGAATCGAGCTATCGACACACATCTATAAGTAGTTGCTTTGCTATGCTCGCTATGACGTGAGGATCTTTTTGGGCTTGAGAATAGGTTCTTAGGCCGTAAATACCAACGATTAAACTCTGTGCTCTTTGCTCTGGTTTGCGTTCGCCTTTCAGCCCGCCTTCTTGCGCTATCTCGACAAAAACATCGCACATGAAGCGCTGCCAAAGACGACATTGATTACTCAAAACTTGCTGTGCTTCATCGTCTTGTTGCGCTATTTCATTGATGGCTTTTTGACTTAAACAAGCTTGTGTCGGGTCATCACTAATACACTCGGCTACGATACTGTTTAAGTAAGCATTCAACCCACATTGCGCACTATGTTGTTGCGTAAATATTGACTTTAATTCCGCTGTTCGATCTTGATTGTATTGTTCAAGTGCCGCTAACAACAAGCCTTTTTTATTCTCAAAAGCACAATAGATCGAACCTGGGTGCAACCCCGTTGCCCTTTTCAGATCCTGCATACTGGTTTTATTGTAACCGTTTTCCATAAATGCATTCATTGCGGCCCTCAAAACTCGCTCTCGATCAAATTCTGCGCTTCTCATAGTTTCCCCTATTGAGCCAATAAACATGCATCTTAAACAATTTTGAACAAATGTTCAAAAAAGAGGTTGAATGATCATTCAAATACCGATATCTTGAATGAACATTCAATAAAGAGGTTTGTGCCATGACAAAGGATTTATTTAACAATTATCAACTAAACAACTCGATTACCCTGCAAAATAAGATACTGATGGCGCCGTTAACACGCTGTATGGCAGATGACCAGCTCGTGCCAACTGACGCGATGGTCGAATATTACGCACGCAGAGCCGATGCGGGTCTCATTATTTCGGAAGCAACAATCATCCGTCCAGATGGACAAGGTTACCCAAACACGCCTGGACTATTTAGCCCGGAACAAATTGTAGGCTGGAGAAAAGTCACCAATGCCGTACACAACAAAGGTGGAAAAATCTTCGCCCAACTTTGGCATACCGGCCGAGTTGCCCACCCTCATTTTTATAATGGAGAAACCGTGATCGCACCGAGTGCCACGGTTGTTGAAGGAACGGTGCCCCGAATGCGAGAGCTCACTTATATCACACCAACACCTGCAACGATTGAGCAAATTCAGCAACTTATTCTGGATTACGCACAAGCCGCGGCAAATGCCATAGATGCTGGATTCGATGGTGTGGAGATACATGGTGCCAACGGCTATCTTATCGATCAGTTTTTGCACTTTGATAGTAACAAACGCACCGACCAATATGGTAACTCTCCAGAGAATATGAGCCGTTTTGCGCTTGAGGTAGTAGATGCCATCGCACACAGAATTGGAAATGAACGAACTGCGTTACGTATATCTCCGGGTGCATACTTCAACATGGCACCAGATACTAAAGACAAAGAGGTGTTTGATTACCTATTACCAGAACTTGAAAAGCGTGATTTGGCATATTTACATATCGGGATATTTGATGATGAAATGACGTTTGAACATTTAGGTGGGCGCGCATCAGACTATGTTCGAGCGCGCTATAAGCATACACTGGTTGGAAATGGTGGTTTTAGTGCTGAAACAGGTACACAAGCTATAACAGAAGATCGTTTTGATTTGCTGGCAATTGGACGCCCATTTATCGCAAATCCGGACTATGTAAACAAAATCAAAATGAATCAGGCGCTGCTTCCCTATAACGAAGAGATGCTCTCAACACTTTACTAATCCGGTGCGCTCAGTTATCGCTGATCAGAGGTAACTGAGCCGCTTTCCAAGCTAAATAGTCGCCTTCCAAGTGCTTCAATTTAAATCCCCTTTTTTGCAAGATCCCTTCAAATATGCTCGCCCTGCGCCCCGATCGACAATATACGACAAGCGTATCAGACTTCAGCGTTTCTAATTTAGCTGACTGTGCTTCTATTTGATCATACGGAATGTTGATTGCGCCTTTGATATGGCCAGCGGCAAACTCTTCGGGCGTTCTCACATCAACAATTTTAAATGCATTACTCGACATCTGGTTAACGATAAGGTCATTGGCCGAAATAATGGCCGTGTCTGCTGATGCCAAAGACGGAATGCAAAAAAGCATACTGATAAAAACAAATTGGATGAGCTTGTACATTTGGTTAACCCCTAAAAACGCGATTCGAACTCTTGCTACTCTAAATCAACTCAGCCCAACACGCAAAATTTTCAAGTCCATAATTTGCTATTTAACCAATTTACCAAACAAAAAATAAACAATATGTATCAAACACTTAAATAAATACCATTGAGAAAACTCACGTCTACTATCCATTAGTCTAATACCGGAATTACAAATCCAGACTATTACTTATTGCACGCGCGTTAGGACTGATTAAAAGTAGTTTGTCACAAGTTGGATAATTTAATTTGAGTTTTTGCTCTAAAATACTAGACTGACTTTAAACTAATGAGCGAATTGAACGCACAAGTGCCCAAAACACGTACGAAATAATGATGTTTTGTCTTTTATATTAAACAAATTGGTTATTAATTCGTCACAATAGGCATGAACAATAGCGTTAGTTTTAATCCTACATGAGCATATTGCTCAGTAATCTGTGGCTTAGTTGTACAGTAGTTTTGCCACTACATGTTCGGAAAAGCACATTATGGAAAACAGAAAAATAGCAGTTGTTACGGGCGCATTAGGTGGCATTGGTACAGCGATAGTTCAGCAATTAGTATCTGAAAACCACCTAGTGGTCGCGGTCGCGAGCACGCGAAGAAGTGAATCTGACTTTGATAGGTGGTGTAGTGAGTACAACATCAACCCAAGCTTAGTTGAACCTTTGTTTCTCGATGTTACCGATGCGCAAGCGTGTTCGAATAGCATTGAGTCCATTATCGATCAACACGGTAAAATTGACGTATTGGTCAATAACGCTGGTATAACACGCGATTCGTCCTTCAAAAAAATGAACGCGCAACAATGGCATGACGTGATAGATACCAATCTGAACTCCATGTTTAACATGACACAACCGCTGTTTGCACATATGTGTAGTAATAAATCAGGGCGCATTATCAACATTTCGAGTGTCAATGGCCAGAAAGGTCAGTTTGGGCAAGCAAACTATGCAGCAGCAAAAGCAGGCATGATTGGGTTCAGTAAGTCTTTGGCTTACGAGGGCGCAAGGGCTGGCGTGACAGTAAATGTGGTAGCACCCGGGTATACAGAGACACCAATGGTTGCAAAAATGCGCGAGGATGTACTCGAAAGTATCAAAGCACAGGTCCCCATGCAAAGGCTGGCAACACCACTAGAAGTAGCGAAAACAGTCGCTTTTCTTGCATCGGACGGTGCGGCATATATAACAGGTGAGACCCTAGCCTTAAATGGCGGCCTGTATATGAATTAGTAAACACAATGAGTCCATTTAGAAAAGTTTCACTTTTCTGTAGTAGGTGGAAATTGCATTTTTTAACGGAATAACTCTCAATAGGAAGCAAGCCATGTACAACGACTTTTTCAAATCAATCACAGAGCAAAGTGAAAAGTTTTTCTCTCCTGCAATCCAGTTCAATCAATTAGTTGCTAAGAACATCGAGCAACTTGCTAAGATCCAATTGGATGCAGCCCACTCTTTCACTGAAACTTCAGTTGAGCAACTCAAAACTGCCGCGGAAGTAAAAGACGTTAAATCTTTCATCGATTTTAATGCAAGCCAATTAAGCGCAGTAAATAAACTGAGCCAACAGCTTATCGAAGATGGTCAAAAGTTGACGCAACTTGGTCAAGATTTCAAAGACAACCTAGAAACAATCTCAAAAGAAAGTGTGAAAGCCGCAAAAGCTTAACCTTTCTTATGGCCTAGCTAAGTACCTTGGCTAGGCTGACACACTACTTGGCAACAACATAAGTTTTAATTTTAAGCTTGCTGGTGCAGAACGAGATGAAATCAAAACCAGTTACTCGGCAAGCCACCTGTAACCCAATATCATTTGTATGATTGACCAAGTAATACATAGGGACACAATTGAATTTGCTTTTCGAAGCGACATCTAACCTGTCACACCTCCGACTAGGAAGCAAAAAATGGATATCGACAATAAAGATTTTACTCAGACCATGACCGCTTGGTGGCAGTATAATCAAGATCTCTACAGTATTTTTTCTGCTAACTTATTTAAAAACAGCCCTGTACAAAAAGCACTAAATGAACAAAGTGCCGAAGATTTTGGTCAATGGGCACAAGAAATCACCAAACAACCCGAGCTATTTGCTCAGCAGCAGCTGAACTGGTGGCAAGCACAACTAAAGATCGTCCAACAAACTTGGGAACAAAGCATCAACGCCTCTTCGGAAGAAGTCGTTTCAACAGAACGCGGTGATAAACGCTTTCTGGATAGCGAGTGGCAAGATAACCCGTGGTTTAGTTATATAAAACAAAGTTATTTGCTGTTCGGCCAATCACTTTTAGACTCAATTCGCCAAACACCAGGGTTAGATGAGAGGTTAAAAGAGCGTTTAGAGTTTTTCGCCAGACAAGTTATCAACTCGATCTCTCCTAGTAACTTTATTACCACTAACCCCGAATTACTTAAATTAACCATTGAGTCAGAGGGACAAAATCTTATCAATGGTTTAGAGCTATTTAAAAAGGACTTGGCAAAAAGCTCAGACATGCTGAGGATCAGCATGACTAACGAAAATGCCTATGAACTCGGGAAGGATCTGGCAACCACTCCTGGCAGGGTTGTATTTCAAAATCACCTGTTTGAGTTGATCCAATACAAAGCAACCACTAAAGATGTCTATAAGACGCCACTTTTATTCGTGCCGCCGTATGTTAACAAATACTATATTTTAGATCTCAAAGAAGACAATTCGTATGTCAAGTGGGCTGTAGACAGTGGCCACACTGTGTTCATGATTTCATGGAAGAATCCTGATCCGAGTATGTCTGAGATAGGGTTCGACGATTATGTTGTGGATGGTGTGATTGCGGCATTGGATGAAATTGAAAAGTTAACGGGTGAGGCTTACGTCAATGCGATTGGTTATTGTATTGCAGGTACCCTTGTTGCGACAGCCATGGCGTACTTTACTTCAAAACGAATGAAGCAAAAGATCAAGAGTGCCACGCTGTTAACGACCTTACTGGATTTTTCTCAGCCCGGTGAACTAGGCGTTTTTGTCAATGAAGGTACCATATCTGCACTTGAAGCCTATAACACGCAAAACGGTGTGATGCATGGCCATTTACTTGGTGTCTCCTTCAGTATGCTGAGAGAAAATAGCCTGTACTGGAACTATTACGTCAATAACTACCTGAAAGGTCAGCCCCCCATGGACTTAGACCTACTCTACTGGAATGGTGACAGTACAAACTTAACCGCCAAATGTCATAATTTCATGCTGCGAGATTTATATCTAGAAAATCGCTTGATTGAAACCAAAGAGGTGGACATTCGAGGCACAAAAATAGATTTAGCAAAAGTTAAACAACCTATTTATGCGCTCTCCACTCGGGATGACCATATTGCACTTTGGCAAGCGACCTTTAAAGGCTTCCAGTTTACAAGCTCAAAAACAACCTTTGTATTGGGTGAGTCTGGACACATAGCAGGGGTGATAAATCCGCCTAAAGCGGATAAATATGGCTTTTGGAGTGGCCCAACACCGGAAGGTGACGCCAATGCGTGGCTTGAAAAAGCACAGCATAGTAAAGGCTCTTGGTGGCCTCATTGGGGTAAATGGATAACTCAATTCACGGATGAAAAGGTACCCGCGAGAGCGATCAAAACCAAAGCTAATCCAGGGATTTATGATGCCCCAGGAGAGTATGTAAAAGCTAGACTTTGAGTCGTATCACGCTTTAATGAGTATAAAGATGAATGAGCGACTTAAGTTGCTCATTGCTTATTTGGGGAAAGCTCTGGGTGCGCCGATAACGCTGGTAAAGGGGGTTAAAGACTTTGTGACCCGATAAGTTGTCTAACGCAGTCACAAACTCTTGTGCACTGGTTACGTGCCCTTCGCGCTCTTTGCCTCGACAACAGCGTTGATAGTGGGATATTAATTCGGAAATTGTATATTTCGCATTCACCTTTCGCAGAGTATGCTCTGCTTCAATAAAAAACCCTACGCCACTCCAATAAACTCTTTGATAAGCTCTTAAGCGCCACATATCTGATGATATGGTATCTAATCGCCCCGGATAAGTACGCATTGATTTTTGACCTCGCGCCAACCCATCTCGCATTCGCCTGATAAATTCATCTTGGCTGTAAATGCCATTTTGTAGCATCACAATATTCTGAAAGTAAGTTGCGAATCCCTCAGCTAACCAAAAGTCTGGGTACGCAAAAAGTGGGTGATAGAGGTGAGATAATTCATGGTACAGTGTCCAGTCTGCGCTCAAAGTTTCAGGTTGCGAAAATTTATTTACTCTCAGCTCGATACTGTCTAGTTTTCCCCTAATGACTTCACCCCAAGGGACTGCCTCTTGAGCCGTTGTTGTCACGTTAATTTGAATGGGAATGTGTTCTTGAGCAACAGGACCTAATGTTTTGACAACCGCATTATGGCCCGTATTGAGCCAACCCTCTATCGATGTTTTATATTTATCACTCGTAGGGGAGCCCCTAAACTCCGCAATCACAACGTTTCCTGTAGAAGGCACGTGGTGAAGCAATAAGCACAAACAAAACAGCTTACTTAAGTAATGAAATCTAACTCCTTGTCTACCCATCCGTACTCTCAACCAGTGCATCGCACGATAATAGACCATACAAAGCGTATATCTCTTTCACACAATATATACGCTTTGTAATTTACTTAAAATGCCATTTGCAAGCCATCATAAGATGCTTCAGTTTGTGAGCCTTTTTTGATCGTAAAGTGTTTCCCGCCAAAACGAACCCTACCACGCTTTCGCTCTATGATTTTCTCAGCCAAACTCTTGTCATTCACCAAATCAACAAACTGCTTGCGAGCGCGATGAATTTGAATGTTAATATGACTTTCACTGATCCCGAGATCTTTGGATAGTTGCGATACAGACACCCACCCACGCTCCAACTCATCTTCCACAGCGGCTTCATCTCGAGCCTTATAACGAGCGAGTAACGCAGTCAAATAATGATGTGTCCGTACGTCGAAATCCAATGATGCACCATTGTGGTTCACTTTCAACTCCGTGATCTCTTCATCCAAACTGATATCAAATAAAAACTCCAAGCTAGACTGGTGAGCACTTTCAATGGGCATAGTTGCTTCTTGTGAAGCAGCTTCAACCTGAAATAAGTACCATAGTTCATTTGCAACAGAGAGATTATCACTGTCTGTTAACGCAACAATATTGCCAGATTCTAAATGTTCGTAGCACCAACACATTCTTTCATTGTCATAAAATACCACGATTTCAGGGTCGCTCTCTGACGGTAGGAAATGATACTTTTCGAGCGGGATCACGTCATCGGGCTGTTCATGATTAGTCGGGATTAACAGATCCTTGGGTGGTGATATTGAATCAACAATAAAGGTTTGTGGGTGCATTTCTGAAAATGTGATTTCATCATCTACTTTAAGTGCTATCGCTTGGTTGTATGCAATGCGCTGTCCGTTCATCCAAACGCCATTTTTACTGAGATCTCGCAACTCCCAATGCTCACCGTTATGTTCAATAACCGCATGGATGCGGGATATTTCTACTCCACTAACTTGCGTATCTACAGAATAAGTGAGCCGACCAAAACGATGAAACGCTTTGAGATAAATAACGTCTGTACTGTCCTTTACTCGGAGCTTTGCCATAAATCACCTTGCTTAAATTTTTCTAAAAGGCAGGGCACGACACAAACACCTTTTAGATTATTCTCTTGAGACATTCTAGCTCCAAATTCAGCGCAAATAAATTACGTCTTATTACAGTGTAGAAAGATTGTTCAACCTTTTGATATCATGCCGAAATGCTCACCTATCTGGCAATCTACTTAATAATTGCCTAAAGTTATCAATGACTCCCATCAATTGATATTCGTTATGCAAGCATTGTCGCGTATTTTCTGGACTCTGATTTTAATCACATTGTTTGCTTGCCAGACTTCGTATGCATTGCAGGGGCAATTCGCAATTAAACCTAGGGTCACTATTTTGGTGGATGACAGTTACCCCCCCTATTCCTATGTCAGCAATGGCTATCTGTATGGAATCTACGTAGAGCAAGTCAAGCTAGCAGCTCGGCAATTATCGGACCATTATCAAATTACATTAGAAGCCATACCTTGGAAGAGAGGTGTCGCCGCAATGGAAAGTGGTGAAGCCTTTGCGTTAATGCCTCCTTATATACACAAAGATAAACGGCCTTATATTTGGCCCTACTCTATCTCATTGGGTGAAGAAGCCGTTGTCGCTTTTTGTAATCAAGGTATAACGCTCAATGGGATCCTCAAGCGCCAACCGCAATTAGGGCCTATAAACATCGGTATTAACGCAGGGTTTTTAATTTTAGATGATGAGCTTTCAAAGGCTCGAGAAAAGGGGTTGATAAAAATTTGGGAGAATAAAGATACTGAATCAAACATTAAAAAACTATCGAAAAACCGCCTTGATTGCTATCTCAATGATAGGCTATCAACCGTCATGGGCATAGAAGCGTTAAAGTCTGAGTTACACACACTCGATATTAAACAATTTAAAGAAGATAAGATCGTACTTACTCGTACCGCACACATTGGCTATACCAAAGAAAATGGGGAGAGATTTCCCTACAAATTAGACTTCATAGAAAAAATGAATAAAGCATTACGTGATGTCCAGGCAAGTAGTAAACAATGAGTTTATTTCCTCTGTTGACGCCCTCAATCTAAGTAAATAGTATTACTATTACTCATATCCAACTATGAGTAATGATCCGTACGCGTGCTGTCGCCTTCTAATAGTTGGCAATGCCATATAGATTGTCGGATCATTTCACATTTTAACAAGAGCAAGGACATGTTGCTCAATAGATTAAAAGGAAACAAGATGAAATTGTTACTCAAGAAAAGTAAGCTTAAGGCGCTTAGTAATACCCACATACTCAAGACGATGCAGACCCCACAAGTCGCTGGTGGTTTTGATTTAACGGTCGGAGACAATTGTCGCTCAAGAAAATGCCGAATCTCAGAAGAAGTGTGCCCAATCTCAGAGATCGGAGACTGTCACACTCAAGATATCAACTGCCTCGCCACTCGGTTAACATGCAAATGTTAGTGTCCTCTTTCTAGGCGGACATAGGGAGTATTTACTCCCTTTTAAATTACCGCATCCAAACCTTTATTTCTGCAAGTCCATTTGACTGTAATAACTGTAATTGAGACTCCACATTTTGGCTATGCTCAAACTCAAATGCATCTAACTCATCATCAAACATCACAGTCGCAGCACCATCTCCACCACTGCGTTTCACTTGATGTAGTGCAATGTCTGCTAAGTTAACTGACGCTTCCCAACCGATAACATGCCCACCAAGCATTTGCAGAGGATAGAAAGACCACCCAACTGACACCGTCATGTTAGTCGACCTTCCATTTGGTAACGTGAAGTCGAATTCACCAATTGCTTTACATAGGTCCTTAACGTATTCCTCTACATCACTACATTGAAAGTCTCGTAACAGCAGCAGAAACTCATCACCGCTCCACCTAGCCACATAATCCGAACCTTGGGTTCGGGTATTGAGTAATGTCGCAAGTTGCTGCAAGCAGCTATCGCCGCCAATTGGACCATTGGCATCATTCACTTTGCTAAATTTATCAATGTTTAAGATCATCAACACCAAGCTTTTACCTTGCTCACGCAATGATTGAGCATTTCTTTGGTAGTGCTCAATGTCCTTAGGCAACTGATCAAACAAAAAGCGTCGACTCTTAAGCCCAGTCAGTTCATCAGAATGACTCACCAATTTGAGTTGTGTATTTACTTTATTTAGCTTTTCATTGGCTTTTCTGAGTTCGGTCGTCCGTTCTGTTACCAACGCTTCCAACGCGGCTTGTTTACGCCTTTCCTGCGCTCTGAAAACCCAAAAAACCAGATAAAACAAGAAAATAAAACCACATGTTATAATTAACCTGAAAAATACTGTCTCATCAAAGCGACGTGGCAAAACAAGTTTCACAGCTTTGAGGTGCGCCTCTTGCCAATCCTCCCCTCTACGCTTCACTTCCAACTTAAATGTAAACTCACCTGGAGGCAAATTGGTATAAATCGCTTCACGTCTTGCAAGAGCATCTCGCCACTGTTCATCGTGCCCTTCCAGCTTATATCGAAACTCGATGCTTTGCGGCGCATAAAAATCAATGGCTGTATAACGAATGGTTAAATCACGCTCGTTTGTATCTAAAGTTAAACTCTCAACAATTTTATTTGGTGTGAGCTCTCTGCTGGGTGTTGTGATCCCTTCGAACCTAGGTTCCAATTCACTATCACTGAACAATTTAACACTTTTCGGAATACGTACCACACCTTGCAAGCTTGGGTAGAGCAGCACATCGTCAACTTCAACAACCGAATCATGCCCCAAGCCGGTACAACATTGACTGGGCATACCATCGAGTTGCCGATCAAATGGGTTGATCACTTGCTCGACTTTTAAGTTTTCAATTTCACTGGTAAATTGCTCGATCGACATACGGTACACGCCCTTCATTGAGCTTACCCAAATAAAGTTTTGTTTTTTGTCGTAGTGTAACGACAAGATCGGTCCATATGGTAAGCCATGGGAGGCATCAAGTTGGAACCAGTCACCGGTGGCTGTTCTGTAATAGAGGCCATCATAAAATGTGCCGACCAATGTGGTGTAGGTATCGACGTGCAAGATGCTTGTCACATAAGCGGATTCGAGTGAGGTTTGCCCCCCAATTTTTTCTATACCGCGTTCATTGTACTTATATGCCCCCTTGTCAGTGCCAATAAAACCGAATCGGGGAAAGTCCACAACATAGGTCACAAACTGGCTACCTAAAAAAGCGTTGTAGGTAAAGGGCGTTAAACCATTGTAGTCAAGTCGATACAGACCTCTGCCCGTACCAATCCAAAGCCCACCTTGGTTTGAGGGACTGATTGTAAATACTTGAGTCTGACGAAACTCTCGATTAGGAATGGCTAATAAGCGGCCATTATCGTAGATAACCACACCCCGCCCGGTACCTAAGTAAAGGCGATTATCCAAAAACTCCATGTCATGAATTTCTACACCTTTGAGTTGAGCCGGTGTAATGATTGGTTGGTAGTTATCATCTTGGTCTAACATGCCAACGCCTTCACGAGTCGCAACCCAAACATTACCTTTTGGGCCCATCGTCATGGCGGATATCGCCTGTTTACCTCTTAGACCAGCTTGAAAGCGCTCAACACGACCCGCATGTGCAAGCCACAGGCCTTCATTTATGCTAGCAAGCCACACATTGTCACTTTTATCTATAAATAAGTCTGTAAACCAAATACCTTGGTCCAATTGTACTAAATCAACAGACTGCCAGTCGCCACCGCTTTCTTTGTATAACAAGCGGCCATATGTTGATACCCACAAACCGCCTTGATCATCACTTAAGAATTTGTAAACTGCGCTATTTCCAATCTCGTCAAACCGCCTCAATACTTCGTCGAAATCTAGAAAAAACGCGCCAAGTTGAGACGCTAAATACAGTTTCCCATCCACCCATGCTAAGTCATGAATGTTGGTTTGGGCCAGTTGTCTAGGGAGAGAAATTTTACTTGAAAGCTCGAGACGCATACCATTGGAACCGACAGATTGCGCTTCGCCTATACGTAACAGATGACGTTCATTTACGAGCCAAATGCCGTCAGGCGCTGGTGCCATTTTCGTCACTGCACCTACTATCTGACTAATATGGGTAAGGGAGAGCTTGCTGTCGTCTAAATTGTTTTTATCCAACATTAGGCGTTTTGCGGAAATATAGTATAGCCCATTTGCTGCTATCCAAATATTGCCGCGGGTGTCTTCGATTATATCCTTTACATCAGCTTGAATTTTAAATTGTTGTGTTTTCATCGTTTGCGGATCGATACGCAGTACGCCGCGGCGAGTGCCGACCCAAAGCATACCAAATCGATCGACGACTAATTTGTTGATCGCATTGCTAACTAAAAAGTTGCTATTTTGCGTGTTGTAATTAACAAATTGGTGTCCATCAAATCGACTCAGGCCAAATTGTGTGCCTAACCAAATATAACCTTGTTGATCTTGCACCACACTTTTAATGCTTTGCGATGGCAGATCATTTTGCATATTCCACTGCTTGACAACATAGTCGTTGATCGCACCATATACATTGGTTACGACCAGCATCATTAACAGTAGGAAAAACTTGCGCATAGACTCCCTCTTACTCAACCTTAATTTAGCCGCCTAGGACACCTGCTTTAAACAAAGCCTGGATACAAATCAATGAAAAAATACCTGCTAAAACGTCGTCAGCCATAATCCCTCTGCCACCGTGCAGTTTTTTATCTAACATTCTGATTGGGCCGGGCTTGGCAATGTCAAAAAAGCGAAAAAGCGCAAATCCGACGAGTAAAGATTGCCAACTAATTACCGCGCCAATCATTGTGATGTAAAAGCCAACGACTTCATCCCATACTATGGCTGGGTGATCATGTACGTCAACATCTCGCGCTGTTTTTCCACATATCCACACACCAAAAACAGTCATGACAAGGGCCAGTGTTACTTGAAACCAAATTGGTAACGTCATCGTCGCGAATATAAAAGGCAACGCTGCAAGCGTACCAACGGTGCCCGGCGCTTTAGGTGCCAAACCTGTACCAAAACCCAATGCAAAAAATTGATGTGGGCGCTTGAGATTGAATTTTAACGGCTTATCCAAACTCGCTCCTAATTAAAATGTTCATATCCGATTTGCTCAGGCAAGATGTACTTTTCGCCATGTTTAAACAATTCTATATTGCCAATATTATTGGTGATCTGGCCTATACATTTCGCCTCAACACCATATTGACTCAATCGCGCTTCAACGGCGCTGCGATTATTGTCGCTTACTGTAAAGAGTAATTGATAGTCATCCCCATAAGAAAGGCTCAGCATATCAATAAGCGCTTGATCACCAATTGCTTTCAAATCATCAGAGATAGGGACACTCGCAACATCAATATCTGCCCCAACACATGAATGGTTTAAAATATGCTGCATGTCTGCAAGCAAACCATCCGACACATCAATGCAAGCTGTTGCTAAACCTCGTAAAACTTGGCCCGCAGCGACATGAGGCTTTGGATAATGCAGTTTTTCTGTAACGCGCTTAATTTGTTCGGGTGACAGTGTGATACCGCGCTTTCTGGATTCAATCGCCAACGCCGCATCACCAACTGGACCGGTTAAATAAATCCAGTCTCCAACATTGGCGCCTGATCGGGTTAATGCCTTATTTTTAGGAATAATACCTTTTGCACAAATGGTAATCGTCAGCGGACCTTGCGTCGTATCTCCACCAATCAATTGCACATTATAATACTCTGCAATTTCATGCATGCCTTCAGCAAACTGCTCCAACCAAGTCATATCGACATCGGGTAAAGTGAGGCCAATCGATACCCAAGTTGGCTCTGCACCCATGGCAGCAAGATCACTTAAGTTAACAGCAAGGACTCGATGTCCTAATGCTCTAGGTGGGATATCAGGAAAAAAATGAACACCCTCAACTAAGGTGTCAGTAGTGACTGCGAGTTGACAGTTTTCTGGGATCTCAACAACAGCACAATCATCACCAATGCCAATGGCAACGTCACGGCGAATAATACCACGACCTTTGAAGTAATGATTAATTAACTCAAATTCCTTCATACATTAAAAAAGCCGGCCAACGCCGGCTCTCCTCATGACTTTAATTATTTGCGGATTTTCTTAACTGCTTTGTCCAACACGCCATTTACAAATTTATGGCTGTCTTCAGCACCAAACATCTTGGCCAGTTCAATCCCTTCATTAATAGCCACTTTATATGGTACATCTTCACGGAACTTAAGCTCATAAGCACTCACGCGCAAAGTTGCCAATTCAACCATGTCCAAGTCATCGAACGGGCGAGATAAATGAGGTGCAATCGCCTCATCTAACTGCTTGTGGTTAACGGCAACACCACGCGCTAGGTCTTTAAAATATTCGACGTCTATTTTAGAAACGTCATTTTCAATTAACATTTGCTGTTCAATATCGGCAATTGGGTTGCCGCTAAGCTGCCATGAATAGACTGCTTGCAATGCAAGTACGCGTGCTTTACGTCTAGCTGCTGGTTTCACAGAGATTCCTCTTAAATTTGCTCAAGTACGTTAACCATCTCAAGTGCACCAAGTGCAGCTTCGCCACCCTTGTTGCCCATTTTAGTTCCCGCACGTTCAATAGCTTGCTCAATACTTTCTGTCGTTAATACGCCAAATGCAACTGGAACATCGTAATCTAATGAAACACTTGCTAATCCCTTATTAGACTCATTGGCAACAAGATCAAAGTGCGGCGTCCCACCACGAATGATGACACCTAGTGCAATGATAGCATCATGCTCTTTTTTCATTGCTAGACGTTTTGCTGCAAGAGGTAACTCAACTGCGCCAGGTACGTAAACCACTGTGATGTCTTCCTCTTTAACACCACCTGTGCGCTTTAGTTCATCCACCGCACCTTCTAACAAGCTACTGCCAATAAAGTCGTTAAAACGAGAAATGACAATGGCAAACTTTTTACCAGGTGCGAATTTGTTACCTTCAATTATTTTCATTAGATGATTCCTAATCAGTATTAGCAATAGCCAAATTGACGCGCATGATAGCACATCTTAAAGAAAAACACCTACTGTCCAAACCAGTCAGTAGGTGTAAAAAAGTGAAAACCGGATTTATTGCGGTTCTACATAATCTACAACTTCTAGGTGGAAACCTGACAAAGCATGATATTTTTTAGGCAAGCTCATTAAGCGCATTTTTTGTATGCCCAGATCCGCCAAGATTTGCGATCCCACACCAACTGTGCGCGAAGTGCCCTGGAATTTGCGATAATTGATTTTCTCACCAGCGTCTTCTGCCTCAAAAGCTTTAACTAGCTGTTCAAGGTCCTCAGATTGTTCACTTTTGCCAAGAATAACCAAAACCCCATCGTTATCGGCGATATATTTCATTGCACCATGAAGTGTCCAACTTCTATCTGCACTGCGATCAGACAGTAAAATGTCATTGAAGGTACTTTGTAAATGAACACGCACCAAAGTCGCTTCTTCTGCTTTTATTTCGCCTTTTTGCAGCACATAGTGTAGCTGGTTATCAATGGTGTCTTTGTACGTCACCAAATCAAAATCGCCAAACTCTGTTGGCAGCTTACATTTAGCAACTCTCTCGATCGTTGTTTCATTTAAATTGCGATATTCGATTAAATCTGCAATGGTGCCAATCTTAATATCGTGCTCTTTTGCGAATACTTCGAGTTCAGGGCGTCGCGCCATTGTGCCATCTGGATTCAAAATTTCTACAATCACAGAAGAGGCTTCTAATCCCGCTAAGCGCGCTAAATCACACCCTGCTTCCGTATGGCCCGCACGAGTGAGTACGCCACCAGGTTGCGCCATAATAGGGAATATGTGGCCAGGCTGAACAATGTCTTCTGGCACCGCACCTTTTGCGACTGCGGCTTGTACAGTTCGCGCTCGGTCTGCCGCTGAGATCCCCGTTGTTACACCTTTTGCAGCCTCAATTGACAAAGTAAAATTCGTGGAAAATTGAGCACCGTTGTTTCTCACCATAAGCGGTAGGTCAAGTTGCTGACATCGCTCTTGCGTCATCGTCAAACAAATTAACCCTCGGCCATAGGTCGCCATAAAGTTAATTGCTTCTGGCGTGATATGCTCAGCCGCGATAATTAAATCACCTTCATTTTCTCGGTCTTCATCATCCATCAAGATAACCATTTTACCGGCTTTAATGTCTTCGATGATTTCTTTTGCGCTGTTTAAGCTCATAATCTTCCCATTATTTACTTTGTTTGTGTGGCAATTATTTTATAAAGCCAGCTTGTGCCAACAAACTGGTTGTGAGAGTCGATTCACTGGCTGGCGCTTGTGTACCCTGAATCAAGCGCTCCAAATATCTTGCAATTTGATCAACTTCTAGATTCACCTTAGTGCCGACTTTAAAATCAGCAATGGTTGTCTCTTGTGCAGTATGGGGCACTATGGTGAGTTTGAATTTGTTTTCTTCTATGGCATTAACTGTCAGGCTGATCCCATCAATCGCCACTGACCCTTTGTAGGGAATGTATTTTAAGAGTTCACTTGGGGCTGATAGCCAGTAATCAGTGGCTCGAGCATTGGCTTGGACAGCAACTATCGTTGCAATACCGTCTACGTGGCCAGAAACCAAATGTCCACCTAAGCGAGAAATCGGCTGGAGTGCTTTTTCAAGATTGACTTTTTGTCCAATGTTGTACTCACCAAAACGTGTCAAAGATAAGGTTTCATTCGACACATCGGCTCTAAAACCATCGGTGAATTTCTCAACGACTGTCAGGCATACACCATTCGTTGCAATGCTGTCTCCAAGCGCGACATCTGCCATATCCAGTGAACTCGATTTAACGCGCACACTTAAATCACCTTGCTTAAGAGTTAATTCAGTGAGCGTGCCTGTTGCTTCAATAATGCCTGTAAACATAGTTTCTCTTATTTCTTAATGGCGCTAATGCGAATATCAGTACCGATTTGTGTACAATCTGTAAACTGAAGCTCGCTGATTTGGCCCATTTCAGTTAAAACGTGACTCTGAAACAAGCCTTTACCACCTTCGCCAATGATTTTAGGTGCTAAATAAACAATATACTCGTCAATTAAGCCTTGCTCATGCATCACGCCACATAACGTGGCACCGGCTTCCAACCACACCAAATTAATATTTCGACTCGCTAAAAATTGCATTACCGCATTTAAATCGAGCTTGCTGTTTGCAGTGGGTAGACAGACTTGTTCTACAAAATGTGGCCAGTTGTGCACTTTATCAAGCTCTGAGCGCAAAATAATAATGTCAGAGTGACATTCGAAAAGTGAGAGCGTCGGCGTTAAACGGTTTTGCGTATCAATTATGACACGAATAGGCTGACGAATATCGTTATTCTCCAGTGTATTGCTATCGGCAGACAACACTTCTTGTCGCACATTCAAGCGCGCATCATCAGTTAACACCGTATCAGCACCTGATAAAATAGCACAACTTTGCGCTCGATACGTTTGTACATCCCGCCTGGCTTGTGGCCCCGTTATCCATTTACTTTTGCCATTCTGCAAAGCGGTTTTGCCATCTAAACTAGCTGCCAATTTTGCAATTACATAAGGAACACCAAATTCCATGCGTTTCAAAAAGCCCTTATTTAAGCTTCTTGCTGCTTGCTCTAATAACCCAGAGGCCACTTCAACACCTGCTTCTTGCAGCATTTTGAGCCCGTTTCCAGCGACTTCAGGGTTGGGATCAACCATCGCACAGATCACTTTACTGATCCCAGCATCAATTAACCCTTTCGCACAAGGAGGTGTGCGGCCATAATGACTACATGGTTCTAGTGTAACGTAAGCCGTTGCGCCACGTGCACATGCGCCAGCTTCTCGCAATGCAAATACTTCAGCATGAGGTCCACCAGCTTGAATGTGAAACCCTTGGCCAACAACCTTGTCGTCTTTGACAATAACACAACCTACATTGGGATTAGGAGTTGTAGTGTTAAACCCACGCTTTGCCAGTGATATGGCCATATTCATATAATCATGATCGGCTTGTGTAAACGTCATCAGTCGCCAAGCCTCGCGATCTCTTCACCAAACTCTTTGATGTCTTCAAAACTGCGATAAACCGATGCAAATCGCACGTATGCCACCTTATCCAGCTTCTTCAAAGCTTCCATGATGCACTCACCAATTAATTGACTATTTACTTCTCGTTCACCCGTTGCGCGGATTTGAGACTTGATTTGGTGTACCACTTCTTCAATTTGTTCTGTACTTACAGGTCGCTTTTCCAATGCCCTATGTAAGCCATTCAATAATTTATCTTCATTAAACGGCTCGCGAGTACCATCTTGCTTTATCACCCTAGGCATGAGTAGCTCCGCGCCTTCAAAAGTCGTAAACCGTTCATGGCATACAATGCATTCACGACGTCGACGCACTTGGTGACCCGATGCCACTAATCGCGAATCAATAACTTTGGTGTCTTTTGCAGTACAAAAAGGACAATGCATAAATTCTCACTGTTTAGTCAATCTCTATATTACGGCTCTTTAGCTATTGGCATTTAATCCACTGAGTTCACTGTAGTTTTAAATGCGCTGAGTGATGTTAGAAAATAAAAAAGGCCGCATATTTGCGGCCTTTATGATATCAAAAATAACGCTAATTGTGACTTAAATTATGCGTAAACCGGTAATTTAGCACAGATTGCTTTTACTTTTTCTTTCACTTCAGTTTGTACTGACTCATCATTGATGTTGTCTAGCACATCACAGATCCAACCCGCTAGCTCACCCGCTTCTGCTTCTTTGAAACCACGACGCGTGATAGCTGGAGAACCAATACGAAGACCAGACGTCACAAAAGGAGAACGCGGGTCATTTGGAACTGAATTTTTATTTACTGTAATGTTCGCACGACCAAGCGCAGCATCAGCATCTTTACCTGTAATGTCTTTGTCGATTAAATCTAGAAGGAATAGGTGGTTGTCTGTCTTACCAGAGACAACTTTGTAACCACGCTCTTGAAGTACAGCAACCATCGCTTGTGCATTTTTAACAACTTGTGTTTGGTATGCCTTAAACTCAGGCTCTAGTGCTTCTTTGAAAGCAACGGCTTTAGCAGCAATAACATGGCAAAGAGGGCCACCTTGACCACCAGGGAATACAGCGCTGTTTAGCTTTTTGTAGATATCTTCATCACCACACGCTGATACAATCAAACCACCACGAGGACCAGCCAGTGTTTTGTGTGTTGTTGTTGTCACAACATGCGCGTGTGGCACTGGGTTAGGATATACGCCTGCAGCAACTAAACCCGCTACATGTGCCATATCAACTAACAAGTATGCACCTACTTTGTCTGCAATCTCACGGAATTTTGCCCAATCAACAATACCTGAATATGCAGAAAAACCGCCGATTATCATTTTTGGTTTGTGTTCAAGTGCAAGTGCTTCAACTTGCGCATAATCAATTTCGCCCGTTTCTTCATTTAGACCGTATTGAATCGCATTGTAAGTTTTGCCTGAGAAATTAACATGCGAACCGTGAGTCAGGTGACCACCGTGCGCCAGGCTCATACCTAAAACCGTATCATGCGGCTGAAGTAGCGCTTGGAAAACCGCTGCGTTTGCTTGAGAACCAGCATGTGGCTGAACATTTGCGTAATCCGCACCAAAAAGTTCACATGCGCGGTCAATGGCTAGCTGCTCAACAACATCTACGTGCTCACACCCACCATAGTAGCGTTTGCCTGGGTAACCTTCAGCATATTTATTAGTAAGCTGTGACCCTTGAGCCTCAAGTACACGTGGGCTACAGTAGTTTTCAGATGCGATTAGCTCGATATGCTCTTCTTGACGAGTCGTTTCTGACTGGATCGCTTGATGTAATTCAGGGTCAAAATCTGCAATATTCATGTTACGTTCTAACATGGTTTCTCCTAGGTGCACGTATGATTAATTTTATCGTCTGCAATTGTACGCAATTTACGTCCAGTTGCCTACGAAATCTGCGTGAGCATATTTAAGCAGGGATTGAATTTATTTCACAGTCTTTAGGGGATGATATTTTTTTATTTAAACATAAATTTTATTTATGAAATACAGCAATTACATTTGAAATTAAAATATGCATGCACACAATCGTGTACTTTGCGTACATGCATTACCCGCAGAGGGTGACGAATAGTTTATCCTAATTTGTCGAAAATATGCTGTTTAAGCACGCTGTAATCCGCTTCTACGGTTTCTGCTAAACAAGGCTTGGCAAGCGCATCAGACAGCACTTTAGGCATCTCAAGCTGTTGTTGTAAAACACTTTCTACTGACTCTTTAAATTTTGCTGGATGCGCAGTGGCGAGAAAAATCCCCGTCTCACTAGCACCACTATTTAATCTAAGCCCTTCATACGCGATTGCGGTATGTGGCTCTGCCACATACCCACTAGCATTAATTTGTTGCATCACTTCTCGCGTTCTCGACTCTGATACCGAACTTGAATAAAAGTAATCTTCATCAAAGACACCTTCTCGAAGCATACTTTCAACTCTTGGCCAATTATTAGGTTTACTCACATCCATCGCATTGGAAAGTGACTCCAAGGTCGCATTTGGCGCCCATTTTCCAGATGACAAATAACGCGGTACCGTGTCATTTTGGTTGGTTGTTGCGCTGAGTTTTTTTACTGGTAACCCAATAGCTGCCGCTATCATAGCGGCGCATACATTGCCAAAATTGCCACTTGGCACAGAAATATGAACGTTGTCGCGTTGTTGCTCAGGCACCTGTGAAAAAGCTTCAAAGTAATAGCACACTTGCGCAAGTAAACGGCTAATATTAATTGAATTAGCCGAATTAAGACCCAATTTACTCTTAACCTCCTCGTCTAAAAAGGCTTGCTTTACAATAGCTTGACAATCATCAAAACTGCCTTCCACTGCGTAACAATGAATATTTTTACCCAGCGTCGTAAATAACTTTTGTTGCGCCAGAGAAATCTTGCCTTTCGGGTAAAGTATGACCACATCTACGTTTTCTTTGTTATAAAACGCATGTGCGACTGCCGCCCCAGTATCACCGCTGGTGGCTGTCAAAATCGTCACTCGCTCCCCTTGACTGAATAGGCTAATACACTCAGACATAAAGCGTCCGCCGAAATCTTTAAATGCCAAGGTCGGCCCATGAAACAGCTCTAAGCAATATTTATTTTCTTCAACTTGAACAAGGGGGGCCGGAAAGTTAAACGCGCGCGCTACCATTTCATTAATAGTATCTTCTGGCAGTTCGTCGCCAATTAAGTGCTGCAGTATTCTGCCACTGCGTTGTGCAAAAGGCAGTGATAATAGCGCATCAATATTGGTTAATTTAGAGAGTGCTTTAGGAAAGAACACCCCCTGGTTGCGACCAAGACCCACTTTAACTGCTTCTGTAAACGAAACCTGTTGTTCTGGGTCCATTAAATTTACTAACTTCATGTTAATTCCTTAAGTAAGCTCTCGAGTGCCTTGATTGTCAAATTTACAGATATGGCTAAAGCCATTTTCGTTTACATAGTTTTTGTTAAGCCAGTCTTCGCAGCGCTTGGCACGATCAAGTGATGTGCATAGTGCAAATAGCGTCGGGCCTGCGCCTGAAATACTCACCACATCAGCACCCAGCTCGGGTAAACTCAACTGTGCTTCTTTGTAACCTTGAATCAATGGGGCACGACTGGGCTCTGCTATCTCATCCTGCATGAGCTGTACAGCCTCATTAAAGCGCTGTTGTTGCAGTAACGCGGTGAAGGCAGCCAACCGCTGCGCAAACGTGACACTTTGACCGAGATTTAAGCGCGTTGGTAACACTGCTCTCGCTTTCGCGGTATTCAAAGCAAACCCTGGGAAAGCAACGACAATATGCCAATCAGCGCCTGTTGGCAGAGCGATTGCACGATCCGGTACTATCTCAGAGGTCAATTGTAAACCACCCAAGTAGCAAGGCGTTATATTATCGTAATGGCGTGCACCACTGACTTTTGCTTCAAAATCAGCCATCAATTCTATCATTTGAACCTGAGATAGCGCAGTTTGGCTAAATGCATTCAGCGCGGCAAATGTGGCAACGACTGAGCATGCACTAGACCCCAGACCTGAGCCTATTGGCAATCGCTTTTCTAATGTTAATGACACATTGGGCATATCTGCATTTACATGCGCCCTAAAGTGCGACAAACATTGATAGGCCAAGTTTTCTTCCTGATTGCTGGGTAATTTATCTGCATACTCTCCAATACACCTAAACTCATCTTGTTCAGCTTCTTCTATGTGAACAATATCTCCCAACAATTGCTCACCCAAAGGAGCTAATGCCGCCCCCAAAGAATCAAAGCCGACACAAAAGTTGCCAATTGATGCAGGTGCAAAAAATGTCCTCATTGTGTCTTCCTTATCTTGATAATGTCTTTAATATATCCGCGAATACGCCAGCAGCAGTGACTTCGGCACCGGCACCATAACCACGGATAACAAACGGTTTAGGCTGGTAATATTGACTTAAAATAGCCAATGCGTTTTCACCGTCGCGAATATCAAATAGTGCGTGTTGCGCGTCGACAGCCTCGATACCAACACGACATTTACCATCCACAATGCTCCCTACATAGCGCAACTTTTTGCCTTCACTTGCCGCACTGTCTACTCTGTCAGAAAATACAGCGTCTAGCTCTGGTAAGCGTGCCATGAACGCATCTACATCGGTGCCCTTTGCAAAGTCATCAGGTACAACAGGCTCGACCTCAATATCATCTAGTTCCAGTTCAAGGCCTGCTTCGCGCGCAATGATCAGTAGTTTTCGAGCTACATCTGTCCCCGATAAATCATCCCTTGGATCAGGCTCTGTAAACCCATTTTGTTTTGCTTGCAGTGTCGCTTCAGACAGCGTAAGCCCATCTTCTATCGCGCCGAACATGTAGGACAAGGAACCCGATAAAATACCACTGAAGGACAATAATTCATCGCCAGCTCCGAACAATAACTGTAAATTATCTAACACAGGCAACCCTGCGCCGACGTTAGTTTCGTACAAGAACTTTCTTCCTGAGTTAACCGCAGCTTGTTTGAGCTGTCTGTAATAAGCCATGTCGCCAGTGTTCGCTTTTTTATTCGCTGCAACAACATGGAACCCAGTTTCCAAAAATTGACTATATTGATCGGCCAGAAGCTGAGAAGAACTGCAATCCACGATCACAGGGTTAATCAAGTGGTTGGCTTTGACAAATCGCTCTAATTGGTCAATTGAAAAAGACATCTCAGAGGCAGCCAACTGCGCTTGCCAAGCGTTAAACTCAATACCATCGGGTGACAGCAGGCATTTTTTAGAATTCGCCACCCCATACAAATTTAATTTAATATTGCGGTTCGCTAGCCAATGTTGTTGTTTTTCTAGCTGTTGAACCAGTTCTGCGCCCACTAAACCACAGCCCAGTAAGAACACGTCGATTGAAGGCACATGCGTGAAAAAGTTTTCGTGGCAAACCTTCATCGCGTCTTTGCACAAAGCACCTGAGACTACCGCAGAAATGGCGCTTTCTGTGGAGTCTTGCGCAATCGCCACAATATTCACTTGCGCCTGCGCCAAGGATGCGAAAAACTTAGCAGCTAGGCCTTTATGTGAACGCATGTTGTCCCCGACTAACGTCACAATCGCGAGATCTTTCTGCACTTCAATAGGCTCAATCAAGCCAGCTTTAGTTTCTAATTCAAAGGCCGTTTGTAACGCGCGCATAGCGAGAGGCAAGTCTTGCTCATGCACGCAAAAGCTAATACTGAATTCACAAGATGATTGTGTGATCAATACAATCGACACATTGTCATTGGCTAAGGCAGAGAAGACCCGAGCTGCCATGCCGACCTTGCCTTTCATTCCAGGCCCTGACACCGTCAACATGGCAAGCTTATCTAAGCTCGACAACGCTTTAACCGGTGATTCATTGTCACTTTGTGCCGAAATGAGTGAGCCTGGTACATCTGGATCATGTGTGTTTTTGATCTCACAAGGTACATTTGCTTTCGCGCACGGTAAAATTGTTTTTGGGTGTAAAACTTTCGCCCCAAAATAGGCTAACTCCATCGCCTCTTTATAAGACAGCCTTGACACTTTGGTTGCCTTTTTAATGAGGCGAGGATCTGCGCTGTAAACACCATCCACATCCGTCCAAATTTGGCAGATCTTGGCATTGATACTTGCTGCAACAACTGCCGCCGAGTAGTCTGACCCATTTCTTCCCAAGGTCGTCAGTTCACCTGAGTCATTGCTGCCCGTAAATCCAGCTAAAATATATAACCCTGATTCACAAGAGTGCAGTTGTTGCATGAGCGCCTGCTTGGTTCGCTCTAAGTCAACCTCAGAATCTAAGTATTGCATTTGAGTTTTAATACAGTGGGTAGCATCCAATGCCTGCGCTTTTTGGTCCTTCAACATGCTCACCATTAACGCCACGCTGATCCGTTCACCAAAGCTGATGACAAACGCATTCACAGCATCAGGACATTGCTTGAGCAGCTTGACGCCGGCCAACTTATCTTGCAATAGGCTTAGCTCTGGCCATCCAATTACCGCGCCGAACTCAGATTCGACTGCCGCTTTTAGTGTCTTGCATCGGGATTCAAATGCGACCCAAAGCGCGTCATAGTTCTCTCCTCTTGCCGCGTACTCAGCTAACTCGACCAATTGATCAGTCATACCACCAGGCGCAGACAGAACGATCACGGCACTGCCACTACTGTAATTTGCTACAAGAGATTGTACTCGTCGCAGACAGTCAAAATCTGCTAATGATGAGCCCCCAAATTTTAAAACTCGCATACTGTGTTTTTCCTCATTCCTAAAACGAAAAAGGCCTGTGCTCTTGGTGAGCACAGGCCTTTTATAATTACGCACGGACCTATGCCACTATCCAGTGTGGATGGTGGTCGTAATAATAATTGTCACGTTACGTGTAATTCGGTTCATAGTTTCTTTGATTAACCTAGTTCAAAGTTGTTTAAAAATTGCTTACCTGAACTAGACTGCCTGATCCTTGGTCAATCTGTCAAGCAGCATGGAGTAAATTAAATATGCAAAAAGTTCAAGATACGTACAAGGAAGTGGAAAAGCTATCTAACGGATACCATATTCGCTCAACAAAGCGAGGAGCTGGTCGGCTTTAACTGGTTTTTCTAAAAACTTCATGGCGCCAAGCTGCGCAACTTTAGTCTTCATTTGAACTTGGATATCTGCAGAGATCACTACGACGTAAGTTTCAATTTTATGCGCTTTTATCGCTTCAAGCACGCCAACGCCATCAAGTTCGGGCATGGTCAAATCTAAACACAGCAAATCGATTTGCGATTTTTGCAATATTTCTAGTGCCTCACGGCCATTTTTGGCCTGACACACATCTACATCAAGATTTGATGTTAGACAGCGCACCACTTGCTTACGGGCAACAGTTGAATCGTCGCACACTAACACAGAATAGCTCATAAGAAGGTAAATCTTTATTGTTCTAGTAACAAATAAACGTTATTGTTGTTCTAATCTTATAACACAATAATCAACATCCAGTAAGTTTTTTATATCTGCTTGTATGTTGTAAAGATAGCAAGATAAACATTTATTTTTAGCCGTTTATTGGCTAACTTTAAGTTTAATACGCGCGCATTAACTTGGTTGTCAGGAGCTAAGAATACTCCATGCTACAGAAAAGTCTGTCGAAAAAACTGCTCACAAATGTTCTGTCAGTTTACTTCTTACTAACCTTTGTGGTGACTTGTGGACAAGTTGTCGCAGAATATGTGAATACCAAAGACTATATCCGCAATGAGCTAACCATGCTGCAAAAGACGTTTAGCCGCAGCTTAACTCGTGCCATTTGGGAACTCAATACCAAGCAAACAGTCACCACAGCAGAGGGCTTACTGGCCATCCCTATGATAGAAGGGATTATTGTGCGTGATGACAGTGGCGAGATCATTTCCCAATTAGGTCGGTCACTCAATATCCACGAATTATACAGTCAGCAACTTGTTCAAGAAGAAGCGCTAATTGAAGACACGCCATCAGGTTTATTCGGGTATACCTTTCCCCTGATATTTGAGTTTTCTGGACGCGCGACGCAAGTGGGAGATGTCACTCTCTTCTCAAGCCGGGAAGTGGTATTTAGCCGCATCATGATCTCCATTTACTTTTTAATCGGTAATGCGATGGTCAAGACAACCTTCCTCATTATTCTATTCTTGCTCGCATTCAGAAAATTACTAACCGAGCCACTGACTGATCTAACGGAGCAGATAGAAGATTTCGAAGTCGACAACGTAGATGGGCACAAAATTGATATTGATACAACTGAACGCAACGAGCTGAAAGTCATGGAGGAGGCGTTCAACAAGCTGATTGATAAGGTCGCTGAGTATCGTAAACAACTCGACCAAACCCAAAAAGAGCTCATAATCAGTAACGAAAAACTTGACCAACATAATATCCAGCTTGAACAAGAGGTTGCTAGAAAAACCTCAAATCTCAGTCAAGCCATGATGGATCTGCAACAGCAAAAATACGAACTCGAAAAACAGAAACTCACACTCACCGAAGAGATTGATCTGCGACGTCAAACTGAAGAAGAGTTACTCACTAAACAAAACGAACTGGAAAAGTACGTTGAAGAGCTCAACATGGCGCAGGAGCGATTGGTTGGCTCCGAAAAAATGGCTGCACTTGGCGGTTTAGTGGCGGGGATTACTCATGATATAAACACACCAGTAGGGATTGGGGTGACCGCAACATCATTCTTACAAGAACGATTGGATCAACTCGAGGCAGCATATAAAGAAAAAACTCTTTCGCCAAAAGCCTTAGAAGAGTTTATGCACGAAGCGAAGCAAAGTACTAGCTTGTTAACCAACAATTTGGCACGCGCTTCTGAATTAGTCGCGAGCTTCAAGCAGATTGCTGTTGATCAGGCCAGTGAAGCAGTGAGGACCATAAATTTCAATCAATATTTGGGCGAGGTGCTACGCTCTTTGCATCCTAAGTTGAAAAAAACAGCCCATGAGGTCAACATTGATTGCCCTGCCGACCTAACGCTTAATTTGCCAGCAGGCGCAATTAGTCAAATCTTTACCAATTTGATTATGAACTCGCTCATACATGGCTTTGAAGGTATTAGTAAAGGTGTGATCGACATTCAAATAACGGATGATAATGACGACGTACGTATCGTTTATAAGGACAATGGTAAAGGGGTTTCACCAGCACAGTTAGAGAAGCTGTTTGACCCATTTTTCACCACTAAACGCGATCAAGGCGGAAGTGGCTTAGGTACGCATATCACATTTAACCTTGTAAAGCAGACGCTCAATGGCGACATTGAAGTGAGCTCTGAAGAAGGTAAAGGGCTGACCTACTACATAAAATTCCCCAAAGAAATGCAAGCGCAACAAGCCATGTTTAGTTGATATGTATTGTGGGCCATTCATAATTGGCCCACATGCTCATGCCCAATTCGCTTTTCATCACCGCAAAATTAACCATTTTAGTCTTTGCTCGCGACATTATAGATTTGCTATGATGCAGGTCGTTTTTTCATACTCGGATTTTAAATGATATGTGGTTCAGCAACCTAATCTGTTACCGTTTTAAGCAAGATGTTTCGTACACGCAAGAAGACTTCGAAAAAGCACTAGAGCAAGATGTTTTCCGCTCTTGTGGCAGTCAGGACATGAGCACTTTTGGCTGGGTAAATGCATTAGGCAAACATGGCCAATCTTTGGCGCACTTTTCTCAAAACAGTATTTTATTGTGTGCTAAACGTGAAGAGAAAGTGCTACCTGCGGCGGTTGTTAATGACATGGTCGCTGAAAAGGTCGAGCAAATTGAGCGTGAAGAAAACCGCCCAGTCAAAAAGAAAGAAAAAGACGAGCTAAAAGAAAATATTCTCGCAACCTTACTGCCTCAGGCTTTTAAAAAGTCTAGCTTGCAATTCGCGTTTATCGATCAAGAAAGTGGTTGGGTTATCGTCAATAGTGCGAGCTTTAACAAAGCGGAAGAAATGATGGCGCTGTTGCGTAAATCACTTGGTACGTTACCTATCGTGCCTGCTTTTGCAAACTATGATTTGGACGTTTTCCTAACAGATTGGCTCACTAAGTTTGAGGCGCCTGAAGGGTTTGCGATTGGCAATGACGCCGAATTACAAGACGCGGCTGATGAAGGTGCACAAGTTAAACTGAAACAGCATGATCTCGCCAGTGACGAAATTAAATTACACCTCGAAAATGGCAAACGCGTTACCAAGTTAGCGCTGGATTGGCGTGAACGCGTGCAGTTTTTATTGCAAAATGACGGTTCAATCAAACGAGTAAGCTACAATGACGCATTAAAAGAGCAAAACGCCGATATTCCTAAAGAGGACCTAGCGATTAAGCTAGATGCTGACTTTATTCTTGTTTCGGAAGAAGTAAAAGAGCTACTTGAAGACTTAACAAAAGAGCTCGGTGATAAAGACGATTTATAAAAAAAGGGCCTTAGGCCCTTTTTTTTGCTCTGCGTCTAAGCAAACATTGATTTCACATCACTTAACAACTCAAGGTATGCGTCATCGGTAAATGTATCAATGGAACGCAGCACGCCTTTCTCTTCATATACGCCAAGCGCGGCAGCTTTATCAGACACCTGTAAAATACCTTCGACAATGGCGCCTGCACGAATAAAATCAACGTAACAAACATGTTCAGGTTTGTAATTCGGGTTGGCCCAACTTTCAGCCACTTCAACAAATTCATCCGTGAACCCCCACTCGCGCATGATAGCTCCCCCAATTCTACCAGCAAGCTTCTGGATTGCGTGCGCTAAAAAGCTGGGGTTTGCAAATACCTCAGGATGCTTTTCAGCCTCTGTCAGAATCGGTAAAACACCAATGTTAAACACCAATGATGCCAACGTGATGGTGTCTTTGTTCAATGACGTATGTTTGTTTATTCGTAAATAAAATTCCATCGTCGAAATAGCTTGGCACGCAACTTTAAGGGTCTTTTGCCACGCTTTGTCCATGTAAGTTTTAATGAGCTTGTTATTTGAGACAAACAATTGCTCCATGGCCATCGCTGTCGCAATATTTTTAATTTGCCGTAAACCAATTCGTGTAACGGCTTGGTTTAACGTGTTGACTTTAATAGAACGTCCCATAAAGCCACTGTTAGCAACCTTTATCATACGCGCCGCAAGCGCCGGATCATGGGATATTACGTCCGCCATCTGAAGCAAGTTCACTTCAGGGTCATCAGCTGCCTGACGGACACGCACTGCAACTTCAGGTAAAGTCGGTAAGACAAGCGTATCGTTATTAATTTTATCGACAAGAATGGTAAGTAATGCGTTTTCTGTAGACATATGGTCAAGTCCTTTAAATTCGCCACTTAGCTATGGCCTTATAATTTTTAGCTTAATTAAGTATCGTCTAACTTCTCGATAAAGTTAAGAAAAGTATAAAAATTATTCTCGCAATGAAACAAAAAATAATACTTTGCCTCAACAGTTTGCTCAAAACGCCTTTTTTCAGCATCATAGAGCCTCACAATCATAATAACTAAAAACTCAAGGGTAAATGATGAAACTTTCTAAACTATCCACTGCTATTTTAGTCGCTTCAGGCTTGCTTGTAAGTGCGTGCTCACAACCACCTATGGATGAGTCTAACAAACAAAGTGCAACAGCGCCTATCAACTATCAGCTGCAAAACATTGATCAACAACGCTTAGGCATCTATACCGAAGTCACACTCACCAGTGACTTAAGTCACCTGAATGACAATCAAAGAAAAATGATTGGGATATTGATCGATGCGTCAAAAATTATGGATGATTTATTCTGGAAGCAGGCTTTTGGCGAAGATAAAGCCACTTTCCTTTCCCGTATTGCAGATCATGATGTTCGCCGCTTTGCTGACATCAATTATGGCCCTTGGGATCGCCTAGACGGTGATAAAGTCTTTTTATCCAGCTTTTCAGAAAAATCACCCGGCGCACAATTCTACCCACATGATGTGACAAAAGAAGAACTGAACAACGCTGATTTTAAGGATAAACAAGGTCTATACTCGATGGTCAAAAGAGACCAACAAGGCAACCTTTACAGCACCGCCTACGCGACTGAGTTTAGAACTGAACTTGAACAAGCCGCAGAATTATTAAGACAAGCAAGCCACCTTGCAGTGGATAAAGACTTCGCAAACTATTTAAACCTACGTGCTGACGCGCTATTGAATAACAGCTATCAACCCTCAGATTTCGCTTGGATGGACATGAAAAATAACCCTATTGATGTGGTTATTGGCCCCATCGAAACCTATGAGGACCAATTGTTTGGCTATCGCAGTGCATTTGAATCCTACGTGTTAGTAAAAGATCTCGCTTGGAGTGAACGCTTAGCAAAGTTTGCGGCATTTCTACCTGAGCTGCAAACTGGATTACCTGTTGCTCAAAAATACAAACAGGAAGTACCGGGATCTGATGCTGATTTAAATGCATATGATGTTGTCTATTATGCTGGCCACTCTAATGCTGGCAGTAAAACAATTGCAATTAACTTACCCAATGATGAGCAAGTACAGCTCGAAAAAGGGACACGTAGACTCCAGCTGAAAAACGCCATGCGTGCAAAGTTTGATAAGATTTTAGTACCCATCGCCGATCAATTGATTGTACCAGAACAGCGAAAACATATTACATTCGACGCCTTTTTTGCCAATACCATGTTCCATGAAGTCGCTCATGGCCTTGGTATCAAGAACACCATTACAGGTAAAGGTACCGTACGTCAGTCACTGCAAGAGCATGCCAGTGCAATCGAAGAAGGAAAAGCTGATATTCTCGGTTTATACATGGTTGAGCAGCTACTGAAAAAAGGAGAAATTACAGAGGGTACGCTGGAAGACTACTACATAACATTCATGGCTGGTATTTTCCGTTCAGTGCGCTTTGGTGCTTCAAGTGCGCACGGCAAAGCCAATATGATCCGCTTCAATTTCTTCAAACAAGAAGGGGCTTTCTCTAAAAATGCCCAGGGCTTATATCAGGTAGATATGGAAAAAATGGGCGCTGCCATGGCAAAACTATCTAACCTAATTCTCACTCTGCAAGGTGATGGAGATTACCAAAAAGTCGATCAGCTTATCGCCACCCATGGTGATATCAAAGCTGAACTTCAAGCAGACTTAACGAAGTTAGCCCAAGCGAACATTCCTGTAGATGTCACCTTTAAGCAAGGTAAAACAGTCCTTGGACTATAATTTTCAAAGGGCGCTACAGAGCTAGCGCCTTTTTTAACTCATTCAATTGAGCATCAGTATACGCCATAGCTGGATTTACGCCCCATACAGGTTTAGGCCATGCAGCATCGTGTTCAAAGCGAGCAATATGATGAACATGTAATTGAGGCACCATATTACCAAGTGCTGCGACATTCAGTTTATCCGGTTTAAACACTGACATTAACAATTCACTTAACTGCTTTGACTCTTGCCAAAACTGTATTTGCTGCGGCTCATCAAGGTCGATAATCTCTCTCAGTCCCGCGACTTTTGGCACTAATATAAACCACGGATATTGGCTATCATTCATAAGTAACACCTTACAAAGCGGCCAATTTGCGAGTTCTATACAATCCCGTTGTAGTTCTGGGGCCAATTCAAAAGTCATTGTTAAACACTCCAAATAGAAAAGCAGATACCCATGATATCTGCTTTTGAGTTAAATGTAGTGACTGAAAATCATTACAGGCACTTGTTGAGCTTATAGGCAGTATCGTGCAAATAAGCTACTGACCGTTGCTGCGGTTGGCTTACCATGTTGCCAGTCGCCACCTTCAACACCACTGCCTGCAATGTCCATATGGACATAAGGTAGAGGCTGTTCCGAATCACAACCATGTTTGTCTAAACCACCCACAATCGCTAAAAACGCCATTGGGAATTGATGGCCACGCGCTGTCACTGCCGAAGGTGCATTATTACTCGACAAGACGTCGTCAGCCAATGTACGCGGCTTAACGAAGTCATAGTCTTCACGACGACTACGAGACACTTCCGCACAGTCAGCCCATAGATCACCTTGATCGGCAATCAATCGTGATACTGCATTTGCACGGGCTGGGCCATTTTCAACATAAGCACTGTAAGGTCCCATGGCACGTGCAGCATGGCCTGTCAGGGTGGCGACAGTAAATAACTCTGGGTTTACCTCCGACTTAGCCAAATCTTTCATCTCACTTAGCAGATCACCCATTGCAAGGCGGCCTTCAGCATCCGTATTTCCAATACGCACGCGCACGCCTTCACGCGTCTCGATAATTTCATCTGGTACAAAACAATCCGAGCCAATTGAGTTTCTGACGACCGCTAGATAAGCAACCACTTTCACACCTTTCGGCTGATATTCAGCAACAGCTTTCATAAAGCCAGCAACAGAGGCCGCCCCGCCCTTGTCACGGCTCATACCTGCCATGAAGCCACCTACCTTTAGGTCCGCTCCACCCGTATCATAAACAAGGCCTTTACCTACAAACATGAGCGTACGCTCGACATCACCCTGCGGAACATATTCCATTTTTACAACGCGTGGATGATGACGTTCTACAGCATAAGAAGCGCGTGCAACCGTCCCAAGCATTGGATAGTCATGGTCAATGGTGGCTCTGTCAGAAATCACATCTACGCTTACCGGTGTATTTTTAAATAATTCGACACAGTAATCTGCGAAACGTGGTGGTGCCATACGCTCTGGCTCAGTACCACAAAGATCACGTGCCGCATATTGACCTGCTGCAATGGCATTTAGCTGTGAGCAAAGCGTTTCATCAGCGCCCACAAGAAAAATTTGTTCAACTGGTTCAATCTGTTCACCGCGATATTCACGCGCTTCAAGGGGTTGCCAAAGTGATTGACACGCGCCTAAAAAAGCAACTTGCAATGCATTCTGGTAACGCTCGGCATGCGGTACACCTGCCAGCACAATTACAGGTTTCGTCGCACCCGCAGCTTTAGCCTGTGCAATACCCGCTTGACCGGCTTCGAAGAAACGGCGTACATCGTCAAAGTCTCTATTGACAGGACCCGTAGGTGCGACAATAAGGCGCTTTCCTGGTACGCCGTCTGCTAATAGCACACTAGCTTGGCTAGTGAGTCTAGCATCAACAGCCAGATAAGGTGCTGCTATACGATTGAGCTGTTCATCACCAAGCTGCGTAACGTCTGAAGTTATTACAATTACGGCATCCGCGTCATTTTGCTGCCAGCTAACGGCTGGTAGAGAGAGAGGAAAAGACATAAAAAAGGCCCTTTTTCTTATCATGAAAGGGCCGATTATCGGTTATTTATCAAAAAGAACCAAGCTAGATGCCCGATTCTTTACTGTCTGATGCACTTTGCGGTGTATTTTTCAGTTTACTTACAACGCTCCAAGCCTCCAACATCACTAAGACGCTGACAACGAGGACAACAATGTCTAAGCCAACTAATAGCCAATTTCCTTTTTCATAGTATTCGCCCAGTTTAATCAAGCCTGCGAAAAATGCCATTAAGATCACGAAAGTCATGGGAATAAGCGTAAATTTAGCTGGTCGGCCTAATTTGATTAAATATACCGAGATGACCAATAGGGTTAGGCTGGCTAAGATCTGATTGGTTGAGCCGAACAATGGCCAAATAATCATACCGCCACTCCCGGATGCGCCACCAGCACCAAAGGCCAATAATAAACAACAGCCCACCGCGATAAGTGTGGCAGCAATGCCATTTTTGAAAACAGGCAGTTTGTAAATGTCGCCCCATTCCTGAATTATATACCGCTGCAGGCGCACACCAGAGTCCATTGTCGTGCCAGCAAAAAGCACCACCATGACGGCCAACAAAGTCGAGGCTATTTCCGCAGGCAAGCCCCAACCTGTACTTATTAAATTAGCGCCACCTTGGATGAATGCACCTACTGACCCAGCCCCTAAATGACTGTATATTTCGTGCCACTCTTCAGGAGAAACGGCCAGCATAACCCCGCTTACCGCAACCAGCGTGATGAGCGCCAAGGAGCCTTCTCCCACTGCCCCAAGATAACCGACAAAACGACCATCCGTCTCTTTGTTCAGCTGCTTAGAGCTTGTACCCGATGAAACAATACCGTGGAAACCTGACACCGCGCCACATGCGATGGTCACAAATAACAATGGGATAATACTGGGTGTATCTATCGCGGTTTGGGTATTAAATGCGGGCGCTGTAATATCCGGCATCACCATAAATACAGCACCGTAAAGTAACACTAAACCAACGAGCAACTGCATGCCGTTTATAAAGTCTCTTGGTTGCAACAACATCCAAACAGGTAGCAGTGAAGCTACAGCGGCGTACACAAACAAAATAACAATCCAACTGGCTTTGTCTGTTAACCCGAACAACTCGCTAGGTAACGCAATGGGCATACCACTTCCTGCATAGATTGTTGCATACAAAATCGCGACGCCTACCAAGCATAGAGGGACCAAAGGAACTTTACGTTTCAATAACTGGCCGATAATCAGCGCGACAACAATGGCCGCCCAAGCTGGAAATACGGCTTGAGGATTCGCGACAAATGAATTGGCGATTACCACCCCAAATACCGCATTAACCATGAGCAATACGAGAAATACAACAATCATAAACAAAGATCGGGTACGTTTGCCAATCACACTTTCAGAGAGTGCCCCCATGGATTTACCCTTATGACGCGCACTGGCCCACAGCGCGCCCATATCATGCACCCCAGCGAAAAAGATCGTACCAATAACGACCCAAAGTACAGCGGGTACCCAACCCCAATAAACAGCAATGGCAGGGCCGACAATTGGCGCAGCTCCTGCAACGGACGTAAAATGATGCCCCCAAAGTACCACTTTGTTTGTAGGGACATAGTCAACACCGTCATTTAATTCGTGGGCGGGAGTGACAAAATCGTCATCCATTTTGAAGATCTTAGTAGCAATAAACTTGGAGTATACAAACCAGCCAAACAGCATACCCAAGATACCAAACAACACTATCATGATAGATTGCATGGGGTGTCCTCTGTGTTATTGTTGTATTAACATCACTTTAACACGGTTGAGGATAAAATCTGTTATATTTTAGTCGCATTAAATCACTTTGCTGAATAGCCACCTCTGTAAGAAAAAATTGTTTAATTAAACAATCCCATTTGTACCTGATTGCTCGGCGTTTCTCCCAAGCCAATTTGTACCCCTACTAACCTAACTGGTTTGCTACCATGGCGTGCTACTGCTTGCGCCAATAAAGTGCACAAAATGTCTTGGTCAATTTCATGAAATTGGCACTCTTTGGTCGTTTGCGTAAAGTCATAAAACTTTACCTTTACCCCCAATTTAGTAAATTCACGTTCAGACTGATACGCAGCACTGCGTTTTACAAGCTCAGGAATGAGCTTTTCACATAATATAGATTTCAATGTAGCAAGGTCTTGAATGTCTTTTTCAAAGGTTGTCTCAACCCCCACTGATTTACGTACACGCGAAGTTTCCACCCCCCTTTCATCAATACCTTGACAGCGGCGCCAAAGCACCTGTCCAAACTTGCCAAAGCGATTTGCCATTTCATCGAGTGTCAGTGCTTTTATATCTTTACCATGCACTAAACCACATGCTAGCAGCTTTTCATGGGTCACTTTACCTACCCCAGGTATCTTTTTTAAAGGTAGTGTATCAATAAACTCATGGACGTTGTGTGGCGTAATAACACACTGACCATTGGGTTTGTTCTCATCGCTTGCGATCTTTGCTAGAAACTTAATTGGCGCAACCCCTGCCGATGCTGTGAGGCCGGTTTCATGGTAAATTTCTGCACGGATCTGTTGTGCAATTAGTGTGGCACTGCCCTGACACGCGAAACATTCGGTAACATCTAAGTAAGCTTCATCAAGTGATAAAGGTTCAACCAGATCTGTATATTTTGCAAAAATCGCACGGATCTGTTGGGATACTTCCTTATAAACTTGCATCCGCCCAGGTACGATAACCAATTGAGGGCATAATTGTTTAGCTTTGTAATTCGACATTGCAGAACGCACACCATATTCGCGCGCGATATAATTGGCAGTGGACAAAACGCCCCGATGACTGCGGCCTCCAATTGCCATTGGCACGTTGGCCAGTGAAGGGTTGTCACGCATCTCAACAGCAGCGTAAAAACAATCCATATCAATATGAATAAACTTTCTCACAGATGCGACCATACAAAACTGTTTATATATACAGTATACTGACAGTTCATTTTGTGTTTGTCCAGCACTACGTCGTATCCAGCTAGAAGCCTCCTATTCCTCCCTGCCTTTATTGTGAGAAAACGAATTTCCGCTCAACTTATTTTTGTTCGAGACAAAGCTCGGCAGATCAGGTTGAAATGCTCTACACTGCTGTTATAGCTTTTTATCTGTAGCAAGTTAATGTTGGCTACACTATCAGATTAAATCAGTCCACCTTTGCAAGGAGTATGTATGAAGTACAGCCAATTAGGTCACACGTCTATAAAAATTTCGCGTGTCTGTTTGGGGAGTATGACTTGGGGGTTACAAAATAACCAGCATGACGCTGACGAACAAATAAATTATGCACTGAGTCAAGGGATCAACTTTATTGATACGGCAGAAATGTACGCAGTGCCCCCCTCACCTGAAACTTACGGTAAAACAGAAAAAATCATTGGCGACTGGATAAAACGTCACGCAGAAAAACGCCAAGATATAGTTTTAGCGACCAAAATTGCAGGTGCAGGGCTTGATTGGGTCCGAGGTGGTAAACCCATTGACAAACAGGCAATTATCGAAGCGGTAGAGCATTCTCTGGCACGATTGAACACCGACTACATAGACGTATATCAATTACATTGGCCAAATAGAACATCTCCTCATTTTGGTAAACATTGGCACGGTATGCTGGACTTACATGCCGTCAGTAAAACGCAACAACTAGAAGAAATGGCAGGGATATTAGAGGGGCTCCAAATCTGTATTCAAGCAGGAAAAATTAAACATTGGGGCTTGTCTAACGAAACACCTTGGGGCTTAAATACCTACCTTAACCTTTGCTTACAGGCAGGCATCGAGAGGCCAGTATCTATTCAAAATGAATTTAACTTACTGCATGAAAAAGATTGGCCATACTTACTTGAGAACTGCGTCAATGAAGACATTGCTTATTTACCTTGGTCACCGCTTGCTGGGGGGTTACTTAGCGGTAAATACCTTGGCGGTGCGAGACCTGAAGGTAGCCGTTGGACCTTAATGCAGCGCCACGGACTCTTTAGAGACACTCAATACTCTCAACAAGCCACCGCTGCCTACCAAGAAGTTGCCCATGAACACCACTTGACTACTGCGCAGTTAGCTCTGGCGTGGTGTGATCAAGTGGATGGCGTAGCCTCAACGATCATTGGTGCGACGAATATGACGCAGTTAAAAGAGAATATCACCGCCTTTGAGCAACCGTTACCCCCTGAAGCCCTTGCTGAGATTGACACGATTCTCAAAACCTACCCTGTGCCTTTTTAGCCAATCAGCAAACATTCTAAATGCAGGTGTGGTAGTATCGCCACCCTGCATTGATTCAATACCCTGATACCTATGAAACAACTCAATTTGACACCCGCAAAGCCGTTGCCCGGTTCTTGTTTTGAAAGGCAAGCGGCACGTGCAATTGTACTTCGAGGCAATGAAATATTACTTCTATACACCGCTCGCTATGATGATTATACCCTTCCAGGTGGTGGAATTGATGAGGATGAAAATATCGAGTCTGCTCTGGCGAGAGAACTTCTAGAAGAAACTGGGGCCAAGTCAGTAATCAATATTCAACCATATGGTGTATATGAAGAATATCAACACTGGTATAAGTCAGACTTTGACACTGTAAAAATTATCTCGCATTGCTTCTTAGTGGAAATTTGTGGTGACTTTACCGAACCACAAATGGAGTCTTATGAGCAAGCGAATGGTATGCGCCCTATTTGGCTGCCTATCCAAGAAGCTATCGCACACAACCGTCATGCCATGGCAAACAGTGATAAGAAAGGACAGTCATTGCGAAGAGAAACCATTATTTTAGAGGCGGTCGCAGCTGAATTCGAATTGAACTAACCACTGTCTGACAGGTCATATGCACTATCCAGATCCCCAGAAAAGGATTGCACACTAACGTTAAGGAAACGGAAATCAGTGCATAGAACTTTAAAAACGATACTCTTTTCCATCGCGGCACATTTACTTGTGCTATTCGCGCTTTCTGAGGTAATAATCATTTCATCACAGCCTGTGCCAGAACCCACGATGAAAACCTATTTGGTGATTGAGGATACCGACCCCTCGGCCCTTTCAGCTACGCCAGAGCCAGAGCCAGAGCCAGAGCCAGAGCCAGAGCCAGAGCCAGAGCCAGAGCCAGAGCAAAGTCAGTTAATCGAGTCTGACACTTTTAAGCAAGTACCTCAATCTGATCATCTTAGCCCCTCACCGGAACTTACTTCGGCAGAGGATAAGGAACAATCTGGCCAACCCCATTTTAAACAACTCGATCCATACCTGGGGTTAGAGGCATTCAAAGCCCAGCAAGCCGAACTAAACACGACCCAGCGTACACACCAACCACCCACCCATACACACAATATTGGCCGCATCACCGTACCCACATCGCACACAGCTGACATATTGAAAATTCCAAAAATTGAAACGCAAAATCAGATCTTTACGGAGTATAGACAGGGAGACAGGTGCTTCAAGGTCATGCACGGTGACCCCAGTACTCCGGTACCCCAAGGGTTTTCAAACGAGTGGGTTTCACTTGGGTATAAATGTAATGAAAATGTAATAAAAAGCTCATATGAAGCAGCGATGAACAAGTGGTTAGACAAATAACTTCAATAAATCTGACTTCAAATTGGTATTTTATAAATTCTGTTCTAAGTTTTGTTGTTAGGAGCAACAAGGTTAAAGGAGTAGATAATGACCATTCGCCAGACTTTTATATTACTTTCTTCATTAGTTATGCTCGCAATGTTTTGTATGGTTGGCGTGCTTTGGTACGAAACCACACACATTGCGTCTTTGGGCCAGCGGCTCGCAAAAAGTAAAGAAATTAGCAATGACTTACTGATGCTGAGGCGCCATGAAAAAGACTTTTTACTGCGCAAGAATGAAAAGTACGTTGACAAATTTGATGCGCGTATCACGAAAATGCGCGCCAACATGCAAGCACTCAGCACACAATTGCCAGAAAGTCTAAAACAAGAATTAGTCACGGCAAAAAAAGATTTATCTAGCTACGAGCTTAACCTTAGAAATTTGGTTGCGCTTGACCGAAAAATAGGCCTATCTCCAACACAAGGACTGCGCGCAGAGTTCAACCAAGCCGAAATCGCATTGCATGAGTCTCTTACGAACATTGGAGACATTACGGCAATGAGTAAGGCGTTACGGCTTGTTCTACTGGAAAATGATTTTCAAACTAATTTAAACATGTCAACCAAGCAAGAGGTTACCCAGCAGCTGGCCGTGATGAAAGTGTATTTCAATGACCAATTCAGTGAAGGTCAAAATGACTTAACAAAATTTGAAAACACCGCCCGCGCACTCACCGAAGCATTAATGGAAAGGGGCTTAGATTCAGATTCTGGCCTAAGAGGTGAATTGAGAAACAGCATTCATAAAGTTGAAAGCACCATGAATCAACTCTCAGGTCAGATAGATCAAAATATTCATACTGAGTTGGGAACAGCGAAGAGTCAGGGGATGGCACTGGCGACCATACTTACCACCATCATTGCCGGACTACTGCTGTGGAAAGGTTACCGCATAGTCAATCGTTTGAAAGCCGCCAACGCTAACATGGCCACAATCAGCCATGGTGAAGGTGACCTAACCCATCATATTGAGCTACGGGGGCAAGATGAAGTCACCGAGTTTACCGGTTCGGTTAATCAATTTATTGATACCACTGCCAACATTGTTCGAGAGATAAAACACACCGGCGAGACCGTTGAAACTGGTGCCCATCAATCCGTCGAAGTCACAAAGCGCTCGCAGCAAGCGATTGAGGAGCAAAAAAATAATACGCATGCGGTAAAAACAGCAGTAAGCGAACTCGTACAAGCTGTCTCCCTGATCGCAGAAAACAGCGTCGCGGTGCAAAATAACGTTAACGAAGCGGACGAAAACATGGCGAGAGGCTCTGAAATTATGCATCGCGCACATAACAACATGTCAGAGTTAACTGGTCACATCAATCAAAATAGCCAACTCATGCAGCAGCTTTCTTCAGCAAGTGGAGAAATCGAAAGTGTCACCTCCGTGATACGAGGTATCACCGAGCAAACCAACCTCCTAGCTTTAAATGCTGCAATTGAGGCCGCTCGTGCAGGTGAAAGTGGCAGAGGCTTTGCCGTTGTGGCTGACGAAGTTAGAACCCTCGCCAAACGAACTCAAAGCTCCACCGTGGAGATTGAGCGCATGATACATAGCCTCCAAAGCCTAGTAACCGAGTCGGAGCATGCAATGCAAACCAGCTTAAGCTTGAGTGAGAAAATGTATGAAGGCATTACCGATGCGCAGCAAAGCATGGACGAAAACAAACTGGCCATGGATAAAATTCGTGATATGGTCATCCAAATCGCAGGGGCAACAGAAGAGCAAATGGCAACGGTGCAAGGCGTTGAAGATGCCGCTGCGAATATTTCGGTTTCTGCCGAGCAGTTGTATGTAGATTCCTGCGAAAACTGCAAAAACTGTGAAGCTTTAGAGTACGACGCACATAAAATGCAGGAGGACGTGTCACGCTTCAAGGTTTAATTCTGCGTCTTTAGGCGCAAGTTTTAAGTGCTTGCGCCCGCTCAGCTTTTATCTGACTGCCCAACGCGGGTCAGATCAAAGTAATTGATTTATCCGCTCGAATTATCCCCCAGACATGTTAAAGTCATAGTCCAATGCATACCTTGGTCGCTTAGAAATCAAAGGAGTAGACATGAGTGTAAAACGCATAGGGCAATTTTTTAATCCAAACTCCGTTGCGGTGGTAGGCGCCTCCAGCAACCCTGCGCGTGCGGGTAATGTTGTTATGCGGAATCTCCTACAAGGTGGCTTTAAGGGACCAATAATGCCCGTTACGCCAAAATATACGGCAGTACAAGGCGTATTAGCTTACCCAAACATCAAGAGCTTGCCATACACACCTGACCTTGTCATTCTTTGCACAAACAAGAACACCCTTGGCCAACTTATCGAAGAACTAGGCCTACTTGGATGTAAACATGCAATTGTCGTGGCTGCTGGACTAGACAGCGAACATAAAGCACAGCTGCAACATGTCGCTCACCAAGCTGGTGTGACGATACTTGGTTCAAATAGCCTTGGGCTCATGCTGCCCCATATTGGCCTCAATGCCAGCTTTTCACATACGGTGGCAAGGCCTGGCAAACTGGCTTTTGTCTCACAATCTGCTGCGGTCTGCTCTACCATTCTGGATTGGGCTCAAAACAAACACATCGGCTTTTCCCACTTTATCTCTGTAGGAGATTGTGTTGACATTGACTTTGATGAACTGCTTGATTATCTCGCCAGAGATGCAAAAACTTCAGCCATACTGCTCTATATCGATAACATAAAAGATGTACGGCGTTTTATTTCCGCTGCAAGGGCCGCTGCGTTCAATAAACCGGTGATTGCAATTAAAACTGGCCGTACCTTGGCTGGTGCACAAGCAGCTTACAACCATACTGGTGGAAAAACATCGGATGATGCCGTGTATGATGCGATGTTCCAACGTGCCGGGATGTTGAGAGTCAATGACCTACGAGAGCTTTTTGCTGCAACACAAACGTTGGCGCTTCACCCTAAACTGCTAAAAGTGGAACACTTGACCATTCTCACTAATGGTGGTGGGCCAGGTATTATGGCCGTGGATACGCTATTAATGCGCTCAGGCAAATTGGCAACGTTGAGTGAGCAGACCATCGCAGCCCTCAAACAGATCGTGCCGCAATCTTCTCAAACCGATAACCCAGTTGATATTTTTGGCGACTCATCACCTGAGCGATATCAACAAGCACTAGAAATATTACTCAAAGCAGATGAAGTAAAAAACCTATTGATCATTCATACACCTTCAGCACTGGCGCCGAGCAGTGCATATGCAAAAATTATTGCCCAAACACTCGAAAAAATTCCTAAAATGGCAAGACCATTTGTGATGACTAATTTTATGGGGGAAGAGGCGGCAAGATCTGCGAGGGACATTTGTGTCTTAAGCCACATTCCAACTTACCGTACACCTGAAGGCGCCGTCAGTGCATTTATGCACTTAATCACATACAGAAGAAACCAAAAACACTTAACACAAACTCCTGAATCAATTATTCAAGATGACTTGATTAACAGCACCGTGGCTAAGCAACACATTAAAGACTATTTAGCATCTGGGCATCGTTATCTCTCGACACACTTGTCCTCTCAAATCTTATCCTGCTATGGCATTGAATGTATTGAAACAGAAGTGGCCCTGACGCCAAGCGATGCAAGAGAACAAGCTGAGCAACTTGGATATCCGGTTGCACTTAAACTGATTAGCCCTGCAATCCCTTCTAAATCTGAGGTAGGTGGTGTCGTGCTCAACTTGAACGACGGAAATGAGGTTGAGCAAACCGCCTTCGCCATGTTATTGCGGATTAAAAAAACCTATCCAGATGCCGCCATAGAAGGTTTTTCACTGCAGCGCATGGCTTCGAGGGCAGGTACGCAAGAGTTACGGATTGCCATCAAAACAGAACCTGACGTGGGGCCTGTTATTTTGCTCGGAGAAGCTGGTACGGCTTTAAACTTTTCCCAAGCTGCTGTGGCTTTACCGCCGTTAAACATGAACTTGGCAAAGTATTTAATTGCCGCAGCCCATGACAAAGGCGTACTCAAAGAACGTACTTTACCTGACAAAGTGGATAAGTACCGCCTATGTGCCTTGCTTACCAGAGTATCTCAAATGATCGTCGAGCAACCAGATATTGGCAGTTTGGAGCTGAATCCAATTTTGGCAAGTGCCGGACAATTTTTGGTACTAGATGCCCAAATTACGCTTTCACCCTATCAACCGATGGCGAATAGAAAACGGCTCGCCATTAAACCTTATCCAAAAGAGTTAGAACGCGAAATCACATTGAAAAATGGTCAAGTAGCCACTTTAAGACCCATCAAGCCTGAAGATGAACGAAGCCATCAAGAGTTTGACCAATCTTTGAGTAAAGAGGATAGATACAGCCGATTCTTTGGGCAGCTGCCTCAATTTACACACGAGCAGCTAGCAAAGATGACTCAAATCGACTACGACAGAGAAATGGCCTTTATCATTAGTGAAAGATATAAAAGTGCACATCGTACCTTAGGCGTATCTCGGGTATTGATGGATCCAGATAACATCAGTGCTGAGTTCTCTGTCATAGTCCGCTCAGATAGTCATGGGCTAGGTCTTGGCAAATTGCTCATGAACGCAGCGATCGACTATTGTCGAGCCAAGGGTGTCGGGACCATAGAAGGAATAACCTTGCCCGAAAACTTGGGCATGATCAGTCTTGCTAAGCATCTTGGCTTTAAAATTAAGCGTGATTTTGAAGAAGGCGCTACAATCATGACCTTACCATTACATAATAACCCAAAATAAATACGGCACATGTGAACAAAGTACAATGAGTTTGACGTTAAGACAAAAAACAGCTGCGATATTAGAAGGCAGCGGAAAATATAGAAAAATAGCCCACAGTCTTGATATTTTCCTGATTGCGCTAATTATTTTTAACGTCATTGCGATTGTACTTGAGTCTGTACCTACTTTGGCAGAGCAATACTACCAAGTCTTTTTTTATATCGAAGTTGTATCGGTTGGTATTTTTTGTGTCGAATATTTGCTCCGGTTATGGTGTTGTGTGGATAAGGTGAATTATCGAGATAAGGCTAAGCATCATTTTTTTATTCGCTTGAAGTATGTGCGCTCGCCACTCGCTGTCATTGATCTTATCGCGATTTTACCCACGCTATTGATGGTGTTTTTTACGTTTGATCTGCGCTTTTTACGCGTGGTTAGGCTTATGCGCATCTTTAAACTGACGCGATATTCACGGGCCATGCAGTTGCTCCTAGCGGCTTTTAAAGAAGAAGCTAGCTCACTCATGGCCGCATTTTTTATCATGTCGTTGGTGTTAATCGTCGCGTCCTGCGGTATTTACCTCATCGAACACGACGTGCAACCCGATAAGTTTGGCTCTATCCCCGCAGCAATGTGGTGGGCAATGGCGACATTAACCACCGTTGGCTATGGCGATGTTGTGCCCATTACACCGCTTGGCCGCTTTTTCGGGGGCGTCATTACCTTGCTCAGTATGGGAATGGTTGCAATTCCGACAGGACTGCTCGCTTCGAGTTTCGCTGATCAATTACGCAAACGACGTGATGCTTTCAATGAGGCCATATTACATGCATTGGTTGACGGTGAATTAGATGAGTACGAAACAGATCATCTAGAGGCACTGAGGCTCCAATTAGGACTCAGTGCCAGTGAAGCGAATCAGGCAATCAAATTGATGACTTCGCAACGTGCACAAAACCTGTACTGCCGCCATTGTGGCAAAAAACTTTAATCACGGAACATTTCATGCCAAGCACTTTCCATTTGATGAGAAATCAAATCTCCAGGTAAAGGTGGACTGAACAAGTAACCTTGAAAGCGCTCACAACCGAGCATGCGTAAGAACCTCAATTGCTCGGTACTCTCAACACCTTCGGCAATACAAAACTTGCCGAGACTATGAGCCAGTGACAGTGTGGAGTGGATAATGGTTTCATGATCTTTATCAACACCAATGTCGGTAATAAAACTACGATCTATCTTCAGCGCATCCACGGGGAATTGCTTGAGGTAAGTCAGCGAAGAATAACCAGTACCAAAATCGTCCATATATAAACGACATCCAAGTGCTCTCAAAGCATTCATGCGATCGATGGCGTTTTCAGCGTCCGCCATCATAACGGACTCCGTGATTTCAAAAACTAAACAGCGACCAGGTACATTAGACTTTTCAAGCGCCTGTCTAACTCTTGTTATCAATTCATCGTACTCAAAATCCAAAGCTGACAAATTGATAGACAAGTACAGGTCAGGCCACGATAGGTGCCAGACTTTCAACTCGATTAAGGCACGCTCTAATGTCTGTAAAAGTAGCTTCGTGATTAGGCCTGTTTTTTCTGCTGCATTCGCAAACTCTTGCGCACTGAATGTCGGATCCTCAGGCCAGCGCAGAAGTACTTCAAACCCTTCTATCGCTCCCTTTGTGCCGTTTAAAATAGGCTGATAGTAGTTACAAAACAGCTCATCATTGTACGCGGTATTGAGTCGCCGCTCTATCTCTAACGTGCGCTTTGCTTGCTGATTAATATCGTGATGATAAAACTGATAACCACTAGTCAGAGATTTTTTAGCATGACTCAACGCTATCTCTGCCGCTTGATTCAATTCAAACGCATCACTGGCGTCATCCGGGTACAACGCAATGCCAACGTACACCTGCAAATGTACTCGCTGATCGTGTACATTAATTCCATCTTGAAAACGCTCCATTAAACAGTGAATATAACGCGTCACGGCATCTACATCACTTAAATGCTCCATTAGAATAAAGAAATCTCTTTCATGGCCAATCGCCAAGCTATCCACTTCTCTAAAGCAACACTGGAGTGTCTGTGCAACTCGCTGAATGACACTGGCAACAAACTCATTGCCGTACATATCTGCTAATCGCTGCAATCGTCCAAATTTAATCGCCAAAATAGCCATTGATTGCTCTGCTTCTTTGGCTTGCTCAAGTGCATGCTGCACCCGATCCATAAATAGGACTTTGTTTGGCAACTTTGTAAGTGAGTCATAGTTCGCAAGTTGATACAACTCTTTTTCTGTGCGCTTTTGCTTGCTGATATCGGTTAACACAATAATGTAGTTCTGCCCCAAGGTGGCAGTCACTTTGACCAATACGTGCCGTACTTCACCACTTGGTAACCGCAGTGCTTCTTCTGCACTGTGGTACTCACCTTCACTTAACTCACTCATGGCACGTAAATAATGCATTCGAACGTGACGTTCAAGGCCCAAGCTAACACTCGTACTGGAAGTCGGGTTCGCAGGCACCGAAAAAGCCTCTTGAAGTGCCTTGTTACATGCCAAAATACGGAAACGCTTATCAAAGATCATGACCCAATCTCGGGTTTGCTCAAACGCTTCACCAAATAATGAAGCGCGCTCTTCAAATACACGTTCACGTGTTAAATTTGTATACGTGCCAGCGACTCTCATCGGCACCGCTTCTCGCCACGCCATCACTTTGCCGTAGTCTTTATACCAACGCCACTGCCCCACTCGATTACGTAATCGATAGGTACAATCAATATACCCTTTTGCAGTCGACACAAACTCTAGCCATTCAATGCGAAAAAGTGCGCGGTCCTGAGGATGTATCAATTCAAGGTAGTCATCGAGGTTGATATAATCCGTTTTGTACCCCAGCTCATTAACCAGCCTAGGCTGATAAACTAGATTAGATCCAGACTGCCAGTCCCAAACCCCGGAGTTACTACCTTCTAAAGCCATTTTCAGGCGTGTTTCACTATTTCGTGTTTCTTTGTGTGCAGCCATTAATAGCTGCGCGACTCTATTTTTACGGTGTACCCATAGAGCAAAAAGCGCACTGGCTAAAATCAGGTAACATGCCAATGCAATTGGTGAGCGCCAAAAAGGATATTTAACTCTAATATTCAGCTCGGCTGGTTGCGTATAATCTCCAGTAAGCGGGTCTTTGGCCCAAACTTTTAAACGGTGGTTACCAGGGTTTAACTTCGGAAAAACAACGCGATTGCTATTACGGCTCAAAATACGTTGCTCACCTGACAGCTGATATTCATATACAATACGTTCTTGCGCTGTAAAAGCCATGGCAGAAAATGACACTTCCAGGCCAATATCATCATGGTCGAGTACTATGGAAGAAAAAGATTTTAACCCTGCGGGCTTTAAATCACGCGACATTAGATCAACGTTCGTAATATTTACACGTGTGAGCAACGGTTTACTGGGACGATTGACTTCAGGGTCAAAAATCGTAATGCCCTGTAGTGAACCGTACGCAATTTTGCCATCTTTTAATTTCACTGATGAACCGCTGTTAAACTCATTGCTCATCAACCCATCATTGATGGTAAACCCTTGTAGATGAAAGTTATCCGGATCCAATCGCCAGATCCCCTGATGAGAAGACATCCATATCATACCCGCTTCATCTTGTTGCATTTCATACAGCAAGAAGTTGGTGACTGACAGAGAATCTGTAGGCAGGGGAAGTTCCTTATAGCCGTCAGCGGTCAACCTGACCAGACCGTGCGTTGCGAAAGATAGCCACAAAACATTGTTTTTATCAATGGTGTAACTGAGTAAATCTACGGCGGACTGTTTGTGTGCTTTAGGAACCTGATATATCTCCGTCAACGTGTCTGAGCTGTGATCATATCTAAATAATCGACCCTCACTATAAAATACAGGCTGAGTTGGATGGCTGGACAAGGGTGGGAAAAAGCCATAACTCAAAAATGGGTCAAATTGATTGAATTGGCTGCTTAAGGCCTCAAGACGCCCTCTTTCAATGTCAAATAGATAAAAGCCTGAGTTGCCATCAACAAAGTAAAGCAGGCCAGGTTCAACCAATGCTGCGCCTTTGACAAATCCAGCCAGCACTTCCGTGGCGCTTGCATCTTGTGCGCGAGGGCGATAGATCTGTTCAGTTTCAGGCTCAAACACAAATAATCCACGATTACTGATCAGCCACAATTTATCTTTATATGGATACAAAGAAATAATGGAGTACTCCGGTAAAAAACTTTCCCCCATATAGCCCTGTAATAACGGCTTGGCTTCGCGTGTTTTTGGATCATAGCGTGTCAAACCATCTCTCGTGGCAGCCCAAATATAGCCTTGAAACTCTACTAACCCCCATATTGTGCCATGGGATAACTCCCCCACCACAGACTCCGCTTGAACATTGTCAAAAATATGGTTTTCAGGGGGAAGGTAAAATGCCCCATCGGTTCGAGTTGCGACCCAAATACCACCATTTTGATCTTCATTTAAGTGAATGACGCTGCTGTCTGAGATCGAAAACCGGCTCCGGGACAATCGCAAATCAGGTGTGATTTGTGCAGACTCAGGGTCATAGCGCATCAATCCCTTATCTGTGCCCAAAAGTAAGTATTTTTCCTGCTTTAACATATGCCAGATATTAAAATCTTCTAACAATGTTTTATAGCTTGGTGTTGCATTGAAATCTTTTTGCAATGCTCCAATATCGAGTACGTACAAGCCTAGCACGGCCCCAACTAATAAAGTCTTTTCGTCAAGCAGTAATAAAGACTTGGTGTTGTGCTCAAAGGGATGTTGAGGAGCATGAATATGCTGCAAAGGCTTTAATTGTTCGCTAGGAATATGATAAGCAAAGAGTTGCTCTGTCGTCGCAATATAAAGGATATCATCGTGCTGTAATAATGATCTGACCAAACTGCGCTCAGTCATGCCAGGTATAGGGATTGCCTCTTTTATTTCCCCAGTTTGCTTGTTAAGTATCGAGACATTTTGCGTGCGGCCAAGCCAAAGCTCATTGTCATTTTTTTCCAGCATTTGAAAAACGCTGTTATGAATATAATCTTGTTCTGACGAGGGTGCTTTTATGTATTGCCGATAAGTGTCTTGCTCTGGGTTATAGCTAAAGAACCCTGCTCGCCCAGAGGCTATCCAAATAGTACCGCTCGAATCTTGGTAAATCCGATCAATTTGCATTTTATCCAAGTCACGATTGGGTCCCATGACTTCAAGCACTTGATAGCCATCATAACGGTTCAACCCACCTTCCGTTGATAGCCATAAATACCCCTTTTTATCAAACAAAAGGGTATTAACATAACTTTGAGATAAGCCCTCTGCAGGTGATATACGGGCCACTTGTGCAGAGCTAACTGAGCTAAATATAAAAATGAATAAAATGAAAAGTCGTATCATCAGTGTATTTTCCCTAAATGATACATGGGGATGATATCTCGCCCTTGCTGAGTATAACTTGCAAATTTTCTTTGTAATGTATTTGACAGTGAGTGTGCATCAACACATTCGAAATCTAGCTGTAAGTACAATGGTACAACATCCCGATAAGCAAAGGTGTATATACCGTGTATATTATGTTCAACCACCTGTTTTAACATCATTTTTGCAACCCCCTGCCCGCGAAAATCGGTAGCCACAAATACTGTCGACAAGAATGCATGGTGATCCACATTTTGAACTCTACACGCTGCAATCAAGTCGACCTGCTTAACGACCCAAACTTGGTCCTGCTTTGTCGCCCTGCCACGCACTTTGTGTGTCTGGAAAAACTTATTGGCTAAAGGTGTTTGAATGGCTGGAAGACAATAACAGTGCAATGTCATAATTAAACTAGCATTAGTCCAAGGTATTGTTCAAATTTAGCTTTTAGCGTATCACGCTCAGAAATAGGTCTGCTATTAATGGCATCATAAATCGCCTCTCGCGTATTTTTTCCGCGCTTGATTTGATATGCCCAAAAAGACGCCTCATATTCCAATTGAATTTGATATTTTTCAGCGCGAGAAAGATTACATAGATTGTAGGACATCAGACAGTACAATTATTGAAATTCTTGAAAACAGTGTATCATATATGAACTGGACAGAGGCAGTACAGATTGACAAAGTTCATGACGAAATATGCAGTTGCGTATTTAAATGGGCCAATCAAATATCAGAATGACAAGTACGACAAGGAGAATATGTGCGGAATCTAACATTGTTATGTATGCTGTTTCTAACCACCTGCGCAATAGCCAACACCAAAACACTCTACTTCAATCGCCCCGCTGACACAGCACAAGCTCGTTATGTTATTGAATTACTGAGCCTTGCATACAAAGATATGGGCCACAAACTTGAAATCATTGATTTTGATAGAAACAGTGCGCTTATTGCTGCCAATGAAGGCGAGTTGGACGGGCAATTAGGCCGTATTGCTGGCGTCACCGATAGCTATGCCAACTTAATTTATGTCGACTACCCGCTTTACTCTTTTAATCTTCAGCTGATCAGTCATTGCCTTGTTTGTGCTTTTAACCAATTGGACTCGCTGGTTGTGCAAAGTGGCTACTTGGTTGCCTATCAATACATGATGGACCATCAATTTGATGGTGAACTCATTGAAGTGAAAAGTACCGCAGCACAACTTAACCTACTCATGCAAAAAAAAGTACAAGGCGCGCTTATTGTGGATTTTCATCTGAGAGAGCACCTTCCTTATATGGATATGGACACCATTAGAATTGAAGATTTGGTAACCATTGAGAGTTTTCACTATTTGCATAAAAAACACATAGCGCTAATCCCTAAGTTGAAGAAAACACTTGAGAAACTTGAAAAAAAAGGTGTAACCGCGGTTTTAAAAGCTAAGTATCGGATTTAAAGAGATCTGCTTGCTGCTCTAATGGTGCCTCACTATACACTTGTGCATCTGCACTCTGCTTGGCTAAAACACGTTTTTTTCTTCGTTGACAAAGTTCAACAACCGTACGCTTTTGCTGTTCTGTCATGTTATTCCAACAGAAACGTTCTTCTCGGCTACGAAAGCACCCTTTACAATAGCCGCGATTATTTACTTCACAGATCCCTTTGCATGGACTCGGGATCGGAAAAATTTCGATTTGTTCCATACGTGAGGTCAACAAAAAATCCAATAGTCATCAATCTGAGTTTTATAGTATCGATACTACATGACTCAGTATGCTATTTAAATTCTAGTTGAAAATATCACAATCAAATAGAGATTTTTATCAAGGGCAGCTAGGAGATCAGTCAAAACACGATATATACGTGTCAGAGTTAATAACTCAGGGTGTACTGGGGGAAATGGTGCCGACTATCCGAGTCGAACGGATGACCTACTGATTACAAGTCAGTTGCTCTACCAACTGAGCTAAGTCGGCACACCGAAATGATGGTGCCC
>NZ_JAKGBI010000062.1 GCF_021530565.1 Pseudoalteromonas sp. SMS1
CTGTATATTTGTCATCTCCACACAAAAAAGCTCGGCGTACGCACCGTGCTATTAAATGATAATAAGAGGTCGAGGACAAATCTATCAATGCTTTCCTTGCTCTTGTCATGCCTTTTCAAAACCCATTTTAACTGGACATTTAAACAGTAGTCAAAAAGGCTAATTTTAGCAATAAATTTGTGTCTGTCCCATCTTAAGTTGTAGACCGTAGGCGCTTTACTTTTAAGCTACATTCTTTCTGTTAACGTCTAATACCGCTGACACACCTTGTTGTTGGAACCTTTCTAGCAATGCCTCGACGCCTTGGCTATCAACTAATACTTTTTCTTCCTGATAAATAGGATAGAGAGAGTAAAACTGCACTTGTTTTCCGTACTGAAGTTGGGCTTGTCCCGCATCACCACCATTTGCTAAAGCCAATATACAAGATAATTGGGTGTTACTAGCAAACGGCTCAGGCGGCTCTTCATTTGAGAAAGTACCACTGGTTCCGAGCCAGATACCCATTTGATGCGGATAATGCGCTAACCTTCTTAACCATTCATATGGCCAGTTATATTCAGGGCGCTCTGCTTCTTGGTTATTAGCGGGCCATTCAAAGGGTAAATACATCATCAGTTCAGCATGCTGATAGGCTTCAGCTCCCACAGGCACGGTCATCGCCTTGGCACTCATGCCTGAAGTAGCCAGGATGGTACAAGGTTCTTCTTCCTTAACCCGGCACACATGAATAGTTACTGGCAAATCAGAAACCGTTTCATGCAGCGCCATTGGCTCGACTTGGCCATAGTAGCGCTCAAGGTGCTGGACGATAGGATCAACTGCGTCTGGTACAGGTAAGACCGAAGTCTTCCCTGTACCAGACAATAATTTCACAATTTCAACATGACTACCGCCAAAGGACTCTGCAAAGCTTTTAGGGGTATAATTAAAGTGACCGAAGGTATAATCTGTCTTTGCACCTTTGGTCAATAGTAACTTAACCAGTTCCAATGAATTTGCATGAATAGCGCCAACTAAAGGAGGCTCGCGTGTTTCTGTACCCTCGATGCAAGCACCATGCTTTAAAAGCCACTCGACTGCTTCAAACTGACCTTCATCAGCTGCACTACAAATAGGAGCAGGACACCCACCCCAATTAACATTAACTGGTATCCCTGCTTCAACTAACAACTCCATCACAGCTAAACTATTATGAGCCGCAGCATGGTTTAGCCACGTTTTTCGAATCAACACAGCTGACAATATATCTGGATGTTCGTTCAAAATTTCAGAAACTTGATTAACATCATTAGCTTTAACAGCTGCAAGCATCTCTTTTTTCATTAATATAATCTTCCACGTAAATAACCGTTCGCAGCATCTTGCAATACCTTTAGAACGTCATCTTTAGTCCCAAATTCATTTGCTTCATGTAGGGCTTCATAAATTCTTTTTTGTTGGCTTGTCGTATGCAACCCTTTCCAGGAAACAATAGGACAGGCACATTTTAAAAAACAAGTGACATAAAGTCATTACCTGCGTTTGTTGGTTAATAAATAGAGTAACACTCAACAAAATAGGCAATTGTAGGTTTCAAACATCCATTTATAAATACATTAATAATAAAGAAAAGATTCAGTTTAAGCACCTAAAAGCTCAAATGTCTCAATCGCTCTAACCTGTGCCTTTGTACCAGTTTACATCGTTTTTCGCTGCATGCACCCTCAGCGTTTTTTGCGTGCCTACGAAGT
>NZ_JAKGBI010000063.1 GCF_021530565.1 Pseudoalteromonas sp. SMS1
CAAATCCCGATGCTGGAAAGCGATGAGCAACAAGCATTACTGAGCCTAGGCCGTTATCAAGGCGCGTATCAGGTGCCTACGCAAGTGGTGAGCATTGCCCAGCAGATCAGCCAACAAGCCCAGCAAACTCCAAAAGCGAGCGCCTTGTTCGATGGAGACACGACACTCAGCTATGCCCAGCTGGATACCTACTCGAACCAGCTAGCACATTATCTGGTTGCGCAGGGCGTTTCGCAGGGAGATGTGATTGGCATATACCGCCCCCGCTCTGTGGATCTGATTGTCAGTATACTGGCAATATGGAAAGCGGGCGCCGCCATTTTACCGCTGGATATGAAGTACCCCACGCAGCGGGTGCAATATATGGTGCAAGATGCACAGGCCAAATGGGTACTGTGCGACCAACCAAGTGCACACTTTTCAGATGACGTGCAGTTAGTAATGACCCCCCCCCATTGGCAAGACGCAAAGCAAACTCCGCTAGATGCGATGCCGATTTTATCAAACCTGGCGTACTTAATTTATACCTCAGGGTCAACGGGGCAACCTAAAGGGGTGGCAGTATCACATGAGGCCATCGCCAGACACAGTCTGTTAATGGCCCATGATTATGGATTACGTGCAGAAGATTCGGTATGGCAAATGGCGTCGTTCAGTTTTGATACGGCGTTGGAGCAAAGCCTCAGCACTTTAATCCGTGGCGGTTGTTTAGTACTGCATTGCGAGACCCTGCCTGGGGCACATGCATGGCTATCCCAGATGCGTGCGCAGCAGATAACGGTAACGGACTTACCAGTGGCTTACTTTGCACAATTGTTGACCGAGTTAGCAAGTTCAGACTGGCAAGCAATGCCACTGCGCTTAATCGTGGTGGGGGGAGAGGCGCTGCCACGAAGTGTTGTAACACAGTGGTTTGAAAAAGGCCCCCATGCAGAGTGTCGTTTAATCAATGCTTATGGGCCAACAGAAGCCGTGATAACCGCGTGTCGTCAGGTTATCACACCTGCGGACAAGGCGTGTGTGCGCATCGGTGAGGCTTTGCCAGAAAGACAGCTGTTGGTATTAGACAGCCATCAGCAGTTAGTCCCACAAGGGGGCATTGGCGAGTTATACATCGGGGGAGTGTTGGCTGAGGGCTATTGGCATCAAGCGGCACTCAGTGCAGAAAAGTTTATTGCCAGCCCATTTGATGCAACGGTTCGTTTATATCGTACCGGTGATAGAGTGCGTTGGACTGCCGATGGCGAATTGGTGTTTGAAGGGCGTTTCGACGAGCAGGTGAAGCGCCGCGGGTTTCGCATTGAGCTCGGTGAAATAGACTACCAATTGAGTATGTATGACGGGGTACAAGGGGCACTCTCTGTCCTAACCGCAGAAGGGTATTTACACAGTTACGTCTTGAGTGACTCCGCAGAGGCCGTGGACACCGACGCGTTAAGGCGCATACTTGTGAATACATTACCAGATCACATGATCCCAGATGGCATTGTCGTGTTGGGGGCATGGCCGATGACGGCCAATGGTAAAATTGATAAGAAGGCCTTACCTGCGCCGCAGTTACAGAGCAGTACTTGTTTTGAAGCACCCACCACTCAGACA
>NZ_JAKGBI010000064.1 GCF_021530565.1 Pseudoalteromonas sp. SMS1
AAAAACTTTTAATTGAAGAGTTTGATCATGGCTCAGATTGAACGCTGGCGGCAGGCCTAACACATGCAAGTCGAGCGGAAACGAGAATAGCTTGCTATTCGGCGTCGAGCGGCGGACGGGTGAGTAATGCTTGGGAACGTGCCGTAAGGTGGGGGACAACCATTGGAAACGATGGCTAATACCGCATAATGTCTACGGACCAAAGGGGGCTTCGGCTCTCGCCTTATGATCGGCCCAAGTGGGATTAGCTAGTTGGTAAGGTAATGGCTTACCAAGGCAACGATCCCTAGCTGGTTTGAGAGGATGATCAGCCACACTGGAACTGAGACACGGTCCAGACTCCTACGGGAGGCAGCAGTGGGGAATATTGCACAATGGGCGCAAGCCTGATGCAGCCATGCCGCGTGTGTGAAGAAGGCCTTAGGGTTGTAAAGCACTTTCAGTAAGGAGGAAAGGTTAGTAGTTAATACCTGCTAGCTGTGACGTTACTTACAGAAGAAGCACCGGCTAACTCCGTGCCAGCAGCCGCGGTAATACGGAGGGTGCGAGCGTTAATCGGAATTACTGGGCGTAAAGCGTACGCAGGCGGTTTGTTAAGCGAGATGTGAAAGCCCCGGGCTCAACCTGGGAACTGCATTTCGAACTGGCAAACTAGAGTGTGATAGAGGGTGGTAGAATTTCAGGTGTAGCGGTGAAATGCGTAGAGATCTGAAGGAATACCGATGGCGAAGGCAGCCACCTGGGTCAACACTGACGCTCATGTACGAAAGCGTGGGGAGCAAACAGGATTAGATACCCTGGTAGTCCACGCCGTAAACGATGTCTACTAGGAGCTGGGGTCTTCGGACAACTTTTCCAAAGCTAACGCATTAAGTAGACCGCCTGGGGAGTACGGCCGCAAGGTTAAAACTCAAATGAATTGACGGGGGCCCGCACAAGCGGTGGAGCATGTGGTTTAATTCGATGCAACGCGAAGAACCTTACCTACACTTGACATACAGAGAACTTACCAGAGATGGTTTGGTGCCTTCGGGAACTCTGATACAGGTGCTGCATGGCTGTCGTCAGCTCGTGTTGTGAGATGTTGGGTTAAGTCCCGCAACGAGCGCAACCCCTATCCTTAGTTGCCAGCGATTCGGTCGGGAACTCTAAGGAGACTGCCGGTGATAAACCGGAGGAAGGTGGGGACGACGTCAAGTCATCATGGCCCTTACGTGTAGGGCTACACACGTGCTACAATGGCAGATACAGAGTGCTGCGAACTTGCGAAAGTAAGCGAATCACTTAAAGTCTGTCGTAGTCCGGATTGGAGTCTGCAACTCGACTCCATGAAGTCGGAATCGCTAGTAATCGCGGATCAGAATGCCGCGGTGAATACGTTCCCGGGCCTTGTACACACCGCCCGTCACACCATGGGAGTGGGTTGCTCCAGAAGTAGGTAGCTTAACCTTCGGGAGAGCGCTTACCACGGAGTGATTCATGACTGGGGTGAAGTCGTAACAAGGTAGCCCTAGGGGAACCTGGGGCTGGATCACCTCCTTAACGATTTAGAACACATTTGTTCGAAGTGTCCACACAGATGATTGTTATGTATTTACTCGCTTAGCGAACTAAGGGTCGCAAATACATACTTTGTCTAAAATCAAAGCATGTGGATTTCAAGCAATGTATTCCTAGTAATGTGGGGCTATAGCTCAGCTGGGAGAGCGCCTGCCTTGCACGCAGGAGGTCAGCAGTTCGATCCTGCTTAGCTCCACCACTTTACTACCACTTCCTAAAGATAAGCACTCTTACTTAGTTTAAAATCAAATAAACTGAGAGTTTTTAACTCTGAGAAGTTATTCTCTTGCTCTTTAAAAATTTGGAAAGCTGATAATTAAATTCTCGAATAACAAGCAATTGTTATTCAGAGTTTTCGAAAGAAAATGCCGATTAATCATTCAATTTGGCAGTTGGAGGCGATGAAGGACGTACTAACTTGCGATAAGCTAAGTCAAGCCAGTAAGAGGCACTTGAGACTTAGATTTCCGAATGGGGAAACCCACCGCTTAGCGGTATCTTGCAGTGAATACATAGCTGTAAGAGGCAAACCGGGAGAACTGAAACATCTAAGTACCCCGAGGAAAAGAAATCAACCGAGATTCCGAAAGTAGCGGCGAGCGAAATCGGATTAGCCCTTAAGCTTCAGTGTAATTAGTGGAACCTTCTGGAAAGTTGGACGACACAGGGTGACAGTCCCGTACACGAAAATTTATCTGAAGTGAAATCGAGTAGGTCGGAGCACGTGAAACTTTGACTGAATATGGGGGGACCATCCTCCAAGGCTAAATACTCCCAACTGACCGATAGTGAACCAGTACCGTGAGGGAAAGGCGAAAAGAACCCCTGTGAGGGGAGTGAAATAGAACCTGAAACCGTGTACGTACAAGCAGTAGGAGCCCTTCGAGGGTGACTGCGTACCTTTTGTATAATGGGTCAGCGACTTATATTCTGTAGCAAGGTTAACCATTTAGGGGAGCCGTAGCGAAAGCGAGTCTTAACTGGGCGCTTAAGTTGCAGGGTATAGACCCGAAACCCGGTGATCTAGCCATGGGCAGGTTGAAGGTCAGGTAACACTGACTGGAGGACCGAACCCACTAACGTTGAAAAGTTAGGGGATGACCTGTGGCTAGGAGTGAAAGGCTAATCAAACCGGGAGATAGCTGGTTCTCCCCGAAATCTATTTAGGTAGAGCCTCGGACGAATACTTACGGGGGTAGAGCACTGTTAAGGCTAGGGGGTCATCCCGACTTACCAACCCTTTGCAAACTCCGAATACCGTAAAGTACTATCCGGGAGACACACGGTGGGTGCTAACGTCCATCGTGGAGAGGGAAACAACCCAGACCGTCAGCTAAGGTCCCAAAGTGTATGTTAAGTGGGAAACGATGTGGGAAGGCTAAAACAGCTAGGAGGTTGGCTTAGAAGCAGCCATCCTTTAAAGAAAGCGTAATAGCTCACTAGTCGAGTCGGCCTGCGCGGAAGATGTAACGGGGCTAAACATACCACCGAAGCTACGGCTGC
>NZ_JAKGBI010000065.1 GCF_021530565.1 Pseudoalteromonas sp. SMS1
TATTGATGCAAACACCGGTGTGATCAGCGGGGATGTACACTACAATGCAAAGGCCCAGCATACGGTCAAGATCACTGTGGTAAACGTTCATGACACAGGCTTTAGCGCGCAGGCGACGATGCGCATTAATGTGACGGATATTGACCCCGTGACTGTGGCCAATGTGCCGATGATTTTAAGGGAAGAATACTACGAGGTAGCGCCGGATGCGTTCAAAAAGTATGTCGCCATTTCAGATACTTCTCTGAATGTGCGATACAGTATATCGGGCTCATCGGGGATCCCTGATGGTTTGCACTTTGACAGCAATACAGGTTTATTCAGTGGTCAATTAACCAGTGAAGCAGCGGGTGACTATCCGCTGACCATTACGCTCTCAGATCCGAGCAAAGGGTTTGAAAAACAAGTTGATATACACGCTCGTATCATTGATGTACCAAGTGTGACTGTTAAAGCAGACTCAGGTAAAAAAGTATTCGGGCCTGAGCAGTGGTTTGATGGTGGGTATGATTCATTTGGGATGGAAGTGCCCACTGGCGGCGCGGCGAGTTGGATCACCTTATCTAAGCACAATAACATGGGCTTACAAACATTGACCATTGAGCCACCAAGGGACGCCCATCGTCAAACACCCTATGTGTTTGTATTATTTGCCAATGATCCCCATGGCAATAGAATTCCAGACAAGTATGTAAAAGTACAGGTGCGAGTTTCGGCACCAGATCCGATTGTGCCTCAAAACCGTGCTCCAGCGCTTAACTCCACGGTGTCTTTAACGGTGAATGGGAAAGCCAAAGAACCCGTGCGCCATGTTATTTCGGCGACAGCATTTGTTGACCCTGATGGAGATACAATTACATATAGTATGTCTGGTTTGCCAAGCGGACTGTTCTTTAACGCGTCAACGCGTGAAATTACGGGCGCGGTAAACATTGCGGGTAGCTATACCGCCAAACTTAGGGCGACTGACAGTCAAGGCGCATGGCGAGAAGCCAATGTAACAATGAATATTGCAGCGGTAGGCAATACCAACAGCAAGCCGAAGTACAACGAAAACCGTTCGCTGCATTTGTCACTCATCGCTGGGCAACGAGGCGGTGTGACTATTCAGCCTGACACATTCACCGATCCGGATGGCGATACGATCACCTATTCAATGAGTGGGTTACCTCGAGGTTTGTCATTCAATGCCTCAACGCGCAGACTAGAGGGCATGGTTACCAATGCCGGTGATTACTCGGCGACCTTGTATGCGACAGACAGTCATAATGCGCAATCATCTAAGACGTTTTATATTTACGTGGACGCTGCGAGTGGCGGCGGCGGTGGCATCCCGATGGGGGCGACACCGGTTAACACTGTATCAACGGCAACTAACACGGAACACTTTAACGCGCTTGATGGCGCATCAGCACAGTCGATGTCTTCTCAAGCGGTGTCACCTACCAGCACCGGTGTAACGCGCACAGAAGACTACTGGTTTACTTATAATGGCAATAACCAAGTGGTCATCGATGGCGGTAGCTTCATTGGAGACAAAATTTCGATTGCAGATCAAGGTTAAGAATAATACTGATCTATACGCCGGTCGCGACACGCTGACAAGTGCCAATGCACTGTGGAGAAAAGCCAGCGAATTTGCGTATGACAATGAAAATCGCGTAACGGAACATAAAAAGTACATCAGTGATATGAGAGTACATAAAGTTACCGTAACCGAAGACGGCGGCATTATTAGAAATGGTGAAGTTGTTAAAGGCGTCGTAGGTGGTGCCCATGAAGTTAGATATCCGGTTGATGTGTACTATGGCGGTAATATCGAGAGCATTTCCAAAACGGAATATAATGCCGCGGGTGAGGTGATCTTTACTGAAGAACACACGCTACTGGATTCAGACCTTGTAAATCTGATTGATGATTTTGTTTTAAGCCTTGATACCAGCACGTTGACCTCGGGTAGCCGTCAAGATCAGGTGAGTAACCCTGTTTACAGCAGTAATATATGGGGTGAATCTGCGTTAAAGGTCAGTGCCAGAACGCAAGATTATGATTATCACAGTGCGGGTAAAGTG
>NZ_JAKGBI010000066.1 GCF_021530565.1 Pseudoalteromonas sp. SMS1
GTACTCGCTGCTGCCCCCTTGTAGTTGATCTATCAACCACAAACGCTGTTGTGAAAATGACACCACATCCCCCCCTTCACGGCGGGCCATAGGCTGTATCGCAATGATGTTATCGCTGACATCCGAGTTACTTAATAACTCAGCCAGTTGCGCTATCGTCGGAAACTCAAATATCGCTTTAATAGGTAGTTCAACCTGACATCGCGTTTTAATCATTGTCATCAAACGAATAGACAGTAAAGAATGTCCGCCCAACTCAAAGAAATTGGCTGTGGTACTGACTTTGTCTGACTCGAGGTTAAGTAGCTCTGCTACTATCTCAACCAGCGTCACTTCTAGCGCCGTCTTTGGTGCAACGTACTGGCTTTGCATTATGGCCACATCGGCCTCTGCTAGTGCCTTTCGATCTATTTTTCCATTGGGGGTTAATGGCCACTGTGTCATTACCACAAACGCAGAAGGCACCATATAATCTGGTAACGACGCCTGTAACGATGATTTAATAGCGCGTAACAATTCTGCTTCATCCGCATCTTGGCTATCCGGGATAATATAGGCGACGAGCTGTTTGTGCTGATGGCTGCCTTCGACTAACTGGACTAAAGCAGATTTCACACCTGGCGCTACCAATAACTTATTTTCGATTTCGCCTAACTCAATCCTATAACCTCGGACTTTAACTTGTGCGTCGACACGACCAATAAACTCTAAGCTACCATTTGGTAAATAACGGACTAAATCACCGGTTTTATATAGACGAGAGTAACCCTTCGCTTTATCCTTTTCATTAGCAAATGGATGCGCAACAAAACGTTCTTCTGTTAAGTCTGGTCGATTTAAATAACCACGGGCAAGCCCTGCACCACCAATATATAACTCTCCCGTTACCCCTCTAGGAAGAAGATTTTTCTGGCTATCCAGTACAAAAAAACATGTATTACTTATGGGAAACCCAATATTGGTTGGTACTGTAGATACGGCTTCAAAGTCAACCATGGAAGATAATACCGTCGTTTCCGTCGGGCCATAGCAATTAACTAGCCGACAGTTTTTAACCCAATTCGCAATATCTGTTTGTTCAGCAGCTTCACCACCAATAGTGATGACTTCAACATTGGGGAGTTTTTCTGCATCCAAGGACTTTAAAAATGCTGCCGGAATAGAAACATGGGTTGTTCTACAGTCAAGAGGCTGTTCAATCAGATCTTGATAGCCGCTCAATAAGATAACCCTTGCACCCGACAGTAGTTCTCTAAATAAGTGCCCACTGCCAGCATCGAATGAGAATGAAGTACAATGCAAACAAACTGACTTTTCTGTTAAATTTAAAAAACGAATATTATCTACAACTAAGTTCGAAACACTCCTATGCTCTACCATCACTCCTTTTGGCTTGCCAGTTGACCCAGAAGTGTAAATCACATACGCAAGAGAAGTGGATTGTAGCCCTGCAACCTTGCGGTTCTCTGTCTCACATTGCTGTAGCTGCGCAACAACC
>NZ_JAKGBI010000067.1 GCF_021530565.1 Pseudoalteromonas sp. SMS1
TATTGCCCAATTACTCAACTTGGATGCTGAGCAGATTAGCATCGGCGATAACTTCTTCGCCTTGGGCGGGCATTCGTTATTGGCAGTGAAATTGGTGGCGCAAGTCCGTCGTGCGCTTGGCAAAGAGTTGTCGGTTCAGGCGGTATTCGAAAGCAACGACCTAAAGGGGTTGGCGCAGCAGATAACACAATGCAGCAGCCACACAGGCCAAGACATCGCGCCCATTGCACGAGCGCAAACCCGTTATGCCTTGTCGCATGCACAGCAGCGACTGTGGTTTATAGATCGCTTGCAAGGCGGCAGCCCAGAATACAATATGGCCGCAGCCTTTGAGGTCGAGGGTCATTTTAATGTGGCCATTGCGGAGCAAGCATTGTTGGCTATCATCATGCGTCATGAGGTGTTGCGCTCTGTGATGTGTGAAGTGGAAGGGGTACCCGCACAGCAGATCCTTGACGCGGTCGACTTCACTCTGCACGTGCATGATCTGACGTCTTTGCCAGCCTCAGAGCAGGCGTTGGCGGTAACGGCGTTGGTTGAGCGTGACAAACAGCTGGCGTTTGATTTATCTCAGGATGTGATGTTGCGTGCCGCATTCATTGACCTTGCGCCGGCACGTGGGGTGCTGGTGTTGAACTTACACCACATTGCTGGAGATGGGTGGTCTATCCCACTTTTGGTGAAGGAATTTGAGCAGGGATATCGTGCTTTACTGGCGGGTGAGGATACGCCGTTAGCCCCATTGCCTATTCAGTATATTGACTATGCGCATTGGCAGCGCGAGCCAGCACAACGTGACGTGTTTGCGATGCAATTGGCGTATTGGCAAGGGCAGTTAGCCGATGTGCCGACCGTACATGAGTTGCCGCTGGATGGCGCGCGCTCAGCACAAACAAACCGAGATGCAGCGCTGTGGCAAAGCCAAATATCAACGCAGGACTATCAGCAGATCACCCAACAAGCCAGCCGTCAGGGCATGAGTGTGTTTATGTTATTGCACAGTGCTTTGGCATTGGTGTTATCACGACACAGTCATAGCTCGGACAGTGTGATGGGGACGCCCGTGGCCAACCGCCAACAGGCACAACTGTCGGAGTTGCTAGGGTTCTTTGTCAATACCGTGGTACTGCGGGTAGACACCGCTCAGGCCAGTTTGGCAGATTATTGGGCGCATGTGAAAGCAACCCATTTGGCTGCGCAAGCACATCAAGATGTGCCTTTTGAGCAGGTGGTTGAACAGTGCTGTGAACACCGCTCTCAATTACACAGCCCCTTGTTCCAAATCAGTTTTGATGTGCAATTTGACAGTGAGTTGGCCATCTCATTACCCGATGTGAGCGTCACCCGTATGGCGCAATCGGCAGAGGCATTGAAGTTTGAATTGGAGATCACCGTGCAAGTAAGCGAGCAGGGTGTGACTGTAAACTGGTTGTATGACCGCCAGCTATT
>NZ_JAKGBI010000068.1 GCF_021530565.1 Pseudoalteromonas sp. SMS1
TCAATCACTTGTGTGATTTGATGTGCATCACCACTGGTGTAGAAGTCACTGTATTGCTTTTTAATTTGCTCAGAGCGGCTATTGTACGCATAGCGCATTTCTCTGCCCACTTCATCCTGTGAGTAAACCACATTACCCAAGGCATCAAAACGATAACGCTTGGTACCGCCCATGGCACTGCGTTCAATGGCACGGTTACCCAATTCGTCATATTCAAATTGATTGTTAAAACGATAGCCAAAACCGGATTCAAGCACCCCATATTGGCCCGTCTCAGTCACCTGGTCCAATTTGTCATAACTGATGGTTGTGACACGCGCCGCGGCATCTTGAGTGATGACTTTACGGCCATGCTCGTCGTAGTAGCTTTTCGTTACGTTGCCTTCGCCGTCTTTATGCCCCACTTGATTACCGCGTGCATCATAGCTAAATGCATTGGTATGTGTGTTCGCATCGGTGGTAGACACCAAGTTGCCAAGGGCATCGTAGTCATAACTTGTCTCGGCCCTAAAGTTGGCAGTCACCCTCCCCATTTCATCGGTGTACGACGCGGCTGCTAACCTTTGTAAGGTCACTTGGTTTCTGAAGTTATACTGTGCACTGGTCACCCCGCCTTCTTCGTCAACCAACTCTATGATGTTGCCCCAGCGGTCGAACGTTTGTGACACACTCGGCTTAATTGACCCGCTATACACTGGTTTTTCAATGTAGGTCGCGCGGCCCAATCCATCACGTTTAAAGGTTGTTGTGCCGTTTAATGCATGTTCCGTGCTGACCAATCGACCTGCCAAATCATAAGTGTGGGTTTTTAATACCCCGTCGCCTTGGGTGGTGTAATGCAGTTGTCCAAGTGCATTGTAGATGTACCGTCCCTCGTTGTCTTTGACCACTTCGCCAAAGGCATTGTAGGCATATGACCAGGTGAGATCGGCTTCATTACCGCCCGACTTGAGCGTTTTGTGCGTCACATTGTCCTGCGCATCATAGCCGTATTCTGTGGTGCGATATAACTCCCCAGTTTTAGGCGCCGCCTGCCAATGCGCCACCGTCGCGGTGGTCTTAGTATCCACATCTGACGCTCTGAAAGTGAACTCTTGTACGCGGTTCGAGACATTCGCAATATGCACATCGTTTAGTGCAGTCACCTTAATGTATACGGTTTCTTTTTCACCAACAGGCGCCACTCGGTGTAACGTGCCGCTTGTGGCATCAAAGGTAAACCCAGCTGGGAGCCCTTCGCCTTTCTCTTTGATGAAATCATACCCATCCGTGATGTTCACTTCGTATGAAATCGTGTAGTTATCTGTGGTGCCAGCAACAAAGTAGCGTTCCAACGATTTTTCTAACAGCCCCTTGGCATTGTAGTGATGCTCAGTTTCATTTCCGTTGGCATCTTTTTCTAACACCAATAAACCGCGGCTGTTATAGCTGTGTTGCGTCACTTT
>NZ_JAKGBI010000069.1 GCF_021530565.1 Pseudoalteromonas sp. SMS1
AAGAAATTCGCTGACGTCGAAATCGTTGACGCGTCGATGCCTAGCAACTCTGCCCAAATCTCTGTTAAGCGTACTTCAACCTCACCTTGCGGTGCGTGATAATCGGCCCCATCTTGTGTCAACTCAGGGGTAGGTAATGCCTTTCTATCCACCTTGCCATTGGGCGTCATCGGCCACTGGGTCACACTGATGTAGTGTTGCGGCATCATGTAAGCCGGTAAGAAAGCCTTGAGATGATGCTTTAATTCGCTGTCTGACGGTGTGCACTTTTCGTCACACAACACATAAGCCAATAGCTGTGCTTCGCCCCCGTGCGCGGGCTTCTGTGCCATCACTAAGCTGTCTGTCACACTCTCGTGACTCGCCAGTGCCGCTTCTATTTCACCCAGCTCAATCCTAAACCCGCGGATCTTCACTTGGTTGTCACTTCGCCCGATATATTCCACTTCACCATTGGCGCGCATCTTGACCAAGTCACCCGTTTTGTATAAACGCGGGCTTTGACCTGCTATCGCGTCAGTGTAAAAAGGATTGTCAATAAAGCGTTCGGCAGTTAAATCTGGGCGATTTAGATAGCCGCGTGCCAATCCTGGTCCACCAAGGTGCAATTCACCAACAATACCATGTGGTAACAGTTGACCTTCAGGGCTTAACACCAAAAGTTGGGTATTGAGTACCGCATGGCCAATACTCAGCGGCTTGGCCGGATCTACCTCGGCGATGGTCGCATTCACACTGTACTCTGTCGGCCCATAGGCGTTCAGCAGCTTAATGTGGCTGGGGCGAGTCTCATACCAGGTCGCAATGGCTTGCTCACTTAACTTGTCTCCGCCCACACACACTTGGCGAACATGGCTAGCACATGGTATATCCTGCTCGTGCACCACTTCATGCCAAAAAGCGGTCGGTAAGTTCAATAAACTGATTTGGTGTGTCTCGCAGTGCGCCCAAAAATCCGCCACCGACGCTAACCACTCATCGGTACGTAAAACCAGCGTACTGCCACAACATAGTGCCCCAAATAGCTCTTCAACTGACATATCAAAACTGATGGGGGCAAACTGTAAAAGCTTGTCCTGTGGTTGAATATTAAAAGTGTGTGCGAGGGTCGCCACGAGGTTCACCACACCCTGGTGCTCCAGCATCACGCCTTTAGGTTTACCCGTCGAGCCTGACGTATAAATGATGTACGCCAAGTCTTGCTCTGAGCAGTCTACCTCTGGGTTGCTGTGTGGTTGCGCCGCGATTGCCGCATCGTGCAGGCTTACCCACTGACATTGGCTATTCGCTATCGGCGCGGTATCTGTTACTTGTGTACTCAACACAACCTGTGCTTGTGTGTCGGATAACATGTAGCTCAAGCGCTCTGCTGGGTAATTCGGGTCCAGTGGCACATATGCCCCACCCGCTT
>NZ_JAKGBI010000070.1 GCF_021530565.1 Pseudoalteromonas sp. SMS1
TCAAGAGGTTGTTGCGCAGCTACAGCAATGTGAGACAGAGAACCGCAAGGTTGCAGGGCTACAATCCACTCATCTTGCGTATGTGATTTACACTTCTGGATCAACCGGCAAGCCAAAAGGGGTGATGATAGAACACCACTCATTGGTAAACCGCATAAATTGGATGGACTCTGAATATGGTTCGTGTAGCGACGATTGTATACTACAAAAAACGCCTTTCAGCTTCGACGTTTCCGTTTGGGAGTTCTTTTGGCCGTTGCTAACTGGAGCAAAGCTTTTGCTTGCTAAACCTGAGGGGCATAAAGATCCAATTTATCTGTCAGATTTAATAAATCAATACGCGGTCACTAAGCTACATTTTGTCCCTTCTATGTTAAGCAATATGTTGTCTTTCGGTGAGTTACAAAAATGTAAAACTATTAGACAGGTATTCTGTAGTGGTGAGGCACTGCTTGCCCAACAGGTGAATGATTTCTACGCGTTGGAAACCGGCGCTATTTTACATAATTTATACGGCCCAACAGAGGCATCGATTGACGTGTCTTATTGGGATAGCTTTTGCAGCACCCTAGGCGATTGTATTCCGATAGGTAAAGCGATTGATAATACACAACTTTTTGTTCTTGATAGTAATAAAGAGTTAATCCCATTTGGAGGAGTCGGTGAGTTATATATCGGCGGGGTTGGTCTTGCTCGAGGCTATTTAAATCGACCAGAGTTAACCGAAGAACGTTTTGTTGCACACCCATTTTCTAGTGAACTAGATAAATCGAAGGGTTACTCTCGTCTATATAAAACCGGTGATTTAGCCCGTTATTTACCAGATGGTAATTTAGAATACATTGGTCGAATAGATGATCAGGTAAAGATAAGAGGCTTCCGTATTGAACTCGGTGAAATAGAAGCGCAACTCTCTGATTTTGAAAGTGTATCAGCCTGTTTAGTCTTGGTTGCCGACAGCGAAGAACAACAGAAGCAACTGATCGCTTATTTAATTCCACACGGTGAAATCCAGGACGAAAATGAATGGTTGAGCACCATTAAGTCATCGCTGCAGGCGTCGTTACCAGATTATATGGTGCCTTCTGCGTTTGTGGTAATGGCGCAGTGGCCATTAACCCCCAATGGAAAAATAGATCGAAAGGCACTTGCAGGGGCGGATGTGGCCATAATGCAAAGTCAGTACGTTGCACCAAAGACGGCGCTAGAAGTGACGCTGGTTGAGATAGTAGCAGAGTTACTTAACCTCGAGTCAGACAAAGTCAGTACCACAGCCAATTTCTTTGAGCTGGGTGGGCACTCGTTATCAGCGGTTCGCTTAGTGGCGATGATTAAAACCCAATGCCAGATTGAGTTGACACTTAAGTCGGTATTTGAAGCGCCGACGATAGCGCAACTGGCTGAGTTATTA
>NZ_JAKGBI010000071.1 GCF_021530565.1 Pseudoalteromonas sp. SMS1
CACGACGGCTTATACCTATCACGGCACATCAAACCGTGTTCATACTGTGTCACAATCAGATGGCACCGCGATGACACTGACATACGATGCACAAAACCGTGTTAAAACCCTCATGGATGGGGAAAGTAACGTCACGGAATACTTTTATGACGATGCCAATACCACCCGCGTTGTAATTGGCGGGCAGACAACGACGTACCGTTTCGATACGAATGAACGTTTGTTGTCAAAAGAAGGGGTTGCAAACCACCAAATTATTAAAACCGAATACGGGTATTACGCAGACGACACCATGCACCCAGGCAAGTTGGCGTGGATGAAGGATGGTTTGGGCAATCAGGTTAACTACACCTATGATGCGCGTGGTAACCAATTAACGCAAACCGATGGCGAAGGTCGGGTTGTTACCAAGACGTACAACAGCGCTAACTTGTTAGAGACAGAAACTTTGGGTGATAGTACTACGCATTATATTTACAATGGCTACAACCATTTACGTTATATCGTTGACGGAGAAGGCGGCGTAACGGAGTTTCGTTATAACGCGCTTCATCAAAGAACCAGTCAACATATTTATACTCAGGCCTTCTCGGGTGCAGAGGTTACAGGCGTAAAGTTGAATGAGTGGGTTTTATCGTTAGATAAATCGGCACAACAATTGACAGAATATGCCTATGATTTTAGAGGCCAACTACAAAGCCGTACAACCTACTCGGATGTGACGAGAGAAGGGACCGGTACGGGTACAAACAACACCACGCAATATGTTTATGATGTGCATGGCAACTTGCTTCAAGAAACGATGGCAAATGGCCGTTCATCTACGCTGACGTATGACGGGCTGGGCCGAGTGCTGACAAAAACCGATGCCAACCAAGCCCAAACATCGTTTATTTATAATGACGCCACCCAAACCATTTCCACGCGCTATGCCAACGGGTTGTGGGAAACGCAAACATTAGACAAAACCGGTGCACTGGTGAGTCTGGCTAAAGGGGCAGGCCAAGGGGCCAGTGAGCTGGGTGTTGAGCGTATTTACCGTGATGCACAAGGGCGTGCGGTGGCCACAGAAGATGCCGAAGGCGCCAGAAGTTATGTGCTTTATGATGATGCTGGGCGTAAACGCTTTACAGTGGATGCATTGGGGGC
>NZ_JAKGBI010000008.1 GCF_021530565.1 Pseudoalteromonas sp. SMS1
ATTGTAGTGGCGGAGAGATAGGGATTTGAACCCTAGATACGCTATTAACGTATGCCGGTTTTCAAGACCGGTGCTTTCAACCACTCAGCCATCTCTCCGCAGCGGTGCGAATAATAGGGAAAGCGATCATGAATGTGAAGCTTTTTTTTTGCTTTTTTTACTGTTTGGCTAATTTTCAGCACTTTTGCTGCTAATTCCTGCAAACATGCCTATTTTTTTGCCAATTATTTGTAATTGTAGAACTATTTATCGCTTTTTATGGTCTACTATTCGAGAAAGGTTTGCTCAACTAATTAACTCTTGGTAATCTTTGGTAAGATTAATTTTCGGAACATCGTGTTTCTATTAAGGAGCTATAATATGGCGTTCAATCATTCGTACACTACTGAAAAAGCGGTAATGTCAACGACTGAAACTAACAAGGTGCTAAAAAGTACTTATTTTCTTTTAGCGATGACTTTGGCGTTTAGTGCCATCACTGCTGCAATCTCAATGACAATGGCGCTGCCTCGTTTTACAGGCATGATTTGTTCACTTGTTGCAATGGGTTTAATTTTTGTCATTCACAAAAAAGCGAATTCATCATCAGCGATTGGCCTGGTTTTCCTGTTTACTGGTATTTTAGGTTTTGGCTTAGGCCCGCTGCTCAACTCATACTTAAACTTACCTAATGGCGGCCTATTGATCGCACAGGCACTGGGTTCAACGGCTCTAATCTTCTTTGGGTTGTCAGCATATGCACTTACCACCAAAAAAGATTTCTCTTTCATGGGCGGTTTTTTAACAATTGGCATTTTAGTTACTTTTGGGGTGTCTATCGTGAATATCTTTATCGGTAGCCCAATGGTTTTCATCGCGATTAACGCCGTATTTGTGCTGCTGATGTCTGCAATGATATTGTTCGAAACAAGCCGCATCGTGAATGGTGGTGAGACTAACTACATACTGGCGACTGTTGGACTTTACGTTGCAATTTATAACTTGTTCACGTCATTGCTAATGTTGCTTGGCATGTCAAATGATGACTAATTGATTCATTCTGATAAAATAAGCCCCATCTGGGGCTTTTTTTATGGGTTTCTTTTGAGCCAGTTTATTATTTCGTTGCATTGTGGTCCAGATGCACACGACTCTTTACAATGTATGAACCGATTTGTGCAAGCCGCACTCAAACAGAATCATACGATTAAGTGCATTTTTCTGTATCAAAATGCGGTTCAACATGCGAGCCAACATATCCAGCTTGCAAGCGATGAATTACAACTAAACACGATTTGGCAAAATTTGGCCGAACAAGGCATTGCTTTAAAACTATGCGTCACCGCAGCTGAAAAGCGAGGGATCAATATTCAAGATACTGGCATTTTCACCGTTGCAGGACTTGCGGAATTTGCAATGGAAACGTGTAAAGCCGACAAGTGGATACAATTCAAATGAGTAAGAAAATTCTTGTTATCAGTGACGCAGCCCCATTTGATGGGCAACGAATTAGGGAGTGTTTAGATATGGCGCTTATTTTTGCCGCCATAGATCAGGAAGTAAGTTGGCTGTTTACAGGAGCTTCGGTACTCGCATTGACGGGTCAGAATAATCCGGGCGCTATAGACATTAAAGATTTTATTAAGCAACTCAAAACATTAGAAATATATGATATTGATAGCGTGTTTATTTGCAAAGACGCGATGCAAAACTACCGCCTTAGCGCTGAACATTTAAATGTGGATGCCACCGCTTTATCTTACTCTGCTCAGCAAGCGCTCATTGGCAAACAGGATTATGTGGTGAAACTATGAGTATCACAATTCATATTTTTTCGAGACCATTAGATTATTATGGACGCGGCTTTAACACCGCACTGGTTGGTAAAAATGACAAAGTACTGCTTCAACAGGATGCTTGCTATGATCATGCGCAGTTTGCAGACGTCTTCACAGACAATCTCTATATGTTAGAGACCTGCTCAATTGCGAGAGGGATTACGGCCACGGCTTCGGTTAAGCTGATTGACGATTTAACTTGGGTAGACCTAATTGCAACCAGCGATAAATCAATTACTTGGTAAATTATGTTAGTAATAGACAATAAAACAATAGAAACAGATAAAGAAGGTTATTTATTAAACCACCTAGATTGGTGCGAGGACCTCGCGCCAATTATCGCCGCAAATGAAAACATTACGTTAACCGATGCTCATTGGGAAGTCATTAAGTTTGTTCGAAGCTTTTATGAAGAGTATGGGACCAGTCCTGCCATTCGCATGCTGGTGAAAGCCATTGCCAAAAAACTAGGTGAGGACAAAGGAAAAAGTATCTATTTATATAAGCTCTTTCCAAAAGGGCCTGCTAAGCAAGCAACTAAAATTGCTGGCCTACCTAAACCAGCAAAATGTATCTAACTGCACAATAAAAAAGAAGGCCCAAGCCTTCTTTTTTATTATTCATCTGCAGGCCAACTAAAAGGGACATCCGGTACTTTAAGTCCTCTGGCAAGAATCGACTCTGCCACAGTGAGTGTTGGATCAGTAGGTGCCCATAAATCATTGTTGAATGACATGGCTGCATCTTCTTGCGATATATCTCCAAGCGCACCGCTCACATCAATATCGAATACAAAGCTGCCGGTTCCGTCATAATCGCAATTATTTGTGGGTGCGTATTCAATATTAGCACGATGCTCTGTTCCCAAATATGTACTGGTACTGCTGTCATATTCAAAAAACTGTCTTTGCGTATACGCTTGTAAGGTATGGTCATTACCAGGCCCTGCCCAATTACAAATAAACCCTTGGATTAAACCATTGGTTTGATCGATATCGGTGCCATAGCCAAAATGTGCTTCTCCATTCTCAAGCGTTGCATCATTAAAACCAATATTTAAAATGCGGCTATGTGAGTCATTCACGCCAGCTTGCCAAACATAAGCGTAATCACCTGCCAAACTCGTCAAATCAAAGTCGGCGCCAAAGATAGCAAAATTTTCACTCCAACCATCTGGGTTATCCGTCGAATGATACTTGTTTTGCACATTAACTTGTTGGTCGCTATTGAAGGCGCCACTCACCGAATGACCGCATAAGGTCGCAGTCCTTGCCTGAAGGGACATTTGTTGGTCTGCACGCTCATACGCCAGTGAACCAACCAAAGTACGTTGATTCTGAGAACAGTTTCCACCCGGGAATTCAATTCCCAACACACCAACTTCTCCTTCAACAGAATAATTGAGTAAACCCGCGTAATTCGATCTATCTCCGCCAGGCGTGTGTGTCATGGTCAGGTCGATATCATAGCGACTGCCGCCCACAGTATATTCTAAGGTAATATTGTATTGCCAAATACCGGAAGTAAGGCTAATAGATGCTGTGCTAAAGTTTACGTTAGCCAAACCTTTACTATTCATTTGAGTCGTGAGGTCAACAGAAGCTCCCTCCTCGGGCAAGCCAGAGCCATCATCGATTGCTGCTGAAACCATACTTGCTAAGGTCATCAGTGCCATTCTAGAGCGCTCTTTTGTTCCATCCAGTAGCGCATTGGTTTGCGCCACGGCACAAGCGTTCCCATCACTTTCACTTGCAAGCCACAAACCTAAATCACCTGAAGGAAGAGTACCAGAGTTAGTTGCTGGATCTGCTGAATTCGGATGCCCTTGATACACAACTTGGGGACCAAAACAGTCTGCATTTTTGCCGATTCTGTAGAACGACTGTATTCTAAACACATCTAGTAAAGGTGTTTCTCCATCAAGCAATGCATCAATTCTCCGTGTCGCCCAAAAATAAGTAGGTGACGCCGGGCCCCTAGACATATAAATGCGTTCTTGTTCATCGCTGCTGTCCCCGAAAGGCGACGCCACAACCATTGATTTGGGGAAGAATAAACCTCTATCAGTTACAATGGGTTCTTGCGTATCTCCACTTTGGTCTCCTGATGAATCATTATTCGTTCCACTATTTTGACCATTGCTTTGGGAATTCGAATCATCCGTCGGGGTTTGTTGGGTAGAGTCTTGATCTGTAGCCGTTGCCTGTTGTACATTTTCGTCGCCATCTGAGGACGAGCAACCTACTATAAGAGACGCCATAAGTACTGGAATATATGATTTCATGTCTGCATACCTCGTTTGTCTAACCTGTAACTAAGTTAATTCAAATACGACTGCCAGACAAAATTACGCCGTTTACAAGTGTGATTAAGTGTTTAAATAACACCTACTTTAGGATTGCTTTTTTAACTAATACCGAAACACCATAAAGTGAATATAAATTCACTTATTTCGAAACTAAATTCACAAACTCGATAACCTGCGGAATTTTTTTGAATTATCTCTGCATGTAAAATTTTAGTACAATCCAACAGGTTCAATACAATTTATTACATTTATCATTGAACTTTTTTGGATTCGCTGCTGGATTTACCCAGCTTTATGACGTGCTATCTTGCTATACTGATTGGCGCAGCACTTTTTCGTGGACCCGTCGTAAAAAAGGAGAAAGCCCCTTTAAACTGAATAAAAGTAAACCAATAGTGGCAAGTTAAGCTGTGATAAGAAGCTTAAGGCGTTTTTCAGTTGTTGTAGTGAAGTTCACATGATCGTACTCTTCTCAGTACAGTACCAAACGCAGCGGACTATCAGTATGATTCTTTACAGGTATAAAATGACAGAGCCCCGTCGCTGCAAGTCCAGAACCTTCCTTTTCCTTGCAAAACAACCTTCCCTCCCATCGCTATGCTTGCTAGCCGTTTTGATGCGATATTGCAGATAAAAGAGACGTGTATAAGATAAGTACAGCCATATTGTGAACTTGATAAAAATAAAAAGAGGCCATTTTAGAGGTAAAAGAAGGCCCAATATTTGGCCCTGTCTTTCATTAGGGTGGGATAACAGCCTCTAAGAAAACGACGGTAATGAATTAAAAAAGTTATTCGACCCGCTTCCAAACCTCGTATTCAATAAATTTGCCATCTTCAACCAGTTTGTGGTGCCATAAGCTATCTTTGACTTCGAAAGTAAACGCCATTTTCCTTCCGATTAAGCTTTCTACATTGCCTAATGTCACCGTCTCAATAAAGTAGTTGTCTTTAACAATGTAAGTGCCCCCTCCTGCATAGTGAAACTTATTATCACTACTCGTAATGTAGCTAAAATGAGTCTTATTAATTATTTTTGTGGATGTTACATGTGGCGAAGCAGCATGCACCCTCCCCTCTGGAGTTGCATACTCTCCTTTTACAAATTCCCATGTACCAACTAAAGGATTAGCCATTAAGTTAGTAGAAATACAAGCGGCAATCAAAGCCAAAAATCGCATGTTATTGTCCTTACTATTGTTATTTAAGGTACTCGCCAGTATATGTTGATGTACCGTATTACAACAATGCAAAACGTCCTAACATGCAGATTTTTCAGCTACACGGCTTGGTCGCAGTCAGACTCTTTAATTACCTGTGCAATCAGCTCAAATAGCCTGTTCAAAGCCCTTTCAACGTCGAGAAAGTTCTCTTGTTTCAGTAGTTGGTCTATTTGTGTCACTGTCTGATAGATCTCATGACAATCAAACATAGCTGACGTGCCCTTTAGCGCATGAATGGACTTCCCTAGCCCTTCATAGTCTTTGTATTTAAGCTGGTTTTGCAGTTGAACTAACTGCTCATGAAGGCCGTCAATATACTGCATCTTAAGCTGCTTGAACTCTGCATCAGGCAAGCTTAACTCTTCATCAACAGTGATATTCAAATAATGAGATATTTTCTGCGCAAATCTCGTCCTGTCTATAGGCTTCGCTAAATGATCAGTAAAACCGAGCTTGATGTAACGTTCAACCTCATGGCTCATGGTGTTCGCAGTTAACGCGATAACAGGTGCTGTACAGCCCGTAGCTTGAATAAAGTTAAATGCTTGCTCACCATCCATTACGGGCATTTGAATATCCATTAGAATCAGATCAAACTCGTTGTCTAAGACGGCCTGCACCGCCAATTGACCATTTTCTACTGCAGTAACATTTAGACCCATCCGTTCTAGTATTCTGGTTATGAGACGGCAGTTATCACTATGATCTTCTGCCAGCAACACCTCTCCTTTTAAGTCTTTAGATTCTACTTCTTCGGCCAATTGTTGGCTGATATCATTTGAGTGATGAATTTCATCGAAGGAGTTTACCCACGTAGTGCGCTCAGTTGTGAACAAGCTCAAAGATAAAGTAAATGAGGTACCCGAGCCCACTTCACTTTCTACCTCAATATCACCATCAAGTTTTTGCGCTAAGCTTTTAGAGATGTTCAAACCAAGACCTGTTCCACCATACTTACGGGTTGTAGAAGAGTCTGCTTGATAAAATGCGCTGAACAGTTCCTTTTGCTCTTCAGATGTCATGCCGATCCCAGTGTCTTTAACACAAATGTGCAGCCGGTCCCCCTGACAACTCACTTCGATTGATATTTTACCCACAGAGGTAAATTTGAGCGCGTTCGACGTTAAATTAAGTAGTATTTGTCTGAGCCTCGTAGGATCAATCACGACGTAATCAGGTAATGGGAATTGATAATTTAATTCAAACTCTAACCCTTTATCTCGAATTTGTTTACCGAGAAGAGATTCTACGTGTGCAATAGATTGAAATAAATTTGCTTCAATCAGTTCTACTTCCAACCTATTTGCCTCTATTTTGGACATATCCAAAATATCGTTGATCAATCCTAGTACGTGCCTAGAGTTTTGCAAAATGACCGTAATAGCATGGTTGCGCTCATGAGGTTTGATATCCCCAAGAATAATGCCATCTGCATAGCCAATTATTGAGGTCATCGGCGTTCGTATTTCGTGACTCATATTCGCAAGGAAACGGCTTTTCGCCTCACTGGCATCTCTAAGTTCAGACGCTAATTGCTCCAGTTCATACGTCCGTTTGAGTACTTTTGCCTCTAGGTTTTTATTAAGCTCAATGTTTTCTTCGCTGGTTAATCGGACTTTATCTGCCACAGCAAACGCCAAGAACATCGCGTCCAGTGCAACCCCAATGAGGCCAAGCAAATAAAGATTAACAGCAATAGGTGGCAATAAGCCTAAATTGGTAAAGTTGCCTATCATATTAGGGACTGCCATACAGACATAGGCGAGGATAAAATATCTAGCCGGCTTAAACCCTTCCAGAATTCTAAGAACACCAATATACAGCCCCAAGCACAATGCCACACCAGTGGACAAGGTTGCCCACAGGAAGCCAAAACCAGGGAACAATATACTAAATGGCGTACCTATTGCGGCCACTACACCAACCCATATAGACGCCGAAGATAAATTCGGGTGTGTTTCCTTAAGTTTTAGCAAACAATTGTAAAACAGCGCGTTACTTATTGGGGAAAGCGTGAAACCGAGCCAATGTAGATGCGGAGAATAAAAGCCAAATAATTGGTCCGATATATGGAAAAAATGGCTCCATGCAAACACCATCGTCGCCGCAAAAATAGCGTAGTAAAGGTGGGTTAAGTCTTTCGAGCCGATGTAAATTAACAGGTTGTAGAGCCCTAGTACAATACCGACACTGAAACAAAGTATCATGATCAAATTATCGATCACCACTTGCTTTTTGAAGTCAGGTACAGGCACCAGTTCAAGTTTTATTGGTGTATAAAAGAAGTCACTTTCAAATAACGTAACAATATAATACTTTTCGTTGGGATTGAGCTTAACGGTATTGCCGTAATGAAAAGCAAATTCATTCTGCACCATTCCGCCAGTATAATACCTCTCTACCGATGATTTAGAGTAAATCCGTGTTTCTATGTTGGACAAAACGGTGTTGTAAGGATATAGCACGAGCTCTTCGTACATAGACGTATTAACAATTTCAGTGACAAGCCAATATCGCCCAGAAAACAACGCCCTTTCTGTTTGGGGCTCCAAACTGTTAGCCCAAGCTTGCACGCTCTCAAAAGAATCTGGAAAGCGCATATCGTCTTTAGAAGCTAACACCAAACCCTTGTCATGCAAATTAATGCCTTTCTCAATACCGTTAAAAACATACTCCGTACTTTGAACATGCGCTGAAAACAGTACAACAATTGAGAACAAGATATATTTAATCAAGTGCATTAAAACACCTAAAATGAGCTTGTAGAGCTCGTTTAAAAGTTATAAGTAACATCCAATCCAATTCTCTGTCCTTCTCCCTTAAAGTCTTCTAACATGCCAAGGAACGAACTTAAATCAAACTTTAGATGGCTATACTCTTTGTCAAATAGGTTTTTTGCCCACACGCCTACTTGCCAATCGGCATATTGGTATGAGACATTAGCTCGCCATAGCGCATAACTACCCTGATATGCATACGGGTTTTGATTTTGATCGAAATAATAATCAGACTGAAAGTCCATACCTAATACTGCATCTAGTTCACCACCATTGATACTCATAGAATAAGACAACTCAGCCGCAATATTCCACTCTGATGTAAAGGGTAATCGATTGTCCGTCAGCTTATTACCCAGAGGGTCTGTAAACTCCTCAAAGTTTGCTTCTGGGATATACCCTAACGCTAGACGGCTAGAGAGTGTGTTGCTAATAGTGTAGTCAAGTTCAAGCTCCGCGCCATAAATCATAGACTCCCCCACATTTTCTAATAACTGTAATGGGGGGGCACCTGGTGTAGACGCAGCTTGGTTCATAAAAACTTGCTGATCTTGATAGTCATAATAAAATAAAGCCGCGGACAAAAAGTAGTCCGAACCACTTAATTTCAGCCCCAACTCATGAGACATCGTCTCCTCTGGTCCATAATCCGCTAGTTGAGCTTGCTCTGGAGATGAGAGTAATCCCCCATTGTACCCGCCACTCTTACTCCCATTAGCGAGTGAATAGTAAATTAGTATATGTTCTCTAGGTGTATAGTTCCAAGCAACTTTACCCGAAATGCCATCGTCTTCAACTTTACCTACCACAGTATAAAAAGGGATAATACTGCCAGCTAGATTCGCTGGGTTAGTCACGACATTTAGCCGAGAGATCGAGTCGTACTCTACCGATTCATCAGAGTAACGTAGCCCAAATGTCAACATATGCTTCTCAGAGAGTTGCCATTCATACTGAGAAAAAAGCGCGATAGAGTTAGTAATGATCTCATTGTCGTAGAAGAATGTCGTCGTTAATTGCGGTGCTAAAATGCCACGAAAATCGCGTAAGATATCATTATAATTATTTTGATAGATACGCTCTTCCAGTTGGAATACTCCTATCGTTATGTGGTCTTCATCAAATGCAGCTTGGTATCTCAATTCGTTTGAAATTAATTCGCTTTTTAGGCCTAATTCACCTTCGCATAGCCTTGCAGGGCTGCCATCACAATTAAAAGCATGGTCTCTATCAAGGCGGTTAAAACCATTCAAATAGGTTACATTGGCATTGTCGCTCGGCTGCCACTGTAGCTCGATACCCCACCCTTTATAAATGCTCAAATGTGGAGAGTCATTGTTGACGCTCACCGCCCAAAAGTCATCATTACCATCATTAAAACCAAAGCTATCGACGCATCCTATTTTACCGGCTTCAGCAGGTGTACAACGCACTTGATTAACCGGATCTTTAAAGATACCAATGTTACCTACTGGCTGCACTATGCCATCCCAGTGCCCATAATACCCTTTAACAAAGGCGCTCCATTTGTCCCATTCACCCAGGTAACTCAATCGCAAGTCACTTTGTTTGAGGCCAGCCTCAGGCGCGGACTCAAACAGATTGTAACTTGTGTATTCATAGTCTGTGTGGCTAAACGCGAACCTAATTGCGCTCTCGTCGTTTAGGCGACTATTATAAGCGCCTTGGGCACGTTTCCATGCATCACTACCAATTCCGAATTTGATATAGCCATAATCACCATCATCTGGCCGCTTTGTCCGAACGAGTAACGCCCCTCCGGTACTATTTCTGCCAAATAGTGTGCCTTGTGGCCCTTTCAACACTTCTACTTGCTCAATATCAAACAAGTTCGCAATTTGGTTATTTGCAGATCCAACACTGTGGCCGTCGACGTACATTGCAATTGGCGACGTGTTCGCTGTGTTATAGTCAAGCAGTCCAATACCGCGAATATTTATTGCAGGAGGTGTGCCTTCAGCAGCATTTTGGCTTATCTTAAGGTTTGCAACGAAAACCCCAAGCTCAGTCACGTCTTTAACGCCTTGGCTTTCTATTTGTTTGGCACCAATCGTAGAAATGGATACACTGACATCTTCAATATTTTGTTTACGCTTTTGAGCGTATACCTCGATTGTTTCCATCGAGTCCGAGTCAGCAGACAGACCTATGGATGGGTTAACGAATAGTAGGGATATAGATATTGATAAGGCAGAGAGTTTAAACATGTCCGTTCTCGTTTGTATTAGCGGTGTTCACTTTGCTCACTTGAGTATAGTCCAAAAGAAAAGACCTCCAATAAAATTGCAGGCCTTTTCTGTTACTTAACCTCTATTTTCGCTTAAGTTCCGTCTGGCTCAAAGCCATTTTCACCACTTATTTCTTCTGGTAGACCGCAAATTGCTCGCGAAGTTTGCATCCCTGCCATCACTGCGGCTTCAACACAACCGGCATTCACCCCTGTTTTAATCCAGTCTCCAGTAATATATAAGTTTTTAAATAGTGTCCCGTCTGTGGCAAGGCGGAAATCACTGCTACCAGTCACCGACAATACATATCTTTCGCTAGGATCGACATTGACCCGCCAATACTGAGTATCAAAGCGGACTGCCGTTGCAGACGCGTGAGGGTCATAAACCACATCCCAAATAAATCGGCCGACAGAGTCATACGCCAAAGGCCAAAGAGGCTGCATTTCACTTTCCAGTTTTTCGACTGCATTCGACTTTACTTTTGCCGTTTGTTCAGATGGGAATGTATGTTCACTACTGGGCGGATAATAATCACACGTAAACGCGCTGCAAAAATACGCAATATTGCAGGGCTTATCATTTGGCCAGTCTTCAACGTCAAGTAAATTAGACATAGCAGCCCAAGTATCAAATGGCTGTGAAAAAGCGCTTAAAATTGGTCGCTCTTCACTCGGTGGCGTATAACTAAAGCCAAGCTGTTCGTCCGTTTTGTTAAGCCATACTTGAAATGCTTGTGTTGCCACCGTTTTAATTTGCGTACTTTGCTGTTTAAATCCGTAGTCTAGGGCTAGTAATTCAGGACATAAATGCGCCAATGACCCCACCGAAATACCAAAGACAACTTTATCAAAATCACGCATTCTTTTGAGCGTTTTTCTCGGTAATGGGCGCTGATAGTGCTGTTCATAAATTTCAGGCCAATCCGTCCAAAAAGACTCAAGATTCACATTATGTTGTTGTAACAAAGCCACTTGCTCAGGTTCGATGTATTCGAAGTTTGGCTTAGCTGGCCAACATGGCAGCCCTTTTACATCAACAAATGGGTGGTAATGCCCATCCTTAAGTGCAACTTGTTCTATGACGGATATTTCTTCAACCACATAATCGCCATGCTCATCTTGTCCCGGCTTTAATGACTCAATTTGGTTAAAAAATTCAAACTTTACGCCGCGCTGACTCAGTAATTCATAGATTGGAGAGAAGATGATATCCCCCATGCCTGCTTGCATCTTCCACATGACACCGCCTTTATAGCACAGCATAATCCTCAGCATCGCCAACGAAGCCACGCCAGCTTCTACATCTCCGTTCTCAAAATCACCATCAACGTATCCAAAGACTAAATCATAGAACCCTCTAACAGGCGCTGATTCTACCGCATATTCTTTGTCTGCACCGTTTCTGGCAAGCCAGTACTTAAAGTCATATTGATTTAAAACACCAAATCCATTTGCATGCACTCTGTCACGTATCATGCCGACAGTCATCGCTATTGCCAAATCGGCACAAATATAGGCTCTTCTGACAGCGGGGTTTTCGTCAATCAAGTCTAGTGCCTCGCTGCGTAACCAGCGCTTTAATTTTCTTACAATATACCAAGTGACAAGTCTGTCTTTTGAATTCGACAGCTTTTTGTCCTTTGCTCTTAGGCTCATTAATTCATGTAATTGCGATATCAGCAACTTAGGTGTGGACAAGATATCCTGAGCTTCATCAACAGCACTGTCGAAGAACGACTTCACTTTATCTTCCACAGTATCAACAGCATCAGAAATTTCGCTTGCAAGATGCTGTAACAAACTTCTATCTCGGCTTTTACGAGTTTGAAGCGCGACTTGCCTGTGAGACGCCTCAATGGCCTCTTCAAGTTCATCAATCCACTTATGCAACCAAGCAACAACAAGCTCAATTAATTGCCAAAAGTGCAGATCTAAAGTCCCATCAGCAGGGTTGCCTTCGATCAGTGGAAAGTCAACGGGCCATGTTTCCCACTCATTTTCAATATATTCTTGCAAAACGACAAAGCTATGTGGTTTAAGTGCTTGCTGCCAAGTGTGAATGGGTATACTGCTTGGACGGTTTAATTCATTATATACTGTCTCAATTGCCCGAAATGAATTGACGTAGGCACCAAACCATACATGTAAGCCATGCTCCTCGATTCGTTCACCATATTTAGCATTTCGGCCACTCGCCCCTTTTCCTCCTAATCGCCAGCCCAACTGATATACCGTAATGTCATATAAGTCCTGCCAGTTTTCTTTCTCGGTAAGGTAAACTGCAGCTGTCATAGCCGACACTCCCCCTCCGAGGATCGCGATATTTTGTTTCGTCATGTCAATTCCTTAACGCCTACAAGTCGGCAGTTACAATTTCTTTAGCACCGTCTTGATCAAAGTCCATGCACAAGAAGTAAGGCAGCTTTGCAAACTGCTCACCCACCTTTATACCGAACATCTCTTCCAACGGGAAAGCATCAACCTGATTAAACGTGACTTTATATTCATCTTTTAAAAAGCCGAGTTTATGTATTTTTTTGACCGTCGACGGCGAGTGAACAACAGCACTATATACACTATTTTCTGCATAGCCATCTGGAAACTGTTTGAATAGGATCTGTGCAAGTTGAGGGTTCGAAAAACCTGTAAAGAGTTGTTTGAAGAAATCGATGCCAACCCCAAGGTCGTGAACGCTACTATGGATAAGTTCGGCAACCTCTTTTCCGATTTCTATGGCCTCTTCAAACCAAGTGTCGTCATCTGCAACCCTTTCGATCGAAAGTAGTTCATACCAAGCCATTTTTTTGTCTGCTTGAAATGGTTGAAACGTTTCTAAGCTCAACGAAAAGTAATCTGCACGATGCTGACTTGTTGGCATCTGGTATTTGCACAGATATTTGTTGTAACCCCACGTTTCTCTCCCATTTACCAGCGCATTAATATTATTGACCGTAATAAACGCAGGATACCAGTACAGATGCGTCATCTTATTTTCTTGTTTGCTAATTTGTGCGATCGGCAACCAGACAATAATATCCGTTTCTTGCATATAACCGTAATTGCTAAACGGTGGGACTTTAGAGGCAATGTTTTCAATGTCAGTAAAAGTTAAGAGACAATACGAAGATAGAGCTCTAAATGCAGTACTTTCGCTTGGTACTGAATTGAGAGTTAAATCGACGTAGTTTTGAATTGTTTCTAGCTCCCCTTTGACAAAAAAGCCATACATCATGGCATTGAGCATTCTGCATGGCGGCTTTGCAATCGGGTTACCGGGATAGTGTCGATAAGGAATACGAGGCTGATCTGACATACATAACTCCTTCTACTTTATGATTTACATAGTCAATTCTAGTCCACTTTTTATTCTCCGGTTGGCTAATTTTAACTTAATTGCTTGTGAGATATTCTGCTGACATATACTTGTATAATGGTGATAGGCTTCAGCAGAAAAGTTTTGTGACAGTGCATTCATAAAACCGTGCTGATACCTCGTTCTAAAACATTGAACCCCATTCACATCTGATAGGTGCGCGATTACTGGCTTGACATCAAAGTGGCTTTCTTCATACGGAAAGTAGATATCTACATCGCACTTGGGGTGTAACTGTAAGTGGTTGCGTATTTGACTAGGATAAAAAGCAATCAGCTTAGTTGCGCTTTTTATTGGCATCGCAGAAAGCGCTCGCCAGCTCGCCACTGCGCCGGCTGAAAAGCCAATTATCAAATCTGGCTGCTTACTTGAGATAGCCTCTACCACTTTTTCGACATACTTGTCATGTCCTGAGGTTTCTAAAAACTGCTCGTATGCAGACGATTCATCTCTATCGAGGTGCCCTTGACGGAAAGGGTAAGGTGAACAGATAGCGGTACTGCCATCGAGTTCATTAACAAAGCCTTCGAGGCTTTTTGTTTGACCGAATATATCACTCACTACAAGCGTAATCATAGCGTTTCTCTTATTATTGAAATTTACTTGATACGCCAACCCTGTATTTTACCCTAAGCGTTAAATTAAAACACTTTATACTCACATTAAAGCAAGACCAATCCTTGAACAAAGTCTATTGGCCACCGCACTTATTCCCACAAAAAGGTTGGTGTACAAACTCAAATGTAGCAAAAACAATAAAATTGTAAAATTAATTACAAATCCAAATTTCATAATTTAACGTAAGTAAGGTAGTCTAGGTTGGAAATTACACCGTTTTTGCTAAGCTTTATTGATAAGAAAATAAGAGAGTTAAGCGTGCGCAAAACATTATTTTTGTTATTAATGCTAATTGGGCCTGCTAAAGCCAAGTCTATTGACTGGATCATCACTGATTTCCCTCCATATTACATGATCAGTGACGATCTAGAAGGAACAGGTCGGGACGAGTTAGTGATCAATTTACTTCACAGTCACTTACCCGACTACAGTGAAAACAAAATATTCTTTCCTGCCAGCCGGGCCATTCGAGCGTTAAGTGATAAAAGAAAAACATATTGCATGTTGTCTCTTTACAAAACCAGAGAACGGCAAAAATTTATGCACTTTAGTGACAGCTATGCAACGGTGGGCCTATCCCCTACTCTGGCGATTTCGAATAAAACGCTCGCCGCGTTGAACAAACAGCAACTTGAAACTGTGAGTTTAAAACAATTTATTGAAAAACATAATTTAGTGCTAGGCGTGGCGATGCAACGCTCTTATGGCAGTGTGTTAGATGACATCATTAAATCTCTCCCTAAAGAGCAAGTACTTACAAGGCCAGGGCAAGATGCGTTGGAGAGCTTGACTAACATGCTCATTAAAAAGCGAGTAGACGCGGTCATCGGATATCCGAGTGAACACCATTACATACATAAACTTACCCATACCAAAGCTGAGTTATCACAACTGCTGCTTGATGACATATCACCACTGGCATATGGGTATGTAGGGTGTACAAAAAACGAAAACGGTAAGGAGATTATTGGTGTGATAAATGAAACCATACCTGTATTGACCAACTCACAAGCTTTTAAAAGCATCATGGTCAAGTGGCTGCCAAACTATTTAGAAACTAAACTAGATAACTTACTGAAAGGCAAAGTAAGTTCATAAATCAGATACGCGAAAATACGTATCTGATTCAGAATTTTTAGATGTTTGTCACATCAATAAATAAAGACTCATCAATGTTGGTTGACGACACCGTCGCTTCACTAAACTGATATTCGTCTCTTTGTGCTTCCCTATCTATTGGTAGATTTTCAAAATCAAATAGATTTGTATCAGCTAGTTGGCTTGGGCTCACATTTTGCAGTGATTTAAAAATACTGTCTACACGACCTGGCGTCTTGCTATCCCATTCAATCAACATCGCTTTAATATTTTGCCTTTGCAGATTTTCTTGAGAGCCACACAAATTACAAGGAATAATTGGAAATTGCTTGTGCTCTGCATACTTAATAAGATCTTTCTCACGGCAATATGTTAATGGTCTTATGACTACATTTCGTCCATCATCTGAGCGCAATTTAGGTGGCATGGCCTTTAACCTTGAACCATGGAACATGTTTAAAAACATCGTTTCAACGATGTCATCCATATGGTGGCCAAGCGCCAGTTTTGTCGCGCCAATTTTTTCAGCAAAAGAATACAAAGTGCCGCGGCGTAATCTTGAACATAAGCCACAAGTCGTTTTACCTTCAGGTACTTTCTCTCTAACCACTGAGTACGTATCTTTATCCACAATATAATAAGGGATATCTAAACTCTCAAAGTACTCAGGCAATATATGTTCAGGAAAGCCTGGTTGCTTTTGGTCTAGGTTAACAGCGACAACATCAAATTTAATCGGTGCAGCTTTTTGCAAGTTCAGCAATATATCAAGCATGGCAAAAGAGTCTTTACCACCACTTATGCAAGCCATTACAACATCACCTTCTTCGATCATATTGTAGTCTTTAATTGCATTCCCCACGTTTCTACGTAGTTTCTTTTGCAACTTATTAAATTCTAGTACTTCTTTTCTATCGTCTTTCTGATTCATTACGACTTCTCAAGGGCCCACAAAACGGTTTATTTAATTGCTACGGGTAAAAAAATTCAGGGTGAGCATTATACGGACTTTTACAACCAGTTGGAATATATCCTTGTAGATAAACTATGGCGACTAGGGTTGTTTCTATATAAAAGCAAAACGCCCCCAAAACAAGGGTTTTGGAGGCGTGTAAAGGACCTTTACAATCTAGATTTAGCGCATCGCCATCATCATTTTTGCAGGCTCTTCTAAGTACGATTTCCAAAGGTTATTGAATCGCGCAATGGTGCCGCCATCAATCACTCTATGGTCTCCTGACCAGCTTACTTGCATTATAGAACGTGAAACCACATTACCTGTCGCATCAAAACGTGGTAAATGCTGTAATTTGCCCAAAGCAACAATTGCCACTTCAGGTTTATTAATGATTGGCGTTGCAGTCGTACCGCCGATTGCACCGATATTGGATATCGAAATTGTGCCACCTTTCAGTGCATCAGGTGATACACGCCCTTCTCTTGCCGCATCTGTTAACTGTGTAACAGCTTCAGCTACATCTACTATCGACTTATTCTGACAACCCTTGATATTAGGCACCAATAAGCCCAATTTGCTATCTACGGCCATCCCAATATTGTGGTCATCGAAATAAGTAATTTCTGTACAGTCATCATTGACTTGCGAGTTTAGAATCGGGAACTCTTTTATTGCTAAAGACAGCGCCTTAATGAAGAATGGCATCATTGTTAGCTTAATACCTTGCTTCGCATACTGCTCTTTTAATGACAACCTCAGCGCAATCAGTTCTGTTAAGTCAATTTCGTCACTGTAGGTAAAGTGTGGAATAGTCGAGACCGAAGCAACCATCTGCTTAGCCATCGCAGCTTTCATACCTCGAATTGGTTCCACACGCGTGCCACCAGAGCGATTAACACTAGATTCTGGTGCAGAGACTTTCTCAGGCGAGGATAACACTGGTGCAGGTGCTTGACCGCCTTTCAGATAACTTTCCAAGTCTTCCTTATAAACACGACCATTTTTACCACTGCCCTGAACGAGACAAATATCAATATCCATTTCACGGGCACGTCTTCTTACTGCAGGAGACGCCACGGCTTTCCCAGAAACGGGCTTGCCATTTACCGGTGCAGGTTGAGGCTTATGGATCTCTAGCTGTGCTTCTACTGACTGAGACTGTTCACTGCCAGCCCCCCCATTGCCCGCAATGCGAACCTGGAATAACGGGCTATGAACTTGCGCAATGTCGCCCTTTTGATAGTAGAGCTTTTCAACTACGCCGTCGTACTTAGCTGGGATCTGAACCAGTGCTTTGTCTGTCATAACGTCACACACAGCCTGATCTTCTTTGATCTCTTGCCCTTCAGTTACTAGCCATTCAACAATTTCACACTCGACAATACCCTCACCGATGTCCGGTAAGATAAAGTCTTCAAGGTGCGAACCCGTTGCAGGTGCCTGAACAGTTGTATTTGCGCTTTCACTACTATTTATATCAGTGGCTTGTGACGCAGACTCGCCTGCGACATCCATCGCAAATAAAGGTTCATGCACTTTGGCAATATCCCCTTTTGCATAGTGTAGTTGAGTAATCACACCATCATGGACAGCTGGAATTTGTACAAGCGCTTTGTCCGTCATCACATCACAAATCGGCTGATCTTCTTTTACAGTATCGCCAACCGCAACCAACCACTCTACGACTTCACATTCTACGATGCCTTCGCCGATATCTGGTAAAATAAATTCTTTAGACATGACTTATCCTTAAAATTCCACTGACTTTTTAATCGCTTCAAACACTTTCAGTGCATCAGGCACATATTCTTTTTCAAGCGCTAATGGATAAGGTGTATCGAGTCCACACACACGCTCAATCGGTGACTCAAGATGCAGGAAACACTCTTTTTGGATTGTCGCCGCAATCTCAGCACCAAAACCATTTGTAATGGGTGCCTCATGGCTAATAACCAAACGTCCTGTTTTGGTTACTGACTTTATCAGTGTCTCTGCATCCCAAGGTAAAATTGAGCGCAAGTCGATTAGCTCACAGCTAATGCCTGCTTCTTCAGCTTTTTGAGCGGCTTGTTCAATAATTTCCATCTGCGCACCCCAGGCAAGTACAGTGACATCTGAGCCTGCTTTGACGACTTCAGCCGTACCTATTTCAATACTGTAATCTTCTTCTGGTACTTCGCCTACTGACGCGCGATAAAGTCGTTTAGGCTCAAAGAAAATCACTGGGTTGTCGTCTTTAATACACGCTCTTAATAGGCCCTTAGCCTGATACGGGTTACGAGGAACAACCAGTTTTAAGCCTGGTGTATGTGCAAAATAAGCTTCGGGTGACTGAGAGTGGTATAAACCACCTGCAATACCACCACCATATGGTGTGCGGATTGTTAAGTTACCGACATTAAATTCGTTACCTGAGCGGTAGCGGAATTTGGCTGACTCATTAACGATTTGGTCGAAAGCAGGGAAGATATAATCTGCAAATTGAATTTCAGCAAGTGCCGGCGCACCAAATGCAGCTAACCCGTTAGCAAAACCAAGTATGCCCTGTTCTGTTAAGGGGGTGTTGAAAACACGGTGCTTACCATACTTTTCTTGAAGCCCAGAAGTGGCCCGAAATACACCGCCAAAGTAACCGACATCTTCACCAAAGATACAAGCTTGCGGGTGTTCAGCCATACTGATATCAAGCGCCGAGTTAATGGCGTGTAACATATTCATTTTAGCCATTATTTAATTCTCCCTGCAGTTACTGGATAAGCGTCCGGATATTTTTTAATGTGCGCTTTTAGTTCTTCATATTGCTGTTTTAGCGCCGGAATTGGCGTGTCGTATACGTCAGAAACAAGTTCTTCTAATGCAGGCTTTTGTACCTTCTCGGCCACTTTTAGCGCAGCTAAGATCTCTTCTCTGATCTTGTCTTTGATAGCTTCGTCTTCATTTTCATCTAGCCAACCTTGTTTTAGTAACCAAGTTTTAAATCTTTCAACAGGGCAGCTATTTTTAAATTCAGCTTCTTCATCTTTTGTACGATAGCCCGACGGATCGTCTGATGTAGAATGGGCACCTAAGCGATAAGCAATAGACTCAATCAGTACCGGTTCGCCTGTTGTCACGGCAATTTCACGAGCTTTTTTAGTGGCCTCGTATACCGCGAGTGTATCCGCGCCATCCACACGGATAGTTTTAATACCATAACCTACGCCACGAGATGCAATGCCATCCCCTTTGAACTGCTCATCAGCAGGCGTAGAAATCGCATATCCGTTGTTACGGGCAAAGAAGATCACAGGTGCTTTGTGCACAGCTGCCATATTCAGGCCAGCATGGAAGTCCCCTTCAGAAGCGGCGCCTTCACCAAAATAACAGATCGTGACGTTGTCTATTTCTGAACTCAGTTCTCCCGAGGCTTTGTCGATATGCTTAAGCTTTTGCCCGTAAGCATACCCTGTCGCCTGCGGAATTTGCGTGCCTAATGGAGAAGAAATTGTTAAATAATGAAGTTCATTAGAACCATAATGAACTGGCATTTGACGACCTTTACCCAAGTCTTTTTCATTTGAAAAAAGCTGGTTCATAAATTGTTCTAACGTGAAACCACGATAGTGTAATGCCGCTTGCTCACGATATTGAGCCATGATCATGTCATCTTGTTTTAATGCCGCAGCACTTGCTGTAATTGCGGCTTCTTCGCCCAAACACTGCATGTAAAAACTGATACGGCCTTGGCGCTGTGCAGCTTGCATACGTTCATCCAACAAGCGGATAAATCTCATTGTGCTATATATCTTAAGCGCAGTTTCTTTATCTAGTTCTGGTGCTGCCGCACCGTCTAAGATATCTCCTTGTTCACTCAAGATTTTTAATGTTGGAATATTAAGCGCATGGCCATCGATGAATTCGAGTGCATGGCTTATATTTAACGATATGTTATTGGGGTTAGTCATAACCTACCTTCTCTTGTTGTCATCGCCAATTTGCAATACTTGCAGTCAATAGCATCGACATAAAGCCCGCGAATAGAGTTTTGAATAATTAGTGCGGTAAATGCAAATTACTTAAATTAAAGCTTTTGCCACTTTACGTTAACGTAAACGGTTATTCAACTAATCCTAGATGAATAACCGATAATTTGCATTTTTATTCTGGAAAGATTTCGATACGGTTATGAAAGAGCTTTTATTTCAGTAAGTTAAATGAAATCCTCGTTTACTTCCATAGGAATTACGGTTAACAATGCACGCTGGCCAAGGGCAACTTTAGCATTTGGGAAGATGATTGCTTCTCCTTCAACATCAGCAAAAACCTGTGTTTCACCATCAGTGGCTAATAATTCACCTTTAGCAAAACCGGTGAAATTTACAGCACTGTCGGGGAATGGGAAAGAAAAGTCTTCACATGTGCGGTTTATTGTTCTATGTACTGTAAATAGCTCGAAGTCACCTGCATCAAAATCCTTATAATTAACACTTTCTTGGCTAATTAATGCAGTCAATGTTTGCTTTGTCGCTTCAAAACTCGCCATATTATTCTCACCAAATGGCTTAACCTGACCAAGCTCCACGGTAAACGCATCTGCGCCAAATTGCTTTGACGAAAAATAGCTGAACGTCGTTGCTGCGGCGCTCATCATTAAGACGGTATTGACACCACAGGACAGCAAGAACTGAAGTTGCGACTTTTTCCAAGGCTTACCATGCAAGAACGGGTAAACAGCGAACTTTTCGTTTTTGGAGCCTCGTATAGCGGTATGTAAGTCATAATGAGCTCGGTATCTTCCTTCTTCAACACTTGTAAAAAAGGCACGTACATATGATTCTAACTTAGCAGCTCTAACTTGCTCTGGGTTGTCTGAGCGGTTTTCATGGGCGCCATTAAACAGACGATTTAGATTTTCATCCACAAAACGATGACCAATATTAATCGACTTAGGATTGCCATAAATAAATAATACACGCTGTTTTAATTCAAGTTTACCTTGAATAATCTGTTGAATAAGCGCATCACAAATTTCAATGGGTGCGGTCTCATTACCATGCACAGCACTGGACAACACAATGTCTTTCGTGGTCTTACAACATGGTGTGAACTCAATAACACCAGTGTCGATTACTTTAACCTCTGTCCCATTTGCCAAAGTAAACTGACTTGGCTCAAGTGAAAATTCATTTTCACGAGTAATGGTTAAAAAGTCCCCTGTGGTTTTTAATGTATCAAGGTACATACTGTCACCTTATGAGAGAAGAAAAAAGAAAAGGCCATTAAATTAATGGCCTTTAAGAATTGTACGACATTAACTAATCACACTATCTACCAGTGCTTTCGCTGCATTCTCAAGCTCAGCTAAATGTGCTTCGCCTTTGAAAGATTCTAGATAAATCTTGTAAATATCTTCCGTGCCCGATGGTCTTGCCGCAAACCAGCCTGACTCAGTCACGACTTTCAGCCCACCAATCGCTGCACCGTTTCCAGGCGCATGTGTTAAAATATCTGTAATTTGGTCACCCGCTAGCGTTGTTACTTTCACATCATCAACACTCAGCGCTTTTAATCGCGCTTTTTGAGAGCCTGTGGCAGGCGCATCAATTCGCTTATAACTTGGTGCACCGAACTGTTGTTCTAATTCCCGATAGCGCTCTGACGGTGTTTTTCCTGTCACCGCTAAAATTTCTGCCGCCAACAGCCCTAGAATAAAACCGTCTTTGTCAGTGTTCCAAACATCGCCATTCATCCTAAGGAAAGAGGCACCTGCACTCTCTTCACCACCAAATGCAAGCCATTTATCACTGAGCCCCTCGACGAACCATTTAAAACCAACAGGGACTTCGTAAACTTCATGACCGAGTTGGGTGACGACTTTATCAATCATGCCGCTAGACACTAGAGTCTTCCCAACCTTGACGTCTTTTGACCAGTCACGATGTTGAAGTAAATAGTCAATCGCGACAGCAAGAAAATGATTCGGGTTCATCAAACCATCTTTGGTTACAATGCCATGACGATCGTAATCTGGGTCATTCCCTATTCCAATGTCATAGTCATCTTTCAACGCAATCAGGTTTGCCATTGCAAATGGCGAAGAACAATCCATTCGAATTTTGCCATCTTTATCTAATGGCATAAATGCAAAGCGGGGATCTACTTCGTCATTCACAACAGTCATATTGAGATTATAGCGTTTCGCAATCACGGGCCAGAAATTAATCCCTGAACCACCTAGCGGATCGATGCCAATGTTAACACCGGCTTTAGCAATTGCGTCTAAATCAATCACATTAGCTAGATCTTCAACATAAGGGGTAATCAAATCTTCATATTTAATAAAGCCCGAACGTTTGGCTTTGGCATATGGAAACAGCTCCACTTCTACCAAGTCTTCACGCAATAACTGGTTTGCTCGTTGCTCTATCCAGTTCGTGACTTCAGTGTCCGCTGGACCACCATTTGGCGGGTTGTACTTAAAACCGCCGTCTTCGGGCGGGTTGTGTGATGGCGTCACAACTATGCCGTCAGCCAATTCCTGTGGGTGAGTTCTATTGTGGCAAACAATCGCATGGCTAATAACCGGGGTCGGTGTAAAGTCATCTCCTTCTTGGGTAATCACTTGCACTTCATTGGCAACAAGCACTTCTATAGCAGAATTAAAAGCGGCCTCTGAAAGCGCATGGGTGTCTTTACCCAAGAAAAGCGGTCCAAAAATATTGTTCGCTTTTCGGTAATCACAAATCGCCTGTGTAATCGCCAATATATGTGATTCATTAAACTTCACATTATACGAGCATCCACGATGGCCAGAGGTGCCAAAAGCAACACATTGCTCTGGGTTGACTTCGAGATCAGGCTCATTCAAATAATATGCCGAAACCAGCTTCGGAATATTCGCGAGCTGGGATTTGGGAGCTGGTTTGCCTGCGTTTGGATGGTTTGCCATCACATTTCCTTATAGGTAGTCTCTAATGGTTTCTGCTTGCTGCTGAGTGTAGCCTAGATTAAGCGCTACTTCGTGCAGCATCATCTTCTTGCGCGTGGTATTTGAATTGGTCATGACCCAATATTCACTGTCCGTGATATTTTTTGGGTTCATACTGCTCCCACTTTCAAGTAACGCTTCTTTGCTTTTGGCAAAGTAGATTCTGTCTCTACCCTTAATATCAAGTACTCGATTGAATTGGGCTTTGTGAGTTCTATGAAACGCAGCCAGAATGAATAAAAACCTGCCCACAACGCCCTTTTGCATTGCGAGTTCTTCTTTATTCAAAATATTAAACACATTGGCTGTTTCTTTAACGGGTTCTGGCACTTCCTCCACAGCTTCCGCTGACTGAGGTTGCTCAACTGCTTTTTCAACTTCGTTTGAAGCTTTAACTGAATCGCCTTGGGAAGGCTCTAATTCTAATAAACGACGCAGGATCTGTGAGGCGCTCTCACCAATACTCTGCGTATTGCTTGCAATGTATTGATATAGCTCGTCATCTATTTCTATTGTTTTCATGCTTGTCCTGTCATTTTGTACATATACCGCATCTGCGAGAGATTATATCTAAATTTATCATATTCCTCTACGGCTTTGATTTTTGAATTAACACTGGCAAAATAGCCGCGCAAACTTGGAGGTTGTATGTTACTCAATTTTAAACAAAGTGGTTTAGACCCAAATAATGCCAAAACTGTGATCTTGATTCACGGCTTATTTGGCTCACTAGAGAACCTAAATGTTATCGCTAGGGCACTGGAGCCAAGCTTTCATGTCATCAACGTCGACTTACGAAATCATGGCCGCTCCTTTAAAGGAGACAAAATGAGCTATGATGTGATGGCTGCAGATATTTTAGCGTTAATCGATCATCTTGGCTTGCACAATGTCAACCTTGTTGGTCACTCAATGGGAGGCAAAGTCGCCATGCAGGTTGCAATGATGGATGAACAGAAAGTTGAAAAGCTGATTGTTCTGGACATTGCCCCCGTAAACTATCACCCCAGGCATGACACAATTATCGCGGCGTTAAACCAAGTGAGCCAGCAAACACCCGCGAGCCGAGCCGATGCAGATAAAATACTGTCGGGTTACATTGAAGAGCTAGGGGTCAGACAGTTTTTATTAAAAAGCCTCGCCAAAAACTCTCAGGGTATACTGGAGTGGCGTTTTAACCTATCGGTTATCGAAGAAAATTATTCTAAGATTATCGCTAACATAGATACACCTCGTACCTGTTTGTGTGATACGCTCTTTATCAAAGGAAATAATTCCGATTATATTCTACCAGAGCATAGAGAGGCGATTGTCGGCGCTTTCTCCAAAGCAAAAGCTAAGATCATCCAAGGTGCTGGTCATTGGCTACATGCTGAAAAGCCAGAAGCTGTCAATCGTTCAATTATTGATTTTATTCAATAATTGTCAGAGATTTTTATGCGGGGCTGCTTAATTTATTGTAGATAGATATGCTATAGTAGCCGCCGTTTAAGGTTTTAGTAGTGCAAAGATGATCAGTCAATACATAAATGAGTTTGAAACTCTTGGTTTTTACTTTGCTCTCGCATGTATATTCTTTCTTATTGGAATGGCGATACAGGACGTTCTAAAGAAGGGTGACGTGCCTAAATTTGGTCGATACATCGTCTGGCTGGTGTTGTTTTTAGGTTGTTCAGGTTTCATAGCCAAAGGTGTCATCCAAGTGTTTTGGCAAGGTGCGGGTGTTGGTTAATGGCCAAGTCTGAATTAGATAGAACAACTATCGACTTATTTGAAAATGAAAAGCGCCCTGGTCGGCCCAAAACAAATCCCTTACCGAGGGAGATGCAGCTTAAGATCAACAAGCGCAATCAAATTAAAAGAGATAGAGCAAGAGGGTTAAAGCGCGTAGAGTTCAAAGTTTCTTCAGAACTTTACCAAGCGTTGAGTGATATGGCTGAAGAACAAAATATCAGCCGTAGTGCACTAATAGAAACCATCTTGCAAGAGAAATTAGCGATTAATAGATAAAGGTAAGTAATTAATGGCAAGCGTAGGTATTTTTTTCGGTAGTGATACGGGTAACACCGAGCACGTTGCTAAACAGATCCAAAAAGAATTAGGTAAAAAATTAATTGATGTAAAGGACATTGCTAAAAGCAGCAAAGCTGACATTGAAGAGTTTGACCTGATTTTATTTGGTATCCCTACTTGGTATTACGGCGAAGCCCAATGTGATTGGGATGATTTCTTCCCTGAATTAGAAGAAATTAACTTTGAAGGTAAGCTAGTTGCTATTTTTGGTTGTGGTGACCAAGAAGACTACGCTGAATACTTCTTAGATGCGATGGGCATGGTGAATGACATTGTTACAGAACGTGGTGCAATTGTTGTCGGTCACTGGTCAACTGAAGGCTATGAGTTTGAAGCGTCAAAAGCGCTTGTCGATGACAACCATTTTGTCGGCCTAGGTATCGATGAAGACCGCCAACCTGAACTTACTGAGCAACGTATTAAAGCTTGGTGTGCGCAGGTATATGATGAAATGTGCTTGAGCGAATTAGAAGATTAATTCTTTTAATTGATAAAACAAGCTTTGACTTGTTGCCCGTGCACGTTATTCTTAAGAAAATGGTCGTGCTTATTCTTAAGAATTGAAGTAAAAGAAAATAGATTGAGACAGATTAAATGACTGATCACAACTTAGAGCTTAAAAAGGCGGGCTTAAAAGTCACCTTACCGCGTATTAAAATTCTGGAGATTTTACAATCTCCAGAAAACCAACATATCAGTGCTGAAGACGTTTACAAAATATTGCTAGATAAAGGCGAAGAAATTGGTCTAGCAACTGTTTACCGTGTACTAAACCAATTTGATGACGCTGGTATTGTGACTCGTCACCACTTTGAAGGTGGAAAGTCTGTGTTCGAGCTATCGGGCAGCACACACCACGATCACTTAGTATGCTTGAAGTGTGGTAAAGTAATTGAGTTTGAAGATGATGTTATTGAAACTCGCCAGGTTGAGATTGCAACAAGCAATGGTATCAAACTAACTAACCACTCTTTATACCTATACGGTGAGTGCGTGGACGAAGAAGCCTGTAAAAAGTTTACTGAGTCAGACAACTGATAATAACGTAAACCTATCACGGAATCTAAGCCAGCATTGTGCTGGCTTTTTACTTTGCGATTTAAGTCGTTTCCAATCCGTATAGGGCATCAGCAACACGCTTTAAATCCACCTCCGTCACAAAATCATCCGACAGTGTTAAAATTGCATTGAGATTGTTTTTGAGCTTTTCTTTACACATGGGCTCTGGCTTAAGTGCAGTTTGTAATAAATGGAGTGACATATCAGCTATCAATAGGCGTTGCTTTTCCGGCCACGACTCATCTCCTTGCACAGCTTTATGACGCGTTATTGCCTGTTCCACTTCATCATGGATCCCCCAACTCAATGTTAAGATTTCCTGCCTTTTCTCTTTGTCCATAATTCCTCCTTTGTCTCAAGGGTGCAACATGCTGCTCAGAATTACAATTGACAATTCGTCATATACTATGAAAAAAGCCGCGTTGCATGCCAATCGAAAAGTAGGCACTAAGCATGGGAGTCGATCTAGGCAATGCAGGTTTTTGGGTTTTTCGGGTAATAATGTTCAGGCTGGCGAGGACACAGTGAAAATTCACGGGTATTCTTATAGGGCAGCTTCATAAAACCAGCGACGCCATAATCTTGGATACTTACCGTATACTGAATAATTTCTCGAAGTAAAGACGAGAATTTTTCTTCCTGTGCCGCATCTAGCAGTCGATAGTAATAGTGTATTTTTAATCTATCGCTTAATGATTCAAATATGATGCAGCCAGTGTGGTGAATTTTATTTAATTCAAATACGCACTGTATGATTTGTTTTGGTAAGTTAAGTTGTTCGTCAGGATCTTTACCATCCTCAAAATATGAATGTGGCCTTGTAACCTCTGAAGCAGTCACGTGACTGACACTATATTGCAGTTCAGGTAAGTTTTCAAAAATATACGCACCTGTATCATCTCGCTGTAGCTGAATAGTTTGGCGAGCATCAAACAAACAGCATTTAAACAGTCCTTTTTGCTCTATGCCTTGGGCCAACATGACGGTGGCATTAACTGCATCAGTAAAAGCGGAATTTAATGACTCATCGTGCAGCATCAAACTCGATTCAACAAATACAGACTCTGCCTGCCAGTGAAAGCTTAACCCACCAACCACCGGGTACTTTGCCAATCGACTGATGGAGGCCAAAAAGGCTTTTTCAGTATCTCCCGTATCAAACAAGAACTCTTTATAATACCTGTCCAGCTGGGCATCGTTCACATCTAATAATTGCTGATTATGATCCGCCCTTCGCAAAAATTGTTTACGTGAACTGTACACAACGGTATCGGGCTGCTCTTGCAAATGCGTAATCCAAAAAGGAATTGGCGCCTTATTCTGTGCTTTCTCTAGGTCTGGTAAATACGCTTTAGCCATCGCAGGCATATTACGCATAAAATAGTCACCAGCGCGATCTCTCACTACTTTATCCTTACTCAACATCCCATCAATTACCCGTGCAAACTCTTTAGGTAACCCTAAGCTTGTTGCTGGGATCACACTCGCACCAAAACGGCAAGATTGCGCACTTGCTAACGCATAAATGGTCGATGCGACTCCCTGTTCGTCAAACCGAGGAGAAGATCGAGCCCCTGACATCTGCTCATCTCCAATAAAGTACACATCGCCCATTCGAGCATTTGTACTGGCGATGTCTGACGACATTAAATCCATAATATTGCTCGCAATGGGTTCTCCATGCACATCAACCTGTGCATATACCGAGCTTCCCCAATCCACCAGTGCAAAAGAATCTGAAGACTGTTCCCATACTATGTTTGAGGGTTTAATGTCCCCATGTACTATCGGCTGGGGCGACATGCCATTTTTCCGAGCTCTGAGGTCAATCAAAACATTACGAAGCTTGAGTGCAAGCTGTACTAAATCTCGGGCAGTGAATCGTCCCTGCTTGATCGATATCTGTTCTAGATCTTCACCTTTAGCACGTGCCATCATCAAAATGCCCTGCTTCTTTACACGTTCAAACGCGAAAAACTCAGGCACCATTGGGTTATCAATTTGAGATAACATGTAAGCTTCGTCCTCAAGTCTGTCTCGAATACTTTGTGCTAAAGTAATACGCGAAAACTTAAATACCCACTCAGCGCCTCCCTCCTCGACGCCGGCAAATACAAAGCCGAACGCGCCAGAGCCAATCAATTCCACATCTTGATAACCAAGCAAGCTAAGTTGCTTTTTACATATATTTAGCCATTGACGGTGCTTTTTAGCATCATGGTGGGACAGCAAATAAATGGACTGCTGCTCATTAATATAGAAATTATGAATTGACTGTTTACTCACGGCGAGCACTTCTCAAACTAGTGTGATGAATATATTGAAAAAAAGGCCGACACTTGTCGACCTTTTTTATCATAAACGGCACATAATCTTTGCGACGCTTTATGCTTGTTCAATCTTAGCCCAAGAATCTCTTAAGCCAACAGTTTGATTGAAAGTTAACTTCTGCGCTTTGTTGTCACGGCTATAGTAACCGAGTCGCTCAAACTGGAAACCTTGTTCTGCGGCAGCGTTCGCTAGAGAAGGTTCTAGCTTCGCACTGTCGATGACCACAAGTGAGTCTGGGTTTAGTGTCGCGGTAAAGTCATCGGCTGCCGCTGGGTTAGGCACACTAAACAAACGATCATACTGGCGTACTTCAGCTTCGATACAGCGTGTCGCAGATACCCAATGAATTACACCTTTAACTTTACGACCATCCGCTGGGTTTTTACCCAATGTTTCGTCATCATAAGTACAATAAATTGTTGTAATATTGCCAGCATCATCTTCTTCAATGCGCTCAGCTTTAATGACATATGCATTACGCAGGCGTACTTCTTTGCCTAAGACCAAACGTTTGAACTTTTTATTTGCTTCAACGCGGAAGTCTTCACGCTCGATGAAAATTTCTCTGGTAAATGGCAGTTCACGCTCACCCATATCTAAAGTGGGGTGATTTGGTGCACAAAGCATTTCAACTTTGTCTGCATCGTAGTTCTCAATCACAATTTTAACCGGATCAAGTACCGCCATCGCGCGCGGAGCATTTTCGTTGAGGTCATCACGGATACATGCTTCCAGCATCCCCATTTCGACCATATTATCTTGCTTAGTGATACCAATACGCTTACAGAACTCGCGAATTGAAGCCGGTGTATACCCTCTGCGGCGCAGACCTGCAATTGTTGGCATACGCGGATCATCCCAGCCTTCAACCTGACCATTTTCGACCAAGTCATTGAGTTTACGCTTTGACATCACCGTGTATTCAAGGTTTAAGCGTGAAAATTCGATTTGCTGTGGCTTGCATTCAATGCTGATGTGCTCCAGTACCCAATCATATAAACGACGGTTGTCTTGGAACTCTAGTGTACATAGTGAGTGGGTAATGCCTTCCAATGCATCAGAAATACAGTGTGTAAAGTCATACATTGGATAAATGCACCACTTATCGCCCGTTTGGTGATGGTGTGCAAAGCGAATTCTGTAGATAATTGGGTCGCGCAAAACCATGAATGAGCTAGCCATGTCAATTTTTGCACGCAGTACACATTCACCTTCTTTGAACTCACCGTTTTTCATTTTTTCAAACAGGGCTAGGTTCTCTTCAACAGAAGTATCTCTGTGTGGGCTGTTTTTTCCTGGCTCTGTGAGCGTTCCACGGTATTCACGTGCTTGCTCTGGTGACAGAAAACAAACGTATGCTAGTCCTTTTTCAATGAGTTCAACAGCATAACCGTATAAATCATCGAAGTAGTTCGATGAGTAACAAATCTCACCGTCCCAACCGAAGCCTAACCACTTCACGTCGTCCTGAATAGAATGCACGTAGTCGATGTCTTCTTTTTCTGGATTAGTATCATCGAAACGAAGATTACAAAGACCTTTATAATCTTGTGCTATCCCGAAGTTAAGGCAGATAGACTTTGCGTGGCCAATGTGTAAAAAACCATTTGGTTCTGGCGGGAAACGCGTGTGGGTTGACGCGTGTTTACCGCTTGCCAGATCCCCGTCAATAATATTTCTAATGAAATTAGTTGGGCGATTCTCTGTATCCGCCATAGGAGGTCTTTCCTCTGAATTTGTAGCTTGTTAACTGAGGCATTATTACAAAATAATCTGGCAACGAACAGCGCTTATCTACTGATACTGTAGATTTATTTCGCGTTTTGTTTAAGTCGCTTAAATTATGCGCAAATATACCTATGCGGCGCCTGTAAAAAGTGGCTGAATAAAGTAAAACGTGATTTAAAATTACACTCACTTTTCATCCATCACTTGATATAGGGTCGCCTCCCAGATAACTCAACTCATGAACTTTGGCTTCAAGTAGGGTATTTATAATTTATGTTAATACGAACCGATTGATTAAGGTGCCCCCTTCAACAAGTCACGTACCCAATACACTCCAAGGCTCCATATTACAACAATGGAAATACGCACAATGATTGCGCGACAAAATAGCCAAGCATGGCTCCAAATCCCAAATAAAGACATCGATAGCCTTGGTTGTGTTGAGGCCGTGACGAGGACCAATAAACGATGTCAGAGGGTCATCTTGATTGGGATAACATTAAGAATCGAATCGAGCTCGCTGTAAACGATTAGATGTGGCGGCCCGCGAAATTAAGGTTCACCTAACCACCAGCCATGGGACAAAAAAGTAAATAGGGACAAAATTACCCCGGAAGTTACCTAAACAACTCGGACCCAGTTCTACAAACGACAGGATATTGCAACCATATTATGGATTACCAAATCAGTTCGACCGTCGTGAGCCATAATCGCGAGTCATATAAGTAACTTAGCAATCGCGAATACAATTGAAGCTGCACGTGCAGCTTCAATAAATTACGTCTGTTCGGTCAAATATGCTAAACGTTGTTTAAAACGTTCTCTGGGCACTTTGTGCCATAACTCTTTGTCAGACATTTCTTTGCTAAATGAAGTGATATCGTTTTGTGCTACATACCGTTGTATGCGACGACGCGTTGTCGGCGTGTAGTCTCCACGATATCTTAAGTCAATAATGATGTCTTTAATTTTTGGATGTAAGTTATCCCAATCCACTGCACCATAGGCATCTACACAGTCTGGTTTCTCACAAATTCGCTTGACATCGTGCGTCATGGCCGCATAAGTTTGTTCGAATAAATTAATTTGTTCTTGATGGCTTACTTCAAATTCTTCTAATCCATGGTCAACAATGAACTTCTGTGCAGCGTCACCGCACAGTCCCGCAGCATTTGATAACACTCGAGCAAGCTCTAGGGGTAGCCCTGCCATTAGCAGTGCATCAACGACATCGTTTGCACTTCGATGTTTTAAATCAAAACCTCGCCCTATGGTTAACCCTGAAAATTGCGACGGAACGTGTAAAGCTCGGCTATGATATCGTCCACCTTCGTGACCCTCTTGTTCAAATGTAAACTGTCCGACATTCGGTAATTTTTTGGTCATCTTTTTTCCCCAATTTACTGACTACACCCTAAAGCAATATGGTGTATTACACTGTTAATATACCTATATTGGGAACAATTCCACCCTTTACAGCACCTTTACCAGAAAATTTTTCATGTGTTAACGATCGCCGATCCGACACTAACTCATAATATGCCAAGCTCGCACTCAGCCACTGCTGTACTTTGCAGGCCGGCATGCTGTTAAGATGCTGTACCGTGCTGCTACACATTTCAGTACTTTGCTCAAGTCCCAAAAAGTATTGAAGTTCTCTTATCAAATCTTGTAACAATCCCTTGGATGCAATAAGTAATAATAAGCCCGCCGTTTTTTGATCAAAAATTTGCGCGCCACGAAGAATCCGCCAAAGTTCTAGGCCATATAGGCCATTAAAGATCGCATATAGCTCTTCTTGGGAGAACCCATTACGTTTGAGCATCTTCCAAAGGGGTAAGTCATTTAAATGAATTTGAATTTCACTCGAGTCTGTCAAGTCAAGTGCGAATGCGTATTCGAATGCTTGTTGATAATCCGCCACAGAGTCACCTCCTCTTTCAACTTACAGGGTTGACGCTTGTCAGTGACAACTGTGAAAAATTCTTTCAAACTTGTATGGAACTTAACTTAACTTCCCTCTTATTTGTAAAAACACCAAGCTTAAAAAATCGGATAACATCGACTTAAACTCACTATGTTCTTCAAAATTTGGGGGGCACGGCCAGTGAGGAAAATGCACTTCGGATGCTGGCAGATGTTTATAATAATAATCATCAGCAAAAAATAAGGGCTGAACCTGGCTAGTCACCAGCTCAGTAATATACTTTGAGTAGATAAACGAATGATTTGGCCGTGTAAAAATGAGAAGCCGATTTAGGCCAATGTCTGGTTCTTGTTGATTACCTGAAAATAGCAAAGTAACTTGAGTAATCACCTCAATAGCAGACTCTCCTTCAAAAAGTGTTTGCTTATCAATTTCAATTGACGCCGTATATCCTTGCTCTATTAGCAAAGTTTTTGCGGTTTCCAAATGCGGCAGAACTCTATTCTCAAACAAGCTATTCAAATGCTGTAAAAGGCTGTGCCGGTTATAATCCAAGTAGGATTGAACTTTTGATTCAGCCACTTGATATTGTTGATGGCGCACCTGATGTTCTTCGATCAGGGCACGTAAGTTTGAATAATTGTTTACAGGCATACACTTCTCCATTTTTAGTTGAGGTCGGATAAAAAAAAGGGTTGCCAACCCACTAAGTACCTTGCCGCTACTGGGTTGATGAAACAACGTCCTGTTTTGATCCGCTATTATTGTTTTTTTTAAAACGCGCGTGGACGTAATTAGTGAATATTTAAAGAGAACAGCATGCTCAAGGTATCTATAGTCTTAGGCATGCGCTATATTTGATGAGTAGCTCTACAGTGTGTTACACACCGTATTTCCACTCGATATTGATAAGGTCGTTACCAAGCCATGGTAATTGTGCAATCCCTAAACCCCAAGGTAGTTTCATCATTAAGATATCTTGTGGTTTAGTCTCTACGACAATGCTAACTCCATTGGCCGTTAAATTTACTTCACCACTACGACGTAAAAACATCTCCATAAATGTGTTATTTGGCATGCCTTTGAGCGCCTCCCAGCGGGATATAGAAACGTCGAGCAGTCGTTCAAGTTCTGTTTGTTCAGCGTCATTAAGTGGGGTCTCATGTTCGACCATATGTTCTAAAGGCAATCCTAATAATGCATTGATCGCATATGTTTCGTGTGCCAGCGGATCAGTACCAACCAGATAACAAAGCAACTGATGTGCTTTTTGTTGGCTCTGTTCATCACAAAATACCGTTTGGTTTGATTCATCTTCACAAAGTAGCGCCAATTTACGAAACAGTGTTTCAAAAAATGGCCACAACAACACAATGCCTGCGTCCTCACTAATGAGCTTCTGTGTACTAAACTGATACGCGTGCTTAGCGCTGCTCAAAGCCTGCGTTGTTTGATATTTGAGTTGCTCCAACCCAGCCTCTTGTATTCGAGTATTTTGTTTTTGTACCTGTATTGATAATCTGCCCATCAACGCCTTACTACGATCCAAAATACGCTGCGCACTCGCATAGTATTGCCGCTCAAAGTCGTGCTCTAAGACATGGATATCTACTGCCGTTTTATCAACAGCTGCATCATTTGAGTGTGTTTGACCTTGTGCAGTGGTCTTTTCAAACACAGGGACCACATTATTGAAAGGTTGAGCATATAGTTCACCCTCACTGCGTGACAGAACTGGACCGTTCGAGCCAGCAACCCGTCTCTCTGTCAACACCGCCTTAGGTGCCGCATCTAACTGAGGCTGTTCACTCTGAGGAGCAGGACGATGTTGTTTCAATAATACTCCTTCGAGCTTTTCAATAAATTGAACGAGCGCTTTTTGTATTGACTCAAAACTACTCGCCGTTTGCATGCTGATAAGGTCTTCTAACAGATCTGCAGTCTCGAGCCCTTTAAGCGCATGACTACCATCCTTAAGTTTGGTGGCTATAGCTGATGTTACTCGCCGTTTATCCCGATATGCATCCTCAACTTGCTGCTTTGATTTATTCAAGAACGCCACCTCATTGGCATTGTCAGCTAAAAATCCAGCCCACCAAGTCGACGTTTTTTGTGTAATGCCTTCTAAGTAAGGGTTTAGGGACTTGATCCTGCTCTGCAGCTTTTGTAGCTTCGCTGAACTGAGGTCGAGTGCATGAATCATATTCGTAAGCATAGGTAACGCTTCATCTGCAGTGAATAACGTTCGCCACCGCAGGCAACACACCGCACACTCTTCTACGAGCTGATATAGACCCACTAAACCCATATTCGAATCTAAACTGCGCATCTGATGAATCGTTTCTGCAATAAAGGCACGTAACCTAGCAAGTACCTCAAGTAAATGTACTTCCTTCAAGCGATCAATGCCCGTCACATTCACCTTTTCAGCCATTGGACTCACCTCGTCCATCGGCTGCTTTGGCTCGACACTCCTTTGGCTGGACTCGATGCTTTGTGCGATGTTGTGCTGCTCTAAAGCCACATATGTGCTGTCAACAGCTGACAATATTGAATCAAAAAACTGCTTGATATTACGCTCAATTTCTTTTTCAATGTCGCAGGAAATTTTCTCTTCAGGTCCTGTTGTTTTTACTATGTCATCGTTATTCGTCTGTATGATTTGCTCAGTGCTGTATTTCTGTACTAGTAATTTCAGTACCTCCAAATCTGCCCCGACTAGCTGCATGTCCAAACGCGACTTAGCCACTGTATCTAGCCGCTGCTTAATGACACACAATATTAAGCGGTATTGGGCCACTTGTGCCTGGGTAAAATCCTTAGACTGCTGACGCGCGACGAGTAGAGAAACGGGCCCTTGGAGTTCAAGTATAAGGGGTACTACAGGCTGACTCAGCGTAGCATGTGTTTCCGGTGATGCGCTTAGGTCATGTACATAGCTTGCCAAAGGTGGGGAAATGAGTAACGAATTTGTTTCTAAGGCATCGTCAAAAATATAGGACGTCGACTCAGCATCAATTTGGCTTATCGTTATTGCATTTTTCCTGTTTATCAACCAGTAGCTGAGTGCATTTAATAACGCACTGTACGCCTCTAAATTAACATTTTTTTGTAAAGGCGCACCCATCACGCGCACTGCCGCGCAATGACTCTGAAGCCGTTTTAAAATATCGCTAGGCGCATCTTCAACAGCGCACATCAACGCCCTAATTCTATTTGCATATACATAATTGAATAAACGCTCGGGCGAACTTTTAATTGCAAGGTGTTCGCGTTCCACTAGCTTTAACAAGTATTCAATTTTTTTCAGTTGTTTATTGGCTCTACTCTGTGGACAAACCAAAGCTTGCTTTAACTGCACGAGCAATCGATAGATTGGCTGCGGTAAGTCTTTTATCGCTTGTGACGAATTAAATAATAACACCCATTGTTTGCGATCGAATATGGACAATTCAGGGTTTTCACTACGATGATTTAGTAATGCACTGAGCTTTTTCAACGCGCGATAGGAAGATCGGAACCCCTCTTTGAGTTCATGATAAATAGGTATTGAATTGCCTTGCATGCCTGCTCCAAAAGATAGCCCGTTTGGCAATTCGACTTCACCGAAGCCACCAAATTCATCAATAAAGGCTTCCATTGAGGCACTGCTCATTCCCCAGCTTTCTGTAAGCAGCAACCCATATGACGCAGAAGGCTTTGCTAAGGCACTGTTGGCAACACGTGCTAATGTCCGTCGATCATTATCCTCTGGTGGATACGAAGACTTTATCACAAACCAAGTTTTTAAAAGCTTTACGTCACATGCTGGGCGTTTCAATACCGCAACTATTTTGTCCAATAAGACATCGTCATTGGCACTTTTGCCTGAAAACATACGATAAGCTTGTGAGAGGACTAAAATCCGTTCTTGAATTTTGCTCGAGCTACTTTGGTTTGAAAGTAACACAGATTCAAAATCAAGCCAGAATGAGAATCGCTTTTGCGTTGTAAGTTTACTGAGCACGTCGACAGACGTTGCTTGCTGTTGTGCAGCTAACGCCTGTATCCAGGTCGCTAACTGTGTCGCATCAGAACACATAGCCCGAATAAACACATTTCGTATCGCTGGCCACTCAGCCGACTTCATTAGCGCTATAAATGCCGATTTACTGGTTGTTAAGCTTCGAATGAATGCGTCCTTCACATATTGCAAAACTTTACCATCTAATATGTGTTGAGGGATTTCTTCGGCTCTGTGTATCGAATGCGCGCCCACATTCTCCATCACAACCCCCTCAGCGTGTAGCCTAGTTTCTATAGTAAGCTTAAAAATACGGCGAATGACAGGACTAAAAACGCTTTCAAAATATCCTTGTGGATCTGCATTTAATGCATCCAAATCGATATCAGGTAACTCTATGTTAATATCATCTAAGATCAGCTGTTTCCCTGCCAAAATCCCTGTGTCAGAAATGTCGACTTTAAGTTGATTGATGGCGTGGTGAAGCCATTTTTTTAATAGAGATTCTAGGGCAGACACACTGTACTGCCCTGACTCTATCAGCGATGAAGGGGCTTCTATATCAGCCCCAATTTGCGCGATTGCTAATTTCATAATTACACGTGGTCATTACGCCAAAAATAGCGAGAATCGTTCATTGGTCTATCTAGGAATAGCGCATGCCATAGGAAATCTCCTTTGTGCTCCTCTTGCTCTTCTAGGTGATAGCACCCTGCACTATAAATGTGGTCGCCTTCCCCTTTTTGTGCAGTATTACGACGCCAGAAACCCTTACAGATTAAGTTTTGACACTTATACGCACCCCCGCCATGCAATTGCGCAATATTATTGATTGCCACAACTTCACTTTCATCACAATGTGCCACTGCACCACCACGCTCAGCCTGACAATGTTGTGCTTCGACCACCGCATAACGCAGGCCATAGGCCGCACCACCTTGTCGCCCAGCCCGACAATTGCGAATGTGTTTCGCTACTAGGTTTGTCACATCTTCACCGTAAATAGCGCCACCATCACCGCTTACACAATGATTTTCAATCACACAGTTGAGCTCAATTTGGTCAGCATAACGTAAGTTAAACGCACCACCGTTGCCTTCATACATGCTCATTTCTCTAGACACTTCATGGATTGCACCATCAAATGTAAAGCCTTGCATTGAAACATGCTTGACCGGGGCGTCGCGATCACCGCGAATGATAAACCGGCAACCCACATGTGCTTTAACAATACGCGTCTCACGTTCATTAAAGCCGATAATGCTTAAGTTTGAGCCAACTTGGACTGAGTTTTTCAATTTATAAGCACGACTGACTTGTCTATGACCATTGTGCGGGAACAAGAGAATGGTCATATTATTTAAATTCTCTCGGCTAAATATCGCATCGAACTCATCTTGGTTGTGAATAGCAACCACCTTTTTCCCGCGACCAAAGCGCCATGCGTGTTCATCGACATATGCTTTTACAGCTGCTTGTGTCGCAACGACATGATCCGATGGCGTTTCACCACCCAATTCAATGTCCGCTGACGTTGCTTCAATACAAGGACCTGAAGGCATTTTCAATGTTGTCGGTGAAAGCTCACCCTGGATTGAGCAATCACCGACAATTTGTGCACCTTGGTCTAAATGAAGTTGGTTCTCAAGAATAAGCTCGCCTTCAACCTTAAGTTGCTCTGAAATACGAACATCGCCTTGCACATCCAGCTTATGCTTGGGCTGCACGCAGCCCAAACCAAGATTTGCATTGCCATCCAGCACCAATTCAGAGTTACCGCGCACCCCAACATCAAGTGCATTTTCGCCTTCACTTGTGTTCACTGCTAACATAGCAATATCAGTATGCGCATCACCGATGTTCATTTTATGCTGAACATCAACTTTTGGCACTCTCAACATATCTGCGAATTTCGCCGTACCTTGGACAGACAATGTATTCAACATGTTAACTGCTGGCTTAAGTTCAACCTTGGCTTGCGGATCTAGTCCCTCAACGGTTAAGCTGCCGCGAATTGTTGCGTCTTTGTCTAAATGTACTGCCTCTTTAAAATAGGCATTTCCATGCACCGTCAGTTCATCACCAAGGCTTAAGTTTTTCGCAAATACCGCGTCACTTTCGAGTGTTAGCTTACGCTCAATGGTCGTTTGGCCTTCAATGGTGACGGTGTCTTTAAAGAGCGCATCATCGTACACCGTCAAATCAGAGCGAAGCTCTACATCGCCTAAAATTTTAGCGCCATCTAAACATTCAAGTTGACCCGTGCCACGTAACACCCCATTGAGTTCAATGTCGCCTTCCACTTTAACATCACCAATAATGTCAAGTTCAGCTTCTGGCCTGTCGGTACGAATACCAACTCGGCCATCTTGAAACACGATTGGGTTAGCCCCTTTGTGATACACCGCAAAAGCGTGTTCAAAGTGGTTTTGCTCTAGACTCAGCTGTGCACTGCGCAGCAACTTGATTTCGTCTTCGTCAGACGCATGCATTGCAACACCAATACGGGTTTCACCCAATAGTTCTGACGTGCCATAAACATTGACGTTGCTTCTAAAGCTCGCATACTCATTGACGTGCAAACTGTCATCGATCTCTAGGCGTCCCTGAATCGCGAGGTCTTTTCTGAAACGCGCATCTTCAGCGACATCAAGCATAAACTCAGGCCGTTCCATACCAAGACCTAAATAGCCTCGACTTACAACCATTTGTACATTGCCCGCAGGGTCATCTATGCGTATTGCATGCTGATCTTTTTCACTAATATGGAGTCGCGCACTCGCTTGATATGGAACCAGAGATAAGTTGCCCGCGACATCTAAGTCTGCTCTAAAGCTCACATTGTTATCAACGGTCAACGCGTCTCGGCCCTGAGTACCTTGGATTACGACGCTACCTGTTGCAAAATGCTCTCCGTGAACATTTAAATCTTCGCCAATAATTGTCGAGCGCGCCACTTCCAAGTTAGAACTCACTGCCGCATTACCACGCACCAGTAAGTCGTGATCAAGCGTGGCTTGTTGAGTGACATGTAATTCGCCATCTAAATGAGATTCACCTGAAACCTGTAGCGCCGCTCTTTGCACGTCCCCTGTATTGTTGGTGACACTAACAGCTAAGCCATCTTTAAGCTTTGCATGACCTTTCAGCATGGTTTGACCATCGACGGTCAATGCCTCACCATTGTGGCTAACATTCAGTTGACCAGCCACCTCTGCACGGCCTGTCACAGCAAGATTTGTACCTTCGCTAGGAAGCGTTTGATTAATCGCCAACTGACCTGGTGCAGCAATGATTTCAGCATCACCCGCTCTATTCGCCACTGTGAAAATCGGTTTATTGGTATCTTGTATCAGTTTAAACTGGCTTGAAGAGAAATTGACTGCGGTGTGCTCATTGTCAATAATGGAGAATTCACCGATTAAATGGGTGTTGCCAAACACACTGAGATCGGCCGACTTTTGCGACGACCCCACTTGTGTGTGTGCAAGCGTAGCACTAAACCCACCATTTTCACTGCGTTCATCCAAGACATAGACACCCGTCATCGATGTCACATCTTTATCGAACAGCGCGGCTTCACCAACATGCAATTGTGCCTGCGGGTTAGGCTGAAATAAACCAATATTTTTTGCTTTAGCATGGATGAGCGACGTTGTGTTCAGGCCATCGAAGTAGCTCACATCCACACTCTGCGATTGTTCGTTGTGTGCTAAAACAGACAATTTTGCGTTGGCAATCCAATCGCTCTGTAAGCTGTCTTTGGCAATCACAATATGCTCGCTAAAATTAGCCTTATTGACTTTAGCGTGCTCTGTTACCGCAAGTAGTGGCGTATTCACATCGCCTTTTACATCTAGTGAAATAGACTGCTGCGCACTCCCCATAACCGCTTGGCCTTGCTTAACACGGACAAGGTGTTCACCCTCTTTATTTTTCACAAGCAATGCGGGCTCATCGGCAACCGTAGCTTTGACAGTGAGCGTCGCTTCGTCAGAAATGCTACTTTCACCGACAGTTAGCGCCTGTTTCACAACTGCTTCTGGCGAAATAACTTGCGTATCGGACTCAATATTACTTTTTGCATAAATTGACGTAAAGTCCGCATGGGCCCGAACATCCAATGTAGTATTGATCAATGCGCCCGCATCACTTTGCACGGGCATATTGGGCTGCTCACTAACTTGTAATTGGCGAGTACGTGTTTGCCCCTGCACTGTGGCGTCTTGTGCTACGTCGAGTTTATCTAGATCACTCGCACCGGCATGGAGTGTCATATCAATTTGGGCATGTTTGGCACGGATGCTTTCGCCGACCTGTAAATTTTCAGACACCAGGGTATCTGCCAAGATATTTACAGGCTGTTCTCCAACGAGCGGCGTGTTAGTCACTTTAATTAATGTGTCATTCGTATTACCGAGGTTTAATATGTCCCCTTGGTTACTTTGTACATCAAGTTTTGCATTTGGCGATTGAGTTCCAACTGACAAAGCAGCTTCGACATGTGCATTCGCACCAAATGATGCATTCCCATTCACATCTAGCGACTGCTCAATCTCTACGTGGCCCTTAAAGAGACCATTGCCTTCGCCACTGAGCAGTATATGTGCATTTTCTTTATTTTTTCCCACCAGTACATTTTTTGTAACATGGAAGCTTTCATCTGGTGTGGCAGTTCCAACCCCTACACGTCCCTCGGGGTTGATAATAAATGGCGTTGCATCTTGGTTTAAGTCGTCGACACGCAGTAAATCGCTGGTATCTGTTGAGCGTTTACCGATGTGCAACTTAGCACCTGTACTTTGTTCATCTAGGCCAACTCCCAGCTTAGCGACCTCAACGTGTGACTCAAAAATAGACGGTTTCGCAGCGAACAGTTCACCCTGTAACATGGTTTTTTCCGCCACTGTCAGCATGTGTGCGGTTGTGTCTCCGCCAAGCTCTGCTTCACCAGACACGCTTAAAGAGGCTGACTGAATATCTTTTTCAGCGATCACAGACTCATGTGCAGTCAACGTACCTTGTGCAGAAACATATGGTTGATTGTCGCCATCTAGGCCTGCTTCCAACGCTTTTACAGCCCCTTTTCTAACACTTAATGCGCCTGCTGTAACTTGCTCGCTGACACTGGCCGTTTGTGATTTTATTTCACCCGTTGATTTTACATTGCCACTGACTTGTAATAGGTCATTGCTTTCGCTATCGACTTTAACTTTGTCGTATATCGTCAAAGTATCTGCGTTGACGTGCAAAGCATTTGTTTCGCCGCCATCCGGTGAAACATGTAGCCGGTTTTCAATGGTTACTGCATCACTGTCGACCTTAAACTGCTCGGTTTCTCCATCAGGGCTAACCGATAACGCTGACGTGACAGCAATTTCTTGTGCTTCACCATTTTGTACAACTGCAATCGGATCATCAATTTGATTAAACCCAGAACGGATCAGGGATTCAAAATCATCGCCCGTTGGTGTTTTAAGGTCGTCAAATTTGTCAATTAATTCAGCCCGGCTATTTTTGGTAATCACAGACGCCGTATCGCACTCGGCTACAATTTCTTGGTCACTGACTTTGTTCATTCTTCGTTTCCTTCAGGATCTATTCGATTTGGCACGCTAGTAGCTACGATAAATTTCGAAACTACCGCTGTATTTGAGTTAATTTGAGAAAAAGACACCGGTAAAATCGGCTTGAGATAAGCCAGCGGTGAATAACCGACGGTGAATCGGGTATTACTATTTGGCGCTGTAAACGCGTTGGGCGTGCATATGTGGTCTATACATAATTGCGTCGCTAAGTAAATCACTTGTTGTGCATTAAAGCCTTGCGGGTACAAATCAGCGTAGGTTGTAATCACCTCAGCAAGCCGATTCATGATGGCTTGGTATGAATCACCTCTCACCGCTAAATCATCTGGAAGCGGTGCAGATGCATAGCCTTGCAGTATTTGGATTAGGTACTTTTCAAGGACTTCTCCCCCCTGTGGTTTACCTAATACATACTCGATAATAAGCTCTATCATCATACCCGAATCAAGTAACAGGGAATCCAATAACTTACCTATGTCCTCGGACACATTCGCAATGTGCGCCTGACTCGCTGTAAAGCGCTCTCTTTGCGCCTGACCATAAAAATTCAACCAGCCATAATACAAACGCTCGAACAAGCTCATTTGCTCACGCTGCAACCACACACAGTGCACTGTCATATGTAAAGGCACATGCTGTGCAATCTGGCTTTCAACTAAACTTTGGAAGTTGTCGTTATTCAGTCTCGTCGTCCAGTTTGGCAACACAAAAAAGAGGGTTTCGCTTCGCTGATCACTGATAAGGTCTCCCTCTAGCAAGTAAAAGCTTTCACGATTGTGAGTAGCCAGTGGCATTTGCCCTTGGTGAGAGAATCCTAAATTACGCATTACAAGTTGCGATAAACTAGATAGCTGTGCCGTTTTAGGACACTTTGACAAGTAGTTAAAACCGCGACACCGATTATGCCCTAACCCCCCTATTTCATTTAAAAGCCTGCATTTGTCTACATACTGTCGCAATAAGACGATACGAGTCAGCAAGTTTTCTTCGGGATTTGGATCGTATTTGCATTGGCATAACGCACTGACATAAAAGTCAAATGCTTCGCGATACTTTAATAGGTTGGCATTTGGTAATTTGATTGCAAACCTTGCTAACAGGTGTGCTGCGCTGTCGTTTAAACGGGTCAGCTGTGCAATAGAAAAGTCGGCTTCCAACTGCTGCTGTAATCCCTGCTCTTGATAATCCGGCATCGCCAGCTTAACTAAGTGATTTATGCCGCTGATCCCTGTAACCGCTTGGCTTAGTTGTGTATGAGGTAACTGAATAACCTGCTGCCAAAATGTGTGCAGTATTTGCTCCGAAATTGCCTCGCTGGCCAACATGGAATCTAGCACTCGAGCCAAAAACTCAAAACTTTGTTGCTGTGGCAGCGCCAACACATGTGGCAGAATATCTATTTGCTTGTGTTGATCTGCAAGTAATTGATCAAATAAATGTAAGTAACCTTTAAACTGCATTAACTGGGCTTTTTGCGCCGAATCAATTTCACGGTTCAACATCTGTTCTGTCACTGCATACGATTTCGGTAACTCGTGTTGCAATGATGCGTAATAGCTCAGGCGCATATATTCGCCTTGGCTTTGAGTAAAACTCTGTGCTTTCGACGTGAATTGTGCGCTCAGCTCGGTACTGAGATTGGCTTTAATTTGTGAGATTTCTTGCTCACTTAAAGGATATGCTTGCCCCTCAATCACGATAGACAGGCCATCAAAGAAAGCGTCACTTAAAAAGCCAAGCTGTGGGGCTAAATTAGCCTGTTCAGGGTTTAAATCCGCGACCTCTACTTGCCAATATTCATAGCCTGGTTGGGCACCGCCTTCAGTAATAAATCTAAACTCTTCAATTTGCTTGATATTTTGATGTTGGCGTAAAACATCTAAAATATCTGAGCTATAAATGTATTTCTTAATAGGCGTATTTTCGAGATCGCTGTCTAGAATATACCCATTGTTGAGTGGTGGCCCTTGATATACATCTTGAACGTATAACCCCCTTTCAAACAGTTCGCTTGCACTGTAACGCTTCACATTTGGCGAGATCTCTAGTGCGACCTTCGCTAAAATATCAGTCAACGCGTCAACGACGCTATCCGTTTTCTCCAGCACCATTTTCATTCCCAAATGGACGTCGGCCGGATTGTAAAAAGCAATCTCACCAAGTTGGTGCGTGACGCATCTCGCCTGGGCGAACACCTGGTGAATGCGATTTTGAACTTCGCTCATAAGCTCAGGTTCGCGATGATATAACTGTACAATTAAATCGAAACAGGTTTCACCATTGGTTGTCTTATCGCTCGTTTGTATGTCTAAGTTTTTAATAATCGGGATATCTAAAAACAAACGACGATAGTCTGCCAGCGTCACGCAGTGACTGAACATGACCTCATCAGACGTTAAAAACTGATTTGGTGCGCAGTCCGTTTGTGGGTCCACTTCAAGTAGATCAGCAACTGGGTGACTTAATTTGTAGCTTAAATCTGACAATACATATGCAAGTACTTCTAGCAATGTAATGCCTGGGTCAAAAACGTTGTGATCACTCCAAGTTTCAGGTGCCAACTTTTGCAGTTGCTGTATCCCTTGCTGGCGTAACCCATTTAGGTCTTGCCCGGGGTGTAGCAAAGCATCTGAAGCAATTTTCAGTGCATTGGGTTCCATGTTTTTCCTCTGGGAGTTAAGTCAATATTTGAGTAGACGGCCTGCGTTCAAATCTGTGAACGCAGATGAAGATGTTTAGAAACTGAGAAAAAGCGGTGCGCTTACTGCACCACGAAGTTATGTTGGATCTTCCATTTACCAATGCCTTCAAAAACATCACCAGCGACATTGGTCAATGATATTTTGTGATTTCGGCTAGGGACTAAGATCTCATCCATGGATTTAGGCGAAACTTGCGCATATTGGCGAATATTGTCATCAAGGCGCTTACCGCGGATAACTTGCACCATTTTCACTGCTTGGTGCATTTCCAGCGCTTGAGCAACATCCGCCAGATAGATAGTGTGTGATAATTGCTCGTCACTTTTATTCCAGGGCGTTAAGGTATCCACAATGAGGTCATTGAGCTCAACTACCGTCGTTTGAATATCAAATCGAGGATCTATTTGGATAATGATTTCCAGCTGAACTTCCACGTAAATTGGATCGACCACAGTAATGTCGAGATTCGGTACCGAGCGTAGCTCGACTTCGTCTTGAATCTGTCGCATCAAATACCGCGGGACTTTCGGCTGCAGTAACTCAGAGTCATGGTTTAGAGGGATCACCATCATGTTCACACCATCACTCGTTTTATAAGCGCGAGCAGTGTGTAACTCTGGGAATGTTTGCAGCGTATGATGCTCAAAGTCCCACCCAGTCAATAACCTATCGCGGTGTCTTAAGCGTTCACTGACACGCTGGTAAAGTCGACTATCGTCTTCTGTCACTCTCGCACCAAAGCTATCGAAAGGCTGTTCTACGGTAGCAATGGAGGGATCGGTGATGACCAACGAACTAATGCTCTCTGCCGGGAGCGGTTTCAAGTAATGCGACTCTGGATGTCCAGTAGATCCCAAGGTCACTTTTACTGCCTGTGAAAAGACCCCTTTCAACCTCGAGTAAATTGGATGCGAATAATCACTTGAGAGTACGCTGCTGTCAATTGCCGCCCGGATCCACACTTTACCATCATGGTTAAATTGATCGGTCTCATCAAACGCAGGTAATGAGAAAATAATTATGCCCGAGTCTAGTAAATCATAGGTATTGTCTTGGAGTATACGCCCTTCTCCGCCAGTACCCTGTGAGTCTTCGCGACTGAAATGATGCCATTTTCCTTGGTTGTAGTATTCCCATTTAAAGTCAGGTTGCTCTACAAAGTTGTAGCCATCTACTGCCTCTAATTGAAATAATACACTGCACTGACCTGGTGTCGTCATTGCGCCCAATGCAATATATAAATAGCCTAAATCCTCAATTTGCGGCAGTAGGTGCAGACTATTTTGCCCCTCGAGCAACTGTAGCTGCCTACCAATTGGAGAAATATGTTCAATCCAAATAGCGTTGCCAATGGCATCCCTTTGAGCACGAGAAATGCTCTCGCTGTGATAATTTAGCTTGACCGAATCTAACAGAGGTGTGTATGGCTCAGGCACCTGAGTGGGTATGAAGTCACCATTGGCCGGATCCCATTTAGTCAGGTTTATACTATTTTGATACGCATAGTATTCAGCCACTTTCAAATAATAAGGGTGACCAAAGTCTTGGTTTGACAGTTCAAATGTGTACCATTTTGGCCATTCCTTCGCCTGTGTCAGATTAAACGGCAAGCTAAGATAGTCTCTTGCGCCGTTGTCATCCTCAAAGGTAAAAGCCAACCGGTTAGTTGAGATATTATTCTCATTGCTAGGCAAACTCGTACTTTGTGAAGCACTTCCTTTCACTCCCTGACCAGATGCCATATCCCAAAGGTTATCATTGTAAAATAAATCAGCCTTTATTTTGTGATTGAGACTGTGATAGGTTTCATCCGATTGTGAGATTAAAACCTGATTTGTCGGCCAAGTCAGCGACTGCGCTCGCTCTGTTTTGCCTTCTACTGGCGTAATCACATTTTGGTAGTTTAGATAGGTTTTATAATACGCATCAAAATCATCCGGTCGCCCTACCCAATTCAGCTCCATACTGGCTCTGGAAATTCGTTTACAAAGTAACTCCGGGTGCGTAAATTCGAACTTTTCGGCTAGCTGGGGTGCAAAGCCAAAAGGCTCAAATGGTTTAGATAAGTCTAAGAAGCCGCTTCCATTGTTGCCAATTAGACCATTCGCACCAATGACTAAGGTACTCAATCGTACTTCTTGTACTTCGTTTAGCGTGAGTACTTCAAGCAATTTGTCACGCTTGGCTAAATCAATACCGTATAAAGACTGATATTTAGACTTTTTAAGTACAAAGGCCAAGTATGGCAGCACCTTTTCTTGACCAATAAACACGTCAGCAATTGGCGTAATTGGCGCAAACAATTCATCTATATTAATGATGATTTCACTGCTTTCCGCATTGAGGGAAACTTGCTCAGCGGATAAAAGGACCGGGCCGTCCTCCGTACTCACCCATACATCAAAGCTGTCAGGCCAGGCACTCAGATCAAGCGGACTTTCACCAAACTCATCACTTGAGAAACGTAATGAGATAACACGCTTGCCACTTGACAAAAATAAGTCTTGAGAAGCAACCTTAAACCCTATTTCAACTTCGGTATCAGAGTCTGATTGCTGCTGGCTACCAAATGTCATTGCACTTGATTCAAGTTCAATACCTTGTGCTGTATCACTGAGTACATGACGACGAATATCTAGTCCTGCGTTTATTTTAAGTTTGTTCACAGTGGTAACATTGTCTACAACAGCACGGTTTATTGCACATGGTTCAGCAGAAAAGTAGGTGAGATCATTGCCATCATCGTCTTTCCCCCCATCAAATTCAGTACCTGGCTGTAGGGTCATTGATTCCACGTCATTTAAACTAATAAGCACGTGCGCAGAATCAGGTTCAGCAGCCAGAGGCGCAAAACCCAAAACAGACTGGTAGTAATGGTTTAGATGACGTTCAATAAAATCATTAAATTGAGTTTGTGTATAGGCAAGTAAGTCAATAAAAGTCAGCAATAGCGCTAAATCTGGTCGCGACGCTATTTTATCTACTATGTCATCCGCTTTACCGACTAAAACCAATTCGCTCAGTGCCGCGAATTTCTCAGCATCTGGTAGTACTTTGTACCAAGTTTGGACGGGACGCCATGAGTCGGTCCCTATAAAATGTGTATGATTGGCAACCTTGCTGAGGTAGCTTAACCATTGCTCAATTGAGCGTGGCTCAATTTTGTAAAACCCACTAGAGAGCTCTGGTATTTTACGTCCAGTTTGGCTCAGTCCTGTTTGATAATGGGTAACTTGTGAAAGACTACGAAACTTAGAAGTCATGTGATTACCTTATTAATTCGATAACGAACACAAAAACGTGCCCAGCAGCATGAAGCATGCATAATTTGCCACCAGTTAAGGCGCTCGTACTATTGCGGTGGTGTAAAGATAAAAGTGAAGCGTGTCGCTTAATGCCAGAAAGTAGTGATTTTTAAACTGACTGCTCAGACAAATAGAAGGGATAAACCATATTGCTTCGGCTATTTGTTTTACGGATTAGATATGTCAGCTCGATGAGCAGTACCCCTTCGTAGAGCGCCTGTGGGTCAAACGAAATAGCTTCTAATATGATCCTCGGTTCGTGATTCAAAAGCACTGCCGATATTTCTTGTTTAAGCGTCACAAGTGCCGATTCACTCGCATCTTCAAAGACAAAATTTGAGAGCCCTGAACCGAGTTCAGACCAAAAAGGTCGCTCACCTTTTAGTGTATTCAAAGCAATCGAAATCGCTTGTTTTACTAGCGCTTCTCCTTGTGCCATGTCAGGCCCAGAATCAGGGCTTGCGAATTGAGGCGGAAAACCCCAGCCTTGCCCCAGAATTGATTGATCCATTTTTAACTCCTCATTATCCAATTTCCATTTTGTCTGTCACAACTGCCACCTTTTTACTTTCTATGGTGATGGATTTGTCCATTTTAATTTGGCTGTCATCCGGTGTTTTAATCACAACATCTGTTTTTGCAGTCATACCCGCTTTGTCCTTTTGCGACAAGCTATAACCAGAGCTTTCACCCAGTGAAATGGAGTGCTCTTTACTGCCTTCCATAATAATATGCGGCTTTTTAAAGGTGAATTTCAAACCCATTGCCTGCTCTTTAAACACCAGCCCTCGCACATCGTATTCTTTTTTATATCCACCCAAAGGAGGCTTCGCGACTGGGTTATGAACCGCGCCAACAATGACAGGGAATCGTGCATCCCCACCGATAAAGTCAACAATGACCTCAGTGTCTTGATCCGGTGGTAGGAACAGCCCCTCTTCTGGGCCAACGTAAGGCGTCAATAGCCTCGCCCAGATGGGCTCTGTTGTCAGCGTGTGAAGTGTCAGTGGGATGCGATGCAGCTTTTCTTTGTCTTCTTTAAATGGTGCGACCTTGCCAATAACCAACGGCGTCGGTGCTAACGCTTGCCATTGTGACCAACCGCTATTTACAAGTGACAAGCCCAAAGTAAATTCACAAAACCAGCCCTGATTGGATAAATGATGATGAATTTCACTAACCATATAGTCAGCTTTATTGGCCTCTCCCGCACCAGATACCGTTATGGCCTCAAGCAATTTAAGCTTATGCAGTGATTCAGCGACAGACATATCGACTTGGATTCGGCCTTGTTGCGTATCCCATAACCGGTATGTTTGTTCGGCCTTTGCTTTGGCAGCCAATTCTATTTTGTCGATTGGCGCTTGCGACTTGATCATGATGTCTTGGGTTGCACCATCCTTTTTCTCTCCAGAGTCATGATTCTCGCTTAACAAAGCTTGTGTTTTAATGTCCCACGCACTATGCTCGACTTTTTTTGCATAAGAACTATTATCTAAACACAGTTCAAATTCAGTGCATCCATCCATGGCGACATTAAATTCTGTGGCAGCTGGCTTATGCTTAGTTAAGTCTACAATGTGGATGCCACCATCTTCTTCGTAAAAAACAAATCCATTCGTTAGAATTCGATTCATCATGACTTCCCAAGGCTTTTTCTCAACCATGAGATATTGATAATGTTTGATTTTGCTATCCGCGACCGTCTTTTTTCCGGCACACGGCTTGAGCAAATCGTTGAGGATATCTGTGTCAGTAGAATCAGGCTTATACAACTTGCTTACGCGTGATTGACAGAGCTTGTTCGCCTCTCCCTTGGCAGTCACTTCAACAAATGGGGTGCAACAATAGCCTATTTTACCGCCAGTGATCACCCCCGAAAAAACGGTTACTTGCGCCGCATCCCCTATCCCCGCTTTTACTTCAATTGTTTTGCCTGGAGGAAAGTCACTTGACAGGGATAATTCGTATTTCTCTTCCGCCATATCACCGTCTTCAAATATAATCGACAGCTCGGGGATCTGGTTCACACCGCGATGCGAAACAATTTCCTTTACCCCTATTTCCAGTTTCTTCTCATTGCCATCGACTAAAATGGTGTAACGTATGTCCATATCAGCGCTCCAATGGTGGGTAAATAATATCAGTCCCAACATCTGCACTACGAATTGAAGCCAACTTATTTACGCTCGCAACTTGGTGCACATAGCCAGGCTCACCGTAAATTGATGCGACTTGACCAATGATACTATCACCTGCTTTATGCTGAAATACATGGGTTAAATCTGGTGAGCTTTTACCCGTTCTCAGTTTAATTTCTTTGTTTGATAGGCATTCTGATACATGACAAATAACCTGTGCTTTGACTCGGTTACCTTTGCCGTTTACCAACTCGCTAATCACATGAATGTCGTTCAACATCCCATGAAACCCACCATCAGCGCCATGATTTAAAACCATATTCAGTGGCATTATGGTTACAAATGCTGGTAAATGCGTTTCCCCCTGTACCGCCAAGCCATACTTTAATAGCTGCTGTATGCTATCTTCTGTCTCCGTTTCACCCGTTTCTGCCATACCAAGTTGGCCAGGCGTTTCTATGATAGTATCGTCGAGTAAAAACTTAATTGTCAGCATAGAGGTTGGCGATTTTTGGTAGCGGGCCGCACCACTTTCAGAACCAATAATTTTGGATTCCACAAGATGATTTTGGTGAGTCACATTTAGTGATTTTGGATCATAAGGGAGCGTCAGCTCCCCAAGTTTATTACCATCACCACGTTCGATTTTCTTATAAAATGTTACTTTGCAAAGGGGTAACCCACTTGCATTAATACCGCTTGATTTACTCATCGTCAGGGCCTTTTTTCTTTACCAAATTTTGCAAATCTAAACTCTATATGACGCTTTAAATCCGCTTCCAATTGACAAAGCAGCGCCTGAATTTCGTAGCGGCCAAGCGAATTACTATGTTGCTCCGGTGCTGGCGTTTGCAGAGAAGGCTCGGAGGCATTATCATCAGTCGGCTCATTCGCTTGATTTGCTCGAATACGCGCTTTTACATGAACTTGATTACACTTTATTTCCATAGATTGCTTACTCCTTATTACGAAGGTAAGCCCGGTACTGGCACTGAAACTAATTCACGATAACTAAAACTTAATGACTCAATTAATACGTCATTTCGGCTTGCATCAATTCCTTCCCACTCCCAGCTCTCTAAAAATGCGTTTTGAACTAACCAAGCCTGAGCGGGCAAAAAATTGTCATCCAATATCGTGACTAAAATATCGTTCTTAACCAAATAGGTACTCCATGCATCTCCTGCAACCAAGTTTTGTAGCATCAGCAAGCTTCCTCCTTGAAACAGCCCTCTTTTTAACGTCAGGGCCCTAGCCTGTTTTGAATTTGCAACACTTACTCGGTTATTTGTGTACTCGATGCTCCTAGCCATTTTCAGTCCACTGACTTCTTTAAAAAGGATATCAACGGGATTGGGAATACCAGCAGTCACAATGCTAACAAGAAAGCGATACCCAACCATCGGCGTTCTAGGATCTTGAAACATATTTCACACCTAAATGGGCACTTTCGTGCCCCATAAAAGAGAATAAAATTAGTGGAACTCAATCTTGATGTCATCTGCCATCATTTCTAATGACTCAACACTTGCCTCATTTGAGCCACCATTGATGCTTGGCGCTGTCAACTTCTTAGGAAATGCATTAATTACTTTCCATGTAACAAGAGGCTGTGAACGATCTTCATTCGTCAATGAAATCGTGATGTCCTTTTTATCAACTAGGTTTAGACTAATTGACGAAATCCAATCATAGAATTGGCTCTTCTGCTTCACTAAGCCACGTTTCAATGTAATGTTCACATCAGTTGGTTGCCCAGGCATGTGCTTCTTACCATAGCCATCTTTATATGTAATCGTTTCAACACCGATGTCTAAGCCTGAAACTTCAGAAAAAGGGATGCTCTCTTCGCCAAAACTGACAACAAATCGATAGACCGGAATTGGATATTCTGCTGCGATATCTGCTTTAGTAGTAGCCATATAATAACTCCAAAAAAATACTTTAATTACAGCTATGCTGTAGTGAAAAAAAGGGGTCTACTTGGCACTTAAATTTGGCCAAATAGACGTTGTGTTTCGCTAAGAACCAAAAGCTACGGCTTAGCCTTCTAAGCTTTTGTGAGAGAAAGTCAGTACGATGAACTCAGCAGGACGAACTGCTGCAAGACCGATTTCAATGTTCATTAGGCCATTATTAATGTCATCTTCAGTCATTGTCTGACCTAGACCAACATTAACGAAAAACGCCTGCTCTGGTGTTTCACCAAAGAATGCACCTGAACGCCATAGGCTCTCTAGATAACTCTCAATCATGGTTTTAAGCTTTAACCATGTGAACGGTGTGTTTGGCTCAAAAACTGCGAAATGTGTGGCTTTTTGAACCGATTCTTCGACCATGTTGAATAAACGACGCACAGAAACATAGCGCCACTCGTTATCGTTACCCGCAAGCGTACGCGCACCCCAAACTAATGTGCCTTTGCCAACAAATGTACGAATAGCGTTAATTGATTTACCTGAGGTTGCGTCAACGTTCAGCCCTTCTTGATCGGCATTGTCGATGGTCAATTTAGGCGTCAGGACTTGAGCAAGCGCAGCATTGGCTGGTGCCTTCCATACTCCGCGGTCTTTGTCAGTTTTAGCCATGACACCAGCGATAGCAGGTGACGGCGGTAGGTCAAGATAGTTTTTACCAAGTTCTGCTTTAACTTGGTTGTAAACATCTGCAGATGAGAATGGGTAAGCAGGGTCACCAATTGCTGCGAGTTGAAGCGATGGTAACATCACAGGTGTGAGGGCAAATTCATTTTCGATAACCAGCGGTGTACCGCCAGTTTCAACGATCTCGCCGTCTTCAAGTTTCACTTCTACCCCATCTGTTAAGCGGTAGTAGTTTGTATCATCTGTTGCAAAAACAGTCTCAGGAACTAAGTAACGTTTGCCTGCAGGGTTGTATTCAGCTGATGTGATGTCATCTGAATTGTCTTCATTGGGCAGTAAATAGTCTTGTCCGATCTCAGTCCAACTACCTGCGTTTAGGCAAACCAGTTTGTGGGATGGATCCTTTGGCCACCAGACTTGTGCAGTAAGCGGTGTGCTCACAACAACTTTAGTTGCATCGTAAGCACGTGCAATCGTCGTAGTTAGATACGGATAGTATGCCGCGCCATACTTAAGACCCAGTGTTGCACCTGCACGCAGTGCGACGGCATCTTCAGAGATAGGGTCGATGCTATCGGCATCGGCTTGCATTTGAACATCGACAAGTGCAAATCGGTCCATTCTCTTTTCAGCATGTACCAATGCTTTATTTTGTACTTCGTAATGTTTTGTTGTACTCAAGCCAATTGACTCTGGGCTAGAGATTAGCGTTACTTCGTCAACTTTATTGAGTAAATCAATTGCCTTAGTAAAGCCGTCAGCAGACAACATGTCACCAGCTTTACCAATGCTCACGATATAACAAGCACCGCCACCATTCGCAAAATAATGGCTTACAGATTGATGCAAGAAATATTTTGCATCTTCGAGCTCGTTAGCACCAGACATCACAGCAAAACCACCTGCTGACTTAGGCTTAAGCGTAAAGCTTTCTTGGTAAGCGCCACCAAATACGGCTTCAAACTCAACCATGCTCGTAATGCGAACAGGTGTATTCAAGTATGCTGGTGCATTACCTTCTTCGTTTAGTTTGGTCGTGTAACCAATGAAAGCCGGAATGGCGGTTGCAACTTCTGCCACTGAAGGAGGCAATGTTGATTTCTCTTGGACATAGACGTCTGGGGTTTTATATTGAGGCATAATATTTCCTTACGTTGATAATTACATTCTAATGAGCCAGTACGGCAAGAATTTGGGTAAATGAGGCGCAAGACCCGGCTAACTGAAAAACCTATCGAATGGCAAATCAATGGGAACAAATCCATTCGAGCAAGCCTGCGCCTCTTAAGACAAAGAGCCTGTACCACGGCTCCGCCACATCAGTCCCAACCGATGTGTCTTGTTAATTAAATTGTATGGCTAAGACGCCCCTTAAATGGCACTGTGAAAAATAACCGACGTTTTTTTCAAATATTTCCTATCTCAATAATAAGTAACAGAAAGTAATACGTACTCCCTTAGAATACGTTGATAAATTGCGGGGTAAATGAATACAGGTAAGGCAAGTTGATTGTAAATGAACAGATCACAAACAAAATACACGCTGCGCTAGAAAATGCGATAGCGCGGCAGCGTGTATTTTCTAGCATAAGGTGTGATTTAAGATCGAATATCGCTAAAACGGAAACGGAATGTGCAACGCAAGCAGGCTGGTTCGTGTCAATGAATGCTGTAAACGTTTACTTTGATACAGTGACAGGCTGTGTGGGCACAAATTTGACGGTTAGCTCGGTAGGAGGTGATGGATCTGGTATCCCTTTATCATTCAATGCTGGAATGACACTTAACGAACACTTTATATCGCCTTTTAGAACAATGGGGGCGCCACCTTTAAAAGTAACATCTGACAACACGATATCGTTTATGGCGCTAAAAGTGACCGCGCCACCAGCAACGTGAGCTCCTTGTATGTATGGCGACATATTGACTTTCTTTTTCAGGAACTTTTCGATGTCATCCTGAACCGCAATTTCACCATGACAGATCAACCCTTTGGATACGACATCCAGTGGTCCGGCTGTTGGCACAATCAGTACACCTTTATCCAATAACAGGTTAAATACCGTGCTTGCATTCAATATTTTTATCATCAGCTTCTTCTTGTTGTGTTTTCCAATCAACCGCATGCGTAGTTGTAAAAAAGGCAAACTGCGCCCCATCCTTGGGCGCAAAACAGTTTGCCAACTCACACTACTCTCATTCGCCTTGTAACCGACCTAATCTCCGCATGTAGTGGATCAGGCGGCTGTCTCCATTTGTAAAATTTGCAACCCATTTATCAGCTAAAAACTTCTTCGTTTTGCGTGAAAGTCCTGAGTGGTCAGCCCGATATTTTTGCAGTGCGAGATGCCCATGTGAAGATGACTTTATGCGTGCAATCAGCTCGTATACTGCTTTTTCTGCATGGTCTTTTTCGCATAAAATATCCACCAACCCCAGTTCATATAAGGTTTCAGCACTAACTCTTTTTCCAGAACACAGTACTTCCATTATCGTGTTAAGGCTGGCTTTACGCTTTAATTTTTTTGCAAATACCGAACTGGGGTATTCACCACACAAAATGTTGGAATTCATAAATTCTGCCTGAGGCTCCGCAATGACAATATCTGCCGCAAGAGCCATAAACATGCCAGCGCCAATTGCTTGCCCTTGCACAACTGAGATGCAGGTCACGTTGTCCTTTTTACCTGATAGCATTTGGTCGACTAAACTCAAATAATCAGAAGCATAACGTTGTAACCCCGTAACATCTCGCAGCTGTGCTAGTTGCGACAACAAAGTTAGATCGGCCCCCAAACAAAAAGCGCCTTGTTGATTGGCACTCAGTACTTTAAAAGTTGGAGATGAATGCACCTGTTCAACTGCAAAGAACCGATTCAACTGGGCGATAATAGAGCCACTCAAACATGCTTTTTCATTGAGCTGCATTCGAGCCCAATGAAGTGAGCCCGCCTTCATTATCGCCAAAGGTTCACTCTGATGTGTTGGTATTTTTCTCACATGCACAAAAATCGCTGCCACTTTGGTTTTTCTACACTCATTGACGCAAGCGACTTAAATTTGTGACCGATTATTTGCGATTAATTTATTGAGGAGCTAAAACCTACATTAGAAGGATGGTTAAACGAAGCAGAAGGTACGGTATGAAACTGATTCTACTCTCTTGTTTAATGTGTTTCTCGGTCAGCGCAGAACAAGTGGCTCAAACTATATTAGCCAAACATCATGTTGTGGCAAACACACAAGACACATCCAGAGCTCTAAAGCGAAAGTCTAAGATTTTTCACCAAGACTTTATCACTACTGGTAAGTTGGCTCGCGCGCAATTTAGATTTCAAGAGGGCACGATTCTTACACTAGGCGCAGATACTCGATTTTTGGTGGCTGACTTTAGTTATACACATGCTCAAAACACATCAAGTGCAAGCTTTGAATTTATTCAAGGCGCATTTAGAGTTGTGACGGGAGAAATCACCAAAGTAGCTCGACCTAATTTTAAAATCAAAACGCCCCTTGGATCTATCGGTATTAGAGGCACTGATTTTTGGGGGGGACATTTGTATGACACTGAAAGTATTGAGGTCATTTTACTCGACAGCGAACATCCCCTTACAATAGAAAACCAATTTGGCAAGGTCGTTATCTCTGAACCAGGTACTGGTTCTACCTTACGAAAAGGTAAACCGCCCACTCAGCCTGTAAAATGGTCTAAACAAAAGCTGCAAGACGCTGTAAAAACAATTCAATGACACGCGATATAGACACTAAAAAATACAAAGCAATCAGTTTTTCGGCATATAAATCCTTATATTCATAAAATGAGTTGCGTGGAATCCATGAGGGTTCATTATGAATTTTTTCATTAGGCATAAAACCCCACCTCCAAATCACTTACAAAAACCATATCTAACTGATAAGTAAAGATATAATTATCATTACAGACATACTCACCAATCCTAATGCGTCAATTTGCGTGTCCCTTTTTTGTTTGCTACTTTGCACCTCGTTAGCACTTTGGGCCCAAGTGATAACCAACTAAAACTGATAAAACTGACAAGTGAAATCCAGTGGTGACACTGGTAAAAAACTATCCAAAGGATTAAAAATGAAAATGTTTAAATTAGGTACATTCGCCGCTGCAATGCTAACTTCTGTAAGTGCAGTTGCTGCGCCTATCAATATCGCTGATACAAATGGTTATGACCGCCACACTGTATACGCAGATGGCCCAGTTAGCCGTGTTGTCATCACCAGTGAGTTTGCGCACAACTTCTCAGCTGATATTGAACTGCGTGACGGCGCTCGTTGTGAGTACGGTAACCTATATTCAAACGTTGATGGCAGCCACATTGTAAATGCGGCAGTTCAACCAGATGCAAACATCGTTGGCCAAGCGACTATTGGTGTTAACAACGGTATTCCTGAAGAACGTCTGACAGATTCAAAATTACTTAAACTTGGCTGCTACGATGCTGACAATACTTGGTACCATGTTTTAGTAAATGTACCAGGTGCACCAATTGTAAATTGGGATATTACTGTTGAACCGGCGGGTGAGTTTGTTAACCAGCCGTATTCTTTCGGCTACCACTCTGCATACCGAGTTAAAAGTACGCTAAATGTAGATAACCAAAACCGTTCTCAATCTTATTGCCACACAGTTGCAAACCGCGGTGTTTCTCTTGGCCTTTTCCACGGTAAAGACACGTCAAACGTATTCCACGCTGATGTATTCACACAAGACAAAGTATATACCAATGACACAGCTCAGCCGGTACTTTATCAAATCATTGAGTGTGAAAATGCTGCGGGTAAAACAATGGCAGTCAAAGTATTTAACTTGACAGATCCAAACGGTATTTACACTTACGAAGACCAACTTATCATTAAGTAATTGTCTCGTAAGAAATCAAGAAAAACGGCAGCTAGTTCGCTGCCGTTTTTTATTTAATTAATGAGTGTTTCTTCGTTGCTGCGAGACACAAGTAAAATGAAAACATTATCTCCTGTTGTCGCTTTATCTGTGTGAGTGTACAAATATTGCCTGTAATCAGAGATATCTCTTGGAGCACCTTCAAAGCCTGATAAATGCAAACGCGTTTGCCTTACTTCATGGTTTGTCGCATTAAACGCTTCACCATAGGTTAAGGTAGGAATTGTTGCATTTAGAGGGCCAGATACATGCCAGCGCGTGTTTTCAAAATTATGTTCCGAAGCGTCAAAGTCGAATTGCCATTTTGCGGATTGAATACGACTATCAAGCGTACTGAAACTATAATCAAACTTCATTTGCTGTGTTAGAGCCAGTTTAGCAGCACTTAATTGACCACTTAACGCGTCAGGGACAGTGGGCAGCACAATGTCATCTATCGTACCGTCTTTGTTGATTCGCGTCGTCAATCCCGCGTAGATCATTTCATAATGCTCTGTGAATGTATTCCTCAAAACAGTATAGTTATGTAGTACGTTTGTTTCTGAAACAGTCGGATAAATAGTCAATTGTGTTGAATCACTCACAAAATCCATGTTTGACAAGATTCCGTTACCATTATTATCTGTACCGTTTACAAACGCTTGCGTGCCATGCGCCAAACTGGACGTAGAGACACTCACCCCCTCATGGACAAACTGACTACCATCTACGACCACCTTGGACAACACCTTTGGCACATCAATGGCAGCCACTGTGGTCAACTCATAACCAGGTCTTGCAAGCGTGTAATAGAGTTTTGCATTGTCACCACAGACTGAGGGAGAATCTTTATAACCACTGACGGTACCTCCTCCATCTCTCGTTAAATAATATTGACTGTGAGAAATCGCCAGCGCACTGAAGTCTATTTCAACTTGACGACAATCGCAGTACGCCATTTCATCTTTAAACTCTATTGTCTTTAGTTCTGCGCCATTGCCAATATCTAACTCAGTGAAGATTGTCCGTGTTTTCGTATATGCGCTATGGCTCTCAATACCAACGAAAGACACTGATTGCGCACCTTCTGGTAGCTCTTCGCTATAGAAGCCGACACTATTTGGCGAGTCGATTAACAACGGGCTGCCGTCTTCGCCATGAAATACAATATTAGCCTGAGGATAACCAACTAATTCACCACACCTATTGCGCTTTTTAACGTTTACAGTGAGCTTTGGCTTAGTTGAATTTCCTGGAATAAAAGTATCCTTATCAGCAGTACTATGTGACGACCCTCCACACCCTCCAAGCATCAAAGTCGCAGCCATGATTGAAGACACTGTATATTTGTTCATGTTCATTCCATTATAAGTAGATATTCGGCGTCATTGTACACAAAGCGGAACCATGTTGCTTCAAACATACGTGATATTAATCGTTAAAAATGAAAATAATTATCAAAAAATCATATAGTTGTATTAAAAGTATGCGATGTTACTCCTCGCTTTTAAGCCGCTGAAACACTTTATTTTGTCCTTTGTAAAAACAGGCGCGTAATAATAGTGAACCTCTCAAGTTTGTACGACAGTTTATTGATTATTCCGCTATTAGATTACATAGAAAAAAAGCAGCCAAAGGCTGCTTTTTAATTGACTCATATATCAGATGTATAGAGAGTGTGCTGAGTCAGACATTAAGTTGCCTATAATGATTAAGCATACAGTTTGTTCCTTTACATGTTGTACCAAAGTAGCCGAACAAGTGCGCTGCTTTGCCGCACGTTCAGCCTGCATTGACCTTAACGGTAAAAGTTTAAGTAAGGTATTACATGTCGATTACACTCATTGCTTTAATCGCAACACAGTTAATGCCACTCAGCACAATTACATTAGGAAAAGCCTTTCTTTGTCTATGCTGTCTAAAAACTCCTGTGCAGCGGCTTTGTTTTCCTCATTCTTAGAGCGATTTGTACGGTAGTCCGAGGCAATTTCCTCAAGCTTTTGTAAGATAACCCGGCGCTCTAAAATAGTAGATGCCTTGTGATATTCATCTAGCTTATCCGCCACCTTCGCCTTACTCCAGCTAAGCTCAATAAACCAAAAATTCTTTCTTTGAACCGCTTCACTCCAAACTTTAGATGTCCAAATATAGGTCCCACTGTTTGGCAGCTTTTCTCTCTCGGCTTTCAGTTTATGGTAAATTTTGCCGAATTTTAGCTGTTGTGGCATCAGCTTGAGTAGGTTGGTATACCTTTCTCTTATGTCTTCTTTTTGAACTGGGCTAAGCGGACTATACACCGTCTTTCGTGCGACCTCTGGTAACTTTCTTTTTGCCTCTTCATCCGTGTATTCAATGTGACTATCATCCTTCTCTAGCTGAGTAACCCATTTATCAATACTCAGGTTCTCTTTTGTCACTTTTACCGGCTCTGGCTTCTTATTGGCAAACTCCCCCTTTGAGCGCTCAACATGATATCCCTTGCCGTTTGGATTCTTTTTAATTGTGCCATCTAGGGAGTATTCACCCAATGTCCAGTCGCCTATTGAAATCGAAGCAATTTCTTTTTCAAAAGTCAGTACCTTCGCTTTGATTGATGCACCCACTTCGGCTTCCAAAGAACCCGTTAAACTGAAGTCCCCCTGCATTGGCCAGTCTTTGTCTATGCCAAAGTGGCCAAAACTACCACCTTCTTGACCGCGGGTGTACTTAAGACGCCCTGACGTCAATATTTTCCCTTCAATGCCTCCTCTAATTTCACCAAACAACCCGCCTTGAACCTTGGCTAGATAGGGAACACCTACAAATGCCCCTGCTTCAATCCGTGCTTTTGCTTTCGCCATTGCAGAAGCCTCACCAATGACATTGAAAACCATTTCTGTATCGGTATTCTCTTCCTCTTTATTGCGTAGTGAGGCCCCTATGCCCGCGCCAAATTCAAAACCACCACTCACGTCAATGGCAACTCCCGCAAACCCCGCACCGACCGGAAAGTCTAAGGAAAAAGCGGGAAAATCGATTCCCTTTTTCCATTCTCCTTTGATCCCCCCTTCACGTTTGTCATTATCATAATAAGCTTCCAGCCCCAAAATACGTGCCCTTAACAGCTGTAGCCCATTATTCTGATCCTTGTCATAGGTAAATTTACCCCCTTCAAACTTGATTGAAGACAATCCTTGATGCACTTTTAACTGCTTGAGTTCAAAAACTTTACCAAAGTCAAAATTCCCCGAGAAAAAGCTCGAATCAATAATCGCTTTTTCATTCACGATTTTAGAATTATCGTGATCTAAGTCCATGTGGGCATTTTCAGCCTCAATTTTATCTTTGGTAAACTTGGCTTTACTCATCGCAAGGGTCATTGTCGTGTGCTTGCTGACGGGAATTTCAATATCAGCCTGTTCTATTTCGCCACCGAGTTGTTCGTCATGGTACATCACTTTAGCTTGTGTCACGGAGGCTTTCACCCCTGCTGGCAGTCCGTATAAGGATACGTCGGTTCCTACCTCAAACTCTGGCGCGGTGTCTTTTGCAACTTCAACTTCACCAGATAAATTGCTCACCGACAGATAATTTGGGATCACCTCAAAGGTGTCTGCAGACGCAATTTTAGCGCGTGATGACTTAAACTTGCCCGCCGTGTCGAGTTTGAGGTCAAAATCACCATCTAACTTTTTCTTATCCCAAAGAGGGATGTGCGCATCACCAGAAAAATGTACTTCCTTCTGCTGCTTGTTGTAGTGTAATGACAACAAGTCTGAATACACCCGTTTGTCAGCGATATCCAACCCAACAATACTGGCTTTGAAACTCGATAACCCTTCATCGTTGATGACAAGCTCATCCCCTAGTACTTGGTGAGCACTGATAATCCCACTGAAGCCAACTCCTTGTTGACTTGCAAAAACAGGAGCAACAGATACCTCCCAACCGGAACCAAAGGGAAGTTTTATGTCAACATCACCGCCAAATTGCTGACCAAGTAAATTTACTTTCGCAATGCCTGTGCCATGTAAACCTGCTCGTTTGGGTTTATTTGTCCCCTCTTCCCACTCCATCAATTCTGGTTGATTGATCCCAAGGGAGATAAATTTATTGTCCACCATATTTGGCGACGACTCAGAGTCAGCATCGTTATTTAAAGCAGGTTCTTCTTGTGCGTCTTCATCAGCGCTAATTCCCATTAGCCCAGCCACTCGGCTAGATAATTTGTCTTGAATGTATTTAACCCACGCTTCTAAGTTCTCTACCAGTGCACTGAGTGCCGCATGTGCATCTTTACCCTTCTTCAGCCACTGGTAAATATACGCTTCATCGATATCGCCCCAAGCCATGGCAATCCAACCTCCGTTATAAAACTTATTGGCTACCCACAGCCACATCTTGCCGATAGCCCAAAGTACGGCAGAGACCACACCTGCTGGTACTTTCGCAAGATATACCAATGCTTGGGCAATGGCTGTCACCCACGGATTTAATGATTTTAAAGACGTCATTGCGTAGTTAAAGACACTGGCAATAATTAGTTTTGCGGTTTGGTCTCCATTGAAGTGATCCCACACCACTTGTGAGGCATAGCGTTTCGCTACGTCCACTCCCGATGACAGAAGATCGACACCCACGGAGTCAGCATCAAGTGCTTTACTCACCGACAGCGCCGTTTTCGTTGGGTACATTTGCGAAGCAGGACTCAGGTTCTGCTCTTGCTGTTGTTTTTGCATTTCAAAAGTTTCCTTTTGTTGAGACGAGAAATTTGGAAGGTGACAATAGATTGTCAAAGAGTTGAGTAGGGAGACTGCTGGCCGAAGCCATACGCGTAACTAGGGCTTATCTTTTGTGCTTATTTTAAGGCTGCTTTGAGCGCATCTATACGGGTTTGATCCCAAGTCCAAAACTTGCTGCTTTTTTGATTGCTGGTCCAATCGTTATAGTCCTTAAGGATGTGTTTATCATCCTTATGTGATTTTCCTAGCGGTCGAGTTAGACTTTTTTTACTGTACCAAGGCCGTTTATAATCATTGCCATCAACTTTGTTGTCTTTGCTCTTAGTCGCTTTGTTCGCAAATGTTTTTAGTGGATCCACGTCTCCTGTGGCACCATGCTTTTGCTTATATTCTGATGTAATTGTGATATCGAATTCACCTTGTGGATGAAATTGACTGACGGTATCAGTACTCGTATCACTGAGTACTTTGACAGTGCACTTAAAATCAGCCTTGGGCGCTGCCCCACTTCTATATCCAGATGCTGTTTCGACTTGATGGGGTGCAGGTGTTGTCGGATTCACAGTGACTTTATATTCCACTATGTACCCCGCTGCTACTAAGTTTTTAACATGCAACTCAACTCGCGAATGATGCTCTTTGTTCGCAAAACCGGTGATCGGGTATAAATTAAACTTCAGCGCAGAACCACCTAAGTTATCATTCAGAAGATGCCCTCTTATCCAGCCCTTTTCATTGGCATTATTGCCATTATTATTGTAGACCAACGTCTTTTTCATTAAGTCTACCTGATCTGCATTTACTTCTGCCGACTCCCCTCTCGGTGCAAATCGAGATAACCTAGCCTCAAATTTATCACCAACGATACTACTCATTGTTTGAGTCACCCCACTTGCATCCACATAACTAAAATCTTTAGCCGCAAAAAATCTTATCTTTGTATCGTTAATTGAGGTCACCCCAGCAGTTTCATGGATTCTTTCTTCACTACCACCCGCCGGTATCGCGATATTCCAAGCAGGGTTGATAGAAAATTGCGCATTTACAAACTCTAAATTATGGCTGTAACCAAAATCATGAATTAAATAGGCTCCAGGCATGGTCTCTAAGGCAAGCTGATTTATTTGGTCAAATGCAGAGCCTAAATCTGACCGTTTGGGGATCAATAACTTGTAAATATGACTCAATCTATTGCCAACAATTTGATAGTAATGCCGAGCCACTTCCTGGATCTGCTCCTTATCTAACGCCACATTAAAGTGTTTTCTCGCAAAGCCATCTATATTTTGCTCTACGCGGTCTGTGGAGGTTAACTGATGCGTTTGCCAATCTAGAAGTGGTACAAACACATCGTAGTCGTCTGTTGATATACTGCCTTCATAGTCTTCTTCTTCAAGTTCAATCGTCTCAATTTCATCTTCAAACATGCTCGCATCGGATTCAAAACGAGTCACTTTTTGGCCAACGCTTCGGATCGGACTTCGTTCTCGAGGTGAGAATACAGGGTCGTCATACTTTGTGTGCCTTGATCTTCGATTTTCAACATCTCTCCGTCGCTGGTTTTGAAGAAATTGTTCAGCCTCAGATATCATATATATACTCTCCAATTTAGAATAAATTTAAACGCCAAGTTTTGGTGTGACCGTATATTTAAAAAAATTGACTATCAGGCATTGCCAAAACTGCGCCTTAAATAACACATCAAACTTTGAACATTTAAAGATAAAGCGCAACAAAACACATAAGAAGATTAATATATAAGGAGTTAATTCTCATTATTGCAAGTCGGTATACTTCTCCTGCAAATACGTTCTAATACGCTCTTGCTTATGATTTATGGAGGTGCCATTGACTTTGATTAATTTATATATTTCACTGGCAATAATTGGCAATTCCTTTTTCATAAATTGTTTGGCGCGTTTAGACTGACTATTCAGAGGGTGATATTTATTATTTTTGATATATCTAACTACCATTTCTAACACTTCTTCTTGCGACAGCCCTACTACGCTCTGTGGTGGATTGTCACCCAATATTTGCGCTTTCGCTAAACCGCTCATATCTACAGGAAAGTATTGATTACTTCTAATTGGGATTTTGTATTGTGCTTTTTTACTTTTGAGGCCATCACGATGCTTAACCATATATCGTGAGAACTTCGCTGCAAATGCGCGCCCTTCTTTTGACTCAACCCTTGCTGCACGTTGCTTTCTCCCATATGAAGGTAGCTTGTTAAGGTCAGTTGACTCCTCCCCCCAAGGGTAACTCTCTAAAAAATTGGCCCAGATATCGTCTTCGATGCTCTTGTGGTAAGTCAATGTCAATCCTGGCTCTGCAGGATAAGCTTCGTTTATCACCCTCCCACCAATGTGACTCAATACACTGGCGGTATACTCTAGTAAGTTTGCTTCCATATTGTATATGTAACCAGGTGATGAAAAGGCAATGCCCTGTTTATTCTTTTTTCTTATCGAGACGTCAAGGTCCGCTCTTTTACTATTACCCTCAAGGATACTTTTTATTGTGCCAGGGTTTTTTATTTGCATATCATCATCTAGGTTTATAATAGAGACATAATCTCCACCAACTGACTCTCTTATTTTCGATATGATGCCTAGATTTTTAATTTTCTTTATTACTTCATTGCGAAGCCCTCGATGAGGAATAACAAAGTTTTTATTTTCACTCACATACTTTTTAGTCAACGTACGTAAGACATGTTTGGCTTTTTCACGCCCTAGCTTTGGACTAGAAATTTTATCTTTTGCTTTTGGGTCTTGAGGTAAATCTTTCCATTTATCAAGCACACTCTCATGGTTTTCTTCATATTTAACTTGGTTTTCAAGCGGAAATAAGTTGTAAGGTAAACTCCAACCACTACCAAACGCAGTAAGGCCTTCGCCCGTTCCGCTCTGAGGGATTTCCTCATATCCAGGGGTTTGATATGTATTGACATTCGTGACGATATGAAAATTTGGGTCAGACGCTACATAGCCAGCCCTTTTTCTGATCCGCTGGACGTTGTTGTTTAATTGTGTAAAATTCCAACCAAATGTTTTTCCGTGAGGGACTAAACCAATTCCCCCTCTATGAATGCGCTTATTGAAGACTTTGTTCGTATCAAATTCACGCCAAAGTTCCGCATTGGCTGTCATATTAGATTGGCCTTTAATCATTGCGCCAACCAATACATGTTTTTCTTGCTGTGTTTTCATTGTGATACTCCCTGCTAACACTCAACATCTTTTCTGATGAAAAACTTTTAACACTGACATTTTAATAATTAATATGCGCTATCTAATGAGGTTCGCGATGAACCTCGAGTATTAATTAGATTAAACAATAAAAATTTTGTTTTCACTAAACGTATAGTTTGCAGAGTCCTCTAATTTCATGTTGCCATTTTCATAATCAGACTCAACCTTAAAACTGCTTGATTTTGCCAAATAAGTAACTAACTTTATCAATGTGTTATAATCTGTATCTTCGACTGCATCACTGTTAGGAAACAGCGCTTTTGCTTCTGCTTCGCTGTAAAAGTTAACATTGTATTCCACATCAATATGCGCAGCATTCTCAATATCGCTCCCATTCGCCTGTTGTTTTAGCTCTAAGCCATTTTCGAGATTTTTAGCCACAACGGTCTTTTTTAACTCATTTAAGTTTCGATCTTTTTCGACCCATATTTCATTCTCAAACTCTTTGGTCCAATGTGCTATATTCGCCTTTCCACCAGTTCCCCCCCAATTCTTTTTAACCTGATGCGCATTGTGTACTTCGCTCATTCCTTTTATTTTCGTATCACTTGCTAATGAAGCTATTTTGCCTATGTCGCCACCATTATCTCTTATGTCCTGCATTACACACTTAACTTCTGGTTGAGGGTTTTGACCACTTGGCCACACGAGTTGCGGATTAGCAGTTTTATAGTGTGAGCCTTTCCCCGGTCCATTTTGGCTATCTGCAGATGTGGGAATATACCCTGCTATGCAGGTTATTTTTTCACTTTCTCTCTTACTCTTTGTTTTTAATTCACTTAGCATACTTGATCCATTTTCCGATACGTAGGTTTTATGGTTATAGATCCGCCCTAGTATTACTTTATAGATCAACAACTTTAAATATATGATTTTATGATTGCCGACTATCGACTTGGGCAGCTCAACCACAACATTTAAACTTATTACTTATTTTTTGGTATTTATATTTTTATTCTATAAAAAACTTCTTCTGTCACCTCCTTTCCTTTCTTTAATTCGATGCTTTTAAAACCGGTGTCACTTAATATTTTTCTTGATATAATATTATGTGACCATGCTGATGTGTGAATATTAGAAACGCCCAGTTTTTTGGCATAGTATTTAATATGTGAAATCGCTAAAGCAACAGACAAACGGCCAAACCCTCGCTTTTGAAAGTCACACCCTATCCAAAAAGATAAATGCGCCCCGTGACCCTGCTCATTGCTGTTGCCTGGCTCGCAAGGCGCAAAATCAATCACTACCGCACCGACAAAACCAAACTCGGCATGTATCACGGCAAAATGCGCTTTTTGTGCATGTAATTGCTCTTCTAACCATGTTGGCCAAGTCATTTTCAGCTGTTTAAAGTCTCGAAACCGCACTCCACGCAAACGCTCAGCAATATCTGGACGTCGATACTGAATGAAAAACTCCCCTAATTGTTGTTCACACAGCGGCATGATCTTAATTGGCGCCGCTTTACTTTGTTGTGATTGAACGTGCCAATCAAACCAAGGTAATCGCTCACAGCGCTTCAAATAATCTGACATATCTGCTTTTAACTGCTGGACTTGCTTATCTTGCGAGTTTAAATCGAGTGCTAGATTAATACTCTGTTTCGCCACTTCCATGTCGCCTGTTGCCCAAGCTGCTAATGCTAAGTTGTGCAAACATGCTGAGCTTGGCCCATTGATTTCCATTCGCATGAGCATGCAAGTTTTTGCCAATGTCCAATGGGCCAAATCAATGGCAAATAGACCTAATTGGAATGCAAAAACTTCATTTTCACAGTCGACAATATGGTTTTCCCATACCTTGGTAAGCATATTGCGCCATGCAGAGCGCGAATTAACTGGTACCCCTTCTTCTATCAGTCGCGTTAAAAAGATGGCCAAAACCTGAGGGTCATATTGACTTTGTACGATATATGCTTGAATTTGCGCATCTTGCAAAGTATCAACCGTATTTTTTAAATGACAGTTTATGCGGGTTTGGCTGTCGGGGGGAAACGTACGACAAGCATGCTCGAACGCATAGCTGACATAGTTAAATGTCGCACTTTTATCATGACGTAATGCAAGAGTGAGCGATTGATTTCCATTAGGTAGCTTGATACTTTGAATCTGAAAATCAGATTCATAGATCATGAATAACCTTTTTAGGTCAACGGCCAAAGTGGTGTTTCTTGGCTGTGCTGACTGTGTGAGTGTTAATCCATGCTCAGACTGAAAGTCGTCGCTCACTAGATGTATGACCCCTTGTGGAAAAGCCTTTTCGATATTACTTAGCACGCCAGCTGCAGCCAATGGTATTGCCACTGTTTTACTGGCTCCTTGCATTAGGTAGGTACTCAATAGGCTATCCAACCAAGGAGCCAAAGGACCACTTAACTTATCGACCTCATCGCCTCGCTGAACTTTTTGCCATCGCACCGCTAACTGTTGAATACTCGGTTCATCTGCGGTTTGTGCTTCTCGCGGTTTTTTCAGTGACCAGAGTAAGGGGATGTCCGATAGTGTATCGTCGGCGTTTACTGTGCCATCACCAAATTCATCTGCTGGACCAACTGTCGCAAACTCAGCATGATACAATTGGTGATAATGGACATGATAAATCGCCTGCGGCAACTGAGAAAATATACCATGTGCAATAAACACCATCGGGTTGAGGTGTGCATCTATTTTACTGCCATCTATGGCAATTAAAGGGAAATCATTAGGACACGTGATATCCCAATCAACTATCAGCGCTTGTTGCTGCTCATAGAAATAACCAAAATCAGGGTGATTGACCAAAAGGTTTTGTTGGTAATCTCCCTCTACCGTAAAAATCATACAAAGCGCTATATCATTGAGACCTTCAGCCGCAATCGCTTGCTGTAACTTGTGTAAAATCGATAATCCACACCGATACGTGCCAGAACCAGCTTGCAGCAAATAGACAGGTTTTGTTGTATCCAAAAGTTGACTGTCTTGCGCTTCATGTAGCCAAGCTAGAATGGCCGTTACATATAGATGTATCCAAGCCTGGTTGAACGGTGTTTCAGACACCACTGTCGGCCAAATTGGCGCATCCATTGATGCTTGGAATTGGCAATGTTGTTTTTGACGCGCACTTAACGTTGTTGACTTTGGTGCTTGCGAAAGGGTTGCATACTCAACGCCGTTCATCACCTCTTCGCAGGCGCGTGCATTAGTGGGGCTTTCTATTGTCATTGTTATGACCTACGTTTGTGTTTATCTATACCGTCTTGATGATGTAGTTGAGAGCGCCAGATTGAATCTTAGGCGGTGTAATCAGCGGTCTTCCATCTTGTCCATCGCAGATCCTGTAACCACTGGGGAGTACCTCTCCATACCACAAGCAAATCGCCCCAGTGGGTGTATCGGCTACTTGAGTGGCCACCATATTTTGTGTTTGAGACGGTGCACCTTCAGACAACCAAAAAGTACCATCGACAACCAAATTACCCCTCACCGTAAGGCTTTTTGAGATTTCGATACCTGATTCATTTTTAGATACTCCGTCTTCTCCAAGTAGTAAACATGCCTCTATCCATGTTGCGAATTGAGATTCAGTCGGTTTTGCACCGCGTTTGAAGAAAGACTTCAGCTTTTTTCTCAAAAGATTTGCCATGATAATTTCTCAACTGAGATGATTGCGTTTTATTTAGAATGATTTGTGAAAAGGCACTGATTTTAAATCCAAGCTTTTCCAAGTTTGCTTGTCAGCATGCAGCGCCGCAAGTTTATAGTAGTTGTTCGTATCGCCTTGTAATGCAACAACATTTCCAACCTCTAAGCCTTGCGATACCTTTCCCCAATCACCTGTCGTGGAGATATCATATAAGCCATTTTGGATTTGTTCGGTCTGGGCAATCAGCAGAATACGAGTAGCCCAATATCTGGGGGGCAATGGCTCGTCTAATGATTTATTAAGATCAAATACCGCATCAACAGTGCCAAGAAATCCGATGTATCGCTCAAGATGCTGCTGATGTCGGCTTGTGCGACGCAGCAGCGCATTGACATTAAAATATTGCAAAGCCATTTTTTCGGCTCCAAGAAATTAAGATGGCCAAGTTTGTCACTTGGCCGATAGGGTTATACTGCAATGACACCATCATTAAATGTCACTGAGACCCATAGATTACCTTCTGTCAGTTTATAAAATTCGGTCGAGGTAGTTGGTGGCGTACCCAACAATTCAACTAGATTACCCAGTTCAACATTTGGATAAGTGATCTGATTTAACGTATCAGCAATGCGTTGATACACGCCATTTTGTGCCGTTGTTGATTGCTTGGTCAGTAAAATCTTCTCACCATCCGCCAACCCCAAGGTGTGCGTGAGGAAGTTATCATTGTTTGCTGTAGATAAATCGACATTTGCATCCGTTTTTACTGCATTAACGCGATCGATAATACCAGTATATCTGTAGAGGGATTTCGTTGCGGTCATGTTAACTGCAATTTGCTCTGCATCAATCGCAGCGAGGATACCAGATAGAGTTTTCTGTGCCATTATGGCCTCCTTGAAAAGAGGTAACGAGAATTAAGATCTCAGTTACAGGTTAATAAATGAAGGGGATGAAAAGCGATTTATCTGCAAACGACACATATTCAAAATCGCTTTTTTACTGTAATCGACTACTCACGATCCGCTTGTTTAAGCGTTTTTATCGAATAACCGGTAGCTTGTAACTTGATAGTGGATAAACGCACTGGTGCCATTATCATTGCCAATTTGGGTAATGCGACCAACAATGCCACCTTCAAAGGCCACTGTGCCCCCAGAGAAATCAGTGGAGCTAATGTCTATGCTATTTTCTGCAAACCAATTTTTGCTGCCCAGATTATTAAAGCCAGGGTTTGAAGTATGATGTGTATGTCCTGACGTTGTCGCAAGAGATGGCTTACCTTTTAAGTAGTTTTTCTCTTCTTTGCCGGATGTGTATAACGCAACAACCCTGCGACCAGACGGTGCACCGTGTTGCGCGAGATCTTGATCGAACAGCACATTTTGACTTTCATCAAGTAGCTTATTGTCATCCCATTGACTACTGTCCACCAATTTACCCAAATAAGTCACTGTGTTTTGCGCTATCAAAAAGCGCTCTTTACTTGATGGGTTATACACCTTACGAATGTAACCAAGATGGCTTTGCAGACTACCAGAAATAAGCTGCCAACTGCCATTGATGTACTGCCAAACAGTATTGTTTTGCGCATCATAAATTTTTGAGACGTCTAACCCACCACGTAGGTCTGTATCCAGGTAAGTTGAGTTGGGCTGTGAATAAGTGATGTAGCCATAAGACTGCTTGCCCTTAAAGCGCTGAAGTACCGAGTCTGAGTTCAGATCAACAACAATCTCACTGGCAGATTGAAAGTTGCTTAGCTGATCCCAAGGCGTGACATAGAACTTAAATAGGTCTCCTTGACGTTGAACTTTGACACGAACTTTACGGTTACTCCACCCTCCACCTGTACCAATGTTATATTGGCCGAGCAATTTGTCTGACCCGCTGCCAACACCCGCATACCCGAAGTAAACCCCACACCCCGTTGAGTTAGGTGGTGTGCCACCGGTATTTAGCACAATCGTCAAAACATAGTTGATACTGCCTTCTCTCACAAACGCAGCGACCACTCCAATGGTGTCATTATCGCCACTATCCGAGGAAAGGGTCGCTTCAAGTGTATAATTGTCTACTTTTTCAGACGAAACAAAACCGTTAGGCGGTGCAACGTTAAGTGGCATTACTACGCTATCGGACGATGCATTGTAATACCAAGCCGTTGCATTTGAGCTGCCACGAGATTCAGCATCTTGTTTGTTGATAAAGTATTCATTACCGTTAAACCTAGCCCAGTTATTAAATATGTCTTGCATGGTCGGCGGGCTATAACTTTGTCTTGCTTGTTCCGCCTGCTGCTGCGTTAGATAAACAAAAGATTCTAGTTCAGGCAGTGGAGTGACATTGATGTATACAATGCCTGTTTGCTCGATACTGTGACCATTGCGTACTTTATAGTTAAACTGAGCAGGCTGTTCTGCAAGCCCTGTCGAGGTGAATGTGATCGTGTTACCACTGAGTGATACGGTACCACCTTGAGCATTGCTCACGGAAATGAGCGTCAAACCCGTTCCCGACCCATCTTCATCATTTTGAATTAGCTGCTGTTTACTGATCAGTAATGCCTCTCCCTGCTGCAAGCTAAAAGTATCTGGATTACATACAATTGGCGGCACGGCAACCACTGACATCGTCACAAAGTGTGTTTTTCTAATACCGGTACTGTTTTCGACTGTGTATTCAAAACGCGCTGCACTGCCCACTACATTGGTCGAGGTAAATTCGACATTCGCGCCGTCGATGCGAACAGTACCAAATTGCGCATTTTGCACTGAAATTAAACTCACTGGATCATTGCCACTCGTGTATTCGTCAAAACTTCCAGCAAGAAGATTAGCAATGGGGATAATTGCCGTGCGTTGTGTGTAAACTTCAAATGTTTTATCTAATAGTCTGATAGTCATGGCAGATCGGCCATAGAACTCACTGATTGCGAGAGTCTCCCCGGGTACCTTTTCAACATGCTCGCTATAAAAACTGAGCGCATAAGGCACGGTGTCTCGGTACTCATCACCAATGTCCTTCAGTGATATTGGCCCGTTACTTTGTAAAGTCATCGTCCATCACCTCTTGGTTATTCAGATTCGAGCTTAACGAGCTTGCTTTGCAGGCTTGCCACTTTACCATTGAGCTCTTTAATGCTCTCAACAAGCAGGCCGACTAAATTACCATATGCGACTGACATGTATTCCCCTTCCTGATGTACTGCCTCGGGGAAAGCCCCTTGTACTTGCTGCGCAATAAGGCCCGTGTAGCGTCGCTTATCATTGAAATCTGCACGCTCAAAAGTAACACCGTCTAAGTTATTCACAATGTCCAGTGCATTATCGATCGGTTTAATCTCTGTTTTTAGGCGTTCATCCGAAAATGCAGTGACATCGCCAGTCGCCGTTATGGCGCCTGTCACCTCTAAATCACCGCTAAAGGTTGCTTCCGTGATATCTATTTGGCCAAGGAGTTTAGTGTCAACAGACCTTAAGAACTTCTGGTCTGATTCCGCCTTGGTATAACGATTGGCAGACTCTGCTGAGCGTGTCGACACTTCCAGTTGTATGCTTGACTGCAGCTGCGCAACCTGCTGTTGTCTGGTGGAAATTTCACTACCTAAGTCTTCCTCAATTTTCTGGCTTCTGGCGTCATTCTCCAGTACGTAGGTCGCAAATGCCGCATCTGACTCCGTATCTATCGAGTTAATTAAATCAACAATCTCTTTGAATGAATCTGCATCAGCCTCACTGGCATGCAAAATGCTGTCAATGCGATCTTTTTGTTCATTAATCTTTGTTGTGTAGTCGGCCGTCAATCCTTGCTCTGACGCCATCAGTTTTTGCTTGAATAATGCGGCATCGAGTAGTTTGTTCGCCCTTTGAGCCTCCACATCAGCTGCGGTAGCAATATCGGCTGCATGCTGATTATTGGTGACTTGAATACCAGCACCTGCTAATGTAATTTGCTCACTGAATGCCCAAATATTATCAATATCACCATTGTTGTTTTCAAACTGAGAAATTAACACAAATACCTTATACTGGTGTGATGTACCTTGTGAGATTTGTACAGCTAAACCATGGCGATGATAGATCCCATGAGATGCCTCTGGCGTAACCAGCTTGCCATCCGCTTGATATTGCCAGATACCATTTTCAGCAGCATTGTCCTGCGCAGTCAGCAACACCAGGTTACCAGCTTGTAGTACCACACCATCGATTTGGCTTGGCGCAGAAGAAAGGTCTACATGATTGTCGATTTCTGCACATAAGATCACCGCATCACTCAGTACCGGGTTTGCGACCTTATCCATCTTCTGATTTAACCATTGACCATGATCTGCGTTCAGCACCTTTACAGCGCTACCTTGACGAATATCTAATACCTCAGCAAAATCCAACATATCTGCGGGGACTTGGCCACCTTTTAGTTCATTGGCATTTAGGGAGGTCAAGCCAAACCCATTGCCTTCAAAGTACTTAGCTTTAACTTTTGAGTCATCGGCAATTTGAGTAAGATCTATCTGGGCCGGCAAACTGGCATTATTCAAGTCCGTGATGCCATGACCATTCCCTGTTAATCGGTCCGCAGTGATGGCCGAGTTAGCTATTTGCCCCCCCTGAGTTAAATCTATGTGCTGGGGAAAACGTGCATTCCTAAAGCTTGAAGCGTAATAATCAGGGACATCAAAGTTTTCCACTTTTTCCCATTGCAAATTTTGTCCAGTATCACTGTTATTTACATAGTGGTAGTAGCTCGCGCTCACATCCTGTGAACGATTCGCTTTCACAAGCATCCCTTCGTACTCACTGATTGATTGCTTAGTTAAAGTTGCAATGGTGCCTTCTTCCAGAATGCGGTGACCATAGGTGTAAACGCCATTTTCCGATTGGTCATCTTGCAAATATAACAGTACTGACTCCCCCGACACTAGTTCATATTTTGCAAGCGCCTCTGAGAGATCATCGCCGAGATCTGCCAGAGGCTCAGTGACTGCGCAGTCGACAATCATTCCGAAAAGATGTGCAACTAAACTGTATGTTGTTCGATTATCCGTTGCTGCATCGATAAGCTTTCTAAATTCGTCTTGAGTGGGAATATCCCCATTTTCAAAATACCCTCTTAGCTCCGTATTAAGCTCTGAATGTTTCATATTTTACCTTTGGTGATTAATCGTTTATGTGAAGAAGCGCAGCTACTCGAAAAGAGTAACTGTCAGGAAATGGCTTAAAACTGTTTTTAGAGACTTAAACGGATTTATTTTCCATATCTGTTTCAATCTCTTGGATAACTGGCAAGACATCTGGTGTGAATACCGGCACTGGTACAGATAGTGAGAGTAATAGCGTCGGTTTTGGGGTCGAGCCCAATGCTTGCCACACATGACCGCTGACTTTTTCGCTGTGCTCATTACCAAACAACTGTGTTCGAATACCATATGGCTTATCTTCGACGCCATAGTTGTTTAATATGTCTTCGGGTAAGAAGTCGTAAGCACCTAGCCCTGACAACAAATAGCTCAGCACCATATGCTCGAGCTCCGCGCTACCTGCTTCTGCTTTACTCCATACGGTTAACATGTATGTCAGTGACACAAATCTGGGCTCTTTTTGATAAACACGGTGTGTTTGAGCCGTATTTAAGTAAGTTCTGGGTGGCTCACTTTGCCTTCTTGTTACATCCTCAGCGATACCAATCAGATAACAATTTACAGTGGGTTCATCACTGACGGACTTATCAAAAAAATTTTTATCGGGTGCGACAAAACTCAATGCAATGGTTGAATCTTGTGCAGTACCAATATCAAGGTCCACCGACAAAATTCTTTCATTAATAAAGGTTTTGAGCGCTTGCTGCACTTTGTAGATAATTTTGGGATCCATTTTAATTTCCTTCTAACCAATCTCTAATTTCGTGTTGCGCCATAAAACCTTCATGCTGCTTTGATAGCTCTGTACGTAACGCTTTCGCAATATTTTCCTTACCAATCATCGGTCGTTTGAGCATGAGGCTTTTCAATAAGGCCGTTTCTGTAATATTGATAATTTGGGCTGCACTCAATTCAAAGCGCTTTGCCAAACCGTCCAGATCCGTCAATAGTTCTTCGCTGGCGTTGTTACCTAGCACGCGCTGCCATATGGCAAGTCGTTGAAGGTAATTAGGTAAGGTAAATTCCACAACACTATGAAAACGACGAATAAACGCATCATCTAGATTTGCTTTGAGATTGGTACTCAACAACAACAGTCCTGTGTAACGCTCCATTCTTTGCAGAAGGTAACTTACGCCCATATTGGCGTTTTTATCATGACTTGACTCAACCTGACTGCGCTTCGCAAACACCGCATCTGCTTCATCAAACAACAGCACCGCGTTGCTTCGTTGGGCTTCATCAAACAATTTAGCCAAGTGCTTTTCCGTTTCACCTATCCATTTACTGGCAATATTTGCTAAATTGACAACATACACGGGCAACTGCAACTCCCCTGCAATTGCTTCCGCAGCCATCGTTTTCCCTGTTCCTGGTCGACCCCAGAACAGTGCCTTACATCCTTCTGTAAACCTTGGTAATCGATGTTTCATTTCAGACTGGAAGTTGCAGCGTGCGACCAATTCCTGTAATTGCTGTAACGTGCTCTCCGCAAGTATCATATCGTCAAGGCAATATCTGGGCTCAATTAATGTTGCTAATTCTTGGGGGCCTTTTTTTTGTTCTAAAAGGCAAAGTTTGGCGAGTGACTGCCAATAATCTTCCCCGTCATTATGCAAAACTGCATGCTCGGCCAAAGATTGCATACGAGAGAGCGGGATTGGGTAACGTGTCGCTAAACGATATGCATGCTGCTTATCTTGCGGCGTAGGTAACGTGGCTGGGGATAAGGCTAGCCAGATATTCGCCAGCGTAGATTCATCAGGATAGAGCAGTGTTCGTACTTTGAAACTTTCACTTGACGTGTAAGGATCGCCGAAAAAACAACACACAATATTCGATTGGCTATCGAGTACGGGGGCAATTTCAGCGCTTGCATCAAATAGGCACTTTGCCCAGTGAGGCATGAGCACGACAACCTTTTTCTCGAACGCGGACAAAAACAGCTTCGTCAAGCCATGTTGCATTTGTCTGGGTGTTATACCTTCCTGTACGTCAGCAGATAATGTAGTAAATGACGCATTTTGGTTGTAGGCTAACTGTTCAACATACCAATGAACAAACTCAGCATCTCGATGTAACACACTGTTCAATTGATGTTTTACGATTTGCTCAGCCATGTCAGTTAGTGGTTTGTTAAGTAGGGGAAAAGCCTTGCCAACATCACGTTTTTTTAAAGGAGAAAAAATGCTCGCTTCGCCCAATGAGGGTTGCCCAGCCTGCAAAAAGCATAAGGCTTCAGGAGCGAGGTATAAGCCTTCTGTGAGCGCCAATGACGCTTTTGATTGTAAGAGGCCCCATTTTAACGCGTTGCCATAGTTCAATTCTGCACTTACTTTCGACTTTAAATAAGCATGCTTATGAGACAATACTAAAAGCTTATCGAGGCTTAGATAAGGCCCGTGCTCATACCAGGTCAAACCAAGGTAAGGTGTCAGACAATCAGGCTCAATAGCTTGAATAAATGCTAACCCTATCAGCTTTATTTCATGCTCTTCTAACTCAAAGCAAAAGCGCAGAAACTGAAATCGCTCAAGCTCAATTAGCTGCTCTAATGCCTGATGTAAACTCGCTAAATTTTTTGCCAAACTCTCATCATTACTTTGAAGAGAATCCCCCACCAAATAAAAACACTTCGCCAGCGCTCTTTCTAATTTGAATTGCGATTGACGTTGCGCAGACAAACTTGCAGCCATATTATTCACCCCGCCTTCATCATCATCGATAACTCTTCTTTTCTATCTAAGCAGCCCGGTATCCAGTTGGTATGCAAAATCTCATTTGCTGCGATCGTGAAGTCTTCAACGCACAGTGCTGCAAGCAATTTTCTCTGTGCTTTTAGACCACCTATGCGGATAGTAAAAGCGATGTTTAACAAGACCAGCTTTCGAACTTCACTCAGCTGATTAAATATGGGAAAAGCCTGACTAACTTCTTCTTGTAATTGCACGATATCGCGTTCAAGCATCCATTCGGCTTCATATTCGCTGACCCCTTGCTGATATAGGTTTCTGCCAAAACCAATCGACAATTCACCAAAGCAGTTTTTGGTTGGCACTGTGGCGAACCCTTCGTGGCAAATTAATTGAACTTTCAGTGCTTCAAGATTCTCCTGAGATATATTCCGATTGCTCATGACTCACTCACCATGCTAAGCATCGAAGCTGGAATAGACATCAACAGACTTTGATTTAACCCGTGCACATCAATTGCAAACAATGTGTTATTTTTAATCTCAACGAGATTACCACGATACCCACGTAAACTGCCTGTTTGAATCTCGACAGTCTGGCCGACCCTAAATTGATTCGAAGCAGGTTCGCACGAATACCCAGAGGCAATAATGCTTTTTATTTTAGCTATTTCATTGGCGTTTATAACACTAGGTTTACCATTAAATCTGATATATTCAACAAACCCGTTTATCCTTTTTATATAGTGATATTGCACCTCATCTAAATATACAAACACATAAGATTTAAATAGTGGTCTAGAGACTGATTTAACCCGATCACTCCATTGCCTTTTTTCTTCTATTAGGGGCAGGTAAACATCACAATCAAAAGCAAGTTTCTCAATTTGATCTGCAAACTTTTTCTCCATATTTGGCTTTGTATAAACCACATACCAGTTTTTATTTATTGTCATTATAAAATCCACGTACGCTCCGCCACATCACCCACGTAGTAGGTCAAGTGAAACTAGAGAAGTTATCTATACATGGTCAAAAATCGAAAAAGTGCTTTGACCACTAATGTAAACAACAGACGCGGTGAAATTAGTTTCGTGAAATAAATTTTTAAGTAGGAAAATTGGCAAGAGGAAAGTAAAAAAGGGTGGCTTAATTCAAGCCACCTCTTTAAAGGTTGGGCTATAGTTCAAAAACCTAGCGATAATAAGACGAAGCAATGTGACTTATGTGATTTTTAAATTGTCGTTTTAAATTTTATTTAAATATTCATTAAGCTCTATTTAACTAAGAACTCGATACTCATCTTTCAAGACAGATAAACGCTTTCGAGCGAGCTGCACCCGCTTTCTTACATTCTCTGGTGATAACTGTAATCGACTAGCTATTTCTGTATACTCCATTTCATACATAAATTTATACTGCATTACTAATCTAAGGTCTTTTGGTAAGATATCAATTTCTTGGAGTAATTTATTATAGAGACTGAGGTTTAGGTGTTCACTCTCTAAAGATGCTGATTGATTATCAGCAAAGTAAAATTGGTCAGGAAGTTCTGAAACGTGATTTACAATATCTTGATGTTTTGCATTCGCTCGATGCACATCCATACATAAATTGTGCGCAATTCGGCATAACCAAGCAAACTCGTTCTCAATCATAGCACTCGAGCGAGTGTACGCCTTAAAAGCTTTTTCACAGGTATGCGCAATAACATCTTCTATTTTATCACTATCATTTCTCAGCCAACGATAACAACAACTTAATAGTTTTTCTTTATTTTCTAACCAGAGTCTCCAAAACTCACTATGTCCTTCTAGCTGCCTTTGCTCTGCTGCAACTAACTCCCCTGTATGTAACATCATTTCTCCAATAAAAAAATTTATATCGGAGGAAAGACGGGGTCCCGACGACTCTGTGAAAACAAAATTAACACATTTTGTAAACCATTGTGTCTACGTTATTCAATATTTATATAAGTAAACACAACAAATTAAACAAAAAACAAAATCCTATCATCAAAACAAGGAAGTAATTACTCTAATTAAGATGAATTTTCACTTTATCTTGGCCTTTATTAGCTGATCACTTGCGAGTAACTATCAACTCAAATCGAAATTAAAAACTAAATTCATTTAGCCTGGGTAATAAAAATAATTCTATTTAATTGCCTGAATATTTGCCTTAATTTCATTCATTATAGAAGACACATCATGGCCTCTATGCGCCAATGAAAGTCTCAATTTTTGCCGATAGGTGCTCATCACAAACGCCAAACCAGCTGGAGGCAATGGCACGCTAAAGTTATAGACATCCACAATCTCATGCTCACCTAAGTGACTCAAGTCAAACTCCAATACACCTAAATTAGACAGGATCATATTTCCCTTAAGAAAAAGCTTTTTGTAGATATTTACAAGCGCCTTTAATGCTGTTCTCGGTAAAAGATTTATAGTAAACGCTTGGATTTTTTGCTGAGCCTCAAACGTTTTGTAGTTTTTTGACTTAACTTTATCCAAATGTTTTCGATAACCTATCAACCAGTTATTGCCACCACCGATATGAGATTCAAAAACAATAATGAGATTGTTATAAGCCCATTCAAGATTCCTTTTCGACCGGCTACGAATCGACATTGTTTCCAGTATACTTAATTTACTTTTTCCGCAAATTGATTCACTTAATATATGGTTAAGTGCTACGTTTACAGAAACTTGATTCTTCTTTGACCAATCGACCAGCTTTTTAGTTGCAGCTTCACCAAGATCAATGTATTCAACCTGCCAGTCCTCTGATATTTCACATTTCAAGTCAACCAACGAGCGACGACGAAGCAAGTTTGTAAGTAACCGTCCGGACGCTTTTACATAAGCACTGAAACCGCATGGCTCAAAGAGGCTATGGTCATTTTCAAATGCATTATCCACTACTTTTACGGCCTGAGCATTTAAGTGTGCATTTAGTTGTTCAAATAACAGGTATCCGCTTCTGGCATCGGATGCCGTGTGTGAAGATATGAACAACAATGCGCAATATTGCTGATAATGAATACAGACAAATTTGACAGGTGAAGAAGCGAATGGATCAATGACGTCATCAAATAGATACCTTCTAAGCGCACTGTGCCATTGCTCAAAATTTGCATAATTTTCTGACCAATCTAAAAACTTTTTCTCTGGTAGTAATTGACAATCATACTCCCAATAGTAACGGCAGCGTTTGCGAATAATACGACTTTGCATGATAGGATGACTTTTCGCGATTTGGTCGACAGCGTGTTCGAGTTGCTGGTTACTAGGCCGGCTTTTTAAAATTATCAGATCACATGAATTGCCATTGCCGTTGGCGTCAGCAAGCGCTAGAAAATTCAAAGCCCGTGCGCTAAGCGGGATAAGAGGATATGATTTATGCATAGAAGTTCCTTTTTTGAAAACAAACATTAAACAAGAATCATTCCTATGTCTACTGACTATTGTAAAATCGGATATAAAGGCGCAGATAATTGTAACTTTTTGTCTTTGACCTTCCGCAAGTAGTGTGACAATTATTGTTCTAGCGCAATAAAATCGTCATGTAAATTCAATAATATGAAGCCAATTAAGATGTATTGTTAAGGACTAGAAATGGCATCAATGAATTTACACCGCGTCTACATTCCCACAAATGCGCGAAATAATCACTATATATTGGCAGAGTTTAAACCAGATGACTCTTTTTACAGTCGTTTTGATGATTTAGATAGCGCATACCAACGACTCGGAAGAAAGCTGTTTGGTTTGTGTGATGAGTTTGAGCTCTACAACGTGCAGTTGATAGTCAATGATAAGCTGCCTGTTGTTCGCTATCACGAAGAGACATACAACTTACAAACCGATAAACAAATTTTATTCTTTTATAACCCCAAATATCACGAAGCGCATAAAATCTATAGCGACAAAGATCATAAGGCCCGTAAAATACGTTTATTATTCTTAGCGACCGGTGATGAATTACGTGCTAATGCAGCTGCATTTCACAGCAAAGTAAAACGTACCCTTGACGCATTGCAGTCTCTCTATGCTGACCAAAACATGCAGTTTCGCGTTCGCGATCACCAACATCTAACTTATGATATATTTTCTAAGATCAAAGGACATAGAGAAACATATGGATATAAACTACGTAGTCTATATCCTAGATATCAAGCAAGAAACTGTACATTGCCAGAAATGCACAGCGAAATCACATATGTTACGTTTTCAGTACCCATTACTCGCGCGATTAAAACAGATTATCAGCACTTATTGAGACCAGGTGACTATACTGGCTTTTATCAAACCATTGAAGATAAACTACTCACTATCTGTAGCCAGTTACAGTTAAGTCATGTTGGGTTCGTCGCAGATGGTAGAATGCCAATCGTAAGAAACAGCCAGATTGACAAATCAGATCATAATAGAGAGCTACAAAAACTCAGCTTTGATACATCACTAGAGGATGGTCAAACACATACTATATGGGACCCAGAGTATTTGTGCGAGGTAATGCACTTTGTTGTTGTCGCTAATGACAAAGACAATAAAGACGTAGGCTATGGCAAGTTTATGAATAATGTTGAAACGATGGTCAGGCGTTTTACAACACAAATGCCGATAAACCCTGAAAAGCAAGATATTACCATGCGATTCTTTCAGCACATAAGTTACACCTACTAAATAGAAATACCATTAATGTGCATAGGGGCGGGCTAAAATGCAACAACCTGCCCAGGCGCATTGCGCTTAACGTGTACCAAGCGACTCTCTAATTCAGCAAATATATTGCCAAAATCTCCTTCTTCAGAGCAAATCAACGCACCAGAAAAGCGGATATTTATAAGGTTCTCCTGACTTTTCAACGCAGTATTAAATGCAGACAACCGCTTTTGTAAGACCACTTTTTTCATTCCTTCACAAAGGATTACAAATTCTTCTTCACTGACTCGACAAACTAGGTCTCCGTCGTCTCTGAATTGCTTCAATATTAAATCAGCGACCGTTTTAAGTCGCTCCTCTTGACTTCGACTTTGCAACTCCGGGTCTCTGACACCTTCAAGTTCAATTAAGGCCATTGCATAATCTATAGCGCGATTAGACACGACTTCAAACTGCTCAACAAAATAGCGTCTGTTGTAAAGCCCCGTACCGAAGTCTTTGTAATTGAGCACTTCTGTCAGATTGCTCCTTGAGCGCCGGTAATAAGCGACCACAGCCAAGAGCGCAATGACAAGTAGCGCAATGACAATATAAGCTTTTATTAAATCGTGCTTTTTCAATTCTTCACGCTGTGACACTGCGGGAGAGTCACTATTAAGGGGCGACGACACCAATTGATACTTTTGACGCTGAGACTCTAACAGCCCATTGGTATAAAGCTCAGTTTTATTTTTTGATACTGCATCATTTTCTTCTAAAAATTTTACGTAGGTTCTTAATGCAGCTATTGTTTGGGGGAAATCCTGTTTAGCTTGATATACATCAGCTTCAATTTTCAGAGTCTGCCGAGTGTAACGATTGTTCAGTGCATTATCGTATGATTTGAGTAGTACTTTAGATAAACTAAGCTGCTCTAAAGCTTGATCAAATTGCTTAAGTTCCGAATAGGACAGCGCCAAGTTATTGTTTAATACAATTAAGTGAGCCGGATTAATTATTGCGTTTTCTTGTACCAACTGCGCACGCTGTAGATAACCAATTGCATCTTCAAACTCTTTTTTGTTCAGCGCAATTTTGCCTAAACCAGAAAGCCCCCAAAACTCATACCTAGGTAACTCCCTGACATGTGCCAGTTCATGCATTTCTTGATAACACTGCTCCGCCTTATCAATGAGGTTTGATCTCAGTAAAACTAAGCACATATTGTACTTCACAGGTAACCCGTCCAACAAATTTCCATTCGCGCGTGCTAACTCTTGTGCTTGATAAGCATAGCCAAGCGCTTTAACATAGAATTGAAGGGTCAAGTAGTAGGCAGTAAGGCTATCGTAAACCATTAATTTCGTTGTATCATCCACCCCAGCAGGGTTTCTTGAAATATATCCTTGTGCGGTTTGAAGTGACTTCAGGGCCAAATTATACTCTTCTCTCCACACCGAGATCACCGCTTCCATAGCATCTGTCCTAATCAATAAGTCTGACGCTTTTTGTTGTGTAAAGCTCAATCTCGCTTGTTTTATATACTGCTTAGCTTTGACTAACTCACCCTGCTCTATTGAAAAAAATGCGCGATACAAATACCAGTATCCTGAACTCAAGCTAAGTGGTTTTTCCTTAACATAGCCCTTTGCGTTATCATAAAACTGTTTTGCAGATTGAATGTCCCCTTTAAAGAAAGCAGCTCTGGCTTTAAGCGTAAGCCAGAATGCACGACTCACGCCCTCAGGTTTATCTTTTTCAGTCAGGATTTTAATCGGATTTTCAATAACGTGGGATTCAAATTCAAGTATCTGCTGCTTGGTCATAGCAGCAGATAAACCTGAAAATAGCCACAAGAAAAGGATAACAAACTGTAAACGCAAAGAGAAAAACCCTAGAACTTTATACTAGTTTTAACTGTAATCCTTAATTTCAAAATATACAATAAATTAAGTGCTATGCTGACACTGACATCGCCTGCATCAAGCAGTCTCATGTTCATTAGACATCATGCTTTTTCGCTTGTTGACATTGGTCGCTACCGACGTTTTCGTGCCTTCAACTTGTTGCATTAAAGCCTGTTTTTTATCTATGGGTAGCGTTAATTCCTCAGCGATCATCGACAATAACTGCCTGTTAGTATCCTGAGTAAGTGAAATACTCTCTTTGAGCTCTTTATTTTGTTGATGTAGCTGCTCAGCTAAATCAGCTTGTGTAAGCGCACTTTTGACTTTTTCTTTGGTTTTTTGATCCGAGCTTCCGAGTAATTGATTCAATACATCAACCAGTCGATTTAGCACACTGTAAATCACATCTGCAGCAAAGCCACCTAACAATGCAGCTAGCGGTTTATGAAAATCACTAATTGATGCATTATTATGTGCGAGATCAGTGGTTGGAATTAGCTCTGCAATGATTAACCCGGCCATAAAGCCCATAATAACCATTGACCAATATGTGGAGTCATATTTAGGGTCGTAATTACACTCTTTGATGTAATTACGAGACTTGTGCAAGCAAGCAAAGGTCGCGCCTAACCCCGCACAACATAACAAGAATAACTGATTCAACAGTAAGGTTTTTCCTTCTGAGTTAAACAGTCCTTCGTTAATTGTTCTTTGATTTACCTCAGGAGAAATCGATAACCCGATAATTGAAAGTAAGAAAAACACAGCCAGAACAGACATGTGTCTGACAAGTTTGACAGGTCCTAAAAACCTAATCCACCCAACGGAAGTTGACTCTCGGTCCATAATAGCAAGCGTCAACGGTTTCGCAGGGCATACCAATAAGGAAAGTTCTTTGTGGCACTTGGTTAACTCGGATAATTCATGCTCATAAAAACCAAGGCCCCCATCCAAAGTTGAACCTTCAGACTCTATCACATCTTGTTTTCGTTGAAGTTGATATACCGTATTTGGCATATAGCTGGGTATCGTTTTACCCTGCCCTGATGCATAGCGAATCATCACATCACACTCTGTTAACAAGTGACTTATGAAATCCTTTTGAGACATACTCTTACCTTTCAGTAATATGGGAGAGTGCGTTTATATCAGTTAACAATACTTAACTTCAAGTACATTTAGTTACGAATTAAAAAGATTTATGAGGATGAGTAACCGTATACGATAAACTTAGGAATAATTCAGTATTAGGTACAAATGATCTCGTATGTTAATTCTAGGATAAAATGAGTATCCCCTCTCCAAAGCAAGCCTTTGGTTGGTCGGTTGTGTTTTTAACTCTGGGGATCACGGCTCGCAGCAGAATTGAATAGCGAGGAAAAAACAGGGCACAAAAAATAAAAAAGGCTCCCAAAGGAGCCTTTTCCTGATTGGAATCGTAGATTACCAACCAGCTTTTTCTTTAAGTGCCGCACCGATCTCAGCTAGAGAACGAACAGTCTTAACGCCTGCTTCTTCTAGCGCTGCAAACTTCTCGTCAGCAGTACCTTTACCACCTGAGATGATTGCACCAGCGTGACCCATACGCTTGCCCGGAGGCGCAGTAACACCAGCGATGTAAGATACAACTGGCTTAGTCACGTTGTGTTTGATGTACTCTGCTGCTTCTTCTTCAGCTGTACCACCGATCTCACCAATCATAACGATTGCTTCAGTCTTAGAATCGTTCTGGAACATTTCTAGTACGTCGATGAAGTTAGTACCAGGGATTGGATCACCACCGATACCAACACATGTTGATTGACCGAAGCCAGCGTCAGTAGTTTGCTTAACTGCTTCGTAAGTAAGAGTACCTGAACGAGATACGATACCTACTTTACCAGGTAAGTGGATGTGACCAGGCATGATACCGATCTTACATTCACCCGGAGTGATAACACCTGGGCAGTTAGGACCGATCATGCGAACGCCAGTTTCTTCTAGTTTCACTTTAACATCAACCATATCTAATGTAGGGATGCCTTCAGTGATACAAACGATTAGCTCGATGCCACCGTCAATCGCTTCTAAGATAGCGTCTTTACAGAATGCAGCTGGTACGTAGATAACAGTTGCAGTCGCGCCTGTCGCTTCTACAGCTTCACGTACAGTGTTGAATACAGGAAGACCAAGGTGAGTTTGACCACCTTTACCTGGTGATACACCACCAACCATTTGCGTACCGTACTGGATAGCTTGCTCTGAGTGGAAAGTACCTTGACCACCAGTGAAGCCCTGACAGATTACTTTAGTATCTTTATTAATTAGTACAGACATTATTTGCCCTCCGCAGCAGCAACTACTTTCTCTGCAGCATCAGTTAGTGATTCAGCAGCGATGATGTCAAGACCAGAGTTAGCTAGTACTTCACGGCCAGCTTCAGCGTTAGTACCTTCAAGACGTACAACTACTGGTACGCTTACACCAACTTCTTTAACTGCACCAATGATACCTTCAGCGATCATGTCACAACGAACGATACCACCGAAGATGTTTACTAGTACTGCTTTAACGTTGTCATCAGAAAGGATGATCTTGAACGCTTCAGATACACGCTCTTTAGTCGCGCCGCCACCAACGTCTAGGAAGTTAGCTGGCTTACCACCGTGTAGGTTTACGATGTCCATTGTACCCATTGCTAGGCCTGCACCGTTAACCATACAACCAACGTTACCGTCTAGAGCAACGTAGTTTAGTTCGAAGCTTGCAGCGTGCGCTTCACGTGCATCTTCTTGTGAAGGATCGTGGAATTCACGGATCTTAGGCTGACGGAATAGCGCGTTGCCATCAACACCAATCTTACCGTCTAGGCAGTGTAGGTTGTTTTCGTCAGTGATTACTAGAGGGTTGATCTCTAATAGTGCGAAATCGTGATCAATGAACATGTTCGCAAGACCTAGGAAGATCTTAGTGAACTGTTTAATTTGAGCAGGGTTAAGACCAAGCTTGAAGCCTAGCTCACGACCTTGGTATGCCTGAGGGCCTACTAGTGGATCGATTTCTGCCTTGTGAATTAGTTCTGGTGTTTCTTCAGCAACTTGCTCGATTTCTACACCACCTTCAGTTGAAGCCATGAACACGATCTTACGTGAAGCACGGTCAACAACAGCACCAAGGTATAGCTCATTTGCAATATCAGTGCAGCTTTCTACTAAGATCTTAGCAACAGGCTGACCTTTTTCGTCAGTCTGATAAGTAACTAGGTTTTTACCTAACCAGTTTTCAGCAAATGCGCGGATCTCGTCTTTGCTATCAGCTAGCTTAACACCGCCAGCTTTACCACGGCCACCCGCGTGTACTTGACATTTAACGACCCACTTGTCGCCACCAATCTTACCAGCAGCTTCAACTGCTTCCTGAGGAGTGTCACAAGCGTAACCCTCAGATACAGGTAAACCATATTCGGCAAAAAGTTGTTTTGCCTGATACTCATGCAAATTCATGATGCTTTATCCAATTTTTTATACTAAAAAGGCTGAATATTTATGCAAATAATCAGCTATCCCAAATTGCGCCCATAGTATAGATCCCACGGCGTAGTAAGAAAACCCCAGTAAGACCAAAGGCGCAAAAAAAAAGCTGTATGTTGCTTTATTGCACTCATACAGCTTAAGATTTAATCTTTTGATTAAACGTCTAGAAGTAGACGTGTTGGATCTTCTAGTAATTCTTTAATTGTTACTAGGAAACCAACTGACTCTTTACCATCAATTTGACGGTGGTCATAAGAAAGCGCTAGGTACATCATCGGTAGAATTTCTACTTTACCGTTTACAGCCATTGGACGCTCTTGGATTTTATGCATACCAAGAATCGAAGACTGAGGTAAGTTGATGATTGGCGTAGATAGAAGTGAACCGAATACACCACCATTTGTAATAGTGAAGTTACCGCCCGTCATGTCGTCAACAGTTAGTTTACCGTCACGTCCTTTAAGCGCTAGTTCACGGATGCCTTTTTCAATTTCAGCAACTGATAGCTTGTCGCAATCACGTAGTACTGGCGTTACTAGACCACGTGGTGTTGAAACAGCGATGCTGATGTCAAAGTAATTGTGGTAAACGATATCATCGCCATCGATTGATGCATTTACTTCTGGGAAGCGCTTAAGTGCTTCAGTCACTGCTTTCACGTAGAAAGACATGAAACCAAGACGGATACCGTGACGCTCTTCGAATACGTCTTTATATTGCTTACGAAGATCCATGATTGGTTTCATGTTCACTTCGTTGAAGGTCGTCAACATTGCTGTTGAGTTCTTCGCTTCAAGAAGACGGTTAGCAATTGTCTTACGAAGACGAGTCATTGGTACACGTTTCTGTGTACGGTCACCAACTGGTGCCGCAGGTGCAGCTGCCGCTTTAGCAGGCGCTGCAGCTGGCTTAGCCGCTGGCGCTTTCAAGAATGCGTCCACATCTTCTTTAGTAATACGACCGCCTTTGCCCGTGCCTTTGATTTGTGCTGCATCAAGGCCTTTCTCAGCGATTAAGCGACGCACTGAAGGAGTAAGCACGTCTGCGTTCTCGTCAGATGCTGCTGGTGCTGCGTCAGATGCCGCTGGTGCTGCAGGTGCGCCACCTGCCGAAAGCTTACCGATAACCTGTTCGCCAAGCACTGTATCGCCTTCTGCATGTAGCTGCTCACCCATTACACCATCTTCAGGTGCAACAACTTCAAGAACTACTTTATCTGTTTCGATGTCAACTAGGTTTTGATCACGGCTTACTGCCTCACCTGGTTGAACGTGCCAAGTTGCGATTGTAGCGTCTGCTACTGACTCTGGAAGTACTGGTACTTTAATGTCCACTTCTTTACCTTCTGCTGCTGGCGCCGCTGCTGGCGCTGCTGGTTGTTCATTTGATTGAGCTGGCGCTGCACCTGCAGCACCTATTTGTGCAATTACTTGCTCACCTAGTACAGTTGCACCTTCTTCTTCAGAAATGGCAACGATTACACCATCTTCAGGTGCAACAACTTCCAAAACAACTTTGTCAGTTTCGATGTCAACTAGGTTTTGGTCACGGCTTACAGTGTCACCAACGCTTACGTGCCAAGTTGCTACTGTCGCGTCAGCAACTGACTCAGGAAGAACAGGAACCTTAATTTCGGTTGTCATCTCTTATTCCTTATTTCTTAATTGTTAATGCGTCAGCAATCAACGCGTTTTGTTCTTTAGTGTGGGTAGACATGTAGCCACAAGCTGGAGCAGCAGAAGCCTTACGACCTGCATAAGTCAGTTTTGCTCCACTTGGGATAGCTTCCCAGAAATGGTGTTGAGAACAGTACCAAGCACCTTGGTTCTGCGGCTCTTCCTGACACCATACGAAGTCTTTTACGTGTTGATAACGTGCCATAATTTCATCCATTTCCTTGTGTGGGAATGGATATAGCTGCTCAACACGTACAATTGCAACGTTGTTCAATTCAAGCTTACGGCGTTCTTGTAGTAGTTCGTAGTAAACTTTACCACTACAGAAAACAACACGTTCAACATTCTCAGGATTGATTTCGTCAATCTCGTCGATCATGTTGTGGAATACACCGTCTGAAAGCTCTTCTAAACTAGAAACCGCTAGCGGGTGACGCAGCAGTGATTTCGGTGTCATAACAATCAGTGGACGACGCAGAGGACGTACTGATTGACGACGCAGCATTGCATAAACCTGTGCAGGTGTTGTAGGAACACAAACTTGCATATTGTGGTCAGCACATAACTGAAGGTAACGCTCCATACGTGCAGAGCTATGCTCAGGACCTTGGCCTTCATAACCGTGTGGAAGTAATAAAGTCAAACCACACAAACGACCCCACTTCTGCTCACCAGAACTTAAGAATTGATCGAATACAACTTGAGCACCGTTAGCGAAGTCACCAAATTGTGCTTCCCAAAGTACCAAAGACGTGGGCTCTGCTGTTGCATAACCGTATTCAAATGCAAGTACTGCTTCTTCAGAAAGTACCGAGTCGTAAACTTCAAAAGTCCCTTGCTCTGGGCTGATATTTTGCAACGGCAAATATGTTGAAGCGTCGTTCTGGTTGTGAACAACTGCATGACGGTGGAAGAAAGTACCACGACCAGAGTCCTGACCCGTTAGACGAATATCAGTGCCTTGGTCAACCATCGTCGCGTATGCCAATGTTTCTGCCATACCCCAGTCTAGTAACTTGTCACCCTTCGCCATTGCTTTACGGTCATCGTAGATTTTCTTAACACGAGACTGTGCTTTATGGTCTTCTGGGTAAGTTGCAACCTTTTCACCAAGCTCTTTTAACTTCTCAACAGAAACACCTGTTTCGTAAGGCGTATCCCAATCATGGCCAACATACTTTGACCACTCAGAAGAGTGCTTAGTTTCTGGTTGAATTTCATCAACAACACAAACGCCATTGTCTAGACCATTTCGGTATTCATCTGCAAGCTGCTTTGCTTCTTGTGCAGATAAGACACCTTCAGCAACTAGCTTATCAGAATATAGCTGACGCGGGACTGGGTGCTTTTTGATCTTCTGGTACATTAGAGGCTGAGTTGCATTTGGCTCATCTGCTTCGTTGTGACCGTGACGACGGTAGCAAACTAAGTCGATAACCACATCGCGCTTAAATTTATTACGGAAATCTAATGCAACCTGAGTGACTAAAGCCACAGCTTCAGGGTCGTCTGAGTTAACATGGAAGATAGGTGCTTGGACCATTTTAGCGATGTCTGTACAGTACTCTGTAGAGCGCGTATCTTCAGGCTTAGATGTCGTGAAACCAACTTGGTTGTTAACAACAATGCGTACTGTACCACCTACGCCATATGCGCGCGTCTTAGACAGGTTAAATGTTTCTTGAACAACACCTTGACCTGCGATCGCTGAGTCACCATGAATCGTGATTGGCAATGCTTTTGAGCCACTTGCACAATCTAAGCGGTCTAGACGAGCTCTTACAGAGCCCATAACCACTGGGTTGACGATTTCTAAGTGAGACGGGTTAAACGCCAATGCCATGTGAACATCGCCGCCTTTAGTACCAAAATCAGAAGAAAAACCCATGTGATACTTAACATCACCAGAACCAGCAGATTCACCATATTTACCAGCGAATTCGTCAAACAATTCTTGCGGGTTTTTACCCAATACGTTAACAAGTACGTTAAGGCGACCACGGTGTGCCATACCAATAACGACTTCTTCTTGCCCGCTCTCGCCTGCTCTATGCACAAGCTCTTTAAGCATGGGTACTAACGCATCGCCACCTTCTAGTGAGAAACGTTTTGCACCTGGGAATTTCGCACCAAGGTATTTTTCTAGGCCATCAGCTGCAATCAAGCCTTGTAACAGGCGTAGTTTGTTTTCTTTGCTGAATTGAGTCTGTGAGAAACCAGCTTCTAAACGTTGTTGTAACCAGCGTTTTTCTTCTGTTGATGTGATGTGCATATACTCAGCGCCAACAGAGCCACAATATGTAGACTTAAGCGCTGCGTATAAATCTTTTAATTTCATTGTCTCTTTGCCACAGGCGAAAGAGCCAACATTGAATTCTTTATCGAGATCTACATCATCTAGATTGTGGTAAGCCAAGTCGAGTTCTCTCACTCGCTCTCGTTGCCATAAACCCAACGGGTCTAGGTTGGCATTCTGGTGGCCCCTAAATCTAAATGCATTAATAAGCTGCAACACACGCACTTGTTTTGCATCTGCCGCACCTTCTGCAGAAACTACTACTTCTCTGTGTTTGTTCTTAGCAAGCTCAGCAAATTGTGCTCTTACATCCGAATGTTTAATATCAACATCAACACCTTCAACTTTAGGTAGTTGATCAAACACTTCTCGCCATTCTTCTGGCACTGAAGCCGCATCGTCAAGATACGCTTCATATAAATCTTCTACATACGCAACGTTACCGCCGTATAAGTGAGAAGATTCTAGCCATGCCTTCATCACACCTTCGTGCATTTATTAGCCCTTTTCTCTAGCGCAGAAACTTTAACTTAAACGAAAACAAGATGGCATGCCCAGCATGCCATCTTAAGATAATAATGCTTTAAACCGAACGGTTTAATAGCATAGATTTAATGTGTCCAATCGCTTTGGTTGGATTCAAACCTTTTGGACAAACGCTAACACAGTTCATGATACTGTGACAACGGAATACGCTGAACGCGTCATCAAGACCAGCTAATCGTTCTTCTGTTGCTGTATCGCGGCTATCTGCCAAGAAGCGATAAGCATGAAGAAGTCCAGCAGGACCGATAAATTTATCTGGATTCCACCAGAATGATGGGCATGAAGTAGAACAACATGCACATAAAATACACTCATAAAGGCCATCAAGCTTTTCACGATCTTCTACTGACTGAAGACGCTCTTCGCCGCCTGTTGGCTTATCATTGATCAAGTAAGGTTTTACTTTCTCGTATTGAGTGTAGAACTGACTCATGTCAATTACCAAGTCACGAATAACAGGCAAACCTGGTAATGGACGAATGATAATTTTACCTTTGCCATTCTTTTGTAATGCTGACAACGGAGTAATACATGCAAGGCCATTTTTGCCATTCATGTTTACACCATCAGAACCACATACACCTTCACGACACGAACGACGGAACGAAAGAGTAGAGTCTTGCTCTTTCAACATTAACAGTGCGTCAAGCACCATCATGTCACGCCCTTCTTCAACCTCTAGTTTGTATTCCTGCATACGAGGTGCAGTATCTACATCTGGGTTGTAACGATAAACAGAGAATTCTAAAGTAGCTGTTGCCATCGTTTAACTCCTAGTACGTACGAGCTTTAGGTGGGAATGCTTCACGAGTCGTCGGCGCAAAGTTTACATCACGCTTTGTCATTGACTCGCTCTCAGGGTGGTACATTGAGTGACATAGCCAGTTTTCGTCATCACGATCTGGGAAGTCAAATCTCGAGTGCGCACCACGGCTCTCAGTACGGAAGTTTGCAGCAACCGCTGTTGAGTATGCTGTTTCCATTAAGTTGTCTAACTCTAAACACTCGATACGTTGTGTATTGAATTCAGTTGACTTGTCGTCAAGGCGTGCATACTGAAGACGTTCACGGATTTCTTTAAGCTCTTTAAGGCCATCCGCCATTGAATCACCCTCACGGAAAACCGAGAAGTTAAGTTGCATACACTCTTGTAAGTCTTTCTTAATTTGTACTGGATCTTCGCCTTTACCAACTTCTGACGTTTCCCAACGATTGTAGCGTGCAAATGCCGCATCAACGTCGTCTGTAGAAGCTTCACCAGTCGATTCGAAGTCTTTCAGGTAAGAACCTAAGAAGTTACCCGCAGCACGGCCGAATACAACTAAGTCTAGCAGTGAGTTACCACCTAGACGGTTTGCACCGTGTACAGATACACATGCAATTTCACCTACCGCGAACAAACCTTCTACGATACGCTCTTTACCGTTTACATCAACGTCAAGTACCTGACCGTTAACGTTTGTTGGCACACCACCCATCATGTAGTGACAAGTTGGAATTACAGGGATTGGCTCTTTAGCTGGATCAACGTGCGCGAAAGTCTTAGACAGGTCACAAACACCAGGTAGACGAAGGTTAAGCATTTCTTCGCCAAGGTGATCAAGCTTAAGTTTAATGTGAATTCCCCAAGGGCCTTCACAACCGCGACCTTCACGAATTTCTGTCATCATTGCACGTGCAACAACGTCACGACCAGCAAGGTCTTTCGCGTTAGGCGCATAACGTTCCATGAAACGCTCGCCATCTTTGTTTAGAAGGTAACCACCTTCACCACGACACCCTTCAGTTACTAGCGTACCCGCGCCTGCAATACCTGTCGGGTGGAATTGCCACATTTCCATGTCTTGCATGCCGATACCAGCGCGCACAGCCATACCAACACCGTCACCAGTATTGATGTGAGCATTTGTTGTAGATGCATAGATACGACCAGCACCACCAGTTGCAAGTACGACCGCCTTAGACTTGAAGTAAACGACTTCGCCAGTCTCGATTTCAATTGCAGTCACACCAACAACGTCGCCCTTGTCATTTTTAACCAGATCAAGTGCATACCACTCAGAGAATACGTTGGTTTTATTCTTAACATTCTGTTGGTAAAGACAGTGAAGAAGTGCGTGACCTGTACGGTCAGCTGCCGCAGCAGTACGTGCTGCCTGCTCGCCACCAAAGTGCTTAGACTGACCGCCGAAAGGACGTTGATAAACACGGCCATTCTCGAAACGAGAAAATGGTAGACCCATGTTTTCTAATTCAGTGATCGCCTCAGGACCTGTTTTAGTCATGTATTCGATAGCGTCTTGGTCACCGATGTAATCAGAGCCTTTAACAGTATCGTACATGTGCCATTCCCAATTATCTTCATGAGAATTACCTAGCGCTACAGTGATACCACCCTGCGCAGATACAGTATGAGAACGCGTTGGGAATACTTTTGAAATAAGCGCACATGTCTTTCCAGACTCAGAAATCGCTAGCGCTGCACGCATGCCTGCGCCGCCGGCGCCAACAACTACAGCATCAAATTCACGGACATTATATTTCACTTAAACACCCCACAGAACAAACAAACCAACAGCAACGTAAGCAAGTGCCATTAGATTCAATACAAAGCCTAAAACTGAACGCATTGTTGAACACTTAACGTAATCAGTTAGTACTTGCCACAAGCCAATACGAGTATGAACCATTATACAAATTAAAGTAATAATAGTTGCGGCTTTCATCGCTAAGCTGTCGAACAACCCAGACCAAGCTTCATACGTTAATTCAGGAGTTAATGCTAAATATCCAACAATAAATACAGCGTACGCTGCAATGATTAATGCTGTAGTGCGTAGTGATACATAATCTTGTACACCATCACGTTTAAGAGTTGCTTGATTTAAGACCATATCCACACTCCACCAAGGATCGCAACGATTACCCACAGGACGATTGCAATTTTAGCACTTGCATTGCCAGACTCTAGCTCTTCCCAATGCCCCATGTCTTGGATCATGTGACGGATACCGCCAATGATGTGGTAAGACAATACAGCGAAGGTGCCCCACGCAATAAATTTGGCTATAAAGCTTGTCATAAGCTCTTTCACAAATTCAAAACCTTCAGGAGAAGAGAGAGATTCAGACCACGCCCAAATGACAAATGTCAGCGCGAAGAACAACGCGACACCAGTGACACGATGCAATATCGACGCCTTTGCCGTTGGCGGCATAGATATAGTCGTAAGATCTAGATTTACAGGTCTTTGCTTTTTCACAGTTACTTGCCCATCTTTGCTCGATTAGAGCTTCATCTACTTGTTTTTATCAACCCACTTGCACGACATGCACAAATGGCACACTCTAGATAAACCTGTTTAAACACTTAAAAGATCACTTGCCTGTAAAACTTCGATGTAAAAATAGGTTTACCCACAGACGACACGGTATAAAACCGTTGACAGTATATAAGGCTATCCGTGTTTTTACAATTCTTGTTTAGTTTGAGACGCTTGCGAATTAGCCAATGGTATAATATTTAATCTGCTTAGAATATTTATTATACATTTTTGCATAATTCCGAGAAAAATTGACTTTTCACCCCATTTATAAGTTACAATGATCTGAATTTGCTTAACATTAGTATCACAACATAACAATCAGAATGTTGTTATTTCATAGGAGATAAGATAGATGGCAGATAAGAAAGCCACAGTCCATATTGATGGGCACGATCCAATCGAACTACCGATCCACTCTGGCACAGCCGGCCAAGACGTTATCGACGTTCGTACGTTAGGTGCTCACGGCTTCTTCACATACGACCCTGGTTTCATGTCGACTGGCTCTTGTGAATCATCTATTACTTACATCGATGGCGCGAAGGGTGTACTTTTACACCGTGGCTATCCAATTGAACAATTGGCAGAAAACTCAAACTACATTGAGCTTTGTTACCTGCTACTTAACGGTGAATTACCGAACAAAGACCAGCTTGAAAGCTTCTCTGACGAGATCACGCGTAACACTATGATGCACGAGAAAATCGCAGCGTTCTTCCAAGGTTTCCGCGTTGATTCTCACCCAATGGCAATGCTTTGTGGTGTCGTCGGTGCTTTGTCTTCTTTCTACCACGACGACTTAGACATTTCAGATGCAGAACAGCGTATGCGTTGTGCAACTAAACTCGTTGCTAAGCTGCCTACAATTGCAGCTATGGCTTACAAATACAATGTAGGTCAGCCGTTTGTATACCCACGTAACGACTTAAGCTACGCAGAAAACTTCTTACACATGATGTTCTCTGTACCGGCTGAAGAATACAAAGTGAGCCCTGTACTTGCAAAAGCAATGGACCGTATCTTCATGCTTCATGCTGACCATGAGCAAAACGCGTCTACATCTACAGTGCGTTTAGCGGGCTCATCAGGCGCTAATCCTTACGCGTGTATCGCGGCAGGTATTGCATCACTTTGGGGTCCTGCTCACGGTGGCGCAAACGAAGCGTGTTTGAACATGTTAGAAGAAATTGGCTCTGTTGACCGTATCGATGAATACGTCGCTAAAGCGAAAGACAAGAGCGACCCTTTCCGTCTAATGGGCTTTGGTCACCGTGTGTACAAGAACTTCGACCCTCGTGCGACAGTAATGCGTCAAACATGTCATGAAGTACTAGAAGAGCTGAATATCCAAGACCCACTTTTAGACGTTGCAATGAAGCTAGAGCAAATTGCATTGGAAGACCCATACTTTGTTGAAAAGAAACTATACCCTAACGTAGATTTCTACTCAGGTATTATCTTGAAAGCGATTGGCATTCCTACAAGCATGTTCACTGTGATCTTTGCTATGTCTCGCACAGTTGGTTGGATTTCACATTGGAACGAAATGCTTTCGCAAGCAGGTCACAAAATTGGCCGTCCACGTCAGCTATACACTGGTTATACTGCACGTGACTATGAGGATCAAGGCGAACGTTAATCATCGCTTTGACCAGAAAAAGGGCCTAATGGGCCTTTTTTTTCGCTCAAAATTTAGCCACAACAAATATTCGTACACGATTCCTTACACTTAATGCTGCCGAAAAACTTTTGCTCAAAACTAAAGAATTTCAAAGCCTGAGTAGCTTTTTTGTTCAACTTTTTGTTCTATGACGTTCTCTACTTTTGCCATTGTGGGACCACTGCTGAGCCAAATCGCCATTTCAGATACACTGCCATCGAACCCATGTACCACCACCTCAACACTTCTGTCCGGTAAATTTTTAGCGAATCCGGATAACCCGAGTTTTATGGCAATTTGTTTAGAGTGATACCTAAACCCAACACCTTGAACCACACCCGTAACAATAAATTTAGCAGTTTTCATCATATAACTCGTATGCTTCATCATAGTGACTAGCTTAGTTTCCAAAGTGATGAAATTGAAATTTTTAAAGAAAAAGGCCCCAAATGGGGCCTTATATTAGAACAACAATCGCGTACTTCTATTTAGAACTTATAAGCAAACTTTACGTACGCTTGACGCCCAAGAATACTATGCGTCTTGTTATCAACTCCCATAGATTCTGACGGTGCAAAAGGTGCTTCTTCATTGGTTAGATTTGAAGCACCCAGTGTGACTGTAAGTTTGTCATAGCCGATATATGTCACACTTGTATCAATTGTGGTCCACGAATCAATTTCAAACTTGTTGCCTTCACTATCAGCTAAGTCATTGTATGAGTTAATATAGTTTACACTGACATTTGCAATCCAATCATCAAGTGCCCAATCTACTCGCGCATTCCAACGAAGATCTGGGTGTTGATACTCGCCGTTTTCATCGATGATAACTGATACAGAATTACCATCTTCATCTGTTCGAATTAGCTCTTCATCAAAGTTCAAGACATAAGTGACGTTATAACCAAACTTGAACTCACCTAAACCTTGTGTTTCGAGCCTGTACTCAAGATCAAGGTCAATACCATCCGTTTTGCGGCCACCGATGTTGACGAACGTGTCGTTGATTTGGCGAATTCGCCCTGGTGTGCCACCCGTGCTCGCCTCTCTTATTACCAAGTTTGGATCATCACCACAACAATCCACGATATCTTGTGCGCCAATTTTCTTAATTAGGTTTTCTTGATCATAGTTCCAGTAATCAACGCCTACACTAAAGTCGTCCGTAGCCTGCCAAATAACCCCAAGGTTATAGTTTGTTGACTCTTCCGGTTGTAGATTTTTGTTACCAGCCACTTCTGCCGTATATTCGAATGGCTCACAATCTAGTGGGTCTTTAGTAATAACACAACGATCTCTGTCGATCACGCTTGGCGATTCATCAGTTCTACCTAAGTGGAGTTGAACGAGAGAAGGCGCTCTGAATGCAGTCCCCCAAGAGCCCCGAACTACGATTTCGTCTGTGGGTGTCCAACGAAATGCAACTTTCGGATCAGTTGTGTTGCCAAAGTCACTGTAATCCTCATATCTTAACGCAAGCTGTAATTCCAAGTTTTCAGTAGCTGGTACATTAAATTCAGCAAATAACGCAGTGTTGTCTCTGTCACCATTTGCTTGTGTCGCTTCAGTACCAAAAATTTCGTTGTTTAAATACTGGCTATCAGGATTGTCTTCAATTTTTTCATAGCGATGCTCTAAACCAAATGCCGCTGCAACATAGCCATCCCCGAACTCGAACAGCTCACCCGAAATAGTGGCATCGAATGACTGCATGGTAGATGCACCATATCGCGTTGTGGTCGTTTCGATTTTGTCCAACACCGCTTGGCTGTTTTGACTTGGTTCAAACGGGTTCCATTCACCACTGTCTATTGCCGCTTGCGCTCTTAACTTGTTCGGGAAGCCGTCAAAGCCTTTTTCTACTGCACTTGAGCGGATTGCTGAATAAGCGAATTCCCAGTCCCACTCTTTAAACTCACCACGCATACCCATTACCGCGCGATAATATTCAGAGTCTACATCTTTTTTACGATTGCCAATATCAACCGTACGACGACGCATCGAAATATCTACGCCGTGCAAGAAATGATCGGGTAATGCTGCAAGTGGATGATTGGGGTTGTCGCCGGCCATGGTTAATTCTGTAAAACTTGGGCTAGCTGCACCTTGAATAAAAGTAGAAGTATGTTGTGCAGAAAACTCAGCAAACCCCTCTACGCCGTCCATGATTTCTTGAACACCATTGTAATTAAAACTAATACGCTCGGTAGAAGGGATCAGCGTCATATGTGGTGCATAGTCATAGCGGCAAATATCACCAATAATCATATTTTCCGGACATTTATCATTGCCCCATACATCGGCAAAAATAGTTTGTCTCACTTTGGTGCCATCATCTTCAACACGCGTTACTGGTAAAGCTTCCCATTGCGCGTCCGTAAGTTGACCTCTTACAACTTCAATACTGCCTGGAAAGCCTGATGAACTTAGCGCGTTATTACCGCCTCTGAACCTTTGATCAGCCGTTGAGGCATAGTCACGGTCCGCGTAAAATACATCACCACGTTTGAAATAATCGAGTGAGAAATTATGGTGGCCTTTGTCTGTTGAACTTCCCCAAAGTAAAGTAAAGTTCTCCTCTTCTGCACCACCATCGGCCGTATCAGAAATTTTACCTGCAACTTCAAATCCATCAATATCATCACGCAAGATAATATTAATAACCCCGGCAACCGCATCCGAACCATAAGTAGCAGAAGCGCCGTCTTTTAGTACGTCGATTCTTTTCACTGAAGATACCGGAATGGTATTTAAGTCAACAAATGAAGTCTCAATGTCTTTTGCAAATGGACTTACAGCAACACGGCGACCATTAATCAGTACCAATGTTGAAGAAGCACCTAACCCACGAAGTGCGACACTCGAACCGCCATTGGCTGTATCGTCACTTGAGTTACCTTGGGTACTGAATGTACCAGCGCCTGCAACAGGCAGTTTTTGTAATGCACCGATCAGATCTGTAGACCCTGTCGCTGCTAAGTCACCTGCTGAAATGGTTTGTACTGGTGAAGGCCCCTCTAAATCAGAACGCTTGATATGTGAACCAGTCACTTCAATACGTTCAACCTCAGATTCATTTGCATTTGCGATACTTGCTCCCCCAAGCAATGCAATACTAACTGAAGATGCTATTAGCGTAATCCCCTTTTTCATTATCTTTATTCTCCGTAGTGTATAAAACATCTTTTTAACTTTTATAACACACTAAAAAAACAATAAAAACAACAAAACACCCAAAAGAATTTACATAAACCAAATTTTTATAAACACAATTTTCAGCTTTTAATGTAAAAAAGCATAAGAATAATAACTTTCAAAAATTTGGCGCAAAAAAAAGCCCAGCGAGAACGCTGGGCTTAGAGAATTTATCAGATTATTAAAGAGCTGTACTTCTAACTTCTTTAACAAACTGTTTTACTGGCAAATTATTACATTTTAAGTTTCTAGCTTGGCTGCGGTACTTGTGTAAACTCGCAACACCTTCTTTCGCTGCTTTGATACATAACTCGGTCGCTCGAGAGGTATTTTCTGCAACAAGTTTCGCTTTAACAGATTGTTCAGTATTCTGCACTTTCTGCTGAGCTTTCGCGAATGTACGAATATCTTCACCATTGCACTCTACAGAAGATGAAAAACGTGATACAAAAACACCTTGCTTAGCACCAAATTTTCGCGCTTCACTCAAACCTTGATTTGCAGCAATCTCACATACTTTTGAAATTGTAGACGCATCGCTTGCTACAAAGTTCTGACTGCCAGCAGCAAATGCAGATGTTGAAGCGATAGAAATAAGAGTAGCAATTGAGAGAGACTTAAACATAATTTACCTCGAAAGAACGAATTGGTGCGCATTATATAGCCAATATCCAACGTGTAAATGGCATTTTTGAACTTTTCTGATCATTTAATGAGCTATTTACAAATCCATAAACTCGTTGTTCAAACCTGCTAAATTTTGCCCTTTAATTAACAACTCTTGCGCATGAAAAAGCCACATTTTTACCCATTCAGAGCGACAAAATGATACACTTCAGCCATCGTTTACTCTCAAAAACAAAAATATGAAAGTTATCTCTTTTAACATTAATGGCCTTCGTGCACGTTTACATCAATTGCAGGCACTTATCGACAAGCATCAACCAGACGTAATTGGCTTACAAGAAATTAAGGTACACGACGAAGCATTTCCGGTGGAAGATGTTGAGGCAATGGGTTACAACGTATACTTCCATGGACAAAAAGCGCATTATGGCGTGGCGTTATTATCGAAAAAGCCAGCTAAGTCAATTCAAAAAGGGTTTACTACAGATACTGAAGAAGCTCAGAAGCGCATGATAACCGGAATTTTTGAAAGTGAAAATGGCAAGCAAGTAACCGTCATGAATGGTTACTTCCCGCAAGGTGATAACCTTAGCCATGAAACAAAATTTCCTTACAAGCGTCAATTTTATAAAGATTTGATGACGCACCTCAATACTTACGAAAAGCCAGATAGTAACCTAATTGTTATGGGCGATATTAATATTTCGCCAACAGACAACGACATTGGTATTGGGGAAGCAAACCGAAAGCGCTGGCTCAAAACGGGCAAATGCTCTTTCCAACCCGAAGAGCGCGAATGGTTACAAACGCTCATGGATTGGGGATTTAAAGACACTTTTAGAGAGCTTACGCCTGACGTAGAGGATAAGTTTTCATGGTTTGATTACCGCTCCAAAGGTTTTAATGACAACCGAGGCCTTCGTATCGACGTTGTATTAGCAACTGAAAGCTTAATGGCGACATGTAAAGAAAGTGACATTGATTATGAACTGCGAGGGATTGAAAAACCTTCTGATCACGCACCAATTTGGGCCACTTTCGAGATCTAGCAGTTAAGCAATCACCGGATAATGGATGTTAGATCATGACGATTGTGTTTGCTGTATGTGCTTTTGTATTGAGTTTTAATAAGTCACAATATTTAGCGCTTTTAAATACGCCGCAAAGACAAATTGGCGTGTTGAGCTGCGCATTGTTAATGGCACTATTATGGCAAGTAAAAGCAGGGATATTACCCAGTCTTAACATCCATATTTTAGCAGTTACGGCTGTGACACTTGTATTGGGTTGGCGACTCTCATTGTTGAGCAGTTTGCTGGCCTCATTACTTAGTTACTTCTTTGCGCTTACTGAGGTGAACTTTTTCTCGTTTTGGCTGCTCAATGGGATTCTGCCTGTCTATATCAGTTATGCACTGTTTGTTATTTGTTATCAGTACTTGCCACGCCATTTTTTTATTTATATTTTTGTGTGCGCTTTTATGTGTGCGGGACTCGTTGCCGCCTTAAAAATTATGCTATCGGCAGTATATTTTTGGTCGATTGACCTCTATGACTGGCAGGTATTGAAAGATAATTATATGTTTTATTCAGTGATCATGTGGTTTCCCGAAGCGATGCTCAATGGCATGGCCATGACACTTCTGATCACCTATCGCCCACATTGGGTGAGAACTTTTTACGATAAGGAATACTTAAATAGATGACTGTAGAATATCGTTGTCCAATTTGCTCTGAGCCCCTTGCCCGTGATGGCAATAGCTTAGGATGTGCCAACCGTCATCAATTCGACTATGCAAAAGAGGGTTACATAAACCTGCTTCCTGTGCAATTTAAACGCTCAAAGCAACCAGGAGATAATCTTGAGATGGTGCAAGCAAGACGAGCTTTTTTTGCCACCCCGCACTATCAGTTTTTACAACATGCATTGGCTACATTGATAGCAAACCAGCACCCCAATTCTGTGATTGATCTGGGATGTGGTGAAGGCTTTTATACTCACGCAATTGCAGAAGCCTTAGATGAAAACTGCTCTGTTTATGGTTTGGATATTAGTAAACCAGCAATAAAATATGCCGCAAAACGATATGAAAAGCCCAATTTTAGTGTTGCTTCGAGCAAAGACGCGCCTTTTAAAGAGGCGTGTGCAAATGTTGTTTTGAGTGTTTTTGCACCGGTTTTTGCCAAAGAATCAGCAAGATTACTCGATGAGGAAGGCACTTTAATCGTTGTAAGCCCAGGGCCTCACCACCTACATGAACTAAAACAAAAAATCTACGACGACGTCCGCCTTCATCAGGCGCCTGAATGCCCAGACGGTTTCAATCAGGTTGAGCAAGTGCTCATTCAAGAAGTCCACGCCATCGAGACAGACGTTATATCTCACCTTATTAAGATGACACCGTTCGCGTGGAAATTTAAGCCTTCCCACTTTGAAGATTTATCCAAGCAACCACATCATGACATCACCCTGTCATTCCTGGTGACGCAGTTTAAAAAAAGTCAATAACAACGAATAAGGCCGATAGACATGCATGTCTATCGGGCCTGTTTTAGTTTAGAATCTTAACTCTATGGGTTGATTTGAGATGCCGAGAATTCGAAGCTTAAAGCATTCGCTTTTTGCTGTTTCCACACAAAATCTAACCCTATGTCAGGATACCCTACAACTTGTCGCTCTAATTCCTCTATAACAACATCATTTTCAACGACCTGAAGCCTGACACGATACTCACCACCAAGTTCACCTATGGTGAAATTTACCATTTCTCCAATTAAGCGCTCTGACTCAATAAACCAAATAAACGTCAAATTCTCCGAGGTGTCACCACTGGCCTTTAGTTGCAGTACTTGATTATGTTGCGTAGTATTAATTTCAATAACAGGCACTGGCTTACCTAGTACTATATCTTGAGTCGCCGTAAACAGCGCGTTTTCGCCTAATATTAGCGATACTTTCGCAGTAAAGCTGCCAGAATCCACGTATGAATACGACACAGTCGGGCTATCAGTCGTCACCGAACTTCCATCACCGAAAGACCACACATACTGAACTTGGTTACCCAAATCACGGTGTTCCGCTGTGAACATACATGTCTTCTCTTGCAGTGTGCAATTTAAAGTTAGCTCCGGGTTGGGAATGTAATCTAACTGTATGGCTTCTTGTTTAATAACCACACCGTTTTTCTTCACAATAAAGTGCAAATCTGTGGGTTGATTTGGTAAGTTAACCAATGTGCCTATTGCATCATGCGGGTATTCAATACCATCAACAACCCATATCAGTTCGTAACCAGCTGGCAATGGATCCGATAACATGAAAGTAAAGTCCATATTCTGCTGTTTGACCTGAAAATCAACTGTAGGTACTGCTTCAAGTATGATTGTTTCTGAGTGCGTAAATTGTGTCGCCCCATCATCAATAGACATCATCACAGATATCGTATGTTCGCCATATTCCTCAAAGTCATACTCAAATGGTGTCAATGTATCTTTCTCAAATGCATCACCATTGATTTGCCACTGGTAAGTTGCTCCTGAAATTTGATTCTCATAACTGAGGCTAAGCTCACACAGCGTACCATTCTGAGCACATTGTATGTCAAAATCAGGTTCCGTTCTGACCACAACTTGCTGCATAATCCGGTTTACTTCTACGCCATCCCGTAACAAGAGCAAGCTTACGTCTGCGCTTTGCTGCATATTCCTCGTATATTCATAGACATTGGTGTCTATTTCCTCACCTTGGACGATCCACCTAAATGAATATGCATTGCTATATTGATGTGGAATGGTGAAATTAATATTTTGGTCGACTTGCTTGAACGCAAAGCTAATTGAAGGGGCAACAAACTGACCGTGTTGATAAGCAAACTTGATATCTACTGTTTGTGCCTCAGCTTCGTCAGTACAACTGGATGGGCCCGCTTGCTCACCAATCACTAAGCGCACCATCATCGGCCCTTGACTAAGCTCGCCAAATGACAACGCCGGGAGCAAAATTGTATTGGTCACATCAGGTGGTAGCGTGAGCTCTTCATCATCAAAATAGCCATTTCGATTCAAATCAACATAGGCTTTTATCGCCAAGTCACCCAACGGCTCTGACAACATTATTTTTAGCGGCTCACGAGCATATACAGGATCGATTAATTCTACATGTTTAAAACCTGCTTGCACTGAAACGCTTTCGCCATTAACAACAACATGTCCAACATGGCTACCTGTGCTGGTCTGAGGCCTACAAATTGCTTGATCTATCAAATGAGCAATTCGATTACTGCCCAGCGTGGTGCCATCTTTAAGTTCGACCTGCCAATAAAGATCATGGTCTCCGGCACCCAGAGTCAAAGTTTTTTCAGCCACCTGTTGCCATTCAGTTTCACTGTCCGAGCGCCAATCGAGTATCACCTCTCCATCCTTTCTTAACACAAAGTGCGCCAGGTTGTTCTCTGCCAGCCGTGTATCATCAATTTTATATAAAACGTCTTCAAACAGACGTTCAATGGTCACGTTAAGGTTGCTCGCTTGTTTTTCTTGTGGGATGAGACCGACTTTTAGGGCAAGCGCGGTAATATGCTGTTTATCAGTGTCGTCGGCGACTTCAATGAGACAGTTTGAGGCTTCGAGCATTCCAGTAGTTTCATTGAAGCAGGCTGTCATTGCTTTGACCACCAAGCGATATGCTTTTTCTACATTCCACCCCTCGCTAGTCGCGATTAAGTAAAATAATTTGCTAAACGCACCTGCCCTTTGGTGTGAGCCACTTACACTATCAAAATCACGATAATCATCTATGCTCACGCCATCTCGCCTTGGCTGTTTTACAAATCTCGAGTAGGCATTACGCAATCTAGCATCCCAACCAATTGCCCAAAAGTATGCGTCATCACTCGATAATTTGGAGAAAACATCCGTCTCTTTCCAATTGGAATCTGATGGTTCTGAAAGTAGGTTTCTAAAATAATGATCCTTGACGGCAATGGCTGTAATGTCTGCGAAGCTCTCATGAAGCGCACTTCTTTGCTGTCTGTTATTATCCGGATCACCAATATCATCTACATCAGAAATAATATTGCCAGTATTCCACTCGAGTATGGCATGGCCAATTTCGTGAGAAACGATGTCGATAGAACTGCCATGCGGAAAAGGCGCACCTCTAAAACCACTTGCATAGTTGGTAAATTCTCCATCCCAGCTACTTTGCGCAATGTTTCCTGAATCGGCTCTTTGCTTTATGACATTTAAACAGTAACTGCCGCCCTCTGGACAACGTTCGTTTTGATCGGGGTACAAGCTCGAAAAATGCTTATACAGCAGTTGCGCTGTAACGCCAGCATAAAAATGGGCATCATTGACAGATTTAAACGCGCCTTTTGACAAATAGTAAATGTATGGGTCACCCACAATGCCATAACTCTCTTCAACCCCATTTGTACAGTCATATGAATAAGGTGACTGCGCACTTGCGTAATAAGTTTCAACTAAGTTATTGGTGTATATACATTGCCCATTTTCTAATTTAACCACCATGGGATATCCATCAAATTCAGAAAAAGCGCCTGCTCCTGGGTGCCGAAAGAAAAGATGACTCACAACTGGATCAATTGGGTAATATAACTGAGCGATTGGGTGCGCTTGAGGAAGTTCAGTATTTTGACACTTCTGAGTTCCCATACTTGGAGATTGATGGCAATTTAGTCCTAATTTATAATTCCCTGTGGTAGTCGCAACGGCATGATAATCCGAGGAATGTGGAGGTAAAAATGATGCGGTCGCATTATATTTTGAAACGACCTTAAGTGAACTGGAATCAAGCGTGATGAATATTCTCTGATGATTATTATCTATAACTTCTACTTTATATATAGAAGAAAAGGTTTTATTGTCATCTAGAGCAATAAACTTATTGATATTTCGAATATTAGACTTTTCAATTTCATAGTCTTTCGAGAGCTGTTCAATCAGTGCTTTGTCGTCATAAGGATACAATACTGACAACGTAGTATTGGCAAGATTAGTCTCTTTTAGCTCTTCTGTTAAAAGCAATGCACCTGAGACCACTTTTTGTGCTTGATTGCTATCGATACGGGTAACGATATCTGTATTTAATACTTTGATATCATGCCAAAAAAGTGCATGATGTTCCAACCTTGATTTTTCTGAAATAACAACTGACTTTGTTTTTTTATATTTGAGTAAAGAAGCGTTATTAAGTGTTCCTATGCTTAATATATCAGGAGCTTGACGGACATGATTATTTTTATCTAAAGAATGATACGATAATTGACTACTCGCAGCTGAGAAGCAAGCAAATAGTGCAACGACACTTCCTAGTATGCGCACTGCCTAATCCTTATTTCGTTAAACTAACATCTATTTTACACAACTTACTATTATCTTCTATAGCTACCACTTTAAAAAAGTACTTTTTTATATGGTTTTAATGACTGAACTTTCTGTCCAGAATATAACTATACCAATTTTTTCAATAAAAAATTTAATATAAATAGCTTTATTCAACGTCTTTTCCAGATTAAATAAAAAAAGCTGGCACTAGGCCAGCTTTTTTTATTACTAAACCATTACTTGGTTTCTAAACTGTTTAGGTAATCAGCATGCCACTCTTGAGGAATACGTTGCAATACTTCTTCAACCGTTTCCTTATGAGTGTCTAGCTCATTTTCTGTTTGCATCGCAAGGTCACCAACTGACACACCATTTGCAAACATGATGAAAGTTTCACCCGCTTCTTGCTTGCCATTAACACGTGCTAGCTTAAGGTTGTAAACGTTGTCTTTATAGTCAACTTTTTCAAACTTAGTAATTTTAGCTGGACCCTGAGCCGTTTGAATCACATCTCCTGCAGCAACATTTAGCGCCCACACAGCTTTTCCGCCTTCACGTACAAGAGGGTGAGATTCAGTAAGTGTCAGCGTTTGACCTAAATCTGTTGTCAATTTAACCATTGGCAAGTGCTCGACACCAACAGACACATCTACAACTTTAAGTACTTCTGTATTGTCTGGCTCAAACTCACTTGCACCCAATACTAAATCACCAACATTGAACGTTTCAACTGCCTTCGACTGCTTGTTAGGCATTAAGATTTGCGTCCCTTTTGCTAGACAGCTGAAAGAGAACTGAAGTGGTGCTTGGTCGTATCTAGCCATGTCTTTTGGCAACTCTGGCGCTTCTTCAGATGCAATGATGTAAGAAGTGTAACCAGTAATGTAGTTATACTCTTCTTCCGTTGCACCAAAGTAAGTCATCGCGTCTTGTAAGTTACCCATCCAGTTAACTTCCAATGCAATATTCATAATCCAGTATGCATCAGCACGGCGCTGGAAAATACCAGGACGAGCGAAAAGCGCAGCTTCACGTGGAATATCCCAGCTCAACGTTGTAACTGGAGACCAAGTCGCTTGATCAAAACGATAGTCAATTGTGAAATACTGCTCAAATTTCGCTCTCATGTTTGGATTATGTAGAGATAACTTATCGTGGAAAGCTTCTTTTGATTGAATCATCACATCAGTTGGTGGCACATTTTGCGCACCCAAAACGTCATCTTCTTTAAATAAGACACGAGAAATGTACGTCGGCAATGTAATGCTACCTTTGAATGGAATGGTTACATGCGGGATGTTGTTGTAATCACCACCAGCTTGAACCATCGGATAATCACAATCTCCGTAATCACGGTTCAGACATACCATGATGATGCCATCTTGACCAGCAACATTCTGCTTGTTTGCATCGGCTTTACGGAAGTCTTTCGGATGATCAACAACGTGTTGGAACGCATCAAATTGCGCGATACCAACATCGCCAGCTGCTGCAGCGAAATCTGCTTTAGCCATTACCATAGGCGCATTTGCTGGACGGTTATTGACTGGTAGACCCAACTCTTTCGCTAACATACCTAAGATTGCATGCTTGTCATATTTGACATCAATCTTTTTCAATACTTTCGTGCCGTCCGCAAACATCACGTAAGCAGTACCTTTACCGTATACCTCTTTAGCACGCTTAACATGCTCGTAAGCACTTTCGACAGTCGCTTCACCGCCAAGTACTTTACGATTTAAGTTCGCACCACCATCGCCAAAAAAGCGTGCTGTTTGCTGAGTTGTGATTTGCTCACCTTTTTCGTTTACTAACTTGATAGACAGAATTGTTAAGTTAGTCGCTTTAGGCTCCGCGTTTAATAAGCGGATTTTGAATAATTTAGACGCACCTTCACCAACAATGTTGAAACCTAGGTGGCTAAAGTAAGACTCAAGTTCAGCTTCCGTTGTATCACTACTGTTATAACTTCTTACAAAGCGAGCATTTTGCACGTCAATTTTCGCTTGAGGCGTACGAAGTTCTTTGAAAAGCTGTGGACTATTCTTATCATTCCAACCAGCTTCATTGAACAGCTTTTCCATCTCAGCAATTGCCTCTTTGCTATCAGGGTCTACATACTGAACACCTTCTTGTACGTTAAGACCTTGAACAATTGGCGTGCTTACTTTTTTAGTTATTGGTTGTTCGAATGCAGCGACAGATCCAAATGCCAATGCCGAACTAACAGTAAGCGCTAAAAAGCTAAGTTTCATTTTATTCTCCTTAATTTATATATTTACTTCACTATTTTAAATTGCATGCTATCCGCGCCTTCTTGCGGAACACATGGTACTGCTGAACTACCTTGGTCGTCCGTATATGCAACAACACATACATTCATGGACTTATTAGACAAACTCAGTTTTGAGTCGTACTTATTTCTTTCGTTGGCTTCATATACACCATTTCTGTTAGCATCTACCCACATCTCAGTTTTAATGACTGAATTCGCGCTGCTCGTGGCATTTACTTTGATGTCTTTCAGACACGCTTTGCTGTAATTTGTTGAGTTGTTGATAGTGTCATTGTCACGTATACCTCTGAATGTTTTATCGTCCCAGCACACCCACCAGCCGTACTCTAGAGATACATCAACACTAGAGATAGTAACGACATCAGGTGGTGTAACATCTTCGAGCACAATGGTTTTTTTAATGGTGTGGATAGCGCCATTACTCAGTGTCAACGCCATGTAAATATCATGGGTGCCTGCCTGTGCGAACGTATAGCTCCATGGTCCTGACATATCCTGAGGCTGATGCCAAACTCGCTCCACATTCCAGCGCAAATCAAGAATATTTAGAGTGCCTAACTGTGGTGTTAAAGTGACTTTTAACGGATCTTGTTGTGACACGTCGACATCAAAAGAAACATCGTTCGGTAAAGACTCTACATGGACGCGTCTAGACGCAGTGAAGCGTGCGTTTAAGCTATCTAGGTATAAGTCTAATGTCACATCAAATTGACCATATTCACGGTAATCAAATGTGAATGCTTCGTTCGTATAACGAGTCGTTTTGGTATTATATCTGTCACCGAAACTCCATAGATAACGAGGTGATGCAGTAAGATCATCATGTTGTACTGCAAACTGACACTGAGTCTGCTGGACAGTGCAGCTGAAGTTTAATCGCGGAGAAGCGACTGGCGTCACATTTTGCTCCGTACTTTGAACAACTTGGTCGTTCAACAGTAGGTCTACACGAACGGCTGTTGTTTCTGTCATCTGACGTGTGATCTCAGCGGTATTTTGCGCAACTTGCTGGCCATTGAAATACCAGTTGTAAGTTGGGTTATCAACACCCGTGCTTGAAGCTGTCAGCGTCATCTGGTCATTCACTTGCTGATGTGTGAATTCAACTGTCTTGACATCGCTACCTTGAACAAAGTCAACAAGTAGATCAACAACCTGCCCAGTTGTCGCTGTCGCACAGCCGGCTTGTTTTGCATCGTCAACTCGGATACGCAGCAGCATAGGGCCCGCTTCTACATGCTGGAAGTTACTGAAATCAAAACTAACGTCAGTGGTGACATTACTTTGTGAAATCAGCAACTCGTTACTTAATAAGTCCGTTTTTTCTTCGAATACACGATTTCGATTAAAATCAGCGAACACATTCACATGGCGATTATTCAATTGTGTATCAAACTGAGCACTAAACTGATTTAATGAGTACACAGGTTGCTGTAATGAAACAAATGCATAACCAGAGTTTACTGCAACTTGTTGACCATTTATTGTTAGGCTAGACAGCGCAACATTGGCAGTTTCAGGAATACACCTGGGGGTATCAGCACCATAAACGATTCTATATGCATTCTTTTCCTGCCCATTGGTCAATCGTACTTGTAGCTCAATAATACTCTCACCATTGTCCAATATTACATTCTGGCTTTTAACGGTTGAATAGCTTCCCTGACCGGTGTTCTTTGTCCAGTCTACTTGCGCAACCCCGTTGACTAAGACTTTTAAAGTATCTACCTGACTGTAGCTAAAACTGCGGTCTGTGATGTCATATTTAGCTTCATCTAGTAGCCTTGTGATATCAAACTGTAAGTTATCAACACCCGCGTTACTCGGCGTTACGCCAACATGTTGAAGTAATGTGCTAACGAGTACTGGGTCACTGGCGTGCCTGACGAGACAATATCCAGCATGATCAATGTCACTATTCGTATTAAAACATTGCTTTGCTGCACTCAGGACTAATTTGTATGCTTTGGCAATATCCCAACCATTTTGCTTACTCAACAAATAAAAGAACTTACTGAGCACGCCTGACTTTTGGTGTGGGCCAGAGGCCTGATCAATATCTCGATAATCATCAACACTGATTAGATCGAAACGAGGAAAGTTGACATATCGAGAAGGTGTACCATTGAAATTGCGATCGGCTGCAAACCACCATTTTTTCTCATTTGAATTTTGCCATGATTGTCCAAACGGCGTGTCTTGAAACGCATCTACTGTTGGCTGTAAATTTTTGAAGAAGTAATCTCGAGCAGCAATCGTTGTCATGTCTGAAAACGCTTCATGAACCGCTGACTGTTCTCCACCACTGTATTGTAAGTCACTGTTCCACGTTAACAGCGCATGGCCGATTTCGTGAGACACGATATCAAAAGAACTACCATGGGCAAACTGACCAAAAGCGTTACCACCGGCAGCTAAATTCACATAAGTTCCATCCCAACTACTACTGTAGGTTTGACCATCTACAGAATAGTTAACCCGCATCTGCATTTGATTGATACAGTATTGAGCGTTCCAAGCGGGACATAGGGAGGTTTGCTCTGGATATAACTCAGAAAAATAGTCAACCGCCATCTGCATGGTGATGCCCGCATACAAGTGCGCATCATTTTGTGGTTGAAATGCCCCACTCACAATATATTTGTACAACATATTACTGTCGTCATAGCTTTCTTCGTCACCATTTGGACAGTCATATGAATATGTTGTGAAATCTTCGGGCGCGACATTACGCTCAGCAATAATGGTATTAACCAATTCATTGCGTAAGTAACATTTTCCCTGATCAATTTCCACCACCATTGGATACCCATCAAAGTCAGCAAAAGACTTCGCTTGCGGGTTACGATACATTAGATTATTCGTTGTTGGCGGAGTTGGAAATTGTGCATCGATTCTTGGATTCGTTGGAGGCACAAATTGACCGCACTTTTCAGCTTTATTGGTTACCAAGTCTGTACCAGGTGCATGAACACAGTTAATGCCCATCGTTGCATTTCCTGTAAATGCAGGTACAGCTTGATATTGAGTCGCCAGTGCAGGCAGAGCAGCAATCATAAAGCTCGCAGCACATGTTAGGTGTTTCACACTCTTCTCCTTGTAGATTTCTTTAAAGCGGCTGTTCTGATATAACCGTAAGTTGTTTTGTTGTTAAATTAAGTAAGAACTGGGCAAAATATCCCTGCCTGATTCGCTCATACAAAATGAATTCCACATTCTTCAAGTGGTAGGTTGCAGTACTTGTTTGCAAGGTGACACCGTTGTCAAAAGTAGCCCCATAGTGAACTTGAAACGTATCACCTGAACGGTCATCAGCGATGACACCCGCAACAAATCGATCTACACCTTGAGCAAGGTCAATTGCGATTGTGCTGCCAGGAGTAGTTTGCTGAATTTCAAGGACATTAGGTTTGGCGTTGCCGAGTAAAGACTGTACATTTTTTAGTTCAGAGATACGCATCAATGTCGATGCATCCTCCTCAAATTGAACCTCATTATTGCCTGTTCCCCCATCAATCACACCCACAGAGAACTTTAACTTGAATGTATCGTTGCCATTGCCCCCGAAGTACTCTCCAGCACCGGAGTGCGCAATCAAAACATCATCACCTTCGTCACCAAATAGCTTGTCTTGCCCAGCCGTACTTTTAAGCGTGTCATTCCCCTCTCCTCCCAACAAAGTTTCATTTCCATGGGAGTCAAAGAGCATGTCATCCCCTTTTCTTCCTTCAACATAAGAGATGCCGAAGGCGGGAATAAGTTGATTATTTTGATCGTTGCCAGCTAAGACCTCGATACCGTCTATTTGCGTATTTAACGCGATAAGGTCCAGCCCTCCGCTGACTTGGATAGTATCTCTTCCCGGACCACCATATATTTGGTGCCGATTAAAACCTGCATCGTCGACAAAAAATAAGTCATCGCCGTAACGGCCATCCATTAAGTCTGTGCCCGCTGAAGTGTAAAAAGTGTCGTTTCCCCAATCTCCGTCGATTAGGTCATCACCATTTTGCCCATATAAATGGTCATCGCCATCCCCGCCAGAGATAACATCGTCGCCATCCCCTCCGTACAGCGTGTCATCACCAAAATTCCCATACACATAATCAATACCGCTGCCACCGTCGAGAACATCGTTACCATCGTCACCAAAAAGGTGGTCACCATGCGCCCCTCCATATAAATGGTCCGCACCATCTCCGCCTTCAAGCGTGTCATTTCCCGACTCACCAAATAGATGATCAGCGCCATTGTCTCCAAACAACTCATCATCGTGGTTGCCGCCATGAAGGGTATCTATGCCGTCCCCACCCCACAACTTATCGTTACCATCGCTACCGAGTAATTCGTCATCACCAGCGCCACCAAAAATTTGGTCCGCTCCAACACCGCCATCTAAATAGTCATGACCCAAGTAAGCAGGGCTTTCATCGCCATGCAATATATCGTCACCACTTTCGCCAAAGAGCGAATCATTTCCATCGCCTCCTTTGAGCTCATCATTGCCAGAGCCCCCTTTCAGCGTGTCTATTCCTTCGCCGCCTGAAAGCAAATCTTTCCCTTGGCCACCAAAGAGCTGATCATTTGCACTGTCGCCATACAGTTTGTCGTCACCTTCATCACCATGAACAACATCGCTTCCTTGGCCTCCACGAATGTTGTCATTATCTTGACCACCATAGAGTGTATCCGCGCCACTTTCGCCAACCATGGTATCTTCACCACTGCCGCCAAAAAGCTCATCATCTCCTTCGCCTGCAATTAATATGTCATTACCTTGGCCGCCATCTAACTTATCGTCGCCCGCATAAGCAATGATTTCATCGATTCCATTGGTACCGACTAAAACATCATCACCGTCTGTGCCTTCAATAATGCCTTGAACTGACAGTGCGCTCACGTAATTGTTTACTCGACGAACGGTTCTAACGTATACGTAAGGGGTTTGTTTAACTTCAAATGGAAGTTGCTCTAAACTTCTCGGCAGCCCGGGGTCTATTGCCACTGTGGCCAGTGTAATCATCATTATCGACATAATTATTTACTCCACCGGCTGGTCAATATCACGTACTAGCAAAATGGCTGGCCCACTGCGGTTAAGCCCCCATGGAGAGAGCTGTGTACTGGCCGTACTGAGTACTAATAGCCCTGCAGAGCTTCCGCTTGATGCGGTCGTTGAAGTCCAAACATAGTTAAGACGCTCAGGTAATTGCATGACCTGCTTGATATCATCGCCCTCGCAATCAGGCGTAAATAAACTCATGACCTCTTTGACATTCGGTAACCGCCAATTACTGTACCCTGCCAGTGTGGCATTTGTTGCGACATTGAGCGCGAGTTTCCCTGTCGTAGAAAAAGAACTCAGATTGTCACTCAAACACATCTCTGTGGTAGGGTCTATCACACAATCCATCCACATCAATCGATGCTTGTTATCAAGCAAAATATTGTCCACCGCTTTGTCAAACCTAATGGGTCCATCATTCGTACACTGCGCACTCGCAAATGCCTGACCACATACCAGCATCCCTAAAACAAAAATACACTTATCCATGTTATTGCTCCGCTACCAATAAAAATTGCGCGTTTTCTGCTGTGTTCTTCCACGTACCATTGAGCTCATTGCCATATAAAAGAAATGCATAGTATTTCTGATCTTTCATGGCCGATGTTCTCAAGTTCAAGACGCCTTGTGTGCTCGCTAGCTCATTATTGCTAAGCCAAGCAAGTGTCGAGTTTTGTTTATTGCTACTCAAAACAGACAGCGCTTGATTGATATTTGGCAGCTTCCAATCCATTTTCCCGCAAGCGCGCCTGGCCGTGAGGTCTCGGATCAAAGCATTGATGGAACAAGTTGAATCTGCGCACATATCATCATCCAGTGGCAGTGCTTGTTCTAAAGGATATGAACCAGCTGATTTTAAGAGCCAAGTAAGTCCTGACACGTTGTCATGTAGGCAATATGCTTGTGCTGAAAAATTTTCAACAAAGTGGCCTTGTTCATTCAAGAATATGAAATCAAAGCCGTCAGGGCCGCTGCCTAGTTTTATTAAGTTTAACTGGGCATCTCTACCATGCTGCGCATCTAGTCCTTGCAGTACACCATTAGAAACGGGGCTATACCATTGATCCGTCTCATCTATTAGCCTTTTGTCGCCTGTATCGTTAAGCACTTTGACTGGCAAGGTATTAACTTGAGTACTTTTAGATACTTTTACTCCGTCACCCAAGTCGACTTCCAATTCAAATCGGTATTCTTGAGGCAATGCAGTGGCAGTAAAGCTAGGCTCAAAGGTAGAAGAGCCATCCAAAGTAACTTGGCTACCAAAGCTTTGACGCCAAGTCACTTTGCGTGCAAAAGACGCCGGCACATTGATACGCGCGAGCAGTGGCACCTTACTTTTCGTATACCGCTTGGTCGCATGTTCAAAAGCAATCACTGGCAGCTTTTTCACACTTACATCGATAACTTGCTCATTTTTATTGCCATGAATATCAGTCGCTGACAGTTGTACACTTGCAGTTTCATTACTGTCAGCAATGGCTGTAAGCACATACTCGCCATCAGTAACATGTGTAATTTTCAGTAATGCAGGTGACAAGTTATTCAATTGAAAATCATATACTTCTTTCTCTGGTTCCATCACATTTACAGTCAATTGTGTCTTCTGGGTATGCCATAAAGTCGGGTTTGCTAATTGGTGAGAAAGTTGCGGCGGTAAATTCGGTTCTATGGTGATATCAAATTCCTTTTCTAATACCGCTTGTTGATCGTGTGTTATGATTTCGACTTTTACTGCCAGCGTCGCCTTTGACGCAACTTCGACATTTTGTGCCAATAGCTCAACATTCTTTGTTGTTTCATTTTGTAATGAAATTGAGCTGAATAGAGGTGGTACAACAACACGCCACGTATAGTTAATTTGAGCATCAACTGGCAGGTTGTTTATTGATGCGCTCACCCCACCAGGTATTAACGCCGTGTAGTCACTATCCAACTCTAAATTCAATTCAGGTTGAGGCGCCACTACACCAAGAGAAATATTTTTACTTTTAATGTACTGCCATCCATTGTGTACATAGACCGCATTCACCAAAATTGCGTTTGATCCGGAATAACGTTTATTTACTTTTAAAGTTACCGTGTCACCATTTGGTGTCACTTTCAAGCCTCTATCATTGCCAAACTCATCTGCAACGACCCACTCTATATGAGTGCCCATTGGTAGACCCGATAATGTGTAATCTGCCGACTGCCCTTTACTGAGTGTGTCTGCTCCTTGTATCGTAACGTTTATTGGCTCAGGCTTGTTCTGCTTGACCTCCAACTCTAAATCAGCAACATCATAGTTCCACCCGTCGATACCATAAGCACGTATAAAGATATACGAATCTGTACTAGCTGAATTTAAAGCAAGCTGCAGTGTTTGTTGCTTATCCCCTGTCGTATATATCTCGCCGTTGAAAAATGACTGCTGCCATTCAATTTGCTGGTATTTTCCACTGTCAACCACATTAAACATCACAGCTTCACCAGGCTGAATATATTTAGGCCCATGGACTTCTAATGCTTCAGCTTGAAAACCCAATGCAAGCACAAGCAAAAGCCATAAATGCTTCATACACATAGAACTTTCCTTTTTTAAACCTGAAATATAAGTAGAAGCTGCCTAGCAGCTTCTACTATTTTTGGTGGGACTTGACTTAATTAGCCTTGAAAGTTAAGTACTTGTCTTTCGGAATATACGTGATTTCATTCGAACGCTCAGTGTAGAAGCGGCTCTTATCACTGTAGAATCTGCTGTAGTTACGACGGTTGTCTAGCGTACCGACTACCCAGCCAATCGCACAACCCCAAGGGCCGAAGCTACAACCAACTTGTTTTGCAGCGTCCGACCAAGCTTGGTGCTCAGCGTCGTTCAATGGTGCAGCTGAAATACGAGGGTACACGCTGTCCATTACACCAAATGCGATTCTACGCATAATGGCTTCTTTGACCGTCGCTTTCATATCCTCATCCCAGTATTGGCTGAAAGGCGGGTTAATGAAGTTAACTTCGAAGTCTTGAGTATTTTTAGTCCACTCATGGAAACTACTCTTACGCTTCTTCCAGAATAGGAAACCACTTGATTTGTTAGAAGTCATACGACTGATGATGCTATGTGCTTTATATTTTGCTTCATAGCCAAACGGTACTTCGATTAACCACTGAACGCGTAGTGCAGGTTGAATGAAGGTATCCATTTTCGCCGCAAGTTCACTTTCAGTTACACCATCATTTTTAAGCTTACAAGCACCGTGAAGGTTAGTTGCAACGCTTGCACTTGAAGAACCGAAACTACCATAAACCAGTGCATCAACTTCATTTGGATTGATGTTATTCATGTACGCACCATCTTCGGTTGATTTATCTTCACCGTTGTAGTTTTCGTACAAGTTATCAAACCCTTTTGGCTTGTAGCTGATCAATTGCTTAGGCAATGTAACACTATGAATTGGTGTGATGTTATTCAGTGCAGAATCACCTGTGCCCGCATATGAAGGGCTCATGTTAAGAACAAACTCAGCAGCTACCAGCGGCATCGGTCTCCATGATGCAATCTGTGGAATATTGGTGTTCAAACGACGAATGCTGTCAACGTGCGCATCGTAATCAAGTTGATAGATGATTTTTGTGTTCGCACCATACATTGTCGCAAGTTCAATGTAGTTTTCTTTGGCACGTTGCTCGATGTTTGCAGCGTAAGTTTCATAACGCATGACACGCTCATCGATCTCAAAAATCTGCTCTTCAAGACCTTCAATTTCTGCAACTAAGCGATCGATTTTATATAAAGCAATGTTGTTTGTAGAACGGTAGTCGTCATAAATACGTTTTGCTTCGTAATATGCATCTTCAGTCGCATAGCGCGCTTCAAGACACTCTTGCGTAGTCATTACACCGCTTCTTAGACAGCCGCTATAGGCGCTGAAACGGTTAGTATATTCAAGTAAAGCCATTTCGTATGACTGTTTGAATACACCGTATTGCCAATAATCAATCTGACCTTTTAGTGCTGTAAGCTCAACGTTTGATTCGATCTTTGCATCAACCAGAGGCTCGCCATCTAACTGCAGTTGAAATGCTTTGTCACGCCAAACTTTCGAACGAGTTTGAGAAGAATCAAATTCAGATTTCGCGTAATCAAGGTTACTACAAAACGAAATACCCTGTGTTTCCACATATCCGCCAAGAGAAGCCGTCCCCAAATCAGGTGGTGCAACATAAGCCGTTTTACAATTTTGGCTAAACATTACATCTGCACCACCTGTATTCACTGTGCTACCAAACGAGCAATCTTCACGTAGGCTAGGAAGTGCCATTGAAGTTGCAGGAATTGATAGAACTGCCAGTGCTAAAATAGATTTTTTCACTGTTTTCATCCTTATATTAGTATTAAGCGAGTCCTTGGACCCAATGTAGTGATTTACTGAACTTCATGTTCATTTTTTACTGCATTTGTCATCGCATCGATTTCTCGTTGCCATTCCTTCCTTGATTCTCTTCTTTTTTCTAATGCATCAGCGACGGTACTGCGAACGTAACTTAAGTCTTCCTCGTAGGCATTCTCGCCATACTTTTCGTCAAACTCAGCCTCAATCCTTTTGAGATCTAGTTCACCAATACGCTTAATTACTTTATTAAGGTGGGTATAAGCACGTTTAAGCGATGCAATATCTTTATCGCTTAAGTTGCTTTGATTAATCATTTCAACTGCTTGTGTAGCTTCGAGCTGTGCTCGAATAAAGTCATATTCTCTTTCAAGCTCTCTGAAATCATGTAGTTCATCCAACGGACGAAGCGGAAAGTCAAACACTGAAGTGTCGCCGTCTGTTAAGGCCGGCTTGGGCGCGTCAGACAGTTTTGCTTGCTCTGCAATAGCAGGGGTTTCACGTGTGTTGTTAGTTTCAATTTTTGCATTTGAAGGCTGTATTGAGGACTTACTATCTAGTCTTGAGATCTCATTTTTTGATTTGTTATCACTGACTGAATAATAATTTTCATAACCTAACCATGCTCCAATTACGGAGGTTACTACTACAACAGATACCACATACGACTTAACTTTCACCACTCACTCCTTGAATCTTCCTAGACATCATTTATGAGAATTAAAAATCTAATATGTTATTTTTTGAGTAAATTACCTAACAAATTATAAACATTACTTCCGCGATAAGATCAACCTTTTTATCCACTTTTTTTCACTTTTGATTTACACAATTAAAATAATATAAACTTCACTTTACTTTTTTATCGTTGAAACGTCCCTGTAAAAATTGCATGTAAAAATTGTCGACTAACGTATCTAATACGGATAATATGCTGGGGAAGAAGGAATTAAGGATTAAAAAATGATTCTAAAATGGAACTTTTGTGCAAAGTTAATTTTGCTCGCTGCTGTAACTCAGGCAACAAACCTACACGCAGCAGATTTGACCTATCAATGGAATTTTGGCGATGGAAATGAGAGCACAGAAGCAAGCCCCAAACATGAATACGACACGCCTGACTTTTACACAGTCACTTTAAAAGCCTATGTAAATCAAGATCTAAGCTATAGCAAACAATACGAAGTTGATGCTGTAACCCCTGCAATAAAATCGTTAACCGTACAGATACCTGAGCGCGTTGAGCAAAATGAGGAGACACTCCTTTCGGTTAATTTAACGTCCGATTATGACCTCAGTTTGGACTACACGTGGACGCTACCAGACAATAAAGTGATTTCTGGTGAAAATTCTACGGTTAAATTTGAAAATAGTGGTGAAAACAGAGTTGCACTCAACGCTTATTTCAAAGAACGTTTGGTTTCAGAACAAGTTATCAAGATTAACGTTTTAGCGAAAGACGATACAACACCAACTACCCCGCCAACAAAAGAAGAGAGTGGTTCTGGTGGTTCGTTATTTTGGCTGTCTTTTATTGCGTTACTAGTCACTAGGTTGAAAGCCAGCAAGCTGTAAGTCCATGCTGCTGACGCGCCTGCGGTCGCAAGGCGCGCATGCGTGGGTGTAGGATGTTAAAGATTTTCTTTGGTAAACGCCTTATCCATTTTCTCAAACATGTCTTTTAGCAATTTTGCCAGCTCTCGATATGTTGGTTTTCTTGTGCAGATTGATCCTTCATAACCTTGTGCGACCATTTTTTGGTATAAGTCTCGGTACCAACTGGACAATGCAGGAGTCAAAGATGTGTCACATCGCTTACCGAGCCAGAGCAGCCCTTGAACAGGTAAAGTAAGAAAAAATAACGCAATGGCAATTGATTGCGGTAAATAGTCCATCCCAAGTAGACTGGTCTGAAAAAACACAGTGAACAACGCGAGAATCGGCATTGTTTGCAGTGCCAGTTCCGTGGCTTTAATGACTTTAAATTCAGGAAATAAAGGGATTAATTCTTTTCGCATTGGCCATTCTTTGGCGTATTGGCGACCCAGTTGCACTTGTGAAATAAGACTTTTCTGCATCATAACTCCTAGGTGCTAACTATTATCTAAAAAATAAGGTAAAATTGAAGTCATACTAGTCAATTATACCTTAGTATTAAGCATAATGCCGATTGAACTTCTTCATTTAGCTTAATACGCAAATACTCTTATTGTCAAAACGGAAAGTCATTATGTCATCGTCGCATGTTTTGGTCCTCAATTGTGGCAGTTCTAGCCTCAAATTCGCAATCATTGACTCTCACTCTGCAACAGAGCACCTATCGGGGTTAGCCGAGCGTCTAGGTGAAGCCTCACCACAAATTAAATACAAGATTAATGGTGAAAAGCATACTGTTGCTTTAGCTAATGGCGACGCGCATGAAGTCGCCATAAACCAGCTTGTAAAGTTGGTAAAGTCACTAAAATTAGACCAACAGTTAGTGGCTGTTGGCCATCGTGTCGTTCATGGTGGTGAACACTTTACAAAGTCAGCACGCATCACCGAGTCTGTTTTGGAAGCGATCAAGCAAACAGCAACACTGGCGCCGCTACACAACCCTGCCAATTTACTTGGTATCAAAGCCGCGAGTGAAGCATTTTCATCTCTTCCTCAAGTCGCTGTTTTTGATACGGCTTTCCATCAAACTATGGCGCCACAAGCGTTTTTATACGCGCTGCCCTATGAGCTGTACAAAAAACACAGTATTCGACGATATGGGTTTCATGGCACCAGCCACTACTACGTATCGGCACGAGCAATCGATCTATTAGGCTTTCAAGGTAAACCTTCTAAAATTATTACTGCACACCTTGGAAATGGTTGTTCAGTTTGCGCTGTTAAGGACGGAAAATCCGTGGACACCAGCATGGGACTCACACCACTTGAAGGGCTCGTGATGGGTACTCGTAGCGGTGATATTGACCCTGGCTTGTTTGCTTATTTGGTGAATCAGCTCCATTACTCTGCCTCACAAATCGACACATTGCTAAATAAGGAAAGTGGGTTATTGGGGATCAGCGAACTTTCGAATGACTGTAGAACCATTGAAGAAAGTGCAGCACAAGGTCATGCTCAGGCGCAACTTGCGCTGGATATATTTTGTTTTAGACTCGCCAAACAAATTGCCAGCTTTGCCGTACCCTTGGGAGGCATAGATGCACTAGTATTTACTGGCGGGATCGGGGAAAACTCGGATGTCATTCGTGCAAAGGTTGTAGAACAGCTCGCCTTCCTTGGTTTTAAATTGAACACAGACTCTAACTTAGCTGCAAGGTTTGGTAATGAAGGCATCATCACAGATCAAGAATCCACACCTTTAGCATTAGTTGTGCCTACAAACGAAGAGTTGGTTATCGCGCAAGATGCAGCCAAACTGGCCAAGGAGCACGCATCATGAGTCGTAGAATTATGCTCATCCCCATTTCGACAGGGGTAGGTTTAACATCAGTCTCTGTCGGGTTGGTGCGCGCACTAGAACAAAAAGGGGTCAAAGTTAATTTTTTCAAGCCAATCGCACAGCCTAGAAACGCTGATATTGGCCCAGAAAAATCGACGCTCATCATAAAACAAGGCTCCGCCATTGAGCCTCCCACCCCATTCGAGCTGCATTATGCAGAACAAATGATCGGGGATGGAAAAGGAGACGACCTTCTTGAGGAGATCGTAGAGCGATTTGAAAGCTCAGTGCACGACGACGAAGTTGCTATCATAGAGGGTATGGTCCCAACCAGAAAACAACCCTATGCAGGCAGAGTTAACAGAGAGATTGCACAAACGCTGGGTGCCGATATCGTGTTTGTATTAACACCGGGCAATGACAGCAATGATCAATTAGAAGATCGCTTGGAAATTGCATCCGGTAATTACGGTGGTATTGACCATGCTCGTGTTCTAGGTTGTATTTTTAACAAAGTCAATGCGCCACTTGATGAGGATGGTCGAGCACGTGCAGATCTCGTAGATCAACATGAGCCTGAGCAGTTAGAAAACGAAATGAACCGTTTAGCTTCATTGCCTATTTTCAGAAAACACCCATTTATGCTGCTCGGCGCGATTCCTTGGGACTTTGACCTTGTAGCGCCTCGTGTTCGAGATCTGAGCGAATACCTACAGGCCGAGATCATCAATGAAGGAGATATGGCACATCGTCGTTTACGCCGAGTAACATTTTGCGCCCGTACCGTCTCTAATATTTTGAACCACTTCACGCCAGGCGCGCTGCTGGTAACACCTGGTGATAGGTCTGACATTTTAGTTGCGGCCTGTTTATCAGCGATGAATGGCACAAAGATTGGGGCAATATTGCTCACTGGTGGCTTTAAACCTGAGCCTCGTATTATGGAGCTTTGTCAGCAAGCAATGAACACAGGCTTACCCATTCTTGCAACAGAAGCGGATACTTGGCGGACCTCATTATTACTCCATAACTTCAATATGGAAGTGCCAGCAGACGATGAACAACGTATTGATAAAGTCAAACAGCACAACGCCGATCACATCGACCCGGACTGGTTAGATAGTTTATCTCAGGGCGTTGCCCGCACGAGAAAGCTCTCTCCTCCCGCATTCAGATATATGTTGACGGATTTAGCCCGACGTGCGGATAAGACCATTGTTTTGCCCGAAGGCAATGAACCAAGAACGATCAAAGCGGCTGCGATTTGCGGTGAACGTGGTATTGCAAAAACGGTTCTGTTAGGTGAGTACGATGAAATCCAACGCATTGCAGCTCAGCAAGGTGTGGTCTTAAACGAAAACGTGACCATCTTAGACCCAAGCCAAGCCATAGAGAAATATATTGCTCCTATGGTCGAGTTGAGAAAGAACAAAGGGCTCACTGAAGTGGTTGCTGCAGAGCAACTTCAGGACAACGTCGTCCTTGGTACGATGATGCTTGCCGAATGCGAAGTCGATGGCCTTGTATCTGGTGCCGTCAACACAACTGCCAATACAATTCGCCCTCCTCTGCAGTTGATTAAAACTGCACCTGACTCCTCTTTGGTGAGTTCTGTTTTCTTCATGCTGCTGCCTGACCAAGTGTTGGTCTACGGAGATTGTGCAATTAACCCGGATCCGTCCGCTGAACAGCTCGCTGATATCGCCATTCAATCCGCTGACTCGGCAGCTGCCTTTGGCATAGAGCCAAAAGTCGCTATGATTAGCTATAGTACAGGTACTTCTGGACAAGGTGCAGACGTGGATAAAGTCCGTGAAGCGACTAAGCTTGCTCAGGCAAAACGACCAGATCTAGATATTGACGGTCCTTTACAATACGATGCAGCCATCATGGAAAATGTTGCCCGTAAAAAAGCACCAAATAGTAAAGTTGCAGGTAAAGCGACTGTATTTGTATTCCCTGATTTAAATACAGGTAATACAACTTACAAAGCGGTTCAGAGAAGTGCTGACCTCATTAGCATTGGTCCAATGCTTCAGGGTATGCGCAAGCCGGTCAATGACCTCAGCCGAGGTGCATTAGTCGATGATATCGTTTATACCATTGCACTGACCGCTATCCAAGCAGCACAGCGTCATTAATGTCGCTTCGTAACTAGCTGAAGAGAGAAGAATTATCTTCTCTCTTCACAAAAGGGTTTCTTTTCATCATGCTTGCCTATACTATGAATAAGTCGATGCTGTTAGAGCGCAAGTATGTCAAAACAAACGCTACAAATACTACAACAAGACTTTACTATCCATAGCTTAGATAGCGATGATGGTATTCCCGCAAATGTTTTAAAATCAGACATCTTTTTTATCGCTAAAACAGCAGAAGAGTTATCAATTGTTTGTCCGTCTCATGTTGACGTGAAAAGTTTTGCCGCAGAGCCTTATTGGCGAGCCATCGAGATTATTGGGCCACTTGGGTTTTCATTAACTGGCATCATGTCTAATATTTCTGGCGTTTTGGCTTCTGCCAATGTGTCGATATTTTCTATATCAACGTATGATACCGACTATATTTTAGTCAAAGAGCAACAATTGAATAATGCCATACAAGCCCTTAAGAAAGACGGTTACCTGTTCGTTTAATGATATTTTCTACACCCATTAAATATGCGCCCATAACACAAATTGCAAACCCTCTGTTGCATATAGCTAGCCCTTTTTCAGGAAAAGTGCTGCCACTACAGAATCACCCCATACAATTATTTGCCAGCGGCGTTTTAGGGATCGGTGTTTGTGTGAAGAGCAACCAGGCACTGATGCTGTCGCCTTGTAAAGGAAAAATAATCAAAACGACTCAGCAAGGTTGCGAATTTATCATACGCGCTGATTCAGGGTTACAACTTTTAGTACATTTACATATTCCACCTGAATACAGGAAAATGGAAAAACTGATACAACATAGTGTCGGAAAAAAAGCGGTATCTGCAGGCGATGTTTTGTGTTACTTCGATGTACCTCAGGAGCAAACAATTCTCGGCGCCATTGTGATTCTCAATGCGGACAAATTAGGGCCATGTTATTATCCACTCAACCAAGTCAATGCGGGCACAGATCCGCTTATAACATTAGCAAGAGCATGTAAATTATGAGTATAGTTCTATACGGTATTCCAAACTGTGACACGATAAAAAAAGCCAAAAAATTTCTAGAACAAAATGACATTGAATACACCTTTCATGATTACCGTAAGGATGGATTGACTGCGCAGCAACTAGATACATTTGTCGCTAACCTAGGTTGGGAAACAGTGTTAAACAAACGAGGTACAACTTATCGCGCATTAAGTGATGAGCAAAAGCAAAACCTCAATGAAGCATCAGCTAAACAATATATGCTTGAATCACCAGCAATGATCAAGCGCCCTATCCTCGCTTTTAATTCAAACTATCATATCGGCTTTAAAGCAGACCAATATCAAGAGATATTTAAATGAGTGAATCAGCCTCTTTAAGTGATGTTGTTGAGCTCGCCTCGGCTCTGATCCAGCGTCCTTCTGTCACGCCAGAAGATGCGGGTTGTCAACAACTCATCAATAGCCGATTAGAACCTTTAGGCTTTAAAGTTGAAGAACATTTTTTCATCGATACATTAAATACTTGGGCTAGAAAAGGATCTGACGGACCGCACTTTTGCTTTGCTGGCCACACAGATGTTGTGCCAGTAGGTAATGAGAAGGACTGGCGTCACCCCCCTTTTGCAGGACTGGTAGAAGAGGGGGTACTTCATGGTCGTGGCGCTGCAGATATGAAAGGTTCACTCGCGGCAATGGTTGTGGCGACTGAACGGTTTGTCAAGAAGCATCCGGACCACAAAGGATCTATCAGCTTTTTAATTACATCTGACGAAGAAGGTCCCTTTATAAATGGCACGACCAAGGTCGTTGATCTTCTTGAAGCGCGCAATGAAAAAATTGATATGTGTCTTGTGGGTGAGCCATCTTCTCGAGATACACTAGGCGATGTTGTAAAAAATGGTCGCAGAGGGTCGCTCACTGGGCACTTAAAAGTAAAGGGAATACAAGGCCACGTTGCATACCCTCACCTTGCTAGAAACCCTATTCATGAAGTTGCACCAGCGCTTGCAGAACTCAGCTCGAAAGTGTGGGACAGTGGCAATGATTACTTTCCAGCGACGAGCTTTCAGATCTCTAATATTCACGGGGGAACTGGGGTTGGAAATGTGATTCCGGGTACAGTCGATGTCCAATTTAATTTCCGCTTCAGTACTGAGTCAACCGTCGAACAGTTGCAGCAAGGTGTCAACGACATTCTCGCATCGCATAACCTAGATTATGAACTTAACTGGACAGTAAATGGCTTACCATTTTTAACAGAACCTGGGGCGCTCCTCAATGTGACGCTTGAGTCGATTAAAGAAGTGACAGGCGTTACTTCAACGCCAGAAACATCTGGGGGCACTTCAGATGGACGCTTCATTGCCCAAACAGGCTGTAAAGTTATAGAGTTAGGCCCGCTTAACAAAACGATTCATCAGGTAGATGAGCAAGTTTGTACAAAATCTCTCGACGATTTAGCGCTGATATATGAGCGCATTCTAGAAAAGCTCCTGGCAAAAAAATAATGACTGAATTCAAGCTTCAAGCGCTGGGCCTTTCTGGCTCCCATCTAACGGATTACCAAGGCAACCAAATCCATGCGGGTGTTTTGGAGGACCTTAAAGGTTTAGACGCCTCGGCCAAGGCGGCAGGATTTGATTTTACCATTGCATCAGCGTACCGAGACTTTCATCGACAAAAAGCAATCTGGAACGCAAAATACAGTGGAAAGCGCCCTATTTTGGACAGCCAAAATCAAGTCATTGATATTGCTGGCCTCACGAGTGAAGCAATTATCGAAGCTATCCTGCTTTTTTCGGCAATGCCAGGGACAAGCAGGCACCATTTTGGCACAGACATAGATGTCTATGCCAAAAACTGCCTATCGAATGGGGCATCACTTCAGCTTGAACCATGGGAATACGAAGTGGATGGGCCTTTTTATGCATTCTCGTGCTGGCTTGAAGAAAACCTGCATAGATTCGGTTTTTACAAACCCTATGATAAATTCAGAGGTGGGGTGGCAGCAGAGCCTTGGCATATTAGCCATTTTGAGTTGGCAAATGACATGTCAAGCCACCTCGATATCGCAACCATTGCCGATGTGATTGCACAGCATGACGTGTTAGGTAAGAACACCATTGTGCACAACATAGACACTTTATATCACCGCTTTGTTGTCAACGTCGCCTCGAAATAAACGCCCATTTAAAATACGATGCCCCTTCTGTGAGGGGCATATATCAAACACTACTGTCTATAACTATCGAAAAACCGTTTCATGGATTGTAGTGCTGGCTCTAGCTCATCTTTATGCGGTAAAAACACTAACCTGAAGTGATCTGGTGATGGCCAGTTAAATGCCCGACCATGGACAAGCAAGATCTTCTCTTCTCTTAATAAATCGAGCATCATTAACTCATCATTTTTCACGTTAAAATGCTTAGTATCCACTTTAGCAAACGCATACAATGCCCCCTTTGGCTTTACACACGATATGCCCTGAATATCATTTAGCCCCTGCCATGCAATATTTCTTTGTTCGTAAAGCCGCCCACCTGGTAATAAGAGATCGTCAATTGATTGCACGCCTCCTAGCGCTTGTTGAATGGCAAACTGGGCTGGCACATTGGCACACAAACGCATTGAGGCCAACATATTTAGACCTTCCAACAAGTCACGCATGACAGATACTTTACCACTAGCTACCATCCACCCCATTCTGAGGCCTGCTGCACGGTATGTTTTGGCTAGCCCATTAAAAGTGATGATTGGTAAGTCATCACACAAAGATCCAATTGAAAAGTGCTCTGCATCATCAAATAGTATCTTTTCGTAAATTTCATCACTGAGTACGAGTAAATTGTGCTCTCTGGCGATATCAAGTAAGCCTTCCAGAAGCGCTTTACTGTACACAGCACCAGTTGGGTTATTAGGGTTAATAAGTACAAGTGCTTTTGTTTTGCTGGTGACCTTTTCACGAATGTCTGCCAAATCAGGGAACCAGTCAGCACACTCATCACACATGTAATGTACAGGTACGCCGCCTGCTAAAGTGACAGATGCAGTCCAAAGTGGGTAATCTGGTGCCGGGATGAGCACTTCATCACCATCATTGAGCAAGGCTTGTGTCACCATCTGAATCAACTCACTCACACCATTACCAATAAAAATATTGTCGACGCTTAAATTAGGAAAATCTTTCTGCTGATAATATTGATAAACGGCCACTCTAGCAGAGTAAAGCCCTTTTGAATCACAGTACCCTTGCCCTTGACGAAGGTTTCGAATGATGTCTCGGTGCATATCTTCAGGCATATCAAAACCAAATGCAGCGGGGTTGCCAATATTCAATTTGAGCACTTTGACCCCTTCATCTTCCATTTTTTGTGCTTGGCTTAATACAGGCCCGCGTATATCGTAGCAAACACCTGTTAACTTATTACTTTTAATTATTTTATTCATGATTAGTCTCACCCCCATTCCATGGCTAGCATACCCATTACATGACTAATTTAAAAGCGTTTAACAGTGCTTATTATGGACAATTTGGGAGATATTGAGCGTGAAGTTAGTTTGGCCACCGCTACATACAACGATGGCCCAGCAATGCGTGGCGATTACAAAGGAAAAGAATGCATGTGGACAGGTTTACACACTTGAAGTGAGCCACTGTTGCAGTTTAGATTTGGAAGACACAACTTGATCGGTTAAGTTGTCAATTTGTGCTTTGGCTTTGTCAACTTCATTGGCAAGTAATGCCATCTCAATTTCTCGCGCAACATCAGACAAGCTCATCGCCCCAAACTGTGCCGCATTTGACTTTAAACTATGTGCGTTTCTGGTCGCAGCTTCTAGATCAGAGTCAATTGTCATTCTCACTTCGCTTTCAAGTCGTTCAAATTCGGTTAAGCAAAACTCCAATGTGTCAGTAAACTGGTCTCCTAAAAGAGACTGCATATTGTCCAAGCAGGTTTCGTCAATTATAGTGCTCATAAAATTCCTTTACAGTAGTATAACCCGTATACGCCCTTCATAACTATATGCTAGCCAAGAGTGGCGACAAGGGCAAAGATAACCACAAAATTATGTTAATATAGATAGCACTTTAACTTGCTCCGACCCTCTATGAAAAGAAGTACCTGTAAAATTTGCCACTTTTCTGTAAAAACATGTATATGTGCACATATTTCAAAGCCAATATGCAATAAAACTCGTATTGTGGTTCTCCAACATCCCAGTGAGCTCTCCACACCTAAAAACACAGTTCGGCTACTTAACTTGCAGCTAGAGAATATTGATATTTTTGTAGGAGAAACGCCAGAAGACTTTGAAGATGCACAAAAAATTGCTTCAACCATGCATTGTGCCCTTTTGTATCCTGGAGAACATGCACTGGGCATTGAAGAGATCCCCCGCAACCAGCCACGAATTGATTATTTGTTTGTGCTCGATGGCACCTGGAAAAAAGCCCATAAACTCGCCATGCTCAACCCTTGGTTAAACAAGTTACCTCAAGTTTCTTTTAACAACGCGCCGACGAACCAATATAAAATACGCAAAGCAGAGCAACAATATAGCCTTTCAACACTTGAAGCTTGCGCCTACTTTTTAAGTATCTATGACACATTAGACCCAACTCCCTTGTATGACTTACTTAAGGGCATGATTTATGAACAGACCAAGTTTATGCCCGACCATGTTAAGGAGCGGTATCTAGACAATGACGACTAGGCTGACTAAGCACTTTCGCAGAACAGGGCCTGATTATCGGTTTGGCGATCAAGTCTGTTTTGATGAAATCAAAACCACATTCGGTTTTAAAACCATTATTTTAGGAAACTGGGTCACAAAAGATGAGCAGTATATAGCAGCAAACCTAATCTACGATGCATTGGCAGATCTTGCTCAAATGCTGTCACTGCCGCCTCATGCTATCGGCCTGAGAAATACATTAAATTTGGCTTTTGGAAGCAGAGGTCAAAAAGGGGTTCAGGCCCACTATGAACCCGCAAGAAGAACACTAGCCCTGGCCAAAAATGCTGGCGCGGGTGCTTTGGCACATGAATGGTGGCATGCATTTGATCACTACATTTGCAAACACCTGTTTTCACACTGTAGCGCTTCAGACTTTGCATCATCTATGTGGTTGAACGCTTCACCCAACTTACAACACCCCCTAAATCAAAAACTCAATCATATATATAAATCTGTATTACTTAATGAAAACGGCGAACAACCCAGCCCTTTTTTTACACGCTCGATTCAGCTCGACAAGCACCTAGGCAGGCTATATTACAGCCTCCCTGAAGAATTAACGGCGCGAGCATTTGAATGTTCGATAGCCTATAAAACTGAAATCGAAAATGAGTTTTTAGTCTCAGACGTCAAAAACTCTAAATTAGAACGCTCTGGCGGCTTTTTACTACATCAAGAACGCAGATTAATTTGTGACAAATTTGATAACTACTTTAAATCACTTGGCGATGCATTACACTCACTTCAGCCTTAAAAGCTATCGTTTACAACCCTTGTGCGGATAGAAATGAGAAAAATCATAATAAAATACCTGATTAAAATCTTATTTATTTAATATACTATAGGGCTAGCACAAAGCAGTACTGAACCAAGATGCCACACGAATATAACAATATTGGCATTAGTAGAAGGATCACAATGTGAGTTTTTTAAGGCAATTCCACACCATTGTTTCGGACCAAACGCTTTCAACAGACGAAAAAATACAATCCCTACTCACATTTGGATTAGAAGTGTTTTCTTTAGACATTGCCATCGTTAGTAAAGTAGTCGGAGAAAACTACGAGATTTTATATGTTGAATCGGATAACCCAGACCTGACACCAACATGTACTTTTGACCTTGGTGGCACGTACTGCACTCACACCTTAAAAGCGAACAAAGCCCTTTCATTTCACTGTGCTGGCCAGAGCACCATTTCTACTCACCCTTGCTACATCAACTTTCAATTAGAATCATATATTGGTGCCCCCATTAGGGTTGGTAAGGAGACAATGGGTACAGTGAATTTTTCTTCACCCAACGTCAGCGCTCCTTTCACCGCCGCGCACATAGATTATGTAGAACTTTTTGCCCAGTGGCTCGGCTCGGAATTTGCCAGACGCCAAGCTGAATCCGTTCTGCGCAATAACTATAAAACACTGCAAAAAATGGAGGAGGTTGCGTCAATTGGCAGCTGGAGGATTGATCTAGAGTCAAAAGATATTTTTTGGAGCAACCAGACTAAGCTTATTCACGATCTCAATATTATCGACAAGCCGAAGCTAGACTTGTGGCTTTCCTTCTTTGAAAACGAGGACTGCCGACAAACATTCTCGCATTTCATCTCTGAGGCCATAACGCATGGCACACCTTGGGAAGTAGAACTGCCAGTGGTTACTCAAATTGGCAGGCGAATTTGGGTCTCGCTGCATGGCGAAGCACAGTTTAATGAAGGTAAATGCACAAGTTTATTTGGCTCCTTACAAGATATTACCCACTCTGTTGAACTGAGAGAAACCCTCAAAGCACAACGAAGAGAAGCAGAAATGCTTCTTGACGAAAGGAGCCACTTTTTATCTAAAATAAGCCATGAGATGCGTACACCGCTCAACGGCATTTCTGGCCTTTTGATAAACTCTCTTGAAGAGCAAAATCCTGATAAACGCACCGAAAATGTGCAACTTGCGTTAAGAAGTGCGGACATACTACTTGGCTTAGTGAATGAAGTACTCGACTTTTCAAAAATCTCCCAAGAAGGGCTTAGTCTGTCAACTAAGCCAACTGATTTGCCCCAAGTGATGTCAGATATTGTTGAACTCTACAAGCAGTTGATTACGTCACCCAGCGTTGATTTCGAGGCCAATATAAACCTTTGCCAAGATTATACCGTTGAGTGCGATCCCGTTCGGCTCAACCAAATTATCACGAATTTGTTGAGTAACGCACTTAAATTTACACCACAGGGAAAAATTCAACTTTCTGTACACACACATCATATTGATACTGGCATAGTGCTTCATATCATCGTCTCAGATTCAGGTATTGGCATGTCACCCGCAAGTCTAGCAAGTTTATTTCAGCCATTTAAACAAGGTGAAGAAGAAGTTGGTAGTCGCTATGGCGGCACTGGACTGGGTATGTCTATCGTTAAAGAATTAATCGACGTCATGAATGGTGATATTGACGTTCAAAGTAAACTCGGTGAAGGAAGCTTATTTAAAGTATCAATCCCGCTTCAAACTACCTCCAAATGCAAGCAAGATACACCATTCCAAGAGAATACCCCATTTGACGCATCTAAATTAAACGTACTTGTAGTTGAGGACAACGAAATAAATCAAAAGGTCATGGAAGCTTTTTTACAAAAGTTCAATGTCACCTCCGACTTTGCAAGTAATGGTGAAGTTGCGCTGCAAAAATGTTCAGTCAAATCTTATGATTTAGTTTTTATGGACAGCGTTATGCCTGTTATGGATGGACCAACGACAGCAAGAAATTTAATCAAACAGAAATTACTCCCAAATCACGCCCACATTGTCGCACTCACAGGCAATACTTCCGCTGAAGACAAGGCTGTCTGTGAGCAAGCTGGCATGCAGGATTTCTTGTCTAAGCCAATAGAGCTTATGCCACTTGCAGAAGCCCTTTCTAACTGCTTAGAAAAAATACAAGCGCATAGTGATATATAATGCAACTTAGGAAGTCAAATAGTGAATGACATCTTCAACTTCCGTCATTCTTTGCAACCACAATTTGTAGTCTTCAAACGGAAGTGGTCGAGAAACAAAGTACCCTTGACCAATGTCACAGTCATAGCTTTGTAATTGTCGATAACTTCCTTCACTCTCAACGCCTTCGGCTACAACGACTGAACCAAGGCTGTGAGCCATATCGCACGTTGCTTTACAAATAGTCTGATTGGTCTTGGAGCTTTCAAGGTCCATGACAAAGCGCTTATCTATTTTTAACTTATCAAACCCAAGTTGACTCAGGTATGCTAACGAAGAATATCCCGTTCCAAAATCATCGATGGCAACTTTAATACCGATACTTCTGTAATCAGCTAAGCTGTCGTATAAAGTTGTTTCATTTTCAACCGTTGCAGACTCAGTCACTTCAAGTACGATTTGACTCGGTGCCAATTGGTATTGATTGACTAATTCAATCAATTGTACTGTAAGTTCTTTACGCCCAACATCACGCCCAGATATATTCAGAGACAAATGATGGCTTGGTAAAAGCTTGACCAATTCAGCTTGCTGTCTCAAACCACATTCGATAACCCATTCGGTCAGTTCATATATAATGCCTGATGACTCTGCAATTGGAATAAACTCTGTGGGCGGGATGATGCCGAGCTCTGGATGATGCCATCTTAGTAATGCTTCAGCGCCATATACACGACCTGATTTAAGGTGCAACTGTGGCTGTAAATACAAGCTTAGCTGTTCACGCTCGATCGCAACCTTTAAAGCCGAGGCAATTTTAATGCGTCGCTGAGATACGATAGAGTTCCCAAAATCAAACAGCTGCCACTTATTCGTGCCTACGGGTTTAGCGGCCATCGCTTGCATGGCACATTGAATAATCGAATCTGCGTTCGATGCATGAATTGGGTTGCTCGCAACGCCAATCTCAAGCTGGTCGACCAACAGATCGCCGCCAAAATCGATGCCCTCCTCAAAACTCGAAGACAATACACACACAAACTGTTCAATTTGACTCAACTCAAATTTGCCGATTAATACCACTGCGAAAAGCGAATCGTCGAGTCGATAAATTGAAGTTTGACTCTTTGAGTCTTCAGCAATGACCACATTGCCATAGGTATTCAATTGCTTCCCTACTTTGCTAAGCAGCTTTCTGAGATGCGAGTTGGCGTAATTCCACCCCATATTTAAGCGAATAGTCTGCAAAACCAAAGGTCTAAAGAGCAATAAAGTGTGAGGTTTGTTTACCTTGTCCAGCGCCTCTAAGCTTTGTTGCAGCATGTAACGGTTAGGCGCCCCCGTGTCTTTGTCATGCGTTGCATAAAACATGAGACGTCGTTTCTTATTTTTGTCATGCCAATACAAGTAACAGGCAAGCATAATGACATGTAACGTAATGAGCAGGTGGCTCAGCAAGGACTCATCCACAGGCCAAAAGAACCCAAACTGGTTCACAAAGATGGACGCTTTCAATGCAAAAATTGGCAACCAAGTAAACATCAAAACTAAGACTTCGTCTTTATGTTCAGCGTATTGGCTTTTCAGTACGACGACATATAATACGCAACAGATTAAGCTCGCAATCACATGGAAAATGAGCGAGTTTTGGGCATTCAAAGGCGCAATTAACACGGCTAGCGCAGCAATAAACCAAATCGAAGCGGTAACCAGATTTGTATATTTCCCATCAGCACGCTTTTCGATCATAAAAAAATATAGAAATAAAATCGCAAAAATCAGGGATAACAGAAATATCTGGCTGTGGAATGTTGCAAAATAACCAATAAATTCGCTTGGAAATAAAAGCATGTTGGCGCCATTGTACACGCCACTTTGTATGCTGATACATAAAAAGTACGCACCAAGAGATGCCAAACCTCTACGCGACTGACCAATTGCCATTAAAAAAACAAAAAACGCAATAAAGTAATGAACGCCACTGCTAGCACCCAATATAAAAAGCCGCTTATTTAGTAGATATCTATAATCTGAAAATGACATTATAGATAGCGATAGCATACCATTATATTTAGCATTAACTTGAATGTATACTTCAGAGTTTATTCCATTTTCAATAATAGATTGGTGAGGAAGTATACCTTGCTCTGGTGAAGTATAGCCTGAAACAGGCGAGATCAGCTCATAATCAACGATCGCCCCCGAAATAACGCGGTATAGCTTAACATGGCCTTCAATTGGGCTGGTTATCGCGACCAATTGATCCTCACTGGACTGGCTACTCACCTTAACCCAAATGGTTTCGCCTTTGTTAAACTTTGCTTTCGTACTTATCGTATTGAACTGGTCTTTTCGATCAATAACAGCATCTATTGACAGTTGATTAGACGTGTCTTTTAAAAGCTCTATGTGAAAAGTTGGCTGTTCAGCCCCGAGGCTAAAACAACTGAACAATAGCAGAATCACAAACAGCTTAACTGTTAAAAACCACATACCCACCTCCTTGAGTAAGTGATTAACTTTGGCTGATAGGACTGTTAGATCTGTTCAATATTAGTACCGATAATATAAAATATATATTGCATTTTTTATACAGTATAGAGGTACATATATTGACCGCCAACAGTTGCATCATTCAAGTATGGAAGCTGAATGAATATTTACCAGTTAATTGGAAAAATAATGCCCCGTTGGCGTTATAAAAGGCAATTAGTCATCTGAAACGATGATTTCTACACCTTGTGTCTCAAGTGACTGTAGAAACAACATGCTACTCACAAGTTGCGCGCAATAGGTATAATGGTCGGCAATTGGCATGGCTTTTTCTATGATATTTTCTCCACGCTCTGATTCTTCTCGAATACAAATATCTAAGGGGATCTCTGCCAGCAAAGGGACCCCATGACGTGCAGCCAACTGATTACCGCCATCTTGACCGAATAAATGGTTTTTACCCCCGCAATGGGTGCAATTGAAGTAACTCATGTTTTCAATGAGTCCGATGATTGGCAAATTCACCTGTGAAAACATAGCAATCCCTTTTTGTGCGTCAGCCAATGCTAGATCTTGGGGCGTGGTAACAATTACAGCACCACTGGCAGGCAATTTTTGTGTCATGGTTAACTGAATGTCACCAGTACCAGGTGGCATATCAACAACTAAATAGTCTATCTCACCCCAATCAGTTTCATTTAACAACTGATTGAGCGCTTGAGAAGCCATCGGCCCTCGCCATACCGTCGCATTTTCAGCTGGGACCAAATAACCAATGGACATGGTCTTCAATCCATATTTTTCCATCGGGTTAAGCAATTTATCATCTTTTGCAGTAGGTTGCTCACCCACTAAACCAAGCAATGAGGGAATTGAGGGCCCATATATATCCGCATCTAGTAGGCCAACACTTGCACCTTGCGCTTTTAGTGCTAGAGCCAAATTGACAGCAGTCGTGGACTTACCAACGCCTCCTTTTCCTGAAGCAACCAACACAATATGTTTAATTTTCTTAAATTTGTAATGATTGGGGATCTCTGTCTGTATCGCTAGATTCACCGTGTCATTGAGTTGCTCTGCCAAATAACTCTGAATCAAACTGTGTTGTGACTGCGCTGCAAATGGTAACGTGACCAAAACATCCCAACACTTGCCAACTTTGTTTGCCTGTTTAATCCACTCAGACTGAATCCCTAGTGGAAAAATCGCACTTCGGTAGCTGTTTAAAAGCGCAATAATTTGCTTTTCGACCGGATCTTCTTTGTTGAACAAACTCTTGAAACCAAACATACAAATAAAACGCCATCAGGTGGTGAAAATAACGCTGGAATTATGTAACATTCAGTTCATTAAGACCAGTCAAATTCGCGTTAAGAGGGCATATTCCAGTTAAAGGTGAAAACTGTATTAAATTCAACCGTTAGAATGAATACATGACTTTAATTGGTATTAGTCAATGCGGCTAAAAAACCATGGGAAAACTATGACAAAGAGAAAAATTCTCATTACCAGTGCATTACCGTATGCAAATGGCCCGACACATTTAGGGCATTTATTAGAATATATTCAAACCGATGTTTGGTCTCGCTTCCAAAAAATGCGCGGCCACGAAGCATACTATGTGTGCGCGGATGACGCTCATGGTACGCCAATCATGTTGAATGCTCAAAAGCAAGGCATTACACCTGAAGAAATGGTTAAAAATGTGAGTATTGAAAGACAGCGAGATTTTGCAGATTTCAATATTGTTTTTGACAACTACCATAGTACCCATAGCGAAGAAAACAAAGCATTGAGTGAGCTTATTTATACTCGCTTGAATGACAAAGGACACATTAAAAAGCGAACTATCTCACAGCTTTTTGACCCTGAAAAAAATATCTTTCTACCAGATCGATTTGTAACTGGTACATGCCCTACATGTGAGGCAGAAGACCAAAATGGTGACAGTTGTGACGTATGTGGCGCAACTTACAGCCCGACAGAGTTAAAGAAACCTAAATCTGTCATGTCAGGGGCGACACCAGTCCTCAAGGACTCAGAGCACTTCTTCTTTGATTTACCCGCATTTGAAGGCATGCTCAAAGAGTGGCTTCACTCAGGTAGTTTACAAACCGAAATGGCGAATAAGCTTGAAGAATGGTTTGCAGAAGGCCTACAGCAGTGGGATATTAGCCGAGACGCGCCTTACTTTGGTTTTGAGATCCCGGGCGCACCTGGCAAGTATTTTTACGTATGGCTCGATGCGCCAATCGGTTATATGGCAAGCTTTAAAAACCTGTGTGATAAAAGTGGTATCGACTTTGATAGCTTCTGGGGCAAAGATTCGGACGCGGAGCTATATCACTTCATTGGTAAAGACATCATTTATTTTCATAGTTTGTTCTGGCCTGCAATGCTTGAAGGCGCTGACTTCAGAAAACCGACCAATGTGTTCGCGCATGGTTTCGTCACTGTAAATGGTGCGAAAATGTCTAAGTCAAAAGGGACATTCATTAAAGCGCGTACCTATCTAGAGCACTTGGATCCTGAATATTTGCGATATTACTACGCGGCCAAGCTCAACAGTGGTATTACAGATTTGGATCTTAACCTAGAAGATTTTGCACAACGCGTAAATTCTGACTTGGTTGGGAAAGTAGTTAATATTGCGAGCCGATGTGCCGGTTTCATTACCAAGAAATTTGCAGGCAAACTGAGTGATGAAGTGATGGACGAAGCGTTGTTAGCTGAGTTCACAACCGTCTCTGATGCCATTGCAACACATTACGAAAATAGAGATTATAGCCGCGCTATTCGCGAAATCATGACCCTAGCAGACAAAGCAAACCAATTCATTGACGCTGAAGCACCATGGGTTTTAATTAAAGATGAAGCAACACAGGAACGTGCACACCAAGTTTGTTCACTTGGTTTAAATATGTTCAAAGTGATTTTAACGTACCTTAAGCCTGTTCTTCCGGGTATGAGCGCCAACGTTGAGCAATTCCTTGCGACGGAGCTGAACTGGGACACCGTCAGTGAACCGCTTAAAGGCCATGAAATTAATAAGTTTAAAGCACTGATGCAACGTGTAGATTTAGATAAGGTAAATGCAATGGTAGAAGCTTCAAAAGAAAGTTTAGAGGCAGCGAAGCCGGCGGTCGACCCAAATAGCCCGCTCGCAAAAGAGCCTATCGCAGATGAGATCGAGTTTAATGATTTTGCGAAAGTTGATTTGCGAGTAGCGAAAATCGCCAAGGCAGAGCATGTTGAAGGTGCCGAAAAACTATTGAAGCTCACGCTGGATTTAGGCGGAGAAACACGCCAAGTGTTTGCAGGTATCAAATCAGCATATGCGCCTGAAGATATAGAAGGTAAACTGACCGTCATGGTAGCAAACCTCAAACCACGTAAGATGCGCTTTGGACTCTCCGAAGGCATGGTGTTGGCAGCAGGTCCTGGTGGCAAAGAAATATACATCCTGAACCCTGACGAAGGTTCAGAGCCAGGTATGCGCGTGATGTAAGAGCACGATTAAAGCTGGAAAAGCCGCCAATCTAGGGCGGCTTTTTTAGTGTGATTTACTATGCTTCTTTTGCATTAATAGGACTAGTTGCCTTGATGTAAGGCACTTTGATTTTAACTTCTAAACCTTTATGCGGTTTTGACCAAGCCGATATCTCACCTTTAAGTAACTGCGTCACTAAATTGTACACAATGTGCATCCCCAAACCACAGCCACCTTGGCTTCGCTTAGTTGTAACAAATGGGTCAAATAGCGTCGTGAGACTGCTATCACTCATACCGATGCCATCGTCTTTGTATGTCAGTGTCCAGGTGCCTTCTAGCATTTGCAAACTGACCTGCACAGTACCTTCTTCTTGATGCTCAAACCCATGGATCATCGAGTTATTATATAGGTTTGTCAAAATCTGGTAGATCGCGCCTGGGTACGTGTTCACATCGATATCTGTGTCACCGTGAATACGAAGCACAACTTTTTTACCTTTCGCCAATGGTGCCAGCGAGCTAAAAACATCTTCAACATACTCTTTTACATTGATGTCACGCTGTACCTCGCTAGAGTGATCAACCGCCACTTGCTTAAAGTTGCTGATCAGTTCTTTCGCCCGATCTAAATTTCGGTTCATCAGTTGGTAACCTTCGCGCTGCTCATTGATTGATTGTTCAAGTTCCGACTGTTTCAAAGTTTGATTTTCTAATTTTGTCGCTATTTGCTTCAAGCTTTCTTCGTTATACGAAATAGCCGTAATTGAAATCCCCAATGGAGTATTTATCTCATGTGCTATCCCCGCGACCACATTACCCAGAGAAGCCATTTTTTCACTTTCTATTAATTCTTGCTGGGTGCGTTTTAACTCCATCATCGCCTGTTCTAGCTTTTGATTCTTGCGATACAACTCATCGGTACGCACCGCAACCTTAATTTCCAACTCTTCATTCAGTGACTGTAGTGCATTTTGATGTGCTTTTAATTCAGCAATGTCTTTCAAGGCCCCTGCAACGCGCATCACTTTGCCGTGACTATCACGACTGACTACTTTGCCTCTCTCTAGTACCCATGTCCAATCACCATCCACTGTCTTAACCCGTATCGCTATCTCATAGGTGTCTTCCTCACCTTCTAAACAGCCGTCAAGTTTCTCTTCCCAAGCTACGCAATCTTTGGGGTGAATAAAGTGTACAGCATCATTCGCTGCCATCTGCGTCTTACAATCACCATAGTCAATTCGCGGTTTAACACTATGGCGATAAATTTTGCCAGTTTCTATATGCCAATCCCACAATTCATCTTGGCTTGCCCACAACGAGAGTTCTAGCCGCTCTTGCAACTCATTCATGATTTGATTGTCGCTCACGACCTGTTGAAAACGCTTTTGCCTCTGCCTTATCCACAAGTAAAATGCCAGCGCAAGCGTCAATATGTATGCAGCTTTGGTATAATCGTTCCACCACCAAGGCGCACGAATCAAAATATCAAATAAATGGGTGGGTGATATTTGGTTGAAGCGGTTTATCGTGTAAGTTTGTACCTGATATTTCCCTGGATTGAGCTTAAGCAAATTGATTTGTCTCACACCGTCTGCGAGCTTCAGCCACTTTTCGCTCAAGCCAATAATTCGATAGTAAAAACGAAGGCCTTCAGAGCCATAATCCAAACTGGAATAGTGTAACGACAGAATATCCTGATCATGGTTAAGCTCTATCGTCGTTGTCAACTCTGGCGCCAACTTCAACTCGTCATCCGTCGATGGATGAAGCTCATTACCGAGTAATTCAATACTGGAAACTAAAAGCGGTCGACTGGTTGGCGCGATTTTTATTTGTTTAGGATAAAATTGATTAAACCCTTTTGACCCACCAATAAATACTCTGCCGTCTGGCGATAGCCAACTGGCGTTGTAGTTAAACTCGTTCCCCTGAACGCCATCCACTGGGAGGAAGTTATCTATTTTAAAATCGTGAATGTTCACCCGTGATAACCCGCCACTGCTACCAAACCATACGTGATCTTGCCCATCAAATATCAATGCCCAAACAGCACCATTTGTAAGCCCATCAGACTTTTTAATCACTTTTGACACAGAAAAGTCATTATTGACAACAGACACACCCGACTCACTCCCAACCCAAATTCTGCCATAACTGTCTTCTTGCAGCATAAAGACAATATCTGACACCAATGAATCAGCAATTGTGATCTGATCTAATACGCCTTCTTCATATTTGAACAGCCCATCACCGATACTGCCAAACAACAGTCCATCACCGTAAGGAATAATCGAAGACACATGATTGGGCGCAGTTGGCAACTTTAAATATGACTCAAGCTCTCCAGATGTTTCATTGAAATACAGTAACCCCATGGTCCTTGAACTAACGAGTACTTTGCCTCGATAAGAAATAACGTCATTGAAACTTAGCTCAGGCCCCTTACCCACATCAGGTGCTAAGTTAAGTAATTCACCACTTTCTAGGTTCAACCTAAATACCCCTAAGCCCCGGGTAGTTAGCCACATATAATTAGCTTGAATATGTAACTTTGTGATAAACGCGTTGGCCAATATAGATAACTGCTCATACTCTTCATAACCAGCTCTGAATCCATGTTCTTTAAAAAAGTAAAGGCCAGAAGATGTTGCCAACCAAAGCCTATCTTGTCTATCTAACGAGAAGTTTCGAATATCGGGTTCTTGCATTGGACTATCAGGGTAATTGTAGGCACTGACATGGCCAAAGTTTTCGCTAAGACGACTAATAAAATGAAGCCCACCGGTTTCTGTACCAAACCACAAATCGCTATTACTGTCCTTAAGGACAGACAGTATGCTGTTATCTTGCAGGCCTAACCCTTGGCCTTCGTGCTTAAACCAATGCTTTTTTATATTGCCTTTGAGGTCAAATAGGTACACGCCAAAGTTTGTGCCCAGAAACAGACTGTTAGATGATATATGAATTTGATTTAACTCTAGCCCCGCGCGATTGTCCACTTTGCTGCGCCATAAAACCCGTTCGTATAAAGTGTCATAGCTCATTAGCTCATTATCTTTAGAAAGCAGAAAAATCCGCTCACCATTCAAACGCATATGCTTAAAATCATCACTTAAGAGCTGATTCCCCTTGCCTGATTGAATATTAAAGGCCATTAACCCTTCTTCAGAGAGGTAATAAATGAGGTTTTTGTAAGTCACGACATGACTGATAAAGCGTCCACTTAGCTCTAACGTGCTTGGTTTAAGTGTCGTTTTATCAATTAAATAAAAGTCGTTATTTTCTGTCGAAACGGCAATGTGGGTGCCAGTACAACTGAGCGTTTTCACGCGGTCGGACGTAATCACTTCAAAGTGTTCTTTTAAAAAGCTCTGAAATCGCCCCGTAACTGTATGATATGCACTCAACCCAGTGCTCGTGCCTATCCATACCCTTTCACCACTGTGACAAAGGCCTGTGATAAATGCGCCTGCTAACTCATTAGGATCCTGTTGCCTACTGATAAACTGTTTGAATTCATGACCATCGAAACGATTTAAGCCCGCTTGGGTACCAATCCATATGTAGCCCAATTGGTCTTCAGCCAAAGCCATGATCGTCACTTGACTCAGGCCAGACTCATAGTCGAAGCGACGCATAACTTGGGAGGTATCTGTGAATAGTGGCCCAGCGAGAGAAATACAAGAAACCATGCCAATTAACAAGGCACATAATGCTCGCCCAAACAAAGTGCCTGAAACGAGCTGGTACATTATTACCCTTAAGTGCAACTTAAACAGCATACAATGCCACTTAGTATCAAAACTTACCAATAACTATAGCAAAAGCTGCGTTAGACGCTGTAAACTAAGGTGCTTTAATTCAAATCGAAGTGACTTACTTCGCCAGTGCCATGCAATAAAGCGTAGCGTTCAAGTTTACCTTGCTCCAGCTCAATCAAGCTAATCGCCGAGTCCGAGACCAAATACCTGCCCTTACCATAATCAGAACGGTGCTTCGATACCGCAAGTTGCCAGCGCTTGGTAAACAGGTTAAACGGACTCCAAGTGGCAAATAACCACGTATCCAATTTTTCAAGAATACTTAGTAAACCTTTCGGGAATTCATTTTTGATACCAGATGCCGTTAATTGCCAAATCCTATTGTGGTGACGGCCAAATCTTGCCTGCACTGAAAAACAAAATGAATAATGTACGTCCCCAGATAAAATAATCGTTTCTTTGGGTGTGTCTTCACGCTTAAAGATTTCAATCAGTTTCTTTGCAGCTCCCTCATGGGCCATCCAATTTTCGACATCTACCACTAGGGGCTCTCCGCACGTATTGAATATTGCCTGAATCGTTTCAATCGCTTTCACCCCAAAGACTGGCGCAGGGCTTACTAACAAGACACTCTCATGGTTGATAAGCACGTCTTGTAATTCCATCAAACTTTCCCAATCCATCAATCCGCTGGGTTCGTTAAAGTCTTGTTCGCTTCGCCAACGGTGAGTTCGCGTGTCTAGCACAACCACTTTTGGGTATGTGTCAAGACAATAATGCCATTGACCAAATCGGTGTATTGCTTTGTCAAACTTAGGAAAATGCCAGGTCCCTTCTGCGAACGCATCATGAAATGCATCGAACAGAGTTCCCGTTTGTTGAAGTGCATCATTACCTAACCCCTGAAACAGCCAATAAGAGATTAGCCCATTATTGACAATGCGTTTGCTGTCGGGTGAATTGGCAATGTTTTGTTCCCACTTTGGCGTTAAGTTCCAATCATCTGTGATGTCGTGGTCATCAAACATCATCAAAGTCGAAATGTTTGCCATCAACCTTTCAACTCGGGGTAAATTAGAAACAAAGTCCTCCAATGCACGCGTTTCAGCCTCAAATTGCAGAGCATGGGGCCTAGATAATTTCTCTGTATTAAACTCAAAGGGGTTAAGCAGTTGCCATGCTGCTGAGCTAAAATTCAGGATATAAAACGCAATAAATTCTTCGAAGCTAATGAGATGATTCCCAGATTTCACACTAGAGAAATGCGGTTCATCTTTTCTTGTCCAATAACCGAGCGAAAATTTACTGCGCTTGTTCCAAGGCTCTTTTGGCAGGTATTTATCCCTCACATAAAGCTGTGATGCGAGCGTCTGCGGTAAATTCAATGCCAAAGGCTGCTCGCGATAAATACCAAGCAATGGAATGAGCTGGTGGATGGCAACCAGCATGGGGCCTGCCACATCATCGGCGTATACCTGATCGCCAGACATCAGCAGTAAACTTGGTCTTTGCTCAGTGGATTTTATCTGACGCCCTAAGAAGTCATCCGCAGCAAGTAAACTGTCTTTGCTTGGATGATGCGGGTTTCTGCATGAGCCATGTAACACTTTCGACAATACTTTAGGCACGACCAAGCTCGGTGTCTGGTGATAACACAAAGCTTCATTATGATAGTCAGTGCCATCAATTGAAACTCGATAACACAGTTCTTCATCTGTAGGGAATTCCTTGTCCTCGCAAGAAAGTACAAGAAACACCAAGAATAAACGCTCGCCGAGGCCGACGCTCGTCTGCGTAGATGTCGTTTTCAAGCCCTCTATTGAGGCATTCATTTCTACTGGCTTGGTAACAACAAATTGCAAACAAATGCTTTGGGGGTCTGCTCTGCGGACCATTGGTCCGCAGAGTACCGTTGGTAAATTAGCCTGAGGTAATGACATTGTTCCGTTTTGCTAAGCTGAATAGCTGATAAAAGTTATTGGTTGTGGCATTTGCGAGTTCTTTGAAAGATAACCCCTTCAGCTCAGAGATAAAGTACGCGACATCTTGCACATAAGCAGGCTGATTCGTTTTTCCGCGATGTGGTACTGGTGCCAAGTATGGCGAATCAGTCTCGATAAGCAGCCTGTCCAAGGGTAGCTTTTTGACGACATCTTGCAGCTCAACCGCATTTTTAAATGTCACAATTCCTGAGATGGAAATATAAAAGCCCATATCAATCGCTTTTTTTGCCATATCCCAATCTTCAGTAAAACAATGCAATACACCGCCGCAGTTTTCAGCGTTGTGCGCTCGCATGATATCTAACGTATCTTGTTTTGCATCTCTTGTATGAATAATCAACGGCTTATTGAGCTCGTTTGCCACATCAATATGGCCTGCAAAGCTGTCTTGCTGAACTTTGTGAGTATCTTTTGAATAAAAGTAATCAAGCCCTGTTTCACCAATGGCGACCACCCTATCATGCTTGCCTAAATCAAGTAACAATGATTTGTCCAAGGCATCTTCTTGGTTAAGTGGATGTACTCCACATGAGGCGGATACATCACTAAACCCTTCAATCGCTTGTAACATACTTGGGAATTGTTCTAGCGTGACACTAACACACAAAAAGTGTTCGACCTGTTTGTCACGTGCGTTTTGTAATATTTCAGGCAACTCGCTTTTTAACTTAGCGAAATCTAGACGGTCTAAATGGCAGTGTGAATCTACAATCATTACTACTTCTTACATTGTATAGGTGGGTTTGTCGTGGTTGAGCGCAGTGCCCAGCAACTTAACAATTTTGTCGTTTAATAACTCGAACTCTGAATCAAAGCTAACACCAACGCCTGGCGGGTTTGAGTTTTGTGCCCCTTGCGGCGTTATCCAGACAACTTTTCCTGTTGCTTCTTCTTCCTCTAACGCGTCGGGTAACATGATCCGTAAAGAAACAGCTACGCCCATATCGAAGCGCGTGTTGGTCTTGATGAAGATACCACCATTTTTCAAAAATGGCATATAGCTCCGATAGAGTTCGTCTTGGTCTTCAATATCTACTAATAGCTCTTGCACTGTATTAATCCTGTTTCATTGCACGCTGAAGCCCGAAAATTAATTTAGAGAGACTCAAAGCCCTGTTTATTCCGAGTACTTGATGATGATCAGATAAGAATTGTTCGATACTCGTTACGCAATGCTGATATTGAACAAAACCGAGTTGACCGTTCATTACCCTCTGTTTCGCAGCGCTCATTAAAAAGCGGCTAAATACACTGAGTAAACTGGGATCTTTATTCAGCTCATTGTCTAGGGCTGCAATATCTGAAATCCTAACAATATCATGGGCTACTTTCCATAGATTATCTACTTCATTCATAATCCCTAACTTTAACCACCTCTCTAGCAACAGCGGTTGATCATAAAAAAGCTCGGTCCACGGGTGGACAGAAACATCAATCCCTAGTTGCCCTAGCCAAGGAGCAATGTGATAAGTATCCCCAATATTTACTTGAACTTTATTACAGCGACTCAAAATCGTGGCTTTGATCTTTGATACATCGTTACACGTCATTAATATGTAACGCTTTGACGCAGGCTCCTCAAGCGTTTTTAACAACGCATTAGCTGCTGACTCAGTCATTTTTTCGATTTGCTCTATGACGACAACTTTGTTGCCACCTTGCTGAGCTGAATGAAAAATAAAGTCATTGAGGGATCTAATGTCGTCAACACCAATGCTATTTTGTTCCGCCGTCAGTAAAAACAGATCTGGGTGACTCTGTGCTTTAAGCAAATTGCAACTTTTACAGCTCCCGCAGCGAATGAGTTCAGCTTGCGTATTGTTGCATAATAAAGACTCAGCTAATTCAGATACCAAGCTGCTCTTGCCGACTCCCTCAAGCCCATGGAAAAGCTGCGCATGATGAAAACGTTGTTGAGAAAAGCTATCTTGCAACCGATTGTGAAAGACCTTTAACCAAGGGTACATATATCAACAGGCCTTATTTACTGAAAAATACATCATAGGTTCTCAAGCAAACTATCAACGGCATCTAAGCATCGCTGTAACACGTCCGCTTTGGAAACGCTCGCATCAATTACGGTAAATATTTCTGGCTGCGCAGCCGCTTGAACTAAATAGCCTTGTCTTGCTCGATTTAGAAAGTCTAATTTTTCTACTTCTAATCGATCCATGCCCTCGCCGCGTTGCTGAACACGATCCAATCCTATTTTAGGGTCTAAATCCAAGATAATATTCAGATCTGGCTTAAAGCCACCTAATGCTAAATCATTGATTGTTTTTATTGTGTTTAAGTCAATGCCACGCGCGTAGTGCTGAAAGCTAAACGTTGCCGCATCAAATCTATCCGAAATAACCACTTTCCCGGCCTCTAAGGCTGGTTTGATTTTTTCAATGATATGCTGAGCTCTTGCTGCCCCAAACAACATAAGTTCTGTCATATCAGCCATTTGAGGCGTAGAGGGGTCCAAGATCACCTCTCGGATCTTTTCACCTATTTCCGTGCCACCAGGCTCGCGTGATAGTACAACCTCATACCCTTTGGATTGTAAGTGCGCTTCAATCCCCTTAATGACGGTTGTTTTTCCAGCGCCATTGCTGCCATCACAAACCAACATGAACCCTTTGCTCATTTTCTACTCAGCCCTTCTATAAAATGGGTGTTATGCCGATATCTTAACTGCTTTTGACAAATTTATCAGTACTCTGGCGGGCTTTCGCATACTTATCGTCCAATTCACAACGACAACTCAAAGTGGACGCAATATGATACCTTAAGAAGCATAACGTGATTTGAGCACACAATACTTAGTGATTAAACGTGGCAAACTCGCTATTTCGGTTAAAAAATCGTGATTTAAGATATTCGCGTTTTCTTATGACAGCGCAATCAGTTTGATTTAGGTCCTTATTTTAGCTATTTGTCATTGAATTGTGTACGCGTAGACCTTAGTATTGTTCAAAATAATAATACGAAATATTTAGTTTTGAGTACTTTTAGTCGATTTTTCTTGCTTGAAGAAGAACAAAGACCCATGGTTAAGGTTCCCGCATGGCGCCTTAGTGCACTTAGGATTATCCTAACCACGGGCTTAATACTTTGCTTTGGGATATTCCTAAACAGTTTACCCGCAGCTATCGACTATAATTTAGACTATGTTATTGCGCTAACCGCTGGCTACACGATAGCGCTTGGTTGTTTACTTTATCTCAGCCGACGCGCATTTTTCCTCACCGCACAACTGCTGCTGTTCAGCATTGTAATGGCCGGTGTATTTATTAACTTCTTTATCCCGACTGTAGAGCTAGCCCACCTTGGGTCTATATTCATGTATATTACTCCAATCATTGCGCTAATATTAATCGGTAAAAAAACAGCAACCTTCTACGCTGTTATAAATATCCTGCCTTTTTTCGTGATTGTAAATAATATAGACCTGTCCCTTTTACCTAAAGGGCAGCGCATGCTAGTAGACGCACCTTTACATATCCAGCTTTTATTATTCTTCTTTTTAAACTGCTGCATTCCACTGGCAGTATGGCGAACAAGTCTAGCAGCTAATCGCTTAAATCAGCATATGCTTGAAAACAATACACTCCTGAGGTCTCAAAAGCAGATATATCAACGCTTTTTTCAAAAGTCGTACAATGCAATCGTCCTTGTTGACCCCAAACTAAATATTGTCGAAGCTAACGATAAAGCGAAAAGACTATTAAGCATCCAAACAAAGCCCCTACCACTTAACTTAAGTCGTATTACCACGGATGATATTACCTACTTAACCTCAGACAATGACTTGCTCATGGACGTTGCTAAAACCTTCACTGTCGAAGAAAAGTGTATAGAGGTTGCCGCACAAGAGCAGCACTCGGACAGAATCAAAGCGTGGTATCTTGAAGATGTGTCTGATCAACAACAAATGCAACACGATTTATTGGCTTTGGATGTCGCACACCAACAAGCAAAATATTTTGACAAAACTACGAACTTGCCAAATAAAACCTGGCTACTTGAACAGTTACAGGTGCATATTGATAGGGGAACCCCTTTTGCCCTACTCATAGCCGATAACCTGAATAAGCACGTATTAGACTATATGATTGATGGTGAGCAGCATCGCACTCTCTACGCACGGATCAATCAATTAATAGAACAAGAAGCCGATTTACTTGACCAAATCGCTTATATTGGTGCCGGTCGCATCGCTATTTTAGTGGAAACACAAAGCTCATTGAGTGAAACAGCCACTCGCTGGCACAAAAATCTCGACTTTTGGTTAAAGCTGGGCCAGCATCAATTTCATTCAAAATATGCTATTGGTATCGCAACCTACCCTGAACATGGCTACGTCGCAGAGCGATTACTGAAAAATGCATTGCAAGCATGTGAATTGCGCGCGCCAGAACAAATGGTCACCGTTTTTGACCAGCTCACGCGCAGGCAAACCCTTGCTCGTCATGAAATGGCATTGTTACTTGAAAAATCTATTGAGCTCGGCGAGCTTAAACTTTACTTGCAAAGTAAGCACGATATCGATAAAAACATCATAGGATATGAAGCGTTAGCGAGGTGGCACAGTAATCTTTTAGGCTGGGTTCCGCCGTCACAATTTATACCTATTGCAGAAGAGTTTGGGCTAGTCAGCCATGTTACGCGTAACATGCTTCATATGGTATGTCAGTTTTTGACACAAAATACGTATATTGACGTACCGATTGCTATTAATATCAGTTCTCGAGATATTGCAGATCCAGAGTTTGTCAAAGATATCCAGAAAATCACGCGTTCGTATGGTATTTCGCCAAGCTCAATTGAGTTAGAACTGACTGAATATAGCTTTGCCGATGATCACAATCAAACAATGGAAAAACTAGATGCGCTTGGTTTTATCTTAAGTATCGATGATTTTGGTACCGGTTATTCAAACATTGCGAGAGTATTGGAATGTCCAATTAAACGCTTAAAGCTGGATAGAAGTTTGTTGACGGATATTAACGATGTTAAGAAGCAACATGCCCTGCTGCTCGGTTTAATTACAATATGTGACAACATGCAATTGTCACTGCTTGCAGAAGGCGTTGAAACACATCGAGATTACGCAATGTTGTGTGAACTTGGGATCAAGGAATTTCAAGGGTATTGGTTTAGTCAACCTTGTGCAGCTGATGAGTTGATAATGAAACATAAAACCGCTACGACAGGCACAGCCACACTGTCATAATTTGGTCACATAAATAGTATTTAATACCCCGGTCCAAATTATTTAGTTTGGCAATTGGATTCCCCCTTTTTTAATTAGCGCCTTATTGTACAAGGCGCATTTTTCTTTCGCACATAAAAAACCCAGCATGTCGCTGGGCTTTGTTGTCCTAATGCAAAAGCTGTCAATTAGCCTAGTAATTCGCCTAGCTTCTGACTTACGCTTTCAACAGCTTGTGTGCCGTCTAATTTGTGGTACTGCGTGTTACCAGCCTGTGCTTCTGCTTGGTAGTAATCGACCAAAGGTCTTGTTTGGTCATGGTAAATACCAAGGCGCTTACGCACAGTTTCTTCAGTGTCATCAGCACGGATGATAAGGTCTTCACCTGTTTCGTCATCTTTGCCTTCAACTTTTGGCGGGTTATAAACAACGTGGTAAACACGACCAGAACCAGGGTGCACTCGACGGCCGCCCATACGCTCAACGATGATTTCATCAGCGACGTCAAATTCGATAACGTGGTCGATGTTAATTGCATTTTCTTTCATCGCATCGGCTTGAGGAATCGTACGAGGGAAACCATCTAGTAGGAAACCTTTCTCACAATCAGGCTTTGCAATACGCTCTTTTACCAAGCCAATGATAATTTCGTCAGAAACTAACTGGCCTGCATCCATTACTTTCTTTGCTTCTAAACCTAGAGGAGTACCTTCACTGATCGCGGCGCGTAACATGTCGCCTGTAGAGATTTGTGGGATACCAAATTTTTCCATCAGAAATTGAGCTTGAGTGCCTTTACCAGCACCAGGCGCGCCTAAAAGGATGATGCGCATATTATGTTCCTCGATTCGGAGTTTACTGTATTTTATTTGTTTGGAATTTTTTCACATTGCGCAGTGATTCTCAAGTGACTTATACCAATTGATAATAGGTTTTAAAGCCATTTTTGACTAAATGAACTTAGTCACTGACACGTTGTGCAATAATCAGACAATCATTGTGTATGGATTGGATGAGCCGATATGTACCCGGCTGATAAGACCATGTGATGAAAATAAAAACCCCGCATATGCGGGGTTTTTTACAAGACATTTTTACAAGAATGCGCCTAACGCTTTAACCTGATCGAGCATTCGGTTTGAGAAGCCCCATTCGTTATCATACCATGCCATCACTTTAACCAGTTTGCCTTCAACTTTAGTTTGCGTTGCATCAAATACAGAAGACGCAGGGTTATGGTTAAAGTCGATAGATACCAATGGTAACGTGTTGTACTCCAATACGCCTGCCATTGCACCTTCAGCTGCGGCTTTGACAATCTCGTTGACTTCTTCAGCCGTTGTTTCACGCTTTGCAACGAACGTTAAATCGACAAGAGAAACGTTTACGGTCGGCACTCGAACCGCCATACCATCTAGTTTACCAGCCAGCTCAGGCAGTACTAGACCGACAGCTTTCGCCGCACCAGTTTTGGTTGGGATCATTGACTGAGTAGCACTACGTGCACGGTATAAATCTTTGTGATACACATCACATAGGTTTTGATCGTTAGTGAAAGCATGAATAGTCGTCATGCTACCCTGTTCTATACCCACCACGTCATTCAGTGCCTTTGCAACCGGTGCCAAACAGTTTGTTGTACATGATGCATTTGAAATAATGTTGCTCTCAGCGTTTAGCACGTCACTATTGACACCATGAACGACGGTGGCATCTAAATCAGTACCTGGCGCGGAGACAATAACTTTCTTAGCGCCCGCTTCAATATGCTTTGCCGCCGCATCACGTGAAGTAAAGATACCTGTACACTCAAGCACAATATCTACATTCAGTGCTTTCCAAGGCAGATTAGCTGGGTCACGCTCTTGCGTTAATGTAATCTCATCATTGCCAATAATTAGGGTATTGCCAGCAAGCGTCAGCTTCTCTTGAAAACGACCATGAACTGAATCAAATTGCGTTAAGTGTGCATTCGTTTCTGCTGGTGCTAAATCATTAATAGCGACAATTTTAATCTGTTCGTTTTGACCTGACTCATAAAGTGCGCGAAGTACGTTGCGACCGATACGACCATAGCCATTAATTGCGATGTTAATCATGATTACATTCCCCTAATTATTTAACTTCACTTGCTTGTTTCGCAAGCGCTTCGATGGCTTGCCAATCTTTATTTGCAATGAGCGATTTATCCAGCATCCAAGTACCGCCAACGCAAACTACATTTTTTAGCGCCAAATATTTAGGCGCGCTTTCTAGTGAAATTCCACCAGTTGGACAAAATGTCACTTGTGGCAGTGGCCCACCAATAGATTTCAACATTGGTGCACCACCCGCAGCCTCCGCTGGGAAAAATTTCAAAAACTTAAAACCATGTGCCGCAAGCTCCATCGCTTCACTTGGTGTTGCGGCACCGGGTAAAAATGGTATATCTGTGCTTTTTGCTAACGCTAATAATTCAGTGCTCACACCAGGACTTACCATGAAGTCAGCCCCTGCATTAACAGATGCATCAAACGATGCCTTGTCTACAACAGTGCCTGTTCCAACATATGCGTCAGGCAAGGCTTCTTTGATTTGTTTTACAGCTTCTGCGGCTACCGGCGTTCTTAATGTGACTTCCAATGCGCGCAGACCACCATTGTACAGAGCTCTGGCTAGCGGGATTGCATCCTCTAACTCTTCGATAACAATGACAGGTACCACTGGTGCTGCCGATAAAATTTCTTGTATTTTCATAATTACCCCATTCCCAATGATGTTATTCGTCGATACCAAAGGCGCTCGCACCCATATCTGCACTGCTTACCATGTTTCTAAAGCCTGTAAATAGCTCACGCCCTGTACCAAAAGTTAATTCAGGCTGGGTAAGCTCAAGCTCTCGTTTAGCAAGCTCTTCGTCTGAAACGTGAAGCACTAGATCGCCATTTGGTGCATCTAATGTGATTAAATCGCCTTCACGAATTTTTGCTATCGTGCCACCCTCAACGGCTTCGGGGGCTAGGTGAATGGCTGCAGGTACTTTTCCTGAAGCACCAGACATCCGGCCATCAGTCACTATCGCCACTTTAAAGCCTTGATCTTGAAGTGTCGCCATCACAGGCGTTAACTTATGTAGCTCAGGCATGCCTTTGGCTTTAGGACCTTGCTCTTTAATTACTGCGATAAAGTCTCTATTTAACTCGCCGTTTGCAAACGCGTCTTGAAGTGCGGCTTGAGAGCTAAATACTTTTGCAGGCGCAGACACAACTTGATGTTTTTCATCCACCGCTGAAACTTTGATAACGGCTTTGCCCAGATTACCCGTTAACAGTTGTAACCCACCCTGCTTGTTAAACGGGTTTGACACTGGTCTCAGTACATCTTCATCCAGAGAGTTTTCTGGACACGGCACCCACTTAACTTTACTCGGGCCTTCGCTGTTGGTCATGATCACATTAGTGTCAACATCCAACACTGGCTCTTGGGTATAATCATCTAACCCTTCGCCAACGATTGTTTTAACATCGTTATGCAAAAAGCCAGCATCGCGCAATTCACGCATTAAGAAGCCCATACCACCCGCTGCTTGGAAGTGGTTAACGTCAGCAGAACCATTTGGGTAAATACGTGTTAAAAGCGGAACCACTTCAGACAAGTCAGCCATGTCCTTCCAAGTAATCTGAACTCCAGCAGCTTTTGCCATCGCGACCAAATGGATTGCATGGTTTGTTGACCCACCCGTCGCCAGTAGACCAACTAACCCGTTAATGACTGTTTTCTCACTCACGACTTCGCCAATCGAGTTTGCCGATTTGGTCTTAATAAGTTGCTCAAGCATCATTTGAACAGCACTGGCGGTCAGGCCATTACGTAATTCGGTATAAGGGTTGATGAACGAACTACCAGGTAAATGTAACCCCATAATTTCCATCAACATTTGATTTGAGTTCGCAGTACCGTAAAAAGTACACGTACCCGCGCTATGATAAGATGCACTCTCTGCTTCAAGCAGCTCTTCTCGGCTTACTAAACCTTGAGCGAAGCTTTGACGAACGCGTGCTTTTTCCTTATTCGGAATACCCGATTCCATAGGACCAGCTGGCAAGAAAAAGATTGGAAGATGACCGAAAGATAATGAACCAATCAGTAGTCCAGGTACGATCTTGTCACACACGCCTAAGCAAAAAACACCATCGAAAACATCATGAGATAACGCAACAGCCGTGGACATTGCGATTACATCACGCGAGAACAAAGATAGCTCCATACCGTCACGACCTTGCGTAACACCGTCACACATTGCTGGTACACCACCAGCAACCTGTGCAGTCGCATCATATTTGGTAGCTATCTTTTTGATTAAATCCGGATATTCAATATAAGGTACATGAGCAGAAAGCATGTCATTGTAAGAGTTAATAATCGCAAGGTTTGGCTGGTCGTCAGCTTTTAATCTCGCTTTGTCACTGCTTGAACACGCAGCCATAACGTGTGCTAAGTTACCACAACCTAAGCCAGCTCTAACGCGTGTTTGTTTTTTTGCTTCTTGAATACGCTTTAGGTAGGCACTTCGAGTCTGTTGGCTGCGTTTTACAACTCTTTCAGTAACTTCTTGAATTCGAGGATGCAACATAATCTGCCTCTCTGCATGTTTAGAGGAAAAAGGCTCAGCACATTCATCTGTACTGAGCTGCTTTGATTTACCCGTTCAAAGGTACGCTATCAGGTTGTCTCTCACCTCAACCTGACACCGGTGTCACTGTATTAACTCACATTCCTGACACCGGTGTCAACAGTTGAATATGAAAATTAGATTAAATAACGTGGTTATCTAAATTATGGACAAAAAAAGCCCAATCGCTAGGATTGGGCTTTTGGCAAGTAAATGTTAAAAGTTATCTTATTATCTAGCTGCGGTGGATTCCCGCGTAATAAGTTTTGCTTCCAAAACTTTTTGATAAACTTCTGTCGAAGGATCAGATATTTGCATGATTAGCTGCTCTACAGCCTGTCGAGTCATCTCTTCTACAGGTTGTGCAATTGTTGTGAGTCCTGGCCAAATATGCCTTGCAATAGGTGCATTATCAAATCCTGCAATTGAAATGTCCCCGGGGACCTTAATCTGCCTTTGAGTTGCCAATTTAAGTACTGCTGCCGCCATGTAATCATTTGATGCAAATACGGCCGTGGGCATAGGATCCAGATCGAGTATCTCTTTGGCACTATCTGCACCAGAATGGTAACTGAAATTACCTTCTGCAACCAAGTGAGATTTAAAGTCAATGCCATGCTTGACCAACGCATTTCTATAACCACTAAAACGCTTTTCGGTCGCACTATGATCAGGGTGACCTTTGATAAACGCGATATCTCTATGCCCCAGGGATATCAGGTGCTCAGTTAATTCAAAAGCCCCTTGCTCATCGTTACTACGTACCGAAATCGAAGAATCATCTTGGATAGCAGAAGCAACCCGTGCATATGGAATATCTTGCTGTTTTAAGTAATCAATTAATTCTTGTGAATCTGAAAAAGGCGGAGTTAACACTAACCCATCTAGTCTAGAGGTCGTGAGCAACTGCCCTACATTTTCAATCAACTCATCACCTCTTAACTCACACGGGTGAATCAACAAGTTATAATTGAACTTGTGGCAAGCTTCTAAAGCGCCACTTTGCACTCGCGTGATATAACTTTTACTCGGGTTATCATACAAACACCCTATTATAAAGCTCTTATTACGCGCGAGCCCTCTCGCAATCGGATTAGGTTTGTAATCAAGCTCTTTGAATACTTTTAGCACCTTTTCACGCGTTGCGGGGCTAACATTGGGTTCATTATTCAATACGCGAGATACCGTTTTTTTGGATACCCCTGCATATTCAGCAACACTGTTTATGGTAACTTTTTTCATATTTATTCCATTTACGAAAACTGGTCTCGGTCATGTAAGCATGCCGCAGCACCAATCAGAGGAATATTGTCCTGCACAACCAAAGTCACTGGAATCTGTCCAGCGTACTGAGACATTATCCCTTTTTCCGTAAACCTTTCAACAAATCGGCTAGAAATAAGCCTTTCGGTCATGCGTGGCAAAATTCCACCGCCTATAAATACGCCACCTAACGCCCCAAAGGTTAACGCGATATCTCCTGCAACACTCCCGATCCAGTCACAAAACTGGTTAAGGGTCGCGTCACATACATCACACTCATTCGCTCTCGCGCTGATCTGCGCTGCATTTAAATCTTCAGCAGGCACTCCTTTGACTTGTGCCATTGCTTTATACAACCGAGCCAAACCAGGACCAGAGAATACCGTTTCAACCGAAACGTGCTGAGTACTGTCTTTGAGCACTTTTAAAAGCTGCCTATCCAATTCAGTGACCGCAGCCAAACTAATGTGCCCTGCTTCACAACTCATCACTGCGCTGCCGTGAATGTCTTTCACATGGCATGCAGCACCAAACCCAGTGCCAGGCCCTAACACGGCAATGTTTGCTTTCGGATCCGCTTGTCCAGCTTTTACCTGAATATTGTCTTCTTTATTGAGATGCGGTGCGGCGAAAGCAAAAGCAGCAAAATCATTAATAACGGCAAGCTCACAAAAATCAAAATCACGTTTAATATCTTGCGTGTTAAAGTTCCAGCCAAGATTAGTCAAGTAGACTTGCTGTCCTTTAATTGGTCCGGCTACTGCAAAGCATGCCCGGGAGGGAGTTTTTATTGTGAGCTTAGCTAGAAATGCAGAGAGAGCAGATTCAAAAGATTGAAATTCCGCACTGGGAAAAGTGAATTGATGGTCTATAGCGAACTGGTTTGTGTCCAAATTAAATTCTGTCACGACAGCAAAACGTGCATTTGTTCCACCAATATCTGCAACGATGATTGGTTCGAACGCACGGTCATGACCATTTAAACTTTTAAGTGTTGTCTGGCTCATGTTGTTTTTCTCTGTTGTAGTGGTGTTCCAACCACTATTCAAGGTTGCCCTTGATTGTTATCCCAATTAATACTCAGCCCAAACTTTGCACGCTGGCTGAAAAAAATGCTGCCCCATAAAAGGGCAGCCAAATATGTTTTGACAACAAAATGATAAAACAATGACATTATGACACCGGTGTCAAACTTCATCAATAAAAATTTGCACCTTTTGTGAAATTGGTTGCAAAAAAAATATAATCACAGACAATGTTCAAGACATCATTAAAGTAATACAAAAAATGAAAACGAAAGGAAAAGCAACGTCTTTTGACATCGCCCATTACGCTGGCGTTTCTCAATCAACCGTTTCAAGAGCACTCAGAAATAGCCCTCTTGTAAACGAAGAGACCCGCAAAAAAGTCTTTGAAATCGCAAAACAGCTCAATTACAAAGTCGACAAAAATGCCAGCAATTTGCGTACCCAGCAAAGTGCTACTCTAGCGATTTTGCTTTTCGAAGACCCGACTGGTGATGAGTCTCAGATCAACCCCTTCTTCTTAAATATGCTTGGCAGTATCACACGTGCCTGCGCTAAAGAGGGTTATGACCTGCTCGTATCATTTCAATCAGCCAGTCAAGATTGGCGCGCAGAATATGAAGACAGTCACCGTGCCGATGGCATTATCTTGCTCGGGTACGGAGATTATATGGATTATCAATCTCGCCTACAAAACTTGCTTTCGCAAAACACGAAGTTCGTGTGTTGGGGGGCAACGGTTGAAGGTCGACCAGACCTCACTGTAAGTTGTGATAATTATGGTGGCGGTCAGTTGGCCGCACACCATTTTGTCTCTTGTAATCGCACCCACTGCGTGTTTATTGGTGACGCATCCGAACATAGCCCTGAGTTTCTTACGCGTTTTAAAGGGTTTAAAGATACCCTCGACCAGCACCAAATCTCATTGGGAGAGCGATGTGTTGCAAACGCTATTTCGACGGAAGACTCTGGCTATCATGCAACTCGCTCTTTGTTAGCGAATAATGTTGCTTTTAATGCGCTGTTTGCAGCGAGCGACCTCATAGCAATCGGTGCAATTAAAGCATTGAAAGAAGCGGGCTTGAGGGTACCTGAAGACGTCAATGTGATTGGCTTTGATAATATTGCTGCAGCAAATTATATTAGCCCTTCTCTGACGACCGTTCAGCAAAATACAACGTTAGCTGGTCAAATGCTCGTCCAAAATCTGCTGGCGCTAATTCGCGGAGAACAAATTACCGATACGTTACTACCGCCGAAACTTATTCTGCGCCAATCAACCTCCTAGCTGTTCGATTTTAATTTGGGGGCCTTACACTCTGAAAATAGCTGCTCCCAACGATTTCGATGACTTTTAACCCAACGTTGTGCAACTTGTTTCGGACTTAATAACTCCCTATTTACTTGTGCAGATAATTGCTCTATTTCTTGGTTTGTTAGATCAAACCGTTTAACACTCTGGGCTAAGCAAGGAAACAGCTTAACAAAACGTTGACTCGCAACTTTTTTCAGCCAACCAGATTTTGGATTACCGCAATCATGGACTAATGTAGAGTTGATCCCCCATTCAGGCTCGGTTTCGCACTCGATACTGTGTTCTGGGAACTCAACAAACTCTCCTGGATAGACTGCCCCCACCCAATTGGGTGTCCAGTTAAATATCAGTACCGGCTTTCGTTCAGAAACAGCCTGTTTTAGCTGTTTCCATAATTCTCCATCGTCATTTACCTGCTCAACGATAAAGTTCAAACCCAGCGCCTTGATCCGTGCTCTATCTGGCTTTTCCCAAGGGCCTGCAATATAAACTCCCTTCCCTCGAGAACTTGGACTAGCAAAAATACTAAAACACTGTTTAAGCGCTTTCCAATCCGGCAAACCTGGGCACATACTTTTGACATACAAAGGGTACCACCAATCCTCTCTAGTTGTGACCGAGTAGTCGCCTAAATCAATGAGATCACCAGCTTGGTGTAGCTGTGCATATTTGTCCTCCATCGTGCCCTCCCAAATCTCAAGCTGCAGGTCAACACGGTTGGTTTTCAGCAAATACCATTGCACATCTACTGAAATATTTATTAACTCAACTTCATACCCTAAGCGAATAAAAATCTCGCTCGCAATATTTGCTAATATTCGCTGGCTTGACCAGTCATTGACAACAACTCTTATGGGCTGTGAAAAGGCAGAGAAGTGGCTGCATGCGAGTAGAAAAAATGCAATCAAGCACCTGTTCATAGTCGTCCAAACTTTGTATGTACGTCTCTAAATTATAGATAGTTAAACCAATAACGGTATGTCTCAAGTGCGCGTAACCAATTAAGGTTGCAAATAGGCTTTATTCCACTTTTCATTGCGTAAAGTAAACAGCTCGCGAATGTGCAATCGATCATCTTTGAACGTCAAAAACTCAATACGTATTGGCTTAATACTGTACCCACCCCAATTGGTTGGCATTTTGCTCGGTTCTGCCTCGTTATGGCGAGCGTATTCGGCAACTTTTTGTCCAAGCATAGATGGATTATCAATAAGCTGACTTTGCTCGCAAACGTGTGTCGTCATTTGGGCTGCTCTAGTGCGAGTTTTCCAATACTTCTGTGCATCGGTGTTAGACAATTTCGTCGCGGTACCAGTCACTCTAATTTGATAGCCGACATGATCCCACCAAGCGGTAAGTGCAACTTTGTTACATTTACTAATTTCTCTGCCTTTTTGTGAGCTAAGGTAAGTACAAAACACCAGACCGTCGTTTGAAACAGATTTCAAATCAACAAAACGCGCTGCTGGAAAGCCGTCTTGGTCAATCGTCGATATGCACACTGCGCTCTTTTGATTTAGTGGCGAATCAATACGTGCTTGCGCCCACCATTGCGTGAATTGCGCAATAGGATTATTCATCATTTTGCTCCATGCTGTTATTGCAATTTTGCTTTTTATCCACTGCTCAATGAATTAGGAATTAGTCTGCCAATGCGTAGATACTCGCCTTAATGTGCTCGCCGCTTTCTGTACATGCCTCACACTCAACCCGCGCATACCCGGCCCCTTCAAACTCATCGAGGGCTCGCCAATGATTTGGTAATGCCTCAGATATAAAAATATACCCTTCTATTTTAGCCCCTTCCTTATTGAGCTTGATACCTGGGTACCCTTGCTCAGCGCCCCACCCCTCTTCAAATAAATCCCCCTTCACAAAAGCTTTCTCAAAACTACCACCGATGTTTTCAAGCAAATGTGAATTCGGTCTATTTGGAGCCAATGTTCCGTATACAAACAAAACTGTATTGCTAGTGACCATTAAACTTCCCAAAACCTAAAACTTACCAAACTACATCTTTCATTTATTGCATGATAATCACGAGTCGTAAAGTAAAATGGTGTTGGCGAACTACACAGCAAAAAAACTAAGCTTTGCTAAGCTTTACTTTATGTGCGTAGGCAAGGAACCATGTGATTACTCAAGAAAATCAACATCCCTGTCATTTTGTTGTTAAAAAACAGGATAAGCGATAAGTGCAAGTTCATGATTTAACGATAATGCTCTCTTTGTTTATTGCCTCACTGACAGGTTCAATTGTGCTCATGTCAATGGCAAGAATGAGCCAAAAAGTTGAAGGGGCACGTTATTGGGCCGTTGCATTGGCGGTGCTGTCTCTGGCTTATTTATCACAATTTTCGATGCAAAGTTTTCCTCGCGCAATTTTAGTGACGATGTTCAATACATGTTTGATCATCGGACACTCTTTATGGTTAATTGGTGCATGGCACTTTGTATACACCAAACCATCCCATAGACGCATTGCCGTTCTAATTGTTCCCGTACTCACTTTATCGTTTTTATTCACAGTGATTATTCCCGATAGAGAATGGCGCTTGGCTGTCATCGGTATTTGGTTAATTTGCGTGAGGGCACACTATGGCTGGGTGCTATGGCAACATGCTAAACATGATAAAAATGAGTATTTGGCAACGCAAATAACCGTCGCGGTCGTCATACTTGAGATCACGTTAAGTGCTTTGTATACCTTGTACGGTGCGTTTGGCTCTTTACCTAATATTGGATCTAACTTTAGCTGGGTTGGTGGTTATACTTGGCTTGTGGCGTTAATTGGAATTGTCGCAGGCACGCCCCTCCTTATGCTGCTAAGCGCAGGCCGATTTGTTCGTAAGTTGGAGTATTCTGCGCATCATGATGAGCTTACAGACTTACTTAATCGCCACGGACTCAGTAAAAATTTAGAGAACATACTGCCACTGACAAAAAGAAAATGCGATTCTTTTGCTGTGATTATGCTGGATGTAGACCACTTTAAGTATGTCAATGATACGTATGGGCACACCATGGGTGATGCAATATTGGCAGCGCTAGGCTCAACGTTAAAATCGCAAGTACGCAGCTCAGATTTAGTGGTGCGCTGGGGCGGGGAGGAATTTTGTATCATATTGTTCGACATTACTCCAACGCATACGCTACAACTATCTGAAAAAATTCGCGAAGCTTTTTCGCACAACGCCCAGCACTTGTCTCCTGAATTTATTACCAACCCCGTGACAGTAAGCGCGGGACTTGCATTTAGCAGCACGGTTTCAAGGAAGCACATTGAGTCAACCCAAGCTTTAGCTGATCGAGCACTCTATCTCGCAAAAAAGAATGGTCGTAATCGTAGCGAGTTATACAGCGATGAAGAGGTTTAAAAAGTGCACTGACTAGCTTAACATCAGCCTGCTTTAACATGACTTAAATTGCTTTAATTACACGCTGCGCATTATTGACTGACACAACATGCTAACCGAGGTCGCTTTTTGCAAGATATACGCTCACCAACAAAGGCCATAAGGTTAATTAGACAACATCATTACAGCGTCATTGCAACCCCCAAAATTACAACAACTTTTACCAAACAATATAGGAGAGCCCTAAGTTTGCTACTCTTTTAACCCTCGTAGCAAATCGCCTTTCAATTAATTCACCATCAACAGGCGTATTAGGATACCAAAACGCATTTTAGTAAAACGCGAGCTGCCTCAGCTGAATGACCTCTGGTTGCACATTATCTTGCTCAACTTTGTCCCAAAACCCACTTTTCAACATGGGTGGGAAAACATCATTCTCTGCTACAAATGATTTATCCTTAAACCCTGTATCCACAATAAACTCACTGACTGCCTCTACGGCTGTGCAATCAAGAGCTCCACCAACAAGATCGCAATGGTACCAAAATTTTACAGAGCGCTCTTCAGGCGTGTACATCTGCTCAATATACATAAGTTTGTTAACCGTTACATTCAGGCCTGTTTCTTCTTTTACTTCGCGGACCACTGCTTCTTCCAAAGACTCGATACCCTTCACACCGCGCCTGGTGTAACTCAAAAGTCATACCTCCCCTCTCTTTTGTGATTCACCATCAGTAACTTTTCATTATTTATCACAAATGCCCCAACAAATATTCTCTGTTTCATCGTATCCCCTATTATTTTTATAGACGTTTTCAAAAACACCACTGCAAAACAAAGGTATTTTTACATAGGCTGTTACTCATTTTGACTTATCGAAAGTCAGATTTAAATCTGTATTACTAACTCAGGTTGAGCTCTGGCAGCGTCATTGTCATCCGACTTGGTCGGTTTAAAATCTCATGAAAAAGATCACTCAACGCTGTCTATGATTCATTTAATAAGACTTCAATTTGTTCGCTTTCTTCCAAAACTGGGGAATAATAGTTCGAAAAGCAGTTCTAAAAAGAGTACGTTTTATCGACTTAAAAGTACCCTACTCTTTGCAGATCTTGTGATAATTTTTAAGTATGTGCATGCCAAATACAGAGCACACTATGTCGGACACAAACAAAAAGCACCATTCACTGCGCAACCTCTGGATGAGTTTCAAAGTTGTTATCGAAGATAATGTTTTTTAGGTACGTAATTATTTGCCAGTTTATAACAAAATCACAACGATTTATTGATCGAGGTGCATTCTGTTACGAGCGTCAGCTAAACTGCCGTGTGTTTATGTTATGGCACTAACGAAAAAGAGGCAACGCGCCGCTGAAAGTAGCTTGCACTTTTCGTGTCACCAATTGATGTGTAGTACTGAGCCATAAGGACATAACAATCTTTGATCCTGTTGGTAAGTTCTAACTGTGAAAAATGCGTAATGGCACTTTTTAAGGCCGCAACTGCGCTCTTGTCGCGTCTTTCAACTCGCCACTGCGCATTTTGGTACATTACAAAGGACATCACTTCTATATTCTCTAACTTGGCAGCTGACTTCAACGCCGCTAACAGCTGTAGATCTTTATCCAATGCTGAGAAGTCAACCACTTCTTTTGCATACTTTTTTAATAACCATCGATAATACACTGACTTTTCAGGATCAGTCTCATATGCAGTCACCAATCCGCTGACAAGCGCGACTGCCTTTTCTTTATTTCCTTTTGTAAATGCCTGTTTGGCTTGAATAGCTTGGATTGAATACGACAGATTAATGCCTTCATACTGTTGCATCGTTTCTACTTGCAATATGTAATCATCCACTTGAGCATATTGATTTTTATCAACATAGACCGAAGCTTGTTTTAGTAAAGATAACCCCATCAATGTAATATCATTGCGTAAACTGGCATATTTGTAGGCTGTTTGATAGTTTAACAGTGCTTGATCAAGCCTTTGCTCTTGACGTTTTCGGTCTCCTCTTGCCATCCACGTCATCGCCAAACTTTTATACCTTGTGACGCTATAGTTTTTCTCAGGCGCACTAGAGCAGCCCAAATTAAAGCAACACATAAACATAATGACGATATATCCAAACCCTTTAATCATGCATCTCAATCCCTGTGCTTTGAGGTGGTTTCTCAATGCCATCTTTGAGTATTGGGTGGTTATTCAGCGCTTGGAGCGTCTTGTCCATTTTATCTAGTACCTGTTGCATACTATGAATCGCAATTGCAAATTGCTCTCGCTCACTATGCACTTCTTTGAGCATAATCTGCATTACTGTCAGGCTTTCATTCAAGTTACTCAGTACCACTGGCAATTGCCGATCTGTTACTTCTCCTATAATTGTCACAGGCTCATTGTAATGCGTGAGTGTTGTCTGAGCTTGATTCATCAACCGTTCGGTTGTCTGCAAAGTCTGGTTAAGCTGACTTATTACATTTGGCATTTGCGCCAAAAGCTGCTGACTTTGCAGCAATGTTTTCTCTGCATCAGGTAGCAAATCACTGTCTTTCACTTTCTCACTGACAGTCATCAAGTTGTCGCTAATTTTGGCCACTCTATCCAATACTTTAAAAATAGCCCCAGCTTCTGGGTTGTCTTCTTTTTGAAAGTTTTGCAACAGCTGATTAATGCTGGACAAAATTGACTCTATGTCATCACCAGGCTGTACAATATAGCCTTGCTCACTAAAACGCCTGCCTAGTTCGCTGTTAATATGTGGGATCAAGCTATTCGGTGCCAACGCCTTATAGTTTTGTACCACTTTTATATCTGGAAGTATCAACTCAAATGTCGTTACATCATCAAAAATAGGGTGTTGCTCGCCAGCGAGCACGGCATATTCAACCACCTTAGATTGGTATTCACTGAACACCCAGAGGTCAACTTCGATGTCATTTGTTTGATGATTTAACCTAAACCCGTCAATACGGCCGATTTTTAGTCCTTTAAAATAAACAGCGGGTAACGAGCTCAGGCCACTTGCATCGTTAAGCACCGTTTTAAAATACGTCTTTTCTGAAAACGTATGATTATTTACCAATATCATCGCCGTGAAAACAACCAATAAGACAATACCTGCAATACCAAAAGCCAGCACAATATTATTGGTTTTTTTGGGGCTATGTTGCATCCGTTAATGCTCCGAAAAACACACTGTGCTGTTTAGTTCCAATTGTGTGTCTGCAAGCTTGTCTATGACTTCCTTACGGTTTGAACACAAAATTAGCGTGGTACCTTTCTCTTTCAAACAAAGTAGAAGATCTAACACATAGTGACTCCATTGGTCGTCAATTTCTGTCATGGGAGCGTCCCACACAACGGCTTTGGGCTTCAATAACAGTGCTCGTGCCAAACCAGCCAAAGAGGCTTGACCAGAAGACAGTTGCTCAGTTCTTTGAGCGAGGTAGTGTTCTAGGGCAAATTCTCTCGCGATTGATTTAACTCGCGCTAGCTTTTCTAACTTGCAAACGTCTTTGTAGTGACGATTTAACGGTAACATCAAATTTTCTTCTAAGGTTAAATTAGAAATTAAACCTGACAACTGGAACACAACTCCTAGGTTACGTCTGAACTCTGAGTAAGACTGCGCGTTCATACTCTTTACCGAGACGTTATCAATTAACATCTCCCCGCTATCTGGCCTAATGATGTCACTGGCGATGCTAAAAAACAGGGTTTTTCCACACCCAGACCGACCAGAGATCACTAAACACTGGCCACTGCCAACCTGTACATTTAGGTCACTAAACACCTTCCTATTTTTGATTGAGTGATTAATGTTTTTGAACTCTATATTCATACCTAATTGCCCACTAAAACAAGGTAAAGCAAAGTAAGTCCTACATGGATTAAACACAATGAAACTAATCCTCGCCCAACGGCTTTAATATTCCGTTGCGGTACCTCGGTAATCGCCCTATTTACCGTGAGCCCGTGATAACTAGAAATAAGACTAATGAATAAGCCAGATAGCGCGACTTTGACCAGCATAATGACAATGTCCAACCAATGCAGCTCACCAATTAAGCGTGCGAAAAAAGTACTGACAGGTATCGATTGAAAAGCATTACTGACTAAGTAGCCACCAAAAATCCCGCACGCCACAAAGTAGCTCATTAATAAAACCAATGAGATCACCATGCCCAACACCCTAGGGGCAACCAAATAAGAAATTGGAGAAACCCCCATGGAGATCAGTGCATCAATCTCTTTGCTCACAACCATATTTCCGAGTTCAGTAGTAATGGCTGTGCCAGACCTTGCTAGTACGATGAAGCACACTATAAATGGGCCTAAATCACGTACTATGGTGGAAATTAGAATGTCGTAAATCCAGTTACCTTGGCCTATCGCTGCCAAAAGCGGATAACCCTGAACAATTATCAAGGCACCAATCAACATCGCTATCAACACGACGAGGCCAAGCGCTTCGACACCTGTAAACCGAACCTGCCTAACCAATACATCAAAACTGATAGAGCGGTTACGATGGAAAAAAATAAAGTCTGAAATGACGTATGCTGAGAAAGGCAAAAATCCATATGCAATCATCACTGAACCTCATCTTCAGAGTGCAGTTGATTCAACATGAAAGATCTTCTGTGTAATTATTCGTTCTTTAAGATTAGCAGAACAACGGAAAAGTTGAGTTACTGGTAGAGAAAAAATCACAATGTTGCTTTCTTCAGTTTATTGACATACAAGCATTTTTATTCGCTATAAAATTTGGACATACTGATTGTTCTCAACTGAATTAACATTGATAAATCGGCGAATAGCCCTTATAAACTTAGCATGGCCTAACAACCATTCACTGGAATCTAAAATCCACTGTCTTGCAAAGGTATTTATTTGAATTATGTAGCGCACTTGTTTTTGGCACAAAATAACGCCGACTCCTATTTTGGAAATTTACTCGGAGACTTTCAAAAAGGGCTGGATCCGAGTGCGCTCAACCCACGAGTTAAAAAAGGACTGGCCAATCATATTTTGGTAGATAAGTTCACTGACCAGCATGAAGCAGTGAAGTACTCTAAATCATTGTTCAGCGACAAAAGGAAACGCTTTTCTGGCGTCGCATTGGATGTTTTGTACGATCATTTGCTCATTTCTAACTGGTATGTGTTCTACTCAGAAGACTTCGAGTCTTTCAAAAAACGGAGCTATTCCCTTTTACAACAAAACATCACATACATGCCGGTCAGGATGCAGTACGTGGTGGGCAATATCATCACGCATGATTGGTTTGCACATTATCAGTCTTTGCAGGGAACTAACCAAGCTTTGGACAATATCTCCAAACGCATACGGTTTAACAATCAATTTGCAGGTATCGGCGAAGAGATAGAAGCAAACTTTGCTGAACTTGAGCAATTATTTTTGGGATTTTTTCCCGAACTACTCAACCATGTATCAAGCTGTGGCATCGAGTCCTCAGCTTAAAAACAACAATGATAAATCAATAAGCTCAATGAAATTAGAACAAGGATCCATATGTTATGAAACTGAACCAAGTCACTCTGCCTGTCATTGACATGAACAAGGCCGTCGCGTTTTATCAGTTGCTCGGCTTCACGTTAATCGTTGATACGCCGCATTATGCTCGATTTGAATGCCCTGAAGGAGACAGTACATTTTCTCTCTCTTTGGAATCTGCAGCATTTAACAATGGCGCAACCATTTATTTTGAACACGAACAGTTAGAAGAATGGGTTCATACGCTACTAGATAAAGGTGTGACATTTGAGCAATTGCCCACTATGGAACGCTACTTATGGAAAGAGGCCATCCTGTTTGACCCTTCAGGGAATCAAATAAAGTTGTATTGGGCTGGCGAAAATCGCCGCAATCCCCCCTGGCGTGTTAATTGATCCCGTTCACTAAGGTCAATCTGAGCCGTAGCCCGGAATTTTGGTCACATCAACCTCATCAATCTGTTCGGGCTTTAGATACTCCTTCGCATAATCAAGGTATACGCCAGAATTGACAAACACATCGAATAAATCTGGGTCAATGTGATCGCCGAGCTTCATTTTCCCCATAATGAATAAACATTCACTGAGCGGTTTGGCATCCTTGTACGGTCTGTCTGCGGCAGTTAAAGCTTCAAAAATATCCGCGATTGCCATAATTCTTGCGGGGACCGACATTTGTTCTCGAGTCAATCCTTTTGGGTAGCCTGTGCCATCCATTTTTTCATGATGGCCACCAGCAAATTCAGGCACGCGACGAAGGTGCTTAGGAAAAGGCAGCGCCTCCAACATTTCTAGTGTGATATCCATGTGTTTATTTATAACTAACCTCTCTTCTTTGGTCAGTGTGCCTCTGGCAATACTTAAGTTATACACTTCTTCTTCACTCAGTAAGGGCTGAGAGTTAGATGCGATTTCAACACAAAAGCGGTCAGCCAAGGCTTGCACCCTTTGTTGATCTTCTTCTCTCATAAACTCACCACCAATATTCGCCTTTTGCAAAAAAGCACTTTCTTCGTCGAGCTCTGCCAGTTTGCACGCTAACTCTTGCTTCAACTGGTTGGCATTTTCTTGCTCATCGAGTACTTCTGCTCGAACAATGTCTTTTGTATAGCTTAGCTCCACGTCACGTTTTGCAATTTCTATTTTCGCAACAACCAGCTCAATCCTATCGTAAACGGAGTGCAGTTTTGTGGCCTTATCCATGACATATTCAGGGATAGCAATTTTTCCACAGTCATGTAACCATCCCGCGAGTGACAATTCATGCCTATCAGCTTGGTCCATTCTAAATTCAGCCATTGGCCCTTGTTTTGCGTTGTGCACAGCTTCAGCTATCATCATGGTTAATTCAGGAACGCGTCTACAATGCCCTCCCGTATACGGTGACTTTTCATCAATGGCTTTTGCAATCAAACGTGTAAAGGCTTGAAACAGTGTTTCCATATCATCAATAAGCTGACGGTTTGTAATGGCCACTGCCGCCAAGGAGGTGATCGAGCATATCAATTCCACTAGCGAGGTAGAAAACGGTACAACCTTACCGTTGCTTCTGGGGTTAATGAGCTGTAGTACGCCATTGAGATCTCTCTCATGGTTTGCCATAGGGACTGTCAGTACTGATTGAGTGTGGTATCCGGTCTTTTTATCCATTGCACGCGCTGCTGATAAATCATAGGCACTGCAATCATATACATCGTCTATGCGGATCAGTTCTTTCTTAGCTGCTGCTAGCGCCACCAATGCGCTTTCATTCGGCTTGCCACTTTCCAGATAAATAGGAATAGATGGAAAAGGGATCTCTACACCGGACGTACCACCCATATGCATCCCTAATGGCTCATTTATCAGCGTAGCAAAATTGAGCTGCTCATCCTCCGAAACAGCGTAAATCGTGCCACCTTCAGCGTTACTCAAAGCAATCGCAGACTCTAAAATATGCTCTAATAATCTGTCTGTGTCATGCTCAGCAGACAGCTCGGTTGCCAACTTCAATAAATGCTTGAGTGCAATATTGCTTTCTACAAGTACTTCTTCAGTGACTGTTTTACTAATAGACAAATCCATGACCCATCATGCCTTTCTACTTAGACTTGTGCGTGTAACTTCCATCCCAGCTTTCCCCAGGAGGGTTTACCTGCATCTCACGCACTCTTTCACACAAAAGTCGGTAAATCTTTCGTTGTGGTTGCAACTCTATAAGTTTAGTAAAAGCTGGCAAAGCTTCCTGCCAACATTGCGATAAATACATCTTCCAAGCGGAATTATGTGCTTCTAACTCGTCCAATTGTGCTTTGGTCACCTCACTTTTCAATGCAATAGGCTCATAAATGGTAACTGCGACGTTTTTGCCTTTTACCTTCACTTTATCGATTGGCCTAAAAATTATGTTGGGACAATGCTCATAGGTCATTTCACTAATTAAAATGCCAACGCCGTAGAACTTTGTTAACCCTTCTAAGCGTGACCCCAAATTGACCGCGTCACCTAGTACCGTGTACGCCCTGCGATATTCGGAGCCCATATCTCCGACATTCATGTCGCCAGTATTAAGACCAATCCCAATTGCAAAGGGAGGAAACCCTTGCGCTGTCATCTTGTCTTGCAGTTCATCCACTTGAACCTGCATTTGCATTGCACATTTAACGGCTAACTCAGGATGCGCTTCTACCAATAAAGGCGCATTCCAAAAAGCCATAACCATATCACCCACATACTTATCTATCGTGCCTTGGTACTCGAAAATTATCTGTGTAATTGGTGAGAAATATTGATTTAGATAGGCTTTTAAGCGACCGGCATCGAGAGACTCTGAAATACTTGTGAACTCGCGAATATCGGCAAACAATACTGTCATGACGCGTTTTTCTCCTTCCATAGAGGCTTGATCTGGCTGCTCCAGCATTGACGCTATGTGCGCGGGTGGTACGTACTGATCAAAAATAGACTTTATTTGTACACGTTCTTTGTGTTCTTTTACAAAACCTAAACTACCCAACACGGTGGTTTGAGTGACTGTTAACCCAAGCACTGCAATTTGAGGGAAATCGAGCCGCCAAACAATCCAAGCATAAAAACTAAAGAATATAAAACAACCGGTTATGCCTATTGCGACGAGTGTCATCCCAAACACACCCAATACAGGTAAGATAATAGAAGTAATGATCCCCAAAGCCAGTAACAAAACAACAACAGCACCATCTATCCAGTCAGGCCTAGATGGAAGGAGTTCGGGAAAAACAAGTCCCTCCAGCACATTTGCATGTACTTCCACGCCGGGGTATTGCACACCCACGGGCGTTGTCCGCAAATCTGCATGCCCTACCGCAGATGTACCAACAAATACAATTGCCTGATCAAAAAGCGCCGCATCGATTTCCCCCTTGAGTACGTCGGTTGCCGATACATACGGAAAGCTGAAAGCAGGTCCTCTGAAGGGGATCGCAACCCGACCATAGTCATCCGTTGGGATGAGTGTTGTACCAAGCTTAATCCCTTGAACACTGTGTCCATCACCAAAAGGTTTTGCAATAATTTTTACCTCATCAGCGAGGGTGTATAACCGCGCAGCCTCAAGAGCAAGCGCAGGAAAGGCTTGACCATTGTGTTTTATCATGAGCATAGAATAACGAACAAATCCGTCTCCATCAGGGGCACTATTTATAAATCCCGTGCCAGGGCTATTCAATTGCAACACTTTGACGTTTGCGACATGACCTGCAAAATCAGGAATTGGTAGATCACTAGGAGTAATATCGCCAGAAAAAATAGGCGTCGGTAGCTTACCAACAAGAATGTCTTTTTGATGTTCAAATAGCATACCAAGCACTGTGTCTGTGGCATCGAGTGTTTTTGAAAACGCAATATCAGCGTCTATATCCGGTGCAAGTGTCTCTAAGGTATTAATCATTTCGGCTTTTTTACCACCTAAATGATGTACCACTTGCATGGCAGGGTTAAGCTCTGGCTCAGAAAACAAAACATCATAAGCAACCACCGCAACGCCCGCATTAGCCAACTGTGTTTGTAGACGCGCCATAACATGCCGACTCCATGGAAAGCGCCCCACGTCAATTAAGCTTTGTTCATCAATATCGACTATCACAATGGGTAAAAATGAGCGCTGTTGCCACTCTAAAGACTCTTTCAAGCGGACATCGTAGGCTAACCCCTCAAACCTTTTGATAACTTGACCATACGGAGAGGCTGGAGACAGAGCCAATAAATGAAGCAGGATAAATAAAAGCGTTATCACTGAACCGGTAACCCACTGTAGTCGGTACAGCTTAAACCACTTTCTTAAAGTCATGCTATTTCAAGGCCTTCAAAGGCCAAGATTGTATTGAAGGGATAGTTGCTATTTCTAATATTCTTGTCGATTTGGTCCAAATCATGGTCTGACCTTGCCGGATCGTGACTGATTATCACAAGGTTTTTTACTTGTCCTTGCTCTGCTAGCGCGAGCGCATCTTTTATTTGCGAGTGGCCCCACCCCATTTTCAGAGGGTAATCACTTGGAATAAATTGACCATCATGAATGAGGTAATCAGCCCCATTCACAAATTCGACCCATTCATCAAAGTCTGTGACAGGTTCATTTGGTGGGTATAGTTCATTGTCAATGGCATAGACGATAGTCATGCCATCTACGGTTAATCGATATGCACTCCCCCCCCCTGGGTGATTCATCGCTTTGCGATCAATGTTTATGTCTTGATAAAGCCATGAATCCTGCTTTTGGATGTGCAGCTTAACATCGGCTGGCAAATCAGTGGATTTTACCGGGAAATAACTCCCCTGCATTTGTTTTAGAATCGCATCCGGTGCCAATTCTTCGGTAATACCAGGAATGATTGTAATATCGCGCTTGGGCATATAAGCCGGAACAAAAAACGGAAAACCTTGAATATGATCCCAATGATTGTGGCTAAGTAATATATATATCGGCCTTTTGTCCCTCAGGAGTTCATCTCCCAGCAATCTGATCCCTGTGCCTGAGTCGAGTATCACGTGAGCACCGGCATTACTTTGCAAGGAAACACATACGGTGTTTCCCCCATATTTTACTGTGTCAGGCCCCGGCGTGGGGATAGACCCCCTCACGCCGTAAAATTTTAACTTCATTATTTACAAACCTCACTGCCAGCTAGTCTGACACTTCAATCTTACCAGCCTGAAGAACAATCACTTTGGGTTCATCTTGCTGTAATACAAGGACAAAACTATTACCATTATTTAAACTAATAGCAGACTCAAGCTGTCCTGTCATTGTCGCGCTAAACTGCTGATAACCGACAGAGTTGAACGACAAGTCAAAGGTCCCCGGCTCTTCGTCTAATTTCACCCTTGCGACGTACACATCCAACCCTGACGTAGCTTGTAAGAACATTACCAACTCACCGGTACTCTGTGCCCAACCTTGTTTGACCGCGACAGCCGTTGTTCCCAGTTGTTCAAATATGAGCACCCCACTCGCACCAAAGGTTGTATCTAACGTACCATCACTGTTCACTCTCACAACAAAGTTTTTAGTGCCTCCGGTGCCAAAAATGACAAATCGTCCTTCACCGTCGACAAAAGACCCCTTAAGCGTCAATGTCTCACCAGAGACCAAACCAATATCTAACGCAGCAACACCTGCAGTACCAAAAGTTGGATCTAATACGCCAGTAACCGTCGCTTTAGCCAAAATAACACGTGGCTCTGTAAACTCTTGTTCGTCAGTACCAATCCCAATTAAAAAGGTTGAAACTGGATGTATAAAGTCAATCCCTCGTGCAGTGGTGCCACAAGAGACCCCGCTTGGAACTGGGTATTGAAAATGCCCAGACATAATTCCAACATTGGAGTAAATAAACGCATGGCTTTGATCTATACAACCATCATTGATTTTAGCAAACGCTAAGAAATCGCCAGTCGCAAGGCTATACAGTTTGGTTATCGCAATCGTACTGCCCGTGCCACCATATTCACCAGCATTGATACTAATGGCACTACCACTACTCCCTGGAATAAAGTCAAAGTCTTGTACACCAGCGTTGGTCATATTGACAATGAAAGCTTGGCTTGTGTTTTGATTGCCCGCTAGCAATAGGTTACCTGCAGCAGTCTCAACCATGGCCGTCGTCGTTCCAGAATTGCTCAAAGCGAACTGCGCTTTGCCCAAACCACCAAATGCCGACACGCCTTTACCCGTATCGTCCAATTTATAGATATACGGCACTTCACCGTCTTGCCATGTGGTTGTGTAGCCCGAAATAAAGAGTTGATTAGAAGTAGATAAAGCACCTTGTCCAGTCGCAAAGGTCTCATTATCAGAGCCTGTATCTAAATCTACCTGACCACTAGAACCGAAATTAGAATTCAATTGCGCGTCTAACGTAAACTCACCCAACCATAGAGAATAAAAGAAGTTATTCCCCACAGAACGGTATTGATAGCCATACATCAGTAACCCTTGAGCAGTACGATGTAAATCGACAGGTGCCAATAAAAACTGACGATAAGCCGTTGGGCCACCGCTGTCAGGTAACCACGCACTATCTATCACCCCATTGTGATCTGTCCTTATCAATTGAGCCGCATTTGAAGAAGAGCTCGATAACCCTCGACCAATACCAACATAGTAATGGCTATCGTCAGCAAAGATGCCAAAGCCGTATGCATTCCATGTGGAGAAGTCTTGACCTTCAATACCTGACGCAGGTAACTGATTCAATTCATAAAGGATATATCCGCTCGTATTGAACGTGGTGTCCATATTGCCATCACTGTCTAAACGCATGACGAACACCGATTTATCACTGCCGCCCGTTAAATAAGAATCTCCCGTGAGCAAAATTTTGCCATCACTGAGTTGGACAACATCATGTACCTGGTTATCAAATGACGCACTATAAATGTCAATTTGTAAGAAGCCTGAAGATTGGAAGCTTGTATCCAGCAACAAAGTTGATTTATTGACCCTCGCAAACAGGAGATCTTTGTTACCAGCCTCTGACATCACCTCACCATAAACAAGCAAGTGGGTACCCAAATCCACAAACCCGTCTGCATATTGCGAAGATCCAGGCGCCAAATCTAACGAACCACTTATCCCGCCTGAAGAGTCAACTCTAGTCAGGCTGATCGTCGTATTCTCTCCAATTTTCACATCACTCAGAACTGTCACAGTTTGCGAATCGTCAACCATAATCGCAACAGGCGTGATGCGAGCCCCAGTGGTCAGTGGCAACTTGGTATAACCAGAACCCGCACCGTACGTGGTATCATGGGAGCCATCAGAATTTAATCTGAATAACAAGAGTTCTTGCGCTTCAGTGCTACCAAAGTCAGCATAACCTGCGACATAAATTCGGTTTTCACTGTCTACCGCAACGACCTTGGCCACAATATTTTGCGGTTGGTCGGACACTTCAATGCCAAAATAACTCTCAAATACACCTTGGTTTGCAAAGCTCGTATCAGGATAGCCATCAGGCATTAGTTTAGTCACGACCGCTCTGTGAATATTACGACTGATGCTCTCAACCCAAGTTCCAACACCGCCCACAACTAATACTTTGCCATCAGACAGTACTATTGACTGCCCGACTTCGTGGTACTCCATTGATGCCCGCAAGCGAACGACTTTTTCTCCATCTGAACCAAATGTCGTCAGTTTATTGGCAACAAATATGGTCTGTGCCACAGTCACATTTATGGTGATTGAAGCTGAGCTACATAAAGGAGGTGATACACTGTCGCAGACTTCTACTGTCAGCGCGTATGTCGTTGCACCGTTCGACGCGATTTGTGTCGCATTTGCTACCGTGACCCTGCCATCTTGGGCGATAGCAAAAAGCGCTGCATTTACACCGGTTAAGCTAAAACTAATATCATCCCCATCTGGATCAGACGCACTCACTTGAAGCACAAGGTCACCGTTGGACACATTAGTCTGAATGTTTGCAGAATTACCTGACACGTTCGGCGCATAATTCTTATTGTTCACAACAATAGAAACGGTCGCAACATTCGATGTTTGAGATGCATTGTTACTCACTTGATATGTAAACGAGTCATTGCCAACAAAATTGTTCATAGGAATATAACTGACAGTGCCAGTCAAGCTATCAATAAACGTCGAGCCATGGCCCACTGGGGTGATGATTTCCACGGTCGACGGCACCAACGCCAAACCTTTAGCATTATCATTTGCCAAAACGTCAATCATTACTGACGTATTTTTATCAAGCGTTGCGCTATCAGGATTAGCGATAGGTGTTGTGTCTGGTTCTACAATCGTGATTGACACAAGTGCAATGTTAGACAGCGCACCAGCATTGTCTTTGACCTGATAAGAGAAGCTATCAGTACCGACTGCCGTACCGGTATGCTGATAGGTAAATGAACCAGTAGAACCAAGACTCACCGTCCCTTTGCTGGGCGAAGCCACTAATTCTAGCGTACTGAAATCAATCAACCCATCTTCATCTGTGTCATTTTCAAGCACACTAATAAAGACCGAACTCCCTATCTCTACCTCCGCGCTATCGTTGTTAGCAACCGGTGGCTGATTGGCCTCACTTACTGATACAGTGACAATTGCCGTATTAGAAAAATCGCCGCGATTATCTTGTACCCGATATTCGAATGTATCGATACCAACAAAGCCTGACTCCGGTAAATAAGTCACCACGTGGTCAGAAGTATTGATGCTGGTACTCCCATTTTTAGGTGATGTGACAATTTCTAACGACACCCCATTTAGGCTTCCATCAGGATCGCTGTCATTTGCCAGTACGTTAATTTCAACGGCGGTATCCTGCGTGGTAGATGCGGCATCATTCGCCGCCACCGGCGGTATGTTTTCTGTAGTCACAAAAATATAAACGAACGCTTCATTTGAGACTGCCCCTTCATTGTCTTTCACGGTATACGTAAAGTAGTCCGTACCATCAAACCCTGACTCACTTTGATACACAAACTTGTTGGCACTGTTCAGTGACAAACTACCGTGCATCGGCTCCATCACCACGGAGAGTGTAGAAAGATCTAATACCCCATCAATGTCTAAGTCGTTATTGGCCACATCTATCTCAATTTGCGCACCTGCCGTTACTTCGACTGAGTCATCTAAGGCCATAGGCGGGTCGTTCACAGGAACAATATCTATCAACGCAAACGCTGTCGCCGTTGCGCCTTGTAAATCAGAAACTTGATAAACAAAGAAATCTTGCCCTGAGAAGTTTTCTCCTGGGGTATATCTGAACCCCCCTTCACTCGTTAGCTCAAGCGCGCCATTTTTGGTAGTCTCAGCTATTTCTATTTGCAAGTTAATTAGGTCTGTACTGCCACTGTCTAGCTGGTCGTCCGTATCGTTATCCAAAATCCCTGGGGCGGATATTTGCAGCAAGATATCTTCACTTGTTTGATAGTTGTCATTGACGGCGGTCGGGGGAGTGTTTGTCAATTCCTCTTCGATACTGATAGATACATCAGCTGTTGCAAACCCGCCATTGCCATCTTCGATGCGGTACTCAAAGAAATCTGAACCAACAAAATCAGCTGTTGGTACGTATGTAAACGTACCGTCAGAATTCAAGGTCAATGTACCATTTTGAACATCCACGACGGGGGTTGTATTTACAGATACAGAGTCACCATCAAAGTCAATATCATTGACCAGTAACCCACCACCAGAAATAGAAAGCTCACTGTTTTTTTGCAAGGCATAGCTGTTTGGTAAGGCCATGGGGTTTTGATTCGTGCGTTCGATGTTGATACTCACCGTCGCTTGAGCCGTTGCCCCCTGCGTATTTATCACTTGATAAACAAAGCTATCTGAGCCAAAGAAGCTCTCTTTTGGCGTATATGTAAAATTACCATTGGACTGTAAATTCAATTCGCCATTTTGTGGAGATACCTGAACCGGCAACACAACTTGCAATGGCCCGAATCCTAAATCTTGGTCATTACTTAAAACATTTCCTGAGACCGCTTGGAACTGCGCCCCAGTAAATGAATCATTATTCGCTACTGGAAAAATTAATTCGGTTGCGGGCAACATAATTGAGTCACTAAACGCACTCTCGCCACTGCCATCAATGCCCGTTACTCGCAAGTAATAATGCTTTTGGGCGTCAAGCCCGGTGAAATCTTGATTGGTTTCAGTCAGTGCAATTACCCTTCTGCCATCAGGTAATGCGGTAACAGATGAAAGTGTGTTTATAGGCGATTGAGCAAGATACACATTATAACGCAGTGCTTCATCCAATGGTTGCCAGCTCACAGATACAGTACCGTCCTCACTTCTTTGCGTGGGTTCAACCACCACACTTCTTGGTAGCCAGTTTACTTGCTTTGTAGCAACGACCGTCACATTGCCGCTCAAGTCCTCTACCCACACTTGAATATTGATTGAACCTCGCGCTTGTCCAAAATTAAACGGGTTTATCCCTGTTTGGGTAAATTTGAATGGGGTTGAGCAGTTACTTTCGCAAAGTACGATGGCTTGCTCGGTATCATTAAAACCAATTAAGACTCGACTAATGCCGTCTGGATCTTCAATATTTTCAACGGAAACGGTTAAATTACCACGCTCTGTTATCGTATCTGTAGGATGTATCAGATCGCCGGTGCCATTGATCATCACATCATCTACAACTTGCCCTTCTTCGAGGCGAGCGAACCGATATCGAGTTTGATAAGAAAATTCGACCACCTTTGGTACGTGTGAAATCAAATTAGGTTGTTGAGGGGTAAGCGGTGCTGAAGAAACATTGTCTCCCGTGTCGTTTGACTGCTGGAGTGGTTTATTGTCACTTCCCCCCCCACATGCAACGAGTAAAAAGCCTGATACAAGCACAGCCGTAAGCGTTTGATAAATTGACTGAATACGCATTTCCATCTCCTAAGGCTGACTTAAAATGAAAGCCCCTTGAGCAACAACACTCGGGTTCTCTACTTCTTGCAAATTAAATGAACCAGTTAAGCGGTCTAAACCGTTGGTAAACTGACTTTGTATGGTACCTGTAGCCAAATTTTGCCCGTGAGAAGCAAAATTCACCCCCAAGGTCATCCCTTCTTGATTTATCAAGCCGTTAAACGCAGCAAACCACTCGCCGCCAGAATCCTGGAAAGACAATGCCCCTTGTTCTACGGTTCCCCTATCAAAATTCACTGTCATTTGCATATCAATGGTGCTGACCGCGCCTAAGCTAGACACAGCATCAATTCTGTCTAATACCGAATACGCAGTGCTGCCTGAACGTTCGGCAATCAGTTCCGAAAGGGGTTTGACGCCCAAGCTGTCAAGCTCTTGTTCATTGATAAATTCATTCTGCGACACATCCCTCACAATTTGCGACACATTCCCAGCTAAAAACGGCAGAGAGGTCTGTGTTGAGGTGCTTACCTCAGTATTTGAAATCGCAACCGTTTCTTCATCGGACTCAGACCCTTGTGCAGACTGACTTACCGTAGAAGAAATTGAAGTGAGTTCTGATGGCGGTTTCAGTAAAGATGTCACCGCACCACTTTGATTCACTTTTGCGAAAGAAAAGTCCCCACCTTTACCCAGTAATACAGGTCCTTCTCCTCCCCCCGTTGCATTGCTCATATCTAACTCAATCGTGCCATCCCACACGGCAAGGAATAACTCATTGTTTTTCCATTCAACTTCATAGTGCGTTCCTCGTATACCGATACTGCCCACAGGTGTTTTGAGCTTGTAGTTCCCTTTATCCCCTTTTATTTCTCCAGTAATCGTCCTCAAACCACCAGATATCAACTCCATAACGACAGAGCCGCTTTCTCCCGTGCCAATTTGATATTCATCTATTTTGAGTTGGGTTTGTGCTTTGAGCGCAATCAATGCGCCGTCTTGCATCCGCAATTGAGCTTGTCCTGAGGCTCCTGTATTGACAATATCAACATCATAAATTGGGCTTCGCCTTTTTAAATCTCTCAATGCATCAGTCGCTGTATCGGTAGCGACGACTTCACCTCGGGACATAATGGTTTTGCCCGCTTGCGCAGCAGACGCAGTGAATGGTAAAAACAAACTGAGTGCCAAAACCCCGGCATAAAACTGCTTTTCATTGAACAGTGTAAGGTTAGAATTCATAACGGACTCCTGTGAACCACTCTGTGCGATCATAGCTATACAAGGTAATGGAGCTGTGTTTGTCGTAGTATGACGCTGCTACATCTACGCTCCAAGCTTCATCCCATTGGTAACGCCAACTCAGGTTTAATATCACGAGCTCTTCATTTCGTGTTTGCAAAAAGAATGGATGAACAGCTCGATGTTCTATGTCTCTGTATTGCGCTTTAAAAGTGAGCAAACTATTTTCTGACGTTCTATGCGCCACAGATCCCGAAATAAAGTCGTAGTCTCGTCCGTAGTGCTCACCTTCATCATATCGCGCAGGTTGCCATGTATACCCAGCATCAACCCGCACTAACCAAAGGTCAGAAGCGTGACCAAGGCCACCTTGTAGTGTGTAAATTCGGCTATCCAGATTTCTGTCTTGTACATTATTTTGTAAAAACACAAATCCACTTAAGGCCGTGAACCAGTGCTCAGAAAAGTAATATTGCGTACTGGCATACAATCCAAAGTCTTGTTGGTATGTGTTGTCGTCTAACGTTAACACGCCAAATTGGCCACCAACTGAAAAAGCGGTTTTATCCTTTTTGTGCTCATATCCAACTCTAATCGTCCCTTGATAGCGGTCGAATTCGTCGGTGTCTTGGTGCCGCTGATCTGAATAGTCTACATCTAGTTTCCATGCATCGTGCTGGGTTTGTTGCCACTTAGCTCGGAAGTTATAACGAAAGCGCATAAAATTGTCGGCGGTTTTTTGGCTAGTTGCATCCAATAAGAAGGGGATCCCGCCAATGACGATGCGGTCATCAAGGGCGCCACTATTCACATTTGAATCGTGACCAAGCGCCAGCGAGATTGAATGTTTAAATGACTCTTCCAATTGGCTAGAGCGCGTCTCAACAGACTTCAGAGCAGCTCGCACATTTTTGCGCATAGCAGGTGTTAATTGTGCTGATTCTAGCCCTTGTAAAATATTTTTAGCTTGGGCATAGTTTTTTTGCTTTGCATAGGTGAGTCCCAACAAATAATGGCTAGGGACATGGTCAGGCCAACTGACAAGTACTCGCTCAAGTGCGAATATGGTCTCATCGTATTTTGCGACTTCGAGTGCTGCTTGAGCATATAAAAAGTCAAAGTTAGGGTCGCCAGCAAATTCATTAATCGCGTTGTCTGCGCGTTCAAAAGCTGCTTGGTAGTTTTTATCAATTAAGGCATTGTGAAGTTCTGATATTGTTTTCCGTAATGCTTCATCGCCTGTTGACTCGATTCCCTGTGCAGTACACAGGAAACCCGTACAACATGCAATCAAAGCCACAAAAACACGTGCGCATCGAAGTACTAGTGACATAGCTAATCACCCACATATTGGTTATCGTATGAACATCACTATCTACCTCAAGCAAAACCGAATAATCGAACCAAAGGATTGCTAATCGACTAGAACACGTACTACATGCCTAGATAGGATGATCAAAGTATAAACAACAACTTCAATAATTCACTTCTGATTTCGGGTACATTTTTCCAGTTCAACGCAGGGTCTCGGAAGTGCTGCTGTAACCCATTAATAACTATAGACTAACTATGAGTATTTAAGTTTAGTTACCTATTTGATGGCGTATTGCTACGCGGAGAAAAGCGCATGCTAGTACAGCTGATTAATTCCAATAACGCCAACCTTCGAGGTATAAGTACAAGACATTAGGCCTATCTAATGTACTCACCACTTTTTGCGCCACTGTCTGGTCTCGTGATACCACTTGCATCGCATCATCTAGCGCTTGCGAGTAAAAACGAGTTTCAACCTGACGCTCTGTAGAAAGTGACCCACATTGAGATTTGCATCCCATTACAAATCCCCACTCGCCAAAAGAGGGCACATTCACAAAGAATGTATTTACCTCTTTCATGCCACTGGCTGCTATTGTGTTGCGAATAGACCAAAACGCATCCTTTGCGAAAAATGGGCTGGTCGCTTGAGTGACTAACCGTCCATGTTCATTAAGAGCTTTACCTACCAAACGATAAAATTGCAGAGAGTACAGACGTGCTAGGCTCACCGTTTTCGGATCTGGTAAATCAATGATAACCAGATCAAATTTGTTATTAAATTCCTGCAAATATACCATCGCATCACCATGCCAAACAGTGACTTTTTCTGAGTTTAAGGCATCGTTGTTAAGTTCGACAAGATAATGATTTTCCCTGGCTAACTTTGCCACTGCGGGGTCTAAGTCTACTAAAGTGATGTTTTTAACACGATCGTATTTAAGTAACTCTCGGACGGCCAAGCCATCCCCGCCACCCAGGACCAAAACATTTTCAATTGCCTCATCCCTTTGCATAGCTGGATGCACCAATACTTCGTGATAACGGTATTCATCCATAGAAGAAAATTGCAGTCCACCGTTGAGATACAACCGCACATCGTTCTTGTGCCGGGTCATCACAATTTGCTGATACTGAGTTTGTTCACTATGGACCACCGGGTCATCAAACACATGGCCGTTCCATGCTTTGTTTAAGCTATGGCTTGAAACCATAGTACCCAACAAAATGACCGATACTATTAACAACCAAAATCTCAGTTGATATTTAGGCCTATCCAATATTTGTGGAGAAAAATACCACAATAAGGACATCGCTATAGATAAATTAATTAGCCCAAACATTAAGGACGTTTTAAAAATCCCCAACCAAGGAAGAAAAACAAATGGAAATAGTAATGTAGCCAGCAAAGCCCCAAAATAATCTAGTGAAAGTACGTTGGACAAGTTCGCTTTCAAGCTGTAGTGCTTCTCCATTAAACGACTGAGTAGTGGAATTTCCAACCCTATCAAGGTACCAATTATCGCAGTGAGTGCCACTGAGGTTACTTGCACCGATATATCGATTGCATAAGCTAAGTACAGAAGAGGAACGCTAAGCCCACCAATAAGCGCCAGCACCAATTCAAATCCAATAAATTGGGATAAAAGCCGCGTATCTTTAATAAAGCGAGACAGGTATGACCCGACTCCCATAAAGGCCATATATACGCCAATAGTCAGTGAAAACTGGGTGATACTGTCACCGAGAAAGTAAGACCCAGTAGTTGCAATTAATAGCTCGTAGACAATTGAGCATAACCCAGCTATAAAAATACTAAACAGCAGTATATGACTTTCACGAAGCACTATTTGCCCCCAATGCCACTGCGTGTTCTATATCCAGCACTAGACATACTGTGCTCACGCAATTGACGATCTACTTTAAGGTTTTTATTTGACGCCGATTTCGCTCGGTAGTCTATTAGTAGGTCATTGTCACGGCATGCTATTGCAGTTATCACTGACAAAATAAACACATAAAATATGAGTAGCCACGCAACTGGCATGAGCTTATTTTTTCTACGTTGTTGTCTAAAATCATAGCCATAATTACTGGATGATTTGCGATTGCCAAAAATATCTACGATGACAAAGGCGCCAAAACAGAGTATGCCTAACAGCCACATCGCCAAGTTTAGCCACTCTTTGTCACCATTTATTTCATACACTCGAAAATTGAAGTGGTTTGACGCAGCAGATGTCCTTAGAGCTGGGCCTTTTGAGGTATGTAAAACCGCATGATAATCACCGGATTCCGGTAATCTAATGTCAAAATAAAGATGGTCACGCGCCTCTCGCCATGCCCCCTCTGAGTCACGCCCTGTTTCAGTCCATAATTCATCGTGGTACGTGAACAAATATGTCTCATGTGTGCCGAAGACTTCGAACTCAAAACTAGACCAAGTGTTATCTCTCATATACCCTTTTACTTCAAAACGGGCCATGGCACCATCTTCGCTTATAGTAAATTTATATGGGACAGATTGGTGATCTTTACTGCTGACAAAAGGGGTGTTTTCAAGCGAATAGACAGGCTCTTGCACATATAATTTACAAAGCCAAGCTAAAACAGTCGCAACAAGCGTTGTTGCAGCAAACCTCATTAAACTCATCGCTACAATACAACCACAATCACGCTTGCAACAGATAAGGCAACACCACCTTCGACTAAAGCAACAGACATATTGTGCTCTTCTCCCACAGCCTTATCTATACACACGGATGGGAAAATAGCCTTGTCGATAAACAGTCTTGCCATTGGTAAAACAACAAAACCAATTACCGCGTCTTGGAAAAAGAGCGTGATACTGGCATGCCAACTTTCAAACTCACCAATAAGTGCATGCAGCAGTACCATGCCCAATGCAATTAAAGTAGCTGAAAATGTCGCCGCAACAGCCCTATTTCCAGATTCCAACTCTTTCATCAGGTTGTAGCTCGTTAATAAATCATAGGTGCGCGCAAAAAGCACCAAGGTGATTTGGCCAAGTGCATAAAATACAACTGCAGACAACCAACCCCCTTCACCGTGCAACGCAGCACCAATCAACAAAGCGCTGGCAATATAACTTGCAGCTTGTACCACTCCCGTTGAGATATTTTGTTTTTCGATTAATTGCGCTTTATTACAGAACGCATGCAAAATTAGCTTGTCATTAATTACACGAGAAACAAGCAACATCACCATGCCAGCCAAACTATAGCCAGCAACTGCAATCAAGTCGTTAATTAAGCCCTTACTCGGGCCTATTAACACAGCACAAAATATAATTGCAACAGCGACAATGTAGCCCGCGACAGACGTTGCCAACGCGGCATTTTTCTTAATTAAAATTTCGTTGAATGTATTGTATGGAGTTGTGAAATTGTATAGCCACTTGGCAACAAACATAATTACAAGCAGCAAACCAACAAAGCTGAGGCTTTGCATAGTCATTATTAATGATTCGTACATATAAATATTATAGTTTTTGATTAAATTTCTTGTGGTATGTTGTTAGGCAATATTTAAGTGCCAAACAACCTCTGAGCCTAGATAGCAGGGCTCTATTATTCTCATCCTTTAAACAATTGTACCTTTAAAAAATGAAAGAGTCTCGAATAAACGTAAAAACATGTAAAAAGCATGGATAAAGTGGGCATGTGCGCCAAAATTAGCGCACAGAGAGGGTCAAGGCGCTTAACTTCGCTGGAAATCGTACACGGAGCCCAAAAATAAGATTTGAGTGAGCTCATCTAACGCAGTATAACTCTCATTAAGTAACTGAGGATCAGCTAAATCTTGTTCACATAATTTATCTCGATAATGCTTATTGATCCAGGCTGATAGAGCTTCGTAACTGCGGTCAGTTAGTAAACAAGCCTGATTCGATGCTGCCAGCTCCAGCTCGGACAATATGACTCTTAATCTTAAACAAGCGGGACCGCCTCCGTTTTGCATACTCTGTTTAACGTCAAGATAGAGTATCTCATCAACCGGATTACTGGCCTGTTTCAAGGCGCTTAAATAGGTTTCAACACTATCCACTTGCTGACATTCGCTCGGGGCGATCAAAGCCATCCCACCACTTGGTAAACTCACTAACTGACTATTGAAAATATAACTTTTAACAGCTTCTTCAACACTTACATCCGCCTGCGACACCTCAATTAAATGCAGAGGCCGGCTACCCGTGTACGACTGGCGGATTGCATGAACCGCGTTTGTCTGATCATAAAACGCATTTTGATGAAATAAAAACACATTTTCATTGCCTATCGCAATCACATCATTATGAAATACTCCCTCATCTATCACCTGCGGGTTTTGTTGTATAAAGAGGCATTGCTCTGGATTCAATTGATGTCCCCTTGCGATTGCATGGCTAGCTTGCAGTGTTTGTCTTGCGGGAAATTTCTGAGGTTTTACTGCGCTATGCATATCTTCGCCATACACAAATATCGCCAAGCCTGAGTGACCGTATGCATCGGTTAAACGAGTATGATTTGCAGCCCCTTCATCTCCAAAAAGACGATGCTGAGGCAATGCTGGATGATGAGTAAAGTACGCGTCATTATCAAAAACAGCTTGCAGAATACGCCCTGTTGTTTCGGCTTCGATTGCTCTGTGAAGCTTGTTATTTAGGTTTGCTGGCGTGAAATGCACTCTACCATTGAGGGTATCACAGCTAGGAGACACCGTTGCTGCATTGGCCGTCCACATTGAGGATGCAGAATAGCATGCTTTGAGCAGTTGAGGCTCTGTTTTGGCTGCCTTTAAAATGACATCACTATCTTTGCCCGAAAAACCCGCAGCTCTCAACGTCTTCAAGTCGGGCCTCGCATTGGGCGCTAATACGCCCTGATGTAACCCTATTTGAGACAACGTTCGCATCTTTTCGAGGCCTTGTAGCGCCGCTTGCTTGGGGTTTGAAAACCTGCTCGCATTCGCTTTTGACGCGACGTTTCCATATGACAGACCCGCATAGTTGTGTGTTGGTCCAACAAGTCCATCAAAATTGACTTCATAATAGTTCATTAATGCCCCCTTTTGGTGCACTACGCACCGATATAGTACACGCGATTCTGATTTATTATCTAACAGCACTACATAGGCCAATATTTATGCGAGATAGGCAATGTAGCTTGTTACTGTTAATACCGTTTATTTACCACAATCAAATATGGTGCCAGCTATTAATATAGTCAGAAAATATGGAGGTATTGGGCATCTCAACTGGCAAAAACCTGTAAAACCCCTTGCTTCTTATGTTGACAATTTCAAACTCACGTCCGTGTATTTTTCACTTTTAGCCATATTCCCAATGCAAAGCTAATTCCCATTACGAGGCAAATCGCTGAACTAACAACCCAAAACGTGAGTGAGTTTTCAGGAAACTTAGGCATTAACAAAGGAAATGACAGTCCTCTAAAAATTAACACGCATGCGATAAGGCCTAGAGCCGGATTTTGAAAGGGTAACTGTACGATAACACCTGCACCTGATAAGCCATAAAACCCCCACATTGTGAGTATGATCGCAATCATTGAGGTGATAATGGTTGGCTCAATTAGCCCAGCTTCGGCCATGCTGGCCATCTGCTGTCCAGCCCCTAAAAACAGATACCAATCCGGGCCAAATATAATGCACCCAACATGTAATAAAGCAGCGAAAAAACAGCAAACTGAAGCAAATATAAAACACTTATTAATCATTAACCCTTACCTCGAATTAAATTAGCTAAACTCAAAAATACTTTATATTATCTAGCTTTATATTCTCATAACTTTACACTTATTATTAGGGCTAGTTTATATATCTAAATGTATTAATTTAAAGTATGTATCAACAAAGAAGCAAGTCAGCGCATAGAATGTACGCTTAAGTCTAAATTAGCTTAGTTGTTAGTATTGTTGTAAATACTGCGTATAATGACTCAACTCAATAGTATTTAAGGCGTATAGAATGAGACCGGATTGGGACGAATACTTCATTGATTTGGTAGACAGCGTTGGCCAAAGAGCAACCTGCAACAGAGGAAAATCAGGTTGTATCATTGTAAAAGATAAGAGAATAATATCAACGGGTTACGTTGGTTCACCATCGGGGTTACCACATTGTGATGAGGTCGGGCACCTCATGAAGCAAGTCATCGATGTGGATGGTACAACAAGGCAGCATTGTGTACGTACAATTCACGCAGAACAAAACGCTATTTGTCAGGCTGCACGTTACGGCGTTCCGCTGGAAGGCAGTACACTATACTGTACGATGGAGCCTTGTAGAGTATGTGCCATGCTTATTATTAGTTGTGGTATCTCAAAAGTCGTCGCTAAAAAGCGCTATCATGCGGCACAAGAGACACGAGATATGTTCAAAATGGCAAACGTCGAACTCGTTGTTTTAGAACAAGAAGTGGCCACTTACGACGACCAGTAACGCATTGTTAAAGAGTAGTGCTGTGACATGCCTACTCTTTGAAAAAACTAACAAAGCATCACCCTATCAAATACATCCTTGTGAAAGTTTTCGCCTGTAATTCCATGGCGTTTCACCCTGTCATGGTTAATTCGTTTGTTCGCATCTAACAACTGAGCTATGAACTCGCTTAGGTGAATATCGTTATATTTACAAACGTTATTGCCATTGGCTAACGATACATCACTGACACTTACTTCATCCAAATTATTGAATTGATGTTGAAACACAGCTTGGGATTGTATACCAAGAGATTGGTTAAATCTGAAGATAGCCGCATTATCAATCGCTTTAACTCGGGTTTGCTTACCAAATTTTTCCCAGCCTACCGCACAAACCGAAACCGTAAACTCGCTCCCAAACTCACTGACCAACTTTCTATGGAGATCATCAGATTCTCGCGTTAGTTCTTTCAAATCAAAAGAGTCCACAGAAACATTTCCATATTGCGACCTATAACGCAACTGCAATGTGTTGAGAAGATAAAATACTTCACCGGTGCTTTGCCAAATAGGTCTCACTAAAGAGCCCCCTGAAGGCTTACTAACATGCGCACCCAGCAACTTTAACATCAGCTTTTTCATCAGCATCTCCTAAAATAGATTAATGACAACTTTAAATGATAATAATTCTTATTGCTATTTTTATTTATCGATCATAAGCTAAAAAGCATAGGTTACTTGATGTGCTTAATTGCTAGCACCTAACAACAACAAACGATGACAAATTTGGAGGTTCAAAATGCGCCTTATCATCGGCATACGTAACTTTGTCTTGCGACTATTTTATAGGGCTGCTCGCCCGCTCATATTCCTGATGGATCCGGAAGATGCACACTACATGTTTAAACGCGTAGGTGTTTTTTTAGGTTCTAATTTCCTTACTCGTTGGATTACATCCATATTCTTTAACTATGGACATCGTAGTCTGAATATTGAAGTTGACGGCATTAAGTATAGAAACCCTTTAGGATTATCGGCAGGATTTGATAAAGATGGCGAACTGACCAAAATTTACCCTTCGATTGGCTTCGGTTTAGCAGAATTAGGCTCATTCACTGGAGAAGTTTGCCCTGGAAACCCAGGGAAAAGGCTTTTTAGAATGGTTAAATCAAAGTCAATTCTTGTCTGGTATGGACTCAACAATCAAGGCGCTGAAAAAATTTCATCCAGACTAAAAGGTATTAATTTTGGCAAGTTAAAAGTAGGTATTAATGCAGCCAAATCGAATATTACACCAGAATTTGATCTGCAAGATTCGATCGACGATTACACTAAAACCATGTCTCTATTCAAGGATATCGGCGACTATTATACAATTAATATTAGCTGCCCAAATACACAAGATGGAGAGCCATTCGTAGATAAACACAATTTGGATGCGTTATTAATTGCTGTAAACGCGCATCGAGTTGAAGGGCGTCCCATTTACGTAAAACTCGCAGCAGATATGACGCTCGAAGAAATCAATATCATTGTTGACGCATGTGTCGAGCACAAAATGGACGGCGTTGTGCTCACCAATCTAGCGAAGCCCAAATTCAACCAAGAATACGTTAAAGATGAATTACCATTCCATAAAGGTGCTATGAGTGGCTTACCATTGCAACGCATATCTACTAATGTCATCAGGCATGTTTACCGCAGAACAAGAGGTAAACTGACAATAATAGGTGTTGGTGGCGTATTTACTGCCAAAGATGCTTACGAGAAAATTACCTCTGGTGCCAGCATTTTACATATGATTTCTACATTAATTTTTGACGGACCACAAAGTATCAGTGAGATAAACCGAGGATTGGTTAAATTACTGAAAGAAGACGGGTTTAATTCAATAGAAGAAGCGGTTGGTTCGCGAAACCCATTGCCAAAATTGAAGCAAATCAAGGATGAAAAATCTGACAAGGAAGTTAGCTCCGCGGCATAAATTTCCAATCACAAGTTGATGCTACGAGTGGTGATATCACCCACTTTCTCCAAAGCGACCGATATCACCACTATTTTTTAATCAGGAATAGGCGACGCCAAGTTGGAACTATCGGCTAAAAACTGTGCCTTTGGGTGATTTTCTAATTGCGTCTCAACAATATGGGTTTGGGATTTGGCAACATCAATAATTATGATTACATCACCAGCATCTAAATGCTCATCAACCAGAATTTGGAAATATTCATCAAAAGATTTTCCTGCGAGCCTTACGACGACCATGACAATAAATCCTACGACGATACTGGCACCGATTGCTTGTAGTAAAAATTTATCCACCGCATCAGTGAAAAAAAATAACACAGAAAAAAGGAGTAGCGCTGCGCCCCCAGCAAGTAACATTGCCCTTTTCCTTGCGGATAATATTTGCGTTTTTTCGATTTGTGTTGATCCATGTAAGTGGTGAGTTTTAATGCCGTTTTCATCTCTTGATAACACGTAAAAATGGTGGTCATCGATACCAAGTTCGTGAACTTCATCAGAAATTTTTTCAGCATCGTCCAAACTATCTGTAGAATAAAATAGTCTCTTCATATCAGCCCTCTGTAATTATGTTTTTGACAACACTCATTTCAGTCTAGACACAGATTGCTCAAAAAACATCTAAATTTGAATTTCAAACGTATTGATCCGAGTCAATAGAATCTTGAATTTTTGACACTTTACCTATAACATTCCCCTGCGAGAGGGGTGTAAATGGAAACAGTTCTCAATTGCATTAATCTCGTTAATTTATTCAGGCAGGTAATGGGGTAATTACCCGCGATATCAAGTAGGTTGAATATGCTGAAAAAGTCCTTGTCACTCGTAATGGTTTTTACGATGGCGTTTCTTCTAACAGGTTGTGAGCTTGCTCTTTTTGACCCTGCGGGGCCAATTGGTGAACAGGCGAAAAACCTGATTATAATTTCTGTGGCTTTATTACTGATTGTAATAATCCCTGTATTATTTATGTCTATTTACTTCCCGTACAAGTATCGTACTAGCAATAAAAAAGCTGAGTACAAGCCGTCTTGGGAGCACTCAACAAAAATCGAACTTGTTGTTTGGATTGTGCCATGTTTAATCATTGCAGCACTTGCATATTTCACGTATGTCACGTCTCACACCCTAGACCCGCGTAAGCCACTAGGAAAAGACGAAGATACGTTAACTATTCAAGTCGTGGCGATGGACTGGAAATGGCTATTCATCTATCCAGAACAACAAATCGCAACCGTCAACGAAATCTCAATCCCAGTGAATACACCGGTTGAGTTCTTAATCACGTCGGATACGGTGATGAACTCATTCTTTATTCCAAGATTGGGCAGTCAGATTTATGCGATGGCTGGTATGGAAAATAGACTTAACCTAATGGCATCTGAAGAAGGTACCTTCAGAGGCATGTCTGCAAACTACAGCGGTTTTGGTTTTTCAGGTATGAAGTTCAAAACACACTCTGTAGACCAAGCAGGCTTCGATGCTTGGGTTAACAAAGTTAAAGCATCAGAGCTTGTGCTAGACGAACCTACTTACAAAGCGCTTAGCGAGAAATCAAAAGACAATCCGGTAGTATACTACTCGGATGTTGACCCTCTGCACTTTAAGAAAACCATAGAGAAATACACTGGGGTTCAAAATGGCAAGTAAAGCTACCATAATCACAGATCCGGATCCGCTCACGGGTAAACTGACCTGGGATTCTATCCCTGTTCATGACCCTGTTATTCTGCCAGTAATGATCTGTGCAATACTTGGCGGTTTATTCCTATTCGCACTTATCACGAAAATGGGTAAGTGGAAATACCTTTGGGAAGAATGGTTTACTTCTGTAGACCATAAAAAAATTGGTATTATGTATGTCATCGCAGCGATTGTGATGCTTGTCCGTGGTTTCGCGGATGCTATTATGATGCGTACTCACCAAGCGTTAGCAACTGCTGACAGTGTGGGCGCGGGTTATCTTCCTCCCGAACACTATGACCAGATCTTTACTGCTCACGGTGTAATTATGATTTTCTTCGTAGCCATGCCTTTGGTTGTTGGCTTGATGAACATCGTTGTACCTCTGCAAATCGGTGCACGTGACGTTGCCTTCCCGTTCCTGAACTCTCTGAGCTTCTGGTTATTCGTAGTTGGTGCATTACTAGTTAACATCTCACTATTCTTAGGTGAATTCGCAGCTACTGGTTGGCTAGCATATCCACCGCTATCAGGTATCGAATATAGTCCCTGGGTCGGGGTCGATTATTGGCTCTGGGCATTACAAATTTCAGGTATTGGTACCCTACTAACTGGTGTTAACTTCTTCGTGACTATCATCAGAATGCGTGCACCTGGTATGAAGCTTATGCAGATGCCTGTATTCACGTGGACGTCATTGTGTGCGAACGTACTAATCATTCTTTCGTTCCCAATCTTAACAGTTACAATTACGCTTCTAACACTTGATAGATACCTAGGTACAAACTTCTTTACTAATGATCTTGGCGGTAACCAAATGATGTATGTAAACCTCATTTGGGCGTGGGGTCACCCAGAAGTTTACATTCTAATTCTACCTGCATTTGGTATTTTCTCTGAGGTTGCAGCTACGTTCTCTCGTAAACGTCTGTTCGGTTATACATCACTTGTATGGGCAACAGCGGTTATCATGGTTCTAGCAATGGTTGTATGGCTACACCACTTCTTCACAATGGGCGCAGGCTCAAGCGTGAATGCGTTCTTCGGTATCGCCACCATGATCATAGCCGTCCCGACGGGTGTTAAGATATTCAACTGGCTATTTACAATGTACAAAGGCCGTGTTGAATTCACAGCATCTATGTGGTGGACATGTAGCTTCCTATTTACATTCACGATCGGTGGTATGACTGGTGTAATGCTGGCAGTTCCAGCGGCTGACTTCGTACTACACAACAGCTTGTTCCTAATTGCCCACTTCCATAACGTAATCATTGGTGGTGCAGTATTCGGTTACTTCGCAGGTCTTACATACTGGTGGCCAAAAGCAACTGGTTGGATGCTTGACGAGAAACTTAACAAACTTTCTTGTGCACTGTGGACAATCGGTTTCTTCGTTGCGTTCATGCCGCTATACATTCTTGGTTTCAACGGTATGACACGTCGTCTTAACTACTACGACAACCCTGAGTGGACGCCACTGCTAATCATCGCAATGATCGGTGCATTCATCGTTGCAGCTGGTATCGCAGTACAATTCTACATGGGCTTTATTAGCTTCAAGAATCGTAAGCAAAATATGGACGTGACAGGTGATCCTTGGAATGGCCGTACGCTTGAGTGGGCTACTTCGTCACCTCCTCCGTTCTACAACTTCGCTAAGTTACCTAAGATCCATGACCGTGATGAGCACCATTACAAGAAAGAGCATGGTATCGCTTATGAGAAGCCTGAAAAGTACTCTAAGATCCACATGCCTTCAAATACATGGGCTGGTGTTGTGATCAGTGCGTTCTCACTAACTTTAGGTTTCGGCTTTGTATGGCACATCTGGTGGATGGTTATCGCTAGCTTCATCGGTATTGTAGCTTCTTGGATCGCGTACTCTTTTGATCGCAATAAAGATTACTACGTACAAGTAGACCAAGTTGAAGAAATCGAGTCAAAGCACTTGGCAGCTGTTGCAGAACACGCAGCTAAAAATGGCAAGTAGAGGAAAGTTTTAAACTATGTCAAACGATCACGTAATCGCAAACGACGCTCACGATCATCACGATGATCATGAGCATCATGATACCGGTGGTGATACTATATTCGGATTCTGGATATATATCATGAGTGACTGTATTTTGTTCGCAACGCTGTTTGCAACATATGCAGTTCTAAGTGGCGGCTTTGCTGGCGGCCCGACACCAAAAGAGCTATTTGACCTTAATCTAGTTGCAGTTGGTACTGCATTCCTACTATTCAGTAGTTTTACGTTTGGTATGGCAATGCTTCAAGCCAACCAACGCAAGATGAAAGGCATGATCACTTGGTTGGTCATTACATTACTACTAGGTGCGGGCTTCCTTGGCCTAGAAATGTACGAGTTCTGGCACTTCAGTACGCTAGGCGCCACGCCTCAGACAAGTGGTTACTGGTCAGGGTTCTATGCGCTAGTAGCAACACACGGTCTACACGTATTTGGTGGTATTATTTGGATGCTTGTTCTATTCGTTCACTTCAAACGTGACGGATTTAGTGAAGATAACTTAGTAAGACTTTCTTGCTTAAGCTTATTCTGGCACTTCCTAGACATCATCTGGATCTGTGTATTTAGCGTTGTGTACTTAGTAGGAGTGATGTAATGGGCCATTCTAATGAACATGGTAGCGGCGGTGCAGCGCACGGTAGCGTTAAAGAGTACACAATAGGTTTACTCCTATCTCTAGTGCTTACGGCTATCCCGTTTTTAGTTGTAATGTACGACATGGCTTCTCCAGCAATTACGCTAGGGATTATCCTTGTAACTGCTATTGCACAGCTATTTGTACAACTTGTATTTTTCTTACACATGAACTCTTCTTCTGAGCAAATATGGAACACTACTTCAGCCGCGTTTATTGTGTTGACAGTGGCCATAGTTGTGATTGGCTCCATTTGGATTATGGAGCACCTAAATCACAACATGCTCATGGGACATTAAAATGTTAAGAAGTTACCTGTTAATTACAAAACCAGGCATTATCTTTGGTAACTTGATCACTGCGGTTGCGGGCTATGTGCTCGCAGCCAAAGGCGATATTGATTTAGTTACATTTACAGCAATGATAGTGGGTACAGTTTGTATCATCGCCTCTGGTTGTGTTTTTAATAATGTGATTGATCGTGACATCGACCAGTTGATGTCACGCACAAAGTACCGTAAATCGCTCTTAGAGTCGATTTCGGTCACCAAAGCTTTGGTCTATGCAACCCTTTTGGGTTGTATAGGCTTCGCCTCATTGGCACTGTATGCATCGATGATGAGCTTTTATTTTGGCGTGTTAGGCTTTGTAGTATATGTTGGCTTATACACACTTTTTTATAAAAGAAAGTCAATCTACGGTACTTTTGTAGGCAGTATTTCAGGCGCATGTCCTCCAGTTATGGGGTACTGCGCTGTTAATGGTCAATTTGATATTGGCGCAGTTGTAATCTTAGCTATCTTCTGTATTTGGCAGATCCCGCACTCATATGCGATTGCAATTTACAGATTCAAAGATTATAAAGACGCGAATATCCCAGTGTTACCAATCGTCAGTGGTGTTGAAGTAGCTAGAAAACACATGATTGGCTTTATTTTAGCCTTTACTGTTCTTGCACTTTCATTGTTCACTTTGAACTATGTGGGTACCCTATTTGCTTCACTTACGCTGGTAATTGGTTTGATCTGGTTACTGAGCACTATTTTCGACTTTCATCGCATGGACAATCATACATGGGCAAAGCGCGTTTTTATTCTGTCGCTCGTTGCCATTACATCGATGAGCGTGCTGATGTCAGTAGACTTTGCTCACATTGACCCAACCGCATATGTGACAGCAAGGTAGAGTTATGAAGCAGTTTAAGTCCGCTCACTTACATTGGATTTCTTCTTTTATTGGTATTATTGCGCTTATTTGGTTTTATCTCGCGACAACCACAAAAGACTTTAACGAAACTAGAAAATCTTTCGATGAATTAGGTGGCGATTTTACGCTGCAAAGCTATGCCGGACCTGTTTCGCTCTCTGATTACAAAGATAAAGTAGTTGTGATGTATTTCGGCTATTTATCTTGTGCGGAGGTATGTCCGAACTCTCTCGCAGTAATGACAAATGCATTTATGCGACTTGAGAAGCAAGGACATGATCAGGTGCAGGGCTTACTAGTAACGGTAGACCCTGCGCGTGATACAGTAGAAGATATGAAAGAATATACAGACTACTTCCACGAGCGTATTACCGGTCTAACTGGCAGTGTTGAGCAGACTAAAGAAGTTAGCGCACAATACGGTGTTTATTATGATGACAACAATTTAGAAGAGTCATTTATGGAGTACTCTGTTGCTCATGCTTCTAGGTTTTACATCATAGATAAACAAGGTAATCTGATTACCGCAATGAGCCATACAACAACTCCTAATGAGCTAGCTGCTCAAATTAAGGAGCTGATGTTATGAGTTTAAAATTGGCTGTAGCCACTACCCTACTATTGAGTGCTCAAGCTTCAGCTCAAAACTCAATAGACACCATCATCGAGAAATATAACGTTGCGCACTGCATTTCTGAACTTAGTACGCTCGCATCTGACGTTATTGGATCAAAAAAGCACCGCTTACTTGTTTCTAACCAAACCAGTAAAGGGGATTTTGAGAGCCTACTCGTTTCTGGTGTACTTGAATACAAAGACAGACAAAGCCACGTAATCTTTTCAATGTCTCACAGTGGCGGACACTGTGATGTTGCCTACAAAGAGAGCTTTGCTGTTAAAAACCCTTGTATCGTAGTACGTGAAGAAGTATTCAAGAAATGGCAGTTTAAAGGAAAATTAAACGACCAAACACATGTATTCTCTCATAAAAGAGACGACAATTTCGTTGGTTACATGACCAGTACCAAAGACGGTTCTTATTGTTTAGTAAGTCGTCAAAAAAGCGCTTCTTAATCCGTGAAATGTAAGTGCAGTAATTAATTCAACATACTGCACTTTCTTATCAATCTACACCAATCTGCCCGTTCAATTTTTTACGCTCCCGCTTTTTCAGTTTGGCGCTCTATCATCCCTTGTTGCTACTACAAAGCTTATACTGCTTTTTGTCCAATTGTTTCGTTTACAAGGCGCTATAGCCTCCACAATGCTTATTACAGCATTATTCTGTGCCATTATAACCTCACTGAAAGCGTGTTTATCATTTAGCGTATACTTTCATTATTCACATTGCGCTCTCCCCCGTGCCCCCTTTAGATTCAGAGTGGTTACAACAATTGAGTGACTGCCAGCTCCGCGCATAAACAACCTCGTCAACCCCTCTCTTGAATACACAATGAGATAGTCACCTGACACATCGTTATAATGTAGTTGAAAACTCACTATACTCGGTTTAAATCGAGTAGCATGTTTTGATGTTTTTAATCTACTTCTATTTAACGGTAAATGGCATCGCTATAGATTTAACAGCTAGTTCTACGATTGGAGCGACTCATTAAAGACTATAAATGCTTCTATTGGTTACATAACCCAAACTCTGAAACCACGATATGGTAGCAACAAACCGTTAATATCAATTGGTTACATATAAATTCTATATTAGGTAAATTTGTTATCTGAAATTTATAAAAAGAGTGTACAAAACAACACCAAGATGTTGATTTCTTAGGCAGAAAAAGAGATTATTTAATTTAAAGGAAAGTAACGATAACTAGGAATTATCA
>NZ_JAKGBI010000072.1 GCF_021530565.1 Pseudoalteromonas sp. SMS1
ATCTGATGCAATGTGGTGCATGTTAAACAACAACACACCTTCCTCTTCGCTCAACACAATGTGCGCCGCGCGCAACATCACATCTTTTGTCAAGTCAAACGCTTGCTCGCTGTCCGCTTGCAGCAACGCCTGTACCTGTGCCGCTTGTGCGTCGCCCGACACATCACGTAAATCGTGTTGTTGGATCGTAAACTTCACGTCGCTAAATGGCTTGACCACTTGCGCAGAGCCCTCTGCACCTTCCACATACACGGTACGCAGTACTTCATGGCGTTCAATGATCCGTAATAGCGCAGTCTCAGCCGCTGAGATATTAAATGTGCCGCTGAGTTCAAACGCCGCAGGCATGTTGTATTGGCTACTGTCCCCTTCTAAGCGATCAAGGAACCACAAACGCTGCTGTGCAAAAGATAACGGTAAAGCTTGATTGTGTTGGTACTCAGCGCGTTTAATTTTTGTTTTTTTATCTGATTCAACACCTTGTAGAAAGCTTATTATTTGAGCCTTATTTTTTCTTATTTCTTGTTTTAGCTCATCTGTAAAATTTGCTCCTTGCCTTAGTTTAAAAGCTAAGTTTCCATCTTTTAAAAAAAGCAACACTCCTTCGCTTGAAGCTTTTTTCACTAACTCTATATAATGCATCAGATAATACCTTCTTCTACTGACAAAAACGTACTCTCAGTTTCTTTGTAAATATTAAAATCATTGATTAACATCGCAATATTTCTTATTGAACAACCGTCAAATAATTCTTTGATATCTAAGGCAATTCCGAATTCTTTTTTCATTATATTTGTCAATCGGATCACCAACAGTGAGTGCCCCCCCAATGTGAAGAAATCTGCAGACGTCGAAATCGTTGACGCGTCAATACCTAGCAGCTCCGCCCAAATCTCTGCTAAACGCTCTTCAACCTCACCTTGCGGTGCGTGATAATCTGCTCCAGCTTGTTGTGTCAACTCTGGTATAGGTAATGCTTTTCTATCCACCTTGCCATTGGGCGTCATCGGCCATTGGGTCACACTGATGTAGTGTTGCGGCATCATGTAAGCCGGTAAGAATGCCATCAGATGCTGCTGCAGTTCACTGTCTGACGGTGTACACGCTTCGTCACACAACACA
>NZ_JAKGBI010000073.1 GCF_021530565.1 Pseudoalteromonas sp. SMS1
TGCACACGAACTGATGGTACATCAACAGTTTGAAGCACAGGCTGTCCGAACGCCTGACAGTACGGCTTTGGTGTTTGAAGGTCAGTCGATGACGTATGCCGCCCTCAACTCAAAGGCGAATCAACTGGCGCATTATTTAATCGCTCAGGGGGTGAAGCCAGACGCCCTTGTTGGGGTGTGTTTACCACGCTCAATGGATATGGTGGTTACACTGTTAGCGATTTTGAAAGCTGGCGGTGCATATGTGCCATTAGACCCCAGCTACCCAGCTGCCCGTTTGGCTTATATGGCTGAGGATGCGCAGCTATCACTTATTTTAAGTCACACCGAGGTGGTGATGCCGACATCATTGAGCGCAGGGCAAGTGATTTGCACCGATGATGCGCAAGTGATGCAGGATATAGCGGCCTGTGGGCAGAGTGTACCGCAGGTGAAGTCGTTGACTTCAGCACACCTGGCCTACGTTATATACACGTCGGGGTCGACGGGGAAACCCAAGGGTGTGATGGTTGAGCATCGGACCTTTGCGAACTTTATAGAGGCGATGCAGGTAAGGCTTGAAGGGGCGCTCAGTGCACCTAATAAGTTACTTGCGGTGACGACGATAGCATTTGATATTGCGGGGTTGGAGCTGTTTGGTCCCCTGTCATACGGTGGGCAGGTTGTGTTGGCCTCAAAAGCGGACAGTGCAGAGCCGGGTCGTTTGAGTGCGTTATTAGAGGCGCAGGATATCAGCATCATGCAGGCGACACCGGCGACGTGGTCTTTATTGCTCAGTGATGGTTGGACGGGACGAGCAAAGCTGACTGCTTTGTGTGGTGGCGAAAAGCTGAGTATGACCTTGGCCAAAGGGTTGGTTGCATGCACAGGTCGTGTATGGAATTGCTATGGTCCGACGGAGGCATCAGTGTGGTCGATGGTGAGTGAAGTGACGCCATCTGCGGTACAGGGTGAAGCGATTTTACTGGCAAATCCTTTGCACAATTATCAGCATTATATTTTAGATACACATCAACAACTGCTGCCCGTAGGGAGTATTGGAGTACGTTATTTACCAGATGGCAGCATGGAGTTTATAGGGCGAGTTGACGAGCAGGTAAAAGTGCGAGGCTATCGTATCGAGCTGGGAGAGGTCGAAGCGCAGTTATCGGGGATAGAAGGCATCGCATCGGCGGTGGTACAGGTATCCGATAAGCAGACCCATCTGGTGGGGTATGTGATGGCGGACCAAGCAGTGGAGGATGAGAATGACTGGTTGCGCACGATTAAGTCATCGCTGCAGGCGTCATTACCAGATTATATGGTGCCTTCTGCGTTTGTGGTAATGACGCAGTGGCCATTAACCCCTAATGGAAAAATAGATCGAAAGGCACTTGCAGGGGCGGATGTGGCCATAATGCAAAGCCAGTAC
>NZ_JAKGBI010000009.1 GCF_021530565.1 Pseudoalteromonas sp. SMS1
CCTTTACATCGTACTATTTAACAGGGACTACATATGGGAATTTATTGGGGTGTCGATTAAAAGAATTGGCATGATCGGTCACTTTTCGCCCCATGAAAAGGCTGAGTACGGCATCCATTGCATCATCACTCGGTTTACGGCCATTCATATTTGAATAACGATACTCGGCACGACTGCCCACTTTGTATGAGACCATATCTGGCAGTAGTTGCGCTGCAACGGAATCTGCATATTCAACAGGGTTAGAGATCTTTCCATCGAGTACCACTGCCCTTAAAACCATTCCGGACACAGCATACTGGCGAGATGAATCACTATCAGGACGATGATGAACATGCTCACTCACTTCCATTTTATTGTTAGCCAAAAACAAATGTGTCACGAGGGGGTTTGCTACCCTATTCACTTGTACCCATTGATCAACCTCGTATAGCGCACTGCTTGCATAGACATGAACTTCTTTGGGTAACATCTTGTTGGGCACTTCGATTAAAATAATGCTGCTTTTGAAGTCCTTAAATAAGTCAATACCCCGCTCAAACTTCGAAAGCTCAAGTTTTCCTTTTCCAATTAATGTCGTTAAAAATCCTATGATCCCTTCTGAATTTCCAACAAATGGGTCATGTGCAGCACCACTCCATACTTTAATGCCATTGCCAAACGTTGCCGATTGCCCAATCGCGGCTTTGCCAAACTGCTTGCCTTTCATCCCGACGGCTTGGTTTGCGCCATCCGCCAAGCCAAAAACAAGTTGTTCACCTTCTACATGTACTGTAATGGTAATGCCGCCCAAATTGAATGATTTGTCATTTGCGATATGAAAGCTGTAAACCCCTTTTTGACCAAAGTCAGCTTTGTCTTGGGTTGTAGGGTTAACATCCATCATAAAAGCAGTGTAGCCACGTCTGTCTGAATCAAATACATACATATCTGTTAGGTCAAATTGCGGATGCTGTTGCGCAAGTTTACTCTCAAAATGATGACTTGCCATTGCCGGTATTGACCCTAAACCTAAGGCAAGTGACAAAACCGCACAGGTAGTGTGGCGGTATCGAACCTTTCGCAAATTTCTCATGATGGTCTCCTGTAAAATAAAAAAGTCATTATTATTATTAATAAGCCTGATAAGCCAATCAGTGCTCGTCTGTCATTGGTAAGTTGCTAGGCAACAAAGCAAACGCGCAGTGATCAGGTTAATGCTATGCCTCAAGGCTGCGCTTATCTATGACCAAAAGGACCGAATTCTTGTCAGATCGTATAATGATGGGTCACACTAAAAAGGACTGTTTGAGTAAGTAACCTGAATATTCGCTTCACAACCACGGTTAGTTAGTATGAATTTTCCTCACTGATTGGAGACACACATGCAGGCCCGAACAACACCCAACATAGAGAAAGAACTGCCTAGACAAGACTATAGTTCAAAAAAACAAGATGCATTGTCCAACATCCTCAAAGCAATTAGGCTCCAAGCCAGCAGTTATTTTTGTACTGAATTTTCTGCACCGTGGGGGATCAGAGAGCTGCAAACAGATTATGGTACTTTTCACTATGTTGTTACTGGCGGCGCTTGGTTAAGTACAGAAGACAATCAACATGATACATATTTATCTTGCGGCGACATCGTTGCCTTTCCGACGGGTTCAGCACATCAAATCAGTGATGCGCCAAATAGTAAGACTGTATCAGGTGATGAATTGTTGGCGAAAATCTACAATAATGCCAACCCTTTTGAAGGTGAATTTAACAAAACAACGCTTTTGTGCGGTTACTTTAAGTATCAGTCACATTCTAATCTTCCCATACTCAGGGATATGCCCAGCTTTGTACATATACAACAAGGAAGGAATGATTCATGTGTATGGCTCAATAGCTTAGCCAACATACTTGCCCGAGAATCTCGTTCCGCCCTACCCGGTGGCACAGTCGTTGTGGATCGACTTACCGAAGCATTCGTTATTCAAATATTACGATGGCATATCAATACACAAGACACAGATAAAAATTATTTTAGCGCACTGGGAGATACGCGTTTAAGTTGCGCGCTCAGTATCATTCACCGCGATCCTGCTCATCCATGGACTGTAGAGCGTCTAGCACGTCAATCAGGTATGTCGCGCTCGGCATTTTCAAGCTTATTCCACGAAGTAATTGGTATGACACCCATGGCTTATCTTAGCCAATGGCGTATGCACCTCGCCCAAGATTTACTCAGGGACAAGCAAACATCTATGGTGAGTATTGCTGAGCAAGTCGGATATCGCTCTGAATCTTCTTTTAGCAAAGCTTTTAAAAAAATAGTTGGTGTTAGCCCAGGTCAAATTCGCCGTTCACAATAAAGTGGCCTACCTTGGACGTAACGAATCACGCTCAGCGCTAGACCTGTGAGCACTGTCAATGTGAAAGGGCGGCGTTGAGACAACGCATATCGAATAAAGGGCTTTGCACACTTTAAACCAGTGCGCAAAGCTCTAATAAATAGAGATTTAGATAAATTTTTTGATAATAAAATCTACTTTTACCCGTTTAGCTTGGCCCAGTATTTTTTGCACTGGAGCTGGATAATCTTGTAAGGTTTCTATATCGTCAGGCCCTGACAACTTTCGACAATGTGCCAAAATAGCCTGTTTTTCTGTATCAATAAAGGGCTTGAGTGCTTGGTCTCTATCTTCTATTAATACGCCATTTTCAATATCGAGTCCCCAAGCGCGAGGATTCAAGTTGTGGCCAGTCATTAAGTGGACTTGGTTGTCCTTATTAATGCCCTTCAAGTGGAAAGAGTTGTCGCCATCTTTCCATAGATATACATTTAAATTTCCCTGTTCGATATACCGTCTTTGCGATTTAAGAAACTTATGTAAGATACGCTCGTACAGATAGGGTAATGCACCGATACGACTAAACGGTTTGTCAGGCGAAATATAAAAATCATTCGCGGTTTTATCACCCACCACAATGGTAATCGATTTACCTTGTTTAAGTAACCGCCTTAAAGATCTCAACAGAGGAGCTGGAAAGTTAAAATATGGCGTATATAAGATAAGTTCTTGTTCAGTTGTATCAAACAAGGCCTTAATTAGCCTGTTTAGCTTGTTTGTCCTACGCCCAAACCCTAAGAAAGCTCGCACATTTAGACCCGAAGATTCGTCCCCCGCAGACATATCATAGTTAGCGCGTTTGAGTGAACGCATCAGTTTTTTCTGAGCCAGTTTAATCTCACTGAACAAAGGCAATGGCCTTATATCCAACCTTGGTACGGCGTCAGAGCTGACTAGATATTTATCAATAAAATTTATAAAACTATTAGCAAGCTTTACGTTTTCGATTAAAAAGTATCTGTCAAGCCTGTATTTATCACCCTGTTGTAGGTACACATCATTGATGCTTGCCCCGCTGTATAACACGGTATCATCAATAACAAAGCCTTTCAGGTGAAGAACACCAAACAGCTCCTTTGCTTTTACAGGTACGCCGTAAACTTTAACATTTGAGCCAAATTTCTCTAGATAGTCACAGTATAAACGCGCGTTTCCCTCAGATTTGGCTTCACCAATTAAACCTCGTTGTGCTCTATGGAAATCTACCAGTACTTTGATTTCTAAATCAGGGTTTTGCAACGATGCATTGTGTAATGCAGTCAAAACGCCTTGGCCAGCGCTATCATCCTGCAAATACAAAGCGGCAATATAGATTCGCTTTTTAGCTTTACCAATTAGTGATAGTAATTCGCTGTGATAGTGCTTCGCATCCGTCAATACCGTGCACTTATCTGCCCCTAATGAAAAGCCAGCGTTGTCCTGCCAAAATGCCATATGTACCTTTGATTCTTGGGCCACCACATTATTTGATGGCAAAAAAAATTCCTTAGAACATACCAAAAAAAAATAGAAAGGTCATGAAGTTCCGATAATTTCCGCTTCGTTGGCCTACTTTTCCATCAAGTACAGTATTTTTGACAAGTTCTAAATTTCTCTAATTGCTTTATTTGATTTTTATTTTACTTCTGGGTTGATTTACTTAGAATCGGCATCATTGTAATGCTAATACTAAATTTTAGGACAGAAATTAATGAGTGATAAGCACTGTAAATTATTAATTTTAGGCTCAGGCCCCGCTGGATACACTGCTGCAGTATATGCTGCCCGTGCAAACTTAAACCCAGTTTTAATTACGGGTATGCAACAAGGTGGCCAATTAACAACAACAACTGAAGTAGAAAACTGGCCTGGTGATGCGCATGGCCTAACTGGTCCTGCGCTTATGGATCGCATGAAAGAGCACGCTGAGCGCTTTGAAACTGAAATTATCTTTGACCACATCAATAAAGTAGATGTAACAAAAAGACCATTCACGTTGACAGGTGATCAAGGCACATATACATGTGACGCATTAATCATCGCAACAGGCGCGTCAGCGAAGTACCTAGGTCTAGAATCAGAAACTAATTTCCAAGGTCGCGGTGTTTCTGCATGTGCAACCTGTGACGGTTTCTTTTACCGAGGCCAGAAAGTAGCCGTTGTTGGCGGTGGTAATACTGCGGTTGAAGAAGCATTATACTTATCAAATATCGCTGAAGAAGTTCACGTTGTTCACCGTAGAGACAGCTTCCGTAGTGAGAAGATTCTTTCTGACCGCCTACTAGAAAAAGCTAAAAACGGTAACGTGGTACTACACTTCGACCGCACATTAGATGAAGTGCTTGGTGATGACATGGGCGTAACAGGTATCAGAATCAAAGATACGCAATCGGATGCAACTGAAGACCTAGATTTAGCGGGTGTATTTATTGCTATCGGCCACAAGCCAAATACCGATATGTTCGAAGGTCAATTAGAGATGAAAGACGGCTACTTAGTTGTTGAATCAGGCCTAAATGGCAATGCGACACAAACCAGTGTTGAAGGCGTATTTGCCGCGGGTGACGTATCTGATCACATCTATCGTCAGGCAATCACGTCTGCTGGCACCGGTTGTATGGCCGCGTTAGATGCCGAGCGTTATTTAGATAATCTAAAATAATACGCTAAAGCACGCCATGTTTTGGCGTGCTTCTACACTTATTTTGCTAAACTTAAATCACGTTTAGCGCTAAACTGCATTACTCAAAATTCAGATATGACGCAACAGCTGTTTCACTTATCACCATCTGATTTTCTTTTTCCGCCATGTCACTTTGCTTTAAAAGATCCAGATGGACTCTTAGCCATTGGTGGTTGTCTCAGTACACAACGACTGCGTAAAGCATACCAACTAGGTATATTCCCATGGTTTAACGAGCGAGAACCGATCATGTGGTGGGCGCCGAGTGAGCGAGGCATTCTTGAACTCGATGACTTTCATGTTGGGCGCACACTGAAAAAAGCCAAAAATAAACTAAAACCAATCGTCACAGTAAATAAGGCGTTTGAACAAGTCATCAACCAATGCCGCGCGCAGCGCCTTAATAATGAGGGCACTTGGATAAACAAAAATATGGTGCAAGCTTATTGCAAGGGTCATCAAGAAGGCTTTGCTCATAGTTTAGAAGTTTGGTCTGACAACCAGTTAGTTGGCGGCTTATACGGTATTATGGTCTCAGGGGTGTTTTGTGGTGAATCCATGTTCCATACCGTTCCTAACGCATCCAAACTCGCTATGTGGGCCCTAGTCAACTGGTTAAAAAAGCACAACGCGCACTTTATCGATTGCCAGTTGGATAACCCATACCTAAGTTCTATGGGCGCAAAAGTCATTCCTAGAGCTGAATTTTTGACTAGACTTAAAGAAGCAAGTAACTATTCGTCAGAACATGACATGTGGCAACCACAAGAGCTGAGGGCGATATATGACTGAACACTTCCCATCCAAAATTGGACTCAGTCAACAATTTGATTGCAGTTATTTACCAAATAGAAAAGAGCAGCTACTCGTCATACTTGATCATGAATGCTATTCAGCGGAAAGGTTTGAAGCATTACTCTCACTCGGCTTTAGACGCAGTGGCGATCAAATTTACCGCCCTCATTGCCCAATGTGTAACGCCTGTCAGTCAGTGAGGGTGTTAGCTCAAGAATACACACCTTCAAAGTCTCAAAAAAGGAAATATAAAAAGATACAAAACGACTTTACTATTCAAGTCAGTTTTGATGAAAAACCAAATTACTACCCGTTGTACGAGAAGTATATCTCAGAGCGTCATCAAGACGGTACTATGTACCCGCCCAACAGACTGCAATATGAAAGCTTTTTGTTTTGTAGATGGATGCCCATTTCTTTTATTGAGTTGTGGCATGGAGACAAACTGGTTGCTATTGCTGTTACTGACACTATGCCCGACGCATTGTCTGCGATTTATACATTTTTTGATCCAGAATACGAGCACATGAGCCTCGGCACAGTGATGATCATGGCGCAAATTAACTTAGCAAAATCTGAGAATAAACAGTATGTTTACCTTGGTTACCAAATAGACGAATGCAAAAAAATGCGCTACAAAAAGCAGTTTCTGCCTGCTCAACAGTTTAAAGAAGACGTTTGGACAAATATTTAAGCCACTAATTTGGGCTCTTACCTTTACTTATTGCGTGCTTTTGGGCAAAATCTCCAACGATTAACTTATACAGAGGTGATACGCTCCAAATGGCGAAAGAAGACGTAATTGAAATGCAAGGCACGGTCCTTGAAACTTTACCAAATACTATGTTCCGTGTTGAATTAGAAAATGGTCACGTTGTTGTGGCTCATATTTCTGGCAAAATGCGCAAAAACTACATCCGTATTTTAACAGGTGACAAAGTCACAGTAGAGTTAACACCTTACGACTTGAGCAAGGGACGCATTGTTTTCCGTGCGCGTTAATTCTATTCGTCTCGCCAGCATCGCATAAGATGCTATAAGACGTATGTAGCAAAAAACCTAGCCCTATGGCTAGGTTTTTTGCTTTTAATACGACGTATATCCGCAACCATCTTAATATATAGTGATAGCTCCCCCTCATACACGCTCACTTGCTGAATTCACTCGCAAACAATACAAAACAAAAAAGCCCACAAAAATGTGGGCTTTTAACATCGAATATTTTTATACCGTTAGGCTGGAATAAGTTCCTGTTCAAAGGTAAATGCCAGCTCATTGCCTTTTACAGACACTTTTACACTGCCGCCATCGGACAGCTTGCCAAACAGTATTTCGTTGGCGAGCGGCTTTTTAAGGTTATCCTGAATAACGCGTGCCATAGGTCTCGCACCCATCGCTTTATCATAACCAGTATCTGCAATCCAATCTCGAGCTTCGTTCGTTAATTCAAGATTAACAGACTTCTTATCAAGTTGTGCTTGTAGCTCTACAATAAACTTGTCGACAACCTGAAGGATCACTTCTTTCTCAAGGTGATTGAACCAAATGATATTATCGAGTCTGTTTCTAAACTCAGGTGTGAACACCTTGTTAATTTCCAACATCGCATCATGTGAGTGATCCTGCTGTTGGAAACCAATCGACTTTCTCACCGTTTCCTGAACGCCTGCATTGGTAGTCATAACAAAGATGACGTTTCTGAAATCAGCTTTACGGCCATTATTATCAGTTAGCGTACCGTGGTCCATAACCTGTAGTAAAATGTTATAGATATCAGGGTGAGCTTTTTCAATCTCGTCCAGTAACACAACAGCATGTGGATGTTTAATCACTGAGTCGGTAAGTAACCCACCCTGTTCAAACCCTACGTAGCCAGGAGGCGCACCAATTAAACGGCTCACCGCGTGTCTCTCTGAGTACTCTGACATATCAAATCTAATGAATTCGATACCCATACACTTTGCAAGTTGTTTCGTAACTTCCGTTTTTCCCACGCCTGTTGGCCCGGCAAACAAGAATGAACCGATTGGCTTTTCTTCATTTGCTAAACCAGAGCGAGATAGTCTGATTGCAGACGTCAGTGCATCGATGGATTCGTCCTGACCAAACACCAACATTTTCAAGTTTCTGTCTAGATTCTTGAGTACCTCTTTGTCACTCGATGACACATTTTGCTGTGGGATACGTGCAATTTTTGAAACTATTTGTTCGATATCTGACACACCAATTGTCTTCTTACGCCTAGATACTGGTAATAGTCGCTGGTTTGCACCCGCCTCATCTATGACATCAATGGCTTTATCTGGCAAATGGCGTTCGTTAATATATTTAGCACTTAATTCAGCCGCAGCTTTTAATGCCTTTTGCGTGTATCTAATGCCATGGTGTTCTTCATAGCGCTCTTTCAGGCCGTATAAAATCTTTGCTGTATCGGCCACACTCGGTTCTACAACATCGATTTTTTGGAATCTACGAACAAGCGCTCTGTCTTTTTCGAAGATATTTTTAAACTCAGAATATGTCGTTGAACCAAGACAACGAAGTTTTCCGCTTGAAAGTAACGGCTTAATTAGATTGGACGCATCCATGACACCACCAGACGCCGCACCAGCGCCAATGATTGTATGAATTTCATCAATAAATAAGATCGCGTTTGGTTTTGCTTGCAGCTCTTTTAATAAAGCCTTAAAGCGCTTTTCAAAATCACCACGATATTTCGTTCCAGCCAATAAGGCGCCCATATCTAATGAGTACACAACAGCGTCTTCTATCACTTCTGGGACTTGGTCGTTTACGATACGATACGCAAGACCTTCGGCAATCGCGGTTTTACCAACACCAGCCTCTCCCACGAGAAGCGGGTTGTTTTTCTTACGGCGACATAGCACTTGAATTGTGCGCTCAACTTCTTGGTCGCGACCAACAAGAGGATCTATCTGGCCAGCTTTTGCCATTACATTCAAGTTAGATGTAAAGTTTTCTAGCTTGGTTTTTTCTTCGCTTTGAACCTCAGCACCGTCATCATTCAAGTCTTCGTGCTCTTCAGGTTCAGGCTCATCATCTGATTTGGAGATGCCATGACTGATAAAGTTAACGATATCTAGCCGGCTTACATCCGCTTTTTTGAGTAAATAGACTGCCTGGCTTTCTTGCTCTGAAAAAATTGCAACTAGCACATTAACGCCAGTTACTTCGTTTCTACCAGACGACTGCACATGAAACACCGCGCGCTGTAATACACGTTGAAAACCTAAAGTTGGTTGAGTCTCTCTATCCTCCTCCAGCTCTGGTATGATTGGCGTTGTTTCATCAATAAATTCGGAAAGATCGCGTTTTAACCCTTCTGTGTCCACGCTACATGCATTTAAGGCTTCACTTGCGGAAGGGTTATCTATTAGCGCAAGTAATAAATGTTCTACGGTCATAAACTCGTGACGACGTGTACGAGCTTCACGAAACGCGGTGTTTAATGTTATTTCTAAGTCTTTATTTAGCATTGGCAACCCCCAACGAGAATAAATAAGGTCATTCTTGCTCACAGCTACACAAGAGCGGATGCTCATGGTCGCGAGCGTATCTGTTCACCTGCTCAGCCTTTGTATGGGCTATATCTGCAGGATACATTCCACATACCGCTTTTCCCTCGTGATGCACTTTGAGCATCACTTCAGTTGCTCTTTCGCTATCCATGTTGAAAAATGTCATTAATACCTCAATGACGAAATCCATCGGTGTATAATCATCATTATTCAAAATGACTTTGTATTTCTTAGGTGGTTGAAGTTTTTGCTTCTCTTGGTCTCTGACCTCTTCCAACACACCTGAATCTTTTATCCCACTCATAATTAACTATAGTCTTGTCTTATATACTCAAGCAAACTTGAATTAAAAAATAAATAAAATGTTAAAAAACTGCACTAAAAAACTTGACTGTATGGTTATTTAAACTACATTCTAGTCCTAGTTGTTCATGTTATGGACAGCTTAGCAAATTTCAAAGGTTAGATTAACTTAATTAGTCAACTTATAGAAGGATGTAGAAGTATGGCTTGCGGAAAAGTCAAATGGTTTAACAATGCCAAAGGGTTTGGTTTCATCGTAGAAGACGGCAGTGACGAAGATATCTTTGCACATTACTCGACGATTGTAATGGATGGATACAAGACGCTTAAAGCTGGTCAAGATGTAACATTCGAGCTACAGGAAGGGCCTAAGGGCTTGCATGCTACAAATATCGCACCAAAAATTGGTGAGCTTGCGTAGGATATTCTCAAGGCTCTAAAAGCGAGTTACGAGAGTACCTCGCTTCATCTCTTTTTTATTTCTCTCACAAAAACCTCTATGTAACATATTTATCTATGTCTAAAGTAAATTGCATTAGCAGCATCGCATTTAGATTGGTACAATCCCAGCCGATGTCCAGGTCTGTTAGTTATGTTTATTGCTTTTATAAGTAAAAATAACTAACAAACTTGCTAATTACTACGAATTTAGATTTGTTCTTGCAAGCTAATTTTTTTTGTGCTCATGCGTCCATATAACGTTGGGTAACAAAAGTTAGCAAGATTTTGCTTATTGTTGAACGGTCGAAATTGACCCAAAACTATCTAGGAATGATGATGACATCAAAAATTATTTATACAAAAACCGACGAAGCACCCGCTTTAGCAACATATTCTTTGTTGCCAGTAATTCAAGCTTATACTAAAGCAGCTGGTGTTGAAGTAGAAACAAGAGACATCTCTTTAGCTGGTCGTGTGATCGCTAACTTCCCAGAGTTTCTTACTGAAGAGCAAAGAATTGCAGATGCGCTTTCAGAGCTAGGCGAGCTTGCTAAGACGCCTGAAGCAAATATCATCAAATTACCTAACATCAGTGCTTCAATCCCTCAACTCAAAGCAACTATCAAAGAGCTACAAGAAAAAGGCTACGCACTGCCTGATTATCCTGAAGAACCAAAAGATGACAAAGAAGCTGCTATCAAAGCGACTTACGACAAAATCAAAGGCAGCGCAGTAAACCCTGTACTACGTGAAGGTAACTCTGACCGTCGTGCACCGGGTTCTGTAAAAGCATATGCTCAGAAAAACCCACATTCAATGGGTGCATGGTCTGCAGATTCTCAATCTTATGTTGCAAGCATGAGCGAAGGCGATTTCTTTGGCTCTGAGCAATCTACAACTGTTGCTGAAGCAACGGATGTTCGTATCGAACATGTTGCTGCTGACGGTACAGTCAATGTACTTAAGCAAAGCACGCCGTTACTTGCTGGCGAAATCATCGATGCTTCTCGCATGAGCGTTAACGCACTTCGTACATTCTTAGCGGCTGAAGTTGAAGCGGCAAAAGAGAAAGGCGTTCTTTTCTCACTACACATGAAAGCAACCATGATGAAGGTGTCAGATCCAATCATCTTTGGTCATGCAGTTAAAGTCTTCTACAAAGAAGTATTCGAAAAGCACGGTGAAACTTTCGAGCAACTTGGTGTTGACGTTAATAATGGTATTGGTGACGTATACAACAAGCTTGCTAAGCTAGATGACGCAAAACGCGCGGAAATCGAAGCTGACCTTGCAGCTGTTTATGACGTTCGTCCAAGTATCGCAATGGTTGATTCTGACCGAGGTATCACAAACCTACACGTTCCAAGTGACGTAATCATTGATGCTTCTATGCCTGCGGCTATCCGTACAAGCGGTCAAATGTGGAACGCTGAAGGCAAACAACAAGATACGAGCTTTGTAATCCCTGATCGTTGTTATTCAGGTGTTTACCAAGCAACAATCGACTTCTGTAAAGAAAATGGTGCGTTCGACCCGCGTACTATGGGTACAATCCCTAACGTTGGTCTTATGGCACAAAAAGCAGAAGAATACGGCTCACACGACAAAACGTTTGAAGCACCTTCAAACGGCGTTATCCGTGTAGTTGATAGTGCAGACAATGTACTTCTTCAACATGACGTTGAACAAGGCGATATCTGGCGTATGTGTCAGGTTAAAGATGCACCAATCAAAGATTGGGTTAAGCTAGCTGTTAATCGTTCACGTGCATCTAACACACCAGCAGTATTCTGGTTAAACGAAGAACGCGCACACGATGCTGAGCTTATCAAAAAAGTAAATGCATACCTGCCTGAGCACGATACAGATGGCTTAGACATCCGTATTCTTGCACCTGTTGAAGCGACTCAATTCTCTTTAGCACGTATGAAAGACAGCCAAGATACAATCTCGGTAACTGGTAACGTACTTCGTGATTACCTAACTGACCTATTCCCAATTTTAGAGCTTGGTACAAGTGCGAAAATGCTTTCTATTGTTCCACTTATGAACGGTGGTGGCTTATTCGAAACTGGTGCAGGTGGTTCAGCGCCTAAGCATGTTCAACAGTTCGAAAAAGAAAACCACTTACGTTGGGACTCTTTAGGTGAATTCCTTGCGCTTGCAGCGTCTCTTGAGCACCTAAGCCAAGTAACTAATAACCCTAAAGCACAAGTACTGGCAGATACGCTAGATGCGGCAACGGGCAAATTCCTTGACGAGAACAAGTCACCTTCTCGTAAAGTAAATGAACTAGATAACCGTGGTAGCCACTTCTATCTATCTCTATACTGGGCACAAGCGCTTGCGGCACAAGACACAGACGCAGAGCTTAAAGCCAAGTTTGAAGCAGTTGCTACGCAACTAACTGAAAACGAAACTGCTATTGTTGCTGAGCTGAATGACGTTCAAGGCCAAGCAATGGATGTAGAAGGTTATTTCCAGCCAAATGACGACAAAGCGTTTGCTGCAATGCGTCCGAGCAAACTGTTCAACGATGCATTAAATCTGATTGCTTAATTGCTCGCGATTTAATTAAAAAGGCAGCCTATGGCTGCCTTTTTTAATTTTTAAGATGGGTTAAGCCAGTAAAATTTGCTAATATTGAGTCTCTAACGTGCCAGTTCAATATTAAGATGACCAACAATAATCGAAACCGCCCTTTTTCATCTTCTCCAAAAAACACACTAAACAAAAATAAGAGATATAAGCGTCAAACAAGACAAAAACCCGCAGTTAAACCGGAAGATGTCAAAGTTGTTTTGTTCAATAAACCCTTTGATGTATTGTGTCAGTTCACCGATGATCAACATCGCAAAACACTCGCTGATTTTATTGATATCAAATCTGTGTATGCAGCCGGTCGACTAGACAGAGACAGTGAAGGCCTTTTACTGTTAACAAACTGCGGTAAATTACAACACAAGTTGACTGAGCCTAAGAAAAATACCAATAAAACCTATTGGGTACAAGTAGAAGGAGAGCCTTCCGAACATGCACTAGATGCGTTAAGAGAAGGTGTAGAACTCAAAGATGGCATGACCAAACCCGCCAAAATTGAAATTATGCATGAACCCGAAGTATGGCCTCGGAATCCACCAATTCGTGAGCGTAAAAATATTCCAACAAGCTGGTTGAGCATCACTATTTCAGAAGGCAGAAATAGACAAGTACGACGAATGACAGCCCATATTGGCTTCCCTACTCTCAGATTGATCCGCTACAGCATTGGCCAGTATACGTTATCTGGGTTAAATAACGGGCAGTATAGGGTTTTACAAGGAAATAAAGTCTAAAGTGTGGCTTTTGAGGGGGACCATTTGCATGCTATACTCACGACCTTTCAAATATTCATATAGATTTACAGCGATATTATGAGCGATAACAGTAACATTAAAGTCATTGTCGGCATGTCTGGTGGCGTGGATTCTTCAGTTTCAGCTTATCTTTTAAAAGAACAAGGCTATCAGGTAGAAGGCCTTTTCATGAAAAACTGGGAAGAAGACGATAACGATGAATACTGTGCCGCAGCTGAAGATCTAAAGGATGCGCAAGCGGTTTGTGACAAGCTTGGTATCGAATTGCACACCGTTAATTTTGCGGCTGAGTATTGGGACAACGTATTTGAGTATTTCTTAGAAGAATACCGTGCGGGTCGCACACCAAACCCAGATATCATGTGTAACAAAGAAATAAAATTCAAAGCATTTTTAGAGTTTGCTGCTGAAGCACTTGGCGCAGACTACATCGCCACTGGCCACTACGTACGTAGAGAAGAACGCGACGGTAAATTCGCGATGTTGAGAGGCCTTGATAACAATAAAGACCAAAGTTATTTCCTTTACACTTTAAGCCATGAGCATGTTGCCCAAACACTGTTCCCTGTCGGTGAAATTGAAAAACCAGAAGTGCGTCGTATTGCCGAAGATCAAGGCCTAATTACGCACAATAAAAAAGACAGCACTGGTATTTGCTTCATTGGCGAACGTAAGTTTAAAGACTTTTTACAAAAGTTTTTGCCTGCGCAACCCGGTAAGATTGAAGATACAGAGGGTAACCATGTCGGTGAACATGAAGGTTTAATGTACCATACACTTGGGCAACGAAAAGGTCTATTAATCGGGGGCATGAAAGAAGGTTCTGGTGAACCATGGTATGTTGTTGATAAAGATATAAAACGCAATGTGCTTGTGGTTGGCCAAGGCAAAGATCACCCTAGATTATACAGCAATGGCTTAAATGCGAACCAACTACACTGGGTAGACAGAGAAGGTCCACAAGGCACAACTCGCTGCACAGTAAAAACACGTTACAGGCAAGAAGACATCCCATGTACATTACTCGTGGGACAAGACGGCATGGCGCGCGTTTTATTCGACGAGCCACAAAAAGCAGTGACACCAGGTCAATCAGCAGTATTCTATTTAGATGATGCCTGCTTAGGCGGTGGTATCATTGAGTCGGTGATCAAATAATGCAGCCAAAAGTAGTCATTCCACTTGCCGCTATTTGTCAAATAGCAAAGCTTGTACAAAAATGTGCACGATACGGTACTTTTAACGAAAATGAAGTGCATACTTTTTTACAAAGCATTTTGAATACTGCGCCTAAAAATCCAGAAGATGTCTATGATGATCACTTTGCCCTGAAAGGTGGTTATCAAGCACTGGTATCTCAACTCTCCAGCGAGGGTGAGAAAGACGTCGAAATAGTCAAATACGTTGGGAGCCTTATGCAACTGGAGAGAGCGCTTTCTAGTAATCCTGACGTGTTTAATGAGTTAGCAAAACGAATCGAGCAAGTAGAACGCCAAACGCTTCATTTCAATGTTTATGATGAGCAAATCCTTGGTGCTTTCGCTGATATCTATACCCAAGTTATCAGTCCGGCGGGACCCAAAATTCAAGTATTTGGTAAGCCAGACTTGCTACAACAAACTCATATACAGCACAAAATCAGAGCTTTATTGTTAGCTGGAATACGAAGTGCAGTACTGTGGCGACAGCTAGGCGGTAAACGCCGACACTTTTTCTTTTCAAAGAAGAAGATTATTGCCACAGCGCAACAATTTATATAAATATCGTTCAAAAAACCAATTAGTTAGGAGAAATTATGGAGCTTTCAGCGTTAACCGCTATCTCTCCAGTGGATGGTCGCTATGGTAGCAAAACCAAAGAACTGAGAAGTATCTTCAGTGAGTTCGGTCTTATCAAGTATCGAGTGACTGTAGAAGTTCGCTGGTTACAAGCATTAGCGAAAGCTGACGCAATCAAAGAAGTACCGGCGTTCAGCGACGAAGCAAATGCGCTACTAAACAGCATCGTTGACAACTTCAGCGAGGAAGATGCGCAACGAGTGAAAGACATCGAGCGTACGACTAACCACGATGTGAAAGCCGTTGAATATTTGCTGAAAGAGAAAGTGGCAGACAACGCAGAATTACAAGCTGTAAATGAGTTCATTCATTTCGCGTGTACTTCTGAAGACATTAATAACCTTTCACACGGTTTGATGCTTAGCGAAGCGCGTGACGAAGTGTTATTGCCATACTGCGACAATCTACTTGCTGCGATCAAAGAAAAAGCGATTGAGTACAAGTCTGTACCAATGATGACGCGTACTCACGGCCAACCTGCTTCACCTTCGACTATGGGTAAAGAGTTTGCGAACGTGTATGTTCGACTTCAACGTCAACGTGAGCAAATTGCGAACGTATCTATCTTAGGTAAAATTAACGGCGCTGTAGGTAACTACAATGCACATCTAAGTGCCTACCCTGAATATGATTGGCACGCACATTCAGAATCATTCGTTACAAGCCTAGGCCTGACTTGGAATGCATTCACAACTCAGATTGAACCGCATGACTACATTGCCGAGCTATTCGACGCAATCGCACGTTTCAACACGATTCTTTTAGACTTTGACCGTGACGTTTGGGGCTACATTGCATTAAACCACTTCAAACAAAAAACAATTGCGGGCGAAATTGGTTCATCGACGATGCCACACAAAGTTAACCCGATCGACTTCGAAAACTCTGAAGGTAACCTGGGTCTAGCAAACGCTATTTTTGCTCACCTTGCTCAAAAGCTACCCGTATCTAGATGGCAACGTGACCTGACTGACTCTACCGTTTTACGTAACCTTGGTGTTGGTATGGGCTACGCGCTTATCGCTTACCAAGCGACACTAAAAGGGATTAGCAAGCTAGAAGTTAATGCAGACCGCCTACTTGCTGAGCTAGATGATAACTGGGAGCTATTGGCAGAGCCAATTCAAACAGTGATGCGTAAATATGGTATCGAAAAGCCGTATGAAAAGTTGAAAGAACTGACGCGTGGTAAGCGTGTAAATCAAGAAATCATGGCAGACTTCATCGATGGTTTAGACCTTCCAGACGCTGCAAAAGCTGAAATGAAGCTAATGACACCAGCCAACTACATTGGTCGTGCAGAAGCTTTCATCGACGAACTAAAATAATCTAATTAAACTTAGATATAATTAAGCGAAAGAAACGGTAATGTGTCCGTTACTTTCGCTTTTTTTATGGGGAAAATATGTATCAGCTGTCTATTAATGGCATGACTAAACAAGCCTTTTTATCAGAGTTTTGGCAAAAAAAGCCATTGTTAATCAAAGGTGGTTTTACCAATTTTGAAGATCCTCTCTCAGCGGAGGAGCTTGCTGGGCTAGCAATGGAAGAAGCGATTGAATCTCGCTTAATTACAAATCACGAAGGAAATTGGCAAGCACATCATGGGCCATTTGAAGATTTCTCAAAATTAACAGAGACACACAGTACACTGTTAGTACAGGCGGTTGATCATTGGCACCCAACAGCAGCAGCACTCTTAGAGCCATTTCGATTTATACCAAACTGGCGTATTGATGATCTCATGATCAGCTTTTCAACACCTCACGGTGGTGTTGGTCCGCATCTAGACCAGTACGACGTTTTTATCATTCAAGGCCAAGGTAAAAGAAGGTGGCGTGTCGGGTTACCTGACGCAAGCTTAAAACAGTTTACGAAAGACAAAGCCTTGCTCCAAGTAGAACAATTTGATGCTGTCATTGATCATGAGTTAGAACCTGGTGATATTCTCTACATTCCTCCAGGTTGTCCACATGAAGGGTATGCTGTAGAAAATGCGTTAAACTACTCGGTTGGTTTCAGAGCACCAGATCAAAAAGACCTCATTAGCAGCTTCGCAGACCACATTATTGATGAAGAAGCTGGGAAGCGCCGTTACAGCGATGCAAATTTAAATTTGAGATCTTCCCTTGGCGAAATCAATACTGAAGATAAAGCACGCGTGCGTACGCTACTAAACACATTGATAAATGACGATGAACTATACAGCCAATGGCTTGGCACATTTTTAAGTCAGCCTAAGCATGAAATGGACCTCGCCCCTCTTGAGGATGCACTTGTTGCAGATAGTTTAACAGATGAGATCTCGCCGGAAGATGTCATTTACAAAGCGGGTGGCGTTAGAGCAATGTATCAAGTGTTAAGTGATAAAATACTCTTGAGTATCAACGGCGATACCTATCAAATTCAGAATGAATACCTTGAGCAGGTAAAATTGTTAACTGATGAAACATTTTTTTCATTTAATGAGGTAAAACCAGCACTAAATAGCTTGGAATTCAAACAAACGTTAACTACGCTTATAAATGACGGGCTTTACTTTGTAGAAGCTTGGTCTTAATGCCTGACCTACAGGGTCAACCAAAGAATAAAGGTGCCATAAAATTTATGGCACTTAATAATAATAGGGGTTGAAACTTCCCTTATTCGTCAGGACGTGTTGAATGATTTTTCGCTAAGAGGTCATCATGATTTATCACGTCGACAAAGTGAGTTGGAAACAAACTCAGGGACAACTGCGCCAAATTCGTGAGCGTGTATTCGTATGTGAGTTACACCTGCCTAAAAATGTTGAGTTTGACCAACATGATACAACAGCGGATCATGTTTTGATCCGAGATGAAAATCAACAAGTAGTTGGGACTGGAAGGTTATGCAGCGATGGCCTGATAAGTAGAGTCGCAATAATTAAAGCACATCGAAACCGCGAAGCTTATCAATCACTCATTGGTTATCTTGCGGATTTAGCCCAGCAAAAAGGGCTCAAAGAGGTGTTTGTACAGTGTATACTTGACGAAGTGCCAACCTTTCTGAAGTCAGGGTTTAGTAAACAAGGTTCTGTGTTTATGGAAGCAGGTATCCCTAGGCAACGGCTTAAGTGCCCTGCTTCAATGATCAACTCAGAACCATTTACGATGCTTCATTAGCCCAAACTTGATCATTCTCGTACAAGTCATACAACGCATGCGCCCTATTGACAAGTAAGTTTGCAAAATCTAATTGAGTTTTATCTTTGACACCTGATGCAACAATCCCGTCGGCCTTTAATTGCCATTGGAAAGAAAAATAACGCAGCACGTCTCGTGGGTTTGATGCCGCAGATTCATCAGCGGCATCAGTTGGCATTTGCCCTGATATAGCCCAATATGCTTTCCCTTTCGGATCCTTAAACTTCCATATCGCAATTACAGGTGCTAGAAGGCGGCAATCTTTTTCGACAACTTTCGTCGTGATGATGCCTTTTTCGGCCAGAAATTTTTGTGCTGCTTGCAGGTGTTCTCGCTGCCACAGAGCAAAACGTTGCTGCTTCTGTTCTTCGGTCAATGCTTGCTCGACGTGATTATTTTCGCTCATTTTATTACTTCTCTTATTTTTTCTTCACTCTATTAATTTCGTTAACCACTTGCAACCAAGAATAGGCCAAGATACAAAACAAATTTAAATTTGCACAATAATCATACTTTACTAGGCTAAAAATAATCCAACAAAGGATTTAGTAAAATGCGCTTGTTTGTATCGTATTCAACGCCCATCATTGTTTTGGTTATTGGTCTGTTATTCACAGATTCACTAATCGTAACTATCGTCACGAGTGTGCTCGCCGCCTTGGGTCTACTGCTACAGAAAATTGCACTGTCTGACGAAGACAATAAAGACACCGAACACGACCTCGACGCTGTTAATAATGCGTTGGAAAGTCAGCAAAACATTCAGGATGATTTGGCTTGCCTTGAGAAACTGAGCAGCGTCATTATTCCCCAACTTATCGCTCAGGTTAGCGCAGCGAGAGAGCAAACAAAAACATCCGTCGTGAATATGTCTGGAGAGTTTTCCCAGTTAGTTACCAATATTTCCGATACGCTTGAAAGAACTAACTCAGACAGTGGACATAGTCTACAGGAAGTCTCTGAAACCAGTCGCGATAAGTTAAATGGTGTCTTGCAGTATATCGAACAAACAAACGACTCTCAGGCACAAATGACATCCACAATTAGCGATTTAGTTATAAAAAGCAATGAGTTGCAAACTATGTCAGTGGATGTATCAAAAATCGCGGAACAAACTAATTTACTGGCGTTAAATGCTTCAATCGAAGCAGCAAGGGCGGGCGAAAATGGCCGTGGTTTTGCCGTTGTGGCGGACGAAGTGAGATCACTGGCCAATTCAAGTGGCGAGACGGGCGTACGTATAGGTCAATTAGTAGAAAGTATTGCCAATGCGATGCGAACATCCATGGACATGATGAACGCAGAACTAGAAAAGAAACAAGCGTTGACTGAAAAATACCGAACAGAAATCAATCAGGTCGTTGATGAGTGGCTGGTGCTTTCTCAACAAATGCAAACACAAGCAGCCGAACTGCATACGTCCAATATAGATATACGTGAAAAAATTTCTCAAATCCTCGTTGACCTGCAATTTCAAGACAGAGTTGATCAAATTCAAGACAGTGTGAACATCGCCTTGAACATTATGGTGGAAGAAATTGATCAGTTCATTGCCAGCAGAAGAGATTGTAAATCCGCACAATTTAATCACCAAAGAATTAGCCAAGAGCTGAAGAAAACAGCCGCAACCAACGAACAAAGAAACATTTTGTCGAAGAGTCGTGGCGACGACACAGTCGATGACTTAACTTTCTTATGAGGAAATTATGAGTAAAACAATTTTAGTCGTAGATGATTCTGATTCTCTCAGACAAGTGGTAAATATCGCGCTTACAGGCGCAGGCTTTAACGTCGTTGAAGCCAGAGACGGAAAGGATGCCCTCACCAAACTTAACGGTAATAAGATTCATCTCATTATAAGTGATGTAAATATGCCTAATATGAATGGCATTGAATTCGTTAAACAGGCAAAACAACTGCCGCAATATAAGTTTACGCCTGTGATTATGCTAACGACAGAAAATCAACAAAGCATGATGGAGGAAGGTAAGAAAGCAGGTGCAAAAGCTTGGATGGTCAAGCCGTTTAAGCCAGCGCAGATGCTACAAGCGGTATCTAAGTTATTAATGATGTAGAGAGTTTGGTATGTCTGAGTGTTTTAAGTTCCCTTCTGAGCTCACGATCTATGAAGTTCAGGAAACATTTAATGAAGTGAAGTCATATATTTCAGACAAGGAAGAAGTGTCGTTTGACTTTAGTGAGACCACTGAAGTCGACTCAGCTGGTTTGCAATTGATAATTTGGGTCGTTTATCACAGTCAAAAAGTTGGACTTAATGTAGTAACAATTTCTACAAATGAGTTAATTGAAGCACGATTTGAAAAACTGGGTGTCGGAATATCCGCCCCACAAATTGAGTAAGGGACAAATATGTCTATTGATTTGTCTTCAGCCATCGCGACTTTTGTTACAGAATCAAAAGAGCTTTTGCAGGAAATGGAAAATGGTCTTTTAGATCTCGAGACAGAGACTTCGGACGAGCATGCGAATGAAATCATCAATGCACTGTTTAGGGCCATTCATACGATAAAAGGCAGTGCGGGTATATTTGATTTTGAGCATGTCGTGACGCTCACCCATATTGCAGAAACTTTGCTCGAAGACGCTCGCAATGGCAATCTACAGTTAGATAAGGAACTGATCTCCCTCTATCTGGAAACACGAGACGCAACTGAAACCCTGATTGTACTTGCCGCCTCAGAGACCGCGCCAGACCAAGTACTGTTATCCAAGGTGGACAACCTCGTTGCATGCTTTTCAAAATACATAGACGCAGAAACCGAAACAATCGATCACCAGTCAACAAACTTAAATACGGGTGATAGGTCATTAGATAATACGCGCTGGATTGTTTTCTTTGTGCCCAATGAAAACGTATTGAGAAATGGGTTAGACCCCTACTCTTTTATTCACTATTTAGATGCTGAAACTACTAATTTGCGTGTTGATACTTGGTTTGACGGCATGTTTGGACCACAACATTTTGACCCAGAATCCAATTATCTATCCTTTGTCATATCTTTTGAATCTGACAAATCAAAAGACGAGATTGTGGATGTTTTTGAATTTATTCAAAGTGAAGCGTATATCGCAGTTCTGCAACCGAAAGGCAGTGTTGATGTTTTAAAACAGAGTATTCAGCGCTATCAGGACTTTGACTTTATCATTGAGTCACTGCGAAAAGCCGACGACTCCTTTTTAGATATCGTTAAGCTCCTGAATAACGACCCCGCAGAAAGCGAAGCGCAAATATCTACGCCTGCTGGCGATGCCCCCGTGCAGGCGCCTTCAAAGATACACAAAAGTAAAACCTTAAGAGTAGAAGCCTTAAAGTTGGATAGGCTGATTGATCAAGTGGGCGAAATGGTCATAACAGGCGCACGAACGAATTTACTTGCCCACGAAACAGGGAATGAAACTCTGATAGAAGCCATGGCTTTACTTGAGCGGCTGGTGGAGAACATTCGCGATAGTTCTTTGAAACTTAGAATGGTGCAAATTGGCGAAACATTCAATAAATTCAAGCGTGTAGTGCGAGATATTGCGGATGAGTTAGGGAAGCAAGTTGACCTCACCATTATCGGGGCTGAAACAGAGCTGGATAAAACCTTTGTTGAAAAAGTCAGTGATCCGTTAATGCACATCGTTAGAAACGCTATCGATCATGGTATCGAAGATCCTGAAACTCGCTTAGCGCAAGGCAAAACAGAGCAAGGGCAGCTGACTTTGAAAGCATATCACGACTCGGGCTCTATCGTGATAGAGGTCAGTGATGATGGAAAAGGGTTAGATCAAGCGCGTATCTTGCAAAGAGCGGTTGACAGAGGCTTAGTATCTGCCAATCAAACGTTGCAAGAAAAAGACATCAACCTACTTATTTTTGAACCAGGCTTTTCTACCGCCGAATCAATCACCAACATCTCAGGTCGTGGTGTAGGCATGGATGTCGTCAAGAGGAATATTGACAGCTTAAGAGGCAGTGTTGAGGTTGAAAGCGTACAGGGAGAAGGGTCAACTATATTGATCCGCCTACCACTGACATTGTCCATAATTGACGGTTTTATGTTTGAAGTTCATAAGGAAAATTATGTTATACCACTTGATACGGTCGTTGAGTGCTTGGAGCTCCACGAAGTCGTGTCAGAGCAAGACATACAGGATAAAAGTTACATTAATTTGCGCACAGAAGTACTGCCATTCATACGGCTTCGCACCTTATTTGGCATTGAAGAACAAATTGATCACACAAGAGAATCTTTAGTCATCGTTCAATTTGGTACTTTGCGCGCGGGTTTGGTTGTTGACTCCCTAAAAGGCGAGTTTCAGACAGTTGTTAAGCCACTAGGAAGGTTGTTCGAAGGACTCAAATGTATTAGTGGCGCGACGATTTTGGGCAGTGGTAACGTCGCAATTATTCTGGACGTATCAGCGCTCATTAAGTCAGCTATTTCAGTGTATGAAGCATTAGAGAAAAAACATTAGGCGATACCCGGAGAACGAACATGTTTAAGAACTTCACTATTCGCAATAAGATAATTCTTGCGATGTTTACCATGGGACTGTTGCTGCTTGTAATAGCCATGTCGGTACAACTCAAAAATGGGGAAATTGAAGAGTTTGCAGTTGACGTTGGTAAGGTTGACATTCCTGAAACAATTTACGCGCTTAATATGCTCGACGAGCTGGGCGACATGAACAGTAATGTACTTGAGTATATAGCAGGTGAATCAGACGAAAGTGAAGACTTTAGATCAAACTACAACGAGTTTATTCGCTATTTGGACGACCTCAAGCAGCTAGGTACTGTCAGCAACTCCCTCATCCGCCAGCTAGAAGAGCTGGTCACACGTTACGCCAATGAAAATCAAGAACTCATTTTTGACAGGTTTGACCCTTTGATGGAAGCCAAAGCAATAGATAAGTATGACTACCTCAATAAAGAGTTTGCGATTCCACTCGAGCAATTACTGGATACTTTAAAAGAAGAAGAAGTAGCGGATGCCGGTAGCAGTGGAGATTTTAATGAAGTGGTCAATGACGACTTACCAGGTGTGCGATATTACCTTGAGCTCATCGACGAACAAGGTGACATGATGAGCTCACTCAATGCATATATGCGCGGTGCGCTTGGCGCGGATGCTGCCTTTGAAAAAGACGCCAGAACATTTACTGGATTTTTAGCTGACCTTAAACCTCTGGAAAGAAAACCGCCTGAAATTAAAGCACTCAGTGAAGTAGAGAGAATGTATCTTGAACTCTACAACGGCGGAAAAGAAATATTCGCGATGTACGACCCCCGTAACAAGATCAAAGCATCGAGCGATGTTGACCGATTAGAACACGAGGTGTTCAACAAAATCGAAGATTTACTTGAGGAAATTTCGAATGAAGCCATTCAAGAAGGTGACGACTCTTTAAATTCGTTGGTTACCGCAGCGCGTGAAAGTATATCGCTGGTGTGGGCGCTGCTCGTCGTCGCAATAATACTCGCTACCGCAACAGCTGCCTTTTTGATCCGAGGTATTGTCATCCCAATCAATGCACTTGCAGAAGCCGCTGAAGACTTAAGATCTGGAGAAGGTGATTTGACTCGTCGGATCCCTGATTTTGGCAATGACGAAATTGGCGAGACGGCGCGCAGCTTCAACGGTTTCATTGAACGTTTACAAAATATTTTGTTGGATATACAAGAATCTGTCGAGTCTATCGCCCACAGCACCAACGAGGTTGGCACTACTTCGAGGATGTTAAGTTCAACATCAAACCAATTAGCAGCAAGTGTTGAAGAGACATCGGCGTCGCTCGAACAAATGAGCTCCTCTATCTCAATGAATACTGAAAATTCAAAAGTGACGAACGATATCGCGAAGCAATCAAGTAGTGAAGCAAATGACGGTGGACGTGCCGTTAAAGATACCGTTAAAGCCATGACTCAAATTGCAGAAAAGATAGGTATCATCGAAGACATCGCCTACAAAACTAACCTTTTGGCATTGAACGCGGCAATCGAGGCTGCCAGAGCTGGTGAGCATGGCAAAGGGTTTGCGGTGGTGGCTGATGAAGTCAGAAAACTTGCTGAGCGTTCACAAGTCGCCGCGCAAGATATCAGTACACTCGCAGACAACAGTGTGAAGATCGCACAACATGCCGGCGGTATGTTAGACCGTATGGTGCCAAATATTGGAAAAACGGCCGATTTAGTGCAAGAAATCACGGCCGCTTCTACAGAGCAAAGTACCAGTGTTGCGGAAATCAATAGAACGGTATCCCAGTTAGATGAAATTGCTCAGCAAAACGCGTCTGCTTCTGAAGAGCTCGCGTCAACGGCAAAAATGGTGCAAGACCAAACCAGCGACATTCGCTCTACGGTTAACTACTTTAAACTGAGTAATGATAGGCAAATGATGAAACTAAGACGCTCAGTACAGGAAGGGAAATCTCCCAATTCTATGCCAGAAGAAGGCTACACACCATTTGATGAGTAACGATTATGACCGATCATACAACTCAAAGTAGCTTTGTAGATAAAGATAAGTATCTGGCTTTTGAGCTGAACCATGCCTCGTACTCTATTAATATTTCTTTAGTTAAAGAGATTATGGAATACGTTGAGGTAGATCCGATCCCTATGGCACCAGAATTTATTATTGGTGCCATTAATTTACGCGGCGAGGTAATACCTGTATTCGACCTATCTTTGCGCTTGGCGAAGCAGCCTCAAGAGATAACGAATAGAACTTGTATTATTATCGCCGAATGCCTCTTTAACGAGCAACAAATTACAATCGGCCTAAAAGTAGACATGGTGACGAAGGTACTTGATATCTCTGCTGCTGACATCGATAAAGTCCCCAGTATTGGCGGACAATTTCACAGTCGCTTTGTCATGGGCTTGGCAAAACTACCCGATAAGTTAATGACCATCTTAGACATCTCTAAAATCCTCACACTTGACGATATGAAACTGATAGAAGATCTAAACAATGCTGAGCTCAGTGAAGCGGCTGACAAAGAGCAACAACGTGAAGAGAGTGACGACGGCATGGAGCAAGATTCAGAGTGTGAGAATGATGAAACCGAGGTAACCCATGAGTGAATCTCAATCAGAAACCGAACACGTTCAGCAAAAAGATGAACTAAGGTACTTATTTGTAAAAGTCGGTCACGACCATTTCGGTATACCTATTGACTCTGTTAAAGAGGTAATCGAGTTAGTAGAAACAACAATGGTGCCTATGTGTAACGACGTTATTCGAGGAGTAATCAATGTCAGGGGGAGCGTTATTCCAGTGCTAGATTTGCAAAGTCGATTGGGCCTCAAGTCTACTACCCCCTATGATAAATATAGTTGTATTGTCCTTTACGACTTTTATGACCACTCGCTAGAAGAATCAATGACACTGGGAATGTTAGTTAACAGTGTCGTTTCTATTGAGTTTATTGATTTGAATAACCTTGAATCTTCGCCCTCATTTGGCTCGAATATTCCTCGTCATTTTGAATGGAAAATGGCGAAGATTAACAATAAGCTGACCACCCTTTTAGATGTTGCTAAGGTGCTAAACGTCAATGAAATTAACACCTCTCTAAAACACGAGCAAGAGCAGTTTTTTATCGATTACTGTCAGAAGTAAATGGCTCATATGTCCATCAACACGCTTGAGTTCAATCAATTAAACCGCGTATTAGACCAGCACACTGGTATTCGTTTGAACTCAAACAAATCGGATATTATGGCAAGCCGTTTAAGTGCTCGCTTGAGGGCAACAAATTGCGGATCATTTAACAAATATTATCAGTACATAATAAGCCCGCAGGGAAAAAATGAGCTTGATATCTTCATCGATAAGATGACAACGCATGAAACGTACTTTTTCCGAGAGCAACCTCAGTTTGAGTTTTTGTACAACTATTATCGACAAAAAAAGAGCCGCAATGTGCCGGTTCGAGCTTGGAGTGCGGCCGCTTCGACTGGAGAAGAAGCTTACTCAATAGCGATGATCCTCGATGATTTATTTTATGCCGGTAACTGGTCTGTTATAGGCACTGATATCTCCCCAACAGCCGTTGATATGGCCAAAGATGCCTGCTTTGCATTATCGACCGTGCAAAAAATTCCTAAAAAGTACCGTCGCGCATATTGCCTAAAAGGCACTGGAAAAAATGAAGGGACTTTTACAGTGAATAAATCGATCAGACACCATTGCAACTTTAACGTTGATAACCTTTTGAAGCTCAGGACGGTAGACTATTCTTTTGATATTATTTTCTTACGTAATGTACTGATTTACTTTGATGAAGCCAAACAACAAAAAATAGTTGATAACATTATTCACCGTCTCAATCACGGCGGATTGCTGTTTTTAGGGCACTCCGAATCACTAAGAAAAAAACGTAATGGCATCGATTTAATCCAGCCCTGTATCTATAAGAAGGTACGATTATGATTCACGTTTTTATTGTTGACGACTCGGCGGTCATGCGCCAGCTCATGGGAGAAATTATCAACCATGATAGAGAGTTAAAAATGATAGGCAGCGCACCTGACCCTATTTTGGCTGAAAGAAAAATGAAAATGAATTGGCCTGATGTCATACTGCTAGACGTGGAGATGCCAAAAATGGACGGCATTACGTTTTTGAAAAAAATCATGCAAGAACGACCCACACCAATAATTATGTGCTCTGCACTCACTCAAAAAAATACTGAAACCACGATGGAGGCACTCGCATCGGGTGCCGTTGATGTCATCGCGAAACCAACACATGGCCTAGCCGACTTTATTAACAACCAAGGTGTAACACAAATAATTGATGCCATCAAAGCGGCCGGGAAAGCGAAAGTTAAGCCAATGCGTTATCTATCTGCCGAGTCAGTACGACACAACCATAGTGTTGATGAAGTGATCCCTCCACCTGACCCCACAGAACTTAAGCCACCAATTACTTCAGATAAGGTTATTGCGGTGGGTGCGTCCACAGGAGGAACTGAAGCACTAACAGGGTTTCTCTCATTACTTCCCCCTTCGACACCACCGATTGTCATTGTCCAGCACATGCCTGGTAAGTTTACCCACGCATTCGCTCAGCGTCTGGACACCATTACACCACACGTGGTTGTTGAGGGTGAAACGGCTATGAGATTGAAGTCCGGACACGTTTACATCGCCCCAGGCGGAAGGCACATGTTGGTAAAACGTCAAGGTAGCGACTACTATTTAGAAATACGGGATGGGCCTTTGGTGAGTCGACATAAACCCTCTGTTGATGTCTTGTTTCGCTCCGTTGCACAATCAGTCGGCAGAAATGCCATTGGTGTAATCTTAACGGGAATGGGAGATGACGGCGCATCAGGCATGCTAGACATGAAACAAGCCGGAGCAATCAACTTCGCAGAGAGTGAATCAAGCTGCGTCGTGTTTGGTATGCCCAAAGAAGCCATTGCGAGAGGTGCCGTTGATAAGGTGTTCTCGCTGAGCAACATTCCGTATCAAATTTTAAAAGTGCTAAGGTGCTAGGTATGCAAAAAAGCCTCATAGAGTTGCTCAACATTATCTACGTCGCTTACGAAAATGACGGTACTATTACTGGAATTTCAGATAAGGCAAGCGACCTTATCACCCTCAAAGTCGGCGATAATATAGTAAATTGCCCCGCCTTAAAGTTCTTTGACGAAGACTTTACCGAACTGGACAGCAAGGAAATCCTCTTTGAAACCTGCTTTGAGTATCGAGAAGTGGGTGTAAGTGTAGACAACAGTAATGTGCACTGGGTGCGATTTTGCTACACACGAAAGAATACCCTCACCTTTGTTAAAGTTGAACTCATCGAAGAGCTTATTGCAATCAGAAGGCTCAATAAGCAACTAGCGATTAGAGATCCACACACAGGGTTACTGTACCGAGAAGCATTTGTGTCCAAAGTTCAAGAGTTGGATACCTATGGCATTATGTGTTGCATTCGAATATGCAATTATCAACGTATTTCAGAGGTATGGAATATTGGCGTTGCGAATCTTGTATTTATGGAGGTCCTGTCACGATTTCAAGGAGACTTTGAACAAGGTATCTTTTCTAAGCACTCATCCGATTGTTTTTGCGTATTTGTCCCTCACACGACCCAAATCAACATAGAAGCCTTGTATAATCACCTTAACGAACCATTTGAATTTAACGATAGTAGCTTTTATAGCAATGTGGCACTGGGCTATTACAAAGAGAGCCATAAAGATGATCACGAATTAAGCCTTAATAAAGCGGAAATGGCCACATTTGATGTTTTGTCAGACAAACTCCGATTAGTTGAATTCCAAGAGGGCTTAGCTCGACAAATTGAACGCCAAAATAAAATTGAAACAGCATTAAGGGATTCGTTTCATCAAGACTTAAATAGTAGTTTTACCGTCGTTTTACAGCCTTTACATGACACCAAAACTGAGTGCCTGATCGGCGCAGAATGCCTCATGCGTTGGACACTGGAGGGCAAGCCAATATCACCTGCTGAATTTATACCGATCGTTGAAAGCACGGGAGACATCAATAAACTGACCTTGTTTACGCTATCTCAAATACGTAAAACTGTACAACATTTACATAGCGAGGGAATAGACTGTAAACACTATATGTTTGCCATTAACATCAGTGTTGTGGAAATACTGGATGTGAAATTTGAAAATAAACTACTGGCGGCACTCGCTCAATACAATATTGAGCCAAACCGCATAAAACTGGAGTTAACGGAATCAGCACTTATTGATAATTTCTCTTATGTAAACGAAGTACTGGTATCACTGCAATCTAAAGGTTTTACAATCTCTATCGATGACTTTGGTACTGGCTTTTCTAGCCTCAGCTACCTATGCAAACTCAATTTTGATGAGATAAAAATCGACCGCTCTTTTGTTACTAATGTGGTCAAAGACGGTAAGCTTCAGTCGGTATTTAACTCGATCGTATCTTTGGCCAAAAACCTTGATAAGCCGCTCGTTGCAGAGGGCGTTGAAGATATGGAACAAATGATTTATGCCAAGGCTAAAGGCGTCCAATATGTTCAGGGTTATTACTATAGTAAACCACTGCCCATTGACGCCTTTGTTGAATATGTACTAGAAGACAAATCCAGCTATCTACATTTTGAGAGCTAATTGCCTACCCCCCGCCAAGGACGCGTGCTGGCTCAACTTTTGTAGCCTGCCAAGCTGGGTAAACGCTCGACAAGATTGATATCAATAATGTTGCGAGCAATACCACCACAATATCACTGATGACTAATTTACTTGGTAAAAACTCGATAAAGTAGACACCTTGTAAGGGGTTAGCACCATCCATTGAAACCCAAACAGAAAATAACTCCGTGATACTTAGTGCAATGGCAGTACCAAGTAACATACCAAAAAAGGCACCGACCAGTGCATAACTGAGGCCTTGCACCGCAAAAGTCATGAAAATCGTTTTGTCTTGCGTTCCCATGGTCTTGAGAATGGCTATGTCAGCCTGTTTCTCTTTAACTTCCATTACCATTGAAGAAATGATATTAAAACTTGCTACTGCAATGATCAAAAAGACCACCAGATACACAATGGTCCTAACCATTTGGATGTCCTGATATAGACTGCCTTGCGTGCGAAACCAACTTTGAACGTACACAAGATCAGGCAATGCCCTACCAGCACTCATGGCAATTTGATGCGCATTGAAAACATCATTCACCGCTAGCCGAAGCCCCGTTACCGTATCCTCACTCAATGACAAAGCACTTTGAACTTTTTCAAGGTTGACTATCACTAAATTCCTATCGACTTCGCCACCCATGGTAATGAATCCTGCGACTGTAAAAGAAACACGTTTGGGCGCTGCCAACGCATTCTTTGCATGCTGATTAGCTATCAAGACCGTAACCTTATCCCCTTCTTGCACATTCAACTGAGTCGCGATCCCCCGGCCAATCAAAATGTCATCATTTGATAAATCACCTAACTTAAAAGGGGCAGTATAAAGTCCAATACTCGACACTCGATCATGGAGCTCGGGTTTAATCGCTTTAAGTTGAGCCGCTTTTAACTGGCCTTTGTACTGTACCATCCCAGTCAAATTGATTTCTGGCACTGCCGCTTTGACACCAGGTTGAGACGCCAGCAGATTGACTTTTTCTGGCCAGTTGTGAATCGGATCATAAGGTGCTTGATAACTCACATGAGGCACCACAGACAACAACCTCTCTTTGAGTTGATGCTCAAAACCGTTGATCACAGAGAGCGCAACGATTAAAACTGTTACGCCAAGAAACACCCCTATTGTGGAAGCTTTGCTTAAAAACCCAAATAAACCGCTGTGGTTTTTCGACTCTCGTAACCGTTTACTTAAAAATAAACTAAGCATGCTTCGCCCCGTCAACCCCTTGGTATTCAACCAAAACGCCATCATCTAGCTGCACAACACGGCCAAGCTTTTCTGCAAGCTCTAAGTCATGTGTCACCACGACAAAACTGGTATCAAACTCTTTATTTAGCTCATTCAATAATTCGTATATTTTGAGTGCATTGTGTTTGTCAAGATTACCCGTTGGCTCATCCGCTAATACAAGCGATGGCTTAGTCACCAGAGCACGAGCGATGGCCACTCGCTGCCTTTCGCCTCCAGACAACTCAGAAGGTCGATGAGATGTCCGATGTCCAAGGCCGACTTTTTCTAGCATGTTAGTCGCCTCTTTTTCAGCTTCTACTTTCGTTTTACCCGCAATAAGTAAAGGCATTGAAACATTCTCGAGGGCACTGAAATCCATCAGTAAGTGATGAAATTGATAAATAAAACCCATATGGCGATTACGAAAGTCAGCCTGCTTTGATCGGGATAGTTTATCTACTTCAATACCTTTGATTTTTAAACTGCCATCACTCGCCCCATCCAGTGTACCCAAAATATGCAGCAATGTACTTTTACCAGAACCGGAACTGCCCACAATAGAAAGTGTTTCACCCTGCTCTAGTGACAAATTGACACCTTTGAGTACTGACACTTGAGCGCCAGCATCTTGGTACGATTTACTTAATTGTTGACACTGAATTACGGGATCATTCATATCTTAATACCTCGGCAGGCATCACTTTTGCCGCTTTTTGGGCAGGGTAAAGTGTTGCTAGAAAACTTAACAATAAACTCGTTACAATAATAAAAGTTAGGCTAACGGAGTCGAATTTAACGGGCAAAGCCATGCCACCTAGCAATGACAAGCCCACTACATTCAAGACTTCATTTATATTTGCAGCCAATGCGATGCCGAGCACAGATCCGATGGCTGTACCGACAATACCGTTATATAAGCCTTGCACCATAAAAACCTGAGCAATTTTTCGAGGTGTAAAACCTAATGTTTGAAGAATAGCAACCTCACCTTGCTTTTCACTTACCATCATGGACAACGCGGATACGATATTGAACACGGCAACAATAACAATCAGCGCCAAAAGTAAAGACATAACACGTTTTTCCATAGCGACTGCGGCAAATAACGCCCCTTGTTGTACTTGCCAATCTTGGTACCCGAATTGAGATAACAACGGCGCATTTGCTTGCTTGAAATCTGCAACCGCGAAAGCGTCGTCAAGCGTCACACTGAGATCAAAACTGTCAGGTTTCTTTTTGAGCAGTTTCAGTAGGCTTTCTCCATCAGCAAATGCCAAGCTTGTATCAGCTTCACTGGCCGAATTGTAAATCACAGCAACCGTAAATAAACGTTGTTTTGGCACTCGCCCCAGTGGGGTGTAACTTGTAATATCTGGAAAAATAACTCTTACCTTGCTGCCCAGCCTCACGTCTAACTTGTTCGCTAAGAAACGACTGAGCGCAAGTTGATAGCGCCCATTTTCCAAAGTTTTGACAGAGCCAGATTCAACATGTTTGGTAATGGACGTCGGATAACCTTTGAATGCGCCCTGCAATCTAACCCCAACTAACTCTTTATTTGTCTGCAAAATTACGTCGGAGGTAACATAGGGCGTAACACGCTTCACACCTGGTAATGCAGCAAATTGCGCTGGTTGCAAACGGGGTTGTTCTTTTGCGGTTTTAGAAAGTTGCACATGCGGTATCAAGTCTAACATGGCGTTTTTTAGACTCTGTTCGAACCCATTCATTACCGAATTGACTGTTATTAACGACATAAGTCCCAGTGCTATGCCAGCAATGGAGAAAAACGATATAAATGAGACAAATGCGTTGCCTTTTGAGGCACGGCTGTACCTCAGCCCAACAAAAAGACTAACTGATTGAAACATATAAAAAATTTATTTCTTTGTTTTCTTCTAGACGCTAATCCTAACACAGATAAGAATTGACGGTCACATCATGATGTGTAAAAAATTTTTAATTATCCGCTACTTAATGTCTCAATTTAGTGTAAAATGCGTGAAATCTTGCGGTATGGAAGTTCTATGTTATCCCTTGACAGATATAAGCATATGAATTTAAAAGGGGATTTGTTCGGTGGTGTGACCACTGCGATTATTTCTCTTCCCCTAGCCCTCGCCTTCGGGGTCGCTTCTGGTGCCGGTGCAGAAGCAGGTATGTGGGGCGCTATTCTCGTCGGTCTTTTTGCTGCCTTGTTCGGCGGTTCAACCTCCTTAATCTCTGAGCCAACAGGTCCGATGACGGTCATAATGACAGCAGTTTTGACCACAATGATGGCGCAGTATCCTGAAAATGGCCTCGCTATGGGTTTCACCGTTGTTATGATGGCGGGTGCATTCCAAATCCTCTTGGGCACATTAAAACTAGGCAAATATGTTACCTTAATGCCCTATAGCGTGATATCAGGCTTTATGTCTGGCATCGGCGTAATTCTGATAATTTTACAACTTGCCCCACTGCTCGGACACCAAGCTCCTGCGGGAGGCGTACTCGGTACGTTAAGTGCGTTACCGAGCCTATTGTTAGACCTCCACTTTGCTGAATTGTTTTTAGGTATCGCGACTCTCGGTATCCTGTTCTATTTGCCACAAAAGTACCGCCAATATGTACCCGCGCAACTGGTGGCTTTGGTCGCGGTTACGCTCGTGTCTATTATCATTTTTGATATGGAGAGTATTAATCGTATTGGTGAAATCCCAAGCGGGTTGCCTTCCATCGTGTGGCCAACGTTTACCACTGAGCAGTTCACTTCAATGGTTATCGACGCGTTAGTACTGGGCACATTAGGGTGTATCGACACTTTGCTAACAGCCGTCATTGGCGACAGTTTAACAAGAACAGAACATGACTCAGACAAAGAATTGCGTGGCCAAGGTATCGCGAACATGCTATCGGGCCTATTCGGCGCTTTACCTGGTGCTGGTGCTACAATGGGCACCGTTGTAAATATACAAGTAGGCGCGAGATCCCCCTTAGCAGGCATCATACGTGCATTAATTCTCATGGCTGTGGTATTTGTTGCAGGTAGCCTGACTGAGCCAATTCCGATGGCCGTACTAGCAGGTATTGCTGTCTACGTAGGCTACAACATACTAGATTGGAGTTTTATCCAGCGCGCTCATAAATTGAGTATTAGTCAGATGACGATTATGTATGGAGTCATGCTGTTAACCGTCTTTGTCGACTTAATCGTTGCCGTTGGGCTCGGTGTTTTCATTTCTAACATCATGGTGATTGAGCGACTCAGTCGTGTACAAGAACAGCACGTCAAGGCAATCAGTGACAGTGATACAGATGAAGATGTGCCACTTAGCACACATGAAAAGTCTCTGCTCGAAAAAGCACAAGGCAAGCTGCTGTTCTTTTATTTGTCAGGGCCCATGATCTTCAGTGTTTCTAAGGCCATCGCTCGCCAACATCGTCAGATCAGTGAATACAAAACCATGGTACTGGATTTAAGTGATGTGGCTATGCTGGATGTGACGGTGAGTTTGGCCATTGAAAATGCGATTTCAGATGCTGTCGATGCCAATGTTCAAGTCTTTATCTATTCGCCAAACCAAGAAACAAGTGAACAGCTCAATAAGATTAATGTACGTGAAAAGCTTGGTGAGGACGCATTTTGTCATAGCCGTGAAGCTGCGTTGAATAAAGCTTTGGAAGCCATGGCTATTGATCAACAGGCCTAGGTTTTACCTAACCCTGTTGCTAAAAACTCTAGTAGCTCCCTTACTGATGTGGGTAAATACCGCCTGGGTGGGTACACCGCCCAGATACCCTCTGATTCTGGTTTGAATGGTGTAAGCACCTCAACTAAAGCCTCGCTTGAAATCGCCTCTTTTACATAATAATGCGGTAATTGTATTAAGCCTAGACCTTGGATTGCCGCGTCGACTAATGCCCAGCCACTGTTGCACCTAAGCCGACCTTTTGCATTGAAATGTGTCTCCTTGCCTTTATCAATAAAGCGCCAAACACTCGACTTTCCCAGTAAGCAGTGATGTTGCTCTAAGTCTTCCAAGGCTTTAAGTTTTGGCGCACTCATCAGGTAACTCGGTGCAGCACATACCAGTGTTTGCCTGTGCGCCAATAACCTTGCTCGAAGCGAAGAGTCCTTCAAGTTTCCTAGTCTAATTGCAAAATCAAAGCCCTGCTCAATTAAATCAAGCTGGTTATTGTTGAGTTCCATATCGACCTGAATGTTGGGGTATAAAGTCATAAACTGATTGATCAACGGCATGATGTATTGCTCACCATACATTACGGGAGCTGTAATCTTAATTTTACCGGCAGGTTCAGCATCTCTTTGTCTCAGTGCAGAGGTGGCGTCATCAAGTACATGCTGCAAATGTTTGGCATGAGACAAAAAGACATTACCCTCTGTGGTCAGAGATAGTTTGCGTGTTGTACGATTGAGTAGCTGATAACCCAATGTCCCCTCTAAAGTTTTCACTCGGCGACTTACTTGAGCAACAGATGTATCCAATTGTTCTGCGGCGCCTGTAAAAGAGCCACAAATGGCCACAGCAACAAACTCGTCAATACCAATCCACCTATCCATTATTACATATCCGTAAAAGTATTTTATTATATTAGAGATTATCAAAATAACATTAAGGGTTATACTAAGCACATCTATAAAAGTAGGAAAGCAACAAAATGGCACAATTTATTAAGTCAAAGGCCGCAATTGCATGGGGCCCAGGTAAACCACTCAGTATCGAAGAAGTGGATGTAATGATGCCTCAAGCAGGTGAGGTTTTAGTAAAAATTACCGCCACTGGCGTATGTCATACTGATGCATTTACACTGTCAGGTGACGATCCTGAAGGTGTGTTCCCCGCAATTCTCGGACACGAAGGAGCTGGCATTGTTGAAGCCGTGGGCGAAGGTGTCACCGGTGTCGCTGTCGGTGACCATGTTATCCCTCTTTATACACCAGAGTGTGGAGAATGTAAGTTTTGTACATCAGGTAAAACAAACCTGTGTCAAAAAATCCGTGAAACTCAAGGAAAAGGTTTAATGCCTGATGGCACCACACGCTTCTATAAAGATGGTGAACCAATCTATCATTACATGGGCACTTCGACATTTTCTGAGTATACCGTTTTGCCTGAAATCTCGTTGGCAAAAGTGAACAAAGACGCCCCTCTGGAAGAAATTTGTCTTTTAGGGTGTGGTGTGACCACAGGTATGGGTGCTGTTTTAAATACCGCTAAAGTTCAAAAAGGCGACACAGTTGCAATTTTTGGCTTAGGTGGAATTGGTCTATCAGCAATTATTGGCGCGACGATGGCTGGGGCTGGCCGCATTATCGGCGTTGACATCAATACGGACAAATTCGAGCTTGCATCTAAGCTAGGCGCAACCGATTTAATAAACCCAAATGACTTTGATAAACCGATTCAAGAAGTGATTGTCGAGATGACCGAAGGCGGTGTTGACTTTTCATTTGAATGTATCGGCAATGTCAACGTGATGCGCAGTGCACTTGAGTGCTGTCATAAAGGCTGGGGAGAATCGGTCATTATTGGCGTGGCAGGTGCTGGTCAAGAGATATCTACAAGGCCATTCCAACTTGTAACTGGACGCGTATGGCGTGGCAGCGCATTCGGCGGCGTAAAAGGTCGCTCAGAGCTACCTGAGATTGTTGAACGTTATATGGCGGGTGAGTTTAAATTAAATGACTTTATTACTCATACAATGGATCTAGAAGATATTAATGAAGCATTTGACTTAATGCATCAAGGTAAGAGCATTCGTTCAGTCATTCATTATTAAGCAATTGTAGTGACGGTAATTTTCCATTGCCGTCACTCGCACATAATTCGATACAACTAAACTAAAGGCACTTACTCAAGCATGGAATTAATTAGCGAAAACAAAGTTTTTGGCGGTTGGCATAAGCGTTACAAACACCAAAGTCAGGCCAATAATTGTGAGATGACTTTTGCTGTATACTTGCCAGAACAGGCCAGTTATAAAAAGGTACCTGCCCTGTATTGGCTGTCTGGATTGACCTGCAATGATGAAAACTTTATGCAAAAAGCTGGCGTGTTTAAATATGCCAACGAATGTGGCATTGCCATCATCGCACCAGATACAAGTCCGCGTGGTGAGGACGTTGCTGATGACCCTGTAGGCGCCTATGATTTTGGCCTAGGCGCTGGGTTTTACGTTGATGCGACTGAACTTCCTTTTGCACAGCATTATAATATGTACACGTACATTACCACCGAACTGCCCAACCTTATTAATGCGCACTTTCCCGTAAACAGCAAAAAAAGCATCAGTGGACACTCTATGGGCGGACACGGTGCATTGATCATCGGTTTACGAAATAGCGTATCGTACGAAAGCATATCTGCGTTCGCGCCAATCTCAAATCCCATTGATAGTCCTTGGGGCAAAAAGGCTCTGACGGGGTATCTGGGAGAGAACCAAGCAGCATGGACGAAGTATGATGCAACGGAATTAATTAAAGCATCTGCATACGATAGGAAGTTACCAATCAAAATAGACCAAGGTGGTGCGGACCAGTTTTTAGAAGCGCAGTTAAAGCCGACGAAATTACTAGAAGCAGCAAAAGACAGTACCTATGATATCGAGTACCAAAGCCATGATGGGTATGATCATAGCTACTTTTTCATATCATCGTTTATAGAAACCCACATTGCGTTTCACGCACAGTTTTTGAAAGACTGAAATAGCGAACTGATAAAAATAACGGTGTAATAACTGGGTTTGCAAGAACGAAAAAAGGCGCTTTTCCTTAGCGCCTTTAACTGCTTAACATTAATTCTATTACTTACTTATATCTTGGTACTGGTTGAATCCATTTAAAGATATTGCCTGTTCAAACCCAGGTATTTGCAGCATGTCTTGATCAAGTACTAATTCAGACTCGTCTATCATGCCATTACCAAATCGATAAATAAGTTCGTATTGACCCAGATCAGCGGCAGTTTTGTATTCTTGCTGAACAGCCGTTGTGCTTGTCAGTTTTTGTTTGTAGTTACTCAGCACTTCTTCATCATGACGTTTTTGCAATAGGCTCAGCGTCACTTTAGGAGAAAACACAGTCGCCGTCGCGTTGTTACCACCGAAACCTTTAGAGTTGATAAACGCGACATCCATCTCACCACAGTCATAATGCGTGGTACGAATATCAAGGTGCTCGTTCCACACATCGTCTGCCACCTTATCGATTGTCGTGATACCCGGCATGATATTATGAGTGAATACGCCAAGTGCCATAGCAAGTTGATCACCCGATGCTGGGGCAATCGTGTGGCCAACGAACGCTTTTGGCGCTGCTAACTTCCAACCCTCAATAGAAAACGCTTCCGCAACTTTGTGGTATATGGCCGACTCGGTCACCCGGTTTTGTGGTGTACTTGAACCATGAGCAAGAATAAAGCTGCGTTTTTGTATTGAGTCTGTACCTACAATTTGTTGCGCCAATGCAACCGATTTTGCCATGGTAATGTAGTTGCCTGGGCCTGGTGCCGTAATTGACTTTTTAACACCATCCGCATTCACAAATACATCGACCACAGAACCCATCACTTGTGCACCAAGTTCTAATGCCAGTTTGTCGTCCATTAAAATTGCTACTTGCGCACCTTCACCAATGGTGAAGCCACAGTTTTCACCAAACGGACGGCTAGTTCTGCGATGGTCTGCAACGTCAGAATTATCAAGCTTTTTCAAGCCTTCTTCATTGGCAAGCGCCCCCATATTGCCAAAGCCTTCGATGACTTCTGGCGTCAATGCACATTCAACACTGGCTACAACCGCAATGCGCGTGCGTCCAGCTTGAATATCATTCACTGCGGCTCTCAAGTTGTATAAAAATGTTGCGCACGCACCCGTCGTAGAAAAGGTTGTGCCAACACTGCCTGTCACATAGGCATTGATGAAGTCAGTAGACATTGTATTTAGTCCCAGCGCCAGTTGCTTTGTACTGACGCGATCGCCCTTCAAGCGACTGCGAACAAGACCGCCAAGCCCTTCAGCATCCATTTGACCAGCAACAGATGCCGAATACGTTCCAATTTCATCAGGCTTGACGCTATTCATTACAGCATCCCAATCTAGACCTGTTGACTTGATGGCATCTGTCGCTGCGAAAATAGTCGCTTGTAAACCTCGGGGTTGATACCTACTATTATACAAATTCGCAGGTTCAAACCCTGTTGGTAATTGACCGGCAGCTTTTATAGGATTGTCTCTATAACTGTCATGTTTAAATTCCAGCTGCTCAGGTACTCTAACGCTCACCATTTTTGGTTCAATTTCTTCAACAACCCAGCTACTAGGTACCGGCGATGGTAAATCACGCTTTCGGCATGTAAAGGCGATCCCCTCACTGCTGTTTGCCGTAACCGTCAGCTTTTGCTGCCAATGCGTTGCATCGACATCAAAGTGATTTTTTTCAATTTTTCTGATTAGAGTGCCATCAATTATCTGTTGGCCAAATTTCTCTTCAATTTCACCAACGCTAACAGCCTCGCCATCTTGCGATACTAATTGGCCATCTTTAAAAGACACCAAATTCATTAGCGTAGCGAGGCCAAGAAAAGTTTCCTCTCTCGCAGCATCATCAAGTTTATCAAGTATAATTCTTCGGTAACCTTGGTGGAACGACGTACGCCCCGCAGCGTTAATGCCGCCCATACCGACAATGATTGGTAATGCTGTCATATATAACTCATCTAAAACTTATTTGTTGCAATAATTCTAGAATGAAGTAGATAATATAACTTTACAAAACCCGCCACTAATAATGCATTTTTCGCCAACATAAAGAGGTCAGACGAGTTTTTATGACGTATATTAAAATAGCACTTACTTTATATGAACAATTATTGATCACCAGCGTCACTTTGCCGATTGAAATGTTGCGTGCAGGAGAAGCATTTGCAAAGCGTCACTGCCAAGCGTCTTATTTGCCACTGGAAATAGACTGCTTGAGTCATTCAGGACAACCCGTAAAGACATCGATGGGTATCTCTATGGATATTCAATCTAATTTCGTCACATTACGGGATTACGACTACATTATTGTACCGAGCATTTGGCGTAACCCAAGACCCGTGGTGGCAAACAATCCGTTACTAGCAAGTAACCTATCTGAGGCATGGCATCATGGGGCCACATTAATCGGCGTAGGCACGGGAGTGTGTTTTTTAGCAGAGTCAGGCTTGCTTGATAGCCACTCTGCCACAACACACTGGCATTATGCGAAACAATTTATTAAAAACTACAGTAACGTGGATTTGAAACCCGATTACTTTATTACTCAATCTGATCGTATATATACGGTGGCTAGCCTCAATGCCCTAGCTGACGTTGTGGTGCATTTGATTGGACAGTTTTACGGCAAAGACGCCGCGAATCACGTTCAACAGAACTTTTCTCACGAAATCAGAAAGCCATATGAAGAACAACGCTACCTGGAAGGTGCCGTCGACAGACATAGCGATGAACAAATCGCTGCTATTCAATTTTGGTTGAAAAACAACGCTAGCGCTATATCCTCGTTAAGTGAGGTTGCTGAACAATTCGATATGAGTTATCGAAGTTTTAATCGCAGATTCAAAGCCGCAACGGGAAAAACGGCCATCAACTACGTACAAGAGGTCAGAATACAACAAGCATCTGAACTCCTGTCTTCTACCAATTTAAGTATTCAGGATATCGCATTGACAGTCGGGTTTACCTCTCAGAGCCAACTTTCACGGGCTTTCAAAGAGCAGATGAATCAAACCCCTAGCAACTACAGGCAAATAGTCAGGAAGAAGCTCTTCTCATAATTATAAAATAGCGTCTACATACAAATATTGAGTGCGACCGTTAAAGTTAAATTCGATCTCATCTTCGAGACATTTACGGTAAAGCACTTGCCCTAGCGGCGATGCTACTGTCAAAACCATTACTTGTGTTTGTGCGATTTGAATTTTGAGGCCGCCCTCAGCAGGGCCTATGTAGTACCAGCTTTTGGACTCAGCTTCATCAGCAATCTGTACCAAAGCGCCTTCAACAATATGGGGCTCAGGGTTTAGATTATAGGATGCTTCAAACTGATGAATAGCCCGAATCGCTTGTTCAACTCGTTCACTTTGACCCTCAGCTAGGTACCCTGATTCAATACTTAATGAGTCATATTGGGTTTCAGCCGCACTTTGCTCGTGTATCGCGTCTTGGCGAGCACTGTCTGCGGCAGCCTTCGCTTCATAAAGCTTCCCTTCAAGCGCAAATTTGAGCGCTTCAATCACAACTATCTTTTTCACAGGTATCTCTTAATACAAAAAAAAGGGCCAGTTGGCCCTTTCATGAATATTGATATTCTATATTAAAATAAAGACTCAAAGCTACCATCAGGAAACAAAACCCCTGGCACACGTCTTATTGTCCTGACGTCTCCAACCAGTTTATCTCCAAAATAGAACCCGCCAGTAAATAGCGTATCTTTCTTCTTTATATCAATCCAATATCCATCTCGACCACGAACAATAAGGTTGATATTGCCACCGACGTTGGTCACGGTAATCTCGCTTACATGCTCACCCAATACCATCGCGATATCTGCTGTGCCAAAATTAGATAAAGTATCAGGCTCACCATCCATTTGCAGACGCAAGCCCTTAGCACCGTTTAACGCGAGCTCTAACTGTACACCTACGGTGATATCAAGCTCTTCATTAAGTGCAAGCGGAGAACGCTCATTTGCATATAACCTAATTGGCGTATTTTGATTGGGAGTGTTTAAGACACCGTCTATCGACAAGAAAGGGATGATTGTTTTCGTTAACTTGATACTGAGAGGCTCTCGAATCAAGTCCAGTGTAATATCCCCTGTCAAACTCGCATTCTGTTGCGTTAATTCGAGCGCCCCTATTGCAGATGCTATACCCACAACTTCTTGAACGTTGCTCGGATCGAAACTGGCTTTAGTGACGATTTCAAAGCGCTCAAATGACACCGCTAGGTTAGTACCAGGCTTTTTAACAGAGCCGCCGCCGGTTCCTACTATCTTGTCACCCAATGTTGGGCTTATTCGCCATTCGGGTACTGTGATATCTAGATCAACCTCGAACCCTCGACGCACTCCACTGACTTGCCACCTGAAACTAGGTTGCGTTTCATAGCTAATATTTAGCCCAGGAAGGTCATATTCACCAGGTGTAGAACCTTGAAACGGAGAGACGTGTTTCACCGCGTCACCAATCACTTCTCCGATTGTAACAAAGGCTTCTTGTGCATCATTGCTGGCAATGTTTTCGACGTCTTCCAATTTTTGTTTTAGTTCGTCACTATACTGTTCTTCTTGCAGCCTCAAAACACCTAGCGCATTCCTCACTTCATCGAGCAAATCTTTGTTGTAAGGAACAATGGTGTCTTGGCTTTTTTGCAGTGGCCGTAACCTAAACAGCTCATTAACTTCGAGTAGCGTTCTTGCCGCATCCTCACGATATAAAATATTAGATCCTTCCCCCATTAATGTGTCTGCTAGATATTCATTTGCAAATGTGATGTATGACGACCAGATTTCGTTTTCTTGCTGCATTTGACCATTGAACGCATCAGAGAATTGAACAGAGCTCGCAACATCAGACGTAAACTGCTGCATTATATCCGCATAAACCATGGCATTCGCGATATATTCAGCTTTTCGCTTCTGAAGCACCGTGTTGATTGTCAGCTGATAATGTGGGGTCGCAGTCAATGATAAGACTCGACTGTCATAGTTGTCTGTGGAAATAGCACTCGAATATGAAGAAAAAAACAGTTGGTTGGAACCAGGCACTGGCAATGCGGTCAACGCGAGGTTTATTTTTGCATCTACAGGCTCTTCAAAGTCTATTTCATTGTTACCATTTAGATCATTTGGGTCATTCAACTTAGAGCGACCACAGCCAGTAACTTTAGGGCAAAATACTTGGTCGCTGTCTGGTTCAAATGTAAATTGGTATTGCCCACCGACAAGCAGTGTGATCTCGAATGCATTGAGAGACGCCACTTGATGACGTTCCGTAGAGCTCTCTTTTAAATTGGTTATTTCCAGCGTTCCTTTATCACTTACATAAGGTGGCATGTAAAACGCTATCTTGGCCTCAAATTGCTCATTGATATTATTGCCGGATCCAGGTTGAATGTCAGAAACTTGAGGGGCATCAGCACCGCTTCCTCCGCACCCGAGCAGAGCAGCAGACAGCGCATATATCGCACTTAACTTTTTCATAATTACTCCCTAAAATGCCAACTTCAAATACCAGTTAACATTCGCATAATACGCATCATCTAGATCTAATTTGTCTGTTTTAATAGAAGCACCAAAATACTTGTTCGCTATGCCAACCTCGACGGCTTTCGAGTGACTTTCATACCCAGTGAAGACCTTCCAATCATCACTAAAGTAGTAATTCACATTCCCTTGAACAAATGTGTCGTTGTTAAAAAAGCGGGTAAATAAATCAACAGAAAATTGATTGTTAATTCGATAGGAAATATCAAAATAATAACGCGCATCATGCTCAAACGAATAGTCTATTTCGCCTCCAAAAGCAGAGGTGCGAAGACGAATAGAGGGCTCTGTTACAATGCTGTCCCCCTGCTCTATAAAGGGGACATCAGTCGTGAAGCCATTGACAAAACCAGCCCCTTTATATTGTGTCTCGTTGATTAAATCCAACGCCCTAAGTGATAAGTAAAGATCATCATTTAGCTGCCAATTAATTGCCAAATCAAAAGAGTATCCTTTACCATCTGGTCGCTCTTCTGGCGTAAAAGTTTTAAATAAGATGTCTCTAGAAAAAAAGTACTCGGTTTCTAATGCACCTTTAATTTCATCACTAAAAACCGTACCATCGACGACCGCATCTTGAAAGTGGGCACTTTGAAAATAAGTAATTTTGGGCGTGATTGTCAGACCGTGTCCAAGTGTTTTAATGTCATAGGCTAAAAACACACCATGGGTAGTCGATTGTTTTCCTTTGAGTAAATAGCGATAGTTTCTCTTTTCAAATGGTAAGTCGTTCTTTTCCAGGTAAGTAAACAAAGCGGTATCAGGGTCAAATTCTAGTACATAGTTATATCTACTTTGTGCACCAATAGAGACCCCTTTGTACTTCACTCCAAGCTCAAAAACATTATATGTAAAGGCGCTATCTCCCGCTGTTAAGGGATGATCAAATTCATCTAAAAAAGACTTCACAGGCTGAGCTTCGGTGTAAATCTCAGAGTCAAAATGGTGAAGAAACTCAATATCTGCAGCGTATACCGTTGACGCAGTGCATAACGCTAAGGTGGTAAAACAGGATTTTATCATAAGCAAGTAAAACAAAGGCGGAACTAGTTCCGCCTTCCCTTTGTTATTATATTATTTTTAATTGCCTGATTGGCCTAAAAAGTCTATGTCTGTGTAATCAATTGATACACCATCAATGTAGGTAACTCTGAAACCATTCTCTATTTCAAGCACATCTCCTACCTTTAACGGCGTAGTATTGTTATTTACGGATACTTCCCCGACTAACGGTGCATCAGAATCAACCAGATTTACCTTGAATGCGTAGCCATTAAACAGATCCAACGTGACATTAGCAGTGCCTAATTCATCAATGCCATTTGCATTCCTCAAGTCTAGCTTAATACTCATTGCCAACCCTTCGGTTGTGCCACTGATATTAACTTGAGCCACTTCCACGGCATCGTCCACAAATAAAGACGTTGGGTTACCATTCAAATCTTCAGACGTCATTACGGCATGCATGGTGCCATCGAAACCATATTGCCCATCAATAAACTCAACAATGTTAAACGTTTCAGCTTTGGAAGCTTCAAAGTCTTTCGCATCTTCAATGGTGGAAATATTACCATCTATTGAAATAACAGAGCATGATGCATTAGGTGTTGCGATGATGTCTAACGCCCAACGTTCGCATTCTGCGAGATCTGGGGATTTTACTTCAACAGTTTGCCCCTCTATGGCTTTTAAAATACCACTCCAAGTGAGAATTATTCTACTTGATGCACCTGAGTTAACTTGCGCAACAGCCGACACCTCTGTACCTTCTTGGGCATTTTTCAGCTCAATTTGGTAACCATCTGTATCGTATGTATACGTCCAGTCAGGATAATTTGGTGCCGTGCCTGAATGCTGCCCCGAACCTAAATCTTGTTCCCATATATCTCGGACAACATCGTACACAACTTCACCAGCATTAAAGACGGAATCTGCACCTTCTTTGGTCACAAAGTTAATAGAGGTAAGCCTTGTTGTGCCTTCCTTTCCTCTTGCGATGTCAGAGCTAGACTCAATTTCAGTTTTCAGAGCTCGAATTGTCTGCTCTTTCGCTCTAAATGCTGTAATGTCAGTGTTTAACTGAGCTTCTATTGCAATAACATCCGCAAGAATTTGTTCCGCTTCCTCTTTTTGCGCGTCTGAAGCTGACGCAACGTAACCTTCTGCACGCGTTTTCGCCAAAGCAACATCACTGACTATTGCATCAATGCCACTATTTATTTCACCAAACAACTCAATAGCACTTTGTGCAGTTGCAACCGCTACTTGCAAGGAAGCTGTATCAGTCGCCGCAGCGAACTGACTTTTTGCATCTTCGACTGTATTATCTAGCGTACTATTTTGTGCATTGAATGCGTTTTGAGTTTCTGCAATTCGCATAAGGGCCGTTTCAGCAAGTACTTTATCCGCATTGCTACCTGAACCGATTGCGTCCACTGCTTTCTGTAGCTCAGCACTCGCACTGGCAGAGAGTGTTGCATAGTTTGTGTTCAGTGTTTCTGTATTTTGCAATAACGCTTGCCCAGAAGTGAATATGGTTTGGGCCGCATTGGTTAAGCTTGCAAAAGACTCCGCACTGGTCACGATTAGCGTTACTTCAGCAATTAAATTTGTAATATCTCCAACCAAATCAGCTGAAGCGATCTCAACGACCAAACCATCTGCTAGTTGTAGATAGGCCGATCTTTGAGCATCTGTTTCTATTGTTTGACCAGCCGCAACAACATTGGCTAACGTAGTGTTAAGCGCATCAAACTTTTCATTTAAAGTTGCGTATCTTGCTTGAGCCGAAGTCAAAGCCTCATTAAGCTGTGTGACACCCTCATTTATTAATGATTGATCTTCTGAGTCACATTCATCACCAGTACAACCCAAATCTTCTACTGCTTTCTTAGAATCCTCTGCAGCACCTTCTAGGGTTGATTCGTCGGTTGCTCCCGATTCGATAGCATTGTCACGTGCATCTTTGGCTTTATCAGCCAAATCGGAGACGACATCATCGCTTAGCTCTGGGGCAACTTCTTTCAATGCTTGTTTGATCGCTTCGATATCACCGCTTGCAATTGCAACAAAAACCGTCGCGGTTTTGCTCACTTCTTCTTGAAGCGTATTAGCAAGTGACGCTACGGCTTGATTACTACTCCCTTTTACAGCACCGGCTGAGACACCATCTTTCAAAGTGCCAAGCACCGTATCTAAGGTCACATTGTCACCACTGTTCGAGGCAATATTTTGTAACGTCGATGCGACATTAATCAGCGCAAGCGTACCGGAATCAATCACATCTTCCGAACCAACATTGGTAAAGTCTACCGCGCCCCCACTAGAGATATCACCAGCTAGCAATACTGCTTCTTTTGTAGCTTCAGGGCCAAGTAATAGTAATAGCGTACTCAAACTTGCTTTAGATATTGCCGCAGCCGATATTTCATTGCCGTTTTGTGATTCAGATTGCAGTAGTGCAGAAGCAAGACTGGTAAAGATAGTTGCATTCGCGGTATATGATTTTGTCGTCCCCTCAGCCCCCTTAGCCTTTCGATTCGCTTGTGCGGTGATTTGTTTCACCACGTTGAGTGTTAAGTCGTCTTGGTACCACTCGTCGAAATCAACTGCCAAGTTAGCATTGGTATCTAGGCTAGATGCAGCGCTGAAGCTACCACAGCCTAAAATAGCATCACATTTGATAAACCCGCTCGTTTTTGTCGTTTTGACGGTGATATATAGCGAACCACTGAAACTTTGGTCGATATAAAAACCGTATGTTCCATCATCTGCGGTTTGCAAAGAACTTGGACTTCCGGCAATAATTTGCGCGGTTGCTTTCGCGACTGCTTCACTTTCAGTAGATGAGGTCGCTTTCTCTTCTACACTGCCCAGTTCAGCCCTAAATGCGACATCAATTAACTCGCCATTTTTAAGCTCTTTAACTGTCAATTGGGCATCTCTCATTGTACCTTTAACGGCTTTTCCCGAAACAAACACATTGAACTCAGCAGTTGCAGTACCTTCTACATCGACAGGATCAACGGGGGTTACAGGATCGACAGGAACTACTGAGGCTCCATCTTCACTATCAAATAGACTACAACCAGATAAACCGAGAGTTAACGCCAGCGATGCCGCTACTGGGGTAAGGTAAATTTTTTTATTCACCACTGAGGCCTCCTTAATATGCCCAAGATTTTTCTTTTAGTTATGTAAAGCTTAGTTGCAAAAGAGTAAAACTCTAGCGTTGGCAAATATTTTTTTGTTGGTTTTTTGATACTTAGCCTGCATGTCTGATTGCTTTTCAAGCACACCCAACACAACTCAAGCACTCAAAATTGCAACATTAAAACCACCAAACGCAACAATCCTGCAAAGGAAGATCAAAATAAAAGCAAGCTTGTTATTTTCATGAAAACAAATTTACAACAAAAAGGCAATAAACAGATCTAGTAAACATTTAAGAGGATAATTTCGCCAAAAATAACAAAGCAAATCAAAATAGTTACAAAACAAACAAAAAACCAAACTAAAAGTACAAAAATAATACACCCCTCAAGTCATGCGTGTTGCTTGACGCACCGCACTAAATCCCTTACTTGGATACATCCAGTAGGTGTCTGAAAGCATTATCGGTAGGTATAAATAGTCGCAGAAAAGCGTACTTCCTTATTATTGGTATCAAAGAATTTAAGGCGCCATTGCATCTCAGCTAAATTACAAGCACCGACCATGGCCTCTCCACGCCATTGCCCTCCCCCCGCATTAACTAATGTGATTGGTATTTTCCCCATATACATAGACACCCCTTCCAAATAAGCGCTTTGGATTTCTATCGGATCATCAATCTCGAGCACCACATTGAATGGTGTTTCTGGTTTTGGCGCAAGGGAGCTCACCCAAAACTTAACTCCCTCCGCCAAAAAACAAGGTTTTTCAAGCGTGCAATTTTTAGATTCAACTGAACGTTCACTTTTTTCTGAACTTTCATGTATACTTAAATACAAGTCTGAACAAGACACCACAAAAGAAACCAAAAATACCGCTGCGAATGTTGAAAAATAGCGCATAATTTAAACTAACATCAGGCTTATAATTGAGCTTAATGTTACGCTTTTAGATAGATTTGAGCCAGTCAAGTTTAAGTGGTGCCTAGATTACAAGCAGCGAAACTAGGTGGTTGTAATCAACTCACCGAAAATTTGATTGATGTCATGCTTTAGGGTGTTTTAGGTATCTTTTGTTTTGCAAAAAAATTATTATTTCCTTGCAAAAATAAGGGTTTCTCAGGCTTGCTTCATCACATTTAGCGTACTGAAAGCGAGCTTGTTGAAATATAAAAGTAGGGCCTGTTTTACAGGTTATTCATTTCTAATCGCATAAACTGCAGCGGAATCCAGAAAATGAGCCAAACAGTAGCATCACAAACTGAGTACAATTATAAAGTTGTACGCCAATTCGCTATAATGACAGTGATTTGGGGCATCGTTGGCATGGGTGTAGGTGTCTTTATCGCAGCGCAACTCGCTTGGCCTGCTTTAAACTTCGACATTCCATGGTTAACTTACTCTCGACTTCGTCCGTTACACACGAACGCTGTTATTTTCGCATTTGGTACAAGTGCACTATTCGCAACGTCTTATTACGTCGTTCAGCGCACCTGTCAAACGCGTTTATTCTCCGACAAACTAGCTTCATTCACATTTTGGGGCTGGCAAGCAATTATCGTTGCAGCCGCAATCACGTTACCATTGGGTATAACGAGCTCGAAAGAGTATGCTGAGCTGGAGTGGCCAATTGATATTGCAATCGCTGTTGTTTGGGTCACCTATGCAGTGGTTTTTTTCGGCACGCTTATCAACCGAAAAGTGTCGCACATCTATGTTGCTAACTGGTTCTATGCAGGTTTTATCATTACCGTTGCTGTTTTACACATCGTCAACAGCATGGCCGTTCCTGTTTCACTTACTAAATCTTACTCAATCTATGCAGGTGCTGTTGATGCGATGGTTCAATGGTGGTATGGACACAACGCTGTAGGTTTCTTACTTACCGCTGGTTTCTTAGGCATGATGTATTATTTTGTTCCTAAACAAGCTGGTCGCCCCGTATATTCTTACCGCTTATCTGTTGTACACTTCTGGGCCCTAGTTTCTCTTTATATCTGGGCAGGCCCTCACCACTTACATTACACAGCATTACCTGACTGGACACAATCTCTGGGTATGGTTATGTCAGTTATCTTATTCGTTCCTTCATGGGGCGGTATGATTAACGGTATCATGACGCTTTCAGGTGCTTGGCATAAACTACGTACAGACCCTGTGCTGCGTTTCCTTGTTGTTTCTCTCTCTTTTTATGGTATGTCTACTTTCGAAGGCCCAATGATGGCGATCAAATCTGTGAATGCGCTATCTCACTATACAGACTGGACGGTTGGCCACGTACATTCAGGCGCACTTGGTTGGGTAGCTATGATATCTATCGGTGCTATTTACCACCTAATTCCCGCGTTATTTGGTCACTCAAATATGTATAGCGTCAAACTGGTCAATACGCATTTCTGGTTGCACACAGTAGGCGTTGTCCTTTACATCGTAGCCATGTGGATCTCGGGTGTTATGCAAGGCCTAATGTGGCGCGCAGTAAACTCTGATGGCACGTTAATGTATAGCTTTGTACAGTCACTTGAAGCTTCTTATCCATTTTATGTTATGCGCTTCCTAGGTGGTGTGTTCATCGTTGTTGGTATGCTCGTTATGGCTTACAACGTATACCGTACAGTTACTGCTAAAAGTGGCTCTCTTGCTACTGATGCAAACACACAAATGGCTTAAGAGGTATCGATTATGAGCAACAATGGTTCTACTAATAAACATGAAATTGTAGAAAAAAATGTCGGCTTAATGGCTATTCTAACCGTGTTCGCAATCAGCTTTGGTGCACTGGTAGAAATTACGCCACTGATGTTCCAAAAAGACACGACTCAACCGGTGGACGGGTTACGCCCACTGACCGCACTTGAAATGGAAGGAAGGGATATTTATGTGCGAGAAGGTTGTTACAACTGTCACTCACAAATGATCCGCCCGTTTCGCGACGAAGTTGAGCGCTATGGACACTATTCAGTCGCAGGTGAATCAGTATGGGATCACCCTTTCCAATGGGGTTCAAAACGCACCGGGCCTGATCTTGCACGTGTTGGCGGTCGTTACTCGGACGACTGGCACTACGCACACTTGATGGACCCACGCTCGGTAGTTCCTGAGTCGAATATGCCAGGGTACCCTTGGCTCGAAGAGAACGTTTTGGATGGTAAATTAACCGCCAAGAAGCTTGAGATCTTTAAAAACTTTGGTGTGCCTTACACCGATAAAGATATTCATGATGCAAAAGCTGCTGTTGAGGGCAAAACAGAAATGGAAGCACTCATCGCATACTTGCAACAACTTGGCACGCATTTGAAGTAATTGATTATGGATTACGGCACATACAGAGGCATTTTAACTCTGGTAATTTTAGTACTGTTCATTGTGATTGTTGTGTGGGCTTACAGCAAGCGTACAAAAAGTCGTTTTGATGATGCTGCGAAAGCAATTTTTGATGACGAAATTAAACATGACAACACGATCTCAAAAGAGGAAAAGGAGTCTGAAAAATGACTAGCTTTTGGAGTATTTGGGTCATTGTACTGACCCTAGCATGTCTGGCTCTGATATTTGGCCTGCTTGTTTGGAACCTGAAAAACTATACAGGAGTCGAAGAAGGCGCGAGCTGTGGACACGAGTTTGACGGCATCGAAGAATTAAATAATCCCCTTCCTAAGTGGTGGACTTATATGTTCTTCGCCACCTTTGTTTGGTCTGTTTACTACCTCGCAATGTACCCAGGTTTAGGTAACTTTGCTGGATTACTGGGTTGGACGAGCTCTAACCAAGGTGTCACTTCCATTGAAGAATCTAAACAAGCGGTATTAAACGCGAAGGAGAACGGCCATTGGGTGCAATTGGATAAAGAGTTTGAAGCAGCAGATGAACGCTTTGGTCCAATATTTAAAGCATTTGCACAACAAGATGTGCTTGCACTTGCTGACAATAGCGAAGCGCTTGAAATAGGCCAGCGCCTGTACGCACAAAACTGCGCACAATGCCACGGTTCAGATGCTCGGGGCGGATTAGGTTTCCCTAACCTAACTGATAAAGATTGGTTATACGGAGGAAGCCCTGACCAGATCAAAGAAACGCTATTGAACGGTCGCATAGCGGCAATGCCCGGCTGGGAAGCAGCACTTGGCGAACAAGGCGTAGAAGAAATGACAGCATATGTTTTGAGTTTATCTGGTCGTAAGGTAAACCAAAAAGACGCTGATGCTGGCAAGAGTAAGTTCGCCCTTTGTGCAGCGTGCCACGGCATGGATGGTAAGGGCTCTGTCGCTCATAACTTACCATTTGGCGCCCCAGACCTAACAGACAATATCTGGTTGTACGGCGGTTCTCAGCGCGCTGTTGAAGAATCTGTACGTCATGGTCGCGCAGGGGTTATGCCTGCATGGAAAGACATATTAGGTGAAGACAAAGTTCACTTATTGACGGCATATGTCTATAGCTTATCACAAGACAAATAAGCGAGCTTTGAGCAATCTAGTAGGCCTCCGGTAGCGGGGGCTTACTTTTAAAACCTAAACTTAACAGATATATTCAAACATATTTTAAGTACACAACAACATTGTAAAGTAGTGAACAATTATGAATCCAACTCCGTGGTATAAGAATTTTTGGCCTTGGTTTTTAATGTTTTTCCCGCTCGTCACGATTATAGCGTGCGTCATTTTGGTGAGTGTCGCCGTAGGCAATGGGCCTGATATGGTCGTTGATGACTACTACAAAAAAGGCAAAGCAATTAACTTAGAGTTAAGCAAGTTCAATAAAGCAAAGGCGCTATACCTTCACGGGGACCTACTTGTCGAAAATGATAGAGTCAGTTTTAGTTTTACTAAAGGCGATCATAGTAAAGTAAATGCACTCAAAGTTTCTTTTTACCACCGAACAATCAAAGAATATGATTTTTCTCTCAACCTACTTGCCAATGCAAGTGGCGCGTTTACAGGGCTACTTGAACAGCCTCATCAAGGTGCATTCACCGTGTTTATTGAGCCGATGGATGGCAGTTGGAAAATAAAAGAAAACTTACAGCTACCCTCTGAGAAAGTAATATCAATTACACCACAGTATAAGTAGGCAGTATGACAAAAAGTTGTTTTCATTGCCTTGAACCAGTGCCAATTGGATTCAATGGCGAGGTTATTTTTGAAGGAGTCGCAAACCCTGTTTGCTGTACCGGCTGCCAAGCGGTAGCCGAGACTATCCTCGCTCAAGGTATGAGCGATTACTACAAATTTAGAACGCAAACCAATGGTAAAGTTGAACAACTAGTTCCCGAAAAACTCAAAGAACTACTCAGCTATGACAACCAAGATATACAAAAAGACTTTGTAGGCCAACAGGGTGACCTAAAAGAAGTCTTACTCAGTGTTGAGGGGATCAGCTGCGCGGCATGCGCATGGCTCATTGAAAAGCAACTCCTTGCAATTTCAGGTGTAAAGCGCGTTGACGTAAATACCTCCACCCACCGGGCGATGATTTTGTGGCAAGATGAAAATACTAAGCTCAGTGAAATAATCGCGTCACTCATGCACATTGGATATAAAGCCTACCCTTTTCAAGCTGACGAAGAAGCCTACCAAAAGCAAGTAGTCGCTAAAGCATATATGAGGCGCCTAGGTGTTGCGGGTCTGATGACAATGCAAGTTATGATGTTTGCTTTTGCGATGTATTTTGGCATGTTTTCTGGCATGGATGAGGGGTTTGAACAATATTTCAGATGGATCAGTTTGGTCTTAGCTTCCCCAGTTATTTTATATTCTGCCCTGCCCTTTTTGACCAATGCGGTAAAAGGCCTGAAAAGCAAGCAGCTCAATATGGACCTACCCGTGTCGCTCGCTATCTTTGGCGCCTATGGCGCGAGCTGCTATGCCACGGTGATGTCTGTCGGTGAAGTGTATTTTGAATCTATTTGTATGTTTACGTTCTTGCTCTTGCTCGGTAAATACTTAGAGTTTAGAGCCAGAATGAAAGCCAGCGAGTTCACCGCAAACTTACAAAAACTCCTGCCACTCACCGCGAGAAAATTATCCGGCCAGATTGAAGAGGTTATTGCCGCCAAGAGTTTACAGCTAAACGATCTTATTTTGATTAAGCCTGGTGAAACAATCCCAGCAGATGGCCTTGTCGTAGAAGGTAGCAGTACCGTAGATGAGTCCATGATGACCGGTGAACACCTTCCAATAAAAAAATTTGAGCGCCACCAAGTGTACGCAGGGACTTTAAATCACGATGGTGTTATCACAGTCAAAATCAATAAAGTTGGGCAAAATACATTAATAAACCAAATCATTAAGCTTCAACACAATGCGTTGATGAAGCGGCCCAAGATTGTCGAAATCACAGACAAAGTCGCGCAGTGGTTTGTAGCTTGTTTACTTATAGTCGCCTCTTTTACCGCAATTGGGTGGTATCATGTAGAACCAGAGCATGCGTTTTGGGTCACCATAGCGGTACTCGTAGCAACGTGCCCCTGCGCGCTTAGTTTAGCGATCCCGACAGCCCTAACCTGCGCGGTAGCCACATTAACCAAAAAGGGAATATTGATAAAAGAAAGCCACGTCTTAGAAACCGCCCCTAAAATTACCCGCTACGCTTTTGACAAAACAGGGACTTTAACCGAGGGACGCTTTTCTATTGTCGAGACAACAATTATCAATAAAATGTATACCGAACAAGAAGTGTTTGCCTTGGCTGGTGCGCTAGAAAGGTACTCTGAACACCCAATTGCGAAAGCATTTGTTTCAAACTCTGAGGTTGTTTTTGATGTTTCATCTCCAGAAGTTAAAACAGGCTATGGCGTAAGCGGCCGTATAAACAATCAAGACATTTCGATAGGTAAACCTGCTTGGTTTAACAACCACGCTTCTTTTGCACAAGCGACACTCTTTGTTGATAAGCAGCCGATCGCTGACTTTTATCTTCAAGATAAAGTACGCGACAGCGCACATAAAGTCGTGGCTTTTTTACAAAGTAAGCACCTTACCTGCCATATGTTAACTGGGGACAGCTCGAACGCAGCAAAAAATCTGGCTGATGAGCTGGGTTTAGACTCATACAGACACGCTTGCTCTCCAAAAGATAAGCAACAGAGTGTTGAGCTGTGGTCTAGCGAGCAAGATATCGTCGCAATGGTCGGTGACGGTGTAAATGATAGCCCTGTATTTAACAGTGCACACCTCTCTATTGCGATGGAAACCGGTGCTGATATTTCAAAAAATACAGCAGATGTAGTACTGTTAAATAGTGATTTAAACTCACTAGAAACACTACAAAATGTTGCGGTGAAAACGAAACAAATCATCAAGCAAAACTTGACGATATCCCTACTATATAACGGGTCTATTTTACCGTTGGCAGCATTAGGCATGGTACCCCCATGGCTTGCTGTGATTGGTATGTCGGCAAGTTCTATCGTTGTAATTTCAAACTCACTAAGGTTGCTGAAATTATGAGTATTATTTACGTATTAATTCCCATTGCCATTCTATTTGTTGTCATCGCAATAGGAGTATTTTTCTGGGCGGTGAAAAGCGAGCAATTTTCGGATTTAAACAAACAAGCTCACAGCATTTTGTTTGAAGATGACAAAGAGCAGCATAAAAAGAGTAATGATGGAAATTAACTTAACTGGTGCCTTTTTTATGGGGCTCGCAGGAAGTGGACACTGTCTTGCTATGTGTGGTGGTGTGGCTTCAAGCCTCCAATTCGCCCAAGATAAACAGCATCCATTAGTTGTTGCATTCTTATACAACCTAGGCAGGCTGTTGAGCTATGCGACCGCGGGTATGTTAGTTGCATTGTTAGGGACTTCTTTCGCAAAACAAAACTCGTCTTTTGCGATCGGTCTTTCGTACTTAAGCGGTATTTTTATGCTTTTAGTGGGCCTGTACATTATGCGTTTTGTAGGCACATTAAACTGGCTTGAAAAACTTGGGAATTTTTTCATTTGGCAACGCATCGTCAAACTTAATAAATATATTCTCCCCATTGATACCAAGAAAAAAGCATTAGCTTATGGTGCGCTTTGGGGTTGGCTACCTTGTGGCTTAGTGTACAGTGCTTTGGTTTGGAGCTTACACGCTTCAAGCCCATTTTATGGCGCCTTAACAATGGTCGCATTTGCTCTTGGTACCTTTCCAGCATTGATCGTTGCGGGTCAATCTGCGCAAGTTTTGAATCAATTTTTGAATCACCCAGTCACGCGAGTAATACTTGGAAATTTGTTTGTTTGGTATGGGTTTTACCTGATTATTGTTACTAGTCACAAATTAGTACTTTAATCTGGTTTTATGATTGGCATTGTAAGATAATACCAATCATATCTTAGGCGATTAGAAGCAGGAGTTTTTATTCGCCTAAAACGTGAAAGTTCTAGACCAAAGACCGGAAACGCTTAATGCCTGTCTGGGTTTGTTGTTAACTTTTTGAATTTGTAATTTTTTATGTGCGTCTACGAGTAATGGATTTATTATGGATTTAAATAATCGCTCCAAAAGTCAGTGTACAATCAGTTGTACAAACTGCAGTATCAGTCAGCTGTGTTTGCCCTATTCACTCAATGGGAATGAAATGGACAAACTTGATGAAATCATTGAACGAAAGAAGCCTTTGCACAAAGGCGATTTCTTGTTTGAGTCGGGTTCTAAACTTGAAGCAATTTATGCCGTACGATCTGGCTCATTTAAATCTTACACCCTCTCAGAACAAGGTGATGAACAAATTACCGGCTTCCATCTCGCTGGTGACCTTGTTGGTTTTGACGCCATCAACAAAATGCAACACCAGAGCTTTGCACAAGCCCTTGAAACGTCGATGGTGTGTGAAATACCATTTGATACGCTTGACGAACTAGCGGGTAAACTTCCTAAGTTACGTCAACAAATCATGCGTTTGATGAGTAACGAAATTAATTATGACCAAGAAATGTTGTTGCTACTTAACAAAAAAACTGCTGAGGAGAGGCTCGCGACGTTCATCTTTAACTTGTCTAACCGTTTTGGTGAGCGAGGTTTCTCTAGAAAAGAGTTCAGATTTACGATGACACGTGGTGAAATCGGCAACTATTTGGGACTTACAGTTGAAACAATCAGCAGACTGCTAAGCAGATTTCAAAAAGCAGGCCTAATCAAAGTAGAGGGTAAGTTTATCACTATCCTAGAAGCAGATGGACTGGCTAGTGCCGCTGGGATTAGTAGTTGATCTAAGCCAATTTTTCCTTCGAAATACCTTTATACCTTGGCTATATCAGTTACACTCAAAGTAGATTGATTAGCCAAGCGACAAAGGAGACTACGATGGATAAGATTAAACGAATTCTCACAGTCATTGACCCAACAAAAGAGCAACAAAACAGCCTTGAACGTTCAATCAGCCTGGCACAGAAAACAGGCGCTCAAATTACGGCGTTTTTGTCTATTTATGATTTCTCATATGAGATGACCACAATGCTCTCTAAGGAAGAAAGAGAGGCGATGAGGTTAGCGGTTGTAAAAGATAGAGAAGCGTGGATAAACGATCTCATAACCGACTATAAAGGCCTTGAAATAACGGCAAAGGTCGTGTGGCACAACCGGCCTTATGAAGCAATTATCGAAGAGGTACTTAACGCTCAATTTGATATTGTTATTAAATCGACGCACCAACACGATACTCTCAAATCCGTCATATTCACCCCTACCGATTGGCATCTCATTAGGAAGTGCCCTGCACCAGTGTTACTTGTAAAAGATCAGGCATGGCCAGAGGATGGTGAAATCATTGCAGCGGTTAATGCAGTGAGTGACAATGAACAGCATCAAACCTTAAATAAGCGTATCATTAAAGACGCATTGTTTATCTGTGAACTGGCTAATGCGTCACTGAGTTTAGTAAATACCTACCCTGCTACCCCCGTAAACATTGCGATTGAGATTCCGGAATTTAATCCTTCTCAATACAGCGAGGCTGTTAAAAAGCACCACGAAGATGAAACTTGGTCATTAGCGAATGAATTTAACCTCGCTAAAGAGACCTGCATAATTGAAGAAGGTCTACCTGAGGATGTTATACCATCTATTGCTCAGAAGAAGTCTGCTGAACTAGTCGTGATTGGTACAGTTGGGCGAACGGGCCTAAGCGCAGCGTTAATTGGCAACACCGCTGAACACGTAATTGATAGCCTTGACTGCGATGTGTTGGCGCTCAAGCCTGATGGCTATAAAAGTCCTCTAGAATAATGGTCACAAAACAGTCCGATAATAATATCGGACTTTTCTTTTTATAAAATTCATTCTTACTCTCATCTTGAGGCTGTCTACTAGACTCGTAAACATATTCATTTTTAAGTCCAATCTCTGCTCTTCAAGGCTAAGCTTTTTCGTTTCGTATCCTAAATTACGTGTTTATCCAGCCTCACAATAAATAATTTTTTTCATTTTTTTTCTTTCGAAGCCAAGTTGATACTTCATTGATTTTGTTAATAAAACAGGAACTATTAAGCTTTGTTTCTTTATTGATACACACAAAAGTATTGATAAAAATTCAACAAAACCATGTACAAATCTTAATCGCATATTATATATTGTATACAATCATACTTTAAAAACTGTCATTGAAGTATGATATGCAAGAGGTATGTCATTGAAATTCAATGCCTAAACCCCTCTTTAACAACATGTAAAGCATGTTTGTGCTTTACCCATACTCGTTAAAGGAAAGTTACAGTGCGACAAAAAAACCAATTAAAAAAGCTGGCGCTAGCAACGGCTATCACTGTTTCATTTTCAGCTTCGGCTCAACAAACCTATCTATTCGATAGACAATTGAGCTTCGAAAATGAAGTTTCGAACTTATCACAGTCATCAATAACAGAACCTAGCCAAACAAGGCAAAAGCTGATTTTAGATTCAATAAAATTAAACAGTGCTTTGGGTGCAAGCCTGCAAGTAGGAAATTCACTAAGCCTTACAATAGACGGACAGTTTGTACAAATTCAATTACAGGAAGTAACGGTACATAATAGCAAAACAACCTATATTAACGGCCGCTCGTCCGATGGGCATGCCAAGCTTTCAATGATAAAAACAAACAACAGCTACAGCGCAAAAATTTATATCGGAAATACTGGCTATTTATTAACACCATCGGGAAATGGGTTTTATAAATTAAGTAAATTTACACAAGACAACACCCCTATTGATTCAACATCAGATCGACCTGATTTAGAACAGGGTGATTCTTCGCACGGTTTAGTTGGCCATACAGAGGTATCACCTTTTTTACGCGCCGCCTCAAATAATGCAGCCAATGCAGCAACTGAAGTAACTGTGGTTGTTGCGTATACAGATAAACTCGCAGCAGAGGTTGGTGATGTTGATGCATACATTGCACTGATGGAAAAAGACACTAACGACAGCTATGCAGCAAGTGGCATTAACGCCAGTGTTAGAGTGCTACATTCTTATCAAACCGGTTATGTGTCAACCGGTGATATGTCAGAGGATAACTCTTTACTTCTCAATGAAAATACCAGTAGTTGGCTGGCGGAACCCAATCCTCTGGCCCCAAATGGGTTTGGCGTTGAGCTAAAGAGTATTCGCGATGCGCATCAAGCAGATATCATGGTCTTTCTAGCGGATCAAAATGCAAGCTCCCCTTGGGCTGGTTGGGCTGGACAAATTGGAACGGATGCCGAGAGCGCTCTGTTTACTATGAGTAGCTGGGGTACCTTTAAAAATACCTTCGGTCATGAACTCGGTCACTTGTATGGTGCAAGGCATGACAACGATTCAACGACCACGCCTTTTGCTTTTGGCCATGGATTTTGTAATGACTCCAAAACGTGGCGCACTCTCATGGCCATTAGTGATTGTGGCGAAAGGCTGAATGTATGGTCTAATCCAAATAGAACTTATCAAGGAGAAGCTGGGGGTACTGTTGAAGTCAACGACAATGCACGCGTACATAATGAACGCGCTGCCTTCATGGCTGCATTGCGCACCCCAGATCACAACGCTCCGACTGCTGCGATAACACAAGCGACCATAACGCCAGGTAGCCTAACAGCCAATTTCTCTGGTCAAGCAAATGACAGCGATGGCATTATTGTGTCTACACTCTGGGACTTCGGTGATGGTGTATACAATAATAAGCCATACGCACAAGGTGATTCTGTTACACATACTTATTTATTCCCCGGCACTTATATTGTTAGATATACAGCAACCGATAATGAAGGTTTGATCCATTCAACCTCACAACAAGTCACCATAACCTCTACGCCGGGTCAAAGCTACTGTGGTGTGAAAGGAACAAATGCGGTCTATCAATATACACAAAGCGTGTCTGTGAATGGCAAGGCGCATCAGTCGGATAGAAGGCAGTACACGGATCACACAGCATTGGACCCATTTACTGTTTATGCTGGTTCGGCAACAGGTATTGAGCTACAACAAGGTACCCGTGGCAGTAAGTTTGGTCCCTACTCCGCATATTGGGCCGTATATGTTGATTTAAACCAAAACAACAGTTTCGAGGATCCAGGGGAGCTCATTCATTTTTCTGAGCCATTATCCAAGTCTTCTCCTGAACCCATACTTGCTAGTATCACTATTCCCGATAGTGCACTTGCGGGTATAACTCGAATGCGTGTTATTCAATCTAACACCCTACGTGAAGGAGAAACACAACTTGCAGCCTGCGGCGATTTTAAGTTTGGTGAAGCTGAAGATTACAGCATTAATGTAATTAAAGAGCATAACCCCGCAGAGTTTACGACGTCTATTAACAACAGCGATCTCAATGTTGCCTTTTCTATCGACTCTGGTGATGTCGCATCGGTTAAATGGGACTTTGGTGATGGCCTCTTTAGCGACTCAAGTACCAGCACCTCATTCAATCCGAGCCATCAATATTTTTTTGCTGGAGAGTACACGGTAACACTCACGGTTACTTTGAAAAATGGAGAAACCTATACTCAGACTAAAGTCATTACGGTAACCGCCCCTGCTGGCCAAGACTATTGTCGTGCGTATGGTAATCAACCAAAATATCAATACAACGCAAATGTCACACTGAACGGTAATAGCGTTACTTCCGGTTCGGCACATTATACAAACCACACAGACAAAGTCTTAGGTGCTGTCAAAGGTGATAATATTCTGTCAGTACGTCAAGGTGCAACAGGTTCTAAAACCTCTTATAACGCTGAATGGCGCGTTTATATTGATATGAATCAAAATGGTACTTTTGAAGACTCGGAAAGCGTTTGGTATTGGGTAGGCGCAAATACAGCAAATGACATTGAAAGAACAATTTCTATTCCCGCTTCGGCATTGACGGGCAAAGCCAGAATGCGTGTACTACAAAGTTACGAAGAGCTTAAATCTCCATGTGGACGCATCAGATGGGGTGAGGTTGAAGATTTCACGGTAGACATTCAGTCTGACAACCCAGCCGATTTCACGCCCAACGTAACAGCAAATAACCTAACGGTGAACTTTGCAGATTCACTTGAGAACAACCCTGATATCGCTTCAATCGAGTATGATTTTGGCGACAGTGTGGTTAATCAAAATCACACCAGCACACAAGGCAATCCTTCGCACACTTATCTCTATGCTGGGACCTACTCTGTTAGATTAAAAGTGACTTTACAAAATGGCGTAAGCTACATGAAAGAGCAAGACGTCACTGTAAGCGGACCCGCTCATTGCATCGCCTACGCAAAATCAACTACTCAATGGACTAGTAACGTACGTGTCGGTAGCTTGCGCAACAGTTCAAAGAAAAGCCAATTTAGTCGCTTTGAAAAGACAGGCTTTAGCTTCAAGAAAAATGCTATGACAAACATTGGGTTAACACACGGTTCTAATGGACCATACCTGGCAAATTGGGCTGTTTATTTAGACCTGAATCAAAACAACAGTTTTGATGATTCTGGCGAGTTATTGCTCCAAACAAGCGCGACTACCTTTGACGAAGTTGTTAACTCAGTAACAATTCCGGCTTCTGCTAAAAGCGGCTCGACAACGATGCGAATAATCCAATCCTATGAATTAGCTGATGGCAAGTTACCCGCATGCGGTTCGTATGGTTGGGGTGAAGTTGAGGATTACTCGGTGACGATAACAGATGAACAAGGTCCCGAATCTGATTTACTTAATGGCGCGACTAAATCAGGTATTTCAATTGCAGCAAAAGAAACTAAAACCTTTACATTTTTTGTCCCTGAGGGCGCTAAAAACATCAAAGTTGAAATGGGCGCAGGAACTGGTGACCCAGATCTATACGTAAAATTTGGTGATTCAGACACCGCAACTAATTGGGATTGTCGACCGTATACTAGCGGTAATAGAGATGAGACCTGTGATAGCAGCAAACTCACTAAGTCAGGTGGTATTTACTATGTTTCCGTTGTCGGTTGGACGGCTTCTAATAACGTAACACTGACAGGCTCTTTCACCGAAGGCGATGTTATCGAGCCACCTATTAACGCTTGTGCAACTAAGGCACCGCAAACACGTGGCAACTTATCTAATAATGACGCTATTTGTATGGGCAGTAACACCGTCTATGTTGCCATTAGCGTGCCTGCTGGTCAGTCGAAGCTAACCATCACCACCGCAGGTGGTGACGGCGACGCCAGCATTTATCAAAATGCAGCAGGCTGGCCAAGCGCGAGTAATTTCCAACACTCAGCGACCACTCAAGGTAGCAGCGAAGAGCTGATTGTAATCAATAACCCAGCCTCTGGGTGGCACTACTTAATGGTGTCTGGGCAAGGCACTGGCGCACAGCTTAACGCAAAGTTTGAATAAACCAATCATCATCTCCCTACCCAAAGCCTCTTAGTAATAAGAGGCTTTTTTATGGCGTTAAAAAAGCACCATTTGACAAAATGATGTTCTTGGTCACTTCTCCCTTTCCGCTTAAAAGGGCTGATATAAAAGCTTAGTGCCGCCTTTAACATCATAAATTGTAAGCGGCTACCCCCATTCACCCAATACGTGCACGTGCTAACTCTAAATATCGAGGAAAACTGCAACGAGGCAATTAAGTCCACCAGATCTCTAACAGTAAAAAAGGGCCGAATGGCCCTTGAGGAATAACCCAGTGATCTACTAGAACACTAGTTTTTATAAAAATAGCTCTCTTTCGTTATCGAAATACTGCTATCTTCATTCGCGGAAATAGTAAAGGTAATAGGAATTCGCTTGCCCTTTAATTCGTAGCCATCAGCCGCAATGGTGACAGGAACTAACAACATCTTACCAGCTTGTATTTCAATATGCTCAGGCGCAGTAAGATGCGCATTGTCTATACCACTGAAGCTCACTTCGTACTGCATCGTTTGCTGGGTTTTGTTTATCACACTTAACGTATAAGGGTTCTCGACCAAGCCTTCATAATTCACTCTATAAAGTGCATTTCTGTCGCGGATAACGGATGCTTCAATCGGGGTACGATTGAATGCCCAAACTGCCATGGTAATAAGTATGACGCCAAATAAGCCAGCATACCCAACAAGTTTAAGCCTAAAGGGGCTCGACTTTTTACCAGCTGACTGATTTTCACTGGTATACTTTATCAGGCCTTTTGCATAACCAAATTTACTCATGGTATCGTCACAGGCGTCAATGCATAACCCACAATTGATACACTCATATTGTAGGCCATTGCGAATATCAATCCCTGCGGGGCATACTTCTACACATAAATTGCAATCTACGCAGTCACCTAGCCCCTGTGCTTTGTGGTCTGACTTACGTTTACGTCGACCTCTGTTTTCACCTCGCAGTGCATCATAAGCAACAACCAAGGTGTCTTTGTCAAACATCACAGATTGAAAACGTGAGTAAGGACATGCAACTGTGCACATTTTTTCTCTTAAAAAGCCTGCATTACCATAAGTACAAAAAGCAAATAAAAATACCCAAAAGCTCACAAGCCCAGACCATTCTAGTGTAAACATCTCTACGTATAAGGTCTTTACTGGCACAAAATAGGCCATGAACGAAGTGGCAGTAAATAAGGAGATAACTACCCAAACAATGTGCTTTGCCACTTTTTTTAACGCTTTCTTTGTGTCCCAGTTAGATTTATCAAGCTTAATCCGCTGATTGCGAGTCCCTTCAATCCTATGCTCAACCCAAGTAAACATAAGCATCCAGATTGTTTGTGGGCAGGTATAACCACACCAAACACGACCAAGCCAATTTGTAACAAAGAAAAGGCCGAACGCGCCGGCCATAAAAACCCATGCAAGGATCATAAAGTCATGGGGAAGGAAGGTTTGAGAAAAAATTCGAAATTGCTGGCTTGCAACATCCAACAAAACAGCTTGCTGGCCTTTGTAAGGGATCCAAGGAATGGCTACAAATAAAAACATGAGGATCCAACCAAGATTGCGACGGATTTTTTGGAAGAAGCCTTTTTGTTCACGGATATAAATCGGACCCTCTTGTTTGTAGGGTTTGATGATCATATCCTCTTCTTTAATATCAAACTTCATATTACTTGCTTACGTTAAGTTAAAGACACTTATCTATTTGCAACTTTCAGACCAAACTGAAACTTTATTAAACGCTTGATTTTAATATACTTTTACCAAACCCACATTCCAACCCTCGTGATATATCACGAAAAACCGCTATATTTCACGATTTTTTACGATACCCAGTTTTTTCATTTTGGAGCGTAACGTGCTTTCATTCAAACCGAGCTTGTCTGCTGCCCCTTCCTTTCCGGAGATTTTCCAACCACTTGACTCTAGCACGTGTATTATGTGCTGCTTTTGTACTGACTCTAACCTTTGACTTTTATCCCCTTCTCTTTGCACAACTTCATCGAGGTCGAGTGACTGGGACAAATGCAATGTGTGATTATTAGATAAAATTGCTTCACGCTCTAAAATATTCTGCAATTCACGAATGTTACCCGGCCATTCATAAGACTTGAGTTTCAACAAAGACGACTTAGCAATGCCCTTAATTTGCTTGCCAAGGCGTACGTTTAACTTATTAATTATATTTGCACACAATGCAGGTAAATCTTCTTTTCTTTCGCGAAGTGGTGGTACTTTAATTGGAAATACATTCAATCGATAATAAAGATCCATTCTGAATGTACCACTTTCAACCATCCGCCAGAGATCTCTGTTTGTGGCAGCAATAATCCGTATGTTGACAGAAATGGTTTTACTCCCACCTACCCGCTCAAACTCTTGCTCTTGAAGTACCCGTAATAGCTTGCTTTGAGCTTCTTGTGGTAGCTCTCCAATTTCATCTAAGAATAACGTGCCATTGTGAGCTAACTCAAAGCGCCCTTTCCTTTTGTCATGGGCTCCTGTAAATGCCCCTTTTTCATGCCCGAACAATTCAGACTCTAAAAGGCTCGGCGAAAATGCAGCACAATTCACTCGTACAAATGGCATGTCTGAACGTTCACTCAAATGATGTAAATTCCTCGCTACCAACTCTTTACCTGTGCCATTTTCACCAAGAATCAGTACTGTACTGTCTGTTTTACTGACTAACTTTATTTGTTCTAGCATTCTGTTAAATACATGACTTTCCCCAACCAGCCCTGAGCCTTGCCAGTTTTGATTTATTTCCGACAGTAAATAGCTGTTTTCATCTTTGAGTTGCTCAGACAAGCTCCGCACTTTTTTCAGGGCATCGCGAAGTGCTTGCTCTGTTTCCACTTGTTGTGAAATATCACGAAAAATAGCGACCGCGCCAATAATTTGCTCGTCTCTATAAACCGGCGTCGAAGTGTACTCTACAGGAAAGCAACTTCCATCTTTTCTCCAAAAAACCTCACCTTTAACATACCGAGTTTCACCATCAAACATAGTTTTATAGATTTGGCATTCATCAGCAGGATATACACTGCCATCAGCGTGACTGTGGTGATGATATTGATGTATTTTTTTACCGAGTAACTCTCCCGCGCCCCACCCGGTCATTTTTTCTGCTGCGGGATTGATAAATACCGCGTTTCCAGACAAATCAAAGCCATAAATCCCTTCTCCGACTGCATTCAGTAATAATTTCGGATCATTTAAAAAGTGCTTAATAACTGAAGACATGATACCCCCTCGTGATATTTCACGAGTATAGTATCGCAAAGAAAACCGCCGTACTAATTAAGGTCGTCACCTTATGATCTTGATCAAAAGATGTCTGAGCATATCAGCTATTCACGGGGGTTGTGATAAACACCCCATTTGTTGTCAAATCATGTGATAAAAACGGAGACGTTAGAGTCACTAAAAAAGGCTACATTGGAGGAGATTGTGATGACAAGCAAAATAGAAATAAAAAAGCCCAACATTTTACCGCCGGGCTTTTGGTCTATAGGTTAGACAAATTAGACATATTCAACTTCGATGATTTCGTATTCAACAGTACCGTTTGGAGTTTGAATATTAACTGAATCATCCAGCTCTTTGCCAACTAGGCCACGAGCAATTGGTGAATTCACAGAGATAAGATTATTCTTAATATCTGCTTCGTCATCACCAACAATCTTGTAAGTCACTTCTTCGTCAGTATCTACATTGACAATAGATACTGTACTACCAAAAATTACCTTACCGTTGTTAGCCATCTTTGTGACATCAATTACTTGAGAAGTCGATAGTTTGGCTTCGATTTCTTGAATACGTCCTTCACAAAAACCCTGCTGTTCACGCGCAGCATGATATTCAGCGTTTTCTTTCAAGTCACCGTGTTCACGCGCTTCTGCGATGTCGGCAACAATTTGAGGGCGGACCACTTTTTTCAGATGGTTCAGTTCTTCACGAAGCAGTTCTTCGCCTCGTACAGTCATCGGAATTGATTGCATAAGTCTCTCACTTACCACCAAGGCCAAAGGCCTTGGCTTATATCCATTAGTTCAATCGCTGGTGTAATTCTTGTACAGAATTTACAGAGCTTCTGTCATCTGCGGCATGCGCAGTACAGTTTGCAAACGCTGCATTTAGCGTGGTGGTGTAGTTAGTCTTATGCTGAAGTGCACCACGACGTAACACCTTCGAATCTTCAATCGCTTGGCGACCTTCAGTGGTATTGACGATGTAGCTATACTCACCATTCTTGATGCGGTCAAGAATATGAGGACGGCCTTCGAATACCTTGTTCACGCGACGAACTTCGATACCCGCTTCTTCTAGTGCTTTAGCAGTACCGTTCGTTGCATCAAGCTCAAAACCGATAGCTTTCATCGTTTTAGCAAGCTCGACAACGCGTGACTTGTCGCTGTTACGCACAGATAGTAACGCGCGACCGCCACGTGGTAAAGCGTTTGATGCACCTAATTGTGCTTTCGCGAATGCTTCGGCGAAGTTTTCACCAACACCCATGACTTCACCCGTTGAACGCATCTCAGGACCACGGATTGGGTCAACACCTAAGAACTTAGCAAAAGGAAGTACAACTTCTTTAACACTGTAGTAAGGCGGGATAACTTCTTTCGTTACGCCTTGGCTTTCTAGAGACTGGCCAACCATACAACGTGCTGCTACTTTCGCCAGTGCGACACCAGTTGCTTTAGACACAAATGGTACTGTACGCGCTGCACGAGGGTTCACCTCGATAAGATAGACTTTGCCATCTTTTACAGCAAACTGAGTATTCATTAAGCCCACAACACCCAACTCTAGTGCCATGTCACGTACTTGCTTGCGCATCACATCTTGAATATCTTGCGATAGAGAGTGTGCTGGTAGTGAACATGCTGAATCACCTGAGTGAACACCCGCCTGCTCGATATGCTCCATGATACCGCCGATAATCACGTTTTCACCATCACAGATAGCATCAACATCAACTTCGATTGCATCATCCAAGAAACGGTCAAGAAGTACTGGTGCTTCGTTAGATACTGAAACCGCTTCTGTCATGTAACGACGTAAATCATCTTCGTCATATACGATTTCCATCGCGCGACCACCTAGTACGTATGATGGACGAACAACTAATGGGAAACCGATTTCTTGAGACTTAGCAACCGCTTCTTCTAATGAAGTGACTGTCGCATTCTCAGGCTGAAGCAGGTCTAGACGCTCAACAAGTTGCTGGAAGCGCTCACGGTCTTCCGCACGGTCGATTGCATCAGGAGAAGTACCAATGACTGGCACACCATTCGCTTCTAGATCACGCGCTAGTTTAAGTGGTGTTTGGCCACCGTACTGAACAATAACGCCTTTTGGCTTCTCAACACGAACGATTTCTAGCACATCTTCCAGTGTAATTGGCTCGAAGAATAGACGGTCAGATGTATCATAATCTGTAGAAACGGTTTCAGGGTTACAGTTAACCATGATCGTTTCATAACCGTCTTCACGCATTGCAAGCGCCGCGTGTACGCAGCAGTAATCGAATTCGATACCTTGACCGATACGGTTAGGACCACCGCCGATTACCATAATTTTGTCTTTTTCAGACGGTGCTGCTTCACACTCTTCGTCATAAGAAGAGTACATGTAAGCGGTGTCTGAGCTGAATTCTGCTGCACATGTATCAACGCGTTTGTAAACAGGCAGAATTTCTAACTGATGACGCTTCTTGCGGATTTCTTTTTCAGACACACCTGCAATTTCAGCGATACGTGCATCAGAGAAACCTTTGCGCTTAAGGCGACGTAGGAAATCTTTGTTTAGACCTGCAAGACCAGCTTCTGCGATCTTCGTTTCATCTTTGATGATGTCTTCAATCTGAACTAAGTACCAACGGTCAATCTTAGTTAGGTCAAATACATCGTCAACACTCATACCGTGGCGCATTGCATCTGCAATGTACCAAATACGCTCTGCACCGGGCTCACGTAGTTCACGGATAATGGTTTCTTTTGCTTTAGGGTCATCAAGTGCAACGATTGGGTTAAAACCTGTTGCGCCCACTTCTAAACCACGAAGTGCTTTGTGAAGAGATTCTTGCTGATTGCGACCAATCGCCATAACCTCACCAACAGACTTCATCTGAGTCGTTAGACGGTCATTTGCACCAGCGAACTTTTCAAAGTTGAAACGTGGGATTTTAGTCACAACGTAATCAATTGAAGGCTCAAATGATGCTGGTGTCGCGCCACCAGTGATGTCATTTTGAAGCTCGTCTAGTGTATAACCTACCGCTAGTTTTGCTGCAATCTTCGCGATTGGGAAACCAGTCGCCTTCGATGCAAGTGCAGAAGAGCGAGAAACACGTGGGTTCATCTCAATGATAACCATACGGCCATCTTTTGGATTCACACCAAACTGTACGTTTGAACCACCTGTTTCAACACCAATCTCACGCAGTACCGCCATCGAAGCGTTACGCATTAGCTGATATTCTTTATCAGTCAGTGTTTGTGCAGGTGCAACTGTGATCGAATCACCTGTGTGAACACCCATTGGGTCAAAGTTTTCGATTGAACATACGATGATACAGTTGTCGTTTTTGTCACGAACCACTTCCATCTCGTACTCTTTCCAACCTAGTAAGCTTTCATCAATTAGAAGCTCATTCGTAGGCGAAAGGTCTAAACCACGTGTACAGATTTCTTCGAACTCTTCCATATTGTAAGCAACACCACCACCGGTGCCACCCATTGTGAAAGAAGGACGAATGATACATGGGAAGCCAATACGTGTTAGTACATCTTTTGCTTCATCCATTGAGTGTGCGATCTCGGCACGCGGACACTCAAGGCCAATGTTCTTCATCGCGATGTCAAAACGCTCACGGTTTTCTGCTTTATCGATTGCATCCGCAGTTGCACCGATAAGTTCAACATCGAACTTAGCTAGTACGCCGTGCTTGTCTAAATCAAGCGCACAGTTTAGTGCAGTCTGTCCACCCATCGTAGGTAATACTGCATCCGGCTTTTCTTTTTCGATGATTTTTTCAACAACTTCCCAGTGAATTGGCTCGATGTACGTCGCATCTGCCATTTCAGGGTCAGTCATAATTGTTGCAGGGTTCGAGTTTACAAGAATGACTCGATAGCCTTCTTCTCTAAGCGCTTTACAGGCCTGAGCACCAGAGTAGTCAAATTCACATGCTTGGCCGATAACAATTGGGCCAGCGCCCAAGATTAGAATGCTTTTTATGTCGGTACGTTTTGGCATTGTTACTCCAGTAATAAATTAGGCTTTGCGTGCTTGCATTAATTCAATGAAGTGGTCAAACAACGGCGCAGCGTCGTGAGGACCAGGGCTTGCTTCAGGGTGACCTTGGAAACTGAAAGCAGGCTTATCAGTGCGGTGGATACCCTGTAACGTACCGTCAAATAGTGATTTATGAGTCGCTCTGAGATTTTCTGGCAAGCTTTCCTCATCAGCCGCGAAACCGTGGTTTTGCGCAGTGATCATCACGACATCACGGTCAAGATCTTTAACTGGGTGGTTACCGCCATGGTGGCCAAATTTCATTTTGACTGTTTTAGCACCAGACGCCAATGCCAATAATTGGTGACCAAGACAAATACCAAAAATTGGTGTGTCCGTTTCAAGGAAAGACTTGATAGCATCGATTGCATAAGTACATGGCTCTGGATCACCAGGTCCATTTGAAAGGAAGATGCCATCTGGATTTAATGCCAGTACTTCTGCAGCGGAGGTTTCTGCAGGTACTACCGTTAGCTTACAGCCACGGTCAACTAGCATACGTAAGATATTTTTCTTTACACCAAAATCATATGCAACAACGTGGAACTGCTCTTCACCCTGCTCTAGCGTTTTAAAGCCTTCGCCCAATGTCCAGCTGCCTTCATTCCATTGAAATGAAGATTCTGTTGTCACAACTTTTGCTAAATCCATTCCTTTTAAGCCAGGGAATGCCTTAGCTGCTTCAAGCGCCTTTTGCTCATCGATGTCATCACCTGCGATGATACATCCATTTTGAGCACCCTTATCACGTAAGATACGCGTCAATTTACGCGTATCGATATCCGCTATCCCTAAGATATTACGTTCTTTTAAATAATCACTTAACGATTGTTCGTTACGGAAATTACTTGCAAGTAATGGTAAGTCACGAATCACTAGGCCTTTTGCCCAGATTTTGTCCGCTTCTTCGTCTTCACTGTTTGTACCAGTGTTTCCGATGTGCGGGTAAGTTAAGGTGACAATTTGTTCCGCATAAGACGGATCTGTCAAGATTTCTTGATATCCTGTCATAGACGTATTAAATACTACCTCACCAACAGATATACCGTCGGCACCGATGGCAGTACCGCGAAACACCGTACCGTCTTCAAGGACTAACAGAGCGGATTTAGTCAAGTTAACCTCCATAGATATAAAAAAACGGGATAAGCAAACACGCTTTTTTCCCGTCTACAAAGCGCTTGGTAACACGCAGATATTAAATTTTTGGCAAATTCGTTATAGTCTACAGCACTTTCAGAGATTCGTCTAACTATTCATTGAAAAAACTTAAAAATAAGCCCTTAAATGCATTTTCTTTGTGAAACCGTCAAAAAAATAAACAAACTACTTCAATCCTAGGACATCTTGCATGTCATAAAGTCCTGCCGGCTTATTTTTCAACCATTGCGCAGCCCTTACTGCCCCTGATGCAAACGTCAGTCTCGAAGCCGCTTTGTGGGTTAATTCAAGTCTTTCTCCCATCGTTGCGAAGTAAGCGGTATGTTCACCAACTATGTCACCTGCTCGGAGGACTGAATAGCCAATTTCACCTTGACTTTTTGCTTCATGCACATTAATGCGGTCATATCGTGCCACTTCGTCGTGATCCCAGCCTTTAGCTTCAGCAATTGCTTCACCAATTGCCAAAGCAGTGCCAGACGGCGCATCTATTTTGTTACGGTGATGCGCTTCAAAAATTTCTATGTCCATTTCATCTGCAAGTTTTGTCGCCGCGGTTTGAACAAGGTTTAAAAGCAGGTTCACACCAACACTAAAGTTACGCGCAAACACGATTGGGATCACGTTTGCTGCTTCCCTTAATTGGTCCATTTCAGTTTCTGTTAAACCAGTTGTACCAACCACCATCGGTATTTTGTTATCTACGGCGCTTTGTAAATGTGCCAACATGCCTTGTGGTAGTGTGAAGTCAATTAAGACTTCTGTGTGACTTATATCACCCTCTTCATCTGAAAAATCCAGCTCCGATGAATGAACAGGTTGTAACGCTTTGATAGGGGTATCTAAAAACGGCGAGCGTGATCTTACAAATGCCGCAGCCAACTGCGCTTCTTTTTCTATTTCTACAGCTTCGATTAAAGCTTGACCCATTCTACCGTTGGCTCCAAACACACCTATTTTTGTCATTATTTTCTCATTCCTAGTTTTCAATATCATTTTAAATTTGGCGCAAAAACGCACCTTATGCATAGCCCAAACGCTAATGTGGCAAGTAATATAAATGCATTTACTTCACGTCGCTAGTGAGAAAAATCATTAGGTTACAATATCTAAAGTGTTTTACTCATGCTATGTCAGGCCTAGAGTTTAGCCCATCTCTATGTCATAGTCAGTTATTGAATAATTATAATAAACACCATTGGACTTTAGACGTCTAAACATTTAAACTTCCGCATTCGCCGATTTAAATTATTGCGGGCGTTGAAGTTTAAATACAGCTAATAATGACCCTGTTGGCTGTGGTTGTATCTACTTACACAGGTCGTATTAAGTGGATAATGGTTTTTGGGGAGTGCTATGCAGCCATCTTTTGACAACTCACGTGCGAAGTTATCTTTGCTACCTTTACTTACTTTTGTTGCGCTATTTTTAGGCGCTGGGCTTTACTTACATTCGCAAGGTGTTGATTATGCGTTTTATCAACTCCCCGCGCCTGTTGCTATTTTGCCAGCTATTGTACTGGCGTTTTGGCTAAATAAGACCTCTATCAATCAAAGTGTCGAGACCTTTATCAAAGGTGCTGGACACAACAACATCATCACCATGTGTTTGATTTACCTATTAGCCGGTGCATTTTCAGCGGTGGCTGGTGCAACAGGTGGTGTTGATGCCGTGGTGAACGCAGGTTTGTCACTTATCCCGCCCTCATTTTTACTGCCAGGATTGTTTTTGATTGCCGCTGTCGTATCTACTGCGATGGGTACTTCAATGGGTACTATCGGTGCTATCGGCCCCATTGCATATGCAGTCTCTGTTAAAACAGGAATAGACCCAGCGTTGATGGCAGGCACAATTGTCTCCGGAGCCATGTTCGGTGATAACCTATCTATTATTTCTGACACGACCATTGCTGCTACTCGTACGCAGGGCTGTGAAATGAAAGACAAATTTAAAGAGAATTTAAAGATTGCGTTACCGGCAGCTCTATTAACTGTCGTGCTCTTAATCTTCTTAACACCTGAACCTCAAGCCGTTGAAACTAAGCCGTTTGACTGGTTACTTGTCCTTCCTTACATCTTCATTCTGGTATTGGCCGTTATGGGGCTAAATGTTTTCGCAGTGCTTTTTAGCGGCATTATATTCGCCGCAGCTGTCGGCTTTGCGGGTGATTATGAGGGCGGAGCTTTTGTAAAAGATGTGTACAAAGGCTTTACTGATATGCAGGAGATCTTCTTGTTATCTATGTTTATCGGTGGCCTTTCTGAATTCATCAGAGTGAATGGCGGCCTCGAGTACATCGCTAAAAAGATACACAAGCTAACAGCAGCACTTGGCAAACTCAATACGAAAGTCGCTGACCAACTGGGTATTGCGGCATTGGTTTTGACCAGCAACATGTGTATCGCCAATAACACAGTAAGTATTATTGTTGCCGGCCCTGTCGCTAAAAAACTTGCTGAAGATAGCGATATATCACCAAAACGCTCAGCCAGTTTGCTTGATATATTTGCCTGTGTTATGCAAGGTTCACTGCCCTACGGTGCACAAGCCCTATTGCTTGGTACCACGTTTGGTATTAACCCTTTTGAAGTTTCAATGTCATCGTTCTACTGCTTTATTTTAGCAATTACGGCTGTAACGGTCATTGTTTTACGTCGTAATCACGCCTGACCTTAATCGCGCCCAGTTTTTGGGCGCATTATTTACCCTTGGCAAAATTCACATAACTTCATGAATTAATATATAATTACAAAGTTCCCAAACTTTGAAGAATTAATTAATGAATAAAAAGTTATGTCTGACTCTCCCTCTTGCGCTGCTATCTTCAACGACTTTCGCGGCAGACTGGAGCAACACTCAACTTCATATCAACAATGGTGACTTTAAAAACCCATTTAGTCGAGTTGAGTCCAATACAACCGTGTACTCTCTGCAACATAGCTCTGGGTATGCGTATGGTGACAATTTCTTCTTCATTGACTATCTCGTTGATGATTTGAATGATGATTACCAAGACAGAGACTTTTATGGAGAATGGTACTCAACATTTAGCTTGAGTAAACTTGTCGATATGCAGTTTGACAATAGCTTGATAAAGGATGTGGGTATTGTTGCAGGCTTCAATATAGCGGGTGACTCTAAAGTCATGAAGTACCTACCAGGTGTTAAGGTTTCTTGGAATGTCGAAGGCTTTTCTTTTCTTTCGACACTATTTACTGCATATATTGACGACAGTGAAGGTTTAGCGAAAGGTGGAGCACCAGCTCAAACGAATAGTTGGATGATTGATGTAGCTTGGGGCTACCCTTTTACACTCGGTAATCAAAAGTTCGAAATCACAGGTCACGTTGAATATATTGCCGAGCGTGAAAGTGAAACAGGTAACGATGTTAAAGGCTGGCTTTTAGCACAGCCTATCATTCGCTGGGATTTAGGTCATGCATTAAATATGGCCGAAAAGCAGTTGTATTTAGGCGTTGAGTGGCAGTATTGGCGCAATAAACTTGGTACAAACACCAATGAGTCTGTGCCCCAAATCCATGTTGCTTGGACATTCTGATAATTTAACTTTCTGTGGGCTGACTTGAGCATGCCCACATGTCTCACCTTGATAAGCACTTCCTAATATTTATTCAAAAAACGCCTAAAGTACTTCGCCAAGAGGCCGATATATGTTTTGGACAGTTACGTTCGTCCGTTTTTACTGGCGGTAATATCAAGGAATTTCTGATGAACCTATTACATGAAATCAGCGTGGCCTATGGTTATCAACTAGCCTCTGACCTCAAAACCAAGGCGCAAGAAAGAGAGCAACCAGACCCAGAGCCTGCAAAAACTGAAGCAACTTCCCAACAAGCTGAACAAAAGTCGGAGCTTGAAGGCACACATAAACTCACAAAGGAAGAAAAAGAGAGACTTTCAGGTAGAGAAGCTCAAGAGAAAAATGAAGACAAATACGCTGATTTACCCGACCACATTCGTCGTATGTTAGAGCGCTTGGAAGAGATGAAAGAAGAGTTAGATGAATTAAAGCAAGAAGTCGCCCAGTTAAACGCTAAAATTGACCACAATAATGAGGCCGAAAAAGCGGTATACGAGCAAAAAAATCAATACTTCATCCAGCTTCAAAATCAGTATTTTGACATGATAAAAAGTGTCAGGGAGGCAATGAAGGAGGCAGGTGTTACCGACATGAGCGTATTACTAAAAGCCATTGCATAATGATCAATTTCTATGGCTCAAGCTTGTCAACTTTATTACATTGAAACGTCAAAAACCATTAATGAGCGTGAGCCTGGACTTGATTTTATCCTCTAAAATTATTGGGGTTAAATAAACTATCAGGTTTCGTAATTCAACCTCCTTATTATCCTCTTATACTAAACAGTTGAACATCTAATATCTGTGCACTCTCACTTCACACTCAATGTACTTTAAATTTAAACACAGAGGTATAAAGTCACTCTAGTTTCAGTATGAACCTAGACATTACACCCCATTACATATGTATTTACTTGCGTCTACTAACCGTGTATTTTACCCACATACAAGACACTAACTATTTTATTTTTATAAACTAAACGACATAATCTCATTGCAAAATAGTAGATACTGTTGAGTAAAAGCGCACTGTACTTTCTTTTGATTATACAGATTATCAAAAAGGTCTGGTGTTCAACAAAGCGATAGTTATAATTTTATCGTTTTAACTTCACTGGGTAAAATTTATCTCTAGATGATTTACATCTATGATTTAAATGTGCCATAACGGATTATAAATTTAGAGAAGCTGATCCCAAACATGTCATTAACTCAATTCTCCGACTCGTATATTTTACAACGCTTTGAGTCTTCAAAATATGAGTTGTTAAATAAAATAGGTGAAGGCGGCTTTGGTAAAGTATTCAAAGCAAAGCAGCTGAATACTGGTCAGCATGTCGCAATCAAGTTTTTAGCAATTGATCAGCACTGCGATGAGCAGAAAAAACAACGATACATTGATAGGTTCAAAAGAGAAACGAACTTAAGTAGCCAATTACAACATCCTAATATCGTTAGGCTACTCAATAAGGGCCAAATTGATGAAGATTTGCTTTATGGTGTCTTTGAGTTCGTCGAAGGGCGCTCATTAAGAGAGCACCTGCTCATTGAAGGCCCATTTAATGCGCTTGAAGCGACAGACATTATGCTTCAGGTACTCGATGCTCTGATACATGCCCACAACAAATGCATTGTGCACCGAGATATCAAACCCGCCAATATAATGCTCACAAAAACTGGGGCAAAATTACATGCCAAAATATTAGATTTTGGTATTGGTACCTTTACGCAGGACAACCGACAAGCAGATTTTAGAACACTGACACTGACACAAGAAACGCTAGGCACGCCATCATACAGTTCTCCAGAGCAACTGAGAGGCGAACCTGCAACAACTAAAACCGATTTATATGTGTGGGGACTGGTTTTTCTCGAATGCTTAACAGGCTTGCCAGCGATGAATGGCACAAGCGTTGCCGCAATTTACCATAAGCAATTAAGTGAATCACATATTCCGCTACCCAGTGCATTGTTGAGTCACCCCATTTCTGGCCTGCTACGCCGAATTCTAAAAAAAAGCACCACAGAACGGGTCATCACAGGTACAGAAATTTTTGAAGAACTAAAATCATTAAATATGTCAAACTTGGTTGGCCTCGCTACAAATATGCCTGTTCACCCAAGCTTCGATGACGAAACGGTTGTGTATCGACCAGACGAACTTCAGATAGGCTCCCCCACTCAGCAGCAAACGGTTTATACAGAAAAAAAGCAAATCACCGCGGTTGCCATTCGATTTAGCACCACGTTTGTTGACAATAGACAACATGATTTAGAAGTACTCGATACCCTATTCAAATCCCAACGTAATCATTTTATCGATATTGCATCAAGATACGGAGCCTTTCATGTTGGAAGTGTGTCAGACACGTCGCTGTTTTACTTTGGCTACCCCACAACAAGTGATAACGATACGAGGCTTGGCGCTCGCGGCTCACTTGAAATACTCAGTGAGCTCGCTTCCAGAAATGGACTAATGCGGGAAGCTCACGGTGCTCAACTAAATATTCATATAGGCATTCATACTGGCATGTTTGTGACTTACGCAAACGCTACGCCGGAAGGCTATGTCGCCAGTGCTGCGATGGCACTGGCTCGAACGGCCAAAGAAAAGCAAATTCTCTGTAGCCATGATACACAGGCACTACTTGACCATTTCTATGAGTTTGAGCACTTCGTTCAGCTAAAACTTGGGCAGTCATATCACCCTGAGCAAGTATATTCACTACTTGGCGAAAGAAAAGCAGAGGCATTTGGTTTTTTAAGAGGAACCAGAAGTAGTCATGAAATTATTGGTAGAACATATGAGATCAACCAAATTCAATCATTGCTGTCTACGCAATCAACGCAAAGCCAATTAATCCACATACACGGTGATGCAGGGATCGGAAAGTCTCGTCTGCTTTTTGAAATAAGAAATCAGAACCCTAAATTGACCTTTCAACTAGCTCAGTGTTTGCCGGAACATCAAAGTAATGCACTGTATCCAATATTGAATTTAATTAAATATAAATTCGGGCTGGATAAACTGGGCGGAAATGAAGCATACGTACTATTTAAAGAAAAAATAAAAAGTCATGTAGATAGTATAAATTTGGAACAAGCCGTTTCCTCTTTACTAATTTGGTTGAACTTAAAGTTAGATGGTAAACCTTTGCGTGCGCCATCCTCACCCCAAGTACAGAAACAACTGCTGTTTGCATCGGTTTATGCACTGATTTTTAATGGAAACAGCCAAGAAACAAGCTCTAGTTGCCTCGTAATAGAGGATCTCCACTGGGCAGACAACATGACCGAAGAGTTTATTGCATACGCCACCCCCTTACTCAGCAACAGAAGTCACCTTCTTTGCTCTTCTAGGAGAGTACTGCCCAATGCGCTCAAAAATTCATGTGCTTATTCTGAAGTGTCTTTGGCTAAATTAACGGAGCAAGACTCAAGTGCGTTTATTTCAAACCTCTTTGGCGGCCAAAAGGTATCAAGTGACCTTTATCGTGTACTCGTGAGTCGAGCAGATGGTGTCCCGCTCTTTATTGAAGAGCTGGTCGCAATGCTCAAACAAAAAGAGTTAATTGAGTTTAAAGGGGGCGCTTACTGCTTTTCTGACCCTGAAAGTATTAATCAGGTACCACTTTCATTACGTGAGTCACTTCAAAGCAATTTAGAATCTCTCGGTTTTGCCAAAGACACGGTGCAAAGAGCAGCCTTGTTAGGGAGGGAATTCGAACTCAAACGCTTATTGAGCATTGTTGATATATCTGAGCCGCAATTATTTGCCGATTTACAGCTGCTTGTAGAGCAAGGAATTTTAATAAAACAACGCAAAGCGTTATCAGACCATTATATTTTTAGACACGCGTTAATTAAAGATATTGCTTACGAATCCATAGATAAAAGCAGCCGCATAAAATGGCACTTGCAAGCCGCTAAAGTGATTGAGCAAGAAGCACCTCAAGATCCTAATGTCAGCTCTGAAATTGCGCGCCACTATGAAGCCGCTGCCGAATTACCTCTCGCGAGGAAATGGTATTTTCAATCAGCAAAAGTCGCAGAAATCAGATACTCACTGCAAGAGTCAATTGCTTTTTACGATAAATCATTATTGCTAAGCAATTCAGCTGAAACGAAACAAGACACGATATATGCTCAAAGTTTGTATCGATTGGGTCACATATACTCTCAGCTTGGACAGCAAGAAAAAGCACGTGATTTCTTACATGAGCTGACCGAACAATTAGACATAAAACACCACAATACGCTATCTGTTGAAGCGTACATTACCTTGGGCAAGACATTTGAAATCGTGCACCTACATAGTGAAGCGCTTAAGCATTATATGATTGCAGATTCAATTTTAGAAAGCCTTCCCCATTCTGCCTCACCTCAAGACGATACTTGGTGGCAATTGTGGCTCTCACTTAAAAGTGCCCAGTTGTACGTAAACTATTGGCTAGGTAACAAAGTGTCGATGAGCAAACTGGTGTCTTTGACGTCGCCGATAGTTAACCTCATTGGAACAGATGAAGTGAAAGCCAAGTTTTATGATGATTTATTGCATTTAAAGTTCAGGGAAAAAAGGTATATTCTTTCTGATGAAGACCTAAATATTGCACAACTTGCGGAAAACTCATCTAAAGATACACAAGATCCTTCACTGATGGCCTATGCGCTTTTTGTCAATGGGTTTTCACTTTCTTTGAATCAAAAGCATAGTTTGGCCATTGATAAGTTAAACCAAGCAATGCAGATCGCCCACAAACTCAAAGATAAAGTCACGCTCACTCGCTGTGTTACATATCAAACTATTTCATATCGCCTAGCGCAAGATGTTGAGAATACCTACTCATGCGCCATTAAATGCCTTAAGTACAGCGAAGATACTGGTATGCATGATTATAAAGCTGCTGCCCACGCAAATCTCGCATGGGCAGCCTATAAGCAGGGTCAGTTTGCACAAGCAACAGAACAGTTAGAATGTTGCTTTGAAATCTGGGAAGAGTTGAGTAAGACCTATTCATTCCCATTTAGTTGGATTGCATATGCACAATTATTTCCTCTCATGCTCAATGAGCCAAAAATAAATGAGAAGTATAGTTCAAAGATGGCCGCGATCTTTGACCAGTTATCTGACCAGAACCAAATGTTTTTAGGTAACCAAATCCAAACATTGCTAGAAAAACCAGACAAATGTTCTAGCCGTGAATTCTTGATTGAATTGACCAATACACTCACTCAATCAAATTATCTTTAATAAAGGAAAATTATAAAATGCCACAAACTCCTCAAGATAAGCCTAGCTCAAGAAATCCTATCTTCAGTTCAAATAACGCACCTAAAGGTAGTGCGCCAATCTCAGTGGATGACCTTGAAGAACAATGGCGTAAAGTTGCGCACAATTTATTTTTACTAAGACAAAATGGCGACATCGTATACATGGATGTCGATTTTTACACCGAAGGCTCAAGACTTATCGAATGGGTTCACTCAGAGCAGGATATTCAGAAATTCTTTTTAACTGACGAGAATTTGTTCCCATTAAATCTCATGGGCCCTGCGGTCACCAAGGTGATTCCATGGAATCTAGAAAATGCTCAGGATAAACTGCCAAGCACATTTGCAGGCACTGCGCCGTTAAAACCAGGATACCTAATTGATCTACGTGTTATACAGTTGAATCGCTTGAATGCAAATGATCCTAATTTTGTAAGAAGCTTAAATCTAGGCCTTGATACACCAATTTCTTTGCAATCCAATACAATAAGCCCATTCTTCCCTGTGCCAGCAGACAAAGAGTATCAGCTGAGCGAACAAATCGAAGAAGAAAACTTATACGTTGTTTCATTCAAAAACCCAGAGCAAATCAGAGGTATCAATGACCTTTATGGGTATCAAATCAGCTACATCAGTAAAGAAGACCTTGATGGCCTAGACTCTTATGTGCCAGCAGAAACAGATAGAGATGTAGACCTTGAGCTTGATGCGCTGTCTAAACTTCACACGGGCCAATTCCTAGAACGTTACTATGGTGATACAAACGCGCAAGTTGGTGCGATTAACCCACGTGATATGATCCCTCATTTACTGGGTGCAGCTTGCTACATCGCAAACTTGCGTACAATGAAAAACGACTAACTAGGTCAAAAAGGCTCCGATATACGGCGCCTTTCCTAACAAAACAAAATGAAAAAGCACTATTTTGAAGGCACTCACCGTGTCATAAGTCCGCAGCAGACACTCAATAGAATCACCCCGTATTTTACCGCCATGGGGATTACACGGATAGCGAACGTAACAGGCTTAGATAATATTGGTCTACCCGTTGCGACGGCTTGTCGTCCAAATTCTAAAGCCGTCGCAGTGTCGCAGGGTAAGGGGACAACCCTCGTTGCCGCGAAGGTCTCCGCCGCAATGGAAGCCATAGAAACTTATCACGCTGAGAATATAGATTTACCACTCAAGCTGATGAGTTATAACGAACTTAAAAACAGCTACCCATGTGTTGAGCAAAGCTCTTTACCCAAGCTGAATGTCAAACCGTTCTGCCCAAAGGAAAAACGCCTTTGGATTGCCAGCCATACTTTTGTTCAAAATGATCCACTCTATGTGCCTTATGACTTGGTACATTGTGATTACACACTACCTTTGCCAACTGGCAGCGGCGTTTTTCAGATGAGTACAAATGGACTTGCCTCAGGTAATACGCTAGAAGAAGCGCAACTACACGGTTTGTGTGAAGTCATAGAGAGAGATGCGTTGTGCTTATGGTCACTGAAAAGTAACACGAAGTATACCCACAAACGCATTGACTTGGAGACAGTTCAAGATGACACGGTAAAAGCACTATTGGCACAGTTATCTCGAGCTGGTGTCCTATGTGGGGCCTGGGAAACGACAAGCGATGTGGGTGTACCCACTTTTTTGGCAACCATTTTAGATGCAGAAGAAAACCCTCATAGGCGTTTATATTCAGCCTCAGGCGCTGGTACTCACCCAAATGCCATTGTCGCACTTTTAAGAGCGATCACAGAAGCTGTACAAACGAGACTGACACTTATTTCAGGTTCACGCGATGATATCAACCTATCCAAGTATGAATCAAAACGACAGCAAGAGTCCGTAAACCAACTGCGCAACTTACTCTTAGAGAAACCTGAAACGCAGATAGCATTCCAAGCCATACCTAGTCATAGTGGCGAGACAATTAACGATGATCTTAATTATGTGCTTGGCTGTTTAGCGGGTGTGAATATTCATCCCACCTATGTTGATCTAACAAAGCCCGCCTTCAATATACCCGTTGTACGTGTTATTGCTCCCAACCTAGAGGGAATTCATGATGTTCCTGGGTATGTGTTTGGCTCCAGAGCAAATAAACTGCGCGCTCAAATGCAGAGAACTGAAAAATGAAGATAATCGTATTTGCAGGTCCTACAATATCTGAACAGGAAATCAAGACAATATTGCCTATGGTAACCGTCAGGCCACCAGCTAAACAAGGCGATATACTTAAAGAAAAAGCTTCCAACCCTGACATTATCCTACTTATTGATGGCACATTTGAACAGCATCCCGCGGTCTGGCACAAAGAAATCTTAGATGCAATGAAAAGTAACGTCGCAGTCATTGGGTGTTCAAGTATGGGTGCATTAAGAGCATCTGAGTTATCGGTGTACGGCATGATAGGTGTGGGTGAGATTTTTCAGCAATTCGACTCAGGTAAACTGGAAGATGATGATGAAGTGACACTCCTACACACCGACAGTCAGTATGGGTATGCTCATATTTCTGAAGCTCTGGTTGATATTCGGCATGCCCTCCATGAGTGCGTCGTCAAAAACTTAATAAGTGAAAACATTGCTATCCTAATAGAAGCGGAGTTAAAAGCGACTTGGTACCCCAATCGAACTTATACATTGATGTTTGAAATCGCGGCTAAACACCTCTCTGAGACAGCATTAAAATCATTCACTGACTATGTAAACCAAATCACTTCGCTGAAGAAATTAGATGCGCTTACAGCATTAAAATTAGTCAAAGATGTACAAGAAAAGCGCTCCACTTTTGCCCCTCCGCCAGAGTTTGATTTCAGCTTCACAGATGCTTGGCAAATGATGCTAGACGAATTCGTCAGCGAAAAAACGCAATCACTTTACAGTAACGATACGTTGTTGAAGAGCGGCACCCTGCTAGCGGGTTGTCAACCACACATACTAAATCGTTTTTTAGCAAGCAAACTTATGCCAAACGTCTCCAAGGACGACACCTTTCCGACGATGCTAAAAATTGCGACCACTTGGGACTGTAGCAGTGCAGGCAAACCCGACTTTAACAAGTTAGGAGGCGTATTAGATGAGCTTGGTATTACACCCAATGAATTTATCGCGTTTATTGAAAGGGAAACCACACTCGACATGCTAAAAGCAAAACTGGCAAATCAAACCAGTTTCGCAATTGACGAAGTTTTAAGTACTGGTGAACTCGAAAAACTCCGCTAGCCTTTCATTTGTATCACTTCGATCACATTTCCACTTGGATCTGCAACGGCAATGTAATGGGCAACTGGACATTCTTGCGCTTTGTCATGAAGCAGGTTCAAGTTTTTCTCTTTAAAATCAGCGAGCGTTGCTTCAAGGTCAGTCGTAACCAAATTTATAATCATCTGCGACTGATCTGGGTAGGTAAGCACTTTTGGTTGTTCAACTTTGTTTAAGATAATCGTTAAATCATCTTTTTTCACATACATCGCTTGCGGGAGTAAATCGTCCCCTACAACATCAAAGCCAAGTCCTTTAACGTAAAATTCTCTTGCAGCCTCGATATCATGAACACTTACCTGCAATGCAAAAAGTTTTAACATGTGTTTCTCTCGTTATTTCGTTGAAGTTCATAATTTAAATAAATTAGGCACTCAATACAATATCTACTTGATTATAAAAGCCAAAACATGACTTTTTGGCAGCGCTTTATCGCTCGCTATACACCCGCGCCTAGCGCACCAAAAAGCTATTCGAGATGAAAGCTAGATATGCTTTCAACAAGGACAACTCGCGACATCGGTTGATTAAAGACGTATTGCTTCGCAACATTAACGGCACAAAAGTATAAAGCCATAATTGCGTATCGTTTAAGTAAAATGATTTATTAATGGCCCAAAACCAAACTGGGTAAGAGAGACACTCGTTTTAGTTACAGAGCCAGCGCAGTGCATATACAACAATGCGCCTAAAAGAGCTGGCCTACCTCTGAAAAAGTTCAGTATTATACTCTACACACTCAGGAAGTTAGTTTTAAAGTTTATTGTAAAGGACTCGTCACCATGAAAGATAGAATAATAAGTTGGCAACCTCCCTACCGTGTCATCCATTTACCAAATGACAACCTCATTGTGATCAGCGCTCACAGCGAGTTTCTTTTTGAACACACTGCTTTTCCGCTATTTCACTTGATTGATGGTAAAAAGACACTGAGCGAAATTGCAAGTCATGCAAAAAGCCAGCAAGACCTGATGCGATTTTATGCTGTATGTGAACATTTTCTAGCAAAAAAACAATATATAACAGATACAAATAACGTAGAAAAGCCAAGGCTACTCAATAAGATTACAAGTGTCGGCAAGCGACTGTTTAGTAATTTAGACATCGGCATGCACACCCATATTTTCGATGTCGAACATGTCCAGTTATTCATTTCTGATAATTTAATTTCAACATGTAAAGCATTGCGTTACATCGACGGCGTAAAAAGTGACTGGCCTATCTGTATTGTCGCTATCACCGATACTTATTCTCTTATCAGTCCCATCCTTTCTAGCATACAAGACGCGGACTCCTTAGCGCAGGCTTTAGAACCCAATAAGCCCGTTTTACAATTCGTCAAAGCGTATTCTGGGGCCGATTTTACAATACCCGCACCTATCAAGCGTGACGCTTGCACGGAGAAATTTTTTCGTTCGTTAAATAAAATAATCGTGCAACATGTGTCTGATCAGAAACGAAGTCGAACACTCATTGAATATAACCACGACACACACCATATTGAAACGCACCCCTATCAGCCACCAACAGCGATTCACAAACTTGATGCTAAAATTTCACTAAGCTCTCAACCTGTTACATCTGATGATGATGGTGGCTCTCGATGCGTCTCTGCTGAACAAACGGTAGAAAAGTTAAAGCCATTTATCAGTCCAATAACGGGGCAGATAACACATATTGAAAAACTGCCACAACCGCAAGAAAGTTCAATTTCTATTTTTAAAACTGCATTTTTCAAATCGCTTCCAATAAAGTACGCTAACACCATAGATAACAATAGTTTTGTACAGATTTGCTTAGGGAAAGGCATCAGTGAAGCTCAGTCAAAGGCCAGTGCTCTGTGTGAGACCATAGAACGCAAAAATGCACAATATCGGCATATTCCCCCCTCAATCTTTGCAACTCAGTCAAAACTACCTCATCGCAGTTATCATTTTAATCAGCTTGTGCCCTACAGTGATCAGCAATACATACAATTTGCTGACCTATCGAACGCAGAGTCTAACAGAACTCAAGCTGTCTTGGCGTTTAACGATGGCCAAATCCATTGGCAGCAAGTGTGGTCTTTGACCCATAACGATCCTGTTTATCTTCCATACGTCAGTTGTTTTGCTAATACCCCCTATGAGGAAGATGTATTTGGAAAATGGCATTCTAATGGATGTGCAGCAGGAAATAATCTTGAGGAAGCAATTATGCAGGGATTGTTTGAGCTGCTAGAGCGTGATGCGATTGCGATATGGTGGTACAACAAATTGCCCCGACCATCATATGATCTGACGACACTAGATACCCATTACTATACTCAGCTTGACCAAACTATTTCTGTTGACTACGAATATTGGGTACTCGATATTACATTAGATACTGGTGTTCCTGTGATGGCAGCTATCGGTAAAAACAAACAAACTGCGGGCTGGATTTTTGGCTTTGGTTGTCATTTAAAGCCACATATGGCTGCACAACGCGCTTTGACTGAATTATGTCAGCTCATCCCTATTCGCGACCAAAGTAACGCGCCTTTTGATTTTGATGCCATTGATCAGACAGATTTTTTGATGCCTCATGACAATTACCCTGCTATTTCGCCTAAGTTGAAGCCAAGTAAAGACTTAAAGTTAGATATATTCGCGATTGTCGAGCAACTACAAAGTTTAGGTATGGAAACACTCGCGTTAAATTACTCACAGGAGTTCATACCTATCAAAACTGCCAATGTCTTTGTACCTGGGTTATGTCATATCTGGCCCCAGCTAGGTAACCCTCGATTGTACGAAACCCCTGTTAAACTTGGCTTGATGAACACTGCGTTAAATGAAGCAACTGTCAATCAGCAAGGGCTGTATCTTTAAACATCGTACACACAGGTGTCGTTCGCAGCGAAAACTCTGCTCACTGCATATTTGTGATGCAACGCCGAATGTTCTAACAGTGCTCCTTATTATTAGAGCAATGCACGGTGAGGCCCTTTATTTAGGGGCCTGTAACTCTTTAATTTTAAAACCAATGTCTGTGTTTTTTGCAAAACATATTCGGTCACCTACCGACAACTCATAAGGTACTTCTAAAGCGGCTTTTATTCCATTAATCCAAGTGCCATTTTTGCTTAAGTCTCTAAATATCCATGTATTATCAACCCATTCTATCGTGAAATGAACTCTTGATACCTCGGGACTATTCACCACGGTCTCCACCATGCTACTTTCTCTTCCTACTTTATGGAGCTTTTTGATAGATATGACGTGCCCGCCCAAAGCGTCCACCATACTTGCCATAATTCACAAAATCCTTGTTGTTAAATCAGTCATCTAAAAGGAACCCTAACACCCTTAAAAAAATTGTCACATTACAGAGGATTACGATTCTTCTAATTTAATCAACAGGTAGCAGCATTGCTACCTGATTAAAGTACTCACCTACAGATTAACTCAGGAATGACACCGGATTTACCTCTAATATAGCCCGCACCTCGTCGTCGGTTAACATCGACAGCACTTGTTCGAGCTTTGTAGTGTCAATATGTTCGTGGTCAGGATGCGGAAAATCACTGCCGAAAATCAACTTCTCATGACCAACCCAATTAATAACTTCTCGTAAATTAGGTTCACCTGGTTCAATGGCAATCCAACATTGTCTCTTAAAGTACTCTGAGGGCAACTGTTTAATATGCGCCCTAGTCAAAGACCTAAACTGAGGGAAGCAAATAGTGTCCAGACGACACAGCCAACTTGGTAACCACGATGCGCCCGCTTCTAAGAAGGCGAATTTAAGATTGGGGTGCCTTTCTAATACCCCTGACTCGAGTAAGGATACAAATGCCATTTGCGCTTCCATTGGGTGAGAACAAGCATGCAAAGCAAAATGCGAGGTAAAATGGTCAGTTCCTACCGTGTTCAATACTGCGTGAGTGCCTCCATGAATAGCAACACTAATATTGTGTTCATCACACAAGTCCCAGAAAGCCTCATATTCCGGATCCCCGAGTAAACGACCTCTTATTTTTTCGGGTCGTAATGCGATGCAACTCCAGCCATAATCAATGATTCTTCTCAGTTGGTCTAACATTTTTTTCGGATCATGTCGGCTTATCACACCAACCGCAATCAGTTTTTCAGGATCCAACGCACAGTAATCCCTCAACCATTTATTGTATGCATCCGCGAATGCGACTGAAACATGATCGGGTAGTTTTTCATGATGTATTATATTGTTGCCAAACGTGGGAAGTATGCAGGCTCGATGGATGCCATCTTTCGTCATCTTGTCTAACTGAGTATCAGGGTACATAGCGAGCTTGCGTTCAGATTCATTATTTCCTTCAAGACACGCTAATTTAATATCTTCTCCCCAGTGTAAAAGCGTTTCATGCTGGCCAATCATATATTCTGGGGGGACAAATACAGGCTCAGGCACGCCCATCTTTTTCGCCCGAGCAAGTGCTTTTTCCTCAGTATCAAACTTCATCCAAATTGGATATTTTTCATAAATTTCAGGGCTCACGTATTGCTGCCACATCTCTAATGGTTCAATAACATGCCGATCTACATCGATTATTTTATATTTACTCATAAATGAATGACTCATCGAAAAGGCATAACCTAAAGCTATGCCCATACATTACGTTTTAAAGAGAGCAGAATGGGTGATTTGGGCGCTTACCCGATAAATCAGCTAAGGCTACAGGCTTAAAAAGCGTTCTTGATGGTGGCTTAGGAATCGTAAAGCGTAATGTGCTTGCATACTTTCCGTCAATGACAGTAGCCGCTTTTTGTTCTGCTTCTGTTTCATGAGGTGGATATTGCACTATAAGCGTCAGGTTACTGGGTATTTCAAATGCTAGACTGCTCAGCATCTGTGGGTAGTTTTCAATGCTAGTGTTGTTTTTAATTTGAAAATCTGGGTCGGCAGTCCAATTGTAAGCAACTAATCTAGGGACAAAGTTAACCCATTCTGACTCAATTAAGATACCTTTTAGTTCATCAACATCGCCAGTCTGGCCATCAAGATTAAAAGTATGCAACTCTCCTTGTGTGTCAGAGCTGGTGTCTTTCGATTCGTCATAGATTTTAAGATCTGTACCAGTATATACAATAAAAGGTTGGTGATTCGAGTAATCAACCGTTTGATCCCAGACATCATCAGAGTTGAAGGGCGTTGCAAATGGCAAAGGTAAAGGGAGGTACATCCGTTTACTAATAAAATCAGCTTGTACAGCAATTTGCTCTTCTTGTGTCACTGTAATAGGCGGTATCACTACTGAGAATTCTGTATCAATACGTTGCCACGCGTTTGTTGGAGTAAACGCATCACGCCAATTAAAATAAGGCTGTTTGTTTGCAGGACTTTTGCTGCAAAGATTGGGCTGAAGTTTCAGAAAAATGGAGCTTAACGCACGGCCTGAACGAAGCGCTACGTAGCCTTCTGAGTGCAAGCTTATGTTCACAACCCCCATTTTCTGCATAATTACATACATCAATGCACAGTGAATTAGTTCAGCTTCCTTGGCGTCTATACCATTGCCCCCATTAAATAAAACAGACAGTTTATCGTTGTTCCATAACACGTCTTCATAAGACCAAAATATTTCGATAATAACAGGCCATACGGCATTCCAATCTTCAACGGTCTGAATAGCCGCATTATCGACTAGCTTGTAAATTGCAGACGGGTTAGCCGCTTGTTCATCTAGCGTCGTGATTAAATGTCCAGATTCTAGGAGTTTATGAAGCTGATCCCAGACAGAGCCATGTGTTGATTTAATACCCATATCTTATTCCTTAGTTGTTGAGGTACGATTGACGAGTGACATAGCGCGGCGATAAAAATAAGTCCGGCTACTGTTTTCAAAACTGAGTAGTTGTTTAATTTCAGAACTTTGGGTCACGGATTGACCGAGCTTGACTTCATACTCTCCAAGAATCACCATTGCGAGCAGCTGATAGGGCCAGATATTCATTTGCGAAGCCAGTTCCGCGGCACGCTGTAAGGTGTGCGCAACTCTTTTTGATATTGTCTTATCAAGCGCAAAGTAACACTGAGCAAGCTCACACAATAACGCAGGATGTGAAAGCAACTCATCTGCACGCGTTAGATCAGCGACTGTAGATTCAATTAAATCAATGGCTATATCGTAGGCACCTTCTTGTCTGTAAAGGTCGCTCAACAACGGGACATACCAACCAATAGCTAACCCTTGTCCACTGTGTATTAACACGTCTATATTTTCTCGTGCGTATTTCGTATCTCCACGCGCACAGCCATCTAAAACTTGAATATAGCGCCCATGCCAAGATTTACTCAAAACGTCTGAGTATCTGTTTTTAAATAGTTGATACTGGTCATTAACCAATTGCTTATCTTGTAAATGCAGGTTCAGTAAACCAACAAATAGGAACGCATTAGATATACTGCCCGCATGGTCTATTTCTATGGCACTCTTTAGCGAGCCTTCTATATATTCTAATGCTTTAATGGCATTGCCACTGAGAAAATGGCAAAACGAGCAAATCGCCGTGGTCATGCACTTTACATCCGTGCCATACTCATTCACTAGGGCCTTATCTTCAGGCCTGTACAGTTCAATACTTTGCTCAAGCATTTGAACTCCGTCCAGTAAATCTCCATCGTGAACAACCGCTTGCCCTAAATGGCCCTTCACTATCATTATTTTTTGGCGATCATTTTTTAGATATGCTTTATCTAAAATATTCATACCTAGGCGCCTAGCCGCCTGGCGTTTTGAACGGTAGTGCAAGTTCAAAAAGTACATCCACTCACACACATCCAGTGTGCTTGCAACTAACTCACTTAATTGCTCCGTACCTCTTTCATCGACCATGCTTTTCACTTCATGGTAAATGTCTTCAACATACTGACTACCGTAACCATGCAAGGTCAACACGGCAGGCATAATCAATTTAGTCGCTGTAAAAAATAATTCATCTCGTTGTGTAATATCAGAAACTTGTGAAGACCACTCTCGAACTTTCATTCCAAATTCAATGGCATCACTGTTGTTCGACAGTTTTACTTGCCGACGTACTGCAATGCACCCATATGCGCAAGCTTTTTGAATGTTATTACCAAAATTGTAGTGAGCCGCAATCAGCCATGCATTGTCATCTAACTGGTTTTGGTGATAAACCTCTAATGCTCTTGCAATCGAAATGTGGGAATCTACTCTGTAGTCAGCTGCCACAGAGTCATAGGCATTGTCTCTCACTAAAGCGTGTTTAAAGATGTACTTATCACCGCTTACCGTCCGTTGCTTAAAGATCAATTCAGCTGCGATCAGCTCTTCCAAATCAAGTTGAACTCGATGCTCTTCTTTATTTGAAGCTAACACAAGGAGGTGATATTCGAATTCTCTGCCTATTGTTGCAGCTAACTGAGCTGTATCTTTGCTATTTTCAAGGTTATCCAGTCTTTGTTGAAGAGAGTCTCTGAGCGTCAACGGTACTGAAGAGATGGACTTTTCATTTTTAAGTTGTAATTGTCCATTGACCTTATGAACCAAACTCTGGCGTATCAGCGATAAAGTCAGCTCTTCAATGAAAAGAGGAATGCCATCAGTCCGTTCCAAAAGGACTGACATAAGCGAGTTACTCAATACCTCGTGATCAAACAAGTACTCAATAAACTGCTGCGTACTTTCTTTCGAGAGCTTCTGAACTTTTAAATAATGGGTAGGTTGTGATGAGAACGCCTTTGGGATCCCCTCTCTAGAAGTGTTAACCCACACATGCCGACCGGCTTTAAAATACGACGAGTTTGTAAAATACTTAATAAACTCTCTACTCGATGGATCAGCCCAGTGCAAATCTTCACATACGAATAAGAAACCTTGATCTTCACTCTCATCGTGACAACCATTCTGGTAACATAACAGTCGTGCGATGGTATCGAATAAATAATCCTTTTGACTTTCAGGGGAAATACCGTCTAGTTCTGCGCCTTCTGGCAGCACAATGTTTAACCATGAAGCTAAAATATACAGACCGATTGCACTCTGCTCATTTTCATTACTTTGCGTATCAATGATTTTTTTAAGTGAATTCAAAACAGTTGTTGAGTCAAGTACATCCACGGCATAGCGATAGCGAACAAGGTTTAAGATCGGATATAAAGCGTTATTCACATGCTCGGGTAAACATTGCGCCACTTGGTGTTCTTTTATAGTGGTTTTATCTCGAAGTTCGAAGATTAGTCTCGATTTGCCAATACCTGCTTCGCCTTCAATGTGGACACAAGGTGTATCGAGCAGCAATGCTTCCCTATCCATTTCGTCAAGGCTTTGACGATTGCCATCAACAGCGTCCAGTAAAAAGGCTAACTCATTGTCCCTGCCTATAAATACAGGGTTTTTTCTCGTTCCTCGTAGAAAGCCGAAGGCCTCTAGTTGACGCTCTCCTTGTAGCGTATACCTTTCAAGATTTGACTGCGAATTAGGGGCGAGTTCAAAATTGATATACGCATCCAGCAGTTGCTTCACATTTTTTGAACACACAATTTGGCCACTACTCGCACAACGCGCCATTTCCATTGCGTTGTGAGCAGCCCTTCCCTCCGGCATATTGTTCGCCAAACTCACCATAGAGCCCGTTTCTATTCCCATCTTTAAACTCGACACTATGCCATGACTGAGTTTAAGGAGCGCATTTTTACTCTGCACCCTACTAACAACTTCTAGTGCCGCTCTCGCGCTCAGTCGACTATCACTATCACTGGCTCTCGGGTAACCAAAATAAAAAACTAATGTATCGCCCAAAGTACCCACATGATAGGCTCCAAACCTCGTCGCGATGTCAATGCATTGTTGAAGCTGGTCCGCATGCATAGTATCGATGACATCTTGCGCACCATCATGTGCACTATTTAACGGTTCACATCCCAATATGATGCAGAGTATGGTTACCTGTTTTCTCTCCGCTAACCTAGTGTATGACAACCCCGAACGTGTATCCGATATTGTTTGAGTGCGTGATTGCACCATCGTTTGTGTGGATTGCTCGGTAGGTACTGCCTCTAATTTTGAACTGGCTGATGCAAGCGTGCCGACCAAGTTCGCAAAATTTATTTTACGAAAAACTTTGTATAGCTCTCCCGCATCCTTCGGCCTCTGATCTACTTTTTTATCTAGTACTCTGCGCATGAGTGACGCAGAGTCATGCCCTGCAAGCACATCCAACGGAATATTCGCAGGACTCAGTTGTTGATGGAATATTGACGCTAAACTCGAACCTCGCATGACGGTCTCTCCCGTCAAACACTCAAGAAAAACCAACCCCCAAACGTAAATGTCAGTTTGCGAGACCGGCGGTTCTCCACGTAATTGCTCTGGTGCACTATAAGCTGGCGTACCTAGTGTCTCTTGGGTTAGCGTGATGCTTTCATAGTCGAGTTTCCTTGCTTCTTGCACCAAACTACCGATACCAAAATCTAGCACTTTGACATGTAACTTTGCACCGGCTTTTAACAACATAATATTTGCAGGCTTGATATCTCGATGGATAACCCCTTTTGCATGTGCATGCGCTAAGGCGTCTAGTACACCTGCCATCACTTCAGCAGCATCAACAGCAGATAAAGGGCCATGACTGGATAAAAACTCTTTGAGAGACTGACCATCGATATATTCATAAACAGCATAGATCAATCCTCCATCGCATTTTCCTCTATCGATTAACTGCACAACATTGGGATGATGGAGTCTGCTTATCAAATCGATTTCTCGGTGAAATCTGGCGACATAGCGATTTTTTTTATCTTCTTCAAGATCGGAAGCAATGCGAAGAAACTTAATCGCGACTAATTGTCCGGTGCTAACTTGTGTCGCTTTAAAAACCTCGCCAAAACCGCCTTGACCTATTTTCTCGAGTAACTGGTAGCGACTGGAGAAGAAGGAGTCTTGTATTTTTGAGCTATTCGAATGTGCAATTAACATATTGTTAGTACTCTTTTATTATCCTTAAATCACAAGAGATACCACATATCTTCCCTCAGACTAAATGTATTTAGATTTCTATGAAGCACACCACTTTAAGCTTAACTAAAAACATCATCAATACAAAAAAATAACACCATTAACAACACAAAACCAGTGGTAATCATTTTGATTACAAACATATTGCCGCAATAGGGAATGACTATTTATTAAACAGGCAGCAAAGAGCATATCAATATTTTTTCCAAACAGCAGTTTTATTTTACAACGCTAGGAATATGAATTTTACGCTATAAATTTCAGTAACTTACTTAATTTCGAATTCGCAAATCTGAACGCTTTTTATTACTTTAAGGTTAGATAATAGCGAGATAACACTGGAAAAGCGCATGGTGGCTCTGATGGACAGAGGAGTAAACGTGATTCTCTATAAAGGACTTCATAAAAGTCACTTTTACAATGCAAAACCAGGGTTTAGTATTTCCCCTTGTATGCCAGCGACCTTAAATCCAAACATCATTTTGCGCCGTCAGGTCTCCACCCGCATCACCAGTATTTACGACCCCGCTGGGTTCAATAATTAGAATATGGCACTCTTGTGTAGCAACGGGTTTGTGCTCTTCTCCTTTTTCAACAACGTACAGCTCTCCATCGCTCAAAGACACAACTCGATCTCTGAAATGAATGTCTAATGCGCCTTTTAGCACAAGAAATAACTCATCGGTATCATGATGTTTATGCCACGTAAATTCTCCCTGTACTTTAACCAGCTTTAGTTGATAATCATTCATCTTCGTAACCACTTTGGGTGACCAATGCTCATTGAACAAGGTCAGTTTTTGTGCCAAGTTTATCGCCGAGTTTGTATTCATTTTCATTGCTCCTACGTCGTATACAATCTAGATTAAGTTGCAATCAAATATGAATCAAATGTACATTTTTCAGATATGCATGAATTTGATACATAATATGGATTTAAGACAATTTGACCAAAATCTATGGCTGGTACTGGATGCGTTGTACAAAACTCACAGTGTTTCCGATGCCGCCGAGCGCTTAAGCTTAAGTCAATCAGCCATGAGCCACGCGCTAAAAAGACTCCGAGTGGCATTTAATGATCCTCTCTTTGTCCGGAACAATGGAAAAATGCGCCCAACTAAAAAAGCATCTGAAATTCGGCCTCTCGCCCAACAAGCGATTGAACTGCTAACCCAGCTTGCCAATGGGCTAGACACCTTTGACGTTAATACTTCTCAGCGGCAGTTTGTTATCGCTGCAACTGACTTTACTATTTCTCTATTTGTCTACCCATTGCTTTCAAAACTCGCTCAATCAGGAAGTAATATACGAATTAAAGTGATAGACCTGACAGCTGAGATCCCCGCATTTGATCTGTCCTCTAACCATATTGATTTAGTCCTGACCTTTAGTCATGAGCAGACAATCGCCACGAAACTGCACGCTCAGCAACTTTTTAAAGGCAACTATCGGGTCATCGCTCGATGCAATCATCCATGTATTTCGAGTACCCTCACCCTAGCAACCTACTTAAAAGCCAAGCATGTTTTAATTTCTCCTTGGGGAGGCGAGCAAGGTAGTTTAGATAGGGAGCTACGAAAACGAGGCTTGTCTCGCCACATTGCCGCCGTGCTCCCTCAATTAATGCATGTTGTTGAGCTGGTTAGTCACAGTAACTTAATTGCGACTGTCCCAGCCGCCTCGCTCAGTCAACAAGCCTGTAACGATGTAATGATTTTAGAACCTCCACTGTCATTACCAGACTATAAATTGTTCATGGTATGGCATCCCTCGTTTAACCTAGACCAAGGTCTAATATGGCTGCGTTCTGAGCTCGAATCTATTGCAGCACAAATACTTGAAGGTAATTCATACTGATACCTTTGGCATTTTGTTTACATAATTAAAACAAATGAGTTGCGCTTGCGTTTTATTTATGACAACTTCTACAGCAGGCAAAGCCGTTACAATAAAAAATAATTATATAGAGTAGTAAGTTATGACAGGATCTCTTAAGCTATCACCAATAGCACTGGCACTATTAAGCAGTACCATGATGGCGCAAGCCAACGAGCCAACCGAAGAAAAAATTGAAACAATTTCAGTCCTCGGCTCCAAAGTCTCAAATCGCACAGCCACAGAATCAACCTCTCCCATCGATATTTTAGATACTGAACAACTCAACAAAGGTGGTTTCACAGAATTAGGGCAAAGCCTCCAATCAATTGCTCCCTCTTTTAACTTTAGTAGAACGCAAGTATCGGACGGTTCGGATTTATTTCGTCCAGCAACGCTCAGAGGATTACAACCAGATCAAACACTGGTGTTGATCAATGGTAAACGCAGACATACCCAAGCTATTTTTGGGCTATCAGGTACCGTTGGCGCAGGCGCGGCTGGAACGGACATGAATTCAATTCCAATGATGGCACTTAAAAATGTTGAAATTTTACGTGACGGTGCGGCTGCAAGATATGGATCTGATGCCATCGCGGGTGTTATCAACCTGTCTTTAAATGACTCAACAGGCGTCACTACCGGATTTGTGCAAGGCAGCTCAACGGGTGAAGGCGATGGCGACACCTATGCACTGGGCCTAAACAGGGGGTTTGATTTGGGCAATGAAGGGGGCTTTATCAATGTATCTCTGGAGTACAGAGATGCTGATGGCACCAACCGAGCAGAGCGTGATACTGGTGGTTCTTCTACAACGCCTAAAGGCGACCTTTCAAACTCTGTGCGCTGGCGCCAAGGTAACTCAGACAGTGAATTTATTTCCGTCTTTTACAATGCTGCCCTCCCATTAGGTGACAAAGAGTTATACTCATTCGCTGGCTACTCAAATCGTACAGCATTAGGCAATGGATTCTACCGAGATTTCGACCGTGCTGAGCGCAACGTACCTCAGGTTTACCCAGATGGTTTTCTGCCGCGTATAGATAACGAGGCCGAAGATATTTCTTTCGCAGTCGGGATCAAAGGCGATATTAACCCAGACTGGAACTTTGATTTGTCGACCGTATATGGCGAGAACCAATACGATTACTCTTCATCCAACACAATCAATGCATCATATGCTGCGGAATATCTAGCGAATAATCCGAATGCAAGCAGCCAAGATATCGCAAACAATGCAGGACCTAGGGGCGGTTATTCTGGCGGATTCCGTTTTGATCAGTGGACCACCAATTTAGATATTAATGGGGTCATAGATAGAGCAAATGCTGAGCCAGTTTATCTCTCTATTGGCGCAGAATATCGCAAAGAAAATTACCAAATAGTCCCTGGTGAAGTTGCATCATATGCCTGTGGCGCTTCGAATGCAGAACGTTCATTTGCCTCTGTGATTAACTCAGAAGTATTCGCTGATTGTGGTTTTCAGGCATATCAAGGGTTACGACCAGATGCAGCAAACAGTGCATCGCGTTCCAGCCACGCAATTTATCTTGAAGCAGAGACCTTACTGAATGAGAACTGGCTTGTTAGTGCTGCGCTGAGGTATGAAGATGTCTCAGATTCTGGTGACGACACGATTTGGAAATTAGCAACTCGCTATGAAGTAACTGAAGATTTGGCTATTAGAGCAGCCGCTTCGACAGGATTTAGAGCCCCTTCTCTTCAGCAGTCAGGCTACACAGCATTCACGACGACGTTAGGTGGTGACGGCTCGTTGGCAACATCATATACAGCAACTGCGGGCTCTCCTTTCCCATCGGCTTTGGGCATTGACGGATTAAAGCTTGAGTCTTCAGATAACTACAACTTAGGCTTAGCCTGGGATGTAAGCGGTAATTTGTCGCTGACCTTGGATTTCTATCAAATCAAAATCTACGACAGAATCAATTTAGGTAGCTTCATTGGCGCAGATAGCGCTGAGCTCAGCAATTTTGCCGACGCAAACACGGCGTTAAAGGCTACCGGTGCCGTTCAAGGGAACTTTTTCTCCAACTCATTAGATTCAACCACAAAAGGAGTGGATTTAATTGCATCTTACAACACCGACTTTGCCAGTGGTGAACTTGAAATTACCTTTGCTGCTAACAAAAATGAAACGACCATCGACAGGGTAAATTCACCCGACGGTATTCCAGATACAATCGCACTCGACGAGCAGCGCCGCTCCTTCTTGACCCATGGACAACCGCAAGAGCGCGCTACTTTAACGTTTGATTACAAAGCAGAGCACTGGTCCTCATTGTTGAGATTCAATTACTTTGGAGAAACTGAGGTAAGCTATTTTGCTGGCAGACACATTGTTTTACCGGATTCTTTATCTCCAACTAATAGTTGGCAACAAACCAGCGTGGTTGAGTCCGCAGTATTAGTTGATGTGAACTTTGGGTATGAACTAACAGAGAACCTTAACTTGTCCGTCGGGATCGACAATCTATTTGACGAAACACCTGATGAACTTGGTGAAGATGAAGTATTAAACTTTATTACAAATGGCGCGATGCGTTACCCTCTCAGGGCACTACCTTATGGCTTTGATGGCATGACTTATTACGCAAAAGTTAGCTTTAGCTTTTAAAGCAATTCTTTGAATGGTAAACATCGAGCTGTAGCTCGATGTTTACTATAAATAATATGCCTGATCTCATCTTAAGCAATCAAACCGTTTACCCCTACGCATTAGCAACGCACCATTGCGCACCTATGAATAGACACAAAATCAAAATAACTGTCTATAAAGTACATTCAACTAAAAAAGGTTCTCGAATAAAATCATCAGATACTTAAGGTTAAAACACGGGGAGATATGAAAAGAAATTGTCCAACACCAATTAAAACACGCTATATAAAGTCGCATATAACGACTTTATTTCAATTACAATCTCACCCTACAGCAAGCAAAATTATTAAACTCTAAAAAAGTCATTACCTGCATTTATTTATAAAACAAGACCGGCCACACTACCTAAAACCCTGTATAGCTACACCTTAAACATTCCGTAAAATTTAAGAAATCATTAATTACTAGGAAAAAACATTATTTATAAAAATAGAAATTACTAACTTACAGAAATGCCGATACAGCCCCTCACAACAGCGTATTAATGAACTACCCCTGCCATTAAAAGGTAGATAGACTTACAATTAATCGTGCTTTCATAAAAGCACCTGCATACTTGCACACTCTCAAGTCAGTTCACAGTTTACGCTGACAAAGATAATTTGTCCGTCTAAAAATAAAATGTATTACAAAGAGAAAGTGCACCAGTAATTCAGAAAATTTGAATCAGCACATCTGTAAAACAGGGCTTAGTTAACTAAGCCCTGTTTGCTCTGATTGTAAGCAGTTATGCTGCTGGTGGCTCGTCGCCTCGTGCAGTCGTTAGATCAACGTCACTTGGGAGAGATGTACTACCATTGCCACCTTTAACTTCCCGCAGCTCTTCTAATGACAGTTTTTTTAGACTCTTTTTCTTCAGTTTTATCATACTTCAACACTTATAAACATTAAACAAGGGACCTCATTCCCAATCAAGCATTCAGTATACTGGTTGACACTGAAAACACGAAAGGAATAGTGTTACATTTTGTACCGAATACGATATTCCTACTTTTAGTTAGAAAGTCGCCATTTAATAATTGGATTTTCAAGCTGTAAATATACAAATTAAATCAGAAAATACACGCCTTTTATAAACTGAGAACCCCACTCAAACAGGGAAATAAAACTTAAAAATCAATTGCCATTATGCCAAACAAGTGAGAAAAAATATTAATACATATACCATGGCAAAATAAACCTGCGTTAATCACTCAACCGTGGGGGGTTCCATCAAGTCAGTTGTCGCTGTGACTTTATCTTGTAGGATAGAGGTATCCCCCCCGTAAACTCGTGCAGTTTGTTTAACCGTTAATTCCTTTAACTTTACTTTTTTTAACTTTATTTTTTTAACCTTCATACTCTTTCAACTCGAAATTAAAAATTAAACACTACTTCAATAAAAAAAGAATATACAGAACAAAACTAGTCAAAATTAAAATACATAAATTATATCATCCAATGTTAATATTGAAAAAATTTATTAAATAACAAATTTACACAATATGAAAACTTTCATCCTAATTATCTAAATCAGGATGATTAATTTAAAACATATAAGATTTCTAGATTATAGCTAGATTAAATCCAATACATACACACTGGCTTAACCAACAAAGCTCTAACGGGCAAGATCAAATGCTTAACTGGGCATAGTGTTTCATACACATTGGCCAATTTGGATGTGTAACCGTGCATAACATTATTGGAATCAAGAGTGGAACCAACTAATGAAATTTGCAATAACAGGAAAAGGCCTCTTTTTAACTACCCGCCTCTTCCACACTACTCTTAGCAGGTTCATCTAGAACCATTAACATGTTTAATTTGCTAGAAAAAATAGCGAGACTTCAGCTTGTACAAAAAGGAGTATTGAACAGCAAAATTCAAGTTAATACAGATTCATTTACTCCCAATACTAAACAAGATATGGGACTGACAACCATTGAAAAAACCGCTGAGTGGAAAAGTTATCTCTAAGGCCTCGATGGACAAAGGCCTAAATGTAGAGTTTAGAACTAATTATGAGAGAAGCCATCCATAACCTTTGCAATCACAGAGTTACATCGGCAACGGTACAATGCAACACGCTAACTTTATCGTTAAACAAGCAACATGTTTCGCAATTGGTATGCCTATGAGCACTCTAAAGGCATTATAACTAAATCGCTAGGTAGGGGTCCTTATCAATAGCCTGTCGAGTTACAGTTTTTTAGACATGCCAGACGTACCTGTTTTCATAACAACACATTTAGTATTAGGAAGGTCAAAGATAACCCCCATAGATGAGCCAACTCACCCCGCTGGCGATCTTATACAATTCCAAATATTCATGTGAATAGAGAAGTATTAGTAAACCGATATTTTCCATAGCATACAACTTTACCCCTTATTGATAAAACCTTTAAAAATCATAAATTTTTAAGAAAAAGTCTCCTCTAAGGAAATAATATTTCTCTCTATAGTCTTCCAATACAACTCATATGCCCTAGCCTGGTCTTTTAAGTAATCGTGTTTGTTGTACACTGCCATGACTCCACGCATCGCATGGCCTAACATTTTTTCGGTTACGTGCGGTAATACTTCTTGTTCACTTAACAATGTACTTAAAGAGCGGCGGGCATCGTGCGGCACAAACTTAGCGACTTTATGGTTTTCATTTAGATGTTGCCACATGCGTGCACAAAACCTATTCACCGCGTGGGTTGTAATAGGTTTGTTTGGGTTACTGCCAGGTATAACTATTCCACTCTTGCCGTAAACCAGAGCAAGGTTATCGAGTATTTGATGCATTTTATTGCTTATAGGACGACGTATTGCTTGATTGGTTTTTGAGTTCTCAGGCGGTACTGTCCAAATGTTGTTTTGTAGGTCAAGGTCTTCCCACTTCATAAGTCTGACTTCTGACTGACGTGCACCGGTTAAAAAGATCAGTTGCAAACAAGCTTTATTCGCTGGCGTGGCTTTGGCCTGCTCTATTTGACGCCATAACAACGCAATTTCATTAAACTGTAAAAAGCGCTGCCCTTGTGATGCTGGCTCCCCAACATGCTTCGTTTTAATATTAAATAAGGAATTATCGTTGGTAACCTCTCCTCTCGCGGCAGCCCACCTAAAAGCAGTCTTTAATCTAACCAGCATAATGGGAGCAAGTTTCGGTGACCCAGATTCAAAAACAAAATCAAAATAGTTGCTCCAATCCAATGGCTTCATTTGGCTCGCTGGTTTTTCGGTGAGATACTTATTTGGTGCGATCCACTTACTGATATTGTTTTCGTAGAGTGTTTGCGTTTTGGGCTTGAATAAACGTTTATTTTTGTTGTACCACCTGTCTACAATTTGAGCCGGCGTTAATTGCTCTTCTTCACTCGTTTTGTACAATTTAAGTTGAAGTCTAGGATCTTCACCATCTGCTATCCACCCCTTAAGTTTATATGCTAAATCTTGCGCATCTCGAATCGACAACTGTGGATAGTAGCCTAATGTAATTACTTGCTGCTTGCCTGAATATCGACAGCGATATTGCCAAGATATTGTTCCGTTGTTATTACGTCTTACTCTCAGCCCGTCTCTATGAGATAATGTGACGGGGTCGTTCTTCTTGTTTACTAGGTTTCTTAATTTAGCATCAGATAGCATTTTACGACCATACACACACTTGCAAGTTTTGATACACACACCTATACACACACTTGGGCTATATTGCAAGAAACACGAACAAACAATGCAAAGCATAATTTTTATATAAGCTAATGATTTTATGACAAATGGCGACCAAAAAAAGAATCAAGAAAACAATGAAAATACCCCAACAATTTACTGGCACGATTATGAGACTTGGGGGGCAAGTCCGCAAAAAGACAGACCCAGCCAGTTTGCAGGTATTAGAACAGACTATGATTTGAATATTATTGGTGAGCCGCTAATTGAATATTGCCAACCTGCGCCAGATTACTTGCCACACCCTGAAGCATGTCTAATTACCGGTATCACCCCTCAACATGCTTTAAAGCATGGATTACCAGAAAGTGAATTCATGGCAAAGATCCATGCTGAGTTTATCAAGCCTCAAACCTGTGTTGCTGGCTATAACAGCATTCGTTTTGATGATGAAGTGACCCGTTATAGCTTGTATCGTAATTTTTACGACCCATATGAGCGTGAATGGCAAAATGGAAACAGCCGCTGGGATATCATTGACTTAGTAAGAGCTTGTTATGCATTACGCCCTGAGGGTATCGAGTGGCCTCGCAAAGAAGATGGCTCACCAAGCTTTAGGCTCGAAGAACTCACTGTCGCGAATGGCATTGAACATAGCGCTGCACATGATGCCTTGAGTGATGTAACTGCAACCATTGCTCTGGCCAAATTAATAAAAGAAAAACAGCCAAAACTCTATCAATTTTTCTTTAACCTACGCACGAAGAAAGCGTTAACAGAACTGGTGGATGTATTTAATATGCAGCCGTTGGTTCACACCTCGTCACGCATTCCAGCGACGCAAGGGTGCACGACTTGGATTGCCCCTATGAGCTTTCACCCAGTCAATAAAAATGCGGTTGTGTGTTTTAATTTGACACATGATCCCAGTGTCCTCATGGACCTCTCTGTTGAAGAGCTAAGAGCACGTTTGTATACAAAACACTCTGAGCTGGAAGAAGGTGAGTTGCCTGTTGGCCTAAAGCTTGTGCATATTAATAAGTGTCCCATTTTAGCACCAGCTAAGACTCTGCTACCGGAGAATGCTGCTCGCTTGGGTATAGACAGAGAGCAATGTTTAGAGCACTTAAAATTTTTAAAGGCACATCCTGAGTTACGTGACAAAGTATCTCAAGTCTTTGCCGAACAGGGCGATTTTAGTGAGACAACAAACCCAGATTACCAACTTTATAATGGCTTTATTAGTAAGTCAGATAAAGCAAAGCTCGCAATTGTTAGAAACGCGTCGCCAATTGAACTGAGTAGCTTAGCGTTGGATTTTGAAGACCCTAAATTTCATACTTTATTGTTTCGGTATAGAGCAAGAAATTGGCCTGAAAGCCTGTCTCAATCTGAACTAGAGACTTGGCGCAAGTATTGTCAGGGTAAACTCATGCACGGTGAGGACAACCCGTCCATCAATGCACAAGATTTTATGCTAACTCTAGAAAACCTTGTGTACGAGCATGAAGGGAATGAAAAGAAAGTAACAATTTTAAAAGCCCTTTACCACTACGCACAGAGCCTCTAATGACTAAAGAAAAGGGAGCCTTTGGCTCCCTTTCTAACCGTAATTAAAGCTGTGATTCGTACACCTTCAATGCTTGCTCTAGATCAGCAATTAAGTCCTCGACGTCCTCAAGGCCAATATGCAAACGAATAATTGGGCCGTGTGCCCACCCAGTCGTCGTCCTGAGTGCTGCCATCGTGCGGTTTGCCGTAACCAGACTTTCGTATCCCCCCCAAGAGAAACCCATTTTAAAATGGTGCAAACTGTCTAAAAAGCGGTTGATGGCTTTTTGATTTCCGGTCTTCATGACAAATGAGAACAAACCGTTGCTACCATCAAAATCTCTTTGAAAAAACTCATGGCCAGGGTTACTTGATAACGCGGGGTGACGAACATGATCAACCAGAGGATGCGAAACCAACCAATTTGCTACTGTCAACGCGCTTTTTTCATGTTGCTGCAAACGCACAGGCATTGTTCTCAAGCCCCGTAGCGCCAAATAGGCATCATCTGCTGAGGTGCATTGACCAAGAAGATAGGAGTTCTCACGCAACGTCGGCCAGTATTCCTCATTTGCAACAGCGACCCCCATCATAACGTCTGAATGGCCTACAATATACTTAGTAGCAGCTTGGATACTAATGTCGACCCCATGCTCTAGTGGCCGATAATGCCAACCATTACCATAGGTATTGTCTAGCATAGTAATCAGGCCTTTAGCTTTTGCTTCTTTAACCAGTGCCGGGACATCTTGTACTTCCATGGTGATTGAGCCAGGTGATTCAAGAAAGAGTACTTTTGTATTTTCTTGTATCAACGCTTTAATCCCCTCGCCAATCATAGGATCATAGTAGGTCGTTGAAATGCCCAATCCGGCTAAAATTTTGTCACATAAATCTCTTGTTGGCTCATAAGCTGTATCGACCATTAAAAGGTGATCTCCGGCTTTTAGAAACGACAATAAGCTTTGGCTAATTGCAGCTGCACCACTGGGGTACAAAGCACATCCCGCACCACTTTCTAACTCGGTGATTGCGTCTTGAAGTGCATAATGCGTGTTTGTACCTCTACGGCCATAAAACAAAGTCCGGTTCCCACGTTCTTTGACTGCCTCGTGCATGTCTGCAACAGAATCAAAGACAACGGTAGAAGCACGCTGAACGACCGGATTAACGACTCCTTGGGTGTACTGTAATTTGCGACCTGCGCTCGCTAATTTCGTATTCTTTTTCATTATTTACTCTTTCTCTGGTAGTTGACGCCAATGCTCAACTAAAAATCGTGATATTGAATCTGGTCTTGTCAGCTTATAACCCGGGGCGTCATCTCCCCACTGTGCAAACTTGTTAAGATCTTCTCGGGAAAACCATTGCGCATGTTCAAGTTCATCTTGCTCAACAAATATGTCCGTCGTTTTGGCAGTCGCCATAAAACCTAACATTAATGAAGATGGAAACGGCCAAGGTTGAGAAGCCAGATACTCAACATTATCAACTTTAACCCCAGCTTCTTCTTCAACCTCCCTTGCAACAGCTTGCTCAAGCGTTTCACCAGGATCAACAAAGCCAGCTAACGTTGAGTAAACCCCTTCAGGCCAAGACGCTTGTCGACCCAAAAGACACCGCTCTATGCCATCTGCAAATCGGTGTTTCACCAGCATAATAACCGCGGGATCAGTTCTAGGGAATGTCACATGTTTACACGCTTTATTTTTACACAATCTTGCATGCCCAGCTTCTACACTGATGTTTTCAGTCCCACAACGCCCACAAAATCGGTGTGTTTTGTGCCAATAGCACAGTCCACGTGCTAGAACACCGACAGACGCACTTGCTTGTTCTAATCTTGGGCCAACTTTTCGCATATCTGCAAATTGATAGTCACCCGTTTGCTCTTTTTCGCTTACCAAGCTAATTGTATTTTGTAGTTCTTTAATTGGACTGCGAGATACGTCCAGGGCAAAGTATGAATGCGTTTCGTCTTTACCAAGAAAAACAGCCTCATTTTTGTCAAAATGCTCAACATCTGATTGTGTTAAAAATGCAAGTTTAGACAGATCGTGTGAAAAGAGATTTTGATCATCATGAATTAACAGCCAACGGCTCCTATCACCATACTGTGTGAGCAACCAATTTTTATCTTTACGCTGAGCAGACGCCCTATCTAGCGTCATTTGTGTGTAGTACAACAAACGCTTGTCCTTTTCTTTGGTTTCATTGTTTTTATTAAACTAGCAGGTGTAAACAAAAGCACTTATGTACATCGCAGTTAATTCACTGCATTTGGCATCAAAACCATGTATCAATCACGTTCAATTGCTTGGCCCTTACTTGCTACGAAGCCAAGCTAACAATAGTGTCGGTGTTTGCCAAGGGTTCAGGCAAAAAAAAAGCCCTTTCGGGCTTTAAAACTACAGTGTGATTTCACACTACAGAGAGGCAAGATGTGCTTGAAGCTTTTGATTTTCAGCTTCTATGTGCTTATAAAATTCAATGTTGTCGAGTTTGCTTGCAGCAGCTTCATCAATCACAATCACAGCATCACGATGTAACTGTAATGCCGATGCAGGGCATGAAGCCGTTAACGGGCCTTCAACAGTAGCTTTGACCGCGTCTGCTTTATTTTCACCGGTTGCCAATAAAACCACCTTTTTAGCATCAAGAATGGTACCGATACCCATAGTGATAGACAAATGTGGTTGATATTCATCTGCAGAGAAAAAGCGCGCATTATCATCGATAGTTTCTTTCGTCAGCGTTTTTACACGTGTTCTAGATGTCAAGCCAGATGAAGGTTCATTAAATCCGATATGACCATTACGGCCAATACCTAAAAGCTGAACGTCAATACCACCTGCAGCGGCAATCTGCGCTTCGTACTCTTGGCAAGCCTCAACCGGATTTTTCGCATTGCCCGGAGGCACATGTGTATGGTCATGATTAATGTCTACATGATTGAACAATTGTTCATTCATAAAGTAGCGATAGCTTTGTGGATGCGTTCCCTCAAGTCCTAAATACTCATCTAGGTTAAAGGTAATGGCGTCTTTAAAGCTGATATCACCACTGCGGTTTTTCTCAATTAAATTTTGGTACAGTGCAACAGGTGTTGAACCAGTTGCCAAACCCAACACCGATTCTGCTTTACGACTTAATTGTTTTTCGAATATATCTGCACCATAAGCAGCGACTTCAGCAGCATTTTTTAAAATTACTATTTGCATGATATTAAAGCTCAATGTTGAGAAAAAAAGAAAAAATGGGATCTGATCCTGCTTCGCGTGCAATCAAAACAAGATCAGATCAAAACCTAATTGGGATACACTTTATTAGGTCATTACCATTATGACAACGCTGTCATTATTATCAGAAAAAAAGCCTTTGTAAAGTAAAAGTGAAGAAAAACTTGTGTTTTTTTTATCCCAACAAAAAAACGGTCGTACATTTACGACCGCTTTTTTAAACTTACCTTAGTGACTAAACGCTAACGAAAACTTTGCGCTTGTACATCCAGTGTAGTACCAATAATTGAACTAATAATAACGCAATCACAGAAAAGAGAGGCTGCCAATCTGTGCCGACCGCATTAACAAACCCACCAAATACACTTAAGCTTACAAACTCCCAATTCACTAAACTGGATGCAAGATAAATAATGATTGAGTTTGCACCGATAATGACAAACGGGTACGCGAGTTTTTGACCATTTAATATATCCACCAGCGCATAAAACACCGCAAGTAGAATTGCACTCCAGCCCACCGTGACCAGTACAAATGAACTCGTCCACAACTCTTTATTGACTGGAAATTGTAAATCCCAGAGCCACCCTAGTGCAACACCAGCTAGCCCGGCAGCAAATAACCACAATGCCACTTTCCACTGCCCAAGTTTCTCAGCTTTTGCTATCAACTGACCTGCAAATACACCGGCAATTGCATTTACAATAGCTGGCACACTAGACAGGATCCCCTCGGGATCAACAGGTCTGTTTTGATAGGTGATGCCCGGTAATAAGTTCTGATCAAACCAAGCATTCCAGCTTTGAGTGCCTGGCGCACTAAGTTGGCCGGCACTGCCATCCGGTACTGGAATAAAGTTTAATAATACCCAGTAGCCTATCAGTATTGCGCCCGCAACCATGCCCGTCGTCCTGAGACTTGTATGCCATACCAGCATTGCGCAAAAGAACCAAGCGATCGCGATTCTGCCAAGAACACTGGAATATCTAATTTCATCCAACGCCAGAGGTATGCCTGTTCCCCAACCATGATTGTACAAAACACCTAAACCACACAATAAAAGCAGCCTTTTAACGGCTTTTTGGTAATAAGGCTTACGTTCATTCAATGGCAAATGATCAATGCGCTTGGGTGACAACCCCATCGCAACCCCAGAAAGAAAAATAAATAAAGGAAAGATTAAGTCGTAGAATGTAAATCCATGCCATGGGCTATGAATCGTGTGCGCTTCAAATAGCTTCCAACCTTGCCAGCCCGTCAATACGAACAACGCTGCGAAAATCGATTGTCCACCCAAAATCCAAAACATGTCCATACCGCGCAGTGCATCTAAGGATGTCAATCGTTGCTTTTTATTTGTCATTAATACCTTTCCAGTAAAAACAAAAAATCCCCGCTAAACTACAGCGGGGTTTTTTACCCAGGGAACTTTTAAATTTGTTTTCCACCAATGAAGTTACTCAGAACTTCTTGGCTATCATTTAGTAGTACAAAGTCCGCATCGGCACCTTCTAATAAGTGCCCTTTTTTAGTCAGTCCTAAATATTGTGCAGGATACAAAGATGCCATTCTAAGCGCTTCGCTTAAGGTGATATCAAGCGTATCAACTGTGTTTCTAACCGCACTTGCCATATCAAGTACGCTGCCCGCCAACTCTCCCGTTGTCGAGTTTAACCTATCACCCGTTCTGATTACCTTACGGCCATCAAAAAAGTCAAATTCCATATCATTCGTGCCAACAGGCGGCATCGCATCAGTTACGAGCATAATTTTACCACGCTGCTTAGTGCGGATCGCAAGCTTTGCCGATGCTGGGTGAACATGATGACCGTCCACAATCAACCCACACCACGCATTGTCCTCCCACAAAGCTGCACCAACCACACCGGGCTCCCTTGATGTGTACGCCGACATAGCATTAAATAAGTGTGTAAATCCATCAACTCCCACCTCTAAAGCCGCCATTGTTGTCTCAAAGTCAGCATTAGAATGGCCGATACTTACTTTTACACCTAGCTCAATAAGGCGTTTGATGTCAGCCAAAGGCACCGTTTCAGGTGCCAAAGTCACCATTTTTATACCTAGGTCCTGCCTCGCGTATACCGCAAACTCTTGTTCAGATATCGGCCTGATAAACTGCTCACTGTGAGTGCCTTTTTTAGGGTGTGATAAGTGTGGGCCTTCAAAGTGAATACCAACCACACCGGGCTCATTTTCTGCAATCGCCTGTGCGGTTGCATCTGCAGCTCTTTCCATCACTTCAATCTTATCTGTGATCAACGTTGGCATGAGTGCCGTAGAGCCATACTTTGCATGCGCATTCACAATCGTTCTCAAACAATCCACCGATTGCTCCGCATTAAAGAAGCCACCGCCTCCGCCATTCACTTGAACATCAATAAAGCCTGGCGCAACTAATCCATCTAATGGCTGTGCTTGCAAGTTTACATCTTGTGTTTCAAAAGAAATTTTACCATCAACAACCAGAAACTCGACGTTCTGCTTTAACTTGTGACCATCAAAAAACTGACTCGCCAAATACTTTTTCATTTTCAAACCGCCTTTTCTGACTGCTGCTCAACACTTTGGATTGCAAAGAAAATTGCGCCCATTTCAGGGGGCTGTTTCGGAGATTCAACAATCTTTGCAATTTCAGGGTCAAGCCACTTACGGAGTGGTTCTGATAAACCACCAATCATCGATAGCCTAGGCGGGTTATTTTCCATTAGTCGATGCGCTAAGTTGCTTATGTACTCTGCACCCGACTCAACAATACGTAGTGCAACGTCATCTTTATCTTCAGCAGCTGCAAGTACAAAACGCGCTAATTGCGCATAACTACTAGACGGCTTACCCGCCATTTGTTCGGCAATGCCCATTGCAGTTGTCGTATTGAAGTGTTGTTTGAGTGTGTCACTAAGTATCGTTTCGGGGCCTAACTTGTCGATACTTAACAACGCCGCTTTAACAGCTTCTAAGCCCATCCACGCGCCACTGCCCATGTCACCTTGTGCAAAACCATGTCCACCATAATTAACAGACACACCATCAACCATTGCGAACCCACAAGAACCGGTACCAGTAATAATTACCGCGCCATCACCACCTTCGTGGGCACCAATACACGCTGTATGCAAATCTGTCGTTAAGAACATTTGCTTAAATGGATGGTCCCATCGCATAATTTTTTCATGAAGTGCAGGCAGGTTAACACCCGCAAGCCCCAAACCTGCATAAAGGTTGTGCACAGCTTCTATCCTAAGCCCTGCATCCTGCAACGCCAATTGCGTCGACACCATGATCGATTCAATTGTTCTTTCAAAACCATGAAGTGGATTAGCGGGCCCACCAAGACCAGTGCCTAAAACGCCGTTTTTATTTGAGTAGATGGTGGCTCGACACTTTGTCCCTCCTCCATCGATACCTATATACAACTGGTCTTGTTCAACCTGTTTAGCCATCATTAAGCGACCCCTAAGAAGTAAGATATGAACGCGAATTTCATCGCGACACAGTATTCAGTCATGTTGATTTGATGTTACACAATAAATGACAGCGTTGTCATTAAGTTTTTTATTATTTTTTCTCAGTTTGAGAAATTCTAATATTGCACACTTTAGATTAATTGTCAGGGAAAAATCGATTTACAGCTAAATTTGAATACAAAAAAACGGCCTCGTTTGGGCCGTTTAATACTTATTTATCAGTGTGTTACTTAACACCTAATTCGCGCAGGCGCTCTTGTAAGTAAGAATCCGCAGTATAACGCTCAGATAAAACCACTTCTGGTTTAGGGTGTAAAAACAGCGGTAACGATATACGAGATTTGTCACTCGCTTTACCTGTTGGGTTAATTACACGGTGAATGGTCGATGGAAAATAACCACCAGACGCTTCTTGTAACATATCGCCAATGTTGATGATAAGCGAGCCAAAATCGCATGGCACATCTAACCAACTACCATCGCCCTTCTGAACTTGAAGACCCGGTTCATTTGAAGCCGGTAGCACAGTTAACAGGTTAATATCTCCGTGTGCTGCTGCGCGGATTGCGCCAGGTTCTTCATCACCCGTCATCGGTGGGTAATGTAATACGCGTAATAGCGTTTGATCAGAGTCTTTGATCATATCTTTGAGATCGATCGAAAACTTCTCACGTACATCTACTGGAGCTTGTGCTTGAACCCAACTTAGAAGTTCAGCCGCAAACTCATTCGCAAGGCGGTAGTACTCTCTAATTTCAGCTTCTAATTGAGCAGGTACACGCCCTTTTGGATAAACGTGAAAATATTCCTTAATGTCTTTTACAGTAAAGCCTTTAGCGACTTCTGAAACTTCCGGTGGAAAATAGCCGTCTTGAGTGTCCTTGTCAAATAGGAAGTCGTGCTTTTCTTCTGTATAGAAGAATTCTTGCCAGTTTTTATAGATAGACTCTACCAACTCTTTAGGGATTGGGTGATTTTTTAAAACACCAAAACCCGTGTTACGTAGAGACTCAACAAATTCTTTTGCTGCTGTTTCTGACTTATAATCAACTGTAGGTAGCTGTTGCATAATGGTTCCACCAATTTAATTGCGTGACTTCAATTCAAAACATTAATTAGAAGAATTATTTATAATTAATCTTAAGAATAAAGATATAAAATCTTTGCTCGGCGAGCTTAGTGAAATAAGAGGCCACAGATAAGGACTTATGTCCGCATTTAAGTTGATTAGTTTAGTCCATTGACACAGATCAATCAGCTTCTAATGGGATTTCTATTACCCATTCAAGCCCTCTTCCCTGTTCAAAAATTTGATAACGGCCATGCAACGCATTGCTGATCAAATTTGCCGTCACCGAAGCACTTAAACCGACATGCCCTGCGTTTCCTCTTTTTGTTGTGACGAAAGGTTTGAGCAACTCTTCAACAGTCAAATTTTGCAAGCCTTGCCCATGGTCGTAATAAACAATTTGTACGCCGTGGTCAACACTGCCAAATTCAATCGTAATTGGGGTGGTACGGTTTAAATTGCCATGAGCCAAAGAGTTTGAAATTAAATTATCTAGCACAGTCGATAGCACTTCATCGTCCGCAGTTAATTCATTTATGTGAATATGTACGTCAAGTGTCACCGCTTCGTCATTCCACCGCCTTTTGAGCTTTTCACAAAATTCACTTACATTTATCTGGCTAGGACAACTTGGTCGTTCTACTTGGGCGATTTCTTTTAGCATTTTCACGAATTTGGCAACCCTTATTAAACTCCTTTCACATAGGCCCATACTCTCTAACGAATCATCGAGCCCGCAAGACAGTTGATCAGCGCTAAGTGTTTGGGCATCAAAAGCGTGGCGCAAGTCATTTAAAATGCTCTCGAAATGTGTGACAGCGGTAATTGCGGTACCCAACGGAGTGTTGATCTCATGTGCAACGCCAACGACCATCTGATTCACCACATGGGATAAATGCTGTCGAACAGCGAGCTTATGGGCTTCTAAGACTTTCAACTGCGTATTAACACGAGCAATCACTTCGGCAGGCTTTAATGGTTTAGTGATATAGTCAACACCGCCTACTTCGAGCGCAGCTACGATGTTATCAGTATCACTTTGCGCGCTGACAAAGACAATCGGTATTTGCGCAGTTGAAGCTGAGGTTTTTAACTCTTTACAAAACTCAAGGCCATTCATTTTCGGCATTTTTATATCAGAAATGATTAAATCAGGCAGATGTTCTTGCACAATATTCAACGCAATCTCCGCACTGATTGCTGCAAAAACCTTATGTCCCTCATTTCGTAATATCAACTGCAGAATTTGTAAGTTTTCCGCAACATCATCAACAATTAAGATGTTTGCCATCTAAACCTCCCTATCCGCCTACCATTTTTACCGTATGTGATTGCATCGCTTGTGAATTACCTCCTGCGGTCTATTGTTAATATTAGTAAAGTTTCGGAAAGTAAGTTATGCCAACAAAAACAATGTTTCATTCGTTTTTTGTAATACTCTCAGTTTTGCTAATTGTGGGGCTTTTTTCTCTATCTACATGGCATGCTGATATGTCTAAGTACATGTACCGTTTCAATACCCTAAACAGCCAACATGAAGCCCTTGCGAATCTTCAATCAATGCGCGCACACATTTTTTTTAGTTTAAAAAATTATAGTTTGCAAAAAGACGCTGCGAGCCGAAGTATTGCCAGTGCAGAACTCATAAGCACAAGAATACAATTTGAAACGATCCAGCCTCTACTACAACCCAACATGAGTACGCAAGCAACAAAAGATGCTGTTAACAGTTACCTCGTCCTATACAACATAGCAGAAGAAGTGCTGGTCAGCGATATTGGGCAATCTCGATATGTGCTCAACGACAGCACCTTAGCCAATGCAAACCAAACAAGTATAAACAGCATTTCTAGAGCGCTCGATCAGACTGAACAACATATACGCATTGTTCAAAGTCAAATTGATAACATTCAAAGCCGCCTATTGATCGCACTGACGACTATTATGATATTGCTGATGGTATTTGGTCTTGCAGCCTACATTTATTTAACTAAGCGATTGGTTGCCCCTTTCAATGCATTGCATCATGCGTTTTGCACAAATAACACTTCAAACGAAGCTGTGACCCTTCCACAGGGGTTACAAGGCGAAATGGCAGACGTAGTAAGTGCCGTATCACTGACTTATCAAAACTTGGATGAGCGCGCGGATATCGCAAAAATTAGGCATGCATTCGGTCGAGAAATGCGCCACTGTGTAGATCCTGATGATATGAGGGCCACTGCTGCCAACTTCTTAGCGCACCACTTTAGTGCCCCAAGCGTCGCAATTTTTAGTTACCTTGAAGACGAGTTTACCGAGCAAATCTGTGTTGGTTTTCCGGCTTTATTTGAAGCGTCCTCAACACAAATACAAAAGCTGAAAACTGAAAAGGTCGCGCAATCTTTCGTAAGTAAAGGTCAAAATGCTCTGTTGACCAAAAATGAGCTTTCAATGACATTGCATTGCGTGCTGTATTTGCCATTGATAATAAATGAAGAACTTGTAGGTGTTGTCGTAGTTGCTTTAACAGGCTCAATCAGCGAGGGGCAGCGACATTGTCTCAATTTACTCTCTGATGATTTAAGTATACAACTTAGACTCAGTGAGAACACTCAAAAGCAAATAGAAGCAGAAAACGCACTCGCCGCACATCTAGAACTGACACTCCATATTATCAATGCAATCCCCAACCCTACTTATTACCGAGATACACAGGGGATTTTTATGGGCGTAAATCGCGCATTTTTAGCATTCATAGATAAATTTGAAGTGGAAGTATCAGACTCTCACCTCAATCAAGTCTTTGATATGCAAACCGCCAGCTACCTTGAAGCTAAGTCAACGCAAACCATCGAAAAGAAAGAAGCGCACTCTTTTGCGCTATCGATGGAAAACAGTTTAAAAGAAATGCGAGAGTTGGTTGTCTATGAAGCCCCCTTTTTTGATAGTTTGGGACAAGTGGGTGGCGTTGTCGGTACGTTTCTAGACGTCACCGAACGTAATGAACTAGAGCGTCAAATGTTAAAGGCCAAAGACGAAGCCGACAAAAATGCACAGGTCAAGGGGGAGTTTTTGGCCAATATGAGCCATGAAATCCGCTCTCCTATGAATGCTATAATCGGCATGGCACACCTTGCGCTCAATACAGAGCTTTCGGTTCAACAAGCAGGCTATGTAACTAAGATAGATTATGCAGCCAAACAACTATTGAAGTTAATCAACGACATTTTAGATTTCTCTAAAATCGAAGCTGGAAAAATTGACATTGAACACATCCCTTTCCAGCTGGATAAAGTACTCGATAATGTAGCAACCATTGTGGGTATTAAGGCGCAGGAAAAGCGACTAGAGTTTATTTTTAACGTCCCGACCGACTTACCTGTTAATTACTTGGGGGATCCGCTTCGAATTTCTCAAGTACTGATCAATTTAGCCGGAAATGCAGTCAAATTTACAGAGCAAGGCTGTGTTTCTGTGTCAATTTCAATGCTTGGTTTAGAAGGTGACGAAGCAAAGCTGACTTTCGCCGTAAAAGATACTGGTATCGGTATGAGTCAAGCACAACAAACGAAACTGTTTAAGTCCTTCTCCCAAGCAGACGCATCAACCACTAGGAAATATGGCGGCACAGGGCTTGGTTTGACCATTTCACAGCAACTTGTGAAGCTCTTAGGCGGAGAGATTTTTGTAGAAAGTGAGCCAAACAAAGGATCGGAGTTTTACTTTACACTCCCTTTAACTATCAATAACCAAGCCACGTACTTGTCACAAGAGGCTAAAAAGTTTTCCGGTAAAATAGCTTGCATTATCGATGATAGCGAGGATGCTCGCGATATTTTAACTGAAATGCTGGAAGGCCTTGGTCTAACAGTGACAACATTTTCCAGTGGTAGTGAATGCATTGAATACATTCAAGATGCACAACCTACATACGATATTTTATTTGTCGATTGGTTCATGCCAAATATCGATGGACTCGAAACGGCAACCAAATTGAAATCTCTCGAAGTGCAAGGCCATTTTGTATTAGTGACAGCACATGGCCATGACATCGCGCTCAATGATGCGCAAAAAAACCTTTTTGACAGCATGTTACTTAAGCCGCTTAACCCCTCTAATCTAGTCGATTGCTTGCAAGCCTGTTTTATGGCCAACGAAAGTGCTAAGACGCAGCCCCAAGAGCACATACCCGACAAGCGTTTAGAGGGTATTCATGTACTCGTAGCCGAAGATCAACCGGTTAACCAAGAAATTGCGGTAGAAATACTGTCGTTCCATGGTGCTCAGGTGAGCGTGGCAAATAACGGCGAAATTGCATGCCAGAAAATTATAGAGCATGAGTTTAATGTTGTGTTAATGGACATGCAAATGCCAGTGATGGATGGCGTACAAGCAACCAAAATCATTCGAGAAACTATTTCGAGCGATACGCTACCTATCCTTGCCATGACGGCCAATGCAATGGGGCCAGATATTCAAACTTGTTTAGATGCTGGCATGAACGGTCATGTTGCCAAACCTATTGATGTAGAGGGGTTAATTGACTCCATATTGCAGGTTGTCACGCAAGATTTAACGCGCGACCAAGTACCTATTGAGACGCTTGACACACATGTCCAGCCTCAGGAAGAAAATATAGAATTAATCGGTATCGATGTTGTTGAGGGCATACGACGCGCAGCAAGCAACGAAGAGATATACTATAAATTGTTAGAAAAGTTTGTGTTTGAGCAAATTGAAGAAATTATAAACTTAAAACAAGCAATAGAGATTGGCAATTACGAACTTGCGCTACATATTCTTCATGCAGTTAAAGGGGCTGGTGCCAATTTATCGATGACCTATTTGGCAGATCTCGCTCAAGAATTAGAGCAACAGATCAAAGACGACACGATTAATACCCAACTCCTAGACGACCTGCTCGTACATTTACGGAAAACCAAACAAGGGGTTGCTTTAATCAAAAGTAACAAGCCATCAATGAACGCTGGCGCAGATTATTGCTCTGTAAGCGATTTTGCTACAGCACTTAAGGAGTATGACTCTAAAGCCACAGAGTTAGTTGAGCAACTAGAAGTGAGTGATGATCTAGATGTAAAAACCATCAACGAGCTAAAAGTGATGGTGTCCCGCTTTCAATTTGCAGAAGCATATCGCTTACTTGAATCAGCAACTGACAAAATAAACAGTTAAATACCATACTGCAAGGTGCAGTATGGTATTCTCATGCAGCTTTATAAACCTAGCTCAGCCATAAAATCATCATCAGCGGCATCTTCTTGCTTCTCAGCAGCTTTCTGGGATTTTGCTTTGGTCGTCGTACTTGATTGACTTGCGATAATGTCATCAGGGTCTACCGCTTCAGCAATATCAAAGTCATGCAGCTTTATAAACTCTGTTTTGTCCATTGCAAGCTCAAGGTAAAAAATGTTTTGACCTTGCGTTGTAAACGTCACACGCCTTGCCTGCGGGCGATCCATCGTTGTATCAACCGAGATTTGTACCTGTTTGTTAATTGCCATCATTTTTGGCTGGTTCTGAGTAATTGATGTATGCAATTGCTCTCGTACTTTATTTGTAAAATCACCAACAATCTGGTTCATTAACTCACCCAACACATTTGATACATCGTCGGACAAATGACTTTGCGCAATCTCACTCTCAGGCATTCCCATGTTGCGCATGTAATCTTGATATACTTCCATTGCAGCTTGCGCTGTAAAATTGGTCACAACTAGTCCAGTAAACCCACCATCAAACAGCACGAAACAACCGATATCTGGGCGCATACAAGTTCGTGTTATTTTTTGAACCATCGCCGAATACGCGATTTGATTACCACTGGCAGAAGACAAAACTTCTGTAACCGAGTGGCATAAGGTTGATAGGATATCTTCTGTGCTAATCACTTTATTTTTCGCCATTTCTTATCTCATTTTTTACTTCTTATGACTAATAGTAGCCAAGCTACTCAATTTATCACTGACTATCCAGTATAAAATGCTAAAATAGCGAGATTATTTTTGTATGAGAGTAGTAAAGTGACTGGCAAAGACAGTATTTATGCCACAGAGCAAACAGTTAAGGACTTTACTTTTGACGAAAATGTCGTCGAAGTGTTTCCAGATATGATACAGCGTTCTGTTCCAGGGTATGCAACTATGGTGAATAATATGGGGAAACTGGCTGGTCAGTTTGCTCAAAGTAATTCCAACCTATATGACTTAGGATGCTCATTGGGCGCTGTGACACTCAGCATGCGGCGCAGTATTGACAAAGAAAACTGCCAGATCATCGCGGTAGACAATTCGGCCCCCATGGTTGAGCGTTGTCAGCTGCACTTAAAAGGCTTCAAATCAGACGTGCCCGTACACGTGCAACTTGGTGACATTAATGACGTTAATATTGAAAACGCCAGCGTGGTTGCCATGAACTTTACCTTGCAGTTTATTCCACAAGCACTAAGACAAATTGTGCTTGAAAAAATATACGCTGGCCTCAAACCAGGTGGCGCGCTTCTGTTGTCTGAAAAAATTAAAGGCGAAAATGATGTCAGAGATAATCTACTCATAGATCTACATCACGACTTCAAACGTCAAAATGGCTATTCAGAACTTGAGATCAGCCAAAAGCGCACCGCGATTGAAAATATTATGCGCACCGATGCATTGAGCACACACCTAAACCGTTTAAGCGATGTTGGCTTTTCGAACACACAAGTTTGGTACCAATGCTTTAACTTCTGTTCAATGATTGCTATTAAATAATGAGGACACTATGAACGCTTGGTTTACGGACTTTTATGCCGCGATTGCAAAAACGCAATTGAGTCATTGGTTAGACACACTCCCAGCACAATTGACGCACTGGCAGAAAGAGGCGCAACACGGGGATTGGCCAAAATGGGAAAAGGTACTTAAAAATCTACCAGAAGTAACCACTGACCAGATAAATATTAAAGACCGCGTAGAGTTTGGCGCAAGCGAAGCGCTATCAGAGGGTCATAAGAAACAACTGAACCACCTACTGAAACGTATGATGCCATGGCGCAAAGGGCCTTTTCATATACACGGCATTCACATTGACACCGAGTGGCGCAGTGACTGGAAATGGGATAGACTTTTACCCCATATCAGCGACTTGCGTGGACGAACTGTGTTAGATATTGGCTGCGGTTCTGGCTATCACCTTTGGAGAATGAAGGGAGCGGGTGCTGAGTTTGTTGTCGGTATCGACCCCTCTGACCTATTTTTAAGCCAATTTCAGGCAATCAAGCATTTTAACCCAGACCCAAATGTACATTTGTTGCCACTGGGAGTCGAACAACTGCCTGAACTAAAAGCATTTGATACGGTTTTCTCAATGGGGGTACTTTATCATCGCCGCTCACCCATCGATTTTCTGAGCCAATTACGCGCACAGCTTCGTAAAGGCGGTGAACTGGTATTGGAAACATTGGTAATTGAAGGCGATGTAAATACAGTTTTAGTACCTACGGACCGCTACGCGAAAATGCGCAATGTCTGGTACATTCCAAGCTGTGACGCCTTAAAACTCTGGTTAGAGCGAGTGGGTTTCAAAAATGTTCGCGTTGTAAATAAAGACATCACATCACTAGATGAGCAGCGTAAAACACCTTGGATGGAAACTGAGTCACTGGCAGACTTCCTAGATCCAAGCGACCCGTCTAAAACCATTGAGGGCTACCCTGCCCCTTTACGTGCGATCTTCACAGCAGAAGCGTAATCTATTTGTCTGGGCCTGTGCAAAGTATCGCCAGGCCTACCTGCACGAAAATTGTCAAGTCACGCATAGCGTAGAGTTAATGTCTCATCCCTAGGCGCTTTTTGATTAGACCCAATACCATATCACGATCGCAAAGACACATAATTGAAATGAAAAAGCCGCTAAACTAGCGGCTTTTTTAAACTTACCCAGCTGGATAGATGTAGCTTGATTGCAAGCCTAAAGGAACGCCTAGTCCCCAATATGCAAGCAAGAAGATACTCCAACCTACTAGGAAAGCGATAGAGTACGGGATCATTAGAGCAATTAGCGTACCAATACCTGTATCCTTAACATACTTTTGGCAGTAAACAACCACAAGAGGGAAATAAGGCATCAGAGGCGTAATGATGTTTGAACTAGAATCACCAACACGGTAAGCCGCCTGAGTTAAGTCTGGTGACAAACCCAGTTGCATAAGCATAGGCACAAAAATTGGACCTAGCAGCGCCCATTTTGCCGAGCTTGAACCAACAAACAGGTTAACGAAAGCGGTTAGGAAAATAATGCCAATTACGGTCACTGAACTTGGCAGCGCAAGTGCTTTTAATACCTCTGCACCTTCGATTGCAAGTAATGCCCCTAAATTCGATTGGCTGAATGCGGCAATGAATAGCGCACAGAAAAATGCCATGACAATGTAATAAGCCATACTTCCCATTGACTTACTCATTGCATCAATCATGTCCTTAGATGACTTAAAAGTGCCTACTAAAAAGCCGTATACCGCACCCGGAATCCAAAAGAGAAGAAAGATAAGTGGCACGATAGACTGCATCAATGGTGCACTAAACTCAGTTAATGCGCCGCTTGGGCTTCGTAGCGCTGAATCTTCTCCGCTTGCCGCGTAAACTAATAAGGCAATACCTGATAACATAACGCCCGACGCCACTAAAAACGCTTTTTTCTCTTTTGCGTTTACTTCGTCGAAAGAAGGAAGGCTGTTTGTGTCTCCGTCGACAACTGTATTTTTGAGGCGAGGCTCAATAATTTTATCCGTGATATACCAACCTAAAAGAATGATGAATAGGCTTGATGCCGATGTAAAGAACCAGTTATTCAAAGGGTTTACAGCGATTTCTGGATCAATAATTTGTGCCGCGCTTTGAGTAAAGCTTTGTAACAAAGGATCAATACCTGACGGAATAAAGTTCGCACTAAAACCGCCACTCACGCCGGCGAATGCAGCAGCAATACCAGCTAAGGGATGACGTCCCATCGCATAGAAAATAACCCCTGCTAGCGGTATGACCAAAACATACCCAGCATCTGTCGCCGTGTGGCTGACGATTGCGATTAAAATAATTGAGGGTGTTAATAGCGCTTGTGGCGTTCTTTTAAGCATTAATTTAAGGCCAGTATTGATGTAGCCAGAATGCTCAGCTACGCCAACACCTAACATTGCGACAAGCACAACGCCAAGTGGAGCAAAGCCGGTAAACGTCTTCACCATTGACGCTAAGAAATTAGCGAGGGCATCACCACTGAGCAGATTGTGAACAACAATTGCTTCTCCTGTACGAGGATCAATGGCGTCAAAAGTCGTACTTGAAAACATCCAAGAAAGTAACCATATCAGTAACATAGCTGATAGGAAAATAATGGCAGGATCGGGGAGTTTATTCCCTACGCGCTCGATCCCATTGAGAAAACGCGCAACCGCCCCACTCGGCGCTGCCGTTTCTGTTGATTGACTCATAATGGTTCCCAAACAATAAAATTGTCTAACCTTAACTTAACAAAGCTAACGAAAGCAATATTCCGTCCCTGAATTCCCGACTGGTTGGCTAATTTGCACACAAAAATGCGTAATTCGTTATGCTAAATCATAAAAATTCTAACCATACAGACTATACTAACCTTACCTCAGTGCCGAAAAATCGCGTCGTATAACAACGCATCATAAGTGGATTAGTTATGATAGAAATTGATAACATTGTGCTCAATGACGTAGAAAAAGGGTTTTCACTCCCACCAAAACCTGAACTCCTCACGCAACTACATGAATTACTCCAATCAAGCGAACCTGAACTTGGACAAATCGCTGATTTGATAGCAACAGACGTTGCAACGTCCGCTGCGGTTCTAAAAGTCATCAACTCCTCTTCGTATGGCTTTTCTCGTACTATTACGGATATCAAACAAGCAGTCATGTTTTTAGGCTTGAACAGTGTCACCAACCTTGTGACGGGCTTTTTGTTAAAGCAGGCCTATGATCAATCTCAATGCTGTATAAGTTTGGAAAGGTTTTGGGATACCGCCAATGAAATATCCGAGGTTGCCATGCTTATCGGCAGAAAAATGCCTGTTGAGGTCCCTCTAGAAAGCTTACACATGCTCGGACTGTTTCATGACGCTGGTATACCGGCAATGGCACTTAAATTTGATGACTATGTCAATGTGTTGTCCAGTGCAAACAATAATCATGACATGTTATTGGTCGATCAAGAAAGTGCCATTTACAACACAAACCATGCAACCATAGGGTATTTTTTAGCAACAAGCTGGAATTTACCTAAACCGATTTGCAAGCTTATTCTAAGGCATCATGACCTAGAGTTTTTCAAAGAACCTCATGAGCAAGACTTCGCCTGCTCCATGGCTGCACTAAAAATGGCAGAACACTTAGTGCAAATCAACAAACGCTTTGTATCGGTGCCAGATTGGGGTTATTTAAAAACTGACATACTGCATGTTTTAGAACTCGATGAAGATGCCTATCAAGATATCAAAGATGATGTAGAAGAGCTCTTTTCATAAACACGACACCTTCTCATAAATTTATTCATCCCTGTTTACTTAACACTGCACCAGAAACAAAAGCCGCAGTGTTAAGTTGCCAATTCTAAAATAAATATTTATTTCAACCGTCTAGTTTATATTGGAACGATTTCACTTTTTAAATAAATGTAAATGAAAGTGAATTTAGATCTATGATTGCGAAAAGAAAGCGATTAGAATACACGTTCCAAAATTATGAACAAAGTTAATGTGTAATTAGCTTGTAGAAGATGATTCACGGTCGGAAAGGGAAAATAGTGCAATACAAAGATCTAAGAATTGCAATAGTCGATCACAATAGCGACAACATCAGATTTTTAGAAGCCTTGTTGAACAAGCAAGGAATTTCACACGTGCGCTCGTACCGTTCAGGCAGTGCGTTTGAACTCTCAGCAAAACAAAATACCTACGATATCGTATTCTTAGATAATCGCATTGATACCATCAAAAATTTGTACGATCTTGTGAGTGATCTCGTATCAAATAACGTACTCCCATCGACGACAAGGCTGGTATACATGGCGCAAAGGCAAAGCGCTTTCGACTATGCTTGTGAGTATCCTTTTCATAGTAATCAGCTACTTGAAGTGCCCTACACCATGCAAGATCTGGTGACAATTCTTGATGAGCATACTTTACAAGTAAAAGAGTTTAAACACGCATACCACTGTATTGAAAATAAAAAATATAAAAGTGCATTATTCAAATTGAAGGAACTGAGAAAGCAAGAGTATCCAAACTATTTGAAAAAGGCCAGAAACCAGCTTTTGGTGAACCTCTTGCTTAAACTGGGACACTACACATTAGCGAAAAAACTTTTGCTGCCGCTAACCGAGAGAAATATTCAATGGGCAAAATGGTCGTTATTTCACGTCAATTATGAATTAAGAGACTTTGACGCGTGCAAGGCATTTTTATCGGAAACGCAAACTCGACAGGACTACCCTGTTAGGGTCTTTTATTGGCAAATATATATTGCATTTCAAACAAACAATCGCGAGCTTGCGGCTGCGCAAGTTTTGGCATTTCCGATTGAAGACATGTCGCCCAGCATGTTTAGACTAAGCCTCATGGTACTTCACGTTTCTGATGAACTGGATGCTGTAGATAACCTAATCAAACGTAAAGAGCGAACTTACCAAGAAGATCCCGCTCTCTCTACTCTGTTGAATGCTTTATCTATTAAGCTCAAGTTATTAGATACACTGAATACCAAGCTTGAAACGAAACCAAAAGACCTCAAAGTTAGGCAGCTGGAATTAAAAGCACTTCTGATGCACTCAGCAAGTAATATTCAGAAGTACTGCCCGGATGAGTTTAACTTAATGTTCGTTATGATGATGCTTGTTGAAGGCGAGACGGCTGCTGCCAGTGGCAAGTTGTTGCAGTTAAGTCAAACCTCAAACAACCCTAGTGCGATTACAATTATTGCTTACTTATTTCATTTAGCGGGTGATATGGAGCAAGCAAAAGAAATGCTATTTAGTGCACATAAAGCGCTAGGAAAGCAACATCGCAACAGTCATTATGTTTTGGCTGGGTTAATGCACAGAGAAATTTTCGCAAAAATATATCAAGAAGAAGCAACACAACAACAAGCCTATGTCGACTTTGCATCCAAGTTGTTTGATTCTGGAGAATTTAAAGACACGATCAAGATGTGTAGCAAAGCACTCAGGAGTGGCATAAATGATAGTTCACTCAATGAATTACTACTTCGCTCGACCAAAGAAGCCGGGCTAAAAGAACAAGATTACATACACTATTTGGCGCCAACAACGACCCGTCAAACTGTCGTAAATTAGTATAACCTTCTGAAAAGAATAATTTTAATATCTTGCAAGCATCAATCAGCAAAACGTCACTGTAACATCAATTCATGCATGGCTATTTTCGTTAGCGTACATAACATTCGTTATTTCTAGACTTTTAATAGGATAAAATTAATGACAGTACGTTTATGCACAATCGCTATTTTAACACCAGTCATACTTTCCAGTATGCAGCCAGATGCTCAAGCACGCACTCAGTCCCACTCAGCGCCATATCTCGGACAAAAAATGCCTGGCAGTACACCAGTAGTATTCGCGCCTGATCTTGTTTCAACTAAACACAGGGAAACGAATCCATTCTTTTCTCCCGATATGACAGAGTTTTACTTCACTAAAAAAGACTTAAACTCGGAAGCTTGGGATCTCATTTCATACGTATATAAAGACAAACAATGGCACCATTCGGTAGTTGGACCTAGAATCGGCAGGCCACTGCTCGCACCCGATGGCGAGACGATGTATTTGGGCAAATATTATATGACGCGAACTGATTGCGGTTGGTCGCAGCTTAAACGAATAGGCCCAATGTTCGATAGGCATGATTGGGGCATTATGCGTTTAAGTGCATCTAGTTCAAAGACCTATGTTTTGGACGACTATAAAAGTGGTGACATCATTAGAATTTCAGAGCTTAAAAATGGTGAACGCCTCCCGCCAATAGCGTTAGGTCCTCAAATCAACACAGGGAAATACAATGCGCACCCATTTATTGCACCAGATGACTCATACATCATCTGGGATGGTGTTCGACAAACTGGCTTTGGTGATTCAGATCTCTACATTAGCTTTAAGCAAGTTGACGGTACTTGGAGCGAAGCGGTTAATATGGGGGCATCGATTAATACTTCTGCTAGAGAAGCATCAGCAAGTGTGACACCCGATGGCAAGTTTTTGTTTTTTACCCGCGAGACACCTAACAATGATCACGATATTTATTGGGTTGATGCGAGAATAATTGAGACCTTAAAAACAAAAATAAGCCTATAACAGACACATTATTCGATAAAAATATTGATTGCGTATCAAAATAAAACGGTATTGTGGTTTCTACGACACCCCATACATAAAAAAGGCGCCTTGGGCGCCTTTTTACTTTCAATGAGATTCAATTGGGTTATTGAAAGTATTCGTCCAACGCATTTTTCAGATGTCTTTGCATGGCTTTGCGATGGTATTTTCTAACGCCGTAGCTTTGCTCCAAGTGGATAAAACGTTTCGAAGACGCATCCGCACTTTTATGGCAACTGTCAACTGAATCATTCGTGTGACGGCCTTGAACATTCCACGTTCCTCCTAAACTTCTGGTATCATTACCATATACACACGCCTTTATAACACCTTCACTTTCAACACTGCGACGAATGGCATGTAAAATGCTGTGCTCCGGATTATTCGTCGCATAACGTACACTTTCACTCAAATTCAGCATCAAATCATTATCTGTATTACATTGAGCCTGTAGTTTGGCACGTGTCGTCTTACCGAATCCATGATATTGAATAAAGACCGTTTCTAAATCGTAATCACTCATGTACTCATGTACCACTTGGAACAATGACTCAGTCTGATGGGCAACATCACTCGCTGAGTAATTTGTGCCTGTACATACACTTACATCATGACTGCTATCACGACGAGTACCCGCCAACATTAACAGCTTTGTTTGCGTGTATAAAAAGGCGTCTATCGCTTGGGTGCCTGTGAATGAATCTCTTTTGGGGTGTGGCGCTTGCAACACTGCATTTGTGCCTGCAATGTTCAAAACATAGGTGCCCCCACCCATAAACTGCTCGCTAGGTAGCTGATATTTTTCTTGCAGTAAGTAATAAACCTTATCTGTATCAACATCTTTAAATTGCACAACCTGATAGTTTAAAGCCTGAGCTAACTCATCAGCCAAAGGCCAGTTTTGTTGATGAAACGCTTCAAATAGTGTTTTGAAACGCGCTTGAAAATCACCACTGGGTTGCACCCATTTGTTGTCAGCTTTAGTGCCATAATTATAAGACTTTAAATGTCGGTCCAACTCACCAGACATGATCACCAGCGCTTTAGTCGGAAAACTTGCGACCGTCAGAATAAGCAGCACAAGCGTGAAAACAATGTAAGTTGCAAGCGGTCGAGCGCCATTTTCAGGTCGGGTTGAGTGCGATTCAAATAAGTGCATGTACAAACTCCAGTGGCATTAAGGTTAACTGTGTTAAGCAAACATCCCTGGAAAAAATCAATACTTTGGTATTAAACTATTCATCTATACCCTGTCAAAAGTTGCACTTATTATTACCAATAACTAAACAAAAGCTCTAGTAAAACTAGTAAAAATGACCTTTTGGTATTACATCAATATAGGAACAAAAACCCAAAAAAACGAATAAAAGTGATGATTATCAGTAAATTACAGCACTGATATGACCTCTTTGCGTAGAATGACACTTTATGTTTCTTAATTGGGGATTAATTCAGTAATTGCAGTTGTTAAGGGGGGGGTATAAGCAGTGCAACTGCTCATCCCAAAGGGTATTTGGATGACCAGCTGCATTTCAACGGTTTAATTAGTATGGAAGTTGCGTAATTGGACCTGACACAGATTTGACTAACATACCAGCCTCTTCTTTGCTCATACCCAGCGCGATCAGTAAGAGTCCAATAACAAACCGTGTTCTTCCCGATCCCCCTTTACTATGTATGGCAATTACTTTACCACCTGACATGGCAGCCATAATCGTGGGGATTTGATTTTGGACGATACTTTGTAACTCATCGCCAAGACCTGCACCGCTAGGCACACTCAATTGTAACCATTTAACCTCTGTGCTCTCACACACAGCTTCTAGGTCACATGCACCACTTTGAATGAGCTCTTGATCACTCATAATGGTCAAAACAGCACTGACGCCTTGCTCTTTTAGTTGTTTAATTGAAGAGAATAACGCAACACCTTGAGTGCCTGGACAGGGCGTTACAACAAAGGTTGCGCCTTTGCCAGTTTCAAGTTTGCAAAATGGATGTGTAGTCATAGTAAAACTCCATGAGATCTATGATTTCATGATTTTTTTAAGGTAAAACTTCCCCCCTAGCCGTCACGTACAAATTGAACCAGTCGTGTCTTTCTAGGTTAATTCCAAGGGCGCCTACCGCATTTCTAATTCGATTTACGTTTGTTGTACCAATCACAGGCTGAATCCCCGCTGGATGACGCATTAAAAATGCCAACACGATAGCTTCTCTTTCAACCTGGTACTTATTTGATAATTGTTTAACTAACTCCGCTGTATTTCTTACATTTTGATTACTAGAGTATAGACCCTGTTCACAAAACATGCCTTTTGATAAACTTCCCCATGCTTGAAGTTGCACGCTGTTTAATTGGCAGTACTCAAGTGTGCCGCTGACAAAGTCAATCTGATGGTTACCATACGTTCCAACCATGACGCCATCATCAATCCAGTCTAACTTTGATAAGCTCATTTCAATCTGATTCGCGATAATTGGCATATCAACGGCTGATTGCAGCAACGCTATTTGATGGCCATTCATATTTGACACGGCAATATGGTTAATTTTTCCGGCTTGCTTTAATTCTGTGAGTGCGCGACCCAACTCTTCAATTTCCACCAGAGGATCTGGACGATGAAGCATTAAAACATCAAGATACTCAATGCCAAGGCGCTCTAGAATGCCATTTACCGAATGACTAACCCATTGGGGCGAAAAGTCATAGCAACCAAAATTGTTGCCATGCTGTGTTCGAATGCCACATTTAGATTGAATGATCATGTGCTCTCTCAAATGAGGCGATTTAGCTAATATTTTTCCAAATACTATCTCAGCGCGACCCTGTCGATAAATATCTGCATGATCAAAGTAATTGATTCCACACGCCAGTGCGCACTCAACAGCACCTTGCGCCATAGCAATCTCTTTATTTGATATCACGTCCCCCCTATTTATGTCACCGCTCAGTCCCATGCATCCATATGCAATATGACTTGCTTTAGCAAAGTGTTGTTGAATTGGGATACTTTTACGCATTCTGTCGTCCTGTTAGTTCACTCGTTCAATCTACTTATGATATTGTTCTTATATAAAAATAAAATAGCCTTTTTCAGAACGCATTGTTCAGTATAATAAACAAAATTTAATAGGTGAGGCCCTTGAAAGAGCATAAACGTATAGAGCTCATTATGTTATTTGTGAAGTTGGCTGAAGAATTGAACTTCACCAAAGCAGCGGCTTCGCTGGGTATTTCCAAAGGACATCTCTCTGAGCAAATAAAAAAACTCGAACAGCAGTTAAAAGCTCCTCTCTTATTACGCACCACCAGAAATGTTAAACTGACACAATATGGTATGCAGCTCTTTGCTGAAGGAAAGAACCTGCGAGCGAAATTGTATGATATTGAAAGAAGCCTGAGTCATGAACGAGTAGAGGGAAAGCTCAGACTGACTGCACCACGTATGTTTGCACAAACGTTTCTGCTGGATATCTGTACCAAATTTAACTCACAATACCCAGATGTTCAGTTTGAAATTGACGCCAGCTATCAAACCCATGACTTAAATGTAAAAGACTTTGATCTGGGTTTTAGGGCGACACTCACCCCCCCAGAAAACATGGTTGCAGCCAAGCTATTCAGTTATAACCACCCTGTCGTGGCAGCCCCAAGGTATTTATCGGCTCACTCGCCAATTTCTTCCCCTAGGGATTTAATGTCGCATCAATGCTTAACAATGAATAAAAGTAGCGCTTGGCAATTTAGTCAGCACAACGTACCAGTGAAAGGTTGGTTATCGAGTAACGACAATACATTACTGAAACATCATGCAATACAAGGCCACGGGCTTATGAAGGTTGCGCGTTATTTCATTCAACAGGAGCTTCAAACAGGCGCGTTGCAAGAAGTACTGCCGCAATTTACGTCGAAACCAAATAATCATATTTATCTGTTTTATCCACAACTCGTGTATCCTGCACCTAAGACCAAAGCCTTTGTTACGTTTGTAAAACACTATTTCGACAACGAAAATCCAATTAAGCGTCAGATTCGACCAGATCACTCAACTTCTTGAGTAATAATGTAGCGGTTCAAAACGGTATGTTAATTTTACTTGGATAATTTTACACACAAGTTAACATAGCCAATAAAAAAGGAATCATCGTGTTATCTGGATTTTTATCAAAAAGCAAATCTTTGGGGCCTGGTATACTTATGGCTACAGCTGCCGTTGGCGGCTCTCACCTAGTCGCCGCGACCCAAGCTGGTGCGTTATTTGGCTGGCAGTTACTGTGGATCATCATTGCAGTCAACATACTCAAGTATCCATTTTTTAGATTTGGCGTTGAGTATACGCTGCATACAAAGCAAAGCTTAGTAAAAGGATATAAAGATAAAAACCCTTCTTTGTTTTATCTCTTTGTCATTATTAACTTACTTGCTGCTGTGGTTAACTCCGCCGGTGTGCTCTTACTTACAGCTGCCTTATTACAGTACATTTTGCCATGGTCACTAGGACTCACAACAATTTGTTATGGGTTGCTCGTGGTGTGTTTAGCCATTTTAATTTTTGGCCATTACAGGCTTCTCGATAGCGCAAGTAAAGTAATCATGGCGTTCCTCTGTGTAGCAACAACCACAGCCCTGATCGTTGCAGTATCAAATGGTCCTGCGCACCCTGTGCCAACCATTCCCCCCTCTCCTTATGAGCTCGCTTTACTGGGGTTCATGGTGGCATTAATGGGCTGGATGCCCGCTCCCATCGAGATTTCTGCGATCAACTCTTTGTGGCTAAAGACTAAATTGAAAACCAACCAGCTAACCAGAGAGCAAAGTTTGTTTGACTTTAACCTCGGGTATGGCGTGACTTTATTATTGGCGTTAATGTTTTTTGTTTTAGGTGTACTACTACAATATGGCCAAGCTCAAGAAATAGAGCTTGCTGGCGTGGCATTTTCTAAACAACTCATAGACATGTATGCACTCACCATTGGTGAGTGGGCAAGGTGGTTAATTGCTGTCGTCGCGTTTTTATGTATGTTTGGTACAACCCTTACCGTGTTGGATGGTTATGCTCGAACACTCGATGAATCATTGAAAATTATTAAACCGCATCAAAACAAACATAGCTTATCCGCCATCATTGCTGTGCAATCTGGGTTAGGCATGGTCGTCGTGCTATTTTTCAAGGGCAATTTAAAAGATATGTTGATGTTTGCGATGACTTTAGCCTTTTTAACGACGCCATTTTTTGCGTGGCTAAACCTGTCTCTGATTAAAGGAGAGATTTTTGCTGCTCAGCCAAAACCTGTCAAAGTGCTCTCGGTGTTAGGCTTGATTTATCTTGTGGCGTTTTCGCTACTGTTCGTTATTTGGAAGTGGATTTTGTAGACATTAAGAGAGGCGAACACTGCTTGTGTTCGCCCTTTACACATCTATGCTGCAAGCGCTTTTACTTGCTCCCAAATATTTACAACATGGGTTTTGTCATCTTCGGTTAGTTCGCCATTTTTGTAAGCTTTTACCAAACTCTCTTCGATTTTATTGTTTAGCTCTTCGGGCGCCAGCGCGAGCTCTTCAACTTGCGCGTATCCTACAGCAAGGTCAAAATGGCCTCTTAAATAGCCACCCGCAAACAGCTCATCATCATTTGCACGATCAACTAATTCATCAAAAAACTGCTGTGCAGCCTCTACATAGGTTTCAAATGACATTCTGTCTCCTCAGTTATTCTTGATGCCCAATGGCATACATCACATGGTCATTATACCCCGTGACAACTTTAATATAGCCACTCAACTCATCATCGAGTGTTTGATCGCCTGTATCTGCAATCAGTGGGCGACCGTTTAATGCTTGTAATTTGCGCTTTGTCGCAACCACAATAATGTTCTCTTTACCAATTTGTCTAATTAAAGCAGGGCTTAACTGTTGGTTTCCACGCCCAAAAATATGGCCCTGACCCCCAATCAGAGTTATGACAAGCTTTGTGGGATGCGCTTGAGTCATTTCCAGTAATTGCGCCGCAGTGAGATCCTGACCAAGCAGCGCATGATCTTGAATCAAGTCAACGCCAAGTAACGTATTTTCAAGGCTCAATTCTTCCATAACGGCAGCCACTGTTGAACCAGAACCCATGATATAACGGATATCTTCATCCATTTCTGAAATAACGTAGGCTGCAATATCCGCCAGTACGAGCTCATCACTTTCTTTACCGCCGTTTTTGACACTTTGCACATAACGCACTTCGCTTGGGACCTGCATTTCACCGTAGCGCTTCGCCTTAACAGTACCCTGTCTGAACGCAGATTCATCAATGTCCATCACATCAGCATCAGCCAAAGTCACTAGCTCGCCATTGATGAGCATTTCTACGACCCGACCCGCCGCTTTTGGTGTGATAGCATATACACCACTGTGGATTTTACACCCAGCAGGAACGCCAAGTACCGGCGCAGTGTCATCGACCACCGCACATACATTTCTCGCGGTGCCATCCCCCCCCGCAAACAAAATAAGATCCACTTTTTGCTCAACAAGAATACGCGCTAACGCTTCGGTGTCATCAGGTGTAGTCTCTAGTTGAGGTTGGTATACAACATGCGTATTAAAACCTAACTCTGTCGCTATGCGTTCACCCATTTCACCTGAGGCGGTGAATACTTCGATACTTTGCTGATAAGGCAATAACTGCTCTAGTGCGAGTTTGGTGCGGGTATTTGACTTTGGTTCGGCGCCCAACTCGAGTGCTTTCTTCGCGGTATTGGCACCATCGCTGCCTTTCAGCGCAACAGTCCCCCCTAACCCTGCCACGGGATTCACTATCAAACCTAACTTAAACGACATGCTTAAACTCCTGTGGACAATGCCAAGAAAACTGTTCTGCTGTTAAAGGCCAAGGCGTTTCATAAAAATCGGCCAACGCTTTTAGAAGTTGTTCTGTACGAGAGTTAAACCCCCCCTCGATCAGTTCAATTACTTTTGCATGCACGTTTTGTTGAAAACTAAAACGGCAGGTTTGTTCGCCATTTAGGTTATCTACGGACACATTAAAGTTAAATCCAGCAGACACACTGAGTGCCCACTCTATCGCCTGCGGCTTAACTTCAACTTTTTCAAATTCAGCTTGTTGCGTTTTGTCTCTGCCATCTGGGCAATACCAGTAACCGTAGTCTTCTTGCAACCTTCTAGTCTCACCGGCAACAAGCCAGTGTGCTATTTCGTGCAATGCACTTGCATAAAATCCATGGGCAAATATCACCTGATGGTAACCACATGTTTCATTAGCTGGCAGGTAAATGGGCTCATCATCTCCTCGCACTAAACGCGTATTGTGAGATTGGCCAAACTGAGAGTCGAAAATATTTTTAAGGTCAGATATGTCGTGCATAAACGCCAATAAAGCGCGGTAATTCAATGGCCGATGATTGTACGGATTTTTGGTGTGAAAGTAAAAATTTGCCGGCATTAATGCAAAAGAAAGAGCGCGAATGTTAGGTACACCGATAGAATGCACCTAACATTCGGGAGCATTACATTGAGAAGGTGCGAGATATCGACAACACGATACGCTCATCAGCTGTATCGATATCTAAATTTGTATTCTCAGCAGCCAATTCAATGTTGAACGCATCTATGCTTGTTTGATACGCCAGTCGATAGTGGTAGTAAGACTTTTCATCGTCTTTCCAAAGCCACTTATCGCCGTCCAACGAGTTAGACACATCAAAGCTCGCTCTTAGAGCGTGATTTGGGGCAATCTCAAAAGTGTGCGCTATCATCGCAATGGCGTGGCCCACACCAACGCCAAAATAATCCCAACTGTACCAAAAGTTGAACTCTGTTTTTCCTAGAGCGTTATTATATCCAAACTTTGCATATGCTTCAGGGTAATTTCCATCACTGGATTCGCTTGCGCCATGATATGTGTAATAAGCAACACCATAGTCAACACTCCATGCTGCGTTAAGCTCTTGATATTTGCCTATATAAAAGTCCCACTCAATATCAGTATCACCAAAGTCAACATTAGACGCCCAAGAGCCTACATAAAGCCCGCTGTCGAAAGACTTGTCGACACTACCTTGGATAGCAGGGTCGTTTTGAGTCTGGCTGACACCATTGAATGTGTAGTCTGATGCGCCAGTGATAGTAGCGCTCAAATCGGCTGTGGCGGCTCCCGAGAACATAATCAATGGGAGTAATGCAATTTTATTTATTTTTTTCATAATTAGCTGACAGTTTTTATTTTGTTAAAATCAATTTCATTGTCTTCTGGCGAACTGTGTATTGCGCCTACCGCACGCAACTTCTTAGCCACAATAAATCCAAAACATGCGAAGAATATCGCGATGACAATTGCCCCCACCCATTGAATTTGCAGAAAGTTAAGTTGGAACAATAAGGTGAGTAGCGATAAGACAACAATATTGAGCGCAATATATTTGTATTTACCTAAACGCTGTGTGGTCAATCCTAAGTTGTCTGTATATAAACGTATAAGTGAGTCTAGAGAGTTGATGACAAACACCACTCCGACAAACACCATCGCGAAATTGGTCAATCCTTCTGTGGGGATCCCTGCTTCATGATAGTGGTATAAAACGGCAAACCAAGCTGCGATGGGCAATGAGGGAAATACCAGCATCGCGGCCAACACTTGATAGGTCTTCAACCCACCCACAAAACGGGCCGTAAATTGGCCAATCATAATGCTCCATGCAAACCACCAAAATAGATAAAATTCGTGATACGCATTAATAGGCAAAACAAAGTGATGCATATTGGCAAAGTAGTCACCCATTAATACAAGATTTGTAAAATAACTGCCAATTGCGCCATCGCCTAGTAAGAATGCATCCACCCATAAAAGCGCAATTAAGCCTATAAACACCCATGTGGTAGAGACACTGAGTAGCCTTACATATTTAATGTTTGTGCTAGAGTAAACGGCGATTGAAATCGCTAAAAGTACAATCAAATAAAATGATGTGACAACGGATTCACCATCACCCACACTTGGCAGATACCAAGGTAAATTAGATAACAGCAAAAATGCAGTAAATGCACAGGTGCCAATAATGACCACATTGTTGATAAGTTTTACCAAAGGGATTTCAAAGAATTTCACTTTTGGTTCAATTACGCAGAAATAAAAACAGGTCAGGAAATAAAACCCCCAGATTAGAAATCCCCAAAATCCAAACTCAATAGCGAGCGGGTTGGTAAATCCATATTCTGGGCTTGCGCTTATGTCTGCGTAACCTGCAAACTCGGTCAACGGGAACATGATCAAACCGACATCCAGTCCCGAAGTGAATAAAATGGCGATAAATGTAAATGTTTTAACTGGCGTCACGCCCACAACTTGAACATTGCCCCATTTGTAAAGAATAAAAGCGATAGATAGTAGGGTAAATAATACGCCTGCACTAAGCCAAATGGTCATTATCTCCCTCCCAAAATAAGTAAAAATAACTCATGTGTTTTCCCGTTTAAGGTTGTAATTATCACGCTTGCTTACTTTTCCGAACCTGAATCAGGATGGACACGCCTCAGCAAGCGAGTGGTGGTCAAAGGACCAACACTCGGCGAATACTTCATATTTTTATCGCTGTTGATGATGCCAGCTGGGATGAACAAGAGGTTCTGCTGTTGAACGTGGCAAAAGATGGCGACCCAAAATCATATCTGCTGCTTTTTCTGCAACCATGATTGTCGGGGCATTCAGGTTTCCGTTAGGTATAGTGGGAAAGATAGACGAATCCACGACTCGCAGCCCAGTTATGCCATGCACCCGCGTTTCAGCATCAACGACCGCCATTTCATCTTCACCCATCTTGCACGAACAGGATGGATGATATGCGCTCTCCACAGCCTGACGTACAAATTCGTCAATTTCTTCGTCAGATTGAATATGCTCACCGGGCTGAATTTCACCGTCTCGATATTCATCAAATGCCGCTTGCGAAATAATTTCTCGAGTGAGGCGCACACACGCCCTGAATCCTGCGATGTCGTCCTGATGTTGCAAATAATTAAACTGAATTTTTGGCGCCATCGTCGGGTCGCTTGACTCAATGAGTACCGAGCCACGGCTTTTTGGTTTGTTGTGTCCAACATGAACCTGAAAACCGTGCCCCTCAAAGGCTGATTTTCCATCGTATCGAATTGCTGCAGGTAAAAAGTGATACTGAATATCAGGCCACTCGATGCCTGCTTTAGAGCGAATAAAGGCACATGACTCGAAATGATTCGTGGCTCCCAGCCCTGATTTGTTCAAAATCCACTTTGCACCTATCAGACCTTTTGATATCAATCCAAGTTTGCCATTTAACGTGATGGGCTGTTTACATTTATATTGAAAGTAAAACTCAAGGTGGTCTTGTAAGTTCATTCCAACACCTGGCAAATGGTGTTTTACTTCAATAGCCGCTTTTTGCAATGTTGTAGAGTCGCCAATGCCTGACAACTGCAAGATATGCGGCGAACCAATTGGCCCAGCGCTTAAAACAACTTCGTTGTCAGCTGTGGCGGTGACTAACACATCCTCTAAAATGTATTCCACACCTTTTGCATGCTTACCTTCTAACAGCACTCGTGTTACCTGAGCACCAGTTACAATAGTCAAGTTTTCTCGGGCTTTCACTGGATCCAAATATGCACGACTAGTTGAACAGCGAATCCCATCTTTTACAGTCATGTGCATAGGGCCAAAACCCTCTTGCTGTTCACCGTTATAATCAGAAGTGACCGGATAACCGGCTTCTTTTCCTGCATCAATAAAAGCACGATAAAGGGGGTTTGCCATATTATTGCCATTGTTGACACCTATCGGCCCTTCTCCACCTCGATAGTCGTCTTCGCCCATAAGCCATGTTTCAGCCTTTTTAAAATAGGGCAAACAGGATTGGTAGTTCCAACCTTTAGCACCATGGCTTTCCCACTCGTCAAAATCTTTTGCATGGCCTCTCACGTAAACCATGCCATTAATTGATGAAGAGCCACCGAGCACCTTTCCTCTTGGGCAGTGCATTTTGCGATTATTTAAATACGGCTCTTCCTCAGTATGAAATTGCCAAGCATATTTCTTGGTATTCATAGGAATAGAGAGCGCAGTCGGCATTTTAATAAAGATACTCTTGTCTGAGCCGCCAGTTTCAAGTAATAAAACCTTATGTTGCGGGTTGGCTGAAAGGCGATTTGCCAAAACGCAACCAGCAGAGCCGGCACCAACAATGATGTAATCAAATTGAGACATAAGCCCTCCTAGAACGGGCTTTCTATTTTGCTCATACCGACATACACAGATTTTGTCTGCGTATAGCTGTTAAGCGTTTCGATGCCATTTTCTCTACCAATCCCCGACTGCTTGTAGCCACCAACTGGCATTTCTGCCGGTGAATTTCCATAGCTATTTATCCAGCAAATGCCTGCATTTAACTGATGGATCACCCTATGAGCTCGCTGGATATTTAAACTGAACACACCCGCCCCCAAGCCCAGCTCAGTGTCGTTTGCTCGAGCAATGACGTCTGCTTCGTCTTCAAAGGGCAAAATACTCATTACAGGCCCGAATATTTCTTCTTTTACGATTGTCATATCGTCTGTGCAGTCAATGAAAATAGTCGGCGCGACAAAGTATCCGTGTGGTGCCGACTGTGGCGATAATGCATGTCCCCCCGTCAAAAGGGTAGCACCTTCCTTTTTACCTATTTCGATATAGTTAAGAACAAGTTGCTGATGTTTTTTAGAAATTAAGGCACCCAAATTTACGTTTGGATCAAGTGGATTACCCGCAATAATATTTCGCTCAGTACGCGCTTTTAGTTCATCGATAAATGGCTGATAGATATCTTTATGAACGTACACTCTGGTACAATTGGTACATATTTCACCTTGCGTATAAAAGTTGCCTAGCATCGCTGCACTGACAGCCTCTGACATATCCGCATCATCGAATACAATAAGTGGCGACTTACCTCCCAACTCCATCGTGACGTCTTTGAGATTAGACGCGGCACTTTGCATGACATGCTTGCCAGTCCCAACTTCACCAGTAAAAGAAACTTTCTCAATATTAGGTTCAGACGTTAACCACTGACCAACTTGTGCAGCGCCTTGTACCACGTTAAATACACCCGGCGGCATGCCCGCTTCTATAAAAATTTCTGCAAGCTTTATCGCACCAAGCGGTGTCTCTTCTGAGGGTTTGAAGATTAAGCTATTGCCTGCGGCAAGGGCTGGACCTGACTTCCAGCAAGCTATTTGCAATGGATAATTCCATGCGCCAATACCTGCGCAAATGCCCAGTGGTTCCTTACGCGTATAAAAAAAGTCACTGCCCACAGGCTGTTGGGTACCCACTTGTGTTGGTGCCAACCCTGCGAAATATTCAATAACATCGGCGCCTGTCTGAATATCAACACAATCTGCTTCTTGAACTGGCTTGCCTGTATCTAAAACTTCGATTCGTGCCAACTCATCATTTCTTTCTCTTAGCAGTGCCACTGCTTTGTTTAAAATTCGACTCCGTTCCATTGGCGCCATGGTTGACCATATCGCAAAACCTTGCTTGGCACTTTCAATTGCGCGTTTTTGAACATACTCATCCGCGACCTCAACATGATAAATCACCTCATCAGTCGCTGGGTTTTTTACTGGAAATGTCTCTTGAGATTGGTTGGCGATAAAAGCGCCATGGATAAAGTTCTGATAAACCAGTGTGGTCATACTTGTACTCCAGAAGATGAGATTAGAGATGAAATATACTGCTTTGCCAGCAGCTCGGCTTCTTTGAACGTTGCTTCGTCAGCTTTACTCAGTACTGCTCGCAACCACAATCCATCAATCATAGCGGCTGTCAATTTGGCAGCTTTTTGAGCTTCATCCTTGTCAAAAAATGCAAGGAATGAGTATGTTAAGTTGCTAAAGAGCCTTTTCGAGTTTATGACCTGTAAACGGTGCAATTGCTCGTCATGCATGGATTGCGCCCAAAAGCTCAACCACGTTTTTGTCGTTTTGTTTTGCTGTTGAATCAATGAGAAATTAGCTTCGACTACAAACATTAAGCGCGTATAAGCGCTGCTATTTGGCTCAACTTTGGAAAGTAAACTGGTTTTCAAACTTGTCAGCAGATAACGCACGGAGGCTTCTATCAACCCCTGCTTGCCACCAAAATAATGGCTAATAATCCCTGACGATAAACCGGCACGATTGCTAATACTATTGATTGTTGTTGCATGTAGACCAAGCTCTGCAACTGACTCCAACGTTGCCTCAATTAACTGCTGACGACGTATCGGTTCCATTCCAACTTTAGGCATATTTATTTTAATTGAACGTTCAATTAATATAAATTATATAGAGCTCTAACCATTATAACAATAAGCAATTCTTTCATTGAGCACTGAGTCACATACCACCCCCTCACTAAATAACGCAAAAAACACATTTATAGCACTGATAATTATGATATTTATTTTATTTACATATCATTAAACATAATCGTAAAAAATAACAACGCGATAGTTTTTAATACCACACAGCTGTAAAATGAATAGCGCTCTAATTATATGAGAACGGTGTAATTTGTTCCGAACGACCTCTGGAAATAACGGTATAAAATGGGGAGTTCAAATGACAAAGCGGTGTGTTGAATTGGTGAGCGAGAAGCAGGCCAGCCTGGTAATACTGTACATCCCCCCAGAGTGTCAGCGGGATGTACAATACCAGTTATGCAGAAAGGCTTATACGGTCTTTAATTTGAGTAGGCTGCCAAAACTTTGGGCTTTATCCACTATTAGATAATTTACAGGCACCAGCAGTAAAGTGATGAAGGTGGCAAAAACAATACCAAACCCTAAAGATACCGCCATTGGGATCAAAAACTGCGCCTGAGTTTCTTGTTCAAACAGCAAAGGCATTAAACCAAAAAATGTCGTGATACTGGTCAACATAACAGGCCTGAATCGCGCTGCACCAGCGGTCAACACAGCATCCATCACAGCTTTCCCTTTCGTCCTTTGCTTATTGATGTAATCCACTAAGACTAGTGAATCATTCACCACAACCCCAATGAGCGCCAGCATGCCGAGTAAGCTCATAATGGTCAACTCCATGGACATTATCCAATGCCCAATAACGGATCCTATTAGACCAAATGGGATCACACTCATTACAATCAAGGGTTGAATGTAAGATTTAAACGGGATCGCCAATAATGCATAAATAATAAAAAAGACAAATAGCAACGCCCAACCCAAAGAGCCAAAAGAATCACGCTGCTCTTTCGCTTCCCCTTCCAACGAGTGCGTCACACCGGGGTACTGCAATACCAACTGATCTAAGAATACTCTGAGTTCCTCTTGTAACACAGTCATATTGGTATTTTGCTTTTCAATATCAGCAGTGACGTTTACCGTGCGATACCTATCAATACGATAAATGTTTGAAGGACTTTGCCCCGGAATAAGCGTGGCAACATGACTAAGTGGCACGGCTGCAGAGTTTGGTGTTTCAATCAGTAACGTGTTTAGGGTAGCGAGATTACTACGCTCTTTTAAAGGCAATCGCACCATAACCCGCACATCATCACGTCCGCGTTGAATACGCTGAACCTGCGCGCCAAAAAAGGCACTGCGGATCTGTCTAGATACATCCGTGCGCGTGATACCAAGCGCCTTGCCTTGCTCTGTTAGTTCAATTTGGAGCTCCTCTTTGCCATCACTCAGGCTGTCTGTAATGTCAAATACGGTCGGGAATGTCGCTAGTTGCACTTTCACCTTTTCAGCAGCTTCTTTCAATACCTCAAGGGATGTGCCCGTCATTTGTACATCGATTGGATCGCTTGAGCGTCCAATCTCAGCCCTAAAAGTTAGGCTTTCAGCACCCGGGATCCGGCCGATTAACGATCTCCACTCTCTTACTAACCGACGTGAGTCTACATCAACAGCTCTTGATTCTGGCGGTGTAAGCTCAAAACGAACGCGCCCTGAGTTAGACGCACCACCGCGCCCACCAGTGGTGGCAAGAATATGCGTGATCACACTCTCACCTGTTTCTGGGTCGGTATACTTATCCTTCAACTGCTGTGCTTTATCAGACATTAAATCAATATACTTCGCGGTTACTTCAAAGGGTGTACCGGTCGGCAAGGTTAAATTTGCCCGCACCGTTTCACTTGGAATGCGTGGGAAGAATATGAACTTGGTCCAGCCACTCATAATTAACGCGACGATTATCATAAACACGCCAACAAATGCACTAAGTGTCACGGCCTTATTTGATATGGCCATCTTTAAAGTCGGTTGATAATACTTCAATATTGCTCGTTCAAAGCCATCTGCAAAGTTTTGCTGAAAGCGACTAAATTGACTGATCTCTGCCCTATCCTTTCGCAGCTTTAAGTTTTTAAGGTGTGCGGGTAAAACAAATTTAGACTCTACCAGTGACATCAACAATACAGGAATAACCACAACAGGGATTTGTGCAAAGATAGCACCTCGCACACCATCTATAAATGCCAAGGGAAGAAATGCAGCAACGGTCGTCAAAATACCAAAAGTGACTGGTGTAGCCACTTCTTGTGTGCCTTTTATTGCCGCCAACTCTCCTGATTCGGCGCTATTTAAATGGGTGTAAATATTTTCGCCTGTCACAATGGCGTCATCCACCACTATGCCCAGTACTAGAATAAACCCAAACAAGCTCATGATATTCAGGCTCATACCAAACAAAGGCATCGCTAAAAACGCCCCCATAAAGGAAACAGGTATACCGATAAACACCCAAAAAGCGATGGCTGGTCGCAAGAAGAGCGTGAGCAAGGCCAGCACCAAAATGCCCCCCTGTAACGCATTTGAAGCAAGTGTTGCGATGCGTTTTTTAACAATGACTGAGTCGTCATCCCAGTAGCTGAGTTCATATCCATGAGGCAAGGTGTGTTGGCGCTCCTCAATGTAGCTTTTTACTTTGTCAGCAACCTCGATGGCACTTTGTTGACCTATTCGATAGACCTCTATAAACGCGGCTTGCTTGCCGTTGAAACGTGTGCGTACCGGTGTTTCTTCAAACCCATCAATAATAGCGGCGACATCCGACAAATAAATCACCGAACCATCCGAATTTGTTTTAATGGCAATATTCGCGAATTCATCTTTCCGATATGCTTGCCCTTTTGATCGCAATAATATGTCTCCGCCTGAGGACTTTAAATTGCCAGCCGATATATCTGCACTTGATTTACCTATCAAGTCAGCAATTTGATTTATCGTTAAATCGTATTGTCGCAACTTGTCTTGGCTAACTTCGATGGCAATCTCATAGTCTCTCACGCCATCTAGCTCGACTTGAGTGACCCCTGGAATTCTCAACAAATCATCTCTGACTTGTTCGGCAAATTCCCTCGTCTCTTTTTCACCGTAACTGCCAGCTACAGTCACAGTGATGACGTCTCGCTTGCGCTGTGCCAGTGAGGTAACTGGCTTCTCCGCATCCGCTGGGAAAGTATTAATCGCATCAACTCGACTCTTTATGTCTGCCAACATTTCTCTCGGGTCATAACCATTTTCTACCTCAATGGTCACGTTTGCGGAACCTTCCGCTGAACGGCTAGATATTTTTTCAATGCCTTCAAGGTCTTGCACGGCCTCTTCAATGCGAATTGCCACGCCCTGTTCAACATCTTCTGGCGTTGCCCCTCTTAACGACATGCTGATACTAATCCGGTCAGTTTCGAATGACGGGAACACTTCCAACGGAATTTTCGTTGATAAAGCAAATAGTCCGCCAATTAAGATGGATATCATCAGTAAGTTGGCGGCAACCGAGTTCCGTGTAAACCAAGCGATCATATGCCTTTCTCCTGCGCTTTTTCACGTCTCTCCGCAAGAACTTGTTCGATGCTAACGCCTCGTTCTTTGGCAATTTTTCGCACTCGTCTTTGTTGCTTTTCGCTGAGTTGATTCCAATCAATGCGTTCTTTGCGCCTATGATCAGGAGATTTGTTCGTCACCGCAACGCGTGTACCAGAGCTTACTTGGCCTAAGGGCGTCGTTACTAGCCTCATCCCAACCGTTAGGCCTGATTTTACAATGGCATTTTCATCGCTTTGCCACGCTAGAACAATCTCCTTGCGCATCAACAAATCGTTTTCATCAAGTACATATACATAACTACCTTGGTAAATGGCACTGTTCGGGATCGTAATGGCGTCGTCGAGTGTTCTCCCTGCAATTTGAGCATTGACGTATTGACCAATTTTGATTGCAAAGTTGTCTTGCTGTGTCACTGAGTATGGGTCATCAATTTGCGCAACGACGTATAATTGCTGTGATAACTCATTAATCGCGCCTTCTGTGCGCACAATCTTGCCAACCCACTGCTGTTCAACGCCAAGATCAGAGCTTAATACGACACGCGCAAAGTCACCGTGTTTAGTCCCTTCTCTTGACTGCTCTGGCAATGTGAGAAACGCTAAATCCCTGTTATTGATAGGTAATCTAACCTCAACATAATCAATCGCGAATATCTCAGCAAGCTGACTGTTAGTAGAAATGACTTGCCCAAGATCAACCTTCTTACTCAAAATGCGCCCAGCAAAAGGAGCAATGATTTGTGTACGCTCTAAAGCGAGCTCTGCTTTGGACAGTTTGGCTTGGGCTGAAAGTACATTGGCTTGCTGCGCTGCAAGCTGCGGTTTGCGTAAAACCAAATCACTTGGCTGAGTACCATCGCCTAGTCTTTGCCAATCCAATTCTGCTTGTTTGCCACGCGCCTGTTCTTCGAGTAGAGCTTGTTGGGCGCTGAGTAATGTAGCTTTTGCAACCTGCACTTCAGCAAGGTAGTCCCTGTCGTCTATTCGCAGTAACAACTCGCCTTTCTCAAAAAAACCGCCATCTCTGAAATTGTCGTTAATTTCACTGATCTCTCCTGAGACCTGTGCGACTAACATGCTTTGTGTCCGTGGCTGAACAACCCCATAACTGCTGATGTTCATTGTAAATGGAGCCGCGGTTATGGTCGTAAAGTCCACACTCATCTGTGCTTGTGGCTTACCTTGGCCACGCTTTGCTTTCGGTGGGTTTGCAGTAATAAACATCACTAACCCTATCGAAATAACCAGTACAACAACTGGCAGCATAATCTTTTTAAGTGGTTTCATGGTTGTTTTCCTTAGGCCGAGATAACTTAAAGTCTCCGCCCAATGCGAGATGGAGCTCTACACGATTTTTAATGAGTTCATTTTTAATTGAAATAAGGCTGCTTTGCGCTTCAAACGAACGTTTTTGGGCATCTAGCACGGTGGTATAGCTAACAAGTCCTTTTTGGTACTGCTCGAATGAGAGTCGTTCCGCAAGCTTAGCATTCTGCTCTGAAATCAGTGTTTCTTGGTACCGTTTGCGCAGAGCTTGCTCAGATGAGATACCATTTTCAACTGCTGCGAACGCGTCTTGCAAACTATCGAGATAGGAAAGCTCCTGCCCCTTTAACTGAATTCTCGCAAGTTCTTCATTGGCCGCTAGCTTGCCTGCATTAAAGAGAGGTGCCGACACTCCCGAAAGTAAAGACCAACCGGCAGCCGACATAGAAAATGCATCTTTGAATTGAGTGCCGCTTGGGCCATAAGAAGCCGCGAGGTTAATACTTGGAAAGCGGCTTTTATGAGCAAAAGCCAACGCTGCATCCTGTTGCAGTAGCTTGTACCAGCTAGATAAGAGTGCAGGCTTCCTACTTACTAGTTCAGAAGGTATACCAACATTGATACTCGAATTTAGCAATGGTAACTCCGATTGCACGCCGAGCTGTGCACTGGGGTACTCTCCGACTAGCCGCTCAAGCGTCCTTTTACGTTGGCTGACTAAAGCCTGCTGTTGGGCCACCTTAGCACTTTCATTACTGAATTCATTACGCGTCAGGTATACATCTAATGCGCTGTTTAATCCCTGTTTGTAGCCTGTCTCAATGATGTCTAAATTCTGTTCGACAAGCGCCAGCCGCTGACGCAATAACGCAAGTTGCTGTTGCCCCTCAATGACTGCGAACCAACTGATCACCACTTGAGCAACTAGATTGTACTGTTCCTGCAAGAACTCAGCCTGACGGGCCATAACACTCAGATTCGCTTGACGTTCTTCAGCCGATAATTTGCCCCACAGATCTAACTCATAGTTCAATTGAAGGTTAAGAGAATGACTATTAGAAAGCTCGCTGCTATTGGCTGATTTTCGCCTTGCACTGTCCAAGGAAACATCAAGGGTTGGCCACAATGCGCTACCACTGATAATTAGCTGTTGGCGAGCCGTTTCGATTTCCAGTGCTTTTCTCGATATAGAAAAGTTATTACTCAAGGCAAGTGCGATGAGGTCGTGCACTTGCTGGTTTTCAAGCTGTGCGAGCCAGTTTGGCTGCACATCTCCTAAAGTATGCGTTTGCTGCCACGTACTAGGCATGCTTAATTGGCGTTGATATGATTCGTCAATATGCGACGTTACACTACATCCAACCAAGACACCTGTTACCGCAACAACAAGCACCATGTTTTGCCACATTATTCTCTATTCCTAAAGAGTCTACGATTACTACTTTAGTTTAGTGCGCAATAAAGTCATGACTCAATAAACTTTACATTGCCTTACAATCGCTTATTTTTTAGCAATGAATTCGTTAATGCTTGTACTCTGGTGTGAATCAAAAAGATCAGTTTGGCACTGTATTCAATCTGACAAGCACAGGACAGGGAAATAACCGGCAGCTTTTAGGGAACAGAAAAAGAAAAATGTTAACACCCAAAAGGCAAAGCGTACAATTTACTTTGCCTCACTGGTGATTCAACTTGTGCACTGCATTATTGCCGTTACACAAGCACAGGGATTAATAAATAATATCGAAGACCAATATTAAGCTCTTCCAGATGCAAAACATTGCCATCCAGGTCCTACACCCCAGTATTTGCAATATACACCTGGTGTCTTCGTTGAACCGGCCGCTCTTCGCCAAGCGCGTATGGCATTTTCGGTTGCATTTGCTTCACTGTATCCCCAAGAGTCTACCTTAATGATTTCGCCACTTGGCGGCGTCGTACTTTGCTTTGTCAGTCGGCCATCACACTGCCAAGGAGGACCAACTTGAGGGTTAAAGCAGTTGATACTCAAAACTTTGTAGTTATTTCTAGCGGCATAATTGTGAATTGCGCTTTGCGCTTGTGCCTTTGTGCCACCGTAAGCGCTGTAATTAATAACACTTGCGACTACCTGGCTTGACCCCACTAAAGCAGTGGACAGGATGATGGTTTTTAGCATGTTCATTTTCTATTCCTTTATCAAAAATCCTAATTAGAATTGAACAAACAATAACCAAAGTAAAGCGCTGCAAATTGATAAATCTTCAATTAACAAGCACCTCCCCATCTCCTACACATAAAACTAACCCCTTATTTTTATTTGCTTTTTAATGGAGATTAGATTACCTGCGCGCAATGTGGTGTTTAAAATTCAACATCTATATGGGAAGATTTTTTCCTTCGATAGGAGTATGAAACACACCAGCGTGCATGGTTGACCAGCTCGTTATGTAGGTTGAAAGGATATGAAAAGTATCTAAAAACACCCCATTGTCGGGGTGTTTTTTATCAGTGACTACGGCAATTTAGCCGTAGTAAGCTTCACCGGCCTCAGCTTTGGCTTTTAAAGGCTCAGAGGGCGTGAATACATCATTTTCCGTGGCATAGGTGGACAGCTCCGAACACACTTTATTAATACCGCGCTTGTCCATGTAGCTAAATGGTCCACCTAGGAATGGCGGGAAGCCAATCCCAAAGATTGCACCGATGTCACCATCTCTTGCCGAAGCAATAATGCCCTCATCAAGGCACCTTGATGCCTCATTAAGCATTTGAGCAACACAACGGTTGGCAATTTCCTGCTTGTTCAGTTTTGGCGCTTGGGTTATGCCCAACAGCTCATAGACTGACTCATCCACTTTCTTGCCCTTCTTCCCCTCGTATGTATAAAAGCCTCTTCCTGTCTTACGACCTAAGCGTTTGTTACTTATCATACGCTCAAACGCATTCGGCGCCTTAAATCTCTCACCCAACTCTTTTTCTAGAATTGGCGCAATTTTCGAACCAATGTCAATCCCAACTTCATCGAGTAAAGCTAACGGCCCGACAGGGAAACCAAATTCAACCAATGCCTGGTCAATCTTTTCTATTGGCTCACCTGCCAACAGTAAATTTGCAGCCTCGTTTACATAAGGTGCCAAAATTCTGTTCACGTAAAAGCCCGCTTTGTCTTGAACCACAATGGGCGTTTTACCCTGTTTTCGAGAGAAGTTTACTGTCTTTGCGATTGTTTCTTCTGACGTACCTTCATGTGGGATGATTTCCACAAGCGGCATTTTTTCGACGGGTGAGAAGTAGTGCAAGCCAATTACATTTTCTGGACGTGCTGCTTTTTCAGCAATTTGAGCAATTGGCAACGAAGAAGTATTACTGGCAAAAATCGTGTTCTGTGAACACGCTCGCTCAATGTCTGCAACCATCCCCTGCTTAAGCGCTAAATCCTCAAACACCGCTTCAATCACAATATCAATATGCTCGAAACCACTGTAATCAATGGTGCCCGTGATGCTATTCATCGTCGACTGTACTTGTGCTTTGGATAGGATTCGACGCTTTTGCTTTTTGGATAAAATTTTATAGCTGTAGTTTAGAGCGTTGCTGATACCTTGATGTGCAACATCTTTAATACGCACACGGACACCTGCCTTTGCCGCACTCACGTGTGCGATACCAGCGCCCATCAAACCACCACCGAGTACCGCAGCACGCTCAATTTTCGCCTCACCGTCACTCTGCCACTCTTTTTTCATTTCTGTTGTCGCAAAGAAAATACCACGTAAAGCGCGAGAAACTTCGGTCATAACTAAATCAGCAAAACCTTCAGCTTCCGTCTTGTATGCTTTGAGCTCATCAAGTTCAACGGAAGCTCTAACCGCTTTGATAATTGCAAACGGCGCAGGATAGTGACCACCTGTTTTCTTTTCAACATTTTCTTGTGCTTTCTTGAAAATGATATTGCGGCCAAACGGGTTTGATTCTAATAACTGACTCAACTTGTCTAATTTTGGCTTACGAGGCTTTGGTTTACCCTTTCGCGCAAGTTTGATGGCAACATCCATCAAAATACTTTGTGGTACGCAATCATCAACTAGGCCTGCTTTGTTAGCTTGCTTAGCCCTAACTTGTTTGCCTGTAAGCATCCACTCTAATGCCTTTTGAATACCCACCAATTTAGGAAGCCTTTGTGTACCACCGCCGCCTGGCAGCAAGCCCAATTGCACTTCAGGTAGGCCTAATTTGGTTTTGTCGTCAGTGCTACAGACGCGGTAATCACACGCTAAAGCAAACTCTAATCCACCACCGAGCGCCGCACCATGAATTGCTGCGACAGTTGGGTAAGGCAATGATTTCATTTTAAAGAATGCTTGCTGACACATTTCTGATAGTCGCAATGCGTCTTCACGCGTGTTTGCATTATCAAGCATTTTAATGTCTGCACCAGCGATAAAGTTATCTGATTTACCGCTTACAAATACCATACCCGTTACGTCATCTTTTTTGCCCTGCTCTAAGATCTCTAGCAATTCGTCGGCAAAAGAATCACGTAATGTATTCATCTTTTCACCAGGCACATCAATCGTGACTAACGCAACCTTGTGACTGTTTAATTCATAACTAAATACTGACATTTATGCACTCTCCAATACAAAAGCGGCGCCCAAACCACCTGCGGCACATGCGGTCGTAAGCGCTAATCCACCACCTCGACGCTTAAGTTCATTTAAACTTTGCGTGATTAGGCGTGCTCCTGTTGCTGCAAATGGGTGACCATACGCGAGCGAGCCCCCATTTACGTTAAATTTATCCATATCAATTTCGCCAATCGCTTTGCTACGGCCAAGCTTGTCTTGCGCAAACTTATCAGATGCAAACATTTTTACATTGGCAAGCGCCTGCGCTGCGAATGCTTCATGCATTTCGATCAAGTCTAAGTCTTTCAGTTCAATGCCTGCTCTATCAAGTGCAAGCGGGGTCGAGTGCGCCGGTCCCATCAGCATATCTTCCTGTACTCCAATCGCCGAAAAAGCATACGAGCGTACATAACCGAGAATCTCATAACCGAGGGCTTTTGCTTTGCTTTCGCTCATCATTAATACCGCCGCTGCACCATCCGTCAGTGGGGTAGCATTTGCAGCAGTCACAGAGCCGTGCTTTCTATCAAACACTGGGCGTAATTTAGCATAGCCCTCTAAAGAAGAGTTCGCTCTGATATTGTTATCTTTATCGATAAAGCCTTTGTAAGGCTCCACGTGTGCAGCCATAACTTCTTGAGATAACAAACCATCATCCCACGCTTTAGCAGCCAATGAATGTGAGCGGTGTGCCAACGCATCTTGCTCTTCACGACTAATGCCGTGTGTTTTGGCCATTTGCTCTGCTGTATCCCCCATAGACAAACCAGTTGAATACTCTGCAACAGCTGGAGGGACTGGCAATAAATCTTTCAAACGTAGCTTTGAAAAGATCTTAAGCCGTTGGCCAAGTGTACGTGCTTTATTTAAATCTACGAGGCTGCCTGCAAGTTTTTTACTCACGCCAATGGGTAATACTGACGAAGAATCGGCACCACCTGCGATACCAACAGCCGTATGACCTGCGATAATTGACTCTGCAACGTTTGCAACCGCTTGAAAGCTGGTCGCACATGCACGCGACACGGAATAAGCATCAACAGAAACAGGCATCCCCGTCCCGAGGACGATTTCACGCGCAATGTTTGGCGCTTCAGGCATTTGAACAACCTGACCAAATACAAGTTGGTCAATCTCTTTTTTATCGATATTCAAGCGTTCCAGCATTTCATTGACAACGGTTTTTCCCAAGTCTAGTGCTGGTACATGGTGGTATGCAGTCGCTTGTTTTGCGAATGGAGTACGCAAGCCACTGACAATGGCAATACGGTCCCCGTTTATTGTTTTTAGAATGTTTTGTTCAGACATGAATTTTGCTCTCCCGCTGACAGGTCTGACCTGTTATTTTAATCCGATTCTAAACAACCGAACTCGTTATGCCAATAGAAATTTAGAAATTGTCTGTAAAATCACAGCGCAAATTAAACTTAGCGCGAAAATTGCACAATACAAAAAGCTGCTGAAAAATATATTAAAAATATGGAACTAAACCGGATTATGCGGTCTAAGAAAAAAAGCGAAAATACACCTCAAAAGCTTGAGTTTTCCTTTTCAATCCATATAAATAAGCAACAAATTTGTCATAACAAGGACAAACAAGCATGGCAGTTAATGAGTTTACTGAATTAAAAAAATACCTAGATACACAAATAATCGGTCAACCAGACCTAACCGAAGCACTTCTTATTGCAATATTGGCTGATGGCCACCTGCTAGTAGAAGGTCCGCCAGGGCTCGCTAAAACCCGCGCAGTTAATGCGCTGGCGACGGGGATCGAAGGCAGCTTCCAACGTGTTCAGTTTACCCCTGACCTTTTGCCTGCTGACATCACCGGGACTGATATTTATCGGCAGCAAACCAGTGAATTTGTTTTTGAAAAGGGCCCTCTTTTTCATAACTTGATTTTGGCTGACGAAATTAACCGTGCACCTGCAAAAGTGCAATCAGCCTTGTTAGAGGCCATGGCAGAAAGACAAGTCACAGTCGGAAAAACAACCTACCGGTTACCAGATCTATTTTTGGTCATGGCTACTCAGAACCCATTAGAGCAAGAAGGTACATACCCACTGCCTGAAGCACAGCTGGATAGATTCTTATTACATTTAAATATAGATTATCCAGCCGCACAGACTGAGCTAGAAATTTTACGCCTTACCAGAGGTGAAGCACTCAGTGACGAAAAAATCTCGTTTACGCCGATTAGTCAGCAAACCCTGTTTGACGCACGCAAAAAAGTTTTGGCATTGCATTTAGCAGAACCTTTAGAGCAATATTTAGTCCAATTGATCATTGCGACTAGAGAGGCCTCCGCGCTGGACTCACAATTGGGTGCATGGATTGAACTGGGCGCGAGCCCACGAGCAACAATTGCGTTGGATAAATGTGCAAGAGCACACGCATGGTTACAACAACGAGATTTTGTGACACCTGATGACATTCAAGCCGTTTTACATGATGTGCTTAGACACCGTATTATTTTGAGCTATGAAGCACAAGCTGATGGCATCACAAAAGACCAAGTGATCAGCCGTATTCTTGAGTTAGTGCCAGTGCCATAAATCAGGCTCATTTATATGAAAACACATTTCGACATAACACACTGGTTTTCACATAGTCATAGCAATGGTTTTGAGTTGGGTTTAAAGGAACTGCTTTACTACAAAGCGAAGTCTCGTTTGCTCGATTTGAAACCAAAAGGACAGATACGAAGCCCGCAAGCAGGGCAATACCTTGCGCCGCATAAAGGCCGAGGCATGGAGTTTGCTGAAGTACGTCAATACCAGTATGGCGATGACATTCGTGCAATTGATTGGCGCGTCACGGCACGCACGGGTGAAGCCCATACAAAACTCTATCAAGAAGAAAAAGAGCGTCCAGTATTTGTCTTTACCGATCTGTCGAATAGTATGTTATTCGGCAGCCAGCTACTACTCAAGTCTGTTCAAGCTGCGCACCTCAGCGCTTTAGTCGCATGGTCAGCCACGCAACGAGGTGACAGATTAGGTGGCGTGGTATTTTCTGAGCATAGCCATCACGAATTGAAACCCACCGCCCGCGACAAAGGCGTGTTGGCATTTTGCCACCAATTATGTGACGTCCATAGCACAAGTTTAGTTAACCGAGCACAACCAGCGCCGAGTCGCTTTAATGACAATTTACGTCGTCTCAAACATCTGGCCAAACCAGGTAGTTTGATTTACCTCATTTCAGACTTTTCGGACTTAAATGATGAAAGCTTTTCGTTGCTCGAAGGCTTGAGCCGTCATTGTGAAGTCATCGGCTGTCAAGTCAGTGACCCATTTGAGCATCACCTGCCCGAACACAGCGACGCAATTGAAATTCAAGGTGGACAAGCTTCTTGGATACTGCCACTCAGTGACAAAAAGTTTAGAGATAGATTTGCAAAGCGAGCTGAACAAGTATTCAATGCACGGTTACATCGCTTGGGCCGTTCAGGCATGACGATGCTTAACTTTTCTGCCGCACAACCACTGGAAACACAGCTCTCTAGGTAACAAGTATGACTCCTTCTCCACTCGATGCCCTACATGACGTTTTACCACCAGAACAAGTTCACTGGTGGCCACTTTCATTACCTATGTGGGCACTTATTTTAACTGTAATACTGTCTTTGTTTGCGGTAAGTGTTTTTGCATATCGTCGTTGGCAGTTTGGCGCGGCCAAAAGAGAAGCCCTAAAGTTAAGCACGCAATGTCAAGACAACCCGCTTGAATTACACAATCTGCTAAAACGGCTTACCAAGCATTATTATGGCAGCCAAGCAACATCTCAATCGACTGCAAACTGGTGTAAAACACTGAACAGGCTGTCACAGGTAAAGTTTCAAGAAACGGATATTGTGTCGCTATACCACCCGACTCCACGAGCCGATTTGCAGCCCAAACTGGTCGCGGCCATAAAAACGTATAAAATAAAGGAGCGACTAGATGTTTGAATTTGAGTGGCCTTGGGCGTTTTTGTTACTCCCCTTGCCTTGGATCATCGCTAAAATAAAGCCTCAGCCCGCGCAGTCGCCGCAGAAGATTCGCATGCCCAGTTATGCCGCGCTGGGCGGTACCAGCACTGACAGCCAATCAGTCAAGTCAAAAAATAATTGGTTAGAAATTCTAATTTGGAGTTTGTTGGTAACCGCATTGAGCAACCCAAGCTGGTTAGATGACCCCATCACACTGCCAAGTGAGGGGCGAGATATTATGCTTGCCGTCGATTTATCGCATTCTATGGCAGAAGAAGACATGGAATACAACGGCCGCTATGTCGATCGCTTGTCCGTTGTAAAAGCGGTGCTCAGCGACTTCATAGAGGAGCGCCAAGGTGATAGATTGGGACTGATTTTGTTCGCCGATACCGCCTTTTTACAAACACCACTTACGCGTGATATCAATACCGTTAGCCAAATGCTTCAGGAGTCCCAAATAGGGCTTGTGGGTCGAGCAACCGCCATTGGCGATGCGCTAGGCTTAGCGGTAAAACGATTTAACCAAAAAGAAGAAAGTAACCGCATTCTTATCTTACTCACAGATGGCCGAAATACCGCCGGAAATTTAGAACCCGATGAAGCATTGATCCTGGCCAGAGAAGAAGGCATTAAAGTTTACACCGTTGGAGTCGGTTCTGACGGTCGCAGAAATATGGGCTTTTTTTCAATGGGTAGTATGGGAGGAAATAGCATCGATGAACAAACTTTAACCCATATTGCTGACGAAACAGGCGGGAAATACTTTCGCGCCAAAAACGTTCAGGGATTACAACAAATATACGCAGAGTTAGACAAACTTGAGCCAATCTCTGATGAAGACGAAACGTTTCGACCCAAACAGGCTCTGTTCTACCTGCCTTTGCTTGCAGCGCTTGTATTTTGGGGGCTAGCACTCATCATTCGTGCGGCAAGACAATGGAGGCGAGAGAATTAATATGACCGAATTCCAATTCATCCGTCCAGAACTACTATGGCTACTCATCCCTTGGGTTATTATCAGCTTAATCCAGTGGTATAAACGAACGACAACGCCAGAGGCTAAAATTATCGCCCCCCATTTGGCGGGTGTAGTCATGGCCAATAGTGAGCAGCAGCAGAGCAATCGCAGTTCGTGGCTTACTAGCATCATTTTGTTACTCAGTATTTTTGCTGTTGCAGGCCCTAGTATTGAAAAGCAAAGCGTGCCTGTATATTCTGCGAAACAAGCCCGTGTGATTGTTATGGACATGTCCTACTCCATGTACTCGACCGACATCGCACCAAACCGCCTTACCCAAGCACGGTTTAAAACACTTGACATGCTGCAACTATTTAAAGAGGGCGAGACAGCCTTAGTTGCCTATGCGCAAGATGCATTTATCGTCTCTCCTTTAACCAGCGACATTAAAACCTTAGAGAATCTAGTACCGAGTATTAGCCCTGATATTATGCCCGGCAAAGGTGCCAATGTGCTCGCAGGGATAGACCAAGCTAAAATACTGCTTGAACAAGCCAACTACGCACAAGGAGAAATCATTTTAGTCACCGATGAAGTGGAAACAGATGAAGTGAGTGATATTCAGTCGTTACTTTCGGGCAGTGGCTACATGCTTCACGTTTACGGCGTTGGCACCGTTCAAGGTGCGCCAATTAGTGTTCCTGAGGGTGGCTTCTTAAAAGACAGATACGGTCAGATCGTCGTTCCCAAGCTTTATGTGGATAGGCTGAAGTCATTGGCTCAAAGACTGGGTGGAAAGTACGCAAGCTATACGCCTGATGGCGCCGATATTCAAACATTTGCTGATGTACAACGCAGTGAAATTGAACAACCAGAACAGCCAAATGAGACGCTTTGGCGTATTGATGCAGGTAAATATCTTTTGTTTATTATTTTGCCATTTACTTTAATCGCATTTAGGAATGGCGCAATGGCGCTGTGCGTTACCTTTATCGCCTTCATCCCAAGTTCACCAACCTATGCAGCAGATTGGCAGTCTTGGTTTAAAAATAAAGATCAAAACGCACTCTCAGCTTACCAAGCACAGGACTTCGAAAATGCAGGTTCTGCGCTGAATAGTACACTCAAAGGGGCCGCGTTATACAAGCAAGGTCACTATGAGCAGGCTGCAGCAGTATTGAAAGATACCGACTCGTCAGTTGGTCAATACAATTTAGGAAACGCTTTAGCGCATTTGGGCAAACTGGATGAAGCAGTGAATGCATACGATCAAGCGCTCTCTATGAACCCAGACTTTGAGGAAGCTAAACAAAACAAAGCATTGGTTGAGCAATTGAAAGAGCAGCAGCAAAACCAGCAAGAATCGCAACAAGATGAACAATCCTCTGATCAACAACAATCCTCTGATCAACAACAGCAATCTGAAGATCAAGCTCAATCTGAGTCTCAACAACAAGGTGAGCAAGACTCGCAACAGCAAGCGCAAGGGGATGAATCCGAACAGCAACAAAGCAGTCAATCTCAAAATGCTGAAGGGAAAGAGCAAGCTGAGAGAGAAAATCAAAATGAGCCTGAGCTGGCCGATTCAGAGTCTAATAAAGAACAAAAACCGGAGAGTCAGCCCGAACACGCCGCGCCACAAAATGTGGAGCAACAAAATGCAGAGGCTCAACAAGGCAATGAACCAGTTCCAGCTCAAATGAGAGCGCTGACACCTGAGGAAAAAGAAAAAGCGCAACAGCTCGATCAACTGTTACGCAGGGTACCAGATGATCCAGCCATTCTCCTCAAGAATAAAATGCTTTTGGAATCAAGACAGAGACAACAACAAAGACAACCTGTAGGAGCAGAAAAGTCATGGTAATGCGGTATGCTATTTGTTTTTTAATTTTTGCGCTCGCGCTACCTGTATGGGCTATCGATAAGCTCACCGCCAGTGTTGATAAAAACCCTGTGCTTGTGGGCGAATACTTTACGTTAACGATTGAAGCAAACGGAAAAGTCTCTGGGCAAATGCCCGACACCTCTACGCTCGCCCAAAGCTTTGTGACTGGCCCAGTAAGCACCAGCTCTAGAACCCAAATCATCAACGGCAGCATGAGTAGTGCCACAACTTGGCAAATGCAAGTCATGTCTAGACGTGCTGGGGACTTTACCATCCCTGCATTTTCCGTAGCGGGTGAACAAAGCGAGCCGATTGCGCTCAAAGTTGTTGCCAGAGATCAAGATGCCAGTGAACAAAAAGATATTTTCATCAAAGTCAGCCTAGAGCCACAAGCCCTTTATGTCCAACAGGCGGCACTCTATACAATGAAACTGTATATTGGCAAGGACTTGATAGAAGCCCAACTCAGTGAGCCAGTTATGAAAGACGCAACATTAACTGCGATGGGTCAACAAGAAGAAAACTATGAGATTGTCGACGGTCGAAGATACCGCGTTATCACTAGAAACTACCTGGTCCAACCCCAAAAGAGTGGCAGCTTCACGATTGATCCTCCCGTCTTTAATGGCCAAGTTAGAGAAGGTTATCGCCGTATGGCCATGAGTGCTATCGGTGAATCGCTCGCAGTGGAAGTCAATCCAATCCCTGATGATTATCGCGGTGACTGGCTGCCAAGTGAATTAGTAAATTTAGCCGAAGAATGGCAACCCGACGAGAACAAAGTTGTTGTCGGCTCTCCTATCACGCGCACATTTACACTAACAGCATTGGGGATCACGAAAGAGCAAATGCCCGACATTGATGTACCCAGTGTTGAAGGGTTTAGGATTTACCCTGATGAGACGGATAGAAACCAAATGGCAAGAGATGGTCGTGTGATATCTCAGTTGGTTGCATCCTACGCATTACTACCTCAAAAACCAGGTATTTACACATTGCCGGAAATAAAGCTGCCTTGGTTCAATACGGTCATTAATCGCGTTCAATATGCTACTTTACCTGCACGAACTATTGAAGTAGTGGCAGATCCAAATCAACCTCAAGTACCCACTCATGTAGCCCCCCCTCAGGCTGAACGCAATGACGTACACCCTCAAACGCCAATTGAGCCACAAATTGTATATAAAGAATCAGAAAAATCACTGGCTGATTGGGCAATTGCGGCATTAGGCTACATACTATGGGTAGCCACACTATTCGTCTGGCGATTAAAATCTCGTAAACAGCAAACGACAAGTGTGGTCTCTGATGAAACATCAAATAAGACAAACCTCGATACTTTAGCACGCGATTTAGCAGCGGCTGCAAAGCAAGATGATGCCAACTTATTTTACAAATCATTAAGACAATACATAGAGACCACTCAGCAGCGCACAATGAAAACATGGCTTGCTGAACAAAACACCGAAATCAGGGACGAAATTGCAAAACTGCAAGCATCCCTTTATAGTGCGAACAAAGCTGATGTGGATATTCTCTCGCTGTACAAAAAAATAATAAGTGCTGAAAAACGAGAAAAATCAGGTACTCAGAACCGCCTCGAGAAGTTGTATTAAAATAATATGGCGAAAAATGAAATAATATTGCTAAAGACAAGGTCTAGTTAGCATGACCCAAAAACAAAAACGTTACGAATCGTTGGTGCAGGTCTACCATACAGAGCTTTACCGCTTTGCTTATTGGCTGTGCCAAGATCCAAGTATTGCAGAAGATTTGGTTCAAGAAACTTTTTTACGTGCATGGCGTTCTCTTGACGCCTTACAAGATGAAAAAGCAGCCAAATCTTGGTTATTAACTATATTGCGACGTGAAAATGCACGTCGCTTTGAAAGAAAACAATTTGATTATGCGGATGTTGAGCACGACACGCTTGAAGATACCAAAAGCACATCATTAGATGACGAAATGGAACAAACAGTTGTGCAAAGACAGATAAGCCAGTTAGCGCCTGAATATAGAGAACCCTTACTACTTCAAGTTGTAATGGGTTGTTCAGGTGATGAAATCGCAGAAATTTTGGAGTTAAACAAAAACACAGTCATGACTAGATTGTACCGAGCGAGAAATCAGCTAAAAGAGGCATTAACCAACGTGAATGAATCAGCAAGGGGGGCATCAAACTGATGGATGATTTAGAATTTCGTCGTCGCCTATTCGCCGATCCAAATGATGAAAAGCTTGCGTTAGAGGCGAAAAATGATCCAGAGAAGCAACGCTTAGTAGACGAAGCGCAAGACTTTGACGCGATGTTAGGTGACGCTTTCAGTGTCCCCGTTCCAGGTGATTTGCAAGCAAAACTGATTGCCCAAGTTAAAGAGGAGCCCGAAGCGAAAAGCGCCGCTAATGTGGTCAATATCGCATGGTACAGACGTGTCTCTGTTCCTATGGCGTCAGCAGCGTCAGTGATGTTGGCAGTACTGGTGTATTTCAGCTCTGCAGTGCATGCGCCGCTCCATGCTGGAGAACATGCACTTGAACATGTCTATTATGAAGAGAGCGCACTGAGACTTGATAAAGAAGTGACGTTACAGGTTGTCAACGAAAAGCTGGCGATGTTAGGGGGCAAATTAGAATCTATGCCCGGAAAAGTAACGTACGCGACTTTTTGCAACTTCAAAGGCCAAAGAAGCTTACACCTTATATTCCAATCTGATCACGGACCAATGACCGTTTTTATTGTGCCTAGCGACAGCAACGATTACCGAGATGGCAAAGCAAATTTTAATGATGAAAGATTTGCAGGTTCAATTAAAAAAGGTAAGTATGCAGATACCATATTAGTCGCAAAAGTTGGTAGTCCGATTGATAAATATCAAGGTGAAGTCAACAACTCCTTACGCTGGCTATAAAAATGGGGCGCACTAAGCGCCTCATTTGTTCCTAAAACCAACCTATTTTAGTTCATTTCATCCGTTATTTTATTTAAAATGACAGACAGTATTTAAACTTAGAGGAAAACCATGAAACAATTTTTTGTTTTATTGACTATCGTTTCGATGTTGTTTGCAACCGCTTTTGATGCTGAAGCTCGTAAAAAGTTTGGCGGCAAAAAGAAAGGTAAGACACATCAAACATCTACTGTTCAACAGAAAAAGCAAGTAGACACAAAGTCTCTTGCAGCGCAGCAAGGTGCAAAGAAAAAATCGAGTAAAAAAGGCATTATGGCTGGTGTATTAGGCGGCCTACTCGCTGGTGGCCTAATCGCAGCGATGCTTGGCGATGATTTTGAAGGCTTCCAATTCCTTGAAATGATTTTGCTCGCAGTTGCTGCTTTTGTGCTGTTTAAAGTGATTAAGAGCTTTATGAGCAAAAAGCAACAGCCACAAATGGCAGGTGCCCCTAATTTTGGCCAGCAACAACCAAGCCAGCCTTTCTCTCAGCAACCACAGCAGTTCCAAGCAAATCAAACTGCTGGCGGTTTTGGTGCGGGACAAGAAGTGCCATTCAACCTTCCAAGAGATTTTGATGTCAGCGGGTTTTTACAAGGTGCTCGCGCTCATTATCAAACGATTCAGGCTGCGTGGAACAAAAAAGACTACGCGACAATGGCTGAGTATTTGAGCCCAGAGCTTGTTGAGGAGTTCCGTCAAGAACGCGAGCAACAAGGTGATGTGGCTACTGAAGTTATGTTTGTAGATGCAGAACTCGCACGTGCAGACGTGAGTGCTGACAAATGGGAAATCAGCGTAATGTTCAGAGGTAAATACCGTGATTTAGGTGACATGCAAGAAGAGCCTATTCATGAAGTATGGCACCTTGAGCGCAAAACTCATGGCGATGCGCCTTGGTTAATCGTTGGTGTTGAAGATTTAATCGATAGCTAACTAAGCTAGCGTGGCTTTATTATGACTTAAAAAGGCGCTCACAAGCGCTTTTTTTCGTTTCATCTAATCGCAGTCTTTCGATGAGAATCAAGTGTAACCTCAAAGTCGCACAAATTTGGAAGCTGATTGATACCCCATTCTGTCAATCGCTGATATGACTGTATAAATTTGCTGACTTGCTGCGCACTCATTCCCCTACCAGTTTTAGTGATCAGCTTATTTTCCTGTTCTAGCCGCCAATTAAATACATGTTCAAAGCTTTGTCCATTTAAAAATAGGAGTTTATCAAATTGACAAAATAAGCTTTGATAATCGCCAGCCAAAAACTCATTCACGGCTTTTCTATACGATCCATCTTGGTCATGCAACAGCTCAAATTGATTGCATGTCGAGGTCAATAAAGTCTCAGGTTGCGCTGGTAAGCCAAGACACCAACCTTCAAATATCAGTACATCAATTGGCTTTTTAACTTCTGTCCACTTATCTTCACTGAAGGGATCATCCGTCGATTTATCAAACCTCGGAAGGACAAATGCTTGCTTGCGCTTGAACCGCTCTACAACAGAACACGCAGCTTTAATATTATGAGTACCCGGTGCGCCTCGAGTTTCAAATTCAGGGTGCAGACGGCGCGCTAATGCCTGTCTTGAGTGTTTACTTAAATAGAAATCATCAAGTGACACAGCTTCAGCAGACACCCCTTGTGACTTTAAGTACTCGACAAAGTAAGCCGACAACGTAGACTTCCCGCTCCCTTGGCAACCCGATATGGCAATAGACAAAGGAAATGGCACTTCACTTATTGTAGATTTGAACCAATCGAGCGCAGGGTTTACTCCCTCGATATAATCGTGTGGTAGTTGCCATTTATTGCAAAATTGAGTTTGCCAGTTAGTAAGAAGCTGCATTTATCTATGCTTCGAACTTATACCCTACCCCATAAATGGAGTGGATAAACTCACAGTCAGGCGCAATATCACTCAACTTTTTACGAATTTTTTTAATATGGCTATCGATGGTTCTATCGCTAACGACTCTATCATCGTCATAGATTGACTCCATCAGACGCGCGCGATTGTATACCCGACCGGGGTGTTTAAACATCGTTTGCAGCAGCATAAACTCAACATGCGTTAAATCCGTACGCTTACCCGCATAGTTAACGAATAAAGTTTCTTCGTCTAAATGCAGGCCTGTTTGAATAGGCGCAGGACTATTTGTTCGTCTGAGGATCGCTTTAACGCGTGCCACGACCTCTTTCGGACTATATGGCTTACAAACATAGTCATCTGCTCCAACTTCCAATCCCAGAAGGCGATCTATTTCTTCAACTTTCGCGGTAGTCATTACAATTGGCACCGCAGAGTCTTTACGTACCTCATTGCAAATTTGAATACCATCCACCGACGGCAGCATCAAATCTAGTAAAATGATATCTGGAACAAATGTTCGGATACGCTTCAGTGCATCCGCACCATCCATGACAATATCGTAGTCATAGCCGGCTTGCTCAAGGTACTTGCCTAAGATATTTGCGAGCTTTTCTTCGTCTTCGACAATCAACACTTTTTGCTTATTCATATCAGTACCTTAATCTTCAAAATCACAATTCCATTATTCACAAATTACGACACAACGCGAGTCAATTTTGAGGTAATACTCACTGTAATCCCTTATCCGTATTCTAATGTTTGATCGGCAATACAATTTCAAAATTAACCCCGCCCAACTCACTCCTTTTCGCAGTTATTTTACCGTTATGCGCTTGAGCAATACTGGCACAAATAGCAAGGCCTAAACCAGAACCACCTGATGCCCTATCCCTTGCCTGATCAACACGGTAGAGCCTATCAAATAATTTTGGTAACAGCTCTGGCGCAACCCCTGGGCTACTGTCTTGCCATTGAATACAAACGTGTTCATTGCTTTTTTCGACGTGCACATTAATACGCCCAGGCACCTCTTTTGATGCGTCAGTATAGCGTAATGTATTTTGCATTAAGTTATAAAATAGTTGAGCAAGCCTTGATTCATCACAACTCAAAACAACCTCCTTACTACCAGAAATTGACCATACAAAATGCTGTGTTTTAAGTGTCGCAGCATGCGAATCAAAAGTGTGACTGATGACATCATTCAGTGTGCACATCGCCATTTTATAACTGAGCGAGCCCCTATCGGACATAGATAGCTGATGTAAGTCATCAACGAGCTTTGTGAGCCTGTTTATTTCTTCATATAATGAGTTTAGTTGCTCCTCATCGCTTTCAATTACGCCATCGATCATACCTTCTAGTTCGGCTTTAAAGACAGCGATGGGTGTACGCAGTTCATGAGAAATGTCAGCTATCCACTGTTGCCGAGAACGCTGGTTTTCTGCCAATGTTGCAGCCAACGTATTTAAATCTTGTGCAAGTTGCCCCAATTCATCTTTGCTGTACGACTTGAAAGGTGGCTTGTAATCTCCCGATGCTATTTTTTTGGCAGCTTCCCTTAAAGACAAAACTGGCGCCACCAAAAAGCGGCTAAATGGAATAGCCAATAAGCTGCTCACTATCATCGCGACAATAGCAATACCTAAAAACCAATGCTTTTGACGGCTGGCGAATAGCGCATCTAATGAATTACTTATCTCCATACCATTGGCAATACCTATGTGCCCTAGTAGCCGCCCCGTGTTATCTGCATTTTGATAGATAGGCTGCCACAATGCCGTATGCTTGGACTTTGGCCTACCAATGAGCAGTTCGTCTTCAGCTGACTTAAATACAAGGCGTGCGGGTGATTTATGCTTTGGTCTAGGTGGACGCCCTTCACGCCCATTAGGTTCTCTTTGAGGTTTCCCCTCACCTCTTCCATCCTGTCGGTGATGTTTGGGTGGCCTTTTTCTTGGTCGCTTCATCATTTGTTCAATCTCTGTATCAGAGCGTCCTTCAAATTTTCCTACCAGCCTTGGCCATTGCGGATGGTGTTTCGCCACCCAGCTTTGTCCATATAGCGAAAAATTTTCTCGGATAGTAGGCATTAAGGCTGTCAGTTTAGCGCGACTGCTATTTTGTAAGTACTCTCTGAAGCTTTTTTCAAATGCGAGTTGATTGGCGTAATAGACCGCAGAGATTAAGACTGCGTTTACCAATAACAAAATGGCAAGCAACTTTCGTCTCAAGGTAAGTTTCATGGCAGCTCCGTCGTTGTCAAACCAGTTAGCTTTGCGTCCAATGACTACCTTTTTCGTCTCAAGTTGTTGTTCCATAGCCTTTTCTATTGGGTTAAGTAACGGTTCTATCCATAGAGAGTGGCAGCTTGGATATCAATGTCTGATAAGCTGAACACATTATTTACTATAAATGTGTAAAAACCGTGGAAGTTGTGAATATGAAGAGGCAAGCAGCCTCTCCATATATTTGATAGCGTGTTAATTAATTTGGACGATTTCAAGGCCTATTACGTAAGAATCTGGCGCAGTCTCCGTACTACTACATCGTACAACTTTAGCATTGGCATTAAATGGGGGAATTGTCGCACTCTTGCTATTGATAAAAACGGTCGCCAGTTCTCCAACTTCAAGTGGGCTATCAATTTCAACCGACAGTCCCGTTGCGCTCAAATCTTGGCATACACCGACTATTTTTTCCCCAGTTTGGCTAACTGTTAACTCTGCTTGCGCATTGACCATCATACGCATAAACCGACGTTTATCTTCATGGATCATAGTTGAACTCCTAGACCATATTTTTTATTTTTTCCAAAAGAGATTGCATGGCAAATGGCTTTACAACATATTCATCGCAACCTGCTTCATACCCTGCTTGCTTTTCCTGTTCAGATTCTAACCCCGACACCATCATGACTGGAATGTCTTTGGTTTCAGGTGTATTTTTCAGCATACGACACGTGTCGTAACCATCAAGGCCCGGCATACAAACATCGAGCAATATGACATCCGGCGGATCTGCTATTGCATTAGACAGACAACTTAACCCTGATTCCGCATAACTGAATTTAAACGCGTCCGACAAGGCCATCGATAACATTTCGTAATTAAAATACTCATCGTCGACGACCAAAACGTGCGGTGTTTTACTCCGTCTTTGCTGCGTGGACATAGTCAATGCCGCTTCCTTCTCACAATCCAAAAAATCATATCCTCTTATTAAGGTAATTGTCTCAAGGCAAAATGCAAGTCAATTCCTATAAATCCACTTCATTTAACGCATTACTAACACGCTTAGCCGAAATTGGGTAAGGTGTACCTAATGTTTGAGCGAATAAAGACACTCTTAGTTCCTGTAACATCCAAAAAATATGTAACAGCTCCGCAGGGACAGGCATTCCTTTTGGCACTTTATTGTACTTTTGCGTGTACAGTTCAGTTACTTTTTCAATTTCCAATACACACAAACGATCTCTATTTGGGTCAACAGGTAATTTCTCTAGTCGCTTTTCTATTGCTTTTAAATAGCGCAGTAAGTCTGGCATTTTGTCTGCCCCATGCCCACTGACAAACCCTTTAAAAATAAGCGATTCTAACTGTGATTTAATGTCTCCGTGCGCCGTAATCATGGTCAGATCAACGCGCCCCTTCATGCGTTTGTTAACTGCATGAGCAACACTCAGAACTTGCTCTACTTGAGACGCAATTTCGACAACCTTATCGCCTAATTCACCTCGAATAAACTCTTTTGCTCGCTCAAATTCTGATTCGTCTCTCACCGCCTCAAACTGTGCAAGTAAGCTATCGACACCCGCAGCAGTACAATCTGAAATTAAGTCATGAATTTTACCGAATGGATTGAAATACAGTCCCAGCTTGGCCTTATTGGGCAGATGCTGTTGCAAATATTTCACTGGAGAAGGAATATTCAACAAGATCAAACGCCTCAAACCAAGTTGATGGGCTTGTTTGGCTTTTTCAGGGTGATCAAACAACGTAATCGCTGCACTGCCTTTTTTGTCTACCAGCGCAGGGAATGCTTTAATTTCATAACCCCCCTGTTTTTTCGTATACTCATTTGGCAGTGCTCCAAATGTCCATTCTGTTATGTCATCTTGTTCAATCCCTTTTTCAGCAACTTTCGACAATGTTTGAGAAACTTTACCCTGAAGCTTTTCTTTTAATGCATTTAGATCAAAATCATGGGCCAATACCTTGCCGCTATCGTCAACAACCTCAAACTGCATTTTAAGGTGATTCTCTAACGCGCTTAAATCCCAATCGTCTTCATGCACTTTAATGCCAGTCATACGTAACAATCTTGTCGCGAGGGCTTCTAATAAAGTGCCTTGAAGGGGTTCTATCGATGCGAGCACAGCATCGGCATAGTTAGGAGCAGGTACAAAATTACGTCTTAGATTTTTCGGCAAGCTTTTAATCATTGCACAAATAAGCTCATGTCGCAGCGCTGGAATATGCCAATCAAAGCCCTCAGTTTGTACCTGATTCAATAGCGCTAATGGCACAACCACCGTAACACCATCGACCGCTTTACCCGGTTCAAAGTGATAATTTAACGCAAGCGTTAAGTTGCCTTGCTGCCATGTATCGGGATAATCAAAAGCAGTAACTTTATCAGCGCCATGGCGCATTAGAGTATCACGGTCCATATGCAAAACACGCTTGTCATTTTGTTGTTTGAACCAATGATTAAACGACGCACGGTTATTTACGTCTGCAGGGATTCGCTCGTCGTAGAATTCAAACATGTGCTGCTCATCTACTAAAATGTCTCGACGTCTAGCTTTGTTTTCGAGTGATTGGATCTCTTCGATGAGCGCTAAGTTGTATGCTAAAAATGGCGCCTTTTGACCGAGTTGTTGGCCAATTAATGCCTCTTTTATAAACAACTCACGGCTTATTATTGGGTCAATTTGGCTGTACACCGTGCGTTTTCTTGAGACAACCGTAAGCCCATACAGCGTTTGCTGTTCGAAGGCGATAACAGCGCCTTGCTTTTTCTCCCAATGCGGTTCGCTGTAGCTACGCTTAACTAAGTGTTGAGCCAGTGGGGGCACCCATGCAAGATCGATCTTCGCATTGATGCGTGCATACAGCTTGCTAGTCTCAACGAGCTCAGCTGACATTAACCATTTTGGACTCTTTTTAAATAAGCTAGATCCGGGAAAAACATGAAAAATACTGTTTCTTGCCCCTTTATAGTGTTGCTTTTCATCTTTGACGCCAATATGGCTTAACATACCACTTAACAGCGATTGGTGAATGGCGTCGTAGCTCGCTTCATTGCCAGACCCTTTCAGCTCCATTTCATCACTCACTGTCGTCAATTGATAAACAATATCTTGCCATTCACGAATCCGCATATATGCCAAAAAGTCCTTTTGACACAACTTTCTGAACTGACTTCTTGAGAGCGCCTTTTGTTGCTCTTCTAAGTACTGCCAGAGATTGAGAAATGCCATAAAATCAGAATTCGGGTCTTCAAAACGACCATGCTTTTCATCCGCAGCACCTCGTTTCTCTTGTGGCCTTTCCCTTGGATCTTGGATAGAAAGCGCCGCAGCAATGATAGTAACTTCTTTTAATGCTCCCTGTTCTACCGAAGACAGTACCATCTTTGCCAAACGAGGATCTATCGGTAAGCGGCTGAGCTTTCGCCCTGCATGGGTCAGTTTCGCATTCTCACGTCTGCTTGCAGCTTGGACTGCACCGAGCTCTTCCAGCAACGACATACCATCTTTGATGTTTCTATTGTCAGGAGCTTGAACAAATGGAAACTTAGCAATATCGCCCAGTCCTAATGCCAACATTTGTAAAATAACAGATGCAAGGTTAGTCCGTAAAATTTCTGGATCGGTAAACTCAGGACGAGATAGAAAGTCCTCTTCAGAGTACAATCGAATACAAATACCCGCAGCCACACGTCCACAGCGGCCTGTTCTTTGATTTGCGCTCGCTTGAGAAACCGCTTCAATGGGCAGCCGCTGAACCTTAGTACGGTAGCTATAACGGCTGATACGTGCGGTACCAGGGTCAATGACATAACGGATCCCTGGGACCGTCAACGAGGTCTCTGCCACATTGGTGGACAGTACAATTCTGCGATGGCTATGCGGCGCGAAAATGCGGTTTTGTTCTGCATTAGATAACCGCGCAAACAAAGGGAGAATTTCCACTCCTTTCAAATTTCGTTTGCTAAGCGCATCTGCAGTATCTCTGATTTCTCGTTCACCATTCATAAATATTAGAATGTCACCGGGTCCTGCATCACACAGTTCATCCACGGCATCAAAGATACCTTGCAGTTGATCGTTTTCAGCTTCGCTTTGTTCGCCTGACACGTCAAGTACAGGTCTGTAACGCACCTCAACAGGGTATGTACGACCAGACACCTCGATAATAGGAGCATCATTGAAATGCTCTGAAAATCGCTCAGGGTCAATCGTTGCAGAGGTAATAATGACTTTGAGGTCAGGCCTTTTTGGCAGAAGATTTTTTAAGTACCCAAGAATAAAGTCGATATTAAGGCTTCGTTCGTGAGCCTCATCAATAATGATGGTATCGTATTGATTTAGAAATCTATCTTGTTGTATTTCAGCAAGTAAGATGCCGTCCGTCATCAATTTGATGTAACTTTTATCAGAGACTTGATCACTAAAGCGGATCTTGAAACCAACTTCCTCACCAAGCTCACACCCAACCTCTTCAGCAATACGATTAGCCACACTGCGTGCTGCAAGTCGCCTAGGTTGAGTATGGCCAATATACCCATCTATACCGCGACCAAGCTCCAAACAAATTTTTGGCAGCTGAGTGGTTTTACCCGAGCCAGTTTCACCGGCCACGATGACAACCTGATTATTTGCAATTGCCGCTTTGATGTCTTCTTTCTTTTGGCTAACGGGCAAAGATTCTGGATAAGAGACTGGTGGCAAGCCTTCTTGCCTTTGAGTTTTCAATTGCTGGCTACGCGCAATGGACTCACTGATCTGAGCAACAACTTTTTGCTGTTTTTTCTCATCAGTGATCTTTTTCACACCTTGAAGACGTTTCTTAAATAAAAACTGATCCTTCTTTAAGCAAAAAGGAATATCTGAATATAACGACTTTAAGTCCACTACACGACACCTTGAAAATTCCAAAATCGCCGCGTAGTCTACCAAAACCTCGCGCTTCTACCCAAGTAAAAACAAACTTTTAAACAAATCTGTTCCCAGATTCGTAGGTGTCATGTAAATGTTTGTCAAAAGCGAGTAAAACATGGGCACGAGTAATCACCCCGATTAGCCTACCGTCTTCACCACATACAGGATAAAGTTTAGGTTTGTCGTTAGACATTCGATCAGCAATTTGCAGTATGCTGTCTTCAGGTTGAACACATACCGGATTTTTATTCATAACATCAGACACGATACTATGAGATTCGTTTTGATAGGTTGCTTCTAACATTTTTTTTATACAGTCTTGCTCAGATAAAAACCCTATCACTTTGTGGTTATCATCCAGTACAGGCCCTCCAGACTGACCGCTTTGTAATAATTTCTCTACTGCCATTTCAATGCGCATACTCGCATTAAAAGTGACCGGTCTATGATTTAAATAGTCTGCTACTTTAACTGATTGCATTATTTATTCCCCCAAATAAAACGCCAGCTACATTTATAATAGTAGCTGGCGTTGATAAATTTGCCCAAGAATCAATAAGCGTTTATTTTTACTTGAAAATACCGACAAATGTTGGGGCTATGCTCGACTTGCTCGCTCGATACATTCCCTTGGTATTAAATGGCATACTAATGTTGCCATCGGAATCGACAATAATAACGCCACCAGTTCCACCAGATTCGTACATAGGTCCAAAGATCACTTCTTTACCGGCTTGCTCAATGGACTTGTTTTGATATTCAACACGTGCACAAATATCCGCAGCCACGTTATAACGGATAAAATATTCACCGTGCCCCGTCGCTGACACCGCGCATGATTGGTTATCGGCAAACGTACCTGCGCCTATGATTGGTGAGTCGCCTACGCGCCCGAAACGCTTGGCAGTCATACCGCCAGTCGATGTCCCCGCAGCAAGGTTCCCGTTTTTATCCACCGCTACCGCACCGACAGTGCCCACTTTAAACTCAAGTGGCAATGACTGATGCGCCGCTTGATAATCTTTTGTGCCACTTTCTTTTTGTTTTAGCTTTTCTTTGGCACGCAATAGTGATTTATATCTATCAGGGGTGTTAAAGTAATCAGACTCAACCAACTCGACGCCCTGTTTTTTAGCGAATTCCTCTGCACCTTGTCCACTGAGCATCACATGTACAGAATTGTCCATAACTTCCCGCGCAAGGTTAATGGGGTTTTTAATGTGCCTAACACCTGCGACCGCGCCTGCTTGTCGATTTCGACCATCCATTATCGACGCATCAAGCTCATGGTTTGCTTCATAGGTATAAACCGCCCCTTTTCCAGCATTAAAAAACGGAGAGTCTTCTAGAATGTTGATCGCTGTTGTTACGGCATCAAGGCTATCACCGCCACTTTCTAGTACCTTATAACCTGCCTCAACAGCCTCTTTGAGCTTGGCACGATATGCCTGTTCTTTTTCTGGTGTAAAACGGCTTTTTTCAATCGTCCCCGCACCGCCATGGATTGCAATGGCAATTGGCTGCGCTGCTTGTTTAGCTACAACACTGGCTGAGGCCATTGCCAATATCAGTCCCACTAGAGATTTCTTATTCATTATTGTCCTACATAGAAGTTGCCAATGGCTACACCTTGCGTGTAAAGCGAAGGTTAAGCAAACTTTTGCGGTAAAACGTGACAAAAATGTAAAGCGTGCGGAATGTCAGGACGAAAACTGTCAAACCAGTGAAGTGATATGATGGGCATAAAAAAACGCTTGCAAGGCAAGCGTTTTTTACTGTGTCCAGGTGTTGGACACTTTATAATTAAGCTTCTTGTAGAGACGCTTTAAGACGAGCTAGGCGCGCTACTTGGTGCGTAGAAGTTAAAAACGCAAAAATAGGAGCTAGATAACCACGTTTACGCAGTTCAAGGTACTCTTCGTCGCTAAGTTCGTTTAGCTTACGCTCATCTACTAGGTAAATGCCGTTGATGTCTTTTTTCTCACCCGCGATGTCTACAGTTAGCGTCTGTTGTACAAGCAGCTCTTTGTCAGCTAAGTACTTAGTGAAAACTTCTGTCACACGAGCAAACTCAACATAGTTCACTAGCGCTTCTTTTCGCGCTTGAAGATAATCAGTTTCTTTGCCATCTGCAAACAGAGCATTACCTTCTTCTTCGCTTACAAGTGGACTTGCTTCGTCAATAACGATACCAAACTGGTCTTCTTCAGGGTGTTTAACCAAACCAAAAGGATAGCGCGCTGCCGCAAGCGGTGCGAAACCTGCTTGCCACTTGCCATCTTTAACATATAAGTTTTCGCCTGGCTCTAAACCAAATAAAGCAACAGCTTGGAATTGGCCACTTTCCGTGTTTTTAACAAACGCCATTGGAAACTCAGTTGCTACGCGAGCAAACTCATGAGCAACAACAGGGATAAGGTGCTGTGATTTCAAAAATTCAACATTGATGCCATTTTTAACTTTTATGTTGGCATGCTTTTCGTTGTGTAAAGGCTGCACTTGTTGCTCCGCCATAATACTACTCCATTCAAATTCGTAATTTTTACTTTTAGTGGCCCTAAGGCTAATGGTTTTGGGACCAAAAGAAAAGCCCTTATAGCGGGAATTTTTACATTTACGTCCCTCATGTAAAAGCTTTTCGCTATTTGCCTCTTTCTCGTACTTTAATTGTAAAAACACTGAAGGCAAATTGCGCTAAACAAACTGTGTAGAATTTGATAAATTGGGAACAGTCAATTACGAACAAGGCCCACAGCTTACGCAACATAAGCTGTAAACTTTTCGCACCCAACACGTAACTTTATTGAAAGGATGCACAGTGGATCAAGACATTATGAATTTAACCCCTACCGATAGCCACACACCTATTTGTTGCTTGAGTACGGGTCAAGAGAGTTTGAAGTGGAAGAAACTTGCATCAGATTACAAACCAGACTGGGTGAAACCGATTAATAGCTACCCCGGATTGTGGGCACGCGTTCCAGACAGTTATTACGATTTTATTAGAGAAATTATGACTAAGATGGCGCCTTTTTTCGGTTTAGATGTAAACGATGTAAAAAGAGTCAGCGCAAACTATGCCGTTGTAACAAAGTCACAAACCGAGCTAGGCCCATACCAAACGATCCCTCACTTTGACAATTTGAATCCAAATCAAATTGCGTTGGTCCACTATTTATGTGATAACCAATTTGGTGGGACCGGCTTTTACAAGCATCGAGCAACTGGGTTTGAAGAGATTACGACCACAAACCATGACACTTATAGAGATATATTAGACACAGAGTTGCAGGCAAAGCCTCTAGAGTCCCCCGCATATATCAGAGCGGATCACCCATTATTTATGAGAACCCAATATTTAGAGGCGCAATTTGGCGACATCGTTGCTTTTCCGAGCAACATTTTACACTCTGCATGTATTGTCGGTGAGCCCCCCAGCGACAAATCGCTTACTGAAGGCCGCCTTACAATCACAAGTTTTATCGTATTTGGTCAACGTAGCACGCAAGCCTAACTTAGCTTGCGTACTTTTTCTAAATAATCACGATGAGAAAGTAAATTGTTCTTACAGTACTGAACCCCTTTTTCAACTTCACTGCGTAACTTGTTAACGGCATCTATCTTCTGATACTGTGCATGGCGCCCGCTGAGTCGAGTTTCAAAGTTCATTCCATATAAAACATACAAGTAATTGCTGACTCTAAAAGAGTCTAGGGTATGCCTAAAATCGAATTGAGAAGGGAGTTTACTGCGCCACATTTCAAGCTTTTCAGCAAGCTCTGTCGAAATAGAACACGGATCCCTGTTGTCTATCCAAAACTGTGAGTCATCTCGCTTTGACAAATAGTAATGGAGCTTTATAAAATCGGCTGTTGATTCCCACATTTGACAAATATCTTCGTTAAATCGACGAGCACGTAAAGGCATATCTGTTTTTAAATCAGGTAGCGCCTCTGAAAACATTCTCGCAGTCACGTCAAACATTAGCAGCCCAGTCGCCTCCAGTGGTTCAACAAACCCTTGTGAAAGCCCCATTGCGACGCAGTTTTTAATCCAAGCTTCTCTTTGGTAACCCACTTTCATTGAAATTTTTCGTGGTGCAATATCTTGCGCCGACTGGCCAAGATAATTAGCCAATGTTTGCACAGCCTGATCTTCAGACTGATGGTTACTAGAAAACACATAACCAACCCCTTTTCTCTGGGTAAGCCCGATATCCCAGATCCATCCATGTTTCTGTGCCGTTGAAATGGTAAAGGGTGGTATTGGGGTACTATTGTCTTCATAAGGAATTTGAATTGCCAGCGCGGTGTCCGTAAGCAACACGTCACTTTTATCTACAAACTTTGCCCCCATGCTTTTTTCAATAAGCATGGCTTTGAACCCAGTACAATCAACAAAAATATCTCCACCTATGACACCTGCTGAATCAGTTTCAAGGTGCGCAATTTCGCCATTGTCTTTAAGGTGAACCTGCTTCACATTCGCTTTGACATTTTTAATACCCAGTTTTGAAATACCATGTTCTGACAACATCTGTGTAAACTTGCCCGCATCCAAGTGATATGCATAGTTAAACAGGCCTGCAAACTCCCCATCTCGATTCAACTTTGGTGCCAAACCAAGCTCACAAATATGAGACTGAACTGACACTAAATCAGCGTAATGGGTTTTATTGAGCTCTATATCAGACAGCCAGTACGGCGTCGGATTAAAAGGGTTGATATTCGGGAAATCGAACAAATGGTGATAAAAAGTAGACAGACCATCTTTGGGAGGAAGCTCCCAATCTACAAATTTGATACTTTGTTTGAATGTCACGTCACAGCGTTGTATAAATTCTACTTCACTAATACCAAAATATTTTAGCGTATCTCGCATCACGGGTACGGTCCCCTCCCCAACCCCTATTGTTGGGATATCTGGAGAGTCAACTAATGTGACCGAGATGTCTTGATTTATTGCTGGTTCTAATTGTTTTGCTAGATGGCAAGCCGCCAACCACCCTGCCGTGCCTCCGCCAACAACAACGACTTGTTTAATCTCACCGTTCATATCTCACCGTCGAATTACCACTTCCGATTAAAGTGTCTATAAATTTTTGTTAAAAAAAACGCCAGCTACTACCTTACTACAATTTATCTGTGAAAAGGGATAGATCGCACTTTAGCGCTGTTAAGGTTTTAACCTGCAAGCATAATTAAATGTTTTTATAAGTCGGGGTTAATATCAATTTCGTAAGATGGCTTTTTGAACCAATAAAGCCGTTGACATACCTTGCGCATAATTAGTTTGCTTTAGTAAAAAAAAAGCCCCAGTAAAACTGAGGCTATATCATTCTAATGACTAAAACTTAGAAGCGGAAATCAATCGCTGCTGAGTATCTAGCATCGCCTTGATAAGACCAAGCCGCAAAGCCGTCGCGTAATTCAGTTTTCGAACCAGCTGGAGATACTGCTGGCCCGTATTGAACGCTGTCTTCTTCAGTTAGGTTAACTGCTGCAAAACGTAAAGTAATGTTATCATTTACGTTGTAACTTGCTGTCAAATCAAGTGTACCAAAGTCATCATGCATACGGTTACCGTAGAAACCAGTCTCACGAATCATGTACTTAGAACGCCAGTTATATGCTAGACGAACACTTAGGTCGTCATTTTCATAATAACCAACTGCGTTGATTGTATTTTCAGAGCTATCAGAGAATACACCTACTGCATCAACAAAGTTAGATGGGTCAACTGAACCGTCAGCATATGTATAGTTGAAGATAGTACCGAAACCACCACCTAGCTCATGCTGGATTTGGAATTCGATACCCGTGATATCACCACCTTCACCATCAATTCGGCTATCAACCTGCCAGCTGTCTTCACCTGTCACTGGGTCTACAATGCCCACTGACTGGTTAAGTAGTGTAGAACTTGTAGTAAAGTTGCTCACATCTTTGTAGAAAAGCGTTACAGCAACCATGTTCGCATCACCATAGTAGTACTCATAACCTAAATCAGCTTGAGTTGCTTTGTATGGGTTAAGTGCTGGGTTACCACGTGTTAGCGTTTCATTGCCACGCTGAGTATCACCGTAGCCACTGATTGCTGTCGCAGCGAACATATCATCGTAATTTGGACGTGAGATTACCTGCGCGATTGAGAAACGTGCAATGCTATCTTCAGTAACGTCATATGCTAAGTTGAAGCTCGGTAAAATCTCGCTGTAATCACCTTCAGTCTTCACGATATTCGTGCTTAGACCATTGTTTTGTGCAATGTGAGGTGCAACAAACGCAGGATCTGGCGCGTAGAAGCTTGATGATGCATCCGTTGAAATGTAACGAACACCAAAGTTACCGCGGAAGTTTTCACCTTGGTAATTAGCCATTAGGTAAATAGCGATATTTTCTTCTTCAACTGTAGAGAAACCTGAACGGTCTTGATACCAAGTATCGAACGTTGCTTCTGCATTTGAACGCATAGCAGCAATATTCGGTAGAGGAATAGCAATAGCATCCGTACCTGCCGCATCTACTGCGCCCCAATATTCAGTTGGGTTGATTGTATTGTGTGCTTTGTGTGTAGGACGGAATGAGTTTTTCTCTACCTCATGGTCAGTCCAACGAAGTCCACCTTTAACACTTGTGATGTATTCGTGATCAAGCTCGAAAGTAACATCAAGTTGGAAGTATGTCTCTTCGTCTTTATTTGGTGCCTTTTGAGAAGCCCAGTTTTGAAGTCCACGCCCATCCCAGCTTGGGTCAAATTCAGAGCTGTTCCAACCGCCTTTAGGTAAAGTAACTGTTGATGCTTTACCAGAGTTATCGATAACCATACCGTTCAGGTCATCTGTAGTACCTAGGTAAGTTGCATGGTTAATAGTTAAATCAGTACCACCTTCTGCCTCTGTCATACCTACGCGAGCTTCTACTTTAAAGCCGTCGCCTTCATAGTTGTATGCAACATCAAATACGTCAGAGCTCATTGAAGCAAAACGCGCAAATGTTTGAAGGAAAGTTCTGTTTGGCGCTGGGTTTTCAGCTGTATTTGAGCGTGTCAGACAAACATCCGTCGCTTCAATTTTCGCTGTACAATTGCCCGTGTTAGAGAACAAGAACAAGCTGTTGTTGTTGTTATCCGCTTCTAATTCTAGGCTCATGTAGTGGAAAACTAGCTCTGAATTGTCATTCAGTGCTAGCTGAGCAGTTAAGTCGATAGATGTTCTTTCACGCTGCTGTTCGAAGTAGTTTACTGACTCTGCGCCGTCCCAACCATATGAAGCTTCGTTACCGCGACGTACATAAGTTGTATCTTCATAACCGATTGCGCCTAAGATACCGAAAGTCTCATCAGCGTTTTTCCAGCTATATAGACCAGAGAAACCAGGATCTGTTTCTTCAGACTCAGTTGAGTACTCACCTTCTACAGAGAAATATGCTGAATTTGCATCTAAATCAAGAGGCTTACGTGTAATTACGTTAACAGTACCACCTACACCACCTTCAACTAAGTCTGCTTGAGATGACTTATAAACTTCGATAGCGCCGATCATTTGAGGCGGAAGAAGAGAATAGTTGAAGCTACGGTCAATTGCTTGTTGGTCATACCAACCTGTTGACGCAACTGATTGTCCGTTTAGTGTAGTTAAAGTAAGTTGGTTAGAAGCACCACGAATTGATACTTGCTGGCCTTGACCAAACTGACGGTTTACCGCAACACCAGGGATACGACCTAATGCTTCACCTACATCGCTGTCAGGAAACTTACCAATATCTTCTGCAGATACAGCATCTACTACGCTATTTGCAAAACGTTTTGTGTTAATTGATTCCTTTAAAGAGCGACGAATACCGCGTACTTCAATTACTTCTACGTCTTCTTTAACTTGATTGCCGGTTTCAGCAACTGCTACACCAGATACGCCTGCGGTTAACGCAAGACCAATGTTTGCAGCTAGTAAACTTTTCTTAAAATTATTAGCTAACACAGGATTCCCCTTGAATCATTTTGTTGGTTTTTAAATCACTTCTGCCCAGTGATGATGACAACGCTGTCATCTAATAACAAACCATACACCCAAAATTACATAATCGCTACATGTTTTTTGCCTTAACACTTTAAAATTTTTCATTTCAAAAGCTAAAACATTAAAAAATAAGAGATTATTCTTAATTTGGAGATACTTTGTTACAAACGAGTATTAATATACCACAGGAAATGTATAAATCTGTAGTTTATGAGGTGATTGATACAATTTTTTTGTATCTATTTTAAGAACTGCGTGATTTTAATGCAGCTTTTTGAAGAGTTTACCAAATAGTAGCCTGGGCAGAAGCTGTTCAAGGTGATAAACATTCTCAATGACAACGCTGTCATTTTAGTTTATTTGAATGCGCATGTCTAGTAAAAGCTGAACTTTGGCAATACTTGCGACAACATTAATAAATGGAAAATAAGTAACTTTAAAATTAATTAGTTACCGAACAAGTCACACACAAGAATTATAAAAATATCAATAAACGATCAAGTTTTGCGCTTTTTTGAATCGCAATTCTTTATAACAATTAATAATAAAGTATGTAAGAAGGAGCGAGTACGGCCTTTTTTTGATGCCACTGCACAGAATATTGATGAGAGATGCCTAAAAAAACAAATGAAACAATGTACTGAGTACACCAAGACATGTTGTAAGTATTATAAATTGAAAGAGGTTGTATAAATGGGTGGATTTGAACAAAAAGAAAAGCACACTATTGGTGTGCTTTTCTATGATTAACCAATTATGGACACCAAAAAACACTTAGTTTTAGGTCAGGTAGTCCCAATACAGCCCGAAGTGGCACATCAAGTGCCGAACCCGGTTTTTTCGCTTCTTCATAAATGTCACGCTTTGCGTTACCACTGATCAACAAGATTGCATGTTGAGTATTTGCTATTCCATTCAGTGATAAGCTCATTCTCTCTGTAATGCTGCCCGTCACTTCACTTTGAATAGCATTAATAGCACAAACCAACTGCTCCGTTTCCAATGCTGCTTCAAGGCCAGCTGCATTTGGGAATAAAGAGGCGGTATGACCGTCAGGCCCCATACCTAAAATAGTTACATCAAAGGGCTGTTTGAGTGATTGGTACTGATTTTCAACTTCATTTCTGCCCTGCTCTGCAGACTCAGCGCTATTTTTCATAGTCACAAAGTGTGCTGTTGCCGCATTGTTCTGTAATAAGGTGGCGTTTATAAATGCCTCGTTTGACTTTTCATGAGATGGTTCAACCCATCTTTCATCAACCATAGCAACCGTAACTTTACTCCAGTCCAGCTCAAGGCTTGATAGTCGCTTATATGCAGGTGCTGGAGATGAGCCGCCTGACACGAGCATGCTAGCTTGGCCATCTTTGTTCAATGCTGAGCTCAATGTATTTTCAAGCAATGACGCCAAATGTTCTGTCATTTCGTCTTTAGAGTCGAAAAACTTTTCATTCAATAAAGCCATTAATTCTTCTCTCCTACGTTGAACCAAGCATGGTTTTTCTCAGCGAGTAGCTCGTCTGCAGACTCAGGTCCCCAAGATCCGGCACGATACAGTGCAGGCGTTCCTTTTTCTTGCCATCTCGCAATAATCGGATCAATCCACTTCCAAGCTTGTCTTACTTCATCTCGGTGGATAAATAACGACGGGTTATTTGCCGCAGCATCCAGCATTAAGCGTTTGTATGCATCAGAGTGGAAACCATTACTATATTTTTCACTCAATTCAATATTCAAGGTAACAGGTTCAAGCTGCATCTCTAAGTTGTCTAGACGCTTTGACATCAGCGTGAGTTGGATGCTTTCTTCTGGTTGTAGTCTGATAATCAGTCTATTTGGTAGTATTGGCCCCACTTTTTCGTCATAAACATTGTGAGATACCGGTTTATATTCAACGACAATTTCTGCACAGCGTTGTTTCATTCGTTTACCAGTGCGCAAATAAAATGGCACACCAGACCAACGCCAGTTCTCTATGTGTGCTCTAATCGCAACGAATGTTTCGGTCGTGCTCGAGCCTTCACCCAGCTCTTCCAAATAACCAGGTACAAGATTGCCATTCAAATCACCCGGTACATATTGCCCTCTGACAACATTGTCATCAACCAATTCATCCGTAAGTGGTCTAAGTGCTTCTAGGACCTTTAACTTTTCATTACGGATGCTGTTTGCGTTCAGTTTATGTGGTGACTCCATCGCAACCAAGCACAACAACTGTAGAAGGTGATTTTGCACCATATCACGCAGTGCACCTGCTTTATCATAAAAACCTGCTCTGCTTTCAAGTCCTACTGTTTCCGAAATGCTGATTTGAATATTATCGATCGTTTTCGCATCCCATAGGTTTTCAAATAAAACATTCGAAAACCTAAGCGCCATCAGGTTTTGAACCGTTTCCTTACCTAAGTAATGGTCGATCCTAAAGATTTGGCTCTCCTCAAAATATTCTGCGATTTTTGAGTTAATTTCTTCAGCAGACTCACCGCAATAACCAATCGGCTTCTCGACAACTACACGAGAATTTTTAGAAATGAGGGATTTTTTAGAAAGAAGTTCACAACAGGTGCCGTAGACAGCGGGAGGAAGAGATAGATAGAACACACGAGATTTGTCAGCTTCATCTGTATCGAGTATCTCTCTTAACACGTCCCAGTTATCATCAGCCTCAGTGACGTTTACTACAACTGGCACTAAAAATTTAGCAAACTCATTCCAGTCTTTCTGATTGTATTCGCCGTTACTTAAGTATTCTTGTAGTGCTTTGTGTGCCGTATCAACATAGTCATTTTTTTTACTTTCTTCTCGAACCGTCGGCAATATGCGAGTACCCTCAGGCAAGTTGCCTTCTTGATATGCTCGATACATTGCGGGCAACAATTTTCTCAACGCTAAGTCGCCGCCCCCACCAAAAATTACGATATCAAAAGGATTAAGCATAATTATATCTCACAAGGTTAGGCGCGCGATCATATTGAGGAGCGAACACGCGCGATAATCAAAACCGTTTGGTGTTCAAAGGTGAATAGACCAAACTCTACTTCTTTTAGGTTTGAATTCGTTCGCAGATTATTTTACTTACTTAGGGTTGAGTACAAAAGCACATTAAGTAAGTTGTATTCAAATTAAATAATTAGTCAAAATGAGTCTTAGGGGCTCTGTAATTCCTCTCACAAAAATACAGGCCCTAAGTACTCCAGCGCTACCCGTTCAAAGGTATTCTTTTCACATCAAGTTATTATTGAACAACTTGGTTAATTGTTTCTTTTTTGCTTGTAGTAAGCAATTAGTCCAGCTGTCGAGCTATCGTGCTCGTGCGCTACATTCTCTTTAGTAAGTTCAGCTTCAATATTATTTGCCAAACCTTTGCCAAGTTCCACGCCCCATTGGTCAAATGAGCAAACGCTTAAAATAATGCCCTGGCAAAAAATCTTATGTTCGTACATGGCGATCAATCGACCAACGGCTTTAGCATCTACCTTGTCTAAAACAATTGACGTTGTTGGTCGATTTCCTTTATGTATTTTATGAGCTACTAACTCGTTTATTTCTTCTTCCGTCTTACCTTTTGACTGTAAGTCGTTGCGAACCTGTGCTTCATTTACACCAGCCATCATCGCCTCAGTTTGCGCCAAGAAGTTAGAAAGTAATACATCATGATGCTTGCCTAACGCAACTTGCGGCTCTACAGACGCTATAAAGTCAGCCGGAACAATTACATTACCTTGGTGTAAGCATTGATAAAATGCGTGCTGACCGTTAATACCAGTCATGCCCCAAATAATTGGCACAGTCGTGTATGGTACAGTTTGACCATCAAATGTTACATGTTTACCGTTACTTTCCATTTCGCCTTGCTGAAGATATGCAGGTAACATATGCAACGCTTGATCATAAGGTAAAATAGCCTGCGAAGTATGACCTAAAAAGCTGGTATTCCACACGCTTAGTAATGCCATAATCAACGGTATATTTTGCTCAAATTCTGTATTTTTAAAATGCTCATCGACTTCAAATGCGCCTTCAAGCACTTCAACAAACTTGTCATAACCAAGGTATAGGGCAATTGGTAAACCAATGGCGCTCCAGAGAGAAAATCGGCCCCCTACCCAATCCCACATCGTGAAGACGTTTTCGTCCGCGATGCCAAATTCGCGCGTTTTTTCTAAGTTTGTACTTACAGCCACAAAATGTTTTGCAATCGCTTTTTTATCTTGCGCACTGTCTAAAAACCAACTCACTGACGAACGCGCGTTGTTCATTGTTTCCGACGTGGTAAACGTTTTAGAGGAGATCACAAACAAAGTGGTCTCTGCGTCGACCTGCTTAAGGACTTGTGCTAACTGTACACCATCAACGTTGGAAACATAGTGGACATTTAATGTCTCATCGGCGTAGGCACTTAAAGCTTCTGTGACCATTTGTGGGCCCAAGTTAGACCCCCCAACACCGATTGCCACAACATTTTTCACAGGTTTGCCTGTGTAGCCTTTCCATTCACCGTTTCTCACACGGTCTGAAAAGCCTTTCATTTTTTCAAGCTCTGATTGAACTTGTTCTGTCACATTAACGCCATCAACCAAAATGGGGGTATTGGCTCTATTTCTTAGCGCAACGTGCAGCACAGCTCGGTCTTCAGTAAAATTAATCTTTTCACCTGAGAACATTTTATCTCGCCAAGCTGCGATATCTGATTCTTTCGCTAGTGCAACTAGTTGCTCAAATGATGTGTCGTCAATCAATTGTTTGGAGAAGTCAAAAAGGACCCCAGGAAGATGTCTAGAAAATTTATCAAAACGTCCTGAGTCATTGTCAAAAAGCGTTTTTAAGTGTTGCTTTTTAAGTCTTTCCGACGATGCTGTTAATGCTTGCCAACTTGGTAAAGATGTACGGCAATTCATATTTTTTCCCCTAGCGATGATTGTGTGCAAAATACCTAGATCACACACATAAACATAATCGAGCGTTAACCATAAGTTAAAATGACAACGCTGTCAAACATCATGTTTTTCATTTTACTATCCCTATAATAACTGATTTTTTATTTTTTGACACCGGTATCATAAAATAATTTCAAGATATTCAGTTGGAGTTAAATTTACGGCTCAATACTAATCAAACTAATTTGATCGTTTCCTGAAATGCTGAAATATACTATATTGCGTTTTAATTATTAAACGTGTCATTCGTTTCAAGTGTTAAGCCCACTAATTTTCTAGGCTAAACCAAAGTTACCCATATTTTGGCGAAACTAACGCCTTTTGATTTCATAGAAGAAAAAAAATGAAAGTAACCATTAACGACGTCGCAAAACATGCTGGCGTATCAATGAAGACAGTATCGAGGGTTATCAACAAAGAGCCTTCAGTTAGAAAAAAGACTTACGATATCGTGATGCAAGCAGTTAAGGAACTGAACTATCAGCCCAATACAGCTGCTCGAAACCTTGCAGGTACTTCCTCATTTGCCATCGGTTTAGTTTATGACAACCCCAATGCATACTACATTATTGATATGCAGAACGGTGTACTTTCAAGATGTAAAGAGGAAGGCTACGAACTGGTTATACACCCTTGTTCAGCAGGTGATCCTGACATGCAACAAGAGATAGCAACGATGATTCAGCGTTCTAGACTAGCGGGACTTGTACTTACACCGCCTTTGTCAGAACAGAAACATATAATTCAAATGTTAGATGACTTGGGAATTGCTTATGTAAGGCTTCTTTCAGGCCAAAATAGCGAACCCTCAACGCAAACTGACTCAAAAGAAGCAACTAAACAGAATAACTGTATCTATGTAGACGACTATGCCGCGGCCTATGAAATTACTGAACACCTGATAAACCTTGGACACAAAATCATCGCTTTCGCCTGTGGAGATTCGGAGCACAAATCGACCACTGAGCGATTATCCGGATACAAACAAGCACTACTGGATAACGCCTTGTCATATGAAGAAAGCTTAGTTTACGAGGGGACCTATTCATTCGAGTCTGGCGTTGAAGGTGCAAAAGCATTGCTTAAAAATAACAATGCATCTGGGATAACTGCAATTTTGGGCGGCAACGATGAAATTGCGGCTGGGGCATTATTTGCCTCTCGGCTTATGAACATCGCTATTCCTGAGCAGTTATCTATTTCAGGGTTTGAGGACTCTCCCTTCTCTCGACAAACATGGCCGAAACTTACCACGGCTCATCAAGCTAACAGTGTTATCTCAGAGCATGCAGCACGTTTGTTATTCTCAAAAACACGTGGTAGCCGCTCACACGATAAAGATATTATTACGACCTTTACACCGTCTGTTGTTATTCGTGAAAGTACCGGACCAGCGCCCAAGTAGCTTACTCGTTAATGGCGCTGTTAATATAGCGCCATTCCATCATGAAAATTAGCAATCTGTTTAGCACCTAGCCTATGCAACGCCTGCTGAGCTTTCTTTGAACGAGTACCAGTACGGCAAACCAACAAATATGCCGTGTCACAATCAAGCTGATTATTTAGAAACGCGTCTGCTAAACGATTCACAGAAATATTCATTAACTTAGCGTCGCAATTAAGCTCAAATAACGCGTTCAGCTTGGCTGTCGACACATCGTGTTCGATTGGTTCTCGAACATCCAACACCACCCCATTATGTTGTTCAAGCCATTCAATCGCAGCTTTGAACGAATAAATGTCTGAAAAATCAGTTGAACAATGAGATATAAACGGCGCATTAGCAGCATCGACACTACCTGCCGGTGAGCACAAAAGATCAAATGATAAGGGAGTTGATACATTGCCATCTGCAAAAATCACTGTTTTATTCGCCGCAGTGTTCAGCCTGTAACACGGCCTTCCTTCAAAAGTCTCGGTTGATAAATGGTACTGGTGACAATCAGGGGGCGATTCAATCGATACCGCACCATGAGCATTAAGCGCTTGATATAATTCATCTTTAGCATTGAATTGTGAAACAGTAAAGTTCTTTACTAAAATCGACTTCAATCGCAAGTTTTGATGGGTTACGATGGTTGTGATTTTTGGTATTAATGCTTCTATCGGGTTATAAATAATGACACTCAAATCCGGCCCGACAAACATCCAGCAACTTTCCCCGTGGTGTTCAATTTGAGTCAACCCAAGTGCGCAAATAGGTCCACTGCTACTGACAACGCTCCCGCTTAAACAGTGATGTCGAAGCGGCACTTTTAGGCGTCGAATCGCTTTGCACGCCAGCTCAATAAACTCCGTGCTATCCGCGGGACCAAATGAAAGGCGGATAGCATTTTCGCATTGCCAACGCCCATGTCCCATAGCCTCCAATACAAAGCTACTTTTCGCTCCTGCGCTACAAGCTGACCCCCCACTCACTCTTATGCCAGCAGCATCAAATAAATCCATGATTTCTTTACTCGATAGTGATGGCACTGAAAAGTTAATGGTTGTGGGTACACTTAGTTCTAGTTTGCTGTGATAATCAATGTTATCGAAGGTGTCATTTAATGCCGCAATGAGTAATGTTCGGTGATGCGCCAGCAGCGTGCTTGGCTTAAATGGGCTGCGTTCCCCCATCATTAACTCAAACAGGCAACTCAATCCTGCGATCCCGGGGAGGTTTTCTGTTCCTGAGCGCATTCCGGCTTCTTGACCTCCCCCTGCAATAAACGGTGTATATGGTCGCTCAGCACGAATATACAAAAATCCAATGCCTTTAGGCGCGTAAAGTTTATGTCCAGAAAACGGTGCATAATCTATTGAAATCGAATCCATATTTAATTCGATTTTACCCAACCCTTGAACACAATCCACCAACCAAGCAACATCGCTATTATTCGTCCTAATTGTTTTTTCTATTGCCTGTAAATCTTGTATTACCCCAGTTTCGTTATTCACTGCCATTGTGCAGATCAACACTGCTTGGCAAATATGTGTTGAGATAAAATCTTGATCTAAGATGCCATCTTTATTAACCGGAATTTCTAACACTTGCGCATTTAGCCCCATCATTTTATTCCAATGATGAAGTGTATTGGGCACCGCTTTGTGCTCAGTCGCTCCATACAAGAGTACCGGGTTGTCGTAATGTAACGTGCTATCCATATAGCTACTCAAAACGGACACAACTGCAGTTTGAATCCCCTCTGTGGCACCGGACGTAAAAAGTAGCTCTCCTTTTTTAGCCCCTATTAGCTTTCTGGCTTGTGCTCTGGTGTGCTCCAGCAGCCTTTTTGCCTTTACGCCAGCGATATGGGAACTAGAGGGATTACCAAACTCAACGAGCATCGCATTCATCACTTCTTCAGCGACGGGTTCTAATACGGGTGTCGTTGCGTTGGCATCTAAATAAACAGGCGTGGAAAGAGCTGGATGAATCACGATTGCACTTATAACTAAATTAACTATGTTATTCCATTTTACAGGGTAACCAGAACATCGTTAAGACGATTTTGATTTATCAAATTCAAATTCTATTCCATTTAGATACAAAAAAGGAGCCCGTGCTCCTTTTTTGTATCTAAATGGCCACCGTTTACACTTTTTTAGTTATGAGCGTTTTGTGGCTTGTCGACCACGCATTACCAAGTGCCTTCACTAAAGATGCTAAAGGTATCGCAAAAAATACGCCCCAGAACCCCCAAAGCCCTCCGAAGAATAGGACGGCAACAATAATATACACAGGGTTTAAATCCACGGCTTCAGAGAACAGCAGCGGCACTAATAAGTTGCCATCAAGCGCTTGAATGATGCCGTAAACAATTAAAATCGTCCAAAACTCGGGGGCAATACCGAATTGGAATAAAGCAACGGCTGCTACGGGTATTGTCACTAAGGCCGCACCTATAAAAGGAATTAAAACAGACAGGCCAACAAGCGTACCTAATAGTGCCGCATACCTGAGTTCAAGCACGGCGAAAGCAATAAAACTTGTACCACCGACAATAACAATCTCGATAACTTTACCACGAATATAATTCATGATTTGGTGGTCCATTTCTTCCCATACCTGCGTAATTAGCTTGCGGTCTTTTGGGATCAGCTGTTTTATACCAGTGGTGAGTGGCTCTTTATCTTTAAGCATAAAAAATACGAGTAGTGGGACCAAGATAAGGTAGATTAGCCATGCAACGACGTCCTTGATAGACGTCAAAGATACAGAAACAATTAACTCACCGAGCGCCACAACCTTACTTTCGACAGCTGCAACTATATTTTGTACTTGCTGTACAGAAATCAAATTCGGATAGTTGTCAGGCAAGTGAAGGAGATAATCCTTTCCAGTTTCTATCATACTTGGGGTTTCTTGAACCAGGTTACTAGTTTGAGACCAAAGCACAGGTACAATTACCAACATGAGAGCGAGCACAAGACCAACAAATCCAAGCATCACAATATTTGTCGCCATAATCCGACTTGGCAGCACACGTTGAAGCCGAGTTACTGGCCAGTCTAATAAGTACGCTATGACGAGCGCCACAAGCACGGGAATAACAAACGACCCAAAAAAGTACAACATCGTCCCCGTGAAAACCAATAACAGTAGCAATGTTACAGAATCAGGGTCAGAAAATTTGTCTTGATACCAAGACTTTATGAGTTCAAACATCGGTGCTGTGTACCTCTATAAACTGATTATTCTCAGCGCTAATTACCGAAAACTGTATTTTGTGACATGTTAAATAATTTAGGATATCGTCGATATCCTGCTCTTTACCATAACCAAACCTAATTACACACGCGTGATCACATTTGTTTTTTAATTGCCATTTGAACTGAACAAATAGTTGAGGGCAGACATACCCTCTCAGGTCCACTGCATACACACTTTGCTCAATCGCTTTTTCACTATGCAAAAGACGTCCCCTACGTTCATTAAGTAATTCACGTTAGTGCTAATTACACATCGATTAACGTAAAAATTACAACTACACTCTTTCTGTTTAAAAAATCAAACACGCCTGATAACTCATTGGTGTGATTATAATTACACTCAGTGATTCATAACCCGCTTTATAGAGTATATAACCAGTTGGTGGCAAGTAATAAATTGTATATTTAGTTAATAATTAGACCTTGTTTCTATGGCTTGTATCTAGCCAATGGTTTATTCTTATAGAGATATAGCAAGCATTACGGGAAACCACATGCCACGAGCAAATAACAAGGCACGTTTGCCGGCTAACCCAACATTAAAAGAGATCAATTGGTACAAAAAACAAATCAATTGGGGTGAGCTTCCTCCTTTCTATCACCTTGTAGCCTCTTCAGTCAGTGAGAGTGAAGGTATTTTTCAGCATGGTTTTGACAATGCAATCAAACGTCTGATAGACAAAAGAAATTGGAATCTACATTTATTAGATGGATATGAAGATGATAACGGCTTCATTCACTGTGAGAATGCCCCCAAAATTCATTTACATCAAGTTTTTACCGACAGAGGCTTCGAACTTTGGGCATACCCCATTGCTCGCAATGTTAAAGTGGATACCTATCTAAAAGACAATAAATTTTTAGAGTTCAATGTATGGGATCCCCATGCGATGAAAACCTTGATTAGATTTAGCCAACTTCATAAATTTATTAGATTTTATTTCGAGCGTGGAGACATTGCAGACAAAGCACTTATCCTTCATGCACACAAAGTCGTGCACCAAACAATCTCTCTTTTAAAAAGAGAATTGAACGTTGTGTGTGTTGATGGGGTCTCAATAAAAGATTTTTATATGTTATGTGAGAAAGACGCTAGAGCATGTGAGGATGAAATTAACCTCGCGAAAATCATGTTAGGCGACGATCTAAAGAAGGACTAGAATGCAACTAAAGAAAGCAATTGTAACCACGCTTTGTGCCCTCTCTTTGAGTTTTTCAGCTGTAAATCAAGCAAAGTCCGATTTTAAGCTACCTGATTTAGGCACTTCGGCTGTTCAGGTTTTACCTATCGAGAAAGAGCAGCTCATCGGGGATGTCATGATGATGCAAATTCGCTCTGGCTCGCCGTTGATACAAGACCCCGTGTTGGATGAGTATCTAACAACACTAGGTAATAAACTAGTTGCCAGTGCCAATGACGTGAGATTTCCGTTTTCATTCTTTTGGTTAGACAACAAAGCCATTAATGCTTTCGCATTTTATGGGGGCCATGTCGGCGTCCATACAGGCTTGCTTGCACAATCAGACAATGAGAGTCAACTTGCTTCTGTATTGGGGCATGAGATTGCACACGTTACGCAAAGGCATTTGGCCAGACGTATCCAACAAGCCAAAGATAATAGTGCACTTACAATTGCCGGATTAATCACAGGTATTTTAGCAACTGTGATCGCGCCTGACGCGGGGATGGCCATTCTTGCAGCAAATAGTACCCAAGCGTCATTGAGTCAGTTAACGCATAGCCGCAAAGCAGAGCAAGAAGCAGATCGTTTTGGTATGCAAACGTTACAACGAGCAGGCTATGACCCTTATGCGGCGAGTGAGTTTTTAACCAAGCTTGCAGCCCAAGTTAGGTTTCAAAATAAACCGCCCGCTTTTTTGCTTACGCACCCCTTACCAGAATCTAGGGTATCTGATGTACGTTTGCGTGCTCAGCAATACCCAAAGAAGTATGTACCAAGCAGCGCAGACTTTCATTATGCCAAAAGCCGAGTGTTAGCTCGATATCATATGAAAGATGCTGACGCTCAAGCATTTTTTGAAAATGAGTTAAGAACAAGCTCAGCGCTTGATAATAGCGCATTAGAATACGGCCTAGCGATAGCGATGCTGGATCAAGAAAAGTATCAACAAGCAGAGAAGATCATCAAAAAACTGTTAGCGTCAAAACCAAATAACTTATTTTTCCTCGATGTATATACGGACATCAAGATAGGCCAAAATAAGTTTGATGTGGCGCTTAAATTGCTTGAAGATAAACATGAATTAAGACCAAATAATCAAGTAATTACGTTGAATCTGGCAAACACAGCTATAAAAGCGAAGCAGTTTGATAAAGCAGAGCAACTCTTAAAGGTGTTTTTACTCGACAAACCAGAACATGTTTTGGCAAAACAACTCCTCACTGACACTTATAAATTAAGTGATAACAAAGCAGCATATCATGAAGCAAATGCGAGTCTGCTCTCTCATTATGGCGCGTTTTTAAAAGCGGCTGACGAAGTTCAAAAAGCCCTCAACTTTGTTGAAAAAGAAGACGAGATAAAACGTTTAAGATTGAAAGCACTATTGGCTAATTATCGTAATATGCAAAAAGAGTTAGCTAAACTTTAATCTCGATACTGCCTGCCCCGTCGATAAATTGATTCAAGTTGTCGTAAACGATAGGCAGTATGGTTTTGATAAGATACAATCTCCTCAAAATACAATCAAATTCTCTGTTAAGGGCTTTTTAATGTCTGTAATTATTTATCATAACCCACGTTGTTCTAAATCAAGACAAACACTTGCGCTATTAGAAGAAAACGCTGTTCAACCAGAAGTTATTGAGTACTTAAAAACCCCTGTTGATGCAGCGACATTAGACTCACTTATCAAAAAACTAGGGTTTGAATCAGCACATCAACTAGTTCGCAATAAAGAAACGATTTATAAAGAGCTTGGCCTGACAAAAGACAGCGACGAACATACACTAAGACAAGCTATGATAGAAAACCCAAAGCTTATCGAGCGTCCAATCGTTGTCAATGGTGATAAGGCTGCACTTGGCCGACCACCAGAATCCGTGCTAGAGATAATTTAATTACAATGCCGACTATTTTAGTACTCTATCACTCAAGCCATGGCTCTGTATCCGCCATGGCCAATGAAATTTACGACACACTCAGCGCCCATGGGGCAGATGTCAGACTACGTACTTTTGTTCAAAAACAACCACATGATGTTGTTGTTACTAAGCAAGATTTAGTTGAGTGTGACGGGCTCGCGTTTGGCTCCCCCACTCGCTTTGGTATGATGGCTTCACAGGCAAAAACATTCTGGGAAACAACCAGTGATATTTGGCTCAAAGGCCTATTAATTGATAAACCAGCCTGTGTCTTCTCATCGTCAAGTAGTATGCATGGTGGTAATGAGGCAACACTATTAAACCTTTCTTTACCGTTGCTTCATCACGGTATGATGCTCATGGGCGTCCCCTACGATGTGCCAGAATTACTATCTACTCAGAGCGGTGGGACACCTTATGGCGCTAGCCATGTTGCAGGAATGGACAACAGCCCCGAACTCACGGAGGCTGAGATTAAAATCTGTCGTGCATTAGCCACTCGTCTTTTCAACGTTTCTAAAAAGTTATTATGAGCCAAATTCCAAAACAACCGAATACGAAATTGTTTTATAAACTCGCCCTTTTTGGATACGCCGGGCTATTAACGTTAATGCCACTTTGGCTGTTTGTTATTTCACCCAGAGAAGGACACAGCATCGGTTTTATGTTTGTCGTCTATATATTGCCGCTGCTCCTGCCACTCAGAGGCATAATTAGAGACAATCCGTATACGTTTGCTTGGGCCAATTTCGTTGTACTCATTTATTTTATTCATGGTTTCACGCTGCTTTGGATTGCCACAGACGAGCTCATTTGGATACTCCTTGAATTGCTCTTCTCAACGAGTATGTTTGTTGGATGTACTTACTATGCCCGCCATCGAGGACAAGAGTTAGGCCTTAAGATCAGAAAACTAAAAGAAGATCTTGCCGACGAAAAGTCTGCTCACGAACGGGATAGTTGACCCAAACAACAATGATAACTAGAGATTACTAGATGAAACAAATGCTAAAAAGCCACGTACATGCGTGGCTTTTTTTGACTGAGATAGCTAATCAGGCTCTACCGCCAGTGATCTTGTTCGCACGCCCTTCTTCTTTTGCTCTGTCTGCTCGGCGTCTTCTTGCTTCCTTAGGATCTGCAATTAACGGTCGGTAAACCTCTACCCTGTCACCTTCTTTTACTACTTGGTGTAATTTAACTGTTCGGTTCCATATCCCTAAGCTCAAATTCGTCGGGTCAATTTCTGGGCAACGCTCCATGATCCCTGATTGCAGCACTACTTGTTCAGCAGAAGTGCCTTCTGCAACGTCAACTGTCAAGCTAGTCGCTTTATCAGGCAGTGCAAATACAACGTCAACTTTTATCATTATCTGACTCCGTAGACAGACTTAGCACGTTGTGTAAACGCAGAAACCATGTTTTTTGCAACTTCATTAAACACTTTACCAAATGCAAGTTCGATGAGTTTACTGGCAAATTCAAACTCCAGCTTCAAGTTGACTTTGCAAGCATGCTCATCCAGCTCAACAAACTCCCAATGTCCTTGAAGCGACTTAAATGGGCCGTCTACCAACTGCATTTTGACTTTGTTTCCTTCAAATATATTTTTAGTGGTAAACCACTTAGTGAGGCCTGCCTTCGTGATTTCTAGGCTGGCGGTCATTTCTTCATTTGAACTACTTAGTACTTTTGCGCCGGAACAGTTTGGTAAGAAATCCGGGTAGGCGTTCACATCATTAACTAGATCAAACATTTCTTGTGTGCTGTACATCACCAATGCACTTTTTTCTACTTGTGGCATACGTTCTCCAAACTTTATCAGCACGATTTTACCAAGGTTTTTAAGATTTATCTTGTTTGCAGCGTCTCTGTAGGTGAAAATATGCCATAAAAATTAAATAACACTATTTTCCAATTCGATTTGTAGGTAGACTAAGCCATTATGGCAAAGAAAAAATCAAATAAATCAACGAGCAATACTATCGCGTTAAACAAAAAAGCGCGTCATGAGTATTTTTTACACGATAAGTTCGAAGCAGGTATGGAACTACAAGGTTGGGAAGTCAAAAGCATCCGAGCTGGCAAGGTCAATATCTCAGAGACTTATATTCATCTAAAAGACGGTGAAGCATTTTTATTAGGCAGCCAGATCCAGCCCCTAAACAGTGCCTCTACACACGTTATTTGCGACCCTTTGCGTTATCGTAAATTGCTACTAAATAAACGCGAAATTGATCGCCTCATCGGCGCAACTGAGCGTGATGGCTTTTCTTTAGTTGCCACTGCCATGTACTGGAAAAAGTGCTGGGTTAAACTTGAGTTTCACTTGGCGAAAGGTAAAAAGATGCATGATAAACGCGCTGACATCAAAGACAGAGATTGGTCTCGTGATAAAGAACGTTTGATGAAGCATAAAGTTTAATCCAACTTTTCTATGGCCGTAACGTACATTACGGCTATATCCCTTACTTCTTCAATCACATGATATTAAAAAAATCTACCTTCCCGCCTTAAGTAGGTTGGTCTCGCCATATCCGTTTTTATGTTCCATAACTCAAACCCAAATAGTCTCCGCGACGTGCCTATTGTCTCACGCGCTTTATTCGAATTGGTTAGTCAATGGGCAAAAAAAAAGCCCCTAAGGGCTTTTTATTGGCAAATCAAAGATTAGCCTTTGTATTTTTGTACAACCAATGTTGCGTTCGTGCCACCAAAACCAAAGCTGTTTGACATCACGGTATTTAACTCAACATCACGACGCTCAGTAACGATATCAAGACCTTGCGCCTGCTCATCTAATTCATCGATATTGATTGATGGCGTGATAAAGTTATGCTCAAGCATCAGTACAGAATAAATTGCTTCGTGAACACCCGCAGCACCAAGTGCATGACCAGTCATCGCTTTAGTCGCGCTGATCGCAGGAGAGTTGTCACCGAATAATTCTTGAATCGCACCTAGCTCTTTAACATCACCAACTGGGGTAGACGTACCATGTGTATTTAAGTAATCAATCTCACCTTCAACTGTCGCCATGGCCTGCTTCATACAGCGAACCGCGCCTTCACCTGATGGGGCTACCATGTCATAGCCGTCTGACGTTGCACCATAACCTACAATTTCACCATAAATGTGCGCACCACGAGCCAACGCATGCTCTAGCTCTTCGATGACCATGATGCCACCACCGCCAGAGATAACAAAACCATCGCGGTTTGCATCATATGTGCGCGACGCTTTTTCTGGTTCTTCATTATATTTAGTTGAAAGTGCACCCATTGCGTCAAATTCCATTGCCAATGTCCAGTGCAGTTCCTCACCACCACCAGCAAAAATGACGTCTTGTTTACCAAGTTGAATTTGTTCAACTGCATGGCCAACACAGTGTGCTGATGTCGCACATGCTGAACTAATTGAGTAGTTTACGCCTTTGATCTTAAATGGCGTTGCTAGGCAAGCAGAAGTTGTGCTTGCCATCGTACGAGGAACCATATAAGGACCAACACGCTTAACACCGCGCTCACGTAAGATGTCTGCTGCTTCTACTTGATATTTAGAAGAGCCACCGCCAGAACCAACAACAAGGCCAGTACGCTCATTCGAAACTTGATCTTCATTTAAACCTGAGTCTTCAATAGCTTGCGCCATTGCAATGTAAGAATACGCTGCAGCATCACCCATAAAACGGTGTGCTTTACGGTCAACCAAAGATTTAACATCAATATCAATTTTACCAGACACGTTACTGCGCAAATTCATGTCAGCAAATTCTTGGTTAAAAGCAATACCACTTTTACCCGCTTTCAAAGATTCTAATACTTCTTGCTTATTGTTACCGATGCTAGATACGACACCGATCCCCGTAATAACGGCTCTTCTCATGGGTAATTCCCTTAGAACTTAAAAAATTTAGGTGTATTCTACGCGTAAAATGCAAACCAAGTGGTCAGCTTTCCAGCGTACACACGTACTCTGAACTGATATTTGCAAAATTGCAACGGACTAATGCAAATAAAAGCAGTAAAATAGCAATTAATGACTGAAGGTATTTTAACGTATTTCTATGATAAGTAACGCACAAATCCATTTTAACGACGCGGGCACGCCCGTAGCAGACAATTTTGATGACGTTTATTTTTCCAACGATGATGGACTTGCAGAGTCTGATTACGTCTTTTTTGAGCAAAACAATTTACCTGAGCGCTTTGAAAACCACCCTAGGCCACACTTTGTTATTGCTGAAACGGGATTTGGTACTGGGTTAAATTTCTTAAACAGCTGGCGTCGTTTTCAACAAAAAACTGAACACGCTTCGGTAGAAAGGCTGTACTTCATCTCTTTCGAGAAATACCCAATTAAATTAGCAGATTTAAGGCAGGCTCTTGAGGCTTGGCCCACATTAACGTCGCTTTCCGAGCAACTGTGCGACAAATACCCAATGGCGCTTCAAGGCTGCCACCGTCTTGAATTTGACAATGGTAAAGTGATCTTAGATTTATGGTTTGGAGACGTACAAGCATCCTTGCCTCAAATCTCGTATAAAGAGAAAGGGCTTGTTGATGCCTGGTATTTGGATGGGTTTGCACCGAGTAAAAACCCAGATATGTGGCAGCAACCTTTATTTGATGCAATGGCGCACTTAAGTCAGAGCAAAGCAACTTTCGCCACATTCACTGCTGCTGGCTTCGTTCGACGAGGGCTACAACAAGCCGGGTTTGAGTGCAAAAAAGTAAAAGGTTACGGAAGAAAAAGAGAAATGGTCGTTGGCCGACTAGAACACGCCACAACGAATCACACGACACCACTTTATTTCCAACAAAATAAAGCAGCGCTCGAACATGTTGCCGTTATTGGCGGTGGCATAGCATCCAGTTGTTTGATCTACCACTTAGCCAAAAGAGGTGTTGCGACCACGCTATTTTGTGAAGACAACGCCCTTGCTCAAGGCGCATCTCATAACCGCCAAGGCGCGGTATATCCCAATTTACAAAGTGAATTTGGTATCCCCTCTGAGTTTTATGCGCATAGTTTTTTGTATGCGCTCAGGTTTTATCAAACATTAGCGAACCAAGGGTATCAATTTGCGCATCAATGGTGTGGCGTTTTATTGCAAAGTGTCACTGCGGCCAAACAGCAACAACATCAAAAAATAGCAACGAGCTCACTTTACCCTGAGCAACTTATTCGGCCTGTCACGGAGAAACAAGCACAAAATATCGCGAACATAGATACACCATACGGCGGGTTATTTATAGAACAAGGCGGCTGGGTAAGCCCACCAGAGTTAACACAGGCGGTGTATGATGCTGCACACGATTTAACGCCGCACACCACACAATTCAATGCTTATATCGAGAAGCTTGAGCACACACAAAACGGCTGGTATCTTACTTCAAAAGACAAGACGTATGGGCCATTTTCAGATGTGTTTGTTTGCGCGGGTGAACATAGTGATCGCTTCGAACAAACAAGCGACATTGGTATTCATGGGGTCAGAGGTCAAGTGTCACATATTGAAGCCGGCGAAGCATCTGAAAAGCTGTCAACGGTTATTTGTCACAAAGGTTATTTCACACCAAGCGAAAATGGCGAACACTGTATGGGTGCCACCTTTGAAAAACACTCAAAGTCACGTGCTGTCACAGAGCAGGATAACGTAATCAATCGTGAGCAGGTATCACAATATTATGATGGCACTGAATTCGATAAAAGTCTGGGGCAAGTAAAAAGCGCAAAAGCGGCAGTCAGATGTTGTTTCAATGACCACACCCCCATGGTGGGTCAAGTGCAAGACAAAGACGATATTATCCAAGCATATCAAAATATCGGCAAAGGAAAGTTTTACGACTATTCTGAACAAAAATACCCGCATAAAGGGCTGCACATTGTTACCGGATTTGGTGCAAGAGGTTTGTGCACGGCTCCAATGGTGACTGAGCACCTAGTAGCCAGTCTGTTAGATGAACCAGTGCCTTTTAGTGAACGTGTCCACGAAGCACTTCATCCAGCACGACTCTATATTCGAGATCTTATCCGGAATAAAATTTAAGCCTTTCAGTTATATTCCAAGCCCAGATCAGGGCTTGGAAATTTGAATAATAACGCGGCGGTTCGCTTCTCGACCAATTGGTGTTGTGTTAATTGCGACATGACGTTTTTCACCAAATCCGTCAGCAATAATTTTATCCGCAGGCACCCCTTTACTTGCCATATACTCTTTGATCGCCATTGCTCGCTTTTGAGACAAGTTTAGGTTCACATTTTTAGCGCCATAGCTATCTGAGTAAGCCGAAATATAAATGGAATCTATATCAGGGTCGTTATTTAAATACTCGCCTATCATATCCAGTCGCTTGCGCGATGACTGTGTTAACTCACTTGAGTTTTTGCGATAATTCATCACAACAAAGGCAATATCTTCAAAACTATAGGGTAGTAAGTTATCTCTGCATTGCAAAAATTCCCAATACGACTTTTTAAAGTTAACTGAGGACAAAGCAACAGAAATTTGGTCGTGTTTGTTACTCCAATCTTGATAGTAGAAAGTAGGCTGATTCCCCTTTTCCAGCTCAGTCAACATTTCCCAAGCAATCGGGTTACTCAATTCACCGTCAAACTTTTTCAATAACGACATTTTACCCATACTTCTTGCAGGCATCCCTGCACGCCAGCTAGGTGGCACTGACTCAAGCCCTGCAAAGTCATAGCTTTCAGGCCTCACAACCATATCGAGGTTAAAGGTCAAATCTTTGTTCTTGCTGGCGGATGAACTGAAAATTGCTTCGCCATAATACGGAACATTATGCGATAACGTACATGATAGCCGGGTTGAACGATCAACCATCCATTTGGAACTATCAACAGAGGCACTGTATTGCCGCATTGCGCTGTGCGCGGGCCAAACAACCGAAACGATGATTGTTGCCGCTAATATGTTGAATTTACAATTCACTTTTCTTACCTCAAGCCTTTTGGCCACTTTTTAGGCAATTTAAATCTAACCTGAATTAACCTACTGCACTTATTAAGCAATTACCGTACCGTCTTAGAGCGTCAAAGAGATGGCCTAAAATAAAAATAGTTAGTTATTAGCTTATACCAATTAGCATCTTGGCGCACGATCAGTATAATAGGCGCCTCGATTTAGAAAACCAAGTTGACTATGGCAGAACAAGAGCAAACCCTATTCGCAAAGCGCTTTCGCGGCTTTTTCCCTGTTGTTATTGATGTTGAAACAGCAGGCTTTAATAAAGACACTGATGCCCTATTGGAAATCGCTGTCAGCCTACTAAAAATGAATAATGAGGGTGAACTCAGCATCGACAAAACACTACATTTTCATGTAGAGCCATTTGAAGGCGCTAATATCGAACAATCTGCTATTGAATTTAATGGTATAGATCCATTTTCCCCTTTGCGCGGTGCCGTTGACGAGAGTGAAGCAATAAAAGAAATCTGTAAAGCGGTAAGGAAGGCGCAAAAAGATGCTGGCTGTCAACGCTCTGTCATTGTGGCTCATAACGCCGCCTTTGATCACGGCTTCTTAAATGCCGCGATTGAGCGCAATAATATTAAACGTACACCTTTCCATCCTTTTGTAAGTTTTGATACAACCTCGCTAGCAGGCCTCGCACTGGGCCAAACAGTATTGGCAAAAGCATGTAGAGCAGCCGGCATTGAATTCGACAATGCACAAGCGCACTCGGCACTTTATGATACAGAGCGAACAGCTGAGTTATTTTGTTTAATCGTCAATAAATGGCAAGCGTTGGGTGGGTGGCCGCTGCCACAGAGCGACGAACACACAAACGACTCCGAATAAGCTTCAATTGCTTTACTAAAAAAGCAGCCTAGGCTGCTTTTTTTGAGTGTTTCAGGCTAGTTGCTGAACTCTTGAGTAATTTTCCCCTCGTCTAACCGCACTAAGTGTGGCGGATAAATCCTCGAAAAAGAGCGACTGTCTTTTGCAATTGTTAGCTCGATGCCTGGATGCATTAACTCATTGACCTTAACACGGCTCAACTTGACTAAACGGCGTAACTTTTGAGCAACCAGCTTGCTGTTTCTCACATTTCGTTGGTAATGCGTATCCAATCGTTTTTCTGTCATTTCGAGTTTTTTCAAATAAGCATCTCGCTTGTCAGAGGCTTGGGCTTTTTTTGCTTTTATTTGCGCACGCTTGATAGCCAATAGCTTATCTGACAGTAGCTTATCTAGATTTTTAAATTCGCTTTCCTTTTTCTTCAAATCATACCAGTCTTGTGCCAGTACAATTCTAGTGCGGGTGCCAGATGGCGCGCCGACTTCGCCCGCTTCAATGCGCATCGCATTATACACATTGCCACCTATCAATTTCCCCCTAGGTGTATCACCTTTGCCGACGCGAATGAGTCGTTTGGACTTTAAATCACAATGTAACGCTTGCCGCTCAATAAACAAATCTTGCTCTGACTCGATGTGACAGTACTGCCCATACCCAACAGAAATCGTTCGTTTAGCTTTGATAACACAAGAGAAGTCTTCTCCTTCAATGCGTTTACGCCCAATTGCACCCAGCATCACTGTCACAGCACTTTCACTTTCCAAGTGTGCCGACTCAACGAAGCCAATGACGGTAATATCGCCGGTTGCCTTGATCTTCATACCATCTTTAACATCGCCACTGACAACAACACTGCCATCAAATTCAATGTGGCCAGTGGTGACATCAACATTGTCATAACATAAAACATCGTCTACTCGCATGCCTCGTGGCACTGCGACTGGCACACCTTTGGCGCAAGCAATCAACAAGTTAGGATCATCAGGGCTGATCTTGGTCCCCTCTGACACTTGTAAAGTCAGGTCTCTACCAGGTTTTGGTTCGAGTATGTCTCCAAAAACCGAAAAGCCTTGCTCACCCGGGGTGGGTGGCACTCGTTTCATCAGTGGACTACCTGGCTTGACAGTAATGATCGCACCTAAATCGCGCATATCTACTTTGCCATCAGATTTTTGTTGCGGGCTCAATACTCTATCTTGTGCAGTCATACATAAACGAACAAACCTCGCGTCTGTGCCATCTTTTGCACGTATGCCATGCGCAACAATTCCGGTATAAGTGCTTCCTGGAGGTTGTTCAAACTGTTGCCCTAAAAATGTATCTAATGCTCTTTCATTGATCCCTTTTACCACACCTGCGCTTGTTAAAGCTGCTCTTGCAT
>NZ_JAKGBI010000010.1 GCF_021530565.1 Pseudoalteromonas sp. SMS1
TAAATTACTTAGCTGCTGTGTGGCTGATGTCACCGTGCCATTGCCCGTGACATTGGTGCCACCGTGACTGCTCGAAATCGTATAACTGTAAGTTGCCCCCACTTCGGCACCGGTAAAGCTAAATGATGCCGCTCCTTTCTCTGCATTGGAATAAGCTGAATCACCGAATGCGACACTATGTCCACTGGGTGCTTGGGTATCCAAAGTCAGTGATAAGTTGCCAGCAGCATTCGTAGAATTCCCCGCATTGTCAATGGATTGCGCCGAGATGCTGTGGCTGCCAGCCTGTAAAGTAGAAGTTGTGATACTCCAAGCCCCTCCTGACACAGTGGTGCTGCCGATGTTGCCATCTAAATTGGACGAGAGGTTAATGGTGTCCCCAGTTGTGCCTGTGCCTGTAATAGTTGGGGTCGTATCATTGGTAATATTATCTGTATTTGACGAACCAGAGTCACTGGTTGCGAAGAGATCTGGTACGCTGGGTGCGTTGGGTGCTGACGTATCAATGGTCACATTCAAAGCACTCGAGGCGCTGCTTTCATTGCTGCTCGCATCCGTTGCTTTGGCTGTAATCGCATGGGTAGTGGCAGACAAGGTGGTCGCCGTAATTTGCCAATTTCCGCCTGTCGCGGTAGCGCTACCAATGACCGTATTGCCAGACTGGTCACTGTAGAGTCTTACGGTACTGCCAGACTCAGCCGTACCGCTAAATGTTGGCGTGGTATCAGACGTATAGTTGTCAGTACTTGATCCGCCGGAATCAGAGCCAGAGTCCAAATCAGGCGTCGACGGGGCATTGGGCGCCACATCATCTGATACCGTCACAGTAAACGATTTTTGGAATGTTGTCGTGCCATCATTCGTTTGCAGACAAACAATGTAGTTACCGGCTGTGAGGGCGGATTGAGTTTGTAAATTTGAACCGCTGATCTGAAAACTGCTGTTCCCAGAATTAGCAGAGCACGTTCCACTGGCGCTGCTGCCACTGGTGACCAGAGTATATGTATGGCTATCACCACTATCCAAATCGGTGGAGGACAGGCTACCCACATTGGTTGCAGCGCCTGTTGCGGATTGATTGATACTGTTCGCCGAAAGCGTAATATCAGTGGGCGCATCATTTTGTGCTGTAATATTGACCACAGCTTGGTTGGTACCAGTACTGTTTGCAGTACCATCATTAAATGTATAGTCGAGCGTGACACTTGAAGGTGGATCTTCGGAAGTATTGGCGTAAGAAATAGACTGAATAACCCCGTCGACAATTGCTGAGGTCGCACTGGTATTAAACGTCAGGACCAAAGTACCCGCCGAGTTAGTGGTCACAGTCCCCACACTGATGCCATTGTAGGTAAACGTACTGCCTTGGGTCAGGGTCCCTAAAAGACTCAGATTCGCAAAAACATCTTGCGCATTGGCGCCGCCATTTCTCGAAATCGTTAAACTACCATTATTATAATTACCGACTCCCCCATTAAGGGCATCAAGCTCCGTATCAGCAATGGTTACATCGCTATCAATCGCTACCGCAGAGCCATTTTCAATAAACGTTGATAGTCCATTCAATGCGCTGAAAACAGGCGTATCATTTGCTGCAATCATTGTTATGACAGTATTGGCACCACTATCAGCAACCGTAAAGTCCAAGCTTGCGCCAGGCAAGTTTGAAAGCGTTAAAGCGGTTTCAACACTGGCAAAATCAGTTGCATCGGTATCAACTTGCAGGGTGCCATTGCCATTAAAACGAACGTTATTAGTCGTCAAGCCTGTCACGCCAGTGAGAGTTATAATGTCACCCACAGCGAGGTCTGCGATGGTATCTCCATTCAAGTCTGACGCACTACCGATAAACGTATCATTGCCCCCATTACCTGTCATTGAGTCCGTTCCAGCCCCCGGTCTAATGGTATCTGCGCTGTCACCACCTGTAATTGTATCGTTACCCGTTAAATCGGTTGCAGAGATCACCAAGCTATCTCCAGCGAGTGACGCTGCATTAATCGTAACCCCTGCACTGATTGCTGAACCAGATGAATTGGTGACTGTGACACTGCCACCATTTGATGAAAAGTTATCAGGAATTGTAACGGAAAATACACTGTTAGAACCCAAAGCAATATTTTCAACGCTGGACACATTGGTGGTGCTAAAATCAAAAGTTCCACCATTGACTAACGCAAGGCCCTCACTTCCAGCGCCACCATTAATCGCAGTAGAAAAATCACTGACATTTTGTGAATCAATGGTCACGGTTGCGCCACTCGCCAGAGAGAGAGTACTGACACTGTCTCTTATACACATCT
>NZ_JAKGBI010000011.1 GCF_021530565.1 Pseudoalteromonas sp. SMS1
CAATTCCTGATAGCGCAGTAAAATCACCGTCACCTGAGATAACAATCGTTTCAGTGCCTCCTGCGGTAATAGAACCACTAAAACCCTGATGTTGCGGTACGGTCATCGTAACCGATGCCCCCGTAGCGAGAGACAAGTTGGTGACATTTGAAATGGTTGCGCCACTGATATCCGCGCCATTAGACATGTTCAATGTATCTGCAACCGTACTATTTGCCGATATGGTCCCCGTGTACGTCAAAGTACCTACATCAAATGTCACTGCATCCGTTGCACTAGTCGCCGTGACTGAATGTCCAGCTGCAGAGATTGTCACCGTTCTGCTATTACTAGAATCATCTCCGAGCACAAAATGCTCTATGCCAGCTACAGTAGATACGCTTCCATCCCCATTCACAGTGATGGTCTCTGTACCAGCGGCTGTTACAGTACCCGAAAACTGTGATAATTGAGATGCACTAAAAGTTGCTGACGCACCACTGGATAACGTTAAATTCTCAAACCCAGAAACCGTGGCGCCTGAAATACTGCCGCCATTCCCTACAGACAAAGTATCCGTCCCTGCCCCCCCAGTTAATGTACCGACCGCAGTGATTGTACCCACATTAACAACATCGTTATTGCCGCTGCCCGTCACATTTTGCGGCGCAGCGCCTAATGTAAATGTATTCCCAACCGACAGAATATATGATTCAATGGCCGCATTGCCCGTTAAGCCATCTGTTGCAGCAGAAACCGTGATCGTATCTGTGCCTGATGCCGTCACAGAGCTAAAATTATCATGCTGTGCTTCTGTCATCGTCACGGAAGCACCAGAAACGAGCTCTAACACTTCAATATTGGAGACAGTAGCCCCGGCTATATTTGCGCCGTTTGAGAGCTGCAAGGTATCTCCTGTTCCCGCCCCAGTGTTTAACGTACCGGTGGCTGTGAATGCAGCGACATTGACCGTATCATTACTACTGCTACCTGTGACATTTTGCGAGGCACTGCCCAAAGTCAACGTCATCGCAGCACCTAGCACATAGGTTTCAATGTCAGCATCCGCGGTCAATGCCGCATCACCGTTTGCACTAGCAATGGTGAACTGATTGGTACCCACCCCATTTATGGTAGTGAAAGACTCATGCTGCGTCTCACTCAGTGTGAGGTTGCCGTTATTCGCTGCGTCTAATGTCTCAAAATTCGTAAGTGAAGTGAGCCCGCTGATATCCACGCCATCAGAAACATTCAGGGTGTCGGTGCCCCCTCCACCATCTGCAGTTGATCCAGTCGCATGGGACGTTTGCGCTATCGTTAGCGACTCGTTTTCACTGCTAAAGGTGATTGATGGATTTAAATTAGCCCCCGTTGTTGTGTTAAACGACGCTGCTGAGGATGTCGTCGATGTCACATTTGTGACACTTACCGTTGAAGTGCGAGATACGCTGTTGTCCGTGCCGTCATTGACAACCACAGTCACTGTTCTTGCCGTTGTGTTTGGCGTGGATGAGGTATTGTTATACGTAATGGCATCTAAGAATGTTTGAACTTGGCTCAGTGTCGCCGTTGCGCCAGTAATCGAAATGGTATCTTGCAAAGTAATGTCAGAGGCACCACTTATGCCATTCAACGCATTTTGCGCAGACGCAGTCACATTTAATCCCTCTGACGCACCATCTTGGTCATTTGTCAGCGACACGGTGATGGCTTTTATGGTATCCGATTCAGCATCTGTAACGCTGGCACTGTTGGTGATACCAACTCCACCACTTCCCTCTGAAAATGCTGATGCGCGATTATTCCCCCCAGCGGCTGTATCTAAATCAACGACTGGCGCAGTATTTGCGGCCGTCACCGTAGCCCCAACATTAAAAGTATAAGTCCCCTCATTTGGGTCATTACTCGTAATAGTAACGGTGGCGGTAGGCGAGCCCACTGTCGTTGGGTCAAGCTGAACCACAAAGGTCGTGCTGGTCACGCCATTGAGAGAGCTTGATCCAGGCTGACTTGAGATAGAAAAATCACTAGACGCCGAAATGCTTACCAAAGGCGAACCACTCAAAGTGAGTGTAGAAGCGGCAATTACATTTTCTATGGTAAACGTACGTGTGAAGTTACTTCCACCCGTTTGGTGTGAACCAAAATTCGTATGATTACTGGCACTTAAAGCCGTTGTTCCTGATGTAATTGATTGACCGTTCCCCTTTAAGTTAATATCGGGATCAGGTGCAGCCGCGGTACAATCATCTGTATCGGGATACCAAACACCTGGGCCTGGTCCCGCCTCACAACTGGCTTGACTGCCATAGGCCGTGGTACAACCAAAGCTCACTTGGCAAGAAGCTGCCAGCTCTTTCGCAATGCTTACCTCACCATTGATTTGTGTAGCCTGTATACCGCCACTTTCAAGGAGCCCCTGCTCAGCTAGAAAAGCTAGCGTCGCTGATTTAGCATTATCCGCTATGATTTCAACGTTAGTTTGTTTTTCTATATCAAACGCCGCTGACGTTGACTCACCTGTCGATGATAAACGCTGAAAGTCAGTCTCGTTGCCAACTTTGATGGAGTTTAAAGTCGGTACTTCATGCGCAGCCTTAAAATAACTATCGGTAATATTCGGCGAAGGCTTCGCAGCCACAAGCGAGGGGATCATTACACCTAATATTGACGTCGCCATATCAAGCTTTTTCATTACAGTACCTCCTGATTGTAATCATACAAGTGCGCAGAGATTGCATCATCGCCACTTATCAATTCGGGATAAGTAGAGTTTGGGATAATGCACAAGTCATACAGCTGACTCACATCACCTTTGAACGTCAACTTGGATAACACACTGCCGTTGTGTTTATTAATGATCCATACACCACATACGGTATCGCGCTCAGTATGCGACGCGGCTAAGGGAATAGTGCTAAGGGTTTTCGAAGCACGAACATGGCTCGTCGCAACTAACATCAAGTCGCCATAAAAGGCCAAACCACGCGTAAAGCCTGGTAGAGTTACAACCGTCGACTGTTTTTTTGTTGCAGGGTCAAAGCTGACGACTTCACCACATCCAGAGTTGCAAAAATAAACAACGCCATTATGACATCTGGGTGAGTGCGGCATCGAAAGTCCATCAAGCACGATTTCATTTGTTTCCACATCCATCAAAGTCCCATTGAGCGCTGTTCGCCATGAGTCTTGCTGATCTTTAGTATTAAAAGTAGTGACATATCGTGGTTTACCATCAAGCATCGCCATGCCATTTAGGTGGCATCTATCTTCAGGTTGCAATTCGCTGATAAAGTGAGGCTTCCAACGAGCCGTGAAACCGTTCTCGGAAGACAACGTCGCCAAACATGAGAAGCTTGAATTAACCACCCATAAACCTTCGTCTCCCCATGCAATATCGTGGGTATTTAACGTTCCCGTCGTAAGTGAGGAGCGCTCTGTAAACAAAACATCACACTGTTTAATCGCATTGATTTGTTCGCTTCGCAGCTGCTTAAAAGTCGTTGTATCACGCTGCGCATCGCGCAGCTTACTCGCAAGAGTATCAAGGTCATCGAGGCTACCACTCACCACACTGTTGCGTGACATGCCACTTGCTTTAAAGTTAACGATGCGGTTGACTGTACTTACCAGAAGCCTATTGTCGCTGACACTCAAGCCCATGGGTCTCACGAACTTTTTAACGCTACAATTAAGTGCGTCAGCTTTACTTCTTAGCAGCATAACGGCATGAGATTGATAGCTCGAAACGGCCAAAGAAACCCCCAACGCTTGGAGGATTTTAGGAAAGTTCTCGCTATACTCACTGGCAAAATCTAAATTGACGAAGTCCCGTTCGTCGCTTGTGCTTCCGTAGCCTTGTTCCTGATACCCTTGCATGTCTTTACTCCTTAGCGAGTAGCTGCTGACAGCTACCCAACAATCAAACAAGCTTTATTTTAATTTTTATTTATTAGTCCAATCTCACTGCTTGAGAGACCACACCCTAACAAGTACGAAATTTCCCCTGTCACCATGGCTGCGGCAGAGGAAGTACCACTTTGCACTATATGCGTGCTCGTTTTTTGTGATGAAAAGTTGGCTGGCGCATATACATCAACGCACCGGCCATAATTTGAATAAGCCGCGATGCTCCCATCATGGGACAATGCCCCCACTGTTGTAACCCCTTCGATCTCTGATAGCTTGTTCGCTGCACAAGCATCTTTACCATGATTGCCCGCAGACACCACCACATAAGACACCCCGCCATGCGTCAAACCATCTCGAATAACATTTCTCAAGAGCTGAGAAACAAACGGCAAAGTCCAGCTGCTGTTAATTACGTCCACATTCATTTTTTGAGAAACACTAAACGCTAAAATCATCGCTGAATTAAGCGTACTAGCTTGGCGAATGGCAATTAACTCCGCCACTGTTTGTGTGTTGGGGCCATATTTGGACAAAAGTTGATTGGCAATCACCCCAGCGACCATATTGCCGTGCCTGCGCACGTTACTTTGATCATTGATCGCGGCCTGTTGCCGATCAGCATCATACTCGAGTAATACTTTAAATACTGAGAGGTGCGGCTTCGACAAATCAAAACCATCATCAATCACGGCAATCCGTTTAGCTGTTGACTTAATTTCACATTGTGTTGTTTTCAAGCGCGCAATATTTAGTTTTGGGGTGTTTTGTGCGTCATGTTTGAAGGGCTTTGTCGTCGTTCGCACAATTGCGAAATCTGGCTGCACAGCCATAATATGCGGCAAGCTTTCTATGAGAGAGTAACTTTTAGAAAAAGAGTCTGAAAACTTTGATATTAAAACAACTTGGCTGTCTTTGAGCTGCGCAAGCACTTGCACTTTCCCCATTTTTTTTAGGCTATCAAGTACATGCTTTTGGTTTTTCGGGGTTTGAACAATAATTTTGCCATTTAGATAAAACTGAAACCCGATATTGCTATCATATATATTGCTCTGATTTGAGGGAAATAATTCAATCGACTGTGTATGGTTTTTAAAAGTAATAAAAGGCACATGGGAGTTATCTTGTGCGACAACTCCCAGACTTAACAGCATAAAGAAACACCAAAACAGTTTCACTCCCTGCACATCCCTTTTAACTTCGCGGTGGGAAAATACCATCTATACAAATACAGAACTGTACTGCTAAATATGGCTGTCTATTTTCGTGTGCTTGATTTTGACCATTGCTCAACACCGCTTGTGGATTAAGGTAGATATTCGATCCACCTAAATCATCTGACGAATAGACCCGAGCAACCCCCCCGGTTGTGGCTCTAGCAGCAGAGAGTAACCCGGTGCCATTTGACCTATCAACCAAACCATCTTTGATTGTTTTTCCTGCGTACAACTCGTGGGTGTGCGAAGGTAGCTGGCTTTCCATCAGCACCACATCAGGCAAACCCACTCTGTCACCCAAATCCCCTGGAGACAGACCCGGTCCAGTACCAAACATTGTTGGGCTGCGACCTTGTAAGTCTGGCATTTGCATGTTTGTTTGACCATTGCCACCGTACGTAGTACCAATTACAGCGAACAACGCCTGATTTTGAGAAATATCAACAAATTGCCCGTCACAGAATGTATAACCAACGGGAGCGAAGGTATAAGGCAGCATATCAACCTGACCAATAAATGGATCCATTTTCAGTACTCCTTTTAGTTACGAGACGGGTATAAACCGTTCATACAAATGATAAAACCTAGATATAGCATAGGCATTCTATTTTCGTGCGGTTCGTCACCGCCTGTTGTGCCTATGGCGCGACTACTGAACGGGTTAGTTTCTAACCCTGCGGTTGAGTCAGGTAAAAAATGCAATTCACTCCCGACATAAGATTGCCCATGTACCGGAGCTTGCAACTCTGAAGTCGCACTGGTGACTTGCACTGTGTGACTATGTGCTGGTAATTGGGCTGTTGACAAAACAACCTGTTCAATCCCAAAACGCTGACCCAAAACCCTATTTGTCAATCCAGGTCCTTGGCCATCTCCCACAGGGATGCGTCCGCGCATATCTGGTAAACCATAAGTACTGCGACCATCGCCGCCATAATTAGACCCCAATAAGCTAAACAAAGATTGATTGTCAGTTATTGCTTGTAACTGGCCTGCACAGTATGACCAGTGGTAGGGAGAATAAACGCCTGCAAACATGCGAATTTCCCCTAAATATGCATCACTCATATTCTGCTCCTTTGCTTAGTTTCTTGGCGGGTAGGCACCATTAAGTGCAATAATAAAGCCGATGACGGTAGTCGGTTGCATATTGGTATGCGGCGCATTTGACCCCACTGTGCCAATACTCTGAGAAGACAACGTATCTAATCCCCCTGAGTTGTCTGCGTAAAACTCCTTCACCCCCGTAGGAAACTGTGTATTTGCGGTCGATATTGTGTAACGAGCAGTTGGGTTTGAGTTACTAAAAGGCAAAAAACTATCGCCTTCTAACGAGTTAACTTGGAAGTCATGATTATGCCCCGTTTGCGCATTGGTCAATGTCACGTCTTCAAAGCCACTTTTCTGACCCTGTTGAATAATGCCATATTTACCTTGATAGACAGGTGCACGCCCGCGCATATCAGGCAAACCAAAATTGGTGCGTGCATCACCGCCAAACGTATCTCCGAGTAATGAAAATAAAGCTGGGTTGTCATTGACGGCGATGAGTGCGCCGTTACATGCCGCCCAGTGAACTGGTGGAAAGTTAAAGGCAATCATTTGCATCATGCCTAAATAGGGATTAACCATAAAAACCACTCCTTACTTTTGACTTGGGTTTAACCCACTTCTCGATTACGTTGACGAGAAATAATAATCTGATACTTATCAACATCATGTATGCTCATAAACATCGGATACTCACCAAACGCGCTGTGCTTAAACAGGTAATTATCTTGAGGTAGTTGGTTTTTAGGATCTCCAAGCAAAGAAATACTAAAAGAGGAAAACTCTTCTGTATCAATTCTGCCTTTTTCAACTTTAGTGATCGCTAGCTTTCCAACGCGCTGCTCACTTTGTATAGAGAATACGTCGATCTCTTCACCCACCAACGAATGCATTAGCTCTTGTGTGACTTTTTCCATTAATTGCCGCTCTTTATGTTTTGATTAACCAAGGTTCTGAACAATGACAGAACCGAATTAAACGCCTACGATGCGCTTCATCGCTGGGGGATACCAAATCATTAATTCATAGGGAGGCTGAACCTCTGAGATTTGGAAACCAAGTTCTAAATACAAGCGTTTAACGCCCAAATTATGACTCAAAACAGATAAGGTTAATGGCACCGCCGATTGCGCAGCACAGTGTTGAAACGACTGAATAATTGCTCGCCCAAAACCATGTCCTCTAGCGGCGATTAAAAAGCCAATGTCAATCAAACGAATTTCATTATGGCCAAAATCTAATGTCGCTTTACCTATGGATTCTCCATGCTTTTCAATAATGAAGTACATGGCGTTGGGGTACTGAGCACCATAGCCTTGGGTTTGCGCTTTCAGTTGCATATCAACAATTGATTCAATAAAGTCACGCTCGCCATCAATACACTGCAAATCCTGTCTTACTTCTCTGTGCAGCTTTTCAATAAATGGTTTATCGCTCGCTGTTGAAGGGCGAATATGAAGCCCCTCTGGTATGGTAAATTGCACCATATTCCTTATCCTCTTTTGTGCATTTATTGAGTATACGCAGCTTTAAAATTTTTGCTCGGAACTTTTTATGATACTTTCCAGCCAATCTTCTACTTTACAGTCAATAACTAGATTAATTCTTGATTCGGCGCCCAAATTGACAACGCTGTGTTCTAAATGTGCATTCACATACCAAACATCGCCATGCATCATCGGTACTTTTCGACCATCAACAGTAAAGTCAACATCACCAATACCACTGATTGGGATATGAATTCTTGCTTCACCGTATTCCATTGAAACCTGATGATCATTGTGCGGCAGTATGTTGCTTTCCCCTTTCAGTCGCATCAGCCTGACTGACTTGAGTGGGCATTGAAACTGTGCGAGGAAGTTAACCAATGAGGGTAGACTTTTCATTATCGGCAACGGAACAAAGTCGGCGTTGGTTTGCTCAATTGAAAAACATTGCAAGATAGGATGTGCTTCTAGGTGTTCCTCCTTACTATAAAGCGGCAGTACATCCCAAGAGCCGCTGAAGCAAGCTTGATTGACATGCATATGCCACTGCGCGTCACACAACTTTTCTATTTCTGCTCTGATAGGTTCGAATGCAAAGCTCATAGGCAACTTAGCAAACGCGATAGGGTTGTCAAAGTGACCTAATTCTTTCCCCATATTCCTCAACCCACAGGCTTTCCATACACATCAAAGGTATAAACAATATCTCTGAACTTGCCACCCAATATACGAATTGTTTGATATCCATCAATAGATTCCAAGTTCGCTTGTTTGCCAAATGTTCTAGGCGCATAGCTAAATTGATAGACGCCTTGGTCATCAAACACTTTTACGTTGTTTGAGTAGCCATTTAATATATGGACTAGACCTCTATCATCCAACGTAATTGATTTAATACCACTCAACTGTTGGGGTAATTCAATACCAAACTCGCCAAATATATTTTGTATATGTCCATTAAAGTCGATTGTATAAATTGAGTGTGTATTCCCGCTCACGACAAAGATTCGTTGGCGCTTTTCGTCGACTGCAAAATCTTTAATATGGCCGATAACGGATGGGACGGGTATTGCGCCGACTTGCTCACCGACGCGATTAAATATTAAAACTTCTTTTGAAAGTTCAAACAAAATATAAGCTTGATTTGCATAGCGCCTAGCGATTACGGGCTTCAATGTAACTTCTACTGGCGTATTTTGAGGGCTCGATATTAATAAAGTAGGAAACTGAGATTGTAGTTGACGTAAATCATCACCCGACAACCTTTGAGTGTGGCGTTCTAATCTCGTTCCATTTGACTGGGCCCATAAGTACGCAGATGAAAAAAGCGAACTTGTTGCGCATACAGATACCGATGACTTTAAAAATGAACGACGTTCCATAACTTACCCTGCATCTTCATTAAACGACCGAATCGATTATTACAAAATACAAAACAATAATAAATTACACGAGATTACACCAAACCATATCACTATTTAATTGATGGTAAATTTATTACCCAATTAACATTTCGCAATCCATTTGGCTAAGCATACATGGCAACCCTTTTATATACATGGCAACAATTTACAAAATCACAACCATACAGAGTATTGGAAAAAACTTGTTTACATGCTCGATACAACCATGTATATCTAAAAAATAGTTAGCACCACAGACGACAAGGGATTGGAGCAATATATTCAATAATTTTGAAATATAGAGCGTGTAAAATTCTTTTACTATTGCTTTTTCACCAGCTATTTAATACCAAAATTTAGGACAATTAATGTTGCACCATTATTTCTTACTAGGTCAAAAATCGTATATTTTTTCGATGTCAAATTAAATAGAACTTGCCATCGTCATCTTTTAAAAAACGATGTAAGATCCGCACAGGCTAACAATAACAACCGTATTCTGGCAGCAGATAAATAACTCGAAGAAACAATTATCATGTCACTAACTCATTTTTCTGACCCATACATAGAAAACCGCTTCGACTCGACTCAATACGAGCTACTTTATAAAATTGGGGAAGGTGGTTTCGGCAAGGTATATAAAGCGAGAAATAAAAATACTGACCAAACTGTCGCCATTAAGTTTTTGGCGTTAGAGCCACATTTGGAAGACGCTAAAAAGAAGCGATATATTGAACGCTTTAAACGCGAAACAGCATTAAGCGGCCAATTAGAACATCCGCATATTGTTAGGCTACTTGATAAGGGACAGGTTGATGAGCACTTACTATTTGGCGTTTTTGAATATGTAGAAGGGCAATCTTTACGAGAGTATTTAATGCAAGAAGGCGCATTAGATGCTGTCAACGCGACAGATATAATGCTGCAGGTATTAGACGCATTAATTCATGCTCATAAAAAAGGCATTATTCACCGAGATATCAAACCTGCCAACATTATGCTTTCCCAGTCAGGGGCGAAGACGCATGCCAAGATCTTAGATTTTGGTATCGGCACACTTACTCAAGAGAACCGACACCAAGACTTTTCAACGATTACCCTAACGCAAGAAACAATCGGCACCCCTTCATACAGCGCGCCCGAGCAGCTAAGAGGTGAACCAGCCTCAGAGAAAACTGATTTGTACGTATGGGGACTGGTGCTTTTAGAGTGTTTAACAGGTATGCCAGCGGTCACAGGATCCAGTGTTGCATCGATTTATCACAAACAGCTGAGCGATGTACATATTCCTATTCCGAGTGCACTTTTGGGCCACCCACTGTCGGGGTTATTACGTCGAGTTTTACAAAAAAATGCCACAGAGCGTGTGATTTCTGGTCAAGAGATATTTTCAGAACTCAATTTGATGAATGTCTCTAACTTAGTCGGAATTTTAGCTGATGTTCAAGCCCAACATGGCTACGACGACAATACGGTTGTATTAAGAAATGATGACCCAAACAGTCCGCTTGCGCATGACTACACCACACTCACAGAGCGCAAACAAATTACCGTACTGGCACTTAGGTTGAGTGCCAAACGACTCAATGATGGCGCCAAAGATTTAGATATCATAGATACACTTTTCAAATCCCAACGTAACCACTGCATTGATATTGCCACACGATTTGGCGCATATCATGTCGGAAACCTCGCAGATACAATGCTGTTTTATTTTGGCTACCCAGTTGCCAGCGACAATGATACAAGGTTGTGTGCTCGCACCGCGCTTGAGGTAATTAGTGAGCTTTCAAAGCGCAATGCATTAATGCAAGAAGCCCACGGAATTCAGCTTAATGCACATGTTGGAATTCATTCGGGTATTTTTGTGACATACGCAAATGCAGTGCCTGAAGGGAATGTTGCCAATACAGCAATGGCACTCGCGCGCCTTGCTGGCGAGCGCCAAATTTTGTGCTCTGCGGAGTCTCGTTCTATCTTAGAACCCTACAGCGATTTTGACTATTACGATAATATTCAAATTGGTTTATCTTTTGAGCAGCATACTATATACAACCTCAAAGGTGAAAAACGCATAGAAGCGTTTGGTTTTATGCGTGGAACCAAAACCAACCATAAATTGATAGGTCGTCAATTAGAGTTAGATAAAACACTGTCTGTCATTAACGGGGAAAATAACACTCGCATTGCACATATCTATGGCGAAGCGGGTATTGGTAAATCTAGATTACTACAAGAAGTAAGAGACAATGCCAGTAAATACCAGCACTTAGTCGCGCAATGTTTACCGGAACACCAAAATAACGCACTCTACCCTATTCTAAATTTAGTTAGGTACCTATTTAATATAGACGCGCTGAAAAGCGAGGAAGTCGCCCAAATAATCAAAGGGCTATTAGCGTCGCATGTAGATTCTCAAGACACAGATACTATATTGCCAATTATCTTAGTTTGGCTAAACTTGGAGCTGCCAGAAGGCGTTGAGCCATCCTCTTTATCTCCTGATGTGCAAAAACAGTGGTTGTTTAATGGTTTGTCGATCCTACTGATGACAGGGTTAAATAGTATTTTTGACAATAAGCTTTATATATTCGAGGATATTCACTGGGCAGACCTAACCACGCTTGAGTTTATTCATTATTTTGCTACCCAGTTGAAAGGTGGCAATGTCATGATCAACACATCTCGACAAAAAGCGCCAGTATCACTAGCGCCACTATCTCTACTCGAAATAGAACTAAGCAAGCTAACCGCGCAAGCTACAACCGATTTCATCGAGCAGCTATTCGATTGTCAAAAAGTTTCCAGCCGAGTAAGTGATATACTTGTCAACCGAACAGATGGAATCCCATTGTTTATCGAAGAGCTTGTTGCCATGTTGAAAGAGAAGAACCTCGTTCAAGATTTCAAAGGTGTCATTAACTTTGTAAGTCCAGATAAACTAGACCAAATTCCAAGCAGTTTGAGAGAGTCATTACAACAAAAGTTCGATAACCTACTACATGCAAAAGAATCAGCCCAGCTTGCCGCGTCTATTGGTAGAGAGTTTGATTACGATTTTCTGAGAGCGGTTTCACCACTTAGTGATGATCAACTTCAAAGCGATTTGCAAGAATTACTTCAAAAAGGGCTCATTGTTCATCAAAGAAGAGTCAAAAGCGATAGTTACATCTTTAAACATGCATTGGTGCAAAATGCAGTTTTAGATTCCCTGCAGCCAGATTCTAAAGTGCACTTATTTAGCGCTTTGGTCAAAGTGCTCGAGGAAGAAGCTTATACAGAAATTGCTAACAAAGTACCAAATGTAATGAGGGCGAAATATTATATCGGTGCAAATCAATATGAACCCGGTGTCACGCTCATGGCTACTAGTGGAGTTGAGCATAATCAACGAGGCGCTCACTTAGAAGCATTGAATATTTTTTCACAAGCACAAAGTATTTTGGACAATGCCGCGCTAGATAATATTAATTTGCACGCACAGGTTCATTTGGGACTAGCAACCTCATTGTCTTCAACAAGGGGGTTTTCAGATCCTGACGTCGCTCACCACTACAACCAGCTTTCGCAGCTTAATTTAGAAGCAGCAAATATTGAGTTACAAGTGGCTTCTTACTTTGTCAGTGTTGTATTTGGTATTGTGACCTGCCAGCACCAACTCGCTTGCGCACCTTTAGAAAAGCTCTCAAAGATTGCTTTCTCTGACCCTGATAAAGCTTATTTACAAGCGCCTGCTTTGTTCATGCAGGGCCAAATGGCCACAGTACAAGGAGATCCTAAACAGGGCTTAATAAAACTCAAGCAGAGCTTAGAATGTTTGGATATCGACTATAAAACTTATTATCAATCTTTGATTTCTTATGACTTAGAAACAGCCATTTTAATCTACGGCGCACTCAATGCCTTACAAACTGGTGAAATAGCACTTTGTGATGAGTGGCTAGAAAGATCTTTAAATTTGGCAGTAGATAGTAAGCATCCACATTCCATTTCACACAGCTTAACCCGGGCTGCTCAGGTCGCAATTTTACGCGATTGTCCAAAGGAAGCTTTAAATTATTCAGAGCGAGCGTTAGCCATTTCAGAACAATATGGTTATCAACTCTGGATTGCATTTGCTAAATGCTTCAAAGGGTGGGCCATTGCCAAAGTTCAAAAAGATGCCGAAAGTCTTGAATTATTTAATCAGGGTACTGGCTTTTTAGATGCGGTTGGCCTTAAGTCTCACAAAGCTTGGCTGACTACTTTACTCGCAGATATACACCACACATGTGGCCAATCCGATCTCGCAAAAGAAAAGCTACAACAAGCAGAAACTGAATTCGAACAGCTCGATGAAGCACTCTACTTTGAAGAGTTTACGAAGCTACACCGTCAAATAATTTAGCAGGGATTTCATGAACAACCTAATAAGAAGCGCCTTTGCTGCGTGTGCCTTTTTGTCTTTGAATGTGGCCGCTTTTGTCCAAAACAGTACCGTCACAGAATTGCAAAATGAGATATCAAATTTAAAACAAAGTAGTCAAAGCCGGTTTGCTCATTATGAGCATACCAATGCACAGTCCAGATTCCCAAACGTGAGCCGTCAATTCATCTGTCCTTACGGCGACGGGCAGAAGTTATATGACCTCATTAATACTTATAATCAAAAACTAAATGACATCAATGATCTGGCAACACAAACCCAAGTTGTTGAACAGTTGCGTCAATTTGAGCGTGAAATTATGGAAATTTCCGCTTGGGACTTATTTCTTTCTGCAAACAGAAACATCAATGCTTCAACGACTGATTTAGCTGGCGTTTTAAAACACGATAAAAACTATGTGCCGCAATGGGGCGCATGGCTACATGACCACAAAAATAACGAACAACTCATTGATAAAACTACGCTACAGCTAACAGAACAAGCAATTGCTGATAACAAGTGGATATGTGAAGGTGACTGCCTTTCTAATGAACTTGATCTAGAGTTGTTCTCAAAAGAGTCAAAAGTGCTGGGTGGAGGCGTCTTGGTCGATCAAGCTGGTAACCCCGTGTTTTATGAAAGCCGCGCAAATGGGCTGCTATACCAGAATTTACAAGAGGGAAATCAATACAGTGTCCCTATGTTTTTCCCTTTAGGCCAATGTACAGAGTTCATTGATATCGGTTTGCAAGTAGATGGTGTAGTTGGAAAAAAACAAAACATTGAACCAGTACTAACGGTCAAGCTCGCTTGGAAAATATTGACTAATAAAGATGATGAAGACAGGTACTTCACCATCGATAATGTGTCTGTAAATATGGCCGGCAAGGCTCATAAAGTGACACTGGGCATGGTGGGAATGCATGTCGCAATAAAAGAACAAAGACAAGTGCAGTGGCGCTGGACTACTTTCGAACATATAGACAATCTGTACGAGCCAGATCAAGGTAGTACTAAAACGCCCAGTTTCTACAACCCTAAATGTACTGACTGCTGTGAAAATATGCTGCCGGCTGATTCAACTCAACCAGCCCAATTAACGCGAATCGAACCGCTGCAACCTTCAACCATATCTCTAAACGAACGGGTTCAAAAGTTACTTGGAAAATATGACTCTAAATTACAGTATTACAAGTTGGTTGAGACTCAATATACCAGCTTAGTCGCACCATCGATCACTAAGTTCTATTTAGAGCGCACTCCGAATGACGCTAGAAACGCAGTGTTGGAACCATTTGTCGTACCTTCAAAGCCTTCATGTAACAACATTAGCAAATACATCGTCCCGATTCATTATCCAACAACGGGCTGTATGGGGTGTCATAAATATGCAGAATATAAATCTAAAAGTGGGAAGCTTTTAAACGCTGACTTTACTTTCATTCAACCATTAAACCTAACAAAGGAAACGAAAAAATGAGCAACAATAATGTCGACTTCGCTTATGCGGTTATTCACAATATTGACAATGCGACTGAAGACTTCAAAGCAAAGCCTGAAATTTTGATGGCAAAGTTTGAACTTGAAGACGATGCAAAAGCTAAACTGCGTGAAATTGGCCTAGCTTGGAGTAACGGTCAAACTGAAGCAGTTGCGCAAGGTTGGCAAGAATTTGCTTCTGAGTTCATCGGTCCAGAATTAACAGCGTCTATGCGTTGGTAGAAAATTAGGTGGTAAGTAAAGTGTCAAATGTTTCGAATAATGTAACTCTCGTTTTGGAAAACTTAGGATATTCACCTGATGCAATATCCAGCGTACTTGAAACTGTGAAAAACAGCAGACAACTGCCAACAAGTGTCTATTTAGAAACAAGATTAGATGGCTCCGAAACTATTGACGTGACCACCTGCCACCATTTCAGCCAAGACTGGTCAGAATCCATGATAGATTCTGACCTTATTGAAAGTTTAAATTCACTACCGATCAAACATCGTCCTACACATATATGGCTTGAATACGATGAAGCTCAGCTTAGTCTCCAGAGCCCGGGTGTACATTTAACACCTTATAAAGATAACCTAGACTGTCTGGCCGCACTTTATGAAATTCTATTTAGAAGCCCTGAATCGTCACCTATTTTTGATATAGAACTTGTTAACTCAACAGCCAAAATAAGACATATATCAAAGCTGGTTAGAGCGGGAAAATCACACCTAAAAATGCATGTGAAAACGACCACAGCACAACTTAATCAGATTTTATTTTCTCTGGGCTGGCACGGTGACTATGCGCAACTAGAGCGTGTTATTAGTAACTTAGAAAGTCTTGAGCCGGCTATTTTACAACACTGTATATATGCTGATCTGGCATTTTGTGGGGATGAATTAAGCCCTCGGTTAGGGTTGTACTTGTCGAATAAAGAATACCCGCAAATGAGTAACCAACAAATGTATGACACATTTATTGCGCTTGCTGACAAGTTCCCTCATGACAAAAGCACGCATGCAAAATTTGTAAAATTACTCAATGACACCAATCGACATGAATTTATTTGTGATTATAAACTCATGTTAGACGACCAAATCGAGCAAAAAGCCTATTTTTGTATTCAAAAAGACACGCAACAAGAGGTATCTGTGTTTGCTGATTTACTCAAAAATGCGCTTTAACATTTCTTGCAAGCCATTGTGAGCACATATTAACTATTTCATTCACTCGATTGGTGACGTCGTGGTGGGTACACATTGACACCATCAAAAAATAGGGCAAAGATTAACCTCAAGCAGTTATTAACAATAGCAACACCCCGAAAAAAGAATGTATAAGGATATAAACATGAAATTCAAACACCTCGCGTTTGGTCTATCTGCACTGTTGGCAAGCCACTTAGCTATTTCACATGAACAAATGGGCATAACGCAAAGCAATAAGCTTGGCCTGATGCAGTTACTTTACAACCAATCAGCTATTCCAGAATTGAGAAAATCTACAAACGAGTTGTATAGCAAGTTAAACTCCGATAAAGATGTAGCAAATCACTTACTTGTTGACTACTACATGCCATATTCGGCGTATTCGGCACATGATCAAAATGCAGGGATTGATGAGAGCTACGGAAAATTTCTCGTAAAAATCAGCGGTCATAAAGACGCTGAACACCATGTTAGCGAGCACCTTGGGAAGGTGGCTTTCTCCACCGCTCTGTCTTCTAAAACAGCTTCAAATACCATATTTAACATGGATGTCGCTGATTATGGACCTGACTTAGACAATGGGCAAAGGAAAGCACTCGTATTTGCACTTTGGGAGTTATCTTTCAACGATGAACTACGTGGTCGATTATTGAAGACTGAAGGAACTTCAAATAAGGCTACGTTATTATCTACGATAGAAGTAAATGGCTACTCTTTGGACTCAACATCTTCGTCTTGGATAGCACAACAACTGCATACGGGGTCTAAGGGTCAATTAGAAAACTTCCTAGGTTACAATTTATATGCTGCAACTTGGTAGTTTATTACTGCTCTTTGTAATAGCGTTTAGCTGCTCAGCAGCTAAACCATTGCCAAACCATCAACTGCCCAGTGTGAATTGCATAGATTATGCTTCCGTCACAAAAGTACCGAGCCCTTGTTTTCCTGCCGCGATTGGCGGGGGTCAGATAGGCAACGACCAAGGGTTTTTAACCTACTCACTTAAACAGTTTTATGCCATCAATTGGCCAACAGCAGAAGGCAAAACGATAACCAACCCAATTAATCTGAGCCTAAGCTACAAACCATTTTGGTTTAATTGGCCGAGCTATAATGCCGCTGATCGCGACTTTTACTTGCCGTCCGATAACAAGCGCATTCGAAAGTTTGTAAATGAGCATTGCTTTGGCTCAAATTTACCCCCTCAATTTCATACATTGCACGAAAATACACCGTTGCTCGTTGTATCTGCCTCTAAAAACCCTCAAGGTCAGGTGCTCTACGACAGGCAAAAAAAGCCCATTTATTATAAGACACATGTTAATTCAGCTGCTTTTCACACGATTACCCGCTCATCTGACGATATTCCACTAAGGCTACCTACAGGCTCAGAGCGTGCTTCATCGCAAAAACGCGGGGCTATCGTTCTTAAATCAGCATGGAAATTGGTGGATAGAAAAGATCCACACACTTACATCACAACACCAGCTTTGATTGTCTCTAGGCAGTCAAAATACAACTGTGTCCTAAAAGAACTCGCACTGATAGGCCTTCACGTCGCCAGTAAAATGGCTCCTTTAAGGTACAGCGAACGCTTTTACCAATATACAGATGCAACTAAGCGGACATTGTTAACTGCATCTTCTTGGTCTTGGGCTACATATGAGCACAAATTTAATGCACCAACAATCCGTGATTTAACAGACTTAGATTCAAGTAAAAGCACCTATTGGTCTCTCTTTAATACTGAAAATGTTGACTTCAATACAGCAAAAAAAACCTGCTTTAACAGTAATGGTGACTTCGATATAAACCTAAAAGCACAGGCTGCTTGTATCTTTAACAACCCTTTACTGTCCAACACCGCTATAACAAGATTAAAGCAACAAAACCGAGGTATTAAGATGGAAGACGTATCATTAGCGTCTTGTGAAAAGTGCGTGGCGTTAGATAAAAATGGAAATTATGTTAAGCAATGCGATTACTTAGACAATACGGCTTGCAAGCCTGTATTTGATGCAAAAAATAGCTCATACAAACACTTACAGATACTAAGCAACTACATTTTAGGAGATGTACAATGGGTCGACTCCAGAGGTGTGCCTAGGCCAATTGTAAATAATCAAGGTGAAGCATTATTGAGGAATACAGCAGTAGAGCCATTCACGTTAGACTCAAATTGTGTTTCATGCCACACAAGTGCACAAGCAGGTGATTTTATGTTCTCTTTAGTGAACCGTTAAATTAGTTACGATCACGGTAACATCACATAAAAATTAGAATTTGGGACATTGTTTATTTTTTCAGCCTCTCCTTTTATTCATTTAATTATGCCAAAATAACGCCAGACCAGCATATAAGGACAATATATGAAAAAGATTCTTTGCCTAATTACGAGCTTGGGTTTACTAAGTTCTGTTAATCTTGCACACGCTGATGATTCAGGGTTCGGCGTCTCCGTGTTTGGTGGCTACTCGACTAATCATGACCTGACAACAAGCAAAAACTTCAAAATAGACCTTGAAGACAACAGTCATTTCGGTTTTTCTGCGGACCGTATCGTTAACAATACGCGATACGGACTGTTTTACAGCTTTAATGAAACAGAGTTTGCAGATAACGCTGTTGCTAAAGTCGATATGGAATACTTGCTATTTCAGAGTGCAATAGAGAGGCCAATTAGCCAGGACCTGAATTACTACGTTGGTGCTCAAATTGGTGTAAATAGAGTAACGCCAAACTTCGCAGAATCAGATGATTTCTTTGCTTCAGGCCTATTTACCGGTGTTGATTACTCAGTTGGTGCGGGCTTCCATGCATTTACAGAGTTACGCTGGATGGCAACCATCGTGAAAAACTCATCCTCTGTCGTGTGTGATGATGATCCGCAAACGACCGATAACTGTATTTGGCATTTTGATGGTGACGTATTAAACCAGTTTCAGCTAAGTGCGGGCATTAACTACCGCTTTTAACTGCCTAAACTACGTTTCAACTCATCAATAAACAACCGCGTTTTATATGGAGTGAAGCTCGTGTTTGGGTAATACGCCCAAAGTTGCTTCACTTCAGATCTTAAGTTTGGTAACACTGGAACAAGCGCGCCCTGCTTTATTTCTCTTGCAACGTATCGCGGTGAGATAAAAATCAACCCCATCCCCTGAACTGCCGCTTTCATCATGGCATCCAAGTGATCAGACACAAAGTTATAATTATTGAAATCAAATACCGTCCCATCCTCTAAGATTATGCCGCCTTTTTTTTGATAATAATTACTGAGCAGCATTCTATGCGATGCTAAATCGGCTACCGACTTTATTTCATCACACTGCGACAAATAACTTGGCGCACCAAATAACATCATTTGGAAATCAATCAACCTAGTGCCTTTATGGGCAACCGAGTCAAACTCTTCATGGTATCGTGTGATGACTAGGTCATGCTCCAAGTCGGGTGGTGCACCTGGAGTCAATACATTTAAGTGAATCGTCAAATCAGGATATTGCTCTAAAAAACGTTTGATATTTGGCATTAAAACACTGCTGCCTATTGCTTGAGTCGCGGCAATTTTTAACGTGCCTTGCGGCTTTAAATCGCTGCCTTGCGCTTGCTCCAACATATCATCGAACTGGCCAACCCAAAGCCGTGCGTTGGGGAGAAATTGTATGCCATTTTCGTTCAAACTCACCTGTCTTGTAGTTCTTACAAACAGTGTTTGACCCAGCTGTTTTTCCAACCAATCAATTCTCTTACTCATAGCCGATGCAGAAATTCCCACAATATCAGCCGCTTTCGTAAAGCTTTTCATGTCTGCCAACACAACAAAGCTACGAACAGCACTCAACCAGTCCATATTATTTCCTATTAAGAAAAAGTCTTTTAATTATTACCTTATTTTTAGGACATTAAAAGCACGCTATATTAGTCCGGTCTTTTGCAATGGTCACCTTGGAGAGCCATGAACAGGTACATCGCCTTAGCTGCCTTATTAACCGCTTGCTCTCAGCTTGCCAGTCAAATTTTTATGCCTGTCTTGCCGGATATTGCAGACAGTTTGTCCTTATCCGCTGGTGCCAGTCAGGCAATCATTATTAGTTTTTTTCTATCTTTGGGATCTGCGCAATTGCTTGTTGGACCTCTGTGTGACAAATACGGAGAACGACCAATATTTGTCACAGGCCAAGTCATACTCATAATTGGCACTGGGATTTGTGCTTTAGCTCAAGATCCCAACAGCTTTATGGTTGGACGCGTATTACAAGGTGTGGGCTGTGCAGCACCGATTTTAGTTAGCCGTGCCGTATTATATGCGTGTTTTCAGGGAGCAAAGCTGCATAGCGCAATGGGCACGCTCGCTATTTCAGCAAGCGTAGTCGCACTGACAACGCCATTAATCGCAGGTACACTGGCCGAGCAATTCTCTTGGCAAGGCATGTCATTTGTTTTAATTGGTTTTTACATCTGTATCTTTATCTTTGGTCTAGCCGTCTTTCCAAAGCCTGAGAAAAAAGTCGTATCACTGCGCCCTAACGCCTTGATAATATCGTATAAAAATATTGCAAAAAGCCCTGCCTTTATTCCCGTTGCGTCTCTAAAGTGGGCACCCACATTTTTGTATTTAACCTTACAGCTCTATTTACCTTTTTTCTTGCGCAACGAATTTGCTTTTACCTCAGAGCAAATTGGTCAAGCGATGATGATTTCTATGTCTGGATTGTTGATAGGGTCAACACTTGCCAAATTTATGCAAAAGCGCACGCATCATTTGCAAATCGCTATTTACTTGTGGCCAGCACTGCCAACCAGTGCCCTGACCTTTTTATTACTTAGTGAACATGTATATGCTGTTATTTTTGCTCACTGCGCCATCATGTTTATTTTTGGTAGTTATTTCCCAAGTTATATGTATTACGTTGGCTATTTTTATAAGTCTCGTTCAAGCACTGCCAATGCTCTTGTTGGCGCTACCGAATTGCTTTTATTTTCGAGTATTGCATGGGCCGCCAACCAGTACTTGATTTCTGGCCCTGAATCCATTGCCCTGTTGACAGCGGGGTGTGCATTCTTTGTTCTGGTTTGTTTAAGGGCGCTTAAAAAGTTAAGCAATATAAAAATTGCGCATAAAGGAGATGAGTTATGCAATTCGAAACAGCACGGTTAATCATTAGGCCACTCCAATATGACGACTTGAATGATGTATATGAGTCGCGAAAAAACCCAGAAACATCAAAGTATATTGGACCCCCAGCATCACGTAAAGAGGCCGAAAAGCGGATTGAAGAAGCGTTATTACCATGGCGTGAAACCGATCACCACAGATTGATGCTCGCCATTATCTGTAAAACAACTCGCCAATTTATCGGCGAATTAGTCTTCAAATATGTTCATAAAAACTGCAATATCGGTGAAATTGGGTATCGTCTCAGTTCACAGCACATAGGAAAAGGATATGCATTTGAAGCGACTCACGAGTTCATTCGATGCTTATTCGATAGATTTTCGCTCAATAAAATTAACGCAATTTGCGCTACCGACAATCAAGCTTCTTGGCAGCTGATGGAAAAGCTCGGCATGAAAAAAGAGGGACTGTTAAGAGAAAATATGTATTTACACGGCCAATATCAGGATAGTTTTATTTACTCGATACTAAAGCGAGAGATGCAATAATAGATAAAAATGTACACCTGTTTGCATGGTTTTACTTAGATTGAATATCTTTAAACTAATCATCTATTTGGTGCTGTCTATTCTGGTTAAATTCTTTTAAACTCAATTACACAGGTCACAAAACAACATCTATACTGTTTAAGAGCTATGTAGTTGGAGGCATCTATGAGAATGCGACAGAAGCTGATCGGCAGCTTTGTACTAACAGTCATTATTCCTATTCTTGCAATATCAATAATGAGTATCACCCGCACTAAGCAGGAGTCGAACACCAGCTTTATTGCAACCTCTGATAATGAAATCAGACAGGTTGAAAACGCGTTCATTTTATTCTTCGACCAAATGAAGAACAACGCACGCTTTTTGGCGCAAAGCCAAGCGGTAGTTAATGTTGCCGAAGATACTACGACCTACTTTGGTGATGAAAAAATGATGATGCCAGAGTCCTCTGGAGACGAAGAAGCCGCCATATTCAAACTATTCGAAAGCTTTGGCGTTACTCATCCGGAACTATTGTTTGTTTATTTGGGGACCGAACAAGGTGGGTTTATTCAATACCCAGCAGAGCCACTAGGTGGCTATGACCCAAGAAAAAGACCTTGGTATCAAGAAGTTACGCAGTCTTCATCCGATGTGGTGATCACAGAACCATATCAAGGGGTAACTGGACAAGCAATGGTATCAATTGCAACGGCAATTAAACGCACAGGTTCGCTTGTGGGCGTACAGTCTCTGGATGTCACATTGGCCACGTTGACCGACATCGTCAGTAATATTCGGCTGGGCCAAACTGGTTACCTGATGTTGTTGGATGGCAATGGCACCATTTTGGCCGACCCTAAAAACCCCGACAGTAACTTCAAAAATATTACCTCTTTAAGCGGGGCTAAATACCAAGCAATCAACCAAAACTCTGATGATGCACTAATCCATATTGATACTGGGGACAAAATTCTTCAAGCGAGAAGGTATCACTCCAAAGCCTTAAACTGGACATTTATCGCGCTAATTGAAGAAGATGAGATTCTCTCTTCAGCCTATGCCATGTCTTACAACATAGGGATTATTTCAATTGTAATGCTGGTGCTATTCGTATTTATCGCTATCGCGCTGGCAAACAAAATCGTTTACCCCATCGAAATGGTCTCAGATGGACTCAAAGAAATTGCCCAAGGTGAAGGTAACTTGTCGAAAAGATTAAAGGTAATAGGGAATGATGAAATAAGTGAACTTGCTTCATGGTTTAATCAGTTTTTGAACTCTATCAACGGACTGGTTCGTGATATAAAAAGTAATGCAAGTAACCTAAACGCCCAAGCACAGCAATCCCATGGCAGTGTTGATGAAATTCGTAGCCAATGTCATCACCAAGCCAGTACGTCTCAGCAGACAGCAGAGCATACGCAAGCTATGGAAAATATGGCCATGACCGTTAACGACAATTGCACGCAAGCACTGCATGAAATTTCAAATACGGACGATCATGCAAAGCAAGGTAACGCACTCATACAAAATACGGTAAGCCAGGTCGCAACACTCAATGACTCTCTCGATAGCTCGGCCAATGCAATGAATGAACTGGAAGGACAAAGCAAAGACATCACAAATATTCTGGAAGTAATTAGAACCATCGCCGAGCAAACCAACCTACTCGCGTTAAACGCTGCCATTGAGGCTGCGCGAGCGGGAGAACAAGGCCGTGGTTTTGCTGTTGTCGCAGATGAAGTCCGTACGCTGGCGCAACGTTCACACGACGCCACGCAAGATATCGAAAAAGTACTTACAAAACTGACTGACCAAACTCGCGCAGTGTCAAAACACATGACGTTGAGCGTAGAAGAGTCGAAGACAGCGATAGAGCAATCTGAACAAGCCCATCGGGCATTTGAAGAAATTGCTGCATCCATTGAAAGAGTGAAGCCAATCATTGCCAATATATCCGACCAAGCGGAGCAACAAGGTACCTACGCAAGTGATAGTAAGACACAAATTGAAGGTATTAATCAATCTATACACCAAGTCAGTGGTTCTGCGGATTCTCTATATGACGGCGCTAAACAATTGGTTAAATTTGCCAACAACCTTGACGAATTGGTTGGGCGATTTAATGTGGACTAGAGCCAAGTATTAACAGCGCAAAAATAAAGCAGTTGTTGTGGCCATAACTTGGCCGCAACAACCAGTGACCGGCATTATGTGCAATCACTCAGCATGCGTAGCCTGCATAAAAACCATTTGAGCACCTATAAGCGATTCATAAATATTTGAAATCGCCTGTAATTAAATACAACGACCCCATTGAACACTTGTTTTGATAAACTGTTCGCTAAATTTGTCATGAATGCCCATATGTTTGATATTCAATTAAATAGTTTTATTCGCCGTGTTGAACAGGCAAACGAATTTAAAGCCCTGATAAAATCGTCAGGTGCTCAATTAAACCGAAAAGGTCGTTCACGACACTGGCGGCTAGCTGGCAACTGGTCACAATTTGAATTCATTATTCATCATGCCCAACTACGCGATGAGCCGAGCTGGCAATGGGTGATTGCGCAATTGAGTGAGTATAAACCTAAGCCCAATATGGCGGATTTAGTGGCGATAGTAAGGCACAACCCAACTATCACACTACAACAGCTCATCACCGAAACTGATTGCACGCTGGTCGAAGCCAGAAAGGCTTTTGATATTGTGGCGTGGGAATAACAATTACATCTAACGATTTATAATTAAATCAAAGCCTTATCCACAAGACATACTGACCATCAATGAGAGGGCAGAATCGTCATGCATTTACCCTGTTTGACGTGATTTGCCCGCCATTCTATCTCGAATAAGCTCAGAAGTTACCGAATGCAAATAGTGACACATGTAAGTGGAATGGATAAATTTGAACCGCATCACCGCGCGCAACTTCGTCAAGGTTTGCAATATTGATAAAATCACTTTTTTATGACTGCACACTTTTTTGTTGTTACTTCAGTCAAACTGATACGCACTGACTTCAAATCCCAAATAACACAAATTAATTATGATGAAATGACAGGCATAGTGCGGCGCCAAAGTGCGCTTCTAAAGTATGTCAGCCCAACCATCTAATGACCTTAAAAGAAAAGCAGCAACTCTTACAATGAAAGCATCAGACCCACTACCAAACACTTTATAACACTCACCCGTATATTCAGAACGGAATGGTTACTCTTTAGCACCAGCTAACTTCTCCAAAAATGCCAAACTCGCCAACTCTTTTTCATCCGGTGTGTATGGCGCCCGATCTAGTTGTGACATATCAACTCCCAATAGAGGCGCTTCCATGATATCGCTGGTGCCATAGCGAGTCCCTTCCCCAGGGATAGATGACATCCGCTCTACCACAAATGTTTTCAAGTTGAGTGCTTTGGTGTTCTGCGGTATCACGCTTTGGTGTGCTTTAAGTGTGATTAGCTCCAAGCCAGATCCCAATTTACTTTTACTCACTAAATGAGCCAGCGGCACGTCGCCCTCATAAAGATTGGCTCGCACACGATAAATGCCAGCCTCTTGAACATCCAACTGCAATGAAATCAACAAATCACTTTGCTCAACACGCGTACTGACCACGCTAAGCAAGCGCGCACTTGGCTGCAAATATTTTGCATGGGCAACCAAAATAACTTCTTCGCCATTAATATCAGCAGTGGCTTTAATGCTGATGTCGCCGACAGGTAAATGTATCGCTGTCAGTTTTGCTTGAGCACGCCCGCCAATCATATGCATTTCAGTGCTGTGAAGCACTTTCTTTGCGCCAACGATACCTACGTGTAATTGCGCACTTTGAATATCCCCCCCTTCTAAACTGACTTCGACAGATTCTGGTTTAATATACCTAAATTTGTTTAAAGACAGAGAGACAGATTGTTCTTGCCCAATTAAAGGGGTAGACACAGGGATAAATTTATTAGGATGAAGCCTATCCTCATCATTGGCGGTGAGCGGTTGTGAGTATGGTGCAAACTTCAATGACTCACGAAAACCAATCGCTATATTCTGAGCCGCCGTTTCTACTTGCATTTTTTCAATGGGGTCATTTTGCGAGTCTTTCACTTCTTCAGATACAATCACTGCTGGAGCCAATTTGGGCGAAGGTGCCATCAGTGTCACTTCTTTCTCCATCATGGACTCTGCGCTTACTTCAGGCGTCATTGAAAGCCAGATGAAAAGTGCGATTAACGCACTTATCATCATTGATAAAACCAGAATTCTCATGATTTTATTACTCAGGTAAAGCTGCAAACATCAATGCAGACATACTGTTGTTATCCGAATGACGTACATAAGTGTATTGCTTTTTCCAAAGCCAGAAGCCTTCATTTTTTGTGTAAGTATCAAAAGCAACGCGCTTGTTTGGTGCAATATCAATGGCAGTATTCGCCGCTGTGACCTTCCCTTTCGCATTATCAATGATAATAGAAAGATGGTCATAGTTGTCGCTCATAAGCATCGGATAGTGGTAAGGTAAAAAGTGTCTAACCCCTTTGTCCTGCGTACCGACTTTGCCATCAGTGGCAATATTCAAACTGCAGCTGTCAAAAGACCCAGCCTGATTGGCACCACATGCAGAATGTGTTGCAACAACACTGTCGTCTTTACCGGGTAAAAACAACTTCGTTGCACCTAAAAATAAATCGCCATCGGCAACAAAACGTAGTCTTGGTGTGCGGCTATCAGGAAAGCTGGCAATTTGGCGGGCATTATTGACTTTTAAATCATTCAGCACGCCGAGCGTTTCACCAATTGAACGCCCTAACCACGCTCTAATTGCCGCTTCTGTCAGTGGGTTAGATGCGCCATTTGCAACATTCACAGCGACATCTGCAAGTTCACTGCCACCACCAGCGCCAGCAACATCAAATGTAGCCACAATATTCAAAGGTTGCAGCCCTGCATTCTCTAGCCAGTTTGCTTGATTATCAATAATATATCTCGCGATCAAGTCGCCTGTTGAATGAGTTAAAAAAATACAGCCAGAGGCACATGTTCCCTGCTCTGACATTTTTTTCAATTTAGGCCAAAGATAATCACTGGCAATCTTTCCTTCGACTCGTTCGAAGGAAGGCCAATCAATGCGTTCATCAGCTAGGGCGCCCCAATAGTCCGCCCAGTAGGACTCTGCGTCGCTTTCTAATTTGCCTGAATCAATGGTAAACAGCTGCTGAGCTTGAAAACCATGGATCAAAACAGTCTTATATGCTTTTGCTTTAGTATGCGTACTTACGCACAGTATCGTTACTAAAAAACTAATAATGAGTATGTGGTTTGGTAATTTCACTATTTATGCTCCTATTGTTGTATCCAATACGCCAACACACAACATAACTTCGTGTTCAACTCATCAAGGTTTATCAAGTAAATACTCAAAAATCAAACTTTATAAACAATTTTGTTACGTATTTATTAACTAAAATGCATCTAAAGTTTATGAAAAACTGGTCTAATGTCTTGATTTATAGATGTATAAAATTCAACCACCCAAAGTCCTAATCGGGTACTTTAATTTTGAAATATAATGGCAGAAAGGTTAATTTAGGGCCTCCGAGAGGTGAGAGGCCGTGTGAGAGTGAAAAAATTAGCCCGCAACTTCTACGCGATTACGACCATGTGATTTGGCCAAATAAAGTGCACGATCAGCACATTCAACCAAGCTGTGCCAGCTCATTTCTTTACCGTAGAGTGCAATACCAAAACTTGCAGTAATATGCTTTAAAACTTCGCCAGATTCTTTGTCTTTAATAGATAACTTTGCTACATCCTGCCGGATTTTATTTGAAAACCCAACCGCCTCACTAATGCTAGAGAACGAGATTAAGATGCAAAATTCTTCTCCGCCGTAACGGTATGCCTGGCCCGTCGTTTCTGTATGAAGCCTCAGTTTTTCAGCCACCTTTCGTAGCACGTCGTCGCCACGTTGGTGCCCAAATTCGTCATTGAACTGTTTGAAATGATCAATATCGATAAAAATCATTACTTTTTGAAACGAGCTGGGCTCATTGCAAAACTTAACAATGTCATCGTCAAACTTGCCTCTGTTATAAAGCTCTGTCAGCTTGTCAGTGCTTGCTTTGGCTTGTGCGTCACACAAAGTTTCTTGCAGTTGTTTAATTTCACTGTATGCGACTTCTAATTTCTTTTGAAAACACAGCGCATTATGCTGCATCACAATAGATTCTTGCGTGAGTTTCGACACGTAGTTGAGTACGTCATTGTAAATCTCTGGACCCGCTTCAACATTCTGCTTTTTTAGTTGGTGTAAACCAACATGACATTCTGATAAAACAGCGGAAAAGTCCTCAGAACGGCTTAGTGTGTTATTTATCTCAACCTCTACAGTGCTCAGAGTGTCTTTGACCAAGTCTGACATCTCATGAAACAGTGCCAAGTCTTGCTCACTGAGAAATTCATCAAACAATGCTTTTGCTTGCTCAGGAGGGCATGTACTGTGCTCTGCAAGTACTTGTTCTAATTTCTTATTTAATTCAGGTTCTTTTCCCAAAACATAACAATACCAGATCGCATAATTCATTGGCGATAATGGTATTTGGTACTTAACCATAAAAGGTACAGCTTGTTTTAAACAACTTGCCGATTGAGCAAAGGAGCTATTTTGTTCCATAAGAGACCCATCAAGCCGTTTCGCGCAAAAAACGGCATGTATTATTAATTTTTGTTCTGCATTGAGAGCCAATAAATTCAATACTAAATAATTAGAAAAAATTAATCAATCCTGTTTTTTACACTCTAATAACAATGGCTAACCACATGAAAATTGCATACGAATTAAGTACAAAGAATTACGTAAGAATAATTTATCTATACCTTTTCAACATAAGCCCCCATTAAAGGAACTGCTAGTTGCATTTTATTCAACAAAAGGCGATGCATCATTTTCAGGCTCTAGATCGGGGGAGTTACGCAGCATGCTTTTAAACTGACCTAACTGCCAAGGTCTCATTGCCAACAGCAACCCGACACCTTGCCGTTTGTTTAATGGCAACTTTATATCTTGCTCGTTCAGTTGGGCCACCTCTTTTGTAAGCTGCTGCAATCGACGTTTGATAGTGGCTATGGTGGCATCGCTATAACTGCCTCTTAAATAAAACCGATAACATTCCTCTTGGTTAAAGTCTCCTTGCAAGAACTTGCCAATGACTTGTTGTTCAATATAGCGTTCAAGCGGACCGCCCGGGATCCAATTAAAGTCCTGCGCAATTAACAATTTATAGTTATTGTTAGGGAGCAACTGAATCATACTTAATTTATCAAGCCGCGCCATTAGTCGAACACATTCCAATTCCTCAATACAATATTGAGAAATAATGTCTTCAAACAACCAACCATCTCTAACACATACCGCAACTAAGAATAACTTGGGGTTATCCATAAGTTCTTGCTCTTGTTGTACAGTAAGCTGGCTGATTTGCGCTTGCTGCGTTTGAGAAATGTCGAATAAGTCACAGAGTGTAAGCTGCAATAACTCACACATGCTCTCCAGCTTTTGCAAAGAGAACTGTTCATTAGAAAACATCCGTTTGACGGAAGCTTCACTTAACTGAAGGTGCTCAGCAACATCTTTATAGGTCAGTTTTTGCTGCTTTAGTAATTGCTTAATGGTGCTTGAAACGAGTGGGATCTGACTCATAGTATTATATTTTGATACCTTTGGTTTCTAATATTAATACAAATTATCTTTTGGTATACAACTCCGTCCAGTTTGTTAGTTTAGTTTCCATCAACGAGAAATTGGAGTTTTCAGATGTTCAAACAAAAGTTAAAACATACATTCACAATCAGCATGACGTTATTCGCTATGCAGGTGGCGCCACAGAGTATCGCCTCTGATAATGCATCAAACGCAAGCCATCATGCCAGTCAGGGAAGTAAATACAGTGCGTTAACAATCGGTGATAGCGCAGTCGCTGGTGCTCAAGTATCAACAGCAGTTGTCGCGGTCCCTCTGGTCATCTCAGGTGGATTAACAATGAGCGCCGGATCTGCAAGTGTCTCTGCTGCTGAATCTATAATGGACTCTGCAAGCAACCAACCGTTACCAATTTGCGAAGAGGTCGTTATCGCAGGTCCTCCTCCTTCAGCATCACTGTAAGGAGCCATCGCCATGCGTAAACTTTTATTTATTGTACTCGCGGCACTGTCGCTGAAAAGCGCTCAAGTCCATGCTGGCAGTACACAAACTGGTGAACCTAAATTTCAACCCAAAGAAATTGCACATTTTGCTAAACAGGTTGAACGCTATAGTGCAGCTAAACGTGCCCATGTATTTATCATTGCCAGGGTGGGACAACCTCAAGACTCTTTGCCAAAAGGGGTCGAATTTACGCATGTCGCCTTAGCTGTTTATTCTCAAATAACAATGGCAAACGGGGAGAAAAAGCCCGGCTATGCTATCCACAATTTATATCAATTGCACGATGACCCAGCCAAAAGCAGCTTGATTATCGATTACCCAACAGATTTTTTCTGGGCGGTTGAAGAATTAAAAGCAGGTATTGCGATTCCTACGTTAGCCGTACAAAAACAGCTGTTAGACGCTATCAATGATGAGGTACCAAAAAAAGTGCATAACCCACGTTACTCACTGATCGCAAACCCATTTAATAACCAAAGGCAAAATTGCACTGAGCATACACTCAATATCATTAATGCAGCCCTATACAAGACAACCGATATGGCACAATTAAAAGCAAATACGCAAGCTTATTTCGAAGCACAGTCACTGTCTGTCAGTCCATTTAAGCTATTTTTGGGCAGTGTTTTCAGAGATGAAATTTACAAAAAGGACCATAAGGGCGCAGTTAACATCGCGACTTTTACAACCATTAAAAACTACTTGGCAAAGCACAACTTACTCGCACATTCAGCGATTATTACACCCGATATGCTACTCAATGCTCAGAATTCACAGGAGATGTAATCATGGAACAATCAAGCAACTCACTTTATATACCAAGTAAAGCCTTTAGTATCGCGTCAGTCGCCGTCTTGATAATCGGCATCACTACCTACATGGTTGGTCTATTTAATGCGAAAATGTTATTGAATGAAAAAGGTTACTACTTAATCGTATTGATGTATGGGTTATTTTCGGCTGTGTCATTGCAAAAAAGCATCCGTGATAAACAAGAACACATCCCGACTTCAAAGGTTTATCATCTTCTTTGTATGATATCCACCGCTGCGGCAATCGGATTGTTAGGTGTTGGGCTATTTAACGCAGATCTGCTGCTCAGTGAGAAAGGGTTTTATGGTATCGCCTATTTAATGAGTCTTTATGCTGCGGTTGCAGTACAAAAAAATATCCGTGACAAAGCAACTTTAAAACAAAACATGCCTGAAGAAAGTACCGTTCTCAATACTGATACCATGGACAAAGAATAAATACGGGGTTGGCTAACCCCATAGCTGACTGTCATCACACGCACTTCATTATGGACTTGCCACCCTCTATGGCTGTGCGTGTAAATCCATTCTTTTCATACAACCCCACCAAATGAGATTCGCACTTTAAATAGAGTGGTTGCCAGTTAAGACTTACTGATTTCTTTTTCGCATACTGGACTAACGTGTTAGATATCCCCAACCCTCTATACTGCGCATCGACATACACGCCATCAAGCCATGCACATCCTTGTTGATACTTTATCTCCGCAGCCCCAACAGGGTTACCATCAAGGCACACATAAAACCCAACCTTGTTATCTGTTGCCGTGACGAGTGCCAAAACTTCGTCATAACTTGCCCCTTCTCGATGCCTATCCCATTGCTCAAAATACCATTTTGCTATTTGTACAGCGTCTTGATGACACGGTGTTATTTCCTTTACTTCTATATGTGGCATAACCTATTTCCAGTGACAACGATGTTTATACATTGCCTAGTGAACTAATCCGCTTAAAGTTTGTCCGTATTGTACAATTGTACCTAAATTTAAGGGTTGTCAAAAAGGATAAGTATAAAGATATTCGATTGGGTGGACTTTTCGGTAAGCTTAAAAAGAGAAACGCGCTCGTGAGAGCGCGTGTTCAGTGCCGTGGCGAAGGGGTAGACTCCGACTGCGCTTAGCGCATTTCAAACCCTTCACGTATTGAAACGTCACAAACGGGTTGTCGGATCACTACCTGTGCATTTTATTCTGTACGCATTCGCTGACCAACCATGCCCAGGTTCCTAAAACTTGAAATAATGCACAAAAGTATTGAACAAATGACTGATAATGCTTGTCTGAGATAGTCGAGCACTATCACACGAGATTATCAAACTTTCACAGACAGTAAGGAAAAATAAAAAGTGAAAAGTAAAGTTAAAAAGATACTTACATATTCAATCACTACGGTCATTCTGCTGGGCGCTGCTTTGTATGCTTCAATGGAAGAATACCAAAAAGACAACTTATCACGTTTTCTAGAACAGGCGGTTGCACAGAGCTGACATGCAACCTGATTTATTCTTGTGGTGATACTATTAGGCTATTCGTATCACCACGCTTATCTTTAAAACACACCGTTTGAGTTGTTAACTTTACCGCCAGCAAAAAGGTTGTACAACCGCATCGACAAGTCGAGCGCCTGAATCGAATCCCAATGCTCTACGAGTTTTCCATCAACAACCTTCCACGTGTCAATGATGTTCATCCCCCTAGAGTCATCGCCCCGATGTTTCGCTTTTAACGTGGCGTGAGAATGGACAATCACATGATCACCATCCACAAAGACATGCTTAACATCGTAGCTAAATTCCGGTGCGAGTTTTGTAAAGTCGCGCAATGTGGTAACAACGCCCGAAATACCGTCAGCCATACTTCTATTGTGTTGCTTATAGATGTTTTGGCTATAACGTTCAATGATCAAATCGAAGTTGTGGTCGTTCATCAGTAACTGCACAAACTCAATCACCGCTGTGGCTTTTTCGATCTGAGCGTCACTCCAGTGCGGTTTGGTCAATGTTTTAATATCAATGTTCGGTGTCTGCATTTGGCTATCCAATTCTTTTTTGCGTATCAATCGCGCGCACATTTAACTTTTAAAATGCAAGTTAAATTATTTGATTGCAAAATGCAAGTGAATTATGATGGGAAAATAAATATCGAAGAGACACACTATGCCAACACGCTCGCAATGCCCTATCTCCAATGTGCTAGATCATGTAGGAGACAAATGGAGTTTACTCATTATCAGAGATCTCATGTTTTTCAATAAACACGCTTATTCAGATCTTCAGAATTCAGATGAAAAAATGGCGACCAATATCCTATCCAGTCGATTAGAAAAGTTAGAGGGCGATGGGCTCATCAGTAAAAGAGTTGACCCAAATGATAAAAGAAAAAAAGTGTATCGCCTTACGCCTGCAGGGGTTGATATGTTACCCATTTTGATTGAAATGATTGTATGGAGTAGTAATCACGCACCAGATCTCAATATCCCCACAGAGCTTGTCGCCAAAGCGCGAAGCGACCGCGCTGGCTTGATACAAGATTTGACATCAAGATTGACGGCGCAATTGAATACTTAGCGAATGGTTAAACGCTCGACAATGGCGGTTGTGCCTGTGGCTCCCGCTTCTACAGCGCCACCTAAAAGATAGATCTGTTGGTCGAGTGATACGGCACCAAGCCCATGGCGCGTCGAAGTCATGGGCACACGCGCTGTTGACCAAACATTCGCTTTTGGATCATAACGCCAAATTTGGTCAAAAGTGCGAGTTTTCATTTCTCGTTTACCGTCTTCCTTCCCCTCAAACGTGTACTCCTCACCACCAAAGACGTATATTTGCCCATTCATGTGTGCACTAGCAAGCCCTGCACTTGCTTGAGGCATGGACGCTAATTGGTCCCATTTATTTCGCGTACTATCATATCGCCACACGGTATTTAAATTTTTAAAATCCTGCGCATTGACCCTTCCCCCCATGACATACCAGTGATTGTCGACGACCACCGAGGCTGCTGAATTACTCGCTATGGGAAGCGGCGCAGCTTTGTGCCACTGACCTGATTTCAGTACCCAATGCGCGCTCGTATCAATCAACTTTCCATCTCTTTTCGTACGACCACCAGCGACATGAATTTGGCCATCAATCACGCCATAAACGGATTCTCCCATTGGGATCGGTAGCTCAGGTCCTTTATGCCATGCCCCATCAACGTCATTCAGCACGAATACCGAAGACTTTATCTGCCATGGATCAGATTTGATGGCATTAAAACCTCCGATTGCGTATAGCTTACCGTGATTTACAATCAAGCCTAAATGGTGACGTGGTTCAGGCAGGGCTGGGCCACTTTTCCAGTTTTGTGCATTTTGATCAAATATATACGTCTTGTCTGACGCGGTAAGGTGAGCAAGCACTGCCTGCCCTTCTTGAGCCTGCTCAAAAGCGCCAGCCACGACTATTTTGTCTTTGTACACTGCGGGATAAACTTCTTGTAAGGGTACTGGTAGCATCACACTAAGCTGCCAATGTAGTCGCTCAGCATCCGAATTTTGAGCGACGCGCTTGCTGTCTGATGTGCAGGATTGGAGCGCAAAACAAGCCAAACTGATAATGACGAACTTAAAGATGTGCTTGATAGACATGACTATCCCAATAAGCGAAAATATTTCACCGCAGTTAAGCATATCCACTTAACTTAAGTTCTTACTATTTTCTTACGTTTACCTGAAATAGCTTTTGTCCAACAAAATTAATTATTTAGCTAAAAAGTCAAATCAATCACGACGACAGACACCGCTTTCACAACGTGACTTGCCTGTAAGCCAATACGAAATCCGATATCGGTTTTTAGCAAATACTAGGTATAGTTTATCCGCGACGGGCCTTAAGACAGGCCAACGTAGCGGTGCATATAACCACCCCATACCCACCAATTGCCACGCTTTATGTGTCACATCAAGTCCCAACAACAGGTCCCCATCTTTATTGAGCGCATGTAAAATTGTGTTTGCCTTGTTTGGGTCTATGTTCGGATAGCGCGCGAACTCTTCTGAGTAAATGTCTACAGTTTTAATACTTCCTTTTTTATCCTTGCGTGTCAGCGCTGCCATTTCTTTAACGCAAAGTGGGCATGTGCCGTCATAAAATATTGTGAGTTCACTCATACTTGCTTCCTATACTTTGGTGACTGATACGCGATTGCGCGACAATCAGATCACCACTAATAACGACGCATCCAATGCCCCGTTAGATTGATAACACATACTTTAGACTATGCCAGTATCACAACCACGCGTCCACATAACTTAGCGACTGGCACACTACGATTTTAAAAAGTTGATGATTTATTTCGTCCTTTTTTATATCGGCGCGTCTTATTGAGTGTTATTAACTTAGGAGACGTATATGAATTACCTGAATAGTGCCGAATTTAACCTTCTTCCACCGACAATGCCGCAGAGTACTCACAAGCCTCGAGTATTAATCTTGTATGGTTCACTTAGAGCGCAGTCCTACAGTAAGAAAACGGCAATGGAAGCAAAACAAATACTGACTCATATGGGTGCTGAAGTAAACATGTTTGACCCGACAGGCTTGCCGCTTTTTGACAACGGCAATAGTGCCCAGCATAAAAAAGTGCAAGAGCTTAGAGAGCTGGTTAATTGGTCAGAAGCGCAAGTATGGAGCTCGCCCGAGTTGCACGGCAATATGTCTGCGGTAATGAAAAATCAAATTGATTGGATCCCATTGTCTTTGGGCGCAGTTCGCCCTACACAAGGTAAAGTACTGGCGGTGATGCAGGTCAGTGGCGGTTCTCAAAGTTTTAATGCCGTGAACAATATGCGAATTTTAGGTCGTTGGATGCGAATGCTGACTATTCCAAACCAGTCTTCAATTGCCAAAGCAATGAACGAGTTCAACCCAGATGGCACGATGAAAGCCAGCCACTTTAGAAACCGGGTTGTAGATGTGATGGAAGAACTAATGCGATTTACATATCTAACCAGAGACAGTACACAATTTATGGTTGACCGATACAGTGAGCGCCAAGTAGCGCAACAAGCCCAGATTAATGACAGTAAAGGCTTGGCTGATATATTAGAGTCGCCACCAAAAGCCAAACCGGCTTCTCGGGCTAGATGCTGCTAAACTAGGCTGGCAGCATGCTTTTTTGCTGCCACTTTTGAGATGACGATATGACTATTGAACAAATTTGGGCACAGTACAGACAAAGTTTAAAAGCATTTTTGCACACAAAAGTCGCAAATCCAGAAGACGTCGAAGATTTACTACAAGACGTATTGCTTAAAACCCATTTAGCCATTGAAAATCTGCACAACCCAACCAGTGTAAAAGCGTGGCTGTTTCAAATTGCACATAACACGGTCATGGATTACTATCGAAAAAGTGGCACAAGCCACACCGCGCAACAAGAAATAGCTTGGTACAAAGAAGAAGAGCGTAACATTAAAAAAGAGCTCGCAAAGTGTATCAAACCCTTTATCCAAGAACTGCCCGAACACAGTGCTTTTCTTCTTGAAGTCATTGAATTAGAGGGGAAGACACAAAAGCAGCTGGCAAATGAAATGGATGTCAGCTATTCCACTCTCAAATCTCAAGTCCAAAAAGCCCGAAAAGAGCTGCACGATGTGTTCAATGCCTGCTGTCAATACGATATCGATAAGCAGGGCAACCTGATTGAATACCATAAAAAACAGCTCAAAGACATAAATTCATCAAGCCATGTTAACGAAGAAATTGATACGCTCAGAGAGCGTAAAGCCAATTGTACTGACTGTGGTCGACGCTAATTTAGCAAGTGAAAAACTGACATACTAAATAGTCATGTTATAAGGTTTAATGCAAGCAAGCCTGAAAAATCTCTTTTTTAGGTAAACAAACAAAAGTCTGTGCATTCTGCACAGCCCCTAACAAAGGGTAGAGGCACCATAAACCTTGCAAGCATTATGCTTAATAGACACACTGGTTATTTGGTTTCGTCAATGCAACACTCATCTTGTAAAAAAGATATGACAGACAGTAACTTATCGTATTCAACTGAACAGTATAACACGCGACCTTCTCTTTGTTGCTTTATCAAACCAGCGGATACCAGGCTGGAAATATGATGCGACAACGTTGAGTTTGGAATACCTAATTCATCTTTTAGGGTTCCTACACTCACGCCTTTTTCGCCTGCTTTTACTAGTCTTTTAAAAACCAGTAACCTAGTTGCATGGCCTAACTCTTTAAATGCCTTAGCTATTTCTTCAATTGTCATAATCATTGTTCTCCAAAAACATTTCGATAATACTAGAAATATATTGACACGTCCAATAACACGCCCTAACATTTCCACATTACTAGAAATATAGGATTGTTAAATATGTCTATAAACCAAGAAATGATAGTCAGTACTATCAACATGTTTGCTTTTTTAGCTGTAGAACTCACCCTACTCTTTTTACTTATTAGTTATGTCGTTGGCGTTTTGCAAGCATACATACCGCCTGCAAAAATACAGAGCATCTTGAGCAGTAAAAAAGGTAAAGGATACTTTATTGCTGGCTTTCTTGGCGCAATCACGCCATTTTGCTCATGTTCTACGATCCCTTTTTTAAAAGGACTGCTTCGCGCCAAAGCAGGGTTCGGAACGATGATGGTTTTCTTATTCGCCAGTCCTTTACTTAACCCGATTATTATTGGGTTGTTTGCGATTACATTTGGTGTAAAAGTCACGCTGTTTTACTTTGCGATAGCAATGGGAGTTTCAATTATTGCTGGAATAGCACTTGAAAAGCTCGGATTTGAAAAATATGTCAAACCCGAAGCGTATGTTGAACCCGATAAAAAAGGATGTGGCACGACTTGTGGAAACAATGCTCAACCTGAAAATAGATGGTTAAAAATTTGGATAAGTACTTGGAAAGATTTTAAAAAGGTACTGCCCTATTTATTCGGAGGTATCGCGTTAGGTTCTCTTATTTATGGCTTTATGCCAACTGAGTTTGTCGCGAGCGTAGCCAGCGAGAATAACCCATTTGCGATTCCTTTTGCGGCAGTGATTGGCATTCCACTATATATAAGAGCTGAAGCAGTCATTCCATTAAGCGCTGCATTGGCAGAAAAAGGAATGGGGCTCGGAGCGGTGATGGCATTGATTATAGGAAGTGCCGGTGCAAGTTTAACGGAAGTGATACTACTTAAGTCAATTTTCAAAAATAAAATGATCTGGGCATTTCTATTTGTGATTCTATCTATGGCGATCAGCGCGGGTTTTTTATATCAGTATCTCTTTTAATTTCGATAAACGCGCTCTTTCTGAGCGCGTTAAAAGTATGAGCGAGTCGTAAAAAACTCAAAGTTAAGAGGTATTTAAAAGCCCATGACATGCCATGAAAAAAGAAAACAATAAATACACAGCAAACTTATCGATACACCAAGGACAACCGCAGATCTATGACCTCTCATCAGTCTTGGCGCGTTTACTACCCCTCTCGTACAAGAAAAAGTACACAGTAAAACACCAATTAGTATGAATAGATCCGTCGCACTCTTCTCAACTAGATAAAAGGGACATCTTGTGCCCATAGACCACTTTGTGGCGAAGAAAATAGACTAATCACATCACTAATCAAAGTTGCCATAGCTTGCGAAGCATTGAAATTTTCATCGCTCACTTTAGTCATAAACATCACAAGCAACGACATTGTCGCCGAGAGCGAACTTAGTAACTTCCAATGTGTCTGATTAAACGCAGTTAAAACTTACTTATCTAACTTGCACTCTTTTTTCGGCCAAACAGCTTTAACCAAAATGCGCCTTCAAACACAAATCCAAGAATAATAAAACCAAAAAGGCCCGCGCTATTTCCATAGCTATACGCACTAATCGCGCAAATCAATAACACCAAAGCAATTAATATTCGATATACAACACTCATTGTTCATTTCTCCCTACTTACATAAACATCAGTTTATATCAGATATACGTTATTATCATACATATGCATGCAATTGCGCTGCAAACTCTTTTGGCAACTCAAACACGCGAAATTGTCCGTCAAATTGACACTTAAACTTTGACCTGTTCATTTTTACAATACATAGCGACGTACGCTGTCTATCAGTAGGTAAATCATCATGAGGGGACCAGTGACAGTCTTCTATCGGGTAGCAAATATGAAACATGCTCATGTATTTCTCCTTTAAGTGTAATCGTGCTCCAAGATCACACTTTGCGGTGAACTAAAGCTAAAATACAATTTCGTAGTATTACTAAAGTTTGTCCACGGTTTATAAATTTCAAGTCTTGCAAAGACAGTGAGTGATGTTAGATTCGCGTACAAACTAACAATATTAATGTGAGATAAGCCCCAGACACTGAAAATACCAATTAAGCAAAAATGTAACCAAACAAAATAGCTTTCCAAACTACAGATATATCAACTTATGTTATAACATATCAGTTTTTAACCCATTCCAATCAAACACCAACTCGTGTCTTTTGAACATTCTGTTTTTCTAAGAAACCGGTTTTTGGTGTGATAAGGTAAAGTTGATGTCAATTCCAGTTACAATCTTGCATGGATTTTTAGGCTCAGGAAAAACCACACTGCTGCGAAGCCTCTTGGCACAGTCAGCTAAAAGTGGTGTCATACCAGGTGTCATTGTCAATGATATGAGTGAGCTTGATGTAGACGGTGTCCTGATCAAAAATACAGAAGTCTTCGACGATGAAAGTAACCATTTTTTTACCATTAGTGGACACAGTATCAGCAGTGCAAAAGGCCTAAAGGCACTAAAACCAGCGTTGAAGACGCTAAAAAAGGAAGTACACCCACCGTGGCTCCTCATTGAAACTTCAGGCAGCAGCCACCCCCTCCCTTTAATTGAGTTTTTTAAAGGTAACAAAGACTTTGCTTTAAAAGGGGTTGTGACACTGGTCGATGCCACTTGGCTCAAAGATGATTATCAGTTTGCTCAATCCTTGGTGCCAAAATGGCAAGAAAACTTAAGTAATCAAGTACGTGGGATAGAAAACTTACTGGTAGAACAAATCTTGTTTTCAAACCAAATATTTTTAACCAAAACCGATAAGCTCACAGACAAAGCTGTAGAGCAGATCGCACAAGCTATTCACCCGATTAACCCTTACGCTGCCATCTCAGCGACAGCTTGGGGTAATATGGACGTGGCACAATTTCATCAATTTCCTGACTACAACTTCTTTTTAGTTGAACAGCTACTTTCTGAGCTTCGCAGTACTGTTAACGCCCCCCTTACGCTCTCAGGTAAAGAGAATCAAAAAATAGTCTCCAAAGTGATTCGTGACGATAGGCCATTTCACCCGACCCGCTTATGGGAGGTGTGTCACCAGCACCTTACACACGGTGTATTTCGCAGTAAAGGGTTCTTTTGGTTACCTACACGAGATGACATGTCTTTGCTTTGGAGCCAAGCAAATGGCAGTGTCGGATTAGAAGTTATCGGCTTTTGGCGTGCACCGATATTAAAAGACGAAACACAAGATCTTGAACAAGCGCACTATGATATCCTTAAAAAGAAAATCGATAAGATCGATAGCCGATTTGGCGACAGACGTTGTCGTCTCACTGTCATAGGTCAAAAAGACGAAGCGTCGAGCTTTGTAAAAGCCTTAGAAGCCTGCTTTTTAACCGAAGAAGAGCTCAACTTTTGGCGAAATGGCGGCTCTTTCGAAGATCCATGGCCAACGAATGTAGCCAAAGTTTAACGCACTTTTGACGACACACGCATCAACCGAGCAGGGCTGAATTGAAACAGCACTGCTTGAGACGCCATTTAATCTGACCAATCATATTTCGTTCAACATTATATCGGTAAGCATATCCGCGCAACTGCGCCCTGCTTGTCTTGACGGTTTTCGAGTGTCAATTCTCCAGCTTGACCACGCACAATTTCGCGACTCAAGACCAATCCAATACCATTGCCTTGCTCTTTAGTAGAGTAAAACGGCACAAACAAGTTATCAGATTGACTCACGCCATTACCATTATCAATGACATCTAAACACCAATACGTGTCACTACGACCAATTGCCAAAGTTATGTCACTTTCTCCAGCAAGCGCATTCGCTTGCTCTGCATTCTTTACCAAGTTCAACAATGCTTGTTCAAGTTGTTCCACATCACAATAGATAGATGGCGTCCCCTCAAACAAACGCTGAACGTTCACCTTTGGAAATAAAGCCTGCAATCTATCACTTAATCCAGCGACACAAGTAGACACCTTATGAGGCTTGGGTAATTGCGACAACTGAGAATAACTGGCCACAAACCCAAGTAAGTGCTCTGAGCGCTTTTCTATTACGTCTAGCATGGTATCTCTTAACTCTATTTCGCCTTGCACAGGAAGCGCTTTAAGAGATTGGGCCATTGAGTATATTGGCGTAAGCGAATTTCTCACTTCGTGATTCAGCACGCGCACGAGCTTCTGCCATGCCTCTTGTTCATTGCGCCTTAGGGAAAGCTCAATTGATACGTATACCATTAAATGGTATTTTCGCCCACCTCTGTACAACTCATGTTCAACCACTTTAAAACGCTGATTTTTATGATTCACCTGCCATTTGCCATTGTTTCGCTCTAATTTAAGTGCATGAATATCACGCCCGGCAATTTCAAAGCCTTCATAAAACTCATTGGCAGCCCCGTTAAAGTGGTAAACTTGGTAGTGGTGATCAAGCACTAATATGGGTAGCTCCAGCTCATTGATAAAGTCAAAGACAAACGCTTCATTTTGCGCATACTCGTAGCGTTTGTTTTGGATCCGTTGCGCGATTGTTTTTAAATCACTTTTTAAGTTCGCAATACTACCTTGGCGATATTGTGCCAACTGCCATACTGTAAATTCCTCGTTGGCGATGCTGTCGAGCTGCACAGCAATTCGGGCAATTGTATTAAAGACACTTTGATACGCTTTGTATAACGCAATTACACTGGGGAGTAGTATTACCATCACCAACGTCAACAATTCTAGCCAGTCCAAAGTAAAATAAAGAGAAACGCCAATCACCATTATTGCAACCGTGATTATAGGCACAACAAATAACTTAATCAGGTTTGCCTCGAGTGAATGAGATGAAAACCTCATCATATTTCTTTCACTTGAATATTATACTTTTCAATTCGGCGATATATGGCTGACTTACTCAATCCTAAAAACTCGCCTGCTTTGACTACATGCCCATCAAAATGACTGATGGCCTTGGCAATGAGCTTTTGCTCGGCTTCTTCCAAACTCATTAATGGTAACGCACCCGATTCTTCCCCATGATTGTCGAGAACAATGTCATGCGCATCTATGGTATTTGCGTCTGCCATTATCACGGCACGCTCTAACACATGAGACAGCTCTCTGATATTACCTGGCCAGTGATACGCCAACAATTTATTACAAGCCTGTTCACTTAAAGTCAGTGCCGTTAATCCATATTTTTTAGTATGTGACGCCACAAAAAAAGCCGCAAATTCAGGTAACTCCGAAAGGCGAGCGCGCAAGGGAGGAAGCTCAATTACCAGCGTATTCAATCTAAATAGTAAGTCCCGACGGAAAGTGCCTTGTTCAATGAGTTTATTTAAATCTGCATTAGTTGCAGATATGATCCGAGCATTACTCGTGAGTGTGGCAGAGCCGCCAACTTCTTCATATTCACCACTTTCGAGTACGCGTAACAACTTCGCTTGCAACGCTATCGGCAGGCAACCCACCTCATCCAAAAAGAGACTTGCATCATGTGCTAGGGTAAAGCGTCCTTTTCGGTGGGCTTTGGCATCTGTAAATGCCCCTTTTCGATGACCAAACAACTCACTTTCGAACAAGTTTTCAGGTATCGCCGCCATGTTAATGCTTACCATAGCTTGAGCGTTGCGCTGACTATGCTGATGAATATAGGCTGCTAGCATGCTCTTACCTGTCCCATTTTCACCCGTGATCAACACATTGGCATTCGTTTTGGCAATACGCCGAGCTTTTTCAAGCAGCTGCTTATTATTCGTTTCAAAAGCAAGAGGAGACGTTTCACTTTTATTATTGTTGGCACTAACCAGCGGCAGTAGTTTCTGAACCGACTCTAGTAAACGGGTGTTTTTCCATGGCTTCTCGATAAAGTCACATGCCCCATACTGCATCGCTTGAACAGCCAAATCAATTTTTGCCCAAGCGGTAATCACAACAACTGGAATGGAATAATTCAACGATTTTAATTGCGTCAAAAACGCCAGACCTTCCTGTCCCGAAGTCGTGTCTTGACTGAAATTCATGTCCAGTAATATCAGGTCAACATGATTCTGCCTGATGGACGCAATGGCAGAGTCAGGGTGATCTGCTTCAATACAACGATAGCCATGAGATTCCAACACAATACGTGCACTTAAACGCACGTCAATTAAATCATCCACTATTAAAACTGTTTTCATATTTCCTTACTGACTCTGTGATTTCAGCGGTCGGCCCTATAAAGCAGAGATACATCTCAGTACCTCTGCAGTCGTATTTTATTCCTGACGTAGTGACGCCATAGGTTTAGCCCGCAGGACTTTGCTCATTGGATACAAAGTTGCAAACAAAGCAAACCCCAATATACCAATACACACTCCCGATAACCATAATGGATTGAGCAACATATAGTCCTCAACTTGCTTTCCAAACAACCGATAACCTAATACACACAAAATCACCGCGAAGCCAAATGCAGCAGCAAGCGGGACGATGGTATCTTGGTATAACTGTTTATAGAGTTTTTTGTTTTTCGCACCCAGTGCCATGCGAATACCCAGCTCATAACGTCGCAGCCCCAAGTTATAGCTCAGTACCCCATAGATACCAATGCCAGCTAAAAGCAGGGTAAATAATGCCAACATGATGCATAAGTTTCGTGTGATTCGCTCCATGTACGTCATTAAATCGTATTCCTTTTCGAAGTCTGTTAGCCGCCACAAGCCTGCTCGTTCGTCTACGGTATGTGCAGCTTGGAAAACGAGCTCGCGATTGAGGACTTTGCCTTCTTCCATTTTTACAATATACGGAAATGCATAAGCCTGCGATGCCCACCAGAAGTGACGACCTCGATGTTTGCCAAATGATTTCGGGTGGTTAAAGTTTTCAGTGATCCCAACCACTTCCACAGGGTTATCAGGATCAAAACTTAAAAACTTTTCACCTAATAAACTACCACCGGGTTTCAGTAGGTCGTTAACGGCTTTAGTCACTAAAAACTCGTGTTTCTCTCCTCGCAGTGCCGCTTCACTAAAAGTACGCCCTTCAATGATCTTAAGGCCCGTCATATCAAAGTAATCTTGTCCAACCCACGCTTGTGGAATAAACACGCTTTCTTTACCTGACATATCTGTGACCGTACTAGCACGAATATTGTATTCTACGGGGCTCCCACCATGACCTACCTTGGTAACACCATCGATTTGATAAAGCGCTTGTCGATATAACTCTATGTATTTATACCGCGCGCTTAATTCCTCATCTAATCCAGGCACATAAATTTGCACCGCATATAAATTATCTATGTCACTACCCAGTGGTCTGTGAAGCGTTTCAAGACTTTTACTTAACACCATGGTTGAACCAATCACTAGACAAGAGGCCACAAATAGCTGCACCGCAATCATGACTTTGACAGTTTTACCGCTAATCTGGCTCACTGCACCTTTGCCTGAAGACTGAACTTGAGACCTTAACTGCGAGAAATTAATTAGTCGGCTCGAAACCCACGCAAATAGCCAAGCAAACACGACACAACATAATAAAGCACTCACTAATACCATAGAATCAAGCGACAAGCTGGACACCAGTGGCAAAAATCCCATGCCTAACGATTTAAAAAGCTTGATGCCCCACGCCGCCAAAAAGAGGGCGATGACAACAGACAACACCATAAGCACTGATGTCTCTAGTAAAATACTTTGAAATATCACTCGGCGTTTAGCGCCAAGCACGGCTTGCAATGCAAGTTGCTTGTGCTTTACCACAGCGCGTGAGACGAATAAATTGCTGACATTAAGCAGTGCAATTAAGACTAACCCCGTCACCCCAGCAAACAGTAATATTGCCAAATAATTATTGTCACCCAACTCCGCCTTTCTAAAACTCGTGACAATGGGCACCAAGTCCACAATATTTGGAAACGCCGCTTTCCATTGGGCTTTTATTGCAAGCAACGATTGATGTAATTGTACTTGTGCGGAACTATTCGTCTCCCCTTCTTTTAACACACCCACTAATTTGAGTGTGCCAAAAAGATTGTACCAGGGGCTTGGGTTTTCTTCGTTGTAGTAACGATTATCTGCACTGAATTTAAACCAAATTTGCCCTTTACCTTTGTTAAACATAAAAGGGTCACTAAAGCTTTTTTCTGCAACACCAACAATGGTGAACTGCGCCTCATTGGTCTGTATCGTCTTCCCAATTACCGTACTTTCACCGTCGAAATATTTTTGCCAAAAGTTATAAGCGATCACCACTTCTTGTCGCTTTTCACCCAAATGACTCACAGCTTCAGTATGTCTGCCGAGTAGGATAGGCATTTTAAACAGCTCATAGTATTCATCTGACGCAAAAGTGACTTCAACCTTAGGCTGGCCAGGCAAATTCCTGATAATTTTTTGCCCTGAGACAACCGCCGCGGCCTTTTCAAATACTTGATTATTTTTATACCAGTGCTCTATAGATTGGAAGCTTTGATATCCAGGGCTATTATTATCCTCATAGACATTGTCTTGCTCAACAATCACTAAACGCGGTTCATTTTCGACGTTTAGCGGTTTAACAAAGTAACTGCTAACAAGACTCATCACGACAAAGAAACACGCCAACGTCAGTGACAAGGTTAGAATAATTGCACTGGAAAACCCTTTTGCCTGTCGTAGTGACTGAATAGCCAGCTTCAATTGATTGTTGAAACGGATTAAGTTCATAACACCTCCTCCGCTTGGTAGTCTTTGGCTCGTTGATCTACAGATTGGTCCTGCAGTACTGCACCATCTAACAATTTAACTTGTCTCTTCGCGTAGCCTGCGTAGCGCGGGTCGTGAGTTACCATACAAATGGTCGTGCCTTGTTCATTTAAGCTGTCTAAAATTGCCATGACGGCATCGCCATTTTTTGAATCTAAGTTACCTGTTGGTTCATCCACCAACAAGATACTTGGTTTTCCCGCTAGCGCCCGAGCAATGGCAACCCGCTGCTGTTGACCGCCAGACAGTTGATTAGGCTTATGCTGTGAACGGTGAGCAATTTCTACTTTTGACAGTGCTTTATTCACTCTGTCCGCGATTTCTTGCTGACTCAACGACTCTTCACGATAGATTAAAGGTAGGGCAACGTTGTCAAATACACTCAACTCATCAATTAAGTTAAATGATTGAAATATAAAACCGATGTGTAGATTTCTGAGTTCAGCCAACGTGTCCATGTCAAGGCTTTGCGTATCCACGCCTTCGATTTTATAGCACCCTTCGGTAATATCGTCGAGTAGTCCCATCAAACTTAAGAGAGTCGATTTTCCACAGCCTGATGGGCCGCTGATTGCCACATAATCGCCTTGATGAATACTTAAACTAATATCACTCAGTGCCTGTGTTTCGACACCGCCACTGACATAGACTTTTGATACATTGATTAACTCGATTACAGGTGTGTTAGCCATGATTGATTCCTTTATTACTGGTGATTTATTGTTATTTGCGCGAGATGTTTAAAATCAGACATATCCGAAATTACGACGTGCTCGCCGGCCTTGACACCTGATCGAATTTCGATGGCGTTGCCTGCGAGTTTACCAAACTCCAATTGAGTTTTAACTAGTTGATTTGTGTCGGGGTTGAGAACAAACATTGCGCTACTGCTCAGCTCAGAGACATAACTGGGCTTTTGTATAGAAAGTGCTGATGCACGTTTTTCAGTGAGCACTTTACCTTCTATAGATAGCGCTGGCCGCGCGTTATCCGGCAGCGCTCCTATCAATTCGAGCTCAACTAAGATGCGCCCTTCTCTGACCACTGGGTCAATTCGATTGACCTTTGCACTGACTTCTCCACTGAAGGTATTGATCGTCCCCAGCTGCCCTATTTCGATTCGACTTGCTTGTTTCTCAGGTACATGTAGATCAGCTAATAACGCTCGCTCGCTGCCAACTAAGGCCAGAGGTGCACCAATTTGCACTGATTGTCCTTGTTCGATATTTACTTCCATCAGCATGCCATTAATGCCCGCTCTTACTTGTAACTTGTCAACATCGTCTTTGGCTGCCTGATAGCTCAACTCCAGTTCATTTATTAATTTTCGCTCAACATTCAGTCGCTGAGCATGTAATGCTCTAGTTTGTTCTAGTTGCTGTTTGGCAAGTTCAACCCGCTCACTGAGCTGCTCCACCGCCAGCTCAGAGCGACGATGGTCTAATGTTGAAACTATCCCACTGGAGATCAACTTTGCTTCTGCTTCCTCTCTTAATTGCGCGTTAACAAGCTCGCTACTTAATAATGTTAGCTGTCCTTGTAAGGACAAAAGCTCACTTTTTTGGCTCAGATTTAATGCTTCAAAACTTGCAGTTTGCCTTGCCAATGCCAATCGGCTGCGCATCAGTGCCTGCTGTAGTACTGGATTTGATAAACGCATGATGATCGAGTCAGAGGTCACACGGCTGCCGGGTAACAGCAAAACCTCCTCGACTTGGGCTAGTCGACTCGAGGTAATAAACCGGCTATTTTTAGAACGTAAATGGCCAAACCCCGACACAACCAATTCCAAAGGACCACTTTGTACTTGCGCAAATACTAAGTCACGCTGCTCTACACTTTCCTCACGAAGATCTGTAAATGCAAATGCGACAAATACCACGATACTCGCTAACCCGACAACGCCTTGCTTGAAAGGCATTGCTCGCTTATTACTTTTTGCTATTGAGTCTTTGATTTCCATACTCGCCCTTACTAATCAAAATTTAAAGGACAAGAGCGAAATGCGTACCAAAATGTAAGCACCTGTTTTTTATATTGTTTAAGTGTTTTTAAATCCGTTTTTAATCCCATATATGGGACTAATAAATAAAAATGGGAAATACACAGGCCGTGAGAGGACGAGAAAATTCAAACGCCGATACAGGCGTTATCATTTACTTTAATGTGGCTTTACATACAAAAAAAACCGGCTAAAGTGCCGGCTTTTTTATTTCCTAATGCGTTAAAGCATATATGGATTATCCCCACCTTGAGCTGGGGGTTGACTGCCTGATGGCATACGCTCTATGCGCGCAAGGCGCTCCAAGATAACATCCACCTTGCGGCCAAGCTCGGGGCCGAGCCCATTTGGCTCGTTGGCACTGGCAATCAACTGAGGCAGCGTGCTATTGACTAGTTCACTCAACGCAACCGCGACCTCATCACTTGGCGTAGATTGACGCGCATTGGCAATTTCACTCACCTGCGCAATCTGCACTGCTAACTGCTCTAACGCCGTGCTGTGCACTTGCGCTTTAGTCGAAAACGCTTGCTGATTTTCTTTAAGCACATTGACTAACTGCGACTCAAGTGTACTTTGAGACTGCGCTAATCGTTCGGTCAATGCCATGATGCCCTGCTGTGTCCCTTGCTGAGACGCGACATCTTGTAAAGATTCATTGATTTGCAGTAGCAAGTCTGCTTGCTTTGCTTGGTGCTGAGCAGGGTTTTGCGCTTCATGTAGACGGGCTATTTTAGCCAACTGTTCAATGATACTCTCACGAACAGTTTCTTGCTTTTTAGCATGCTCAACCTGCGCCTGTTGCGATTCACACAGCTTGTTCAATGCATCACTGACTTTAGATACCGCCACAGAATGTGCCTGTTGCGTATCCGCAACATCCACCTCTTTTTGTTTTGCTTGCTCCACTTGCACTTGCTGTAGCTCTGACTGCTTCGCTAATGCTTGAGACACCTGATTCAGTTCACTACCTAGTCGCGTGAATAGTGCTTCTTGCTTGTCCATCGCATGCTCAGCACTGTGCACTTTTTGTGTGAGCGATTCGCTGTGTTGATTGCCTAACAATTCAGTCAACTTTTCAAATGACGTTGTTAAAGGTGAATACTGAGTACCTCTATCGAGTGTTTTGGTAAGCGTCTCTATGCTTGGCTTAAGATCTTGAGTTTTCACCGTACTCGTCAAGCTTTCGAGTAACTGAGAATAATCATGACTCAACTGCTCTTTATCTAACTTTGTTGCGATACTCGACAATGACGCATTTAGCTCGCCTAGTTGCTCAACGGCTAACAATACTGGGCTACCCGCATCATTTGCCCTATTTAACAACGCATAGTCCGCTAAAATTTGCGCCCACCTTGTGCGTTCTTCATCCGTTAATGTCTCCCTTAGCTCAGCCAGCTTCAGTAAATTCTCTTCACTGCCTTTACTTAAGGTTTGCGCTTCACCGCGATAGTGATCTTGAATAAGATTTTCAAGTTCCACTTCATTCATCGCAGCGACCACCTTTTCCGCCATCTTATTCATGTTACGGTAGCTCCCCTGCAACTTGAATGGTGGCTCAGTTCGGTAATCGTCATCTTGCGCTGCTGAAGCGATGTATTGCGCATTGACTTTCAACACCGTATTTCTGATGGTGATCAGTTTTTGTAACACTGAGACGATTTCATTGGCCTGCGCTTGGGAGTAATTGTGCTCAAGCTCATTTAAAGAAATGTCTTCCCCTTCACTGATCCTAACTAGCTTATATAAGTCCGCCATATTGCGGTTCGCTAAAGGCGCCAACACCGGATTGGAAGTCAGTGCATTTTCAATGAAGCTCATTGCAAATTCCTGCTCACACCCAGACAGCGTATCGCCCAAATTATATATATCGGCACGGTTCGCCAACATGTCTGGAATTTTAAAACTTTCACCCGATTCGGTGTACGGGTTACCCGCCATCACGACAGCAAACTTTTTACCGCGCAAGTCATAAGTTTTGCTTTGCCCATTCCAAACGCCGTCAATGCGTCTTGAGCCATCACACAGAGAGATAAATTTCTGCAAAAACTCTGGGTTGGTATGTTGAATATCATCCAAGTAGAGCATGACATTATTGCCCATCTCAAAGCTCTGATTGATTTTCTCAATTTCTTTTGCAGCCGTGGCATTAATCGCTTGCGCCGGATCCAGTGAAACCTGATCGTGGCCAATAGACGGACAATTCACTTTAACAAAGGTCAACCCCAACCGGTTTGCAACATATTCTATGAGCGTCGTCTTACCATAACCCGGGGGTGAAATAAGCAGTAACATCCCCATCAAATCGGTTCGCTTATTGCTGCCTGACGCACCAATTTGCTTGGCGAGGTTGTCTCCAATAATTGGAAAATACACTTTGTCGATAAGTTGATTGCGAACAAATGAGCTCAGCGGTCTTGGCTTAAATTCATCTAGCTGTAGACGCGCTTTCTGCTCCACCAGAATCTCAGATTTAATTTCATGATAATGCGTAAATCCAGCAACATGCTGCATCAGATAATCTGACGTTCGAGCGTAAAATTCTGAATAATCCAGCGTGAGTGCTTGTTCATCAATTCTACTATGCTGCCCAAGCAGCCCATTAATAAAGTTTGAAATAGCGACGTCTTGAGCAACAAACTTGGCAACCTTAAGGTGTTGTAAGAGTAATACGTTCGCCGCTTCAAGCAAAACATCTTGAGCAATTTCGGTATTGGAAGCTTGCTGCAGCCCATAGGCATTTAACCAGCTGGCCATCATAATCGCTTGCTCTTGTATACATGCGAGCGTATTCAGTGTCTCATTGAGAGAGTTGGTGAACCCTTTGGTTTTGGCCACACTCGTAAACTGCTCTGATACTTTTTTAACTTTATCAGACATTACAAAACAGACGTCTTTTTGCTGATTTGCGAGTTCTTTAACTAGGTACTCTGCGCTCAAATTAGCAGAGAGCTTAGGTAAGTAAGCCAAGTACTGTACTAATTGTGTGCGCGCAAAGGCATCAATTTCAGTGCTCAAAGAATCTACGAGTTGGGCTTGGAAACGCGTATCTCCGAGCATGCGAGACATTAATTCAGCTTGCTTTGATTGTTCTGTCCACTTGGCCTGTATTTGGGGCTCAATTTGGCAGAAAAACAAGTGTGCAACAATACGCGCTGAGCTGGGGTAAATAAGCAGTCCCAAGGCTTTCTTTTGCCCCAGTAAGTTACTCAAAATCATCGCTGCATCATGATCATGAATGCCTTTTTCATAGCCTTCCTGATAGCGAGGTTCAGCAAATTTTTGCACCAGAGGCAAAATGCGCTCTTCTTGGATTGCCGTCTCGAGTTCAGTAAAAGTCAGACTATGCTCTGCCTCATTCGCAGCTTTTAATACTTGGGCTGCTAAGAACTCGCCCCGATAAATATCGTGGTTTTCAGAAACTAAGTTTTGCTGCCAATAAGGGCGATAAGTGAGTAGTTTTTCCCGAATCTGTTTGTCTTGAATTGACTCGAAGTACTCCGTGCCAGTCAAATGGAACATCAAGTCTTCATCACGAGGTAGCAAAGTAAGGTCTAGCAACTGTTTGTTCACACCAAAACTGTGTTTACCAATTTTGACCGAGTTTCCACCATCACTATATATATCCTGCTTATCTCGCAGTGAACGTATGCCTTGATCTTTACACGCTTTCAGTTTCGCTTGGATGTCGTCCGCTTTGATCTCATCGCCCAGCTCTTTGAGTTCTTGAGTCAAACTGCGCAACTTGCTGATCATCGGATCCGATGCAAAATAGCTGTTGATCTCATCTATCTCAGCAAAGCTTTGAGCGCGTCTAGTTACACCTTGAAGAATTCGCTCTGCGGCATTTGCAAGGTTTAGCGCTCTGCGCTGCCTTTCATCAATCAGTTGCTGTTTGTGCGCTTCAAAACTTTCATAAACATCATCACGCTTAGCCATGATTTCAGCGAGATATTCATCGTATTCGCTAAATTGTGACTCCAACTCTTCGAGTTGGATCAGCAAACGTGACAGCTGTTCATCACATTGCTCTGGTGTACGTGCATTGTTTAAGCTGCTGGTAATACTTTGGCTGAACAACTTGAAACGAGCCGCGAATTCGGCCTTGGCTTCTACGCTACCTAAGCTCTTTCTGCGAATTTCGATACTGGCTTTGGCTCGATTGACCAGCGCATAGACTCCACTGACATCTTCTAAGATTTGAGTCCTAACTCGGCTGTCATCTATTTCAAGATCTAGCATTGTGTGATTGAGCAGGTCAAGCTCTCCACCCAGCGTATCAAGTGCTTCCAAAAAGCCATTTAATTCAGTGACACTGTCACTTTTTTCGCTCAGTTCAGTCAGCTCATCTAACTTTTCGTGATAGGGCGCCAATGCTGTATCTTGCTGCAAGAACTGCGCAGTTGCCTGGCTTAAATCAAGTGTTTTTTCATCCAACTGCTGTTGCAGTTCACCAAGCGCCTCAAGATTAATATACTTAACGTCTTCGAGGCTAATAATCTTGCCTTTGAGCTGTTTTAAGGACTCAAGGCCGGTGACAAATTCGGTGGCAAGTTTAAAGCTATCTGGACGTATTTCTTTGGTGATATCTTTATACTGAGCTTGAATATCCGCCAATGCTTTTTTGGCAGTCTCTTGAATTTGACTTACTTTTTCAAATTCATCCAGCACTTGCTCTGAGGTTTCAAAGATTTCATGAAGTTGCCCATTGAGTGCAGAGAAGTCGCTTTCCACCAACCAGTGATATCTGTCCAATATACTGCGCGTGAGGGAGATAAGGCTTTCGTAGTGCGATACGTTCGGGTTTTGTTCACTGATCGCTTTACATACACTGTACAGGTCTGAGATCCCGCGGACCAAATCTGGGTTACCAATCTTGCCCAGCATACTTGTCGGCGTCGGAGCATTGGCCGCATATTCGACAGAGCAAAATGGGCTATCCCAAACCTGAATCGGGTGTACACGCTCAGCTTCTTCTTTTTCAGCTTTGAACGTAATAGTCAAACCATCATCATATACGCCGTAGCCATGACAATAAATCGGATTTTGCAGGTTTTTCTCAATAAGGTTGTACGCAAACAGCGCGTAACGACCTTCTGTTGGTTCATAAAAGACGTACAGTACATCTTCGCCGTTAGGCGACTTGATTTGTTTATGAAACTCTAAATTTTCAATTTGGTCATCAAAATGCCGTGTTTGTCCAGACTGCAAATAGTAGCCACCCGGATAGATCACCCCATGATCGTCGGGCAACTGCACACACGCATCTGAAATTGCATCTTGGCGAATCACCTTTTGAGTAATGCAGTTGAAAATATAGTGACGCCATACTTTTTCTCGATATGGTAGCACCTTCAGCAGAATGATTTCACCCAGCTGCGCATACTCAACGTCACAATCTGCCAGCGATTGATTTTTATCATCGACGGGGTCAGCATAGATCCCTTCGCCACTTTCTGTGTTGCTCTCAATTTTAATGGTTAAGTCGCCACCAACCGTTTCAACAAAAACACGGTCAAGAATATTAATATGTGGGTGGCGCCCTTCCACATGATCAGAGCGATCGGTCTTTATCCATTCAAAATCATAATCTTGATTGCCCTTGATATCTCGCTCACCACGGTTATCAATGTAATCTAGGGTATTATCCGCAGCGATTTCCCAACGAAATACTCGTACATCAGTGAGCTTATCGCCAATCTGAAATACAGCGAACAATTTACCATTTTGCTGATATAAGTGTTGGAGGTGCGTTTCTTTGTAATACGTATAAAGCTCTTCAAAATCGCGTAAAAAGCGATTATCAGTCAGAAACTTTGTTTCACTCGGGTAGTCTTCAACTTCATAGTGGTCATCCTGATAAACCAGTTTTTGAACACTAAACACATCGCTGACATGAATATTTTTTTTGAGACCTAAGAAAACGTTGTAGGCAAATATCAATTTATCGCCAATGAGTACGATATCACGAGGAGTACAGTTATGTTCGGTTCTTACTCTGGCACGCCCTTTTACTTTGATCTCGGTGCTGCCAAATGTGTCGATTCGGTTTTGATTTAAGGTGTCAATGTCTTTGCGAAGCTGAGCACCTGAGTTGCTCAATCGGCGCTTGATTAGGTCGTAAGAGCCTTGCTCAAGTGCGGCATTGTTTGCAGAATCCGTCATAGTTTACTGTCCTGTTGTACACGGAGGGTAAATGGAAAGGTAAGTTGGGTGTGCGTTTGGCCGCACACCCAGAATACGTCTGCTGAGTTTATTCTTGGCCTTCTGACTGACCAACAGACTTGGCGTTACCATTTAAGGTGTTGCCTAACATCGCCAATAACTGTTGTTTTTCAGCGTCTGAAGTATTGCCTAGTTGCTGAAAAAACTTGCTCATTGCGACGTTTTTCATTGTCTCTGACGACACATTTGCACCACTTAACACCCCTTTCAAATCATCCATGATGTTTCTTTCACCGGCTAGGTGATCTTTAAATAACGTTTGTACTGTGTCACTTTCACCCACGAGTCCGTCAATTGATTTACCTAACGTGATTGCCTTCATAAACTGGTTAAAGAATTGACCGTCACCACCCATGATATTGATATCTGCATTGCCTAACGTTTTCGCTAAGATCTCAGATTGGTGTGCAGCAATTTCTTTCTCTGCTTCTAATTTAGCCAGCGTTAGCTCTTTTTGTTGATTCAATTTCAGCGTAAAGCCTTCATAATCTCTCGCGTCCTTGTCCATCGCATTTAGCGCTTCAAGCTTCTCTTCAAGACCTTTCGCTTCGGCTGTCATACGACGCTCTAACGTAATCGCCTCGGCTTCACCTTGTTTCTCGATTGACTCAGCCATCGCCGTTTGCACTTCGGCTTCTGCAAAGCCAATGTCTCGCTTGCCTTTCGCCTCTGCCGCCAGTTTTTGCTCTAGGACTTGTGCTTCAGTTTCACCTTGCTTTGCATTTGCTTCAGCTTTGGCTTTGATAACTTCAGCTTCAGCCAATCCAGAAGCCGCTTTTTCAACTTGCTCAGCTTCTGCAAGGATCTTCTTCGACTCGGCGCTTTGGTTAGCAATACGTAGCTCTGCCTCGGCCATTTTTTCCAGTTCACGTGCCTTAAACTCAGCTGCTTGTTCTTGCGCTTTCGCTGCTTCAATATCTTTTACAAGCGCTTCCTCAGCTTCAGCTTTCGCTCGAATAACAATGGCTTCTTTCTCACGCTCGGCAGCTGCCAGCGTTTGAACATCTTTGATACGCTCTTGCTCTTCAGCTACGGTTTTCTCAACCGCCACTCTGTCACGCTGTACCTCAGCGATTTCTTTACGCTCAACTTCTAGCGCTTTTTCTTTATTGATGCGCATGATTTCAGTTTCTTTCTCGCGCTCAATCACCTCGATTTCGCGAGAACGGGCAACTTTTTCTTCTTCGATTGCAAGTACACGTAGCCGGTTTTGTTCAGCAATATCAATCTCACGCTGTTTGTTTTGCTCTGCAATTTCAAGCGCTTCGTCGGCTTTAAGTCGCGCATCTTCTGCTTTCATGCGTTCTTCTTGTTTAACGCGCTCAGCTTCTGCCGACTCTCTCGCACGTACAGTTTCAATCTCACGCTGCTGCTTTGCTTTGGCATCTTCTTTTTGACGCTCAATTTCTAGAGATTTCTCAAGCGCAGCTTGATTTTGAATTTCGATTTGTGCTTGTTCGTCACATTTTAACTGATTAGTTTGAACATTCTGCTCAGCTGTTTTCTCTGTAATACGACGAATACCCTCAGCATCTAAGATATTGTTTTCATCCAATTTATGAATAGAAGTTTGCTCCAAGTAATCAATGGCCACGTCTTCTAACGTGTAGCCCGATAGGTCCTGACCAATCACTTCTTTAATCGCGTCTCTGAATTCGTTACGATGAGTAAATAGCTCTTCAAAATTCATTTGTTTACCAACCGTCTTTAACGCTTCAGAGAACTTTGCTTCAAATAGCTCTTGGAGGGTTTCAGGCTGAGAAGCACGGGCACACCCAACTTGTTTTGCAACGCGTAGAATATCTTGCTTGTTTTCGTTTACACGGATATAGAAAGTAATGGCAATATCCGCACGAATATTATCTTTACAAATTAGGCCACTATTTTCTCTGCGCTCTAACACCATACGCTTAGTAGAAATATCCATGACTTCCATTTTATGAATCACTGGATAAACGATGCCTCCCGTGGTGGTTACATCTGGCTCATTCTTCATCTTGTTAATGATTAGCGCATGTCCCTGGTCAACTTTTCGATAAAACTTACCAACGATCAAAATCATCGCAAATATAACGGCGATTGACACTCCAACAACTGTTAAAATAGGTCCTAGATTATCTAAAAATTCCATGTGTGTTCCTAACTAATATATTGATTTCCCGATGTGACATTACACTTAGCTGTTTTCACCAAAGCGAATGTAATGCCAATAATAATTAATTTTGTTGTAGTCCAACTGAGACCACTGTTTTTGATGACGCCTTGTGGCGATTACTATCTTATTGATTTATTACCAAGGCTTGACCACCACCACATAGCTATTTCGCAACTCATCATGTTCGATTAACAAACCGGCATCCCCAATTGAGAATTCATTTTCCTCTTCACAACGTACTTCAATTAACTGCTCGGTTCCTTGGAACTGTACTTTTGCTTGTCCAAAATTAGCGGTGACTTTGCTGGTTGCAATCACACACTCAAGTCCAATAAATTCACTTTTAGACGCGGTTTCTTTACTATCAAAAAAGCGTCTCAGGGGCTTTACGAGCATCGCCGTAAGTGGTATCGAGATCACAAAACAGCCAAACATCACCGCAGCACCAAGCAAATAAAAGACAACCCCTTCACCAAGTACATACTCAAATAGCTGGTGAGAATAAAAACTAATCACCCAACTAATTAGGATCACCAGACTGATCGAGATTGTCAGTGGTACGCCACCAAACCCCATCTGAAACAGGGAGTCAGCACCATCAGCTTCAATCTCAACATCTCCTTCGAACATATCGATATCCGCAAAACCCAACAATGCAATGCACCAAAAGCCAATGACGATAAGCAGCAACGTTGTAAATACAACGGTGGGGAAAGTAAAAATGGTATTGAGAAAGTCCATAGTTTTCCGTATACCTCCAATTATGTGTACCGGTTGCGTTTATTAAAATGGTTAAACGCACTTATTTTGAGTCTGTAACGTGCTTAATTAGTAGGTCGGCAACTTTTTGTTTCACCAAGCGTTTGTCAGCATCTGGAATATCGAATTGCTGAGCTAACAAAGCGATCTCTTCATCACTCAAGTTAAAGCTCAGCCTTTGACGCGTTTTCTTCGACTTAACTTCGAGCCCTAAGATCCGGCGGATCATATCTGAGGGAGTAAGCTCTTCATCAATCGCACTTTTTTTAATGAACTTCTGTACTTCGGAGCTCAAGTCAAAAGCAAGTTGCGTCGCACGAACGGCTTTTTCTTGCTTTTGCCAAGCACTTTTATTATCAGTCATAGCGGTTAGTTACTCTGCTTCGCCTTGATACGCGCAAGAATGTCAGCACTTTTCGCAGCATCATCACCGATTCCAGCTGCGCGCATTTTATCATGCAACGATTTATCAGCATTTTCGTCCGCCAATTGTTGCGCTGCATCCAGCTGATCTTGTTTATCCATTTGACGCTGCTTGATACGCTCTAGAGACTGCTTTGCAGACGCCATCGCGGAGTCACCTGCAAGCATATTATCGTTAACAGCCATTGTCGCTTTTTGTACACTTTCAGTGGTCTTGACCATACTGAGTTGACGCTGGTTCTCAACAATGGTTTTTTCGGCAAGCTTTATCTGCTGTTTAAGTTTCGTGACATGGGTCGTAAAAGTACTCAGCACCTGTTGTTGCTCAGATTTTTTCTGTTCAAACTCGGCTATCTTTCCCGCAATTTCTAGTGCCAGTGTCTCTTCACCTTTTTCTAAAGCTTGGCCAGCGTAGACTTCATGCTTCTCTATCTCACTATCTAGCGACTTGATAGCTCGTGTTGCTTGCATTTCTTTAGCCATGACTTCTGTCAGGCTGCGTTTAGCGTCGGACAAAGCCGTTTGAGCGTCTCTTATCTCTTGTTCAAAAATGCGAATAGCATTGGCATCTACGATGTTTTCACCCACTTCATTGACACCGCCTTTCACTGCGGTGAATAACTTTTTAAAAATACTCATTGTGAATACTCCTTTTATTCAGTCAAGTAATCGCTAATAGCCTCTAAAGCGTCTATTGAATTTGCTGATAACGTGATGATTTCATGACTTAATTGTTCGATGGTTGAACTTGTCGACAACGCGCCAAACACAGCATATCTGTCGTCTATCTTTGCGAATGCACTCAGCGGCATCGGCACGTTTAAACGTAATAAAGTGTCATTTAACTCTGCGTGTTTATCCGTGTTGATTTCAGCTTCAGAAAAGAGATAGCAAATACATAATATTTGTTCATCAGTACGCGTCACGAAGATCGGTAGCTCGTCGTTACCGTCTACAATAACTTGAAGGACCTCTTGACCTACGTGGTTGATAAAAAAAGACTCGAAACTTGATCCCTCAGTTTCATACTGAGACAGTTTTAATGAAAGCTCATTCAATTCCATGTAAGAAATTCCTTATGTCCGTTAGCGTATTATAATGGTTCAATTACGCTGTATTGATTGTATGAGTTATGGATACACTTTGCCCAGCAAGACATATTATGTCAACTATGCTTTCTCATTTTAATTGTAAAAAACAGTTCAAAATACAATCCGATATACACTTTAAATCATTAAAATCAATAACCTAATAAAACTTAATGAAAGTATTCATTTTTTGAAATTTCACTTCTTAATTAAGAAAGATAAGCACAACTTCATCACATTAGGCGGGGATAACACCTATAAATCGATGGGCTAAAAAAGATTGATAAACGTCCAAGCCCAAGTTTCTACGCACTTTTTGTTCAGTAAAACAGAATGACTTTGCTTCTATATAGTAGGGATCCAGCAACTTTGATGGCCTTGCATCGGTGTTGAAAGGTTTTCGTTGAAACGGCCCTCGCTCATTTTGACTAGGGCCTTGTGTTTAGCTATTTAAAATTCTTCCTATTTAGACTCTATTCGCTAATTTAGCAAGCAAATGATTTTTAACAGTTGGCCATTCATGGGCCAAAATAGAATAGACAGCGGTGTCTCTTATGGACCCATCACGCATAATTTGATGGCTGCGCAACACACCATCTAACTTTGCGCCCAAACGCTCTATGGCTGCTCGAGATGTTTGGTTGAAATAATGGGTTTTAAATTCGAGCGAAAGCGCCTCACTTGATTCAAACAAGTACTTCATTAGTAAATACTTACATTCCGTATTGACGGCGGTTTTCTTCACCGAATTAGCATACCAAGTGTACCCAATGGATGCTCTGCGGTGCTGGGCTTTTACATCATAAAATCGCGTTGTACCCACAATTCTCCTGTCAGCTTTCGTTCTCACCACATATGCAGGTTGCCCATTTTTTGCGGACTCCACTGCTGTTTCAACATATTTGTACATGCCCTCGGGTGAAGGTACCGACGCATACCAAAGCTTCCAACTTTGACCATCTTGAACCGCACTCACCAGAGAATCTGCATGCGCTAACTGCATTGGTTCAAGCAAGACAACATCCCCTTCTAAGGCAACACTTTTTAGCCACGTCATTTTTATCCCTCTTACGACCACTCACAAAGTCAATTTAAAAATAGCCTTGTATAATACTTGATATTGAACGCCGTCATGCTCGGACACGACGTTTGATCGTCCTCTTTAGCTGTTTATCTTGCTGTGCAAAGCGAGACTGGTAAACATATTCATACAAATCTAAATGTCCACCTTCGCCCAACTGATATTTTGTATAATTCAAAATGGTATTGAGGTACGTTTTGGTGTTCACATGCGCTTGCCATCGTTCATTTCTTAACATGTCGTAATCGTCTTTGCATTCATCGCCGATAATACGTTTAACATCTGAAATTTCTGCAACTTTAACCGCAGAATCATGTGAAATCCTAAGCCGTGTTTCGCGATTGTTACTTTCAAAAAGTCGGTGCTCTCCACACTGCATAGCGAGCTCATCAACATCTCTCATCAAAATCGTATTCAGACACCTAAGTACCTGAACTTCAATTAGCTCAAACAACGCTTCGACAGACTCACCAGAGTATTTGGCGAGCTCTTCAAGGAGCAACGCAAAAGCATCGCTATACAGGGTATCTTTCTCTAGTGTTAGACCGTTGTCAGGGTCATCAATGATTAAAAACTCGCATAAACGCTGAGTGCAAGTTGGGAGCATATTTGCAAGTTCACCCACACCAGGACAAGAACTCAAGAACTCAATAAACCCACTTTTAAATATGCATCGATATTTTGACGGTGCTTCGTAACAGACCTCGACGCTATAGCTGGATTTCAACTCTCTTTCAATACCCCGCCCAAGCGCAGTGACTTGTTCACTCACTTCAAAACAATATTCATTGTTCACGACAACAAATTCCTATGTCTTTATACTATAAAAAAGCGCCCTTTAGGCGCTCTATCTCTTCATCATTACCAATTAGAAAGGCTTACTTAGTGGCAGCGTGCAAAACTCGTGCAGCCCGCTGCGGTATTAAAACCGATTGTGTTTCCACCACCTGCAATTTCCTTTGTTTGGCCTTTTACGAGGGATTTGTTGTTTTCAGATAGTTTTTTGATATTTTTCTTATTGAATGATAGCTGCATCGTTCGCTCCTTTTTTATTTTTATTAAGCTACTTTATAAATCTAATACCTACCGTCCAAAATGTAAACAAAAAGTTCATTTTGAAATATCGATTTACTGTCATCAAATATAGATGAATTTATATGCATTTAAAAAGTTAATTCTACATTTTATGGAATGTCAAATACAATGATATATTACAATATATAACCAAATTATATATGGCACATTTTTATATACTTACCCTATCCATAGATAACTGATAAATATAGAGAAAAATAATAAAATACTACTAAGTGGTGAGAAAACTCAATTTACGCCTTAGTAAGGGTAAAACAAAGAGCTGGTCGTTCGAGATCTAATTATAACCCCTATCAAAAGAGGCTTTTAAGCAATGCACCATTCTTAAAGCAGTGCATTTAACCCGATATTGCTATACATGTCTTCCTAGCGAGATCAGGTTACCGCTCCATAAAACCAAGCAAGCCATTGATACAACCATACAAAAATGACGTAACTTGCTACGAAAAAACATTAAGAAGGTTGCTTAATTCAGCAATGCAAAGCGCAAGTTATAAACGCCTTCAGTTACCTCTTCTACTTCGATAGAGGCAGAATTTCTATACAAATTCAGTTCCGTAAGCAGCTTAATGCGATCTTGCTCTGACACAGAGTCTTGATCAACCAGCAAAGTGGCATTGATATGGTGCTTATTAATGTCTGTACGTTCACCAATATCTGTAGCGTATTCGTCAAAGTTTATTTGCTCAATTAATTTTTGGTCCATAGCATGTCTTTATTGCAAGTTACTAAACAACAATAACTATATAAAAGTCCTTTATTTCCAACTATTACAAAGTATTACACGTGAGTAAAAAATAGTCTACAAACAATTACTTCCGGTTAAATACAGCCTAACTCACACAAAATTGCTAATATTAAATTCTCTATGTAATAACATTGTCGAATGTAGTTTGATTAAAGAAATATAAAAAGAAATTAAAAATCATACTGTTACTTGGTAATAGTATTTTTAGTATGCAACTCAGTTTTAATGATTTCATTTGTTTGTGGTAAAAAATAGAGTAAAAGTGCAAGATGCGGCGCGCCACTTTGATGCACAGACTCGAAAGTAATGCGTACGATATCTCGGTTGAAACTTCGCTCAACCAACACCACTGTCTCGGAGCCTTTATTATCTACAAACCAATCGACTTTTTCTTTTAATTGAGCAAATTTCAATGAGAACCTTAACCCCAACTTATTGGGAGCATGATAAATGCCAAAATAATTGGCTAGCGCCAATACTTTAGATTGTTCTTCATCATCAAGGTTGTCCGCTTTGAGAGGAGGTTTGCTGGCTTTATCTTCACAACTATCGAAGCCATACATGAGTACCGTGAACTTAAGTGCTGTTTTTTGCTGGCGAATGTGATATCCCCTGCAAATTGAGTACTCTGAAACAATAGGCAAAACATCAATCGCCACCTCGTGACCACTGAGCCGAAGCTCTAAGCCTTCAGAGTCATTGCTTATAAAATTCAGAAGTAACAAGAAAGTAGCTGACCACATTACCTTTTTTGCCGTTTTGACGCGTAAGCAAGTGACAACCTTGTTGCTTGGTTTAAGGTCAAGATAAGATTAAATTCGTCTTTATGTCAGTGTATTTATAATGCGATAAAAAGCAAGTAACGGATAAGGCCTTAACGCCGATATTACGTCATCAATAAACCTATCATGCGAGACGCATTTGAACCCAATCATGCTGACAGCGTGTCTCTAGACGTATTGTTCGTCAGCTAATTAAGACCCGTGACAATCACCTAGCCCCCCAGCACGTCACTTTACTCAACATCTCCAAGTCACCTTGGTATTATGCCCCTCAATCGGCTGAACTTAAAAAGGGTCAATACAGCAAAAAATATCAAAAAAAGCGTGGCGCGTTTATCTAAAGTAACCACATCAAAACAGCCACACTCAGAGAAGAGAGTTACTTATGAAAATCACTAAAAAAGTCGTAATCAATAAACCAGCAGAACAAGTTTGGGACCTTGTCGCAACCCAATTTGACAAAGCGTATCTTTGGATGGGTCCTATTCCAAAATCTGTCGCCGTGGGCAAAGGGCATGGATTATCTGGTGCCCCCATGGAAGGCCGAATTTGTGACCTCAGCGAAAACCCCAATGGCGCTAAAGTGAAAGAGGTGATCACTGAATATAATGACGCTATGAAAACACTCGCTTTTGACGTACTACCGGTGAATAACCCTAAAATCGTCCCGATCAAACAAAATCATGTGAAGATGACAGTACGTGTGATCAGCACTAACAAGTCTGAGGTGATCTGGACCGCTGAGCCACAACTTAAAGCGCTTGCTTATCCGTTTTACCCGATACTAAGGTTGGTCTTTCCGGTTGCATTTGGCAAACTACTCACTGGGCTCAAAGAGTATGCAGAAAAGCATACGCTCAGAAACACGCAAGCAGCCTAATCTATTGGCAACGATGAAATTAACGAGGGTATTGAGATGGATCGCTTTTTAAAGAGTATTGAATATATAGAAGCACATATAAATGAAAAAATCAGTGTGCATCAAATCGCTACGGCCTCTCATTATTCAACGTACCATTACAGTAGGGTATTTAAAGCATTGGTTGGAGATACACCCAAAGAGTATTTGCGCAAACGACGTTTAACCATGGCAGCCAAAAGATTACTTACAGACGACGTGGGTATTTTAGAGCTCGCCTTGGAATGCCAATTTGAATCACAAGAGGCTTTTACTCGCGCATTTAAAGCATTATTTGACATGACGCCAGCGCAGTATCGAAAAATTAACGAGCCCTTTCGGCTGCTTTATAAAAAACCATTTAATGGAGATGACTTACACTTTTTACAAAACAATATCAGCATGGAACCAGAAATTATCTCTCAGCCGGCCATGAAAATTGTTGGGATCGCCACTCAGTATGATGATGGAGATTTAAGTTTGCCCAAACTATGGTCAGGGTTTCGACCATACCGAGATAAAATTCCCAACCGGGTCGGCAGCGATTTTTTCGGCATTTATGAATGTTACGAAGAATCAGAGGAAGTAACACGATTCGTTTATATTTGTTCAGCACAGGTTGAGAACTTTGATAATGTGCCTGAAGGCCTTATTACTCGTGAGCTTGAGGCACAAACTTACGCACGTTTTACGCATATAGGCCCTCTGTCAAAGTTAGAGGATACATTGCGGTATATTTGGGGTAGCTGGTTACCCAAAAGTGCTTATGAGTACGCGGACAAGCCGGATTTCGAACTTCTGCCTGCCAGTTTCAATGATGCCGATCCCAATAATAAAATTTACTTAAATATACCAGTTACTTTAAAAGCCTGATTCGTTCAGGCTTTTTATCGAGCTTCACTCAATTTATCTCGTTCCCCTCTTTAGCTTTTTCAATAGATAGCAAGAAATATCAAAAAACGGCACTGGCAATCCCCTACTATTACCCCATCCGCAAGACCTCGTTTTAAAACATATTAAAGGTGAAACAATGATTAAGCGCGTATTAATAACCGGTGCCAATGCAGGTTTAGGTAAAGAGACTGCCAAGCAGCTGACAAACAATCCTCAGATAGAAAAAGTTTATTTAGGGTGTCGAAACAAAGAGAAAGCACAGGCCGCTAAAATGGAGTTAGAGCAATCGACTGGCAAGCACATTTTCGAAATACTGATTATCGATGTCAGCAATCAAGAATCAGTCATTGAAGCCGTTCAAAAACTCGAGTGCAGTGTGGATGCCTTAATTATGAATGCAGGGGGCACTGGCGGTCAAAACTTCAATAAGTTAACGCCTGATGGCGTTACAGAAATTTTTGCCGTCAACTTACTGGGGCATTGTCTATTGACACAAGCGTTATTAAAATCTGGGAAATTGACGCAAGTCGCCATTTATGCAGGTTCAGAGGCTGCAAGGGGGGTCAAAGAAATGGGAATGAAACGACCCCACTTACCAACTTCATCTGAAGAGGAATTTGCTGCTATTTGCGATGGCTCATTTTTTGGAGAGGTCAAAGACGCAACTATCCCATACGGCACGATAAAGTACATGGGCGCCCTATGGATGTCAGCCATGGCCAGACGCCACCCACATGTAAAATTTGTGACCATGAGCCCTGGGGCAACGACAGGCACAGAGGGATTTAATACACTGCCTTGGTTCAAACAATACTTCATGAAAAGCATGATGCGAATAATGCTATTGCTCAATAAAGTACATACGGTTGAAGTGGGGGCCAACCGCTATCTACAAGGTTTATTTAATCATGATCTTGAATCGGGATTATTTTATGCGAGCGAGAGAGGATTAACCGGCAATTTATCCGATCAAAGTTTGTTGTTCCCTGATTTAAAAATTGAACGTTACCAAGAAAATGCGTATCTAGCTATTCAAAGATTCCTATGAGTTTAGACAGTGGGCTAAAATACGCGCTAGCCCACACTTTCAACCATTACACGTTGTTATACATGATCCATAAATAGCTTTTCGCGTTTTTATTTGCTTTTGCACGAACACCGAGAGCTCTTAATACTTTTTTCTTTAAAATAGCCATAATTTTTCCTTAAACTGTGTTAATCGTTTTATTAATACCTTCTAATACTATTTAATTCACGATTTAATGAAGGTATGTAATTATATAGTCATAAAACCATCACAATTTGAAATACACTTTTGGAATATACATATAATTAAATTTAAGCATATGATGAAACATGACTATTTAATAAATGCTCAATTGCACTCACATGTGTAGAAAAAGTATAACACGCATTTTCGAAACGTATGATGGTGTTAAAAAATGTAATAAACCATTGATATAAAATATTAATCTATAGAAAATTTGCGTTATTGGACGATTAATTAGCAAGCCTAATTACAGGACCAAATGACCCAGCAATGACGCATTGGAGGGTTGAATGACGTACAAGTTAGCATATGGCACTACATCACCTTTATCTCAGTCAATACTTGATGCCTGATCGCTTTTTTATGTTCTACATTCATGATTTTAGTCCATTGAAAAACATCTTTAAAAATAACACCTAAACAAGATGTAGGGTCTCACCCGTGAGACCCTATCAACATAGAATCGACAGTATCAAAAAGGCTGACAAAGATATGAGATATTAGCAACGTCAAAGGCCCACGCTTGGTTTCTACATCAAGCTTAGGCCTAGTATTGATTTAATGGATGTTAGTCTAGCTTTTCAATAAGTGTTGTGAGCTGGCGATTAACCTCTTCATGATCATCCCAATTTACATTCTGCCAATCAATGTCTAGATCTAGCTGAGAGACGTCTTTGAATAAAATTGTTTTTAAAACTTGTAAACTTGGGATTTCTTTCATTTTATACGTGGGTGGTTTTTTAGCTGATGCGCCTCGCTTGCCAGATAATCGCTCTAGGATTTTCTCACCTACATTTTTTTTATCCGTGATATTCAGTTGTTTCTTGTCATGTTCTTCTTTGTACTTGGTTTCACATTCAAGTACGATCTTTTTGACTTTAAGAAAAGGCGCGCTCAGACCATCCTCATATGCTTTGATAACCTCTGTATATCGCGTCAAAACATTGTAATTGTCATAGGCTCCCATTGAGATACCTAGATTTTTTGCCTTTTCTTTTACTGTGAGGCGCTTTTCACCGACCTTTAATCTCGCTTGATCTAAACCATCTATTTCTAACATTGCTGACAAAAATGCCTGCAACTTACCATATTGTGGTAAATCTTCACGGCTCGCGTTCTCTTGGAACTGTTTAACCTTGTACAAAAGTGGCTTTGAATCATAGACCTTAAACTGGGCAGCATGATCATAGCCATAGCTAAAAAGCAATGCAAAAAATCGCCTGTGGCCTGTCAAAATCCTGTATTTTCCGCGCTCCACAGGATAGACGGTAGGTACTTGGATCATTTCAGAGACAGAGATATTCTCACCAAGCTCAATGATGGACTCTATCGTCTGGTTCGCTTTTTTCCAATCATGGGATCCAAATGTTAAGCAGTTTATTATGCAACCTTTTCCTAAAATGACTTTACCTTCAGCATCATAGAGGTTAGTTAGTTGTTTTTTGCTTAGTTTATTGTCGCTAAACTGTCTAGCGTGCTCATTCTCAATAAACACCACTGGAAAAAATCTAGCGTTCGTTTCGTCTGGGAAAATAGAGTTTAAGAATAAAGATTTATACTCATACGTTTCACTATGCACTTTTTCAGCATTGTTCAAGGTAGCTAAAATTAAATCATTAGCATTGTCTATCATTTTAATATTAACCTTTATACTTCTATTTTATCTCGATAATTTTGATATGCCGCCACTTAAACCAGTGCCACATATGTGCATTCTATTCACAAAAAACCAAATGACGGGCACTTAGCGGATGAAAAGCCCCCCAAGTATAGCAAAATCATTTTTTTTTCATAGCGCACTTAATTGTCTCAGTATGCGTAACCTTTATAACAAAAAGCTCTTCGTTGTATCCTACCTCCGTAACCGAGCCATCCACTGTATTAGGCGATTCTACGCATATCCACGAATACACTGCGACACGCACTCACATCGTGCAAACACTACCTCTCGTTCATAAAAGCAAAGCAACAATAACACCCAAAGCCCACATTGTATTGGTGTAACCCATTCACTTTTAAGAATATTAATACTTGAAATCAAAAAATATATAAATAAAATACCCCTAAATAGAGTGGTAACTCTATTTTTTAAAAATTATTTTATTAAGGATGAATTGTGAAAAAATTATTAATTGGATTAGCCGCACTGTGCGCATTGAATGCTTCGGCACAATCAGATGAGCTAACTGCAAAAATCATGTCAAACAAAATTAAGATTGTTGCCTTTGGCGAAAGCGGTTGGGACGCACGATGGAGAGAGCCTACATGTAGCGTCACTAAAACGGAAAAAGACGAACTAGGGCGCCCGTATATGTATAGCCACTACGATATGTGTACCTGTCAAAATAGCATCGCTGCCAAGTATCTTATTGAAGACACGCAAGACAATCCTCAGCATGAGTTATTTGTTTGCTACGTCAACAACTGATTAGCCAAGCTCTGGGTCAAGTACAATGCTTGACCTTTTATTTAAATTGTTCCTTCGCTTATCAGCGTAATAAGCGCCATCAAAGTCAGCGTTTATTACGTGCAGGCTTGCCCGGGGATGCATCTTGGTTTTACATTTTATCGATTTTCAAGACTCCCGCTAATAGACTCAACCATCTCACTTGATGTCCCACCCCAAAAATTATATAACATAATGAAAATTGGTGTTTTTTATTTTTAATCCTTTTTATCACCATATAAAAAAGTTATAACTTAAAATAATTAGGAATAAAAATTGCCTACACCTTGCACTAGATGTTACATTATAACGAGTAAAACCCCTTTATTGGGTACAAACAATTTGCAAAATACAGGTTTAAAATGGCACTACTTCAACTTGAAACATATATAAAACACAGCCGAATCATCGCACTTCTAGCGATTATTATCAGTATAACAGCCTGGGCAGTAGAGTTTGCGGGAGTCGTGTATATATGCCCGTATTGTCGAACCCAACGCACAGTTATCGGTTTACTAGGCATTTTGCTTCTACTCCCTATAGCGTCTCACTGGATAGCCAAATACGTCGCTTTAGTTCTCGGCTTTTTTGGCGCGGTTGTCGCTGCAAATCAACACTTTATGGGCTGGAAAAAAATCTCAGCTGGGACGTTTAACTTCCATGAGACGATCGCAATGGATCCTTTCCTACTCTCTGGCTTAGCCTTAACAGGGATCATTGGTCTCACGTTCCTTATATTACAACAGACTAAAGCGGAATAATGTCCTCACGTTGACCAAGCCAAGGTAATGCCAGTGGCTTGGTCAAATTCATGTCTATAAACTCAAAGGCCATACACACTTGGTTGCCGACCATCATTCACTATTCTATCGATTAATTCTGCTTTATATGCCTCGTCTTCCACATCATTGTGCCAATACCAACTCCCAAATTTTTCAACGGCGAATTTCATCATGACAGCTTTGGTATTTCCAACGCCTGCATCACATAGCATCTGATAAAATAGTTTATCCGCAGATGCTCGATGAATTTCATGGGTATGATATAGCCAATCATGCACCAAAGCCGCCTTCATATATCTTGGATTAAATGGTGTACCAACCAAGTAATAAGCAACAGCGGGAATGCTCGCACCATCATATTGAAAGTACTTTGGTACCCAGCGTATTTTACCATTATGCTCGTAAGGGAAATCTTCTATTAGCTCATAAGCAGTTTCAAGCTTGTTAGTGTGCGTTTTTAAAACAGGTCTCAAATGGAGTGTTTCCATGTTATACCTTCGTTTTATTTAAAAGCAGTTAATAAGACCATTTAAACACATTGATATGTCACTTTTTGTACGCTCAGTTCGCGTGAAAAGATGTCGTGTTATAAGACAAAAACGTGAAAAGAAAGTAGCCCTAACTTAGGGCTACCAAATCGGCTAAATATCTAAGCAAGTCACTGTTATTATATTTCTTTTAACCATCAACAATACTCCCCGAAATAGCGCTTGTTGGCAGTTAGATCCTTCGCTTTGATTTGCGCCCAACTAAACGCCTAAAACGTAATAGATGAACCAAAAACCTATAATAGGTACACCTTAAAACACATGTCAACATATTGTTTTCATTTTGCACCACTAACCATCATTTTATTGTGTGTACAGGTGTGCAAACCGGACACTCGACGGCCGCTTTGTCACAATGAGAAATGATAATATTCAATAAAAATCATAAGAGTAGAACAATGTCGACTAACCAAGAAATCACTCGCTGTTTGCATCCAATCACAAAAATTACCAACTCACAATTACGAAGATCACATGAATACGACTCACCTCAAACAATTGAAAAGCTGCCAGCTGAGGATTTTTTGTGGCAGCTGACCTTAGATCCTTGTCATCATAAAGATGCTTTTCTTCATAGTATTCAAATCGGTCCCAATACAACTTTTCAAAATAGGCAGGATATATCGCAGCCAGCAAACCTTCGAGTAAAGCTTTACTTACAAGATCCCCACTGGGAGCTAACCGAAATTATATTTAATCCCACAGCGGCTACACAGGTCATAAAAATGAAGGCTCACCTTTAGAGGATCACCCAGTGACAGCAAGCATCGACTTGTCTAATAAAAAGCGGGCGATTATTGATATTAATGTGCCAGCGCGACACCCGCTTACCGACTTTTCAATGGGTTCTCCGATTTTAGAATTTTACATACGAGGAAGGCATTTAGAATCTGGAAAGACATTTTGTACCGCACTGCCAAATGTGTTGTCGCAAAGCTGAACAAATGGTTTAGTTTGGATATTGTGAAAGGCGTATTATCATACGCCCCAAACACGACTGCCTATCATTAACACCGTCGTGAACCACAAGCTCTGCAAGTCATCGTTGCAGGGCAATCTCTACCGGTGATGTCACAATTTACGTCTGAATGATATAACGTCCCGCCAGCAATCTGAGGTGTCTTCTCTTTTGCGATACCTGCACTATTTAAGTTCAGTTGTTTAAAGTTCTTTTTTTTAATCTGAAGTTTCATTTGTAATTATTCCTTATAATAACCGTCTATTTTTTAGACAAACCCACCTTATCAAGTATGTTTCATCTGCACAACTACGTCGTAAATCCAATTCACCAGCGCAGCTTACACCCGTTCTATCGATTAAACTGTTTTTTATTCATCAGCAACGATTATACTTGTTAAGTACTTAACAAAATGCGGGCCTATCACAATGAAAAAGAACAACTATTTAGCAGTTTTACTAAGCATGCTTAGTATCATTCCGCTAACAGCTGCCGCGACGGCCAAAGTAGAGGATGTCTTCAAAGCCAATTGTGCCTCATGTCATGGCGAAAAACTGCAAGGCGGCATGGCTGGTTCACTATTAGACTCAACATGGCTATCGGATGGTTCTGATAAATCTCTAGCCGAAGCGATTAAACAGGGTGTAAAGGAACGAGGTATGCCCGCTTTTGGCGCCTCATTGTCGGATGAAGCAATTCGTACATTGGTTGTTTTCATCAGAGAAGCAGGCTACCGCGCAGATACTCAAACCATTCAGACCCCAACGCTCAATACACATTTCAAGACCGATTATCACAGTGTCAACACACGTGAAATAACATCAACAACTGGTATTATTTGGGCAATGGATTTCTTGCCAGATGGTAAATTGCTGTACACCCTCAGACAGGGCGAACTCTGGATGATAAATAAAAACGGCAAGCGCGTTCAGATTAAAAATACGCCGCAAGTTTGGCATCGAGGACAAGGCGGCATGCTCGATGTAATGCCTGATCCTGATTATGTTCAAAATGGTTGGATCTACCTCTCATACAGTAAAAAAACAGGTAAAAATGGTTCAGGTCAAGACATTGGTATTACGGCTATTGTGCGCGGTAAAATCAAAAATAACCAGTGGGTAGATCAACAGACTCTCTTTGAAGCACCCACAAAAACGCATAAAAACCGCGGCTGGCACTTTGGTTCGCGGTTTGCGATCTCGGGGGAGTATTTATTTTTTAGTAATGGGGATGAAGGCCACCAAAATGATGCACAAGACCTCAAAACACAAAATGGTAAAATCCACCGCATATATAAGAATGGACAAATTCCAAAAGACAACCCTTTTTATGAGCAAGCTGGGGCACTAAAAACAATATGGACGTATGGTAATCGAAACCCTCAGGGGTTGGTTAAGCATCCCACAACACATCAGATCTGGTCAACTGAACATGGCCCTCGCGGGGGAGATGAGCTTAATTTAATTACCAAAGGGCTAAACTACGGGTGGCCGAAAGTCACTTTTGGTATGAATTATGATGGTACGCCGATTACACCACATACTAGCTTACCAGGTATGCAACAACCCATACATCAATGGACGCCTTCAATCGCTGTCGCGGGCATGAACTTCTATACAAATGCGCTTTTTGACAAGTGGCAAGGCGATCTGTTTGTAGGCAGCCTAGCTAAAAAGCAGCTTCACCGCTTGCGTATTAAAGGTAACCAAGTCATTGAAGATGAGATTATTTTAAAGGGCTTGGGACGGATCCGAGATGTAGTTACAGCACCAAGTGGCGAGATCTATATTACGATGAACGACAGACAAGCAAATGAAAGTAAAGTCATCGCCCTATCCCCAAGCCAATGAATATCGAAACCGAATAACAAACAAGTGATGACCGACAGGCAGTTAAACAGCTGCCTCTTGGTTACCGTGCGATGCTTACCGCACGTTAGCAATGCCAGCGCACACAATCACATCGGTGCCAAACTCGCGCACTTTTTTTATCACACCACAAAGCTTATTAAATCAGCATCTCTTAGTACACATTACCCCTGACGTTCCCGCAATGAAATCGACGATAAGATATATCCATGAGTGGCTACGGTCGAAAAACTAGGCATTTTGGTACTTATGAAAGTGGTGCTACTCGTCCACATTTAGACAATGACAATTGTCAGTCATCACCGTAACAGATTACATCAAACCATAAACACGTACACGATAAGAACACGTTCGAGTTTCGTCCGACACCGTATCGCCACACGACAAACTCAGCTTAGAGCTTAAAAAACGCTGCACTGGCCTGTAAGTTTTGCGACACACGTACGATATCCTGTACTGAGTGCGTTAAACTGCCACTGGCTTGAGAGTTTCTATATGACGCGACTTCTACCGATTTGACGGTGTGATTTATTTGTTCAAGTCCAGCCTGTTGCTGCCCCGAAATATTCATCATATTTTGTACAAGTTCAGACGTTTTGTTTGCCGCCGGTATGATTGTCTCAAGTTGTTTTCCTGCGATCTCTACTAAATTGACACTTTCTACGGCTGTTTCGCCAATTCTTTCGGAAGCCTGCTGACAGCGCTCAGCCAACTTTCGCACTTCGCTTGCGACAACAGCAAAACCTCGACCATGGGCACCCGCCCTTGATGCCTCTATCGTCGCATTTAACGCTAGTAAATTTGTTTGGTAAGCGATCTCATCAATTATCTTTATTTGATCTGCAATCACTCTCATGGCGTCTATCGTCTGCTTGACCTTACCACCACCGTCTTCTGCCTCTGCGGTGGTATTAATTGCCATACGGTCCGTTTCCAGCGCGTATTCACTATTGATCTTTATTGATTCGCCCATTTTCAATGTGGCGCGTTTTGTATCTGAGACACTTTTCTCTTGTTCTGATGTAGAATTTGCAATTTCTTTGGCCGTTCTCGTGACCAAGATCGAAACTTTCTCCAAGGCGGCCGAGCTCTGTTTTACCTCTTTAACAACAGTCGAAAACTGGATAGACATATCTTGTAATGCGCGCAACAAACGAGCGGTCTCACTATCTCCTTTTATTTTTTTCCCAATAGTCAACTTACCTCGCGCCAAGGCATTGGCAATCGACACAGCTTCATTAATAGGCTTTGTAATTGATCTGTAAATCAGCATCGCAAGTAATATTGCAACAATGAAACTCACAACACTGACCGAGACCACAAGCGTTTGCGAGTTCATATTATCTTGTTGAAGTAGTGGGCCCAGATGATCTTGCCGATCTTTGATCCCCAGTTTAAGTTCTTCTATTTGTCGTGCGGCTTGTCGGCCGATCACATCCAAGTATTCACGTTTTAAATGGTTGCGCGATGCTATGACGTGCACCAACTGGTTAAAATATTCAATGTATTTTGGCGAAAGGTTTTGAAGGCTAAAGAAATGGCTTTGTCGTTTTTGATCTTGTAGTAATGCGCCTAAAGCCCTCAAGTTAGTATTGAAATGCGTGTATTCTGACTGAACACGTTTTGCATCGAGTACATCGTTTGTATCTAAAAACTTCGCGACATAAAGCCACGCTAATAGCAAGTTTAGCAAAGACGTGGCTGCAAAAATGCCGTTTCCATGTCATTATCTGTTCGCGCATTCAATAAGATCTGAGACAGTTCTTTCTCCATTCTGGGTCCGATCACGTTCAGATTGTCGTGCACTAAATTGTTGCGCTCAGAAATCTTTGCAGCGACTTTTTCGAAGGTAGATGCGTATTGGTCCGCCAATTGCTCCACTTCATTAAACGTACTTATCTGCTCCTGACTAATGGCATCTTGATGCGCACTTTGCAAAAGCGCTTTGAGAGCAGCCATACGGGCTAACTCCTCCCGTAAAGCCTCAGCTTTTCCATTATTAATGTAATGCAATGCTGCAATGCGTAGGCTCAGTAGATTTGCCTGAACTCTGCCAGCATTATTGGTATTGCGAGCAAGTGAACGGTAATCTCTAAACCCATCAGAAGCTGTATTAAGCGCTTGTATCGAAACTAAAACAGCACAGCAGAAAAGTAGTAGTAAGACAAAAAAGCCAATACCAAGACGATTTGAAATTTTTAGCTCCGCAAACATACCTACCTTCTGGTGCCATACAGCATCCTCTGTGCGCGATTCTAAAAATATACTACAAACAATAATACTTGCTTGTTTATTGATATAAAAACAACAACCCTATGTATTTTTACTTCAGCTTATCTTGTCGAAGGCTTCAATAACAGGTGTATTCACATCAACATATTGCTTTTCTTTCGGTGCAAGTATAGTCGCAATCCCAAATACAACCTCTTGTTTTTTTTGATTTGTGCATTGGCAGTCCAATGTAATAACCCCATGCTCAAAGTCTTTATCAATGACAGTGACCTTTGTTGTAATTATGTCACCAATCATCACTGGCGCAACAAATTTTAGTTCTTGAGATAAATAAATAGATCCCGGCCCTGGAAGTCGAGTGCCAATCAAGGCTGAAATATGAGCTGCCGTCCACATACCATGTGCTACCACACCATGAAAGCGCGTATTTTTTGCATACTCTTCATTTAAGTGTATTGGGTTACAGTCCCCAGTTAAGGCTGCAAAACCGATCACATCACTGGTTTTTACGGATCTCACAATTGACGCATTTTGGCCAATTTCTATAGCTTCAAACACAACATTTTCTAACATCATTATTTAGTCCACCACATGATAACCATTGTCCACGTAGAGCGTAGCCCCTGTGACAGCCTGTGATAAATCACTGACCAAATACAACACAGCACCCGCAACATCTTCTGCCGACAACGCTCGCTTTAAGGGCGCTCTCTCAGCACTTTTGTCCAGTAACGTATCAAAGTCGTTCAAACCAGATGCAGCACGCGTTTTTATTGGCCCCGGAGAAACAGCATTCACTCTATGTCCTTGCTCACCAAGCTCGAGTGCCAAGTATCGAACCGAAGATTCTAACGCCGACTTTACAGGTCCCATCAGATTGTAATTTTGCACCGCTCGTTCACTCCCCAAATAGGACATAGTGATAAGGCTTGAAGAAGGGTTTAACAGCGGTTCTGCAATTTTAACGATACGAATTAATGACCAACAAGAAATTTCCATGGCTAAGAGAAACCCCTCTCGGTGCGCCTCCAATATTCGCCCATGTAAATCTTCCAAGGGTGCATACGCAACTGAGTGAATGATAAAATCAATTCGACCCAATTTAGCTTCAGCAAGCTCAATCAAGCTCATGAGTTGTTTATCACAACGTACGTCACATTGTGTGAATATAACTTCAGGTAGTTCGGTTTTAAGAGGCAAAACATATGGCGCGGCTTTTTCGTTCGCATAGCTGACAATTAAGTGCGCCCCTACGCTATGTAACAGTTGGGCACAAGAAAAGGCAAGACTATGTTTATTTGCAACCCCGACAATGAGGCCTTTTTTTCCCGTTAGATTAAACATCACAAAACCTTATTCATTTTTCATCCGAAGTTTAAAGGCACACCTCCCTTAACAATTTATCCAATCATAAGCATTAGACTTTTCATAAATAAGACAAGTGAAAAACAAGAAGATGAAACCACCAACATTAAGCGAACATTCAGGCTATGCTCCATTTAAAAGTCACGTTGCAACATAAAAAATACATAAATAAAACACAATTAAAACATAATATTTTTTATAAAAAACAGTGCTTTACATTACAAAAAGTCCATGTATTATGCTTGCGTTTTTGTAGATAAAATAGGGACTTTTATGAAACGTTCACTTCTAGCACTCTCAATCGCACTCCTTTCAAGCAATGCAATTGCAAATGATGCGATCAACTTCGACTACGTTGGTGCAGGCTATGGTAAATTCAAAATAGATGGTTCATCTACCCATGTAAGTTTTAATGGATTTGCTATCGAAGCGAGTAAAAAAATCAGTGATGACTGGGTGATATCTGCACAGTATTTAGATACTTCCCGTGACCATTCTCGATCATCTGAATATTACTCTCAGGGTGCGGAATTCGCTTTAGAATCAAATCAGGAGTTCGACATTAGTCAGTGGAACCTTGGTGCAGCTTATGTGATAAACCTAGAAGAGAATTCGGTTTTAGAACTTGCAGCACACATTGGTAGACTAGAAGCTGACACAACCATTGTTTCAAGACACACGGTGCAAGACTCAAGCCCGTTTAATGTTGAAGCAGACAGATCAACAGTGTACGAAAGTAAAGCCCACACCACAACTTATGGCTTTAACATAAATTACCACTATGCGTTTTCTGACTTTTTCACCGCAGAAGCCGGCATTGGTTACGAGCACAATGACGAGGCAGCACAAGAAAATGAGTTTGTCTACCAATTGGGGCTAAACTACAACATCACACCAGATTTCACTGTCAGTGCACTATATCGTAACGTAGATGCTTACGAAAACCATCAGGTTACTTTACGTTACAACTTCTAAGCGAAGTCAAACAATGAGGGAACAAAGTGTTCCCTTACAAATTACCATTTAAACGCCGATAGTAGTTTCCCAGCCGCTCCTGACTTCTAACTTTTTCTCCGACTAATTAACGTCCCCTGTTATCACCACGCCTAAAGCGACTAATAAACATTCAACGTTACACGTCCAATTTTGAAATGATCAACTGGCAAGCCCCCCCAAAAAAAACAACACAAAAAATACACATAATAGGAACAATAAAAAAACGAAACAAACAATAATTTAAAATAAAAACCAAATAAAATCATAGCTTTACATGTGTTGCAAAAAATGTATGATGCGCCTAGATTTTTATGCAATTAAATTATGGATTATTATGAAACAAACACTTCTTGCCCTTTCCGTTGCACTGCTCTCTTCAAATGCGATTGCTAACGATGCCATTAGTTTCGACTACGTGGGTGCAGGGTACGCAGAATTCAAAGCCTCAAACAGCAATATTGAGAATAGCTTTGACGGTTTTGCGATAGAGGCGAGCAAAAAATTGAATGAAAAATGGGTTGTGTCGGGCTTATATGCTGATACTTCGTACGATAAAAACGACTCACGTACTATTCAATACAACAATGCAGTTCAAAAAATCACTGGCCATAAAGACTATGATGTTGCTCAATGGGAACTTGGTATTTCTCATTTAGTATCAGTAGAAGAAAACTCAGTGGTCGAGTTTAAAGGATTCTTTGGTCGTTTTGACTTAGAGAGTACGCACAAGGGCGCTAGTCATTTTCAAAACAAAAACACACCAAATTCAGTTTATGATGTAACTGTTTATGATACCAACGCGACAGCTCACAATCGTACATATGGTTTACAGGCAAAATACCACTACGCATTTTCTGACTCTGTAAGCGGTATTGCAGGTGTTGGTTACCAGCACATTAACGATGCTAACTCTGAAAATAACTTTTCTTATCAGTTAGGTCTGCAGTATAAAATCATTGATGGCTTTACAATCAGTGCACTATTTAGCGATGCTGATGTATTCGAAACACGTCAAATTACTCTACGTTATAATTTCTAACGTAAGTAAAAACGGGCGCTGACTTGTCGCCCGTTTCACGTTTTTTAGCTTATGCACCCTTGTCAATAATATGTACATCACGTTGAGGGAACGGAATTGAGACATTGGCGCCATCTAGCGCAGGTTTTATTGCTCGATTAGTATCGAAATACACATCCCAATAGTCGTCTGTTTTACACCAAACCCAAACCGTCAAATCAATGGAGTTATCGCCATATCCAACCACCCCCACGAAAGGGGCTGGCTCTTGCAAAATACGGCTATCACTTTTAGCCATCTCAACAAGTGCCTTTTCAGCTTCATCCACACTGTTGTTGTAACTGATACCGACAGACAAATCCACCCGGCGTATTTGTTCATGAGTAACGTTGTTTACTTTTTCACTCGCCAAAGGACCGTTAGGTAAAATGATACGTCGGTTGTCCAGTGTGGTGAGAAATGTACAGAAGACGTCAATAGCTTCAACAACCCCCTCCTCGCCTTGAGCAACAATATAGTCCCCCACTTGAAAAGGCTTGAAGATTAAAATCAGTACCCCACCTGCAAAGTTTGAAAGACTACCTTGTAGCGCAAGCCCAACCGCTAAACCGGCTGCGCCAAGAATAGCAATGAAAGACGTAGTTTTGACGCCAAGCATTGATATTACAGAAATAAATAAACATGCTTTTAACAGCACAGTCGCAACGCTACTCAACCACTTTCTGAGAGAGACATTGAAATCACGTTTTTCTAACACATAATCTATTGCTTTCCCAACAATAGAAATCAGCCATAAACCTACAATTAAAGTAATGATCGCTAACGCCAATTTCGGCGCGAACTCCACCGCATGCACGGTAATCAAATCGATAATTTTTTGTACATCTGTATCACTAACTGCCATAACCCTTTCCAATTTAAATTAACACTTAAGACTTAATCTTAGTTAATAAAATGATTTTTATGCTAAGTTTTTATTAATTGCTGTTTCTCCTTATCTTTGGCGGGTTAATTAAGGGCCATCAACCTCTCGTCATACCTAATGCTCACACAGCGCTTTTCAGTCATGACCCCAAATGATTGCGGCATCCACAGTGTAATTGGTTGTAATTTTTAGCATTAAGTAAGTATGCGAAAATGTTAATAAACCAATACCGTCAGAGAACCTTATGTCACGTAATTACCCAATTGTCCTAGGATGGCTACGCAAAAAATGGCCATGGATAGTATCAGCGGTCATTGTCTTTGCATTGACTGCCTTTGTGTTTCGTACCTTTACAGCGTTAAGTGAACTCAAATATGGATTAACCCCTCCAAAGCTACCTGAATATCAAAAACTTGAAACACAGTTTCTCAATCAGAATGGCTGGCAATCCAAAGATAAACCCGACAGCCACCAGTGGCCTTACCATGCGTCGCAGGGGACTGCGACGCTACCTATTCCTTATGAATGGCTCAGCGCGCTGGAAGCACCCAACGATGTCCCATGGTTTATTTTTTTCAGTCAAGAAGAGGCATTTCTTTTGGAGTATATTTATCGCCTGGGTTTTATAAATCTTAATGACGTCAGCCAAGGCGTTAACTCGGTTAATGCCTATTCCGATGCTCAGCAGCTCCCTTTAGGCTTGGCCAAAACCGCAAGTATCCCTATGCCAGGGTTAGGCCGTAAAGCAACGGCTGTAGGATTTACCTGCACCGCCTGTCACACAGGTCAGTTTACATACAATAATACTCGTTATGTCGTTGACGGGGGTCCTGCAGTGACAGATCTCGGCCTCTTGACCAAAGCATTAGGGGCAGCCATTGGACAAACCGTTTTATCAAGTAAATTAGCGCCTTTTGACGGGCGCTTTGAGCGATTCGCACGTAAAGTATTAGGCAGTAATTATAACGTTGTGAGTAAAGCAAAGCTCAAAAATGCACTACAAGATACGGTAGCACAGCTTGCCCAGGGGCAAGATACCATCAATGTGACAGAAGGGTTTACCCGTCTCGATGCGCTCAATCGCATTGGAAACAAGGTATTTGCAGACAACATGAACCGTCCAGAAAACTACAACCCCATTGAGGCCCCTGTCAACTATCCTCATATCTGGACCACGTCCTGGTTTGACTGGGTTCAGTATGACGGCTCTATCATGCAACCTCTCGTTAGAAATGCGGGAGAGGCACTGGGCGTTGCAGCTTTTGTCGATATGAATGTACCGAAAACATTATTGGCGCAACCCGCGACATTTTCTAGTTCAATTCCAATTGATACACTTTACGATATTGAGCAATGGTTGGCTGGCGATTACCCACTAACTGACTACCAACCTGGTCAGCTTGGTAAAATCACCGGACTTAAAGCCCCCAAATGGCCCAATACCTTGCCGAGCATCAATAGTGAATTGGCAATGAAAGGTAAAAAGCTGTACGAACAAAACTGCCAAGGCTGTCATCTCGCCCCGATGGATAGCCCAGCATTTTGGCGAGATAATTGGCACGCGATAAAGTATGAGAAAGCGGGGAAGATTGAGCAAACAGCGCAAAAATACCTAAAACTAAAAATAGTTGATATTGATACAATTGGCACAGATCCAGCTCAAGCTGAGGTCCTCGTTAAGCGCACGGTCAACACTAAGGAGCTTGGTTTAAATACAGAGCTTTGCGCCAAAATCGATAACAATCAAAAGACCTCTCAAATGCAATCTTACTTGCAATTTGTCAGGGTGCAAGACAGTGCAACCAATAACTTTGCACTGGCATTGGGGGCCGTGGTTCAACAAACTAACGACCAATGGTTTGCGCAAAACTACATTACCAAATCAGCGCAAAATAAGCTTGAAGGCGGCAGACCCAATTGCTTAAGAAGTGGCGCTGGCTATAAAGCACGTCCATTGAATGGTATTTGGGCAACGGCACCATTTTTACATAATGGCTCTGTTCCTAACCTCTACAGTTTACTTTCCGAACCAGCTGATAGACCAACCTTTGTTGAATTAGGCGGGCTTGAGTTCGACCCTATCAATGTCGGACTTACTCAAAGTAAACGAGTGAAACGATTAAACAATACGGTACATACGAGACCCGCCAACCAAACGGACGATTATCAAGCTGGACTATTTATTCTTGATACGCGCCAAGCTGGCAACTTTAACACTGGCCACGCGTTCACAGATGACCCTAACGTCCCCGGTAAAATAGGTAAAAGGCTAAATCACGAAGAAAAAATGGCACTTATCGAATACCTAAAAACACTGTAGCAAGCCGGTGGTGCACATCCTCCTATGTGCACCACTGATCTTTGCATCAAACTGCGACTTTACCCACTTACATGATCAATTTTTTAATGTCGCAGCCCCCGCCCGACATGATCAAATAATGAACTAAACAATGACGCAAAACGTATAGAGCATTATCTAGCAGGTAGGAGGTGGTATGAATCATTATGTAATCAAGGGTCACGACTACGACGCCTTTCGTGACGCGCAAGACGAGCTTGTAGACCTCAAAGTCGACAATGAAGACATCAGTGCAATCTGCGACAGCAACACACACCCTTTGCACGACTTTTTAACGAATCATGTCGTTAAAATCATTAAATCCGAGTGCGTATTTTTATTTGTGCTGATGATTGGCGCATATACAGCGGTAAACATCGGTACAATTCCGATGGCAGCAATCGTGGTCGCGACCATTGTTTTGGGTATGTTTAGTATTTGGGTAAGTGGCATGCTCGGGTCTGACTTAATTAGACATTACGCACTCTGTAAAGAAACCACATTGGGCGAGAAGCACCCTTTGGTTTTGCATGTAGAAATCGAAGACGGACAAAGAGAAACACTCAGAAAAGTGGTCGAAAAAAGGCCTCAACTACAAATGCAACGCGTTTGCTGAGTAGGGTAAAGCAACATTTCGAACTTATCTTAGTACAACCAATAAGTTACTGGTTCATCTGGAGCCAAGGGAAAGGGCTCCTCCAAATTCACGCGTCCTTCAAAAGTTGGCCTACAATATATATCAATCACGTCCTCTAGCCTCAATTACATGGCCGCATTCACCCACTGTTCGAAAATTCCTCTATACTAACCAGATAGCGTTCGTGAGGTACCCTATGTTTAGTTCGCTCCAAACTCTTTCCTATAACGCCATCAATATTGGCTGTAATAGTGATGAAGCCAATATACACAAAGTCCGCGTTACAAACACACTTGCCTTTGTCGCCTCGATTATTGCATGCATCAATATCATTTTATTTGGAATGCTGTCACACTCACTGATCACCGCGATTATGAATATTGGTTTGTTAACCATTTGCCTCTCTGCTGTTTATTTACAACATCGAAGACTTTACTACATAGGCCGGATGGTTTTGCTACTTAGTATCATCAGTTATATTTTTATCCATGCTAACTGGGTAGTCGGAACGCACCTTGGTGTTCAAAGTACATTCTTTACGCTACTGCCGCTTCCTTGGTTGTTACTCGAAGATCACCGTAAAAGAACCAAAGTCGTGCTCTCATTTTTATGTTGTAGTTGTTACTTCTACATTCAATATCACCAACCTGTTACACCGTTTATCGCATTTAGCCATGACTATCAAAGCATTCTGCAAATTGGTTCTGAGCTACTCGCGATGCTGGTTTTAATTGTGCTGGCAATTACGTTTGATAACGACCGAAACAAATATGAAAACAGGCTAAAAAAGTTGGCAACAGAAGATCCTTTAACCGGTCTCGCCAATAGAACTAAATTGCTTAATGAAGGCAACAGAGTGCTCGCATATGCCAAGCGCCACCAAGAACCTTTATGCGTCGCTTTACTGGATATTGATCACTTCAAGCGTGTCAACGATAAGTATGGCCATAGCCATGGAGATACCTCACTTAAAATCATAGCAAAACTCCTAACAAGCAATTTACGAGAAAGTGATCTAATAGCACGTTACGGAGGAGAGGAGTTTGCACTTATCTTACCCAGGGTAAACCTACTTCAAGCAACTAATATCTTAAATAAATTAAGGGAGCAAATTGCATTAACGCCGATTTGTTACAGTGACGTGTGTATTAATTGTAGTGCAAGTTTTGGGGTCACCCAGCTCAACAACCCAACGCAACAATTAACGGAACTCTTTGATCAGGCCGATGAAGCTCTTTATATCGCAAAAAATCAGGGCAGAAATTGCGTTGCCACTTTTCAACTGTCTAACCCGAACCAGGTATAAAACTCAATTAGAAAGCCAAGTTTAAAAACACTTGGCTTTTTGGTGTCGCTTTAATTAGCAAGCACAGGTGTGTATTTCACGTGTCTTTTCAATGCACTCTGATTCATTAGTATTGCAGTAAAACGGGCCGAATGAATGCTCTTGGCAAAACATATTTTTTGTGTGAGGTGCCCAACCACCAGCAACCTTAGGTGTTGCTTCAGCTGGTACAGACTTTGAGAATGACAGTGACTTGATTTTCTTTTTATTTAATTTTAATTGCATGATCAATTCCTTGTTGATTTATTGTTTAGCTTCATAATAAAGCAATTAAAAATTAACAAAAAACAAATAATCGAACAAGCCTTGAACAATAAATTATTCAACCAAATTCAGCTTTACCACTTTATTTATTCACAAATTAAGCAGCGTTGCCCGCAAAACTTTAGGTGCACAATTTAGTACTCCTTGGGATATGGCCGCTATCAGCTCACAACTATGAGGCACCCAATTAATCTACACCGTAAAGCGTTTTCGGTAGTCTGTTGGGGTGAGCCCATACTCTCGATAAAATAGTTTTCTTAATGCGCCGACGTTTTGATATCCCACCAGATAGGCTATTTCAACAACACTCTTGTGACTTAGCTCGAGATACTGACAAGCATGGTGGAGTCTCAACTTTTGAACATACGCCACAACACTCAATCCCACTGCTTTTTGAAATCGCCTTTGTAATGTTCTGGCACTCATATGGAACTGTTGAGCCAGAGTAGGGAGCAATATTTGGTTCGCATGATGCTCGCTAAGGTATTCTTGCACACACAACACCACTTCATCACCATGATCGAGCTTAGGCATGAATTGACGATAAAACTTTTGCTCACGGTGACCAATATCGACGACCATTTCCTTCGATAGCATTGATACTACAGTTGGTGGGCAATAAAAGGAGATAATTTCAATGGCTAAGTCAAGCCATGCCATTCGCCCACCAGCAGTGATTACATTACCTTCATTGATAATAATGGCGTTAATGTTGAGTTTTGCTTTAGGAAAACACTGACTGAACTGCTGAGCCAAGCGCCAATGCGTAGTACAAAACTTACCATCTAAGAAACCACCATTGGCTAAAATAAAAGACCCGACACAAGCCGATGCTAAGATTGCACCGTTTCTTTGTACCGCACGAAGGTAGTCATTTAACTCATCGCACTTTTGCATATAAAACTCATCGCTCGTGCTTGGCGGCAAGGCAACGACTTGCGTTTCAATGTTGTTATCTAGTTCATCCAACTTATACGTATGAACCTTAAATAAAGTTGGGATACCCAAACTTTGGCACACTGAGTTTGTGACTTTAATTACCTCGATAAAGCCGTATACAGCGGATTGACTGGCTGAGGGGTAATCAATAATGGTTAGATTCACTTTTTTGATCATAAAAATGGCGTAATTGGCGTGCTCTATGTCATTTTAGACACTGCTGAGTATAAAATAAAGCAGGCAAAATACCCGTGTTGATTTACATAAGAAAACGACACGAGGAAAACACCATGGCTAAAAAAGCACTGATCGTAATTGACATTCAAAATGACTACTTTGAGAGCGGCGCATACCCTTTGCATGGCACTGAGCATACGATGCAAAAAAATCTAGAAGCGATGGCTATCGCTAAGCGCAAACAGATCCCCATTATCCACGTACAACATTTTGTTTCACCTGAGGCTGGAGATGGGCTATTTTTTTATGACAACACGTATGGCGCTGAAATTCACAAAGACATTTTGGCAGCCGCGCCTGATGCGCCCGTGGTATTAAAACGCCACGCAGACAGTTTCGAAAAAACGAATCTAGACAAATTACTACAAGAATTACACGTAAAAGAAATTCTCATTGCAGGTATGATGACCCATAACTGTGTTACCCATACGGCTTTATCGCCAGCCGCCGCCAAATATACTCCTAAAGTAATCGAGGCATGTACTTGCACCACTGATCCAATAACCCACGCCCTAGCATTGGATGCCATGCAAGTAAGAGGCATTGAAATGCGCACGATTGATGCCGCATTTGCTTAACCAAGCTATCACCACTGTGGTGCACTTTAAGCTCCTGAAGGCTCAACTCTATACATAACCCAAACTCAGCGAGGCCATACGGGAGATCTCGATAAGCGTGCACAATATGATTAAAAATATTGAGATGAAAAGGACAATTCATCGTTTTAATCGCGTGACTGTGATTATGCACAGGGAACATATTGTCATCATACTTGTCTTGGTACCCTGATTTCACACAGAGTTCACGGCTAGCAAGTATAGGACTACTCATTTCGTGCTAGCCTTACTTCTCTTGTACTAACCGAATATAGCTTTGAACTTTACGATACAGCACATACCCCTTGGAGTACCATTCCACCATGCCAGAATCGTGGTGCGATATATTAAGAAATTGAAGCTGCTTACCAAGTTTTCAATGTTCATTGTTCGTAGAGAGCTCACTTTTAATATAAGTTAAATGTGCGACATGCACTGAACAAAAAAAGCTGACAATTCATGTCAGCTTTTTTGATCAAATGAGTGCCACCACAACAATTACGTTGTTGTCATGGTGATCGCTTGCCTGTTTGAGGCATGTAATGTCATTTGATACGTGGTAAATAATACTCTCTGTGCTGAGCGTATTATAAAGATATTTACTAAATCAATAAGCGGACGCGCTTTATGAATAATTTAATTGTAATAGCAATTTAAGTACGACAAGCTCAATGTGAACACATATCATGCATCCAACGCTCTTGATCTTACCTGTAGACTCAATACCAACAAGAAATAATGTACTTAGCGTAAAAATTATAAATTTTTTTGCGTAATGTGATGCTAATTTCATATTACCCGCGTATATTTCAGTGTTCTATTTATTTTGTATTAGAAAGCTATGCGCAAATATTTATTCTTGGCCTTGTTGGCACCTTTTTTCGTTCACAGTGCACAGATGCAGCTTACATTTTTAGACGAATTTATTATCCCTGAGGATTTGACCGTTGACGGTGATAGAGTTGGTGGGCTTTCAAGTATCGAATACACGAACGGAAAGTATCTGCTAATAGCCGACGATGCAGACAATCCTCGGTATTTCCAAGCAAATATCAATATAAACGGGGATAAGATAAAGCACGTTCGATTCGAAAAGTCCCTCTCATTGGTCAAAAACAAATCGAAGTCTGGGGTCGTAGATCCAGAAAGCCTTCGTGCAGTCCCTAACAGTCATGCCATCGTATGGAGCAGTGAAGGCAGCATAAAATACAATCAACCGCCAGCTATCTTTTTACAAACCGAAGACAAACTTACCGCGTTTAAACTGCCGAAAATGTTCAACATTAGTAACACGTCTGGTCCGAGACATAATGCCGTTTTTGAAGGGTTGACACTGGCGCACTCAAAAAAAGGCGTGTGGGTCTCAATGGAAGGTGCACTTAAACAAGATGGTGAAGAAGCGTCGGTTGAACACGGCAGCGTGGTACGCATTTCCTATTTTGACTTTGCAAGCAAACAACTGCAAAAACAATTTGCCTACTACCTCGAGCCGCTTGTAAAACGCCCTGAAGCAAAACCAGATGCATTTCGTACGACTGGGCTTGTAGAACTTCTGCAAATAAGTGAACACCAGTTTTTAACAATGGAGCGCTCCTATACTTCTGGCCTTAAAGATGGCGGTAACAGCGTGAATATTTACCTTGTTGACACAACACATGCCTCGGATACATCACACATCACTTCTTTATCAAAGCAGCGTTATACTCTAGCCCAAAAAACATTGGTTTTGAACTTAAACACAATCAAACAGCAATTGAACTCACGCCATATTGATAACCTTGAAGGAATGACTTTTGGTCCGCGATTAAAAAATGGTAATCCAAGTTTATTAATGGTGTCCGACAATAACTTCAATATTCATGGCAAACAACTCAGCCAGGTGCTTCTGTTTGAAGTAACAACCAACGACACCACATTGTAAGGACCTAAGTAAGATGAAATTTGAAAGCTGCTTTGTCGACTTTCAAATTTCAAGTTCAACGCACTACACCACTGCGGGTGACGCACCTTAAAAAAGCACAGAACCAATTCTCTTTTTACCTAATATGAAAAGTTTGTTTTGTCAGCTTCTTACGCAACGGTTGTTCTCTAATAAAGCCGAATTCGACAAGTTGTATATCTCATTTTTCCATGACACAGCGCAGCTTAATAAAGCAATTCAATAGGTCCAGACAGGCAGTTTATAGCACACATACTATACAGAGGCCGAGCTCTTAGTAACAAAAACAAAGCTCATGTTCATCATGCCTATAACGTGCGGCGCCAACTCGGCTGTGAAGCTTGCACTTTGAGAAATTTAAGTTTGAATAACTATTAAATTTAATATTAAAACTTAGTTTATTAAATAAAAACAATCTAAAAATTAACAATATCCGATTAATTGAAGCTCCCTCCTAGTCACCTTCCTCTTTTCAAGGCGCCCTAAAACCCCATGAAAAATAACTATAAAAAATTAATAAAAGTCAAAAAAACCTTAACAAAACCTCAAATAATCATTTTAAATAAAAATAAAATTGACACAGGGGTAATATTAATAAAATATAAAAACACAATTTAAATAAAGGAGTTATTATGAAAATAAATAAAAAGTCTATCGCGTTATCCCTAGCCCTTGGTAGCGCCTTTTCGGCACATTCAGTTGAATATCTATTTAGCTACGACAACGTATTAGATGGCATAGATCAAAAAGCAAACTCGACTTATATCAATATCAGCCAACAAGGAGATATTTTACATGGCACGAGTCCAGATGGAGGCGTGTTAACAGGTACAATTGAACAAAAGAACAATGTTTTTACTGGCTCAGGTGAAATGGAGCGCTTTTCTTTTAAATTACTCGAAAATGGTGCCATTAAGTGGTTTACCGGCCAAGTTACTAACACAGGCTGGAAAGGCGTGTGGTATGGCCCAAATGGTGAGCAAGGTGACTTTTCAATCGGCGGTAACGAGCCATCGATAACCTTACCTACCGCAGCAGATATCATTGAATTTAAAGCAGATCCCACATTCTCTGGCGCACGCTTCGACAAACACAATCCGTGGAATGAGGACTTTTTAGTCCCTTTACACGACGTCGGCTCAATTCCATTTGCAAGTGTTGACCAAACAAAAGGAATTTTTGTACAGTCCGATAGTGGCGGCTTACCCTTCCCAATGTCATTTGAACTTACATTCTCAAACTCTTTCACACTGCAGACGTTTAGGCTTGGTTCTTTTAATAATGGACAAGGTACTCGACTCAAAACCTTTAATTTAGATGTATGGGAACGCGGTCAGTGGGTCACCAAAGGTTCATTTGAGTTCCCAACAATTGCTGCCAATAGAACATTTGAAATGCATGAATTCATGCTGGACCAAAAAGTAACCGCAAACAGAGTACGAATTTCTGCGACGGGTACACGCGATATGTATAACGGTGGACGAATACTCATGTGGGGGTTGTCTTTCCACTAATCGCTTAACGTATAATATAAGGTTGGCCCGCTTTAATACGCGCCAGCCTTATTATGGTAGATCTAAAAACCACGAAGCGAATCAAGTTACTTTAGATTATAATTATCAAAGAAAAGGGGGTTATAAAGACTATTCAACATGCTAAACAATAGTGCGGTTACGGCTAGTCGCACACAGTAAACCAGCCTCATATATGAACCCCACTCTTTTAATGAGGATCAAGTTTAGAACAACACTTCGATTTTAAGTTACTCCGGCATAGCCTAAGGTTTCACCTAATAGTTAATGCTGCCCAACGTACTCTTCCCCTCGGTCTCTTTTAGCCCTTTCCTCATGGACATCAATTTTTTTAATGTTAAATACATCAGGGTTATTAAAAACCACAACAAATGAAAAAAACAACATAAAGAAGAGTAAAAAAGCAAATATTATTCTTTTAACCTTGATATTTTCTCGCCTAATAACACTGCCCAAAAGCATCATAAAATTGCGTATGGTGACCAATGTTAAAATACCTAAAACAATGATAAGTAAAATATTCAATGGCAATTTACTCCACAGCGTTCATTAAATATAAAAAAGTATAACATAAAAGCGCAATAAATAACTTGAGACACTTCGAATTGGCACCGGCTGATAGTGTCAGTCCAACCTTGCTGCAATGGCCTTAAATAACGATGCAAACCATACGTACTGACAAAGCATACTCTGTTTTACCTGTTCACAGACAAAATAGACTTTCTGTCAATGGCGTTTTCATAGCTACCGGCGGTTATTTCTTTAATCGTTTGATTTTCATATAGCACTGCTCGCTTTAAACCAGTCTCCTAATGCCAGTACGAGTGTGGTAATTGAGCCAATACGTGAGTACGCGCTATTGGGTAAAAAAGTTAGTGTAAAGAGAGGCCCATTGGTAGATATGTTTCGTGGTGTACTTTTAGTGTAGCCTGTACCTTTTGCTTTCTGATTTTCCCAGTCGTCTTTACCCATAAGCCCCCCAATTCACTTAAACAGGTCGTAGGTAGCTCAGCCGAACAGGCCTAGATGGCAAAAAGCATTGCAAAATAATTAAGTGCAGCCAATATGAATTGAGACATAAAGCACCATAACGGTGCACTGACCATTTAACGTCCCTTACGCTCGAACTTGCCCTTAGTAACATACCAGTGCTTTATGCCATCGCTGTGGCAAGCAAGGCTCTCCCAGTCAGCATGTTGAAATTGAGTGTTGATGATTGCTTAGGTGCAGCCACCCCCTGCTTTTTAAAGCAACCACACAACATACGAAAAAGCAGGCTTATATTGCATGAAACAATTCCGTCGGCGCAACATACATCCAAAATGATTCACCAGCAATAAAAATTAACAGCGCACACAACAGCATCGCAAAGATGCATACACCAGACAGCGTCATGATAGCTTTAGTCATCCCTGTCGTAGATACAAGTTCATGGCTATTTATGGTTAATACTATGATTGGAGAAATACCAATCAGCAGTACAATCCCCGTGAAATAATGAAATTTCTCAGGTAAATGGAAAAAGTCTGAACATGCCACAAAGAGTGAGAGCTTTAGTAACATCACATCAAAAACTAGCTGATAGTTCGTGTCCTCTTTTTCTTTTATTAAATTGCTCTCAACGCCCTCACTAAACATAATAGCCGAGCACACAATTATATTTAGGTAGAGTAAGGCTGAAAGCGCCGTAATACTATTGGGGTCCCAAACTAAAAATTCTAACACTAAAACAAACAGTACGATCCCTATCGCGGCGGAAATCGCTTTAAAATTATAGTAGCGACTAGATTCTTGAACCATTTATACCTCTTTGTTGTCGAACAGCTCATCATTAATATCAGGGCAACTGTTTTATTCAATCAAATATGGGCGCTAACCTATTTTTAGCCTAGGTGATAAAGCTCCATACACTCCTTAACCAATCCACCGTTCTGTGGCGTTGGACCGACCCAAGCGCCGGGTATCCCCCTAAACGGTATCAGTCTAACATACGTTGTGAAATCGGGGATTTTTTAAGCCCTCCCAAAATCGCTGCATCCACAACGAAAATGAAGTGAGCGTGTATAACATACGACAAACATCGTTCGAACAACCATTGGACGTGTGTCACCGGTATATCAGCCTGAGATGCAATCTTTGCATATGTCGTGCTATCTGAATAAATCTCCAACGTTTTGTCGACAAGACCTCCAAACTCGCTCGTGAATGTGTCAACTAACAATTCATACTGCGCTTGTAACTTCAATGAATCGTCGAAATTGTAAGCTCCTTTATATAAAAGTCGCCCAGATTCATCTTCAAGTATGTCTGGAAAGTGCTGGAACGGGTAGCTTTGAGGGCTATCATAGTAATTCCCCGTTGTTTCAATTCGCATGTCCAAGTCACGTGCGTTGTTGTATTCACGAAACCCGTGCAAATCATCGGGAAATTCATTCTCTGTATTTCGTTGAAAGCTGCTGATTCAGTATCTTTGATTTTCACTTTTCATATTTCAAACAGCGGCCGTAACAACCTGTAATTGTTATTTCCTGCACAAAGCACTACAGTTAAACAACTAGGGCATAAGGAGTCGCACCATGGCATTTCCAACCGCAGTAAACAGTCAAATTACAGATTCAGTTTCACAAGTTAACACTAAAGTACTGGGCGATGCCCCAGCAGTTGCCACGGGCAACTTTATGATTGCAACAAGCCAAGCGCTCGCAAATGCGGCGCATAATGCAACCTCGGGGCAACAAAATAATAGCATCACAGCCCAAGCGGCATTAACTCAGGGGGTCAATACTTTATATTGTGTTGATACCAAAATGACCGCAACGGGAATGACTAAAATATACAAATAAAATTGGCGGCACATGATTGTACCACCAAAAAGGTAATGCGAATAAGTCAAATGCCGACGACAGCATGAGGCCATTAATGGTTAGCAGAATCAGGGTACCTAACAGTGAGTACACCAACGATCAACTTTCTACTTGTCTAACCATTATGTTTGCAAGCACTTAACCAGATATTTCTCATCACCCAAGATAAAAAATACACCCGCACTAAACACCCACCTTCTATGCGCTTTACTTAACATACAAGCACAAACGAACCCGTGTGTTTTAAACTTCGCGCTCGTGTTAAACGTTTTTTACCCCATATATTTCCCCGTATTTTTCCAGATTTTCACCAATTCCAAGCACACCATGGCTTTTATCATGGCTGACTAAACGTGCGACGCAAACATGACCCCTTCGCGCAGCTTTTGAAAGGTCACTTAGCAAGCACTGTTTTAAAATCTCGAAGACTAGGAGAAACAATATGGCAGGACTCGTATCGATGGCCCAGCAATTTAGCGGCCTACCGATGAAATCTCTCATTGGTGGGCCCCTGAAGGCTGCGACAGATGCAAATGGAATGATGGCACGTACACAAACTCAGTTTATGCTGAGTACGTGCTTTGAAAATGGCGGCGGTGGCGGTGGCGGCGGCACCCCGCCCCAATCAAGCGGCGGAAAGCTCACCCCCATCATGGTGGAATTCGAACTTAGCCGCCCAGTGATAAAGGCTGATGGTACTAACGGAGATGATGCTAAAATCACATTAAAACTCCCCTTACTCACGTTAATTCCGCTCAATTCATTGGCCGTGGATGATGTGAAAATTCACTTTGAAATGGAAGTATCCAGCTCAACGTCAACGGACAATGAAAAAAGTAGCGAGCAAGAAACAGCAGCCAAAGCAGACATCACGGCAAAGTACAACGCAGGCCTTTTTTCTGTTGAAGTGCATGGCTCGGTTTCTCACAGTAGCAAGTCAACGTCAAAGCAAAAAGAGCACTACGAAGCATCGAACAAAGCCAAATATGAGGTCGACGTTCATGCCGGGCAGCTGCCACTTCCAACTGGGGTGACAACAATTATTAACGCCTTTACCAAGAACATAGACCCTATTATTGAAAAAGAAGCGTAGCGTCTGAGTTCATAGCTTAAATGAGGAAGTTCATCACTTCCTCTCATTCATAATGATAATAAGAGAAATACCATGATCGAGTTTCAATCACTAATGAAAGCCATACACAAAGGTGTGAAAGACGCCGCGAAATCGGTGGAAGGGGAAACCATAGACTTTGTTAAACGCTTCTTTGATGAACATGAAAATGACGAAGGACTACCTTCAAGCTACGCCCCCAAAACATGCACCATGCAATTTCCAAGTCGAACAGAAGATGGCATTGATACCATTGAAGCACAGGTGCCACTGTTAGCACTCGTCCCTATTTCATCTCCACGCATTACGGAAGTAAAGTTTAAAACCGACCTAGAAATTAGTACTAATGAACACGACAAGCTGATGGTCACATTTGCAAAGAATACCAACAAGTCTGGCCTTAGAGACAAAATTATGGGGCCTAGTCATGGGGAGAATACCGCCAATGCCCATTTAGAAATTGTCATGACTGGTAATGAGCCCCCTGAAGGCCTAAAAAAACTCATCGAGGGTTACGAGCGTGCACTTAGAGCGCAAATCCCTGGGTAACTAATCGTAAGGAAGGACTCAGCATGAACAGCAATATTGCTTCTCAATTTTCTGGACTACCGATGAAGGCACTCATTGGCGCCCCTCTCAAAGCGGCAACTGATGCCAATGCAATGATAGCAAATGCACAAACCCAGTTTCTCCTAACAACCTGCTTCGAGAAAAGCACAGATGATGAGAATCAACTAGTACCTACTATGGTTAACTTTACATTGTCTCGATCTGTAATTGATAAAGACGGGGCGATCAGTAGTACGCCTTTAAAAATGAACATTTCTATCCCGCTAATGACCTTGATACCGATAAACTCGCTCGCCATCGAAAAGCTCAAAGTCTCATTTAATATGGAGGTGAAAAGCTCTCGTGAAATCAAGAAAAAAGACACATTCGATCAGCAAAGCAGCAGCGTCAGCAAAGCCAGTCATGGTCCCGAGCGATCAAGTGGACGTAGAACACGAGTGCAAGGCCGAGTGCAACGGCGCAGGCAACGCAGTGCGCACGAGCAATTAAGCGCCAATGAACAACTCAGTAAACCTGAACAGGCGCATGATTTTGAAACTGAGTTGCACGGCTCTTTGGCCAAATCCTCCCTAGGAGAACAACAACAATCAAATGCTGCCCATGCCAGCTACGAAGTCACCCTGGAGGCGGGTCAACTCCCTCTTCCTAACGGGATAACCACGATATTAGACATTTTCTCAAAAAATATGATGCCACTACCTAGCAAAAAATAAGGAAAAGCCCATGAGTATCAAATCAAAGCTCGATTGCCCAGAGTGCAATATGCCCATTTATTTTGAATCAAATCTGCTTTTATCTGGGCAGTCATTTTCATGCTCTAACCCCCATTGCGATGTGTCTATCGCACTTACTGCGACCGACAAAGATGTCGTCTCGGATGCATTCACTAAATTTGAACAGATCCGCCACACCGCCACATCACAGGCAGGTCATCATGACACCTAAACCAATCACGCAACTTGAAATGAAGTGCTGTTAAACCTAGTTAAACATCACTACATCAATTGCTTATCAAAAAACGCTAACATGGACTCAAGCGTCTTAATTCGATGAGGTTGGTAACTCAAATGGTGATCACCCTCGTCTAATTCTATATATTTAAAATCTTTTCCAGCCGATTCGAGCGCCTTCGCCATATTGCGGCTATGCCTGACAGGCACGACAGAGTCTTCACTCCCATGAATTAACAACACCGGTTTTTTTATGACTTTGGCAAAATTAACTGGAGAAACAGTGTCAAGTTGTGCTCTGTCACCTCCAAGTTGTTTGCGTACGATATCCTTATTAGTAAAACGCGCAGCCTCCCAGTAAATTAATCCCAAATCACTCACACCAGCAAAGCTCGCTGCACATCTATATGTATCGGGATGTTTCACTAAGGCCATGAGTGCTGCATAACCGCCATAACTTCCTCCAGCAATGCACATTTTGTCCTGTTTGCTGTAATTATTCGCCACCAACCAATTTGCTGCATCTTCTAAATCGTTTTGCATTGCTTTACCCCATCCACCGATAGCGGCCTTAGCAAATTCAAACCCATAGCCATATGAGCCTCGATAGTTTGGTTGAAAGACAATGTAGCCATTGTGTGCAAAAAACTCAGACCAATAATCGAAGGTTTCGTCGTCTCGGCTGTAAGGTCCTCCATGAGGTAAAATGATTGCTGGGTATTGTACGTTTGCTTGGTACCCTCTTGGCAAGGTTATATAGGCTTCGATTTCGATATCATCTCTTGCTTTATATACGATTAACTCTTTGCCGAGGTAAGTTTCACCATGGATATATGGATATTGTTGATCTAGGTACTTAATTGTATTTTTTTCGCGATTTCCTAATAAATAGCTGCCAGCATCTGTTTCGGATTCACTATAAACAACATAACTATTTCCTCGGCTATCGATATCCTGAATGGAGTTGTTCGCATCTGGCAATGCGTGATCTATTGAAGTTTGCAGTGCTTTTAAATCTTCATCCCAATATTCCGAGCCAGATACCGCCGCTACAGCACCTGAAAAAGGTGAGTAATACAATCGACTGCCAACATCATAGTCGGGGTTATGAGAGACAAGCGTTCGTGGCAAGGCAGGATCTGAGGCATCTACTTTAAAAATAGATGCCTTATCATTGTGGATTGCTTTGATATAAAAAATATTGGGGTCTTTATCAAATCCTAAAACCGTAACTTGGTCATTAGAAAATGCTTCATAGTCGAAAATAGTCCGCCATTTTTCCGTTTTAAGATCACGTAACTGATAGTAAATATGTGTACCATCAACATGGTATGACACCCTCACATTGCCTTGTCTATCCGCAACCCAATCTTCTACATGCGACTTATAGCTCATAACACGTTTTAATTTTGATGTTCTTACGTTTAATTTATAAACATCTGGTAAGTTTGCCTTTCTGAGGTCAATAGATAGCAATACATGTTCAGGATCATTTGGAAGCATACTGATCACATTGTCTTTAATTTGAGCATTATGCTGATTTCTGCCTGGGCGAATCACAATCTTTGTCGATTTACGCTTACTATTTAGGTCATAACTAAGCAACTCAGTGCGCGTGTATCGGATGTGTCCTCTCGATTCGGTATATGAAACGCCCAGTACTAACAAGCTATCATTTACCCAGTCAAACCAATTAAGCTTAATATTTAGATTATCTGTTTTTGTGACAGGATAGACCTTTCCTGTATTTAGATCTTTAACAACTAAATACAAGTCACCTTTGCCATTGGCAACATAAGCATATTTAGAACCTTGAGGAGAGAGTTTATATTGGCTTACCATGGGTAAACTTGCAAACGCTTCGATCGGTAACGCAGCAGTCTCTTTAGCAGAAGAAGAAATATGTAACGTTGCTGCCCCCAATGCAAAAATAAACCATAACAAACGCGCCATAGTGATCCTTTCGTTTTTTAAAACTATTTTCCCTAAATTACTCGAAACAGCGTCGCGCTTCAATGTTAATTGGTCTGATAAATTACCCAGTGCACTCTTTCACAAGGGTTTGCTGCCTATCAATTCTCAATTTGCTCTAGATAGAAAAGTCACGCACACCGTGAGTGACTTTTTGTATTCAAAGGGCTTATTGCGACACTACGACCGTATTATTCGGATGCAATACTGGGCAATCCCACAAATGTGTTCTTGTTCCGTTTTGCGCAGAAGGTGCGTCAACGCAACGTGAAGGCGCTAATACCGTTTTAAGCTGACTATTGGCATATGTAAATGCTTGCGTTGGACTGGTGTTGCAGTCCCAAACCATCAACCTTTCACCATTACTAGTTGCAAAGTTTCTGTAGTCTAAGCATTTGTTATAGTTCATCTTACTTCGTACTTTGCCCTCATTTGTGAATAACCACTTCTGATTAGAGCCGCCATGGCAATCATGCACTACAACATCCTGACCATTGGCGGGATGCGCCAACCAAATATCCAAACACTTGCCATGGATTTTTAATTCTACGTGTTTTTCAATGCCGAGGTAATTGTCATGCCAAGTATGGGGATCTGCAGATTCGTGCCACCTTACCGTTTTTTTCATATTCGCTTTACCTGCACTGCTCCATGAAAACAAAAAGTCTGAGTTTTGAGGTAAGCAAAGATAATTATCTTCCCAAGTGTAAGGGTCCGCAGATTCTTGGATTTGTGTACAACGCATGCCATCAATAGGACCAGCATAAGACCACTTCATACCAATATCTTGAGAGGCGCAAAAATAGTTATCATGCCATGTGTGAGGATCAGCAGGTTCCACGGTTTGTACACAATACATCCCAGACACTGCGCCGAATGACTTGAATACAAACGACACGCCACCAACAGAAGTAGACTGATCTGTCTGACTTACGCCTGATATTGCACTCAATGACAAGTCTTCGTGTACGTTGTTGCAATTGCCATTGGACACTTGTAAACGACCATTTTGACATTGTTTAAATACCACTTGCCTTGCAGTACCACCTACTTGCATATTGATAGATTTGCTGCTGGCACCAACAGCCGTCATTCGATGCTGATTTCTAAGTGCAGTGATATCGAAATAACTTAGTAAATTGCTTGTCCCCTGTGACGCAAAAGCCAAGGTCACTTTGAGATTCTTAACGGTGTTAGCGATGCTGAAGCTGTTGCCGGATACCTCTTTTGGTAAACTTTTATGGTATCCAATGGCAAACTTAACTGCATTATCTGGCGTGCCTGGGTTAACTGCTTGTACAAAAAAGCTCATTATTGGCTGATCACGGTGTGTGTGATGACCATGCTTTATGCGCTCTAGTTCATTAATATCAACGGCAACGCCGACACCCACATTCCCTTTATTCACCATAAACATCAGTGACTGAGCATTGTCGCGGTTTTTAACGTCATCTGCGACACGCTTGAGGTTGGTGTAATCTACATCTCGGATCAGCGTGTAGACAACCTCTTTTGCCAACCCAACATTATTAGAATTTATCCCATCAAGCAGTGATTCAAGCTGCGACAGGTGATGTGCACTGCCCACCACGGTACCTGCAAAATGCTCCAATTGTGCCAATTTTCTTTGCTCTTCAATAAAGTAAGTACCCAATTGATTAATTGACGTGAGACTTTGAGCGACTGCAATGGCTTGATCTGTGATTGCACTTGAGTCAACGCCAACCGCATTAGTTGCTTGATTGACAACATTAGCTCCCTCTTTGAGAGCCGTGATAGCCACATGAGTAACTGGGCTTGTCACATGATGTACTACATTAGCAACTTGGCTAACAGCACTCCCCACCGAGCCAACAGGATCCTTGAAAAAGTCGCCAATGCTTCCCCAGCCAAATGCGTTAGCTTGTTCAGTAAAAGCGACTGAACCTGTTACCAATGACGCGACCACCGCTGTGCTTATCACCCCTTTTCGTGAACCCATTTTTATACTCCAAGATTAATACAATTAAATATCGTCAGGCATTCTTATTTTCACACCCGCCTGAATCGTTAAATAAAGTACATTAATGAGTTACCCAAAACCATTACACACCATTACAGATGAAAAAAATACGTTAATTTAAAATAAAAAAACCATACTAAAAACTTATTTTTTATTTCCTCTTAATTTATAAATGAAATTAAAAATGCCAACGTTATCTTTTCTTTTATACAGACCGCCACACTAGCTAGGCAACATGATGCCGATCAAACGCAAGCACTCATCCACGTTTTAAGATACAGGCTACAGCAGGGGTCACACCCAGTTTAAAAAGATTAAATATCAACACGGTAGAGGACTTTCTATGAACCACCAACTATGGAGTGACAGTGCGAAGCAATATGCCGAATCAGCCCCTAAAATCTCTTTTTACAAAGACACAGCCAAATACATTGCGGAAATTGTGGACAAGTATGAATATCACAACTTTGTCGATTTAGGCTGTGGCTCCGCAAATTTGGTTTTGAACGCGTTATTAGAAGGCTATCCGAGGAGAAGTGTTACCTGTACCGACGCAGCAAAAGGAATGATTGCGGTCGCAGAGCACAATAATAAGTTTAACAATGCGACCTTTTTATCGACAGCCGCTGAAAACATAAACTTTGCGCCAGACTCGATATGTTGCTTTCTTGCCAATTCGGCCTTTTGGATGTTCAATTTCGAAAAAGCCTTATCACGTATTCATTCTCAGCTAAAACACAACGGCGGCTTACTGATTAATTTCTCTGAATGGGATTTACAAGGCAGTAAGTATGAAACATTAAAGTATTCACTGATTGATTCGCAGCTAGAGAAAAGCGGCTATGCCAAAAAAGAATATAAAGGAACCCCAATAAAATACAGCAAAAATACACTGCTTGCGATGATTGAAAGTGCCGGTTTTGAAGTATCAAAGGTCATAACAAAAACCATTTGTGTGACAAAGCAAGATTGGATCGAATTCTATAAAGTGCCAGCCATCGCAGCCAAAAGTCTTCCACATCTCGATTTGTCCGAGGCGCTTTCAACACTAAACTTAGCTATGAATGCCCTTCCTCAGGACTATACCCACCAGATGAAATGGCTTTTTATTAAGGCCGTAAAAATATAGGCTCTCATAGCGCTTTAATTAAAAAGCGCTATGTCTACTAAAGTCAAAACACTACAATTAATTTGCCTTTTTAACTTCTAAAATCAAGTTATCTTTATGATAACTAAAGTTTGTATGGCTAAGATTACTGCCACTTACAGCATAAACCTTATCAAATGGTGTTGATACAGAGTTTGGATTAAATGCTGATGTAAAGTCATTCGTATTTAAGTCTAATGCACTTGCTGTAGTAATAAATGTTGGTTTTTTATTATTGGAGAGCAAGTTATTAGTGACCCGACGAATATTTCCGTTGTCGTCAAAGAACGCTTTCAACATCTGTCCCGTGATAGCATACGATCCTGGCGCGTTATCAAAGTTATGACTTCTATAGTAGTGTCCCATTTTATATTGGCGACTAATGCTAAGAGACTTCAACGTATAATAAGTGTCTCCATAGACCTTGTAGTCAGCTTCAAACCTCGCCATTTGACTGTTGGTAGGTAAGCCTGTTGATGTCCCCGTGTAGCTCCCGTTAGAAAATGCGACATTGTAAGTTGACGGGTAGCCCTCATCGGCTAACTTTCTAAAGTATTGAAAACTATCATTACCCGTAACCAGTAATTTGGCAGCCAGTCCTTCTGTCAAACTAGCATACATACGTCGTGCATTTTTGCGTGCTTTATCGCAGGCGCTACTCCAAGAGCAGCCTCTGGCATCTTCAAGCCGCCCTTTGATTCTGCCAATTGTATCCGTAATGGTATAAGGGATATTGGCCCCTTTATGCGGTGCATCAATAGAAATATAATTAAAAAACTCGTGGTTATAACGACTTGACTCCATTAAGTTTAAGGCTTGTTTTGCTATCAAGCCGCCGTAGCTATACCCCATCATTGTACTTTGATGGTTACCGGCCTTCAGTTGAGTTTCTACGAAATGGATTAACTGTGAGGATTGTGGGATTACACTTTCTTCAGCCTTTGTATAGTCAATAAAAACGATGTCTCTGCCAGTTTCAAGTAACGGTTTGAAGACATCTTTAAGGTTGTAATCATTCCAATACTTATTAAACTCGCCACCACTGGCATTGATGCCGCCCGCTGTAACATTCAAGCCTTTTATAAAATAAACCGGTTTATCAAAAACACCATCTTTCGATTTTACGACATGAGCAGTAACGGCTGGTATAGGCATACACATGTATTGCATCGTATCTCGACACGCTGGGTAAGAAGAATACGATAAGTCTAGTTGTTGGTCATTTTGTACCTTATATTGTTGACCATTTTCAGACTCAATATATTGCCCGTCACTCAGCGGGTGAGACATGTTGTTGTACCACACAAAGTTTGCAATATAAGTCACTTTACTTGAAGGGTAACCATCTACCGTCGTTGCCCAATTGAATTGAGAATACAATGCGAGCGCCACTACTGAGAGTTTTTTAATACTAATCATTTTTTGTTCCTTGCGAATGAGTCGCTATAAAATATATATGCAAAGCTGGTTTTAATTTAACCAGCTAAAGTTGGGACGCGTCTCTTACAATTAAATTTAAAAAATAGCCTCATCATTTTGATAAAATAAATGGGTTATTGAGCACCGCCATTTACAATCAATCAAGCGCAAAGCAACTTATAAATTCTTTATGAATTGCTATGGTTTTCACCACATTGTTAACTTTTACAAAAAGGCGCTGAGTGAATTAAAAAAGGAGCCTAATGTAGGCTCCTCTAACAAGGGGAATGCGCCATGTACTAATACACTTAGCGCAATCGCTTACAACATCGTGGTAGGCGTATAACTTGGCGGTCTGTTTTCAGCGGCATTGCCGAATGCCATATTTGGCTTTTCACTTAGTACAAAGTCTAAAGTTACCGGTTGATTGATATAGGACTCATCGATCCAGCTATTCAGTGTAGATTTGCCATTCACCTTAAGGGATTCAATAAAAATATGCTGATTAGACGCACCTGGCGCATTGATCGTTATATTCGCGATTTTTGCTTTCGAAAATTGAGGGCTCGATATCACTAGGTCAGCTCTGCCAGGGTACTTAGGGTAAAGACCCAAGCTACTGAATACATACCACGACGACATTTGACCTAAGTCATCTTGACCAGGTATCCCATCTGGCGCGTCTAGCCAAAGCTGTGCCATGGTCTCGCGAACAGTTTGTTGTGTTTTATAGGCATCACCTGTGTGCAAGTACATCCATGGAGATAAAATCGAGGGTTGATTTGATACATCAGAAAACTCTGCGGAGTCACGATACAGTACCCAAGTGCCATCAGGCTTTCTAAAATGACTGTCCAACCTGTCACTCATCACCTGCTCCCCTCCTAACACGCGCGCAAGACCAGCACCGTCGTGAGGGATCATCCACAAGTATTGTGCTGGGCTGCCTTCAACAAATAAGTGCCCAGAAAATGGGTCAAAATCTTCTTTCCAGCTCTTATCCTTGTTGCGACCTTGAATATAGCCAAGCGATTCTGTCGCCGCAGGGTTGTAAATATTTCGCCAAAAGCCGGCCTCATTGACGAATCGCGTAGCATCCTCACTTTTTCCAAGACGCTTAGCAAGCTGTCCCAAAGAGAAGTAACTAGACGCTTGCTCTAACGTTTCTGACGCACCTTCCCAGCTATTGGACTGCGCTGAAATATATCCGAGACTTTGCCACTCATCCAGAGATGGTTTTTGTCCACGACAAAATACTGGGCAACCAACATTGGATAAGTCAAACTCCGTTGGTTGTGTCGCGGCTTTACGAAGCGATTGATAGGCCCCGGAAACATCAAAATCATTTGCACCAAAAGCCACAAAATTGGCGATCGCTATCGTCGAAGGGTCCCCACTCATAACCCCTGTTGGACCCGCATTATGAGTCCAACGATCCCACACGCCATCAAACTGATTGGCTTGATTGAAAAGAGATTGGGCAATATCACTGCCGCGTTTTTTATCCAGTAAGGTCACTAGCTGTAATTGAGAGCGATATACATCCCATCCTGAGAAATTAGCATACTGGACTTGTTGTGTCTCTGACACTCTATGTACTTTTTGATCAAACCCCGTGTACTCTCCATTTACGTCAGAAAAGATATTGGGATGAAACAAGCTATGGTATAGGGCAGTATAAAAAACACGTAATTTGCTTGTATCATCGGAGGCAACTTGTACCTTGGATAACGCTTGCTCCCATATACTGTGCGATTTTTGTCGTAAGGCTGCAAAGCTCGACTCAGCCTGCTCTTTCTCCAAATTTTCTCGCGCATTTTCTAAACTCACATAGGAAATACCCACTCGCATCTGGGCTGTTTCACCATCTTTAAGATTTAGATTTACCCACAGGCCAGCGCCTTTTCCAATGTCTGGCCACCCATTATCGCCATAGCCCATACCGCCTTTTGACGATGCAGCTCCCAGTGTGACTTGATCATCATGCCAAGCACCTGAGCCTGAAATTGGCTTGTTAATTTTTGCTACGAAATGCAAAGTATAATAATCGCGTTGATTGTATTCGCCTAAATAGCCACAAAAATTGCCAGACGTAACATAACCTGTTACCTCGCCTTTTTCTTTGTCGACTTTAGCAAAGGCATCACCACTGCCCAATTGCGAATAAGATGTTCTAAATAACAATTTGGCATTGTTAGCCTCAGCAAAAGTGAAATTAGCGATCCCTGTTCGCGCTGTTGCAGTGAGCTCAACATTCACGCCATTATCAAGCCCAACCTGATAATAACCAGGAATGGCCGTTTCATCGTCGTGGCTAAAGCCGGCACTGTAATAGGCATTGATGGGATCCGTCGCTGGAGAGAAAGTGATATCTTGTGTGAAAGGCATCACGGGTACATCGCCAGAAGCTCCCAAACAGCCCGTGCCGGACAACCGCGTGAAAGAAAACCCCTTAACGCGACTTGCTTGATAATTGTAACCCCCCGGAGAAACAGGCACCCGTTTATTTTCTTCTAAGATTTTTTTTGAAATCCCTTCTGATTCTGCCAGCAACTCTTTTGTGTAAGCATGCTCGGGCCCAAAATTAAACATTCCAAATGGCACTACCGCACCAGGCGTTACATTGCCAGCCTGCCTATGGTTGAATGGGCCCTTTGTCCCTATCAAGGGATCTACATACGATACGACATCTGAGACGTAAGCAGGATTAGATACTACTTGCTTATCGGTAGTTTGATTGGTTTCATTTGGTGCTTTGTCGCATGCAGTCAATATTGCACATGAAAATGATAAAACAGCCAAATGCCTCATTTTGTTGTTATGAATCATGTTTCTTTTCCTGATTTTGGATCGTTCCAATTTTAAGTCTAGGCTAATCTGAAAACTTATCTACCTTGCCATTATTTTGGAGGTTTGTACAATTTTAATGCGTTTATTTAAAGGTAATTAGCGATGGTTGACATCGTTATGATATTTGCAGGACAACGCAGATGAGCGACAATACGCATGAAAGCTGAACGACTATCGTGTTTTTAACACCCACTCTTTGAGCTTTTCTTTCACTTTACTTGCTTCTATTGGTTTGGTGATGTAATCATCCATACCTGCATTTAAACATTTTTGCTTATCCCCTTGCATCGCATTGGCCGTCATGGCAACAATTGGGATCCTGACATGGCGCTCGCCAGCTTTAGCCGCTCGGATGTTTTGTGTGGTTTCATACCCATCCATTTTTGGCATTTGACAGTCCATTAACACAATGTGGTAAGGCTGAGTGCAGTCTGCATCAGCTAATTTTTCAATCGCTTCAACGCCATTTTCGGCAACTTCAGTCGTCACGCCAATGCCGTTCAAAATTCGCATTGCCACAATCTGATTCACTTTATTATCTTCAACGAGAAGGACACGAGTATGCGTTGCCCACGCCTCGTCATTAATATCGCCCGTATTTGCTAGCTTTTCAGCCTCACTCTGAATATTGTGCCGCACCAAAATGTCGGCATTAACGGCAGACAAAGCCATCAGCAGATCATTCATAGTGGCGGGTTTTGAGAAATGACCATCCAGAGGCACTGAGCTGTTTTCAATTGCATCATAATGTTCGTTTAGCAGGTTCATCATAATGAGTTTTATATGTTCATTTTGTTTTTTTATTTCCTTCGCCAGTGATTCGCCGCTCATATCAGGCAAAGTCTTGTTAAAAAATACAATATCAACCTCATTTTCTTCGAGTTCCTTCAAAGCTTGCCCAGCATTGGTAGTGTCTATGGCGGTTATTCCCCAACGCTGCAACTGCTTGCAAATCGCTTTGTTGCTTGAGTTTGTAGGGTCCACAATCAGTGCTCTTAGATTCAAATGCGCAAATGCGTGTTCTTTTTGCACCTGATGCGCGCTTTGGGTCACAGTGCAATGAAATTCAAATCGACTCCCTAAACCAACTGTACTTGAGACCTGCACATCTCCGTTTAAAAGCTGACACAATTTTTTAGTAATGCTAAGCCCAAGGCCTGTCCCACCGTATTTTCGCGTTGTTGATGCATCAACTTGTATGAATGAGTCGAACAAGCTCGACAGCTTTTCTTCTGGAATACCTATCCCCGTATCTTGGATCTGGCAGGTAAATACTTTTTCATTCGCGACGGGCGTGGACTCAAGTCTAGCAGTAATCACGATTTCACCGTGCTCAGTAAACTTAATGGCATTACTCAAAATATTGGTAATAATTTGTCTAATTCTTCCAGGATCGGAGTTTACCATCGGTGATTCGATGTCGACCAAATCAACGATTATGCTGACGCCTTTTGTCTGAGCAGACAATGCCATTGACTCACACAAAAGCTCAATTAACTGCTTTAAATCAAAATCAATAAACTCTAGCTCTAGCTTATCAGCTTCAATTTTCGAAAAGTCCAAAATATCATTTATCAAGGTGAGTAACGAGTGTGCGCTGGTACTTGCTATGGTCACCGAATGGGCTTGTTCGGGCGTGAGTTCACTGTGCTTCAAAAGCTCTAACATCCCCAACACACCGTTCATCGGTGTTCTTATTTCATGGCTCATGTTGGCCAAAAACTCAGATTTCAACCGAGTTACTTCTTCTGCTTTTTTGAGCGCTTTTTCGAGATCAATTGCCTGCATCTTCAATGATGCTGTTTTTTCGGTTACCTGCTTCTCAAGTTGAATGACAAATTGCTTTTGCCTGTGGATCTCTGCTTTTTGTAACTTGGTGCGTAAATAAATCACCATGAAAATGATTGCTACAATCGCGAACACATACAAACAATATGCCCACCATGTTTTCCAAGGGGGTGGAGAAACATGCAACTTGATCGACAGAATATTGGACCCCCAAAGCCCGTTACTGTTGGTTGCTTTGACTTGAAAGGTGTATGTCCCACCGTCTAAATTTGTGAATGACGCCGTATTTCTATTGCCGATTTCTATCCAGTTATCATCGTATCCTTCAAGTTTATATGCATATATATTTTTATTAGGAGAGATAAAATCTAACACCGAAAATTCAAATGAAAAAATATAATCTAAATACGAAATATGAATATCTTCAACATATGAATAGGGCATACCAAGGTCAATGGCTTGTCCCATTTTATTGAACCCGGTCAACACCAGATTTGGGTCACTTAAGTCAGACTCAAGAGGTTGGGTACTAAAGTATTCGATACCGCGTTGGCTACTGGTAAATAGCGTATTATTTTTGCCTTTAATCAAACTGCTAGGGTAATAATTTAAACCCAGTAAGCCATTTCGACTATCAAAATTGCCAATTTTACCAGTTAACGGAGAAAACTTCGTAATGCCTTTATTTGTCGTCAGCCAAAGGTTTCCTTGTGGGTCGTCAGATATTGCACGGATCAGATTACTCGGCAATCCGTCTTTCATGCTAAAGTGTTTAAAGTTTTTTGTCTCCGCTTGATATAAGTTCAAGCCCTGTTGCGTGGCGATCCAAATACTGCCATCGCTTGATTGATGAATATCTTGAACGATACTCCCTAGCAGGCTATCGGGGTCATCTTTATTACTCATGTATGATCGGAATTTTTGACTACTCTCATCCCATACATTTACGCCGTCCCCCGTTCCGACCCAGATATTTTGAGCTCTGTCGGTATAAATAGCCAATACCTCTGGGTGAGATAAACCATGTGATGCATCTAAATGCTTAAATTTATTTTCGCTAGGATAATAAATATAAACACCATTTTTATACGTCCCGATCCATAAATTTCCGTAAACATCTGCCGTCAACGCTCTGATTTCTCTGAACTCCTGATAGTGCGTTTCGGTCTTGGGGTATGTAATTAATTCACTGCGTCCTGTGTCCAAATTAATTTTGGCAATGCCACGGTCTTGCGCCAGCCAGAGAGAGTGATGCGGATCTAAATACAACACAGGACGCTCTAGCAGCGTATTTTCCCCAAACCCATTTTCCTCATTAAAAATCGGCTGAGATACACGCTGCAATGATTGTGATGAGACTTCCCACTTCAGCAATTGAGAGGTCACATTTGCGATAAAAATATCTCCATTAGCATCTGCCACAATACCATTTGGTGCCACCAATTCAGGGCTATTAATAGATTTGAATTTGCGATGCGGCACCAATTTGAAGATGCCATGAATTTCATTTGTAATCCAAATCGTCTTTGCACTGTCTTCAAAAATGATTCTTAAACCATTGTTGTGCTCAAGGTCTAACTGCACAAGCTGTTCACTCACACCTGACTTTCTAAACACACCTTTACTGGTAACAAACCAGACAAACCCATCTTGATCTTCGATCATCGAATTGACTTGCCCTAGATGCACACCATCAATCACACCAATTTCGGTGAACTCTCCCGTTTCTGGGTCAAAGGCGAATGGTCCTTGTTGCGTACCAACAAATAACGCTCCCGAGGACGTTTTTAATACGTGTCTGATTTCATTGGCTCCGGTAGGTGTATCGTTAACAGGATCCGGAAAAAAATATCGAAAGGTCTTTTGCTCTTTGTTGTACAGATTCAAGCCGTAACTTGTTGCTATCCACAGGCTCTGTTCATCGTTATTCTCAATATCCCAAATACGGTTGTGAGAAAGCCCATGGGCGATGCTAGTGCCAACTTGGATATGTTCGAACTGATTGTGGGCTAAATACCGATTAAGGCCTTTGTCATACGAGCCCAACCAAATGGAGCCGTCCAAGTCGTGATAAAGAGACTGAATTCTGTTTGCTGAGATGGAGTCCGCACGTTTGGGGTCGTGAATAAAACTCTCAAACTGTCCCGTTTTTGGGTTGTATCGATTTGCGCCCCCACCCCAAGTGCCCACCCAAATGTTTCCATTTCTGTCTAGCATCAAGTTACCGGCATCATTGTGAGATAGCCCATTTACATTTTTACTATCAAACTCAAACAGCGTTACTTTTCGACCATCGTAACGCATCACACCGTTCTCGGCAGTGCCAAACCAAAGGAACCCTTGTTGATCTTGGATAATTGAATAAATCTCTGAAGATGCGAATCCATCTTCTGCGGTGAGCTTTTTGACTGAGTACTGGTTTGCCAGTATCGGAATTTTTCCTAGGCAAGTACCTGGAATGACAGCCACTAATATCCATGTGATATATAGAATGAGTGAAAGCTGTTTTTCCATAGGCATTTAGGCAACCATAAAAAGTATCTAAAGTGAGTGTTACGCTTTAATAGGCTAGTTTAAAATGTCCACTATTTCTACGCATTTTGTTGTTTATCCTATAAAAATGTACAAATAGTTTGAACCTGCTTTGGGATTTCCTTCGACACTATACGGTCGCTAACGTCTTGTTTACTGCAACATGGGGGTTTTGTAGAGTCATAAATCAATCACCTTTGGGATATTGATATCAGTATCTAGATTAACCACCATGGTCCTTTCTAAATTCACTCACCACCCCCCTACGATGGCATACAACCCACTACATAAAAATAACGTAGTGACAGCTAGCATGAAGGCAATATGGAAAAACTGATGTATCCTCAGTCTCCATATAATTAACTAAAGGACTGAGTAATGAAATGAAAACGCGCGACAGAGAATATCAAAAAGTCTTCTCTGTTAATAAAAATTTGCACAAGGGGCTTTGAAACTTGTCCAGGTAGACCGAGTTGCGTTATGGACACTCCACCATATGGCCCACCCACCGCGCCAGTCACATTCTACTATTATCAGAAACAGGTAGTGTGTACATGCTAAAACCCTTTCTTGATTCCTCAGCACTTATTGCAACCGCAAACAACATTAAAACCGCTTTGACACCGTCTCTTATTTTTTCTAAAGACACCACAGAGGTAGATAACCCAAATGAAAAAGCCAACCTCTGCTGCCGCCCGTAAATAAGCGATTCATGCTTAGTTTACTGCGTTATCACAACCAGAGTTACATGGCGATAGAACATCATAAAAAAACAGCCCCAAACACGAGTGTGAGGGGCACATGACTTATTGGTGTCGTTCAAACCAATCAATAATACGAGTTAGCCTTTCCACTAAGTTTGTGGGTGTACCACTACGAGACAAAGAATGTGTTTCGCCTTTGAATATGACCATTTCAACGGGAACATCGTTGGCCTTCAAAGCATAAAACCATTCTTGTCCCTGCCCAAGTGGGGTTATCATGTCTGCATCACTGTGAATAATTAACGTAGGTGTAGATACTTTGTCAGCATATTTTAGCGGTGACCTGTCCCAATATGCATCGAAGTTATTCCATAGGTTGCCGCCAAACTCTTTTGTCATCTGATTCGGGGTGTACTCTTGCGTGCCAGCTTCAGAAATCCATGAACTCACACTGCGCTGCGTAACGGCTGCTTTAAATCTATCGGTTTTGGTGGTAATCCAATTCGTTAAAAAGCCGCCATGGCTACCTCCTGTAATATAAAGTCGTTCAGCATCAACCCATTTGTTGTCAGACAATACTTTGTCTAGGAATTGGACATTATCTCGATAATCTGCCCCTCCATAATCCTTTCGAACTGCTTTGCTGTGTGCAATACCATAACCACTGCTGCCACGATAGTTCACATAAGCAACGGCATATCCTTTGGCTGCGTACATTTGGTTTTCATGAAACCACTGATGACCCCACATTCCGCCCGGGCCCCCCTTAATATTCAACACCAGAGGATAGGATTTATGTTTATCAAAATTGAGTGGCTTGTGGATAAAGCCTTGTACGCGCATGCCCTTTTCATTTGTAAACCACACTTCTTGAGCGGGTGAAAGGCGCTTATCCGCTAACACTGGGTCATTAAAACGGGTTAGCTTCGTGACTAGCTTAGAATCTAAATTAAGACGATACAACTCAGGTAACTGGGTGGCGCTCTCCATCGTAAACACCAAAAACTGGCCATCATGAGAAAGCACAAGGTTTTTTATGGTTGTGTTCTGTTCCATTAACTTTGTGACTTTGCCAGACCTTGATACAGAAAACAGTCGATTTGCGCCATGATCGTTTGCAGTAAAATACAGTGTTTTGTTATCCGGTGCCCAAATTGCTTGGGAGACATTTCTATCAAAGTCAGCTGTCAAGTTTTGCAACTGACCATTGGGGCCTTGCAACATTAGATCAGCCTGCGCATATGTGTCTTCATAATGTACATACGATAAAAGTGTATTGTCTCGAGATAAACTGGCACTGACTTGAGCCCCTGCATGATCTGTTAATGCGGTTATCTCCTGAGTCTTTACATCTAGGTGATATATCTCTGAATTCGTATTGCCTTCATATTCTAATCCGGTTCTATTGGCGTGAAAATAAATGTGTTTACCATCTTTTGAAACAACGGGGCTATTCGCGTTCCAATCTGGGCCAGAAGTAAGCTGGGTGAGCTCATTTTTCTGCATATCAAATAAAAACAGATGACGACGTTTATCACTCAAATAACCACTGCCATTGGCGATATACTTTGCTTGATTCACGACCACGATATTTGGTTCTGCGCGCTTGTTAGATTCACCGGATCCATTCACATCTTTTTGAGTTTTTGCGCTTTTGGGACTGACACTTAGCGTTAACAATAGTTTGTCTCCACTTGGAAACCATTCAAAGCCCGTTAGGCTTTGATCTAGCGTTGTCACTTGTTTCGCTTCTCCACCATCTGCTGGCATCACAAATACCTGTGCTTTCTCATCAACAGTTCGAATAAAGGCAACATGGCGACCATCTTCTGACCATTGAGGTCCACGATCTCCTTTCCCCTGAGTAAACTCTGAAATAACCCCACTTTTATTAATTTTAAATATTTGGCTATTTCGACCGCTGGCGTCCTCATTCACCGTAGTTTTAACAAATAATGTTACCTCATTATTCGGCGAGATCTGTGGGTCTCCCATAAATACAAAATCAAAATAGTCTTGCGGTACTAGGCCATTCTGATTTTGTTCATGTGCAAATATTCCCGAGCTAGCCGTCATCAAAACGGCGGAGAGTAACAAACAACCTAATGGTTTTTTTGACTTTATTTTTTTTGTCATACCAATACTTCCAAGAAACTAAACCTGATGTTCAGGTCAACATGTTATGGTTAAAATTATTTCGGATACCTAAATTAGCGCGAATAGTAATCTGGTGGAAAGTCATAGCCTATTACAAAGACATTCGCTCGTCCTAAAAACACTGTGAACGGTAGATAAATTAGGATTTATCGCCCAAAAGTTAAATCGGCTATTCCGAATCGACCAGCCAGTTTGCCTGATGATAAGGGCATGAGTGCAGGGCGATCATGTGACTGTTAGTAAAAAATCTATCGCAGTATGGGCACAACCCTTACGATTCCCTGTTTAATACGATACAAAAACCAACCTTTAAGCATTAATGATCACATTAGTATCATAATAGGAACGCATAATGGGAAGTTTTATTAGGGATACAAAACAATGCATATTATTTTGGGCGTACTTGGCGCACTGCTCACCATACTGTTCTTGCTGAATCGACTAAGTGAGACAGGGTTCGATATTGGGTGGTTAAACCCTTTCTCATGGCACAGAAGAAGAAAGTTTCGCAAACACCACGACCTGAACCCTGTGTTCAAATTGGACTCTCCTCTAGATGTTGCAGCATTGCTTGCAACGGGTGTCGTCAAAGTAGATGGCGATATCACCGCAACACAAAAAGCGGCACTCCTGCAAACATTTGAATCAGAGTTTCGAGTAGACAAGGAAGAAGCAAAAGATTTACTCACATCCAGTGTGTATTTAATTGGCAATGGACAGGCATTCTTTTCCAAACCGGCGAAAAGTATTGAGCGTAGCTTTGATAAATTTACCCCGGAGCAGGTATCTTCCGTAATTAGGCTTCTGGATAAAATGAGCCAAATTGATGGGCCTGCCACAGCAATACAAACTCAATATATAAAAAATGCCGTTAAAGGGCTGCCAACTCACTCATCAAATAAATGGTAATAAAACGAGGCGAGTAATTAGCTTGCCCCGTTTTCGTTTCTACTAACGAACAATGGCGATTACTGAATCAACGTTTCAAGGTATTTTTTCGCTGTGTCTTTAATCGTATCATGGTTATTTCTGATGTCATCCAAAGTAGGCGAGACTAAAATGTCCGGCTGTACCCCTACACCGATCAGCTTGCTGCCATCAGCTTGTCGTACTTCTGCTCCGGTAAAACCAATTGCCAGATGATATGGGACATCGCCATATAAAACGTAGGTCAAATCACCATTAATGCCTTTAGTGGCTTCCCCCACCACAGGGATATTCAAGTTTTGAAAAAAAGCGAGCACAAATTCATTGCGGCTAATACTATATCGGCTGCTCAACACCACCATCGGCTTATTCAACCTCTGGCTCGTCCCCTGTCTTGATAAATCAAGGTTAAAAACATGTCTTTGTTCATAATCGGGATGATTAGATACGCGAATTTTGTATACGGGACCTTCGATTTTTCCATCATGTATTGACGTTAAAAAGTTCTGCCAAGCAAACCAGTCACTCGGATAGTTACGTAAGTCAACGATGATGCCACGGGCTGTTTCAAGCTTTTTCATCAAACCAGGTAACGCCTCATTTGTTACCTTACTTAAATCCAAATAATGGATGTGTTTGTCTAAGACTTGATGCGTTGCTTGACTACTGTGCGTATAATTATCGATCGTGTTGTAGTAACTCTCATACCGTAATTTGTCTGTTACCAATTGCACTGAATACGGTTGATTATCGCGATTTACGATGTCTAGCGTTACGGTATCTGTTGGGTTCTCTCTAAGTAACACTTCATTGCCCAACACATCGCTTGCGGCCGTGTTTGCTGCAGACAAAGAGTAAGGTATTTTTTCATTTATCAAAGTTCGAATGTCCTGGCCATCCACAGCCACGAGTTCATCACCGACTTCCAGCTCATCGACTTTGCTCCCTTTGTAAATCAAAACAGGCTTACCTTCTACCATCTCAAAGCCAACGTCTGGCCAATAACGTGCTGCTGGCACGTCCCGTAAATATAAGTAAACATGATTGTCTTGCAACTTAGTGAGGGTGTACTTAAGTGCGTTTTCAATCTTCCTTGCGTCTTGAGTCTGACAAACACTCAGTAGTGGCCTGAGCTCTGCTCCCCAGTTAACAGGTACATGATGAAAGTACTGCCCGAAATGCGCCATCACACCCCAAACTTTACTCATCACACTGAAGCAATAAAAAGGGTTTTCAAGGGTGTCTGGAATATTGACATGAGCAGGCACTATATAGGCCCCACCATCCTTAGCCGTCTTATTTGCTTCTAAAAGCATTGGGACCCGAACATAGACACCATTTAACTGCGCATAATAAACTTGCTGCTGTGGCAGAAATGGCTCTGTGTGTAACTGACCATAGTTTATCGTATTCACTTCCCTACGAAATGAATAATGGCCCAACTTACTTGGATACCCTAAATTTATCCAACCGCTGACTTTGTCATGCTCTCTTAACCTCTCCGGTTCTGTTAGGTAGTCATTAAAAGTGACATGAGGCGCAACTTCATTGAACAAATACTTTAGCTGTGATGCAAAATCCTGAGATGTATTCTGTTGTATATAGTGAGCACCATATTTAGAAAATTGCTCCCAGTCTGTTGCTTGAACCGATTCACTTGGGTGATAAAACTCAACCAAATTTGCGATTTTTGAGAATGCTTCAATTCTATCAAGTGCGTAATCACCCGAATTATCACTACTGGCATGCACCGCTGTTGCTGTCATAAGCAGAGCCGTAATGATGGCTTTCATATTATTATTCATCATAATTTCCATATATTTTTAGGCGTAATTAAATTACTCACAACATTTCTAGCTCGTCAATCCCTAACAAAAAAAGATAAAAACATTAATCGAAGCCATATAAAACAAAAATATAAACACATATTACAAACAGTTAAAAACAAAATATTAAAAAACAAAAATATAGAAACCACACCCAGACAAAATTAAAAAACAAATACAAATAAAACTAAAAAACAAAATCAATTAGATAGATTATAAAAATCACCTAACAAAAAGATTAATAAAATTTATTAAAACAAAATTTAACCATCATTTTCTTTGTCATTTATTGCTCGCCTATTATTGCACGCCTATACCAAGGCATGATTAGGGATATAAAAAGACGGTGTTCATACCTTCCCTAAATAACACAACGCATTGAGCAACTTGAAATTAGCCACCAACCAAGTTGGTTTTTTAGCAAAAAAACGAGCTAAAACAATATCTTTCAATAATCAAACCGACGACACTACTTGTTCTAAACCGCCCTTAATCGGGCGAGTCGCAATACCGTTGGCGTGATGAGCCACCTTTTCAAGATTAAGGCCTTTACGCATTCAATATCATTTAGCTTGTTTTTTATACATTAGATTGTATATTTTATACTGACAGCGATGTCATCCATATTTCAAATACAACATGAAAAGAGTAACCACGATATGATAATTACCTCAAAAAAAGCCGTGTATGGCGTTATCTTTTGTGCCCTGAGCGAGCATGCTTCTGCAATACAAACCATTGACTTAGAACAATACAGGCAACTTATGCCAATTTTTCAAGGTGCGATTGATTACCGAATTTTGCTCGCAGACAATGTGACCGTCAATTACCACTGCGAAATCATAGAAACGCCAGATGGGGGATATGATATTGATAGGAAAAGCTGCAATAAACCTGGGCAGTTTTACCATATCGATTGGCAAGGGGAGTTTCCAAATGAGATTAATCTCAGTGTCAATGGCACTTCGACTTCGGATACTATTGTCGAACATAAATTATGGGCAATCGCTTTTGCACATGCGAGTGCTTCTAGCCGTATACAAATGCAGTATGGTTTAAGAAAGGGCCGCAACGGCACATTTGATTTAAGTAAGCCTTTTGCAACTGGAGAGCAATTTGGAGATTACTTCCAACGACAAATGAATCCAAACTACTTTGTCTCCAAAGGGCTTCAAGAAAGCTCTCTTGGTAAAGATTTACCACCAGAAGCTGACGAAGATGATGGCGTGCTGCAAATTGAATATCCAGGCAGTGCTTGGGCAGAGCTACAAGGCGTTGTTGGCGGCGGTTTTCCTCTTCCCTTCAAAGCTCTTGACCCAAAAACTGTGCTCAGTTCTCATTCTGGGCCTGCGCGGAACATACTCGGCTCTTCTCTAAGTAGCGGGTTTTACAATGGCTCAGCACTGGCAATTGTCAGTGGTTCTCTACCATGGAACCAAGGTTCAGACTTATCTCAGGATTCCATGCATTTATTTTTACAGCAATCCAAAGACCCTGATGCACTCTCTATGCTTATGTCCTTTATGTATAATCGGGGCCCCTATGCAGCCAAAGACCAGATACTACGCACTCAAGAAGTTTTTGACCATTGTGTGTCTATCGAGGAAGATCTTGAAGATGATTGGACTTGTTTTCAAAAACAAAATGATTTTGGTGCGCGTTATATCAGACAAATCCCCGACGTCACCAATACGCTTACACAGGCTGCTGGTCAAGGACACACATATGATGCGCAATTAAGTTGGCAAGACATCCTAAATTATCTCACTTTGCTACAGAATTACGGGTTCTACTCGAACACGATTGTCGATAACGCGAAATCAGCAGCAAAGATCGTATTCGACGAATTAAAAAGCGACGACACGATTTCTTATAAAACGCAATTTGGCCGCATACTTGAACAAATCATGGTCAACCTTCCAATCTATGAATTAGGTGAGGGCGGTCCATACGACGAACAAGGAAAAAAGCAATTTTATTTGTATAACTATACAAATGAAACCGTTTTAGTCATTGCGAATAATGAAGCAGCACAAGCTGATGTCAATGAGTTTATATTGCCTCAAAACCGCATAGCAATTGATATTAACGGCCAATTTCTCGAACTTAAATCTAGTGATGGGTCCTATCACTGTACCGAAGAAGCAAATACGGCACTTGCTGCGCTCAAGGCAACAACAGATGACACTTATCTATCGCTTAGTGCGCAACTTAAGCTCACTATTGCACAGGGCCGCTGCGTGTTTGAATCTGGCCCTCACACTCCCCCACCGCCAGTTCAAGACGGATATTGGGACGCAAGCAAATTATATGACCAACCTGGAGAAATGGTAATTGATTCGCTGGATTGTCACGAATATAAAAATGAGTGGTATATCGTCGGTGGTAATGCGCCAAGTAACGTGTTCAGCCAAGACCCTTGGGGTGTATGGCGCCAAATATCCGAGCGTCCCAATAGCACATGCTTAAGTGATAGATAGATCAAAAGGCGAGCTACGTTTTTTCAATTCAACCTTTACCATGTAACCAAGGGCCGAAATCAGGCCCTTTATCATTTTTACATGTCATAGGCTCTGTTGGTTTCATGTCCGTATTTTATTCAGGCATAAGCACACGAAATCAATTTATCGCTGATATGTCACTGCAAACGTATTCTCGATTAGCGACAAAGTACATTATGAAATAGGCCTATAAGCTATAACATGAAGAAGAGTGAACAATCACTCTTCGGTGCTAACACAATTAATAGTGCTTACAAGGATCGTCTAAAAAACATCCCGAATTAGACCACCCTCCGCCCACTTTTTTTGTCTGAGACTTACATAGAATATCTTTTGCTTGTAACTCTCTAAGTTTCGTTTTTTTCAATTTTAATTTCAGTTTCATCTTAATTTCCTTTTCACTTTAAAACCAAATTAAGTATTGCACGATAAATCAGCAAAACAAATATATGAGTATAATATTATTCATAAATTAAACTCATCAACAAAGCTCGCCTCTTCAGGCCGTTTTATAAAAGAGAAATACAAAAACATAACTATATAATATAATTATATTTTAAATTTTTTAAACCTCATTTTTACCACAAAAATCAACCCTAACTGACAGTCACTTACACTGCTTTCTCCGACATCGCGACGATACTAACTTTCGAAATTTAAAAACACTTTTTTTTCTACCTGTATCAAGTCACGACAAAAGTTTTGTAAAAAACAACAGGCACTGTTCTTGCTTGGTTCATAAATATTTAATTTTAGTCAAGAAAATGTCTATATGAATGTTCAAAATTTGCCCGCTGGATATACAAGTTATAGTGCTCTGCTGGATCCAAAGAAAGATATGTCAAAAAACACCACAGAGACTGAGAAGGCAGAGTCAGAAAAGATAAACTCTGGAGAAGAAAACAGCGCAGACGACAAAAAAAGTGAGGAAGTAAAGACCAAAGATGAACGGGTGCAAAGCATCCTGTCTTTACAACAAAAAATTAAGTCACTCCAGCTAAAACAAGATGAACTCAGTGCTGATCAGCAGACGCTATTGGCAGATCTTAAACATAATCTCGAAGAAGAGCTTGCACAGGTCCAATCGTTTATCCGCGGTCAAGCATCTACATATGTAAGCGGGTTGTTTTCAAACTCACCGGCCCTTGGAAACACCCACAGCGGTATGTTTTTGAGCAGTAAAGTCTAGATTTTAAAATCACTCGACCATTTATCAGGGATAAAGAAGGGCAACTAATTTGTCTTCATATCTAGTGGCGATGCCTACGTTAAAAGTGGCAAAACACAAGTATGCTCGCCTCCTAAACTCCTCTATTAGTGCGTGCCGAAATGGGGTGCCGCCACCAAGCACACACCGCAGCCATACCATGCGCTCAGGTAGGTTAAAAATGCATGTCGGGTAGCATAACCTTATTGAGTACAAAAGTGCATAGGTAATCAACAAGCCGACCTATATCACCTTCAACTTTCTTGAGAACAGTGATAATTTGATACGTGCATAACTCGATAGGATGCGTATTCTTCGGCTATAATTTATAAAACCTAATTAATCCTGTGGTAGTTGAGTATGCCTGCTTTTTCCAGCAATGAATCAATTTGCCTACCGATAAAATTTATAAATGACCTCTCTCAATCGCAGGATTTAAGTGAGACTTTAAACCTCATATCCTTTTGGCTGCCAAAAATCATTGAGTCTGATCGCGCCAGTGTGTGTTTGGGAAACCAGCCAGAACACACCTTAGAGGTCTATGCACTGTTCGGCAATAACGCCATTGAAGCGAAAACCATCTTGCCTGTTAAAGGCACTATGGTGGGCAGAGTGTTTCAAAACAAAACGCTAGAAATACAAAATAACTTGTTAGACTCTGATGACTTAGACTGCTTAAAGTTGCATCAAGGAGGGCTGAACTCTTGTATGGATGCACCTTTACAAAAACTAGGTAATTGCTTTGGCACCCTCAATATTGGGAGCTTGAGTACAGGTGCATACCAACACCAAGATGCCGTGATGTTAGAATGTATCGCCAATTGGTTAGCCAACTACATTCACTCCCAAATAGAAATTTCTGAACAAAAAAAACGCGCAGAAACGGATCCTTTAACAGAAACAAGTAACAGACGCTGCTTAACAACAGTAGGTAATGAGATGTTCCAAAAATGGCAAAATGACAGCCAGTCATTCGCCATGATCATGATTGACATCGACAACTTTAAAAGGATCAACGATTGTTATGGACACCATGCGGGTGATCAGGTACTCATTAACTTTAGTAGTGTCGTTAGACAAGTCATTCGCAAATCTGACCATTTTTTCAGAATGGGAGGAGAAGAGTTTGTTATTTTGGTCGAAGATGGGGGCAATTCAATAGCCAAACATGCTGAACGCATTCGCCAGGCAGTTGAGGAGATGTCTGTTCAATATGAAGGCCACCATATCAATATCACGATTAGCTGTGGTGTCACCGTCGTGAATAAGCAAGATCATGAACTTGAATGTGTTTATTGTCGAGCAGATCAGGCCCTATATCGCTCAAAACAAAATGGGCGAAATCTGACGACCGTAATATAAAAGTGAGTAATGCCCATGATACGCTTGGCAGTTACGTACGAGCCAATTTCAGCCATTCATAATGCAGCTGAGACAGGTTAAAGGCATATACAAAAGCTTTGTGAGGGACAAACTGAACCTATTGGGCGATGCTTTTTGATGGCATTGACGGCTTTATTAAGCTCTCTAGTACACAATTCGATAACTAAAGCCACGGTGAACAAAGCTGCTATTTTTAAGATTGTTCATTATAACTGTTTAATACACAAGGCCAAGGTGATACCCATTTTGCGATATGACTGTATGAGGTTGATAGGCTTCTTCTGTAGCAATGTCATTTATTGATGCCTAAGTAATCTGAGTGTCATTGATAAGAATTCGATCTTGTGGCGATTGTTGAGCACGTTTTACTCCTAACGATGGGATTAAATGCGCTAGCGCCACAGAAAAGTTATAACTTGAGTTTAATCGCGCTACATTTAAAACGTCTCTTCCATTACTCTTCCCCCCTTCTCTCCTTGGGCAAAGTATGACAAAGACGATCCACTGCATCGTGTCTGTATGTAATATTGACTAAAATCTACCCTTTCAATATGTGCACATCAGGGTTTAAATCCGTGAACGTGGTGTTTTTACCAAAATACTTTCATATAAAACATGACTAAAAAAGGGTTTAGGCTGTCGAATATCAACGTGTGTAATAAAGTACTAAAATCCTGTTCTAACTCCGGCTCAAATTGACCTTCAATGTCATTGAATGGGCAATACCTTAAACTTCATTCCGACCCCATAGTTGTTTCATATGGGGCCTAAGAATATCACCAACGAAAAGTAGCATTCATCTGAGTGGCGTTTTAAGCTTAGTGATTATACGCATCGATCACTAAGTTGCCGGCTGGAATTGAGATTTGATTTTGAGCTGCTTGATCATCATTTTTGCTGTATGAGTTGCCGATAAAATTATTATTACGCGAGCTTTGACCTGTCAATTTAATTAAATAAGCGAAGTTTTTCTGCTCCTTAACTAGCATAGGCGCAATTATATAAAATGAATTCGACATGAAATTTGAGTTAGCCACATCATATAGTAAAAACCCGTATCCTCTTGAAGAAGATATGATGTTATTGGAAACGACAGCATTGTTGACATTTTCCATCCTAATGCTCGCACTCAAATTTGAATTATCCCAATAATTATGATCTAAAGTGTTATTTGCAATTCTTACATTCCAAGAGGTTTTATAATTACCCTCTTTATCCGCCTCATTTTCTATGGTAATACCACCATTCTTATTACCAACTAATAGGTTTTGATCAATAGACACGGCATGGATCTGACCTTTTAGCTTAATACCTGGGTGAACAGAGCGTTCAATTGTATTATCTTTAATGATGAGACGCTTTAAAAGACCAGAACCATAAATTCCACTCCAGCCGCTCTTTTTAATTAAGTTCCCTGAGACTTCAATATTATTTCCCACAACATTATAATCATGCGGATTAACCAAGATACCATGTCGATATGAAGACTCTATAACACTATTATTTACACCTGAATAAGCATCATTAATTTTGAACACCTGCGTATAACACCTTAACATCTTCAAGATATGCATCTTTCAGTTTTATTGGGTAGAAAGAGCTATTTTCGAACCTAAGAATTGATGAATTTCCTTCACCCTTAATATTTACGCCTCGAACTTCAATGTCACCTAAAACAGTGTGGATACCAGATGGAATATGTACATAGGACTTCTTTTCTTCTGCTAAGTAGATACAATCTTGCAGCGTTTGACATTCTTTATCTTGTGAAAATATAACCTTCGCAGCTGAGGGGTGAGTTACTAACAACAATAACACAAACGCAATAAAACCTTTCATAAATATACCTCATTATTTTTATTTTTCTTGTTTAAAATCAATTACCATACAACCATAATCAACCTAAAAAAGCACGATAAAACAGAATCTTTCTAAGATAAACTACTATTTCAACATTGCTTCGAGGTACAAAAACTAGAAATTTTTGCCACCAGCTATCATTATCGAAAAAAGTGACGTTATTTTTCTTTATCAGTTTACCTAACATCATTTAAATATGATTAAGCTAGCGCTACTTGCTTTTTTAAAATTGTACTTTGCGAAGGTGCATCAAGTCGTCGCACAACAAAAAAATTAAAACCTGCTATAAAAAAATAACTTCACCTCTTACCAACTTATCAATTTATCAATTTATTTGTTTAAACATTTATTTATTTAAATATTTATTTACTTAAAAATTCAAACACAATTAAACATCACACAGGTAATTTTAGGAGGAAATAAGTAAAAACCACCCATTATGAATAAATTAATATTACCTAATTTGTTTTTCATTGTTTGAAGAAATTATCCAACGTCTGTTCATCGCGGCTTGTCAGGTTAGATATTAGCTGACTTTGGATAAACTCTAAGTAATAGCGGATTTTTAATCTGCGTTACTATTTATCAGCAATTCGTACTGCAAGTATAAGCAAATGGGGAAAATGCCTAAATCGCAGTACACTAAAAACCGCTAGTTGTCGAAATACTACACAACACCATAGGCTAACATGGCATCAGCCACTTTAATAAACCCGGCAATATTAGCACCGTCAACATAGTTGACTCGGCCGTCATGCGTACCATATTTGACACACTGATCATGTATTTGCTGCATAATGTTGTGTAGCTTTTGTTCTAGCTCTTCTTCTGACCAAGACATCCGGATACTGTTTTGAGACATCTCTAACGCAGATACCGCAACCCCACCCGCATTTGCCGCTTTACCTGGGGCGTAAAGTATCCCTTGTTCAAGAAATATATGGACCGCCTCTGGCGTACATGGCATATTTGCCCCTTCCGATACCGCGAGGCACCCATGCCGTGCTAATAAGGTAGCGTCTTGCTCGCCTAACTCATTTTGAGTTGCACAGGGGAAAGCCAGATCTGCTTTAATAGTCCACGGTTTCTTACCAGCATTAAACTCGCATTCAAACTGTGTAGTCAGCACACTCAAACGCTGTCGCTGCTGAGTTTTTACCTCTTTAATGACTTCTAATTGTTTTTGACTGATCCCATCTGGCACAAACAGTGTGCCACTCGAATCAGATAGGGTGAGCACTTTACCGCCGAGTTGAATGATTTTTTCTGCACAGTAAAGCGCAACATTGCCTGATCCAGACACAAGGCACGTTTTACCTTCAATACTTTGGCCATGATGAGTGAGCATAGATTGCATGAAATGAGCATTACCATATCCTGTGGCTTCGGTGCGAATCAAACTCCCACCGAATTCGAGCGACTTACCCGTTAATACGCTCTCAAATTGATGCGTTAAACGCTTGTACTGACCAAAAAGGTAGCTAATCTCTCGTGCACCTACGCCAATATCACCTGCAGGTACATCCATATTTGGACCAATATGTTGATAAAGTTGTGTCATAAAAGACTGACAGAAGCGCATTATTTCACGGTCAGATTTTCCTTTGGGGTTGAAGTCAGATCCCCCTTTACCAGCACCAATAGGTAATGTTGTTAGACTATTTTTAAACGTTTGCTCAAACCCCAAAAACTTGAGCACACTTAAATTTACAGAAGGGTCAAACCGCAAACCGCCTTTGTAAGGACCTATCGAGTTGTTAAATTGCACTCTATACCCACGATTGATTCGGATGTTCCCTTCGTCATCTTCCCAAGAAACCCGAAATGAAACGACCTTGTCTGGTTCTGTCATTCTTTCAAGAATATGGGCTTGCTTATATTTAGGGTGTTTATTAATAAAAGGAATTACTGACTCAGCAACTTCTTTTACTGCTTGGTGAAACTCTGATTCATGAGGATTGCGTTTAACTAACCCATCCATGAAGTGATCTAGTGTTAAATCATCGTACATGCTAATACCTATTTAAATCATAAATTAACGACTAATTAAATCGTAGCTGTGTTCAAACTCTGTGAATGGTAATGATGTTAGCTTAGTTGAGGCTAACTCTCCTGTGATGTTTTTAGAACACCTTATTCGTAAAATTAGAATATGCTTTTTTGCCAAGTTTATAATCCATTAATCAGGGTGTACGCCTCTTCTGATTAAGTTTGGTCACTATTGGTGAGCTTGCACACTAAATTGCTACAAGCCCTATAAACGCGGCTTAGTCTGACTTTTGAACATTTATACAATTTGCATAAGTAATTAATATTTAAATTGTATTTAGGTTTTGTTTAAAGGGGACGGGTGAGCCGGTATGAGAAGTTACACAAGCTCAATTGAACAAGTATTATGTACTGCACGCGTTATGATTTTATCTATCTCACGTATTTTAACCAATGTACACACAAATCAGGTACTCACTCGATAGGGAAAACTCGGTAGATAGTAACCCCAATACGGTCATCACGCCTGAATTAACTCAGTAGCCAAACAAGAGGACGTGTTTAGGCTAATCAAATACGACGTTGTAAGTAAAAACACCCAAACTGACGTGTTGGCTCACAGGTCTTGCCGTAGGCGCCCTGATTAGCACCTGATTATGGAAAGTTACTTTAGGCTTGCTTGAATGATGAGTAACTCAATTTCACTATTAGATGTATTGACCAAACCATGGGTACCGAAACGTTTATTGACGACCATATCCCCTGAGCTCACTTTTCTCTCCTCACCTTCAATCGTCATCGTGCCTTCACCTTTTAATATGATGTACATTTCTTCATCATCTCCGTGAGTATGCTCGCCCATAGAGCTTCCTGGTGGCATCACAACACGAAGTGCGAAATCCCAAGCACCATCGAAATCTTTACGCCTAAATGCACGATAAATTTCAATTTCTCCCACTCCACCATGGCTATTTTCATCCACCTCTCTATTGCAGGTATAAAAATTACGTATCATTTTCCCCCCGAATTCCTTTCTAATTATTTCTCACTGCACGCATTAGTCACATAACACCTTGGTAATTTGTCCATTTTGCGGAGTTTATTTTTTGCACTTAAAATACAGCATGTACCGCTGCATGCGTGATTTTCATATGGATAATCAATTTGTTGAACTTTTTACATTGTATACACAACAATTCAGGCATTGCACATGATAAATTTTCTACTAGTGCCGAGTATTTGAAAAGCACCTTCCATATATGGCGTGAAACGTTTTATGACGGGACCATCGCTTTATATATTTATCAATACACGCAAGTGATTCAGAGAGCCCGAAACGAAAGTGCAACGTTATTGCCAACGCGTTGATCTACTCACTAGCCGCTTTGTTTCACGAATTTAAAAATATCTCAACAGAATCCGGCGTTATTAGCACTTGAGTTGCATGTAAACTATGAAATTAGCCTTGCCAAATTTGGACATATTGTTGATTACAGAGGTCAAAAATAGACGACCAGAGGTTACGCTTTCACTCTGGTCGAAATTGGGATCAGCCTACAATCTGCTGATAAGCGTTCGCCCCCTACGCTAATGCAGAACTCACCTCTTCTACACTGACTTTGCATGATGTATTTTTGCCATCCCCCAGTAACCAGTTGCCATACATAAGCTTGCTGTCGGGATCCGCGGCACTTGTACTCACCGCTTTAAGGGTATCCACGCCTCTGAGCACCGCATGTAGCTCGCCATCAATCTCTTTCCATGCAACAATTGTGGATGTAGAGACACTGATAAACGGCTTATCAGCGAAAAGAACAGAGTTTGTCGCTTTAATATCAAGGTAGTACTTCGGTTTGCTAACTAGTTCAAAGTAATGCGCATCGTTATCTTTGTCATAGCTCACCATCTTAAATTCGACTGCGTCAGATTTGTCAACGCCACGGATGAACTTGTCACCTTTTAATCCCATGTACCCAATATCGCTACCATCATGCGCTGTCAATTTCAGTATTTTAGCCATTTCACTTTCCTCTATTGAATATGTAATCAACTCAGTCATCCCTGAAGCACTAGCTAGTACAAAAGGGGTCATTGCTTTTACAAAACCTAAGTAAGAAGCACAAATAAAGGCTAGGACAGAGAAAGAATAATAACATTACAGAGCAATTACACTGCGTTAACATAAGAGGGGCGTGATAGTTCAAGCAACGTTGCTGTCATGCACATGGCTATACAAACAACACGCACTAGCGTATTTTTTGATGCTGCATTTTAGCCAAAGCGCATTTAAGTAATATAACGGTGCAAAAACGCCAAGAGAAATATGATATGAAAGCAGAAGGTAAACAAGTTCAGACCTATTATTTGGAAATGTTAAGTAAGGAACGTTTTCTTTCTTCCCCCTTACCCGATGAAATGTCAATTGTGGAAATAGTTCATGAACAACCTGAGTTTAATCAGTTCTTATATGCATTTATTGGTAAGCAATGGCATTGGACCGATAAGCTAACTTGGACACTGAGACAATGGCAACAGTATTTAGCGACGTGTAAAATTCGCACTTGGGTTGCATATGTGGATGGCGCCATTGCAGGTTACTACGAACTGAGTCTACAAAACGCGGGGAATGTTGAACTCACATATTTTGGTCTGGCACCAAGCTTTATTGGTAAAGGGTACGGTAGTCCACTACTGAGTCAGGCCATCGAATCTGCGTGGTCAATCCACTCAGCTAAGAGAGTCTGGGTGCATACTTGCAGTCTAGACCACCCTCACGCTCTTAATAATTATCAAAAACGTGGGTTTAATTTATATCGAACAGAGGTCGAATAATCACAGGCGTGACTGACAGCGTGACTTTTGACCCAACCCATATACTGGCTGTAGGTGATAGAATGCCAAGACCTGCTGGCGTGTAAGACATTCATTTACCACCGACAACAAGCAATGGCGCACGTAATTTAACCCGTTGGTTTACGCATTCGTTTTTGGTCGACATAAAGCGACCTATCATGGCCGATAATTGCCCCTATGAGCCCCTAAATAGGGGCTTAATTATAATGATCGTCAGGCTAAGAAATAATGCCTGGAATTTCCTTACCAAAGTCTAAATCGACCCCGCAGGCTTTGGCTGCGGTGTACAATACATCATGTTGGTTATAACCAGCGCCCATATCGCTGACGACTCCTCTATTGATCCGCGCACCGCCACCAGCAAGAAGATACGCGCATGGGTTTGCCGAATGCTTATCCGCATGTCCCATATCAGAGGTTTCTAACACTACTGTGCTATCCAGTATCCCTGCCGCTTTGAGCTTCTGTATTAGATAAGCGCTCAAGCTACCCAAGTGACTGCGCATCTCAGTGTAATACGGGTAATTTGGCTGGCCATTACTCCCACCGTGAATTGCATTGTGATAATGCCCTTGGAAGTTTAATTCGGGAATACGAAACTCCGCTTGGTGGTTACCCAATGCCAGAGACACTGAACTCGTCAGGTTACATTGCAAGGCAGCCACGGCAATATCTGCTTGCAAACGTGCTTGTTGACTGAACGTATCAAAGGTCAAAGGAAATTCTGTATTATCCGGCGCTATACCACAGGATACGCCGCCGTAAAGGTCATCTAAGCGGCGTTGAGTATCAGCAATCGCATCAAGATGATCATTCATTCTCTGTATTTCATAACCCGCGAGCCTGTTTTTGATCGCATTAGCCGCCGACATGTGCGCATTCATGATTGGTGTTTTACTATTGCTACCTTGTGCACTGCCAAACACCATTTTAAAGACAGTGAAAGGGTTTTCTTGGAACGGCAAGTGATTGCGATTGTCTTTGGTTAATTGCCCTTGACCATTGCTGTGAACACCCAGGTTGAGATAGCGGAACGGTAAGTTTGGACCTAGGGCGTTACCCATAATCACATCATAACTGTCACTGCCCCAATTTTGAGCAAGTAAGATTGGCATTCGACCATGGCCCGCATTTGAATGTGACATATTGACCATAAAGTTACATTCGTTTTTTATGGGTTCGTACCCTGCTGACATAACCCCCAACTGCATGTTATCACCACTGCCCGTCGGGTTCCAAAGCGATGCAATTGAGCCTCCTGGTATATAAATCGACACAGTTTTATTTGGCAGCCCAACGCTTTGAGCATCCGCATCTCTAGCATATAACAGACCAGAGACTAATGGCGACGTACGGATCAAGGCGGTAGAAATGCCTGATGCCATAAACACTTTTAATAGTCTACGGCGTGACATCATCATGTTATTTAAATGTTCATCTTTCATTTTATTAACCTTCTGTATTGTGACCCGCACTATTCATTTCTGGACCAAGCTTTGCGATAACGCACAGACTTCAACGAACCAAACTTCTCTAGCATGGCTCTTGGGCTATTTTGCATCATGGCATCGGTGAGTGTGTCTATTTCGCACATGTAACCGATTTGTTCTGTTTCAGATAAACGTCTATCTTCTTTGTTCGTCGGATCGACGGCGTCGTGACCCACCCCCATTACGTAGCGGAACATTTGTTGTGGAAGACACGCTTGCGCAGATGAGAGATCTGCGATCACAGCACCTAATTGTTTAGCACCATTAAATGGAATAGATTCACTGACTTCGGCGTATTTCTCAGGGGCGAAAAGCGTACCCGATGCGTCTATCGTATTACCGTTATTATCTGCACTTCTCACTTTACCTACAGCATCAAAGTCTTCCATCCCGAATCCCATCGGATTGATATACTTTTCGTGACAAGCAGAACACGGCTGACCTTCTGTTAAGCTGTGATACTTGAGTTTATTCGTGGTTGCAGGGTCTTGTAACATGTCTGACAACTCGGCAAGCCTTTGCTCTCTGGCCTCAAAAGTACCTGCAGGTGGATCGGGTTGATCCTGACAAAGCATACGACGGCGTACGCGCACCGAACGTAAAATAGGGTGCGACTCGGCGACCTCCGCCCAGCGGGCCATAAACGCACCATTGGCTAATATGCCGCCACGATCGCTTGTATCTACCTTCTGTAACGCTTCGCCAGTGACACCTGCGATATTGTAGTGCTCAGCAAGTAACTGATTAACGAACGTAAAGTTTGCGGTATAAAGCGAGCTGAAACTCTCTTCTGGTTGGGTCATGATATATGAAAAGGTTTCGTTCATCTCTGCTTTCATGGCGGGTACCAACTGTGCAAAACCTGGGTAAACGTTTTGGTCCTTCGTTGCGACTTCTAAATTACCGGTGCCTAACCAACTGCCAACAAAGTCCCCAAGCACAGATTTGGCGCTGCCGGCAAGACGATTTGCATGCGCAACAATATTCGCTTCATCGCGAAGTTCATCCCGTTCGGCGGCTTGCCAGAGTCGTTGATCTGGGGTTGAGCCTGTAAATGTATAAGACAAGAAGGTCGCCATCTCCCATGAAGTAAGCTCGAAAGCATCCGCATCTAGCTCTGAGTTATCTGGGTTGGGTTCACCTAGTTCGTGGCGATAAATAAATTGTGGCGCAGAAAGTAACCCTTCTAAAGCGAGCTTCATGCCTGCTTCAATCTCTCCGCTATTAAAAAAGCCTGTCGCTATCAATCTATAATTTTGTGACTCATCTTGTGTTAATGGACGACGGAATATTTGTGGTGCAAGTTCATCCACTAAGCGATTTGCACAGTCTTCGTTAATCGCAGCGCAGTTTAAAGCCGGTGAAAAGTTATTCTCAGCCACCCATTCTGAAAGCTCCTCAGCAACCAGCAAGTAGTTGCTGTAATTGGATGGTTGCACACTCGCATGCGTATTGTTGATGAAAAAACCCACTTGAGAGTCAGGGGATAGGCCGTCTGACACTCTAAAATCCACACCTAGTATGTCTTCGACCGTATTTTGATACTCAGTCTGAGTCAGTATTTTCAACTGCCTTGCCCCGTATGCCACAGGTGCAACGCCAACATCACAAGTCAAAGGTGCAGGCCACAGTGTTTGCAGATACGCTGCGATATCTGTCGCACATTGCTCATCACATGCACTGGGATTGCCATAAGGCATAGTCGTGATAATGGTATCAATCATGGTTTGCATATCTCGCTCAGTATCAAGCGCGGGAAATGAGCCCAAACCGCCCGCTTCTGAGCCATGACAGCCAGCACAACCAGTTTGATATCGTTGCATACCTCGGGCAATGGGATCCGTTTGTGTGACCACGATACGCGCAATATTACTGGGCTCTGAAGGCACTGAATTGTTGAGCGCAATGACTTTGTAATCGAACTCACCAGACTCAGGTAATCCAGATTCATAAAAACGTGAGTTTGAAGCCAGTTCAGCTGCCGTTTGCCAACGGCCATCCAAGCGCTTAAAACGCACTAGATAATCAGTTTCGTTATTGCTGTTGTCACGCCAACTCAGTTGCGCTTTGGCATCGATTGATAGCACACTTGCACTGAGCTCTGTTGGTGCAGCAGGTTTTTCTGCCATCGTAACCGGATTAAAACTGTCTTGCTCAGAAGACAAATAAGTGAGGTTGAAATAGACAGGGACAGACTCACCAATGCTTGAAAGGTTAGCAACAACACGTAAAGCTTCAATGCCATAATCCATTTCAAAGTTTTTACTGTCGATGATTATGGGCGAAAGTGTGCTGACATTAACTTTGCCAGTAGCAAGTTTTACAACCAATACATCAAGCGTCATCTGATGATTAACGCCATGTAAACTCATTTCACCAGTGACATTTTGAATAACAGGGTGGCCAATTTCCATGTTACTTAACAGTGCATTGTCTATTTGTGTCGTAAAGTAAGCAACGGGCATTAAATCCGTTTCAAAGAGTAAGTCTAAGATTCGAGTGTTTCTGATATCCACACCCGTTGAAATCGCGCTTAGGTCGACGGCCAGTTTAACATGACCCTCTGCGTCGATACTGCCTGACAGAGCGGGGCTGTCATTGTTGTGGGTCACAAACTGATTTATCTCAGCAACGTGATCTTTTTTTACTGACACATAACTCAGTAAAGACACAGTGCTATCAAGTTGCCAAAAACCTGTTTCTGTGACATCACTCGGCGGTGTAGTGGGTTCTGAGTTTGTGCAAATATCACCACTTAACGTCATCGTCACGTCACCGGCTATGCCATTTTTATTGGCGACGAAGCCCAAGCCAAATGACTGATTCGCATGTATAGTATGGTTTTGTGACGAAATGGTACAGCCCGTGTCATCGCAGTCGAAATTCCCATTCCAGCTATTTTGCAGCGAAATGCCTTGATTCCATGTAAGCTCTAGAGACCAATCAATTAAGGCTTGATCTGACTGATTATCAATGACGATCTCAGTTTTAAAGCCATTATTCCAATTGTCTGGGATCGTCAAAGAGCACTGTGCAGCATGAACAAAAGAGGCACTGGTTAGTAGGCTTAAACAGGCAGCGAACTTGGCGACTTTAGGCATACGAGGCCAAGTATCGCTCAAGGTAAAAAAGCGTTTTAAAATATTGCGTTTCATCTTCTTCCCTCCTATTGCTGCGCTTCAAAAACAAGGTTAAAACTCACGGGCACTGCGTAACTGATCACCGATAAGTTTGCCAATGTTCTAAGCGTTTCAATGCCTGACTCTAACCCAAAGTCTGTGGCGTCTAGCACAATTGGGGTTAGGCTTTGCACCATAATTTTATGGTTTGCAAGACGTCGGATAACCACATCAGCGTTGACTTCTTTTATAACGCCAGTGAGGTTGAGTGTGGCTAAGATGGATTGCTTTTCAGTGCTACCAATGGGAAGTGCAGCTAGCGCAGTATAATCAATCGCAAGCAGCGCTTCGGCGGTTGGGAATAACTCGGTATCGAATAAAAATTCTTTCATTCTGCCATCACGGGTGTCGTTAGCAGTGTCTACACTGCTCAGGTCAATGGCTAATCTCGCTACCCCTTCAGGTGTAATACTGCCACTGATATTGTTAAATGTGTGTGATTCAACGAGGTGCTGTTTTTTGGTCGATACAAAGTAAAGATGAGAGCTTTGAGGGTCTAATACAAATGGTGCGCTGATGGGCGGCGCCTCAGGTTTTGAAACTTGAATAGTGACTGGGTCGCTGACTCTGCTTATAACACCGTCGTTAACCGTTAACATGACGGTAAATGTGCCTTCTTCTTCATAAACATAAGTGGGGTTTGGCTCGCTTGAAGTCTGTCCGTTGCCAAAGTCCCAGTTAAATGTGAGTGCATCACCGTCTAAATCAGAAGATTCATCGCCTTTAAAGTTTATCGTTAGAGGGTACTCACCTGATGTGGTTGAGGCAGAGGCAATCGCGGATGGCGCGTGATTAATATCACCATCTAATGAGCATAAACCGCCAAGAGAAGGAATTGTTGGTGTGTCCTTTTCCTGTGCTTTTTGTGCATTGAAGCCAAAATTTAAACTTTGACCTGGGTTAATGGTGCTATTGTAGTTTTCATTGATGATTTCATAAGGGTTATTGCCACTGTGCCTTGCATGCCAAACGCCTGTCAACTTGGTATTGTCAGCAAATGCCATGAGTACTTTCCAGTTGGAGATGGCGACACTTTCAGTATTAGTAATGGTAACTTTGCCACGAAACCCTGAGATCCACTCTTGTTCAACTTCAAAAGTACATTGCGCCGATTCAGGCTGAGGTTCACTAATGGTGACTTGTATGGGGGCAGCAGAATAATCCTTCGTTCCATCATTGACGGTCAACAACACCGAGTAAGCACCTGCTTGCTCGAAGATATGCTGCGGATTTATTTCATTGGTGCTATTCCCATCACCAAAATCCCAGCGATAACTTACATTGTCTGAAGGTAAATTTGTCGCTTCGCTGGTAAAGTTGATTGATGCGGGTGCTATGCCTTGATTTTCTGACGCGGATGCCACAACCTTAGTCTCGTTATTTTGTGAGCCCCCCTCACAAATACCAAATAATCTTGGCGCAGCAGCGGCTTGCCCAATACGCTTTTTGACGTTAAAACCAAATGCTTTGGATGAACCCGGATGAATCGTGCTATTCCAATTGAGGTTACTAAATTGATACGGGCTATCACCGCTCACTTGGGCACGCCAAGCATTATTGATGGACTCACCTTGGTTAAATTCTACCCCCACTTCCCAACCATTTATGACTGAGCCAGTCGTGTTATGGACGATGACTTCTGCGGTATAGCCACTTTGCCATTCATTTTTAACTTTGAATTCGCATTGTGCAGCAAAGCTGTGTAAGGAGTGCCCCAAAGCCATAAAGCAGAGACCCAATTTAAAAAAACGGTGCTGCTTGTTGCTATCTCTATATTGTCTCATGAAAGTTCCCCGAAACATTGTCAATTGACATGTTATTTCCCTGCTGCTCGTCGCTTAAAAAGCGTTGACCAGAGCTCACAGGCCCCAATAGCTAGAGCAAGTTCAGGAATGAAGAAAGATCACAAGTTAAGGGGATGGCAATGTTGCCAAAGGCGTGAATACCGATCAGCTGCGCAGTGAACGCCCACAATAGAGGGTCCACGGCAGCAATATCAACGTTGGCATTCAGCAACCCCGCTATCTTAGTTTTCACCTTAGACCGGAAGCTTTGCGTCCCTCTTTTTCAAAAGGTTTGCTATTTTAAGCCTGTTAAAGCAAGTTAGCTTAAAATTGCAATAATCGCAAAGCACTCACGGCAACTTTCACAGTATTTGCACATTTCGTCCAATTTGGATGTAAAAAGCCATACAAAATCACGGGGTTTCAACTTAAAATTTGATATATATTAGACACTTGCACTAAGGTGGTAGATGGAATGCATAAACGGATACAAGGCAATTATTCAAGTACATGCACTAAGTAAATCACGACATTAAATTGATGAGAAAAGTAGCCTGTTTTAGTTCATTGGTTTATTTTATATTCGAGCCATAACCCATATATAACGTATTAACATATCGACAAAGCACAAGCTAATAATTGTATTTTCATCGCTATTTTGGCCAACCATAAAATAAAAGCAGAGACGTAAGGTATCCCATGTCTGACAGTAAAAAAATGACAAATGAAGAGTTTTCTCAGATGGTGACCTTACTGTCCAAATTCGCAAATACTGACATGGATCAGTTTGAAAATTGGAAGTTTGAATGCGAATTCGGCGAAGTATTTGTCAGCCTTTCTTTGGATGTTCAAGGAGATAAATCAGTATATACGGATGTAACTAGGGCGATTAAAAAGTAGTATTACTAAAGCCACACAACACACAGTTCAAAATTTTCGCTTCGGTACGTACCTTTAAACCCTTAACAGGCCATTGCATTATACATAGACATAAATTGGCTATTACCTAATTCAAAGCCGACTTAAACAAGCCCTGGAAAGACGGTTTTTGAATCTTCAGACGCAGCTGATGAGACAGAGACCACTACATACTCATTCAAAGTCAACATTGAATTTAATCAGCATGATGACGAACGCCCTCATTAAAGCGATATAATCGTATATTTTTAGTGTGAAGATTATTAACAAAAACAAGATAAAATCCAAAAATCTGATATCATGGTGCCAAGCAATTTTAATTGTTGGTTTGGGCTATTTCGCGCCCTATCACACATTAAAAACGTTAATTTAATCAATGGCCACAGTTAAGGCCGAAAATTGAACATAAAAATACTATAAAGAAGCAGGAATAAAATGAAAAAGTTGTTACTTACATTAGTCCCAGTCGTTGCACTTTCAGGTTGTATCTCTCCTAAGACTTACGTCGATCCGACATTTGCTAAAGCATCATATCAAGATGTGAAATCAGTCCAAAAAAAGTATTCAACTAATGTAATTGTAGAATTTCAAAGGAATGGAGAAGCATTCGAAAGGGCAAATAAAGAAGTTAGGAATCATGTCGAAAGGACTCTAAGAGCAACAGGTGTGATTATTCCTTCAAACGACAATCCAGCGTTTTCACTTAAAATTGTCGTCAATAACTTGGCTGACCTCGGTGAAGCCGCAGCAAAAGGGTTTGGTACAGGTTTGACTTTTGGAGCCGCAGGTTCACTTGTTACAGACTACTATGAAGTGTCTATTACATATATAGATAACTCAGGCAAGGAATTAACCAAAAAATACAAACACGCATTGCACACAACAATAGGAAACAAAAAAGCTCCTTTTGAAAATGTTGATCCAACTTCGCCAGCCGATGCTTTTGGGTCTGTTGTAGAGCAAGTCATACTTAACTTCATCACAGATATGCAAAACAATGGGCTATTAACCTTTGTCCGCAAAATCCAACCTGTACACTCATAATCTGTACAATAACAACTAGCATATTCTTCCTAGCTGATTACGGATCGTTTCTCTGCAAAAATCAGCTAGGAGATTAGCTAATTAAAAACTAGCTGCTAGTGTGTTGTAATTCTGCTAATCATCGTATCAATTGTGCCATTTAATCACTAGGGCTTTGGCGCAGCTCGTATTGAATGTTGTTTTTTTTGATTGTTATTCAGGGTTGTGTTTTGGCCGAGCGATATCGTAAACAGAACAAACCTATCACGTCGACTTTAATATACGACGGGTCCAGCAACTATTTGACTGCCAGCTAGGTTTAATAAATAGAGTAAAAGTTATTAGTACTGTAAATTGTCAAAATCTCTAAAAATGAAGACAATTAAAATAAAAGGTACAGGTTAGTTATGCACAGATTTTTAGCTGTCATTTTTCTTTTTATGTTGGTTGGTTGTAAAACAACGGGAACATACGAGCAAACCAGCTTAGAATTAACAGGCATGGAACTTATTGAGCCATATTATGGCTATTATAAATCGTGGGTGCCATTGGGTAGCAACCATAGTTTGGACTTGGATGACAGCCAAAGAGGTGAACCATCTATAGCACTACGAACATGTATTAAACAATTACAATCCTCACATGCCAAAGCGCCTAGCCATGCGCTTCGCTCTGTTCAACTTATCGAATGCATGAAAAAGAAAGGTTGGCAGTTATTAATAGAAGAAATATTCATCGTGTCATAAAGCTGAATAGAATTTAACCAAGCATATTTGCCCCGTTACGGGCAAAAAAGGAACAATATGGAATTCTTTAAAAAACCAAGCACAGCGGAAATAACCGTTTTATTACCTCAATGGTCTTGGCTCGTGCCCACAGATTCAACGGCATTATTTTTAACGGCTTTCGGCGATTGGGTTTTTGGAAACCCTAACGGCTCACTGTCTGTGCTTTCGGTTTTGGAAGGAACTTTTGAGCAAGTTGCCAGTTCTGGTCAAGAGTTTAACCAGTTAAATAAATCTCCTGAATGGTGCTGTGAAACCTTCCTATCTGATTGGTATTCACTGGCAATGACTAACGGGATTGTGCCCTCTGAGGGTGAATGTATCGGCTGGAAAGTTCACCCTATAGTCGGTGGTGAATTTAGTGTAAGTAACCTACAAATATTTTCAATGGATGTATATCAATCACTGATGGCACAATTACATGCAAAAGTACAAGGTCTTGTCTAGTACTGTTTATCGTTAAAAGTCGCCCCTATATGGCATTCATAGACTGGTGTGGAGGTCATTTAGTACTAGATTTGGGATTATGCAAGCTCTATTTAAAATAGGCCGAGTGCGGATGAGCTTGCCATCATCAAAAAGTATAGGGTTCTATACTGACTGTCAAATTGCACGCAATTTGATAGTCAGTACTTTGTAAAGTAGTTAGCTGAGGAACTTTGTCGTTCACCCAACTTGCGTGGGCGTTAACAAAATAAAGGATGAAAAATATTGAGGCGAAGGCACGAATGGAAAATAGTGAGCGCAACTTCAAACAGTTTACCCACCGCTTACTCACCGAAGGGCGACTAAGCAATGACGCTCTTTATGACGCACTAAAGTACTTGGGTGGTGTGCAGGGGGTCGTGCAAAACGCGTTCTACATTTCTGGATATGAAGCACTGGGGCACAAAGTCGCTAACACACAACCCATTCGGGAAGTTATAGACTTTTTGCTCCAACAGCAGACTGAAATGGATACATGTTCTGACGCGGAATATTTCTTTTTTGAGGCTATCGCTGATGCTTTCGCAGCCAATAAAATAGATAACCACGCCGTGATTGCAGCTTCACCAGCGTGCTTCAAAAAGTACTTAGAAAAATATAGATACCCTGAACATCAAGCAAGAGGCCAATAACACTCCTTCCTAACTGAGCTAAACCTGAACAAGTACTTCTCCTAGTTATTTTGGACATTTATCATACAGTGACTAAAATGGGGGCAGGGCTTGAGGTAAATCAATCAATATCGAGTATGGTCATTATTCAATGACCCCCCTCGCTGTTTTAACACTTAAGTGATTCACCTCCCCCGACAATTAAAATATACAGGGAGAAGTCACGTGAGTTTAGAACAACAAGTTAATCAGCAAAATAACGAAATTAAACGCCTTCACAGTGAGATAACAGCATTAAAAGCGCAATTAATCCAGGTAGCCAATATGGAATCTGAATTAACCGCACGCTTTGAAAAAACACATCTAATTGGATCGGATATGACGTTAACGCCTGGCGCTAAGGCGATATTGTCAGAAGCATTAAAAAATAAGGTACTTTCTTGGATGGCAGTGCTGACATTGGTAACGACTTTAGGGGTTGGGGCTGTTGCCAAAAATGTGTATGACAACTTTCGTAGCACCGTGGATAAACGCATTGATGATACGGTTGAAAGCAAGCAGCACGAAATCACCAACCCGTTAATAGATTTATATAGCCGACAAATGGGAAGCTTTTTAGAGGAAATAAATACCGCCCGTCAATTACTCACGCCAACACGCGAAGGGTTAGTTGACGCCAAACGCGAATCTGACAGGGTTTTGAAAGAAGCGACACTCGCACTCAATGACGTCAAACAAAGCCAAATCGAGGTGAACCGTATTAAGCAAACCATATCGGACGCTTCAGATATCAACATTGATGACTTAGCGCCTATCGTCGCCCCCTTAGTTTACAACCAAGTGATTGAAAACGTGTTAGGAGATGCAGTGTTAGCAATTAATAGCGAGCAATGCCCAGATGGGTGGATCCCTTGGCACAATGCGCAAGGCCGCTTTTTGCGTGGTATCAATCTTAGCGACCAATTAATAGACCCAGACGGCAAACGCTCGGTGGGCCACTTGCAAGCAGACGCTATCGCTTATCATCAACATACTTTGGGCGGTTTTAAACGCGGTGATCTTGTTGCAAATACTTGGGGCAAATCTGGGTATTTAATTCGTAATAAACTGAACAATGAAAAGGCTGATGAGAAAGAGAAAGCAAAGCACTCGGAAACTCGGCCAAAAAACGTTGCGGTACTCTTTTGTATAAAAGAGAGCTCGTCACACTAACACTGAACGGCCATTTTTTGAATGGCCGGCTTTTTCATGCAATTGACCTTTAATGGAAGCTCATTCATTCACAACGCCAACTTAGACACGCCCCCTAATCAAAGTGACACATTTAACACATTGAAAAATATAATAATATAATTACTTTTTTCATTATGCACTAAAGTGACAGAGAAGCTTTACACATCATATAACTTAGATGAGCGCGATAGGTATTTTAATATTCTTAAGGAGCAAAAATATGACTTATGCACGCATCTTATTGTTGACACTGTTAGCCGTGTCGACTCCTTTTATGGCTGCAAGTAGCGTAAAGCTGCCATTTCCAATTATTGATGAAACACATGAAATTGAGCAACATGCTGTTGAAATAAAAGGTAGCTGGATGACCTATTTAGAGCAAGGTCAAGGCAAAACAGTGGTGTTTGTTCATGGCAACCCTACGTCATCTTACTCATGGCGTAACGTAATGCCTTACATTGCTGATACACATCGGGCCATCGCGGTTGACCTCATAGGTATGGGCGACTCGGGAAAACCAGATATAGCGTACACATTTAAAGAACACTATCAGTATTTCAACCGCTTTATAAACAAGTTAGATATTGATGAATTGATTTTGGTTGGCCATGACTGGGGCGCAGCAATTGCATGGCTCTATGCCAAAAGAAACCCAGACAAAGTAGCCGGACTTGCCTTTATGGAGGGGGTGTTACCGCCACAATTTCCTGCCGAAAGCTATGAAAGCCTTGGTCCTGTTGCGGACTTTTTTAGAACACTGAGAGATCCCGTATTGGGGCCCATGTTAGTCATTGAGCAAAATATGTGGATTGAACAAGCTTTGCCCGCTTCTGTTAACCGCACTTTAGGCGAGCAAGCAATGGCAGCTTATCGTGCCCCCTATCTTGTACCAGAGTCTAGAAAACCGTTACTCGCTTGGCCAAATCAACTGCCTATTGCCAGAGAACCGGCGCAAACCGACCGCTTAATGCGCGGTATTAAACGTTTTATGCGTAACACTGACATACCCACGTTATATGTTTATAGCTCACCGAGTGTTGAAGACTCACCGCATGTACTCAGCTGGTATATCGAGCATATTAATGAGCTTGAGACGGCTTATATTGGACAAGGGCTGCATTATTTACCAGAAGATCAACCTGACGCGATAGGTCGCGCTCTTGATGACTGGCTACGCCGGCTAGAAGATTAGCCCCCTAACGCCGTTAACTAGACACAGAAACTATGTGTCTAGTTAACGGCAATAATGCCCATATTGTGGCGTGTTGAAACAGCTCAAACAGTTGCACAGCGACCGATTTTTGCCATTAAAACGTGACGTGATAAACATTAGAAACGGTCATCTTTGCAAGCTTTTACTTTCTTTTATTGTGCGTTAGTGTGTTGGATTGTCATTTCCTCACCGCTTATACAAGGATCTCACTTGATAGCAGAATCGCTTAAAATACTTTACATTGTTTCAGCCGCTTATGTTGTGTTTGTCACCATCGCACTGTTATTGATCCAAGGTCAATTAGCAGTAGAACAAAAGATCGCACTCTTTATTTTTTGGTTACTGCTTTCTACACCAATGCTGGAATATATCGGCCTTGCCTTTAACTATATGCCATATCCATTTATTGCATTTGTACATTCATCTTTACTATTACTTGGACCATCAATCTATTTCTACATAACATATAAACCTGAAGCACATTTTGATTACACTAAATGCCTACTCCATCTGTTTCCATTTGTTATCTTTTACACTGGCCGATTGGTTGAGCAAACAGAAATCCCGACACTTTTAGCTTTGCTGTATTTTGTCCATGTGCTCTTTTATCAATTTTTACTTACAAAAACGACTTGGTTCAGTCAACATGAAACCTCGAACAAACGTACTCAGTTCCTGATCAGTCAAAAAGCAATTGTTGTGTTTTTTTTGGTTGTTTCAAGTGCCTACTTTGTACAAGTAACGCTACATAAAATAGGCTCTGATTACCTACGTTTACTTTGGGACTTAAGTAATACATTGACTTTTATATATATTTTAATGCTCTCTAAAGGGTTTATCGACATCGTTAAAATAAAGCAGGCAAAGTCAAACCGTGTCCTAGAACTCGCGCCAGAATTGGCTAATCAACAAAAAAAATATTTGACCGACTTATTTGAAAAGGATCAACTTCACTTAAATAATGAACTGTCGTTAACCTGCTTAGCCAAAGAATTAGACTTGACCAGTAATCAGACATCAGAGCTACTTAACGAACACCTAAATACCAACTTTTACGAATTCGTCAATACATACCGTGTGCAAACTGCGGCATACATGTTAAAGCACGCGAGTAAAAAAACAAAAGTATCTGAGCTTTATTTAGATGCGGGTTTTAACAATAAAAATACCTTTTATCGCGAGTTTAAAAAAGCCTTTAATATGTCTCCTGGAGAGTTTAAAACGAGATTTAGTAAGGCGACAAAACACTGATTGTTAAACTGCCCTGCACAAATTAGCCGATTGGGTTTCACCGTTTAAACTGTTATCAATTGATATGATGTGCCCTGTGGCCGAGGTTCAATGAAGGTGATCAGGAATGTTCAACATAGACTAGATGGCATTGAACAAAACGTCCTCGATACCTCAACTGAGATGCTTTCACTGAATTGTAATTGGTAAGGAGATGGCAAATTTATTGGCCCTCTAATTCGGCATCCGTTCTTTTATCAACCTTGTGCTGATCTTCAGTGCGCCCATATTTCCAGTAGCTACTGATATACATATCTTGTTTTTCTAGCTGCTTTTCTCTTTTCAAAAATCGACGAATACTGCGCATGGCTTCAAACTCACATGCACACCACACATAAGGTGTCATTGACGGCCACTCAATTGACTGAATTGCGGTTAGTAACGGGCTGTTTTGGCCTGGGGTGGGGTTAACGCGCCATATTACTTCAATGTTGTCAGGCTTGTTCAACTGATGAATATCTGCTTCACTGGTAACTTCTAAAATCGTTATCCCACGGGCTGTTGATGGTAATTGCTCTAAATTACAGCTAATTGCAGGTAATGCGGTCATGTCACCGACAAACAGGAACCACGGTGCATCAGGGTTAGCTAACTTAGTCGCACCAGGGCCACCGATGATAATTTCATCTCCCAGGTTCGCAGCTTTAGCCCAATCCGAAGCTGGCGATGCGCCTTTTTCTGATGTATGAAGGGCAAAATCAATAGTAAGCGTTGCAGTGGCTTTATCAAATGCTCGTACCGTATAAGTACGCAGCATGATGTTCTTTTTAGCTAATTGCTCAAATGCTTCTTCTTCGCGCAGTACGTCACCTTGTTTGGTAAACAGTAACTTCACGTAACCACTCTCATAGCCAGAAGGAAAGCTCTGCAAGTCTGTACCACCGAGTACAACCCTTTTATAATTTGGTGTTATAAGCTCACTTTTAAGCACCTGTGTCTTACGATAGTTTCCTACTGCCATTCTTTTAAACCTTTTTCTTTTTATATATGAGTAATACGATTCGCAGATAGAAATATTTAATGGTTTGCCTAGCTATCTTCAGAATTGGCCTGCTTCAATATCAGCTTCATCCATTGCTCAACCATCTTCTTCCTATGTGACTCGCGCAGAGTGTACATATACTCTGACTCTTTAGGCACTGTAATTTCTGGCAGTAGTGTTTTGACGATGTCTATGCCCGTATTTTCTCTGGCGGTATGTACAGGAAAGCTAAGCCTAAACTTAATATATTTGTCCTCAGAGATGAACACATATGCCTCAGAGTGATACTCCGCGCTATTTTTCAATTGTATTGTGAATTGGGCTTGTTTTCCGACAAACGTTTTACCATTTGCGTCAAAAGTAACAGCCTGCACAGTGGCTGGATTGACCTCTTTATATTTACCTAACTTTTTTGCTGCATCAATTTCAGCCAAAACACTTTCAAGCTCGTCAGATACCACTTCTTGTGTATCATCCCAACTTACTTTCCCAATGGGGTAGATATACACTGTGACAAAATCCTTTGGGAAATTCTCATCGACGTACTTTAATGACATACCATATTCTGGTTGCTCAAACACGGTCTTATCTACCAGCATTAATTCACCAGCAACCCGTGGCGCGATAAAATCATTATCATAGTCACTGGCGTTAGTTGGACGACTGGCTTGTTGGGTTGCTTGACATGCAGCTAAAAATAAAATTAACACCCCAATCAAAGCATGTTTATTAATCATGGAATTCCTTGCATTACTATGTTTTTGGTCAGAGAAAAAGTCGCTGAACTATAATATCTAGCTCTTTAAATATAATAAACGCACAGAGTGATAAATTGGGGTGATAAAATAAGGAGTTTTTTATATAGCGCCAAGTTTGCCCACTTGGCGCTCATTTACAAACGAGTTAGAAACAAATAATGGGTGATGTCGTTGGACAAGCACATCCCGTTAGATCGGGGCTTTGTGTATAACAAGTACCCGCATTATATGTATTTGGTGCGCAATCCCCTTGGGTAGCAGTACACTGGCCGTAAGTAAATTTTCCCCCCGCAATATTGGGGGTTTGCTGTTTTGCTAATGCATTTTCGTCAGTTAATTTTTTTAAGTGTCTTTTGTTTAACTTCATTATGATTATCCTTATTTGATGTAAATGCACTGTTAAAATAGAGCAAAATTAAATCCCCAACAAGCCATTTCGGTTAAAAATCTCTCTAACCAATCAATAAAGTGTGCAAAATCCAACCTCAAAAAACCTTTTTTTGAGTTGACACCATCTCATACAAGACTACAATAACAACATTCGAATGATATTCGAATAGAGTTCAAGCGTTATAATTATGGAATAAAACATGGCACCAGCACCTAAATACGATCAGCAAACTCAGCAAAAAATGATCCTCCAAGCCGCAGAGCAATGTATTAACGAGTCATCCGTTACCGACTTTACGATGGCCAAAATAGCGCGTGTAGCTGGGCTCTCTATGGGCTCAGTTTATAAATTTGTGCAAAGCAAAGAAGACATCGTCCTCGCACTGGCTTATCAATCGTTTGTCCATGTATCAAAAATATTTGATCAAGTTTTGGCCCTGCCAATTAGCACGCCAGAGAAAATTTTGGCCATCAGTTTGATTGCACCACAACGGTTGCAGTGTTTTGAATTTGATTATGAATTACAAACATATGCCACGAATGAAGCGGTGATCCGAAAAGGCTCAAGCTATTGGACAAGTAAGATAATCGAAGCCAGTAGCCGCTGTGAAAGCGCATTCAAGCTAGCACTGACCGATGGTATCAACTCTGGTGAGCTCAAGGATGTTCCCAATCTTGGCGAGGTCATCGAAGAGATCATCATTAGTGGGTGGGCTATGACAGTGGGCTATGAACAGGTTCAGCGCGTGCAGCAAACTAAGCAAATTGTTGAGGGCACCGATTCATTGCAACAACCTCTTGAGCTTGAACACCCAATCATTCGAAGCTCCGTGCGTCTTTTGAATAGCTATCCATGGCAAGCGCCCTTGACGAATGACTCACTCATTAATATTGAGCAACAACTTACCGCGCTAAACTTGCGCTAACCCTATTTGGAGGCCTTATGAACATGAAACGGTGGTTAAGTGCCATTTTTATCGTCCTAGTCGTTATCGCTAGTCTAGGTTTTATCAAATTTAAACAAGTACAAGCTGCTATCGCTTTTGGAGAATCTTTCCCTGAGCCTTCAGCATCAGTAAAAAGTACCTATGCTCAAGCCACTGAACACACTAACTATGTCAAAGTTGTTGGCCAACTGCATGCAAAACAGACAATCACGGTTCGCAATGAATACTCTGGCCTTATCACTTTTGTGGGCTTTAACCCCGGAGATATCGTAGAAGCGGAACAGGTATTACTTAAATTAGATACAAGTATTGATGAAGCCAATTTACGCGCAGCTTCCGCGCGCGTTAAACTAGCTCAGTCAACCTACCAACGAGTGGTCAAACTGTTGGCACAAAAGCGCATCAGCCCTGATGAAGTAGACAAAGCTGAAGCCGATGTTTCGGTTGCCCAGGCTGATGTTCAAAACTTAGAAGCTTTAATTGCAAAAAAAACCATCCGCGCCCCCTTTGCCGGTCAAACAAGCCTAGATCAATATCAGGCTGGCCAATTTATTGATGTAAACACCCCCATCACATCACTGATTGGTTTAGATGAAACGATTTGGGTAGACTTTCAAGTACCACAAACACTCACACAACCGCGTTTAGGCAGTACCGTAAATATTACTTTTATTCAAGCTGAGCAAAGCCGTACGCATACCGCGAAGGTGATTGCAAAAACCCCAAGCTTGGACATCGACTCTCGCCAACAAAGCTACCGCGCGATACTTGCCAACCCAAATAACCAGTACAGTCACAATCAAATGGCGACAGTATTAGTGCCCACCGAATATATACAAGCTGTGAGCGTGCCGACCAATGCAATTACGCGTAGTCACTTTGGTGAGTTTGTCTATGTTTTGGAAAAAGATGCACAGCAGAATTGGCGTGCAAAGCCGATTAAAGTGACCTTGGGCGACAAAGTAAAAGATCATCAAATCGTTTTATCAGGCTTGAACGGCGGCGAGTTTATTGCGAGTGAAGGCGCCTTTAAGCTCAAAGACAACCTCTTGGTATATATAGAGCAAACCGCTGACAATGCAGACAAAAATGGAGCGCAGTAATGAGTGCTTTACATGAAAACAAGCCATCTATGATGGATATTTTCGTTAATCGACCCGTGCTCGCAATTGTACTTTCTTTATTGATTATCTTAGCGGGAATCAATGCTGCAAAACAGATCTCAGTGCAGCAATATCCCAAGATAGAGAGTGCATCATTAGTGATCAATACCGTGTACACAGGGGCTGCTGCTGACGTCGTAAAAGGCTATGTCACAGAACCTATTGAACGGGTCGCATCGACCGTACCAGGGGTTGATTATGTTGACTCCGTAACCACGTCTGGACTCAGTAAGGTAACGGCTTGGCTCGACCTAAACCACAATACCACTGATGCATTGGCAGAGCTCACAACCCGACTCAATCAAATAAAGTTTGAGTTACCAACAGGCGCCGAAGACCCCGCAATTGAAATTGTCCGCGCTGACAGTCCCTACGCTGTATTTTATTTGGATGTCGAGTCTGCTGAGTTACCTCGAAATGAAGTCAGTGACTACTTGGTACGAAATGTTGTTCCCTCAATGTCTGACATTCCTGGCGTGCAAAAAGTCACCCTTGAAGGAGGTCGAAACCCCGCTATGCGTGTGTGGCTAGATAGCGACAAATTGGCTATTTACAACCTCAGTGCCAGTGACGTATTCAGCGCACTGCAATCTAACAATACCATTGCAACGATTGGGTACAGTGAAAACAACCGCCAACGCATCGATTTAATGGCAAACACTAGCCTCAAAAATGTCGCTGACTTTGAAAACTTAGTCGTTAAAGAGATGGATGGCACACAACTCAAACTGGGCGCAATCGCTAACATTGAGATTGGCGAAGCCGAAGGAATGGTGACTGCCAGGTTAGATTATCACGACACCGTTTTTTTGGCGGTATGGGCTTTACCAGGTGCGAACGAAATTAATATCGGTGACGCACTGTATTCAAAGTTAGATGACATCAACCAAATATTACCCAGTGGCATGAAAATCTCGATTGGATACGATGGCACTTTATACATGCGAGACTCCATTAAAGAGATTTTCACCACTCTGGGGGAAACTGTCCTGCTCGTTGGCATTGTCGTTGTGGCCATGATGGGTTCCTTCAGAACTGCGATGGTACCACTTATTACTATTCCGATTTCTATCCTTGGTGCCATTGCTGTTATTTATGCAATGGGGTTTTCATTAAACCTACTCACTATTCTGGCCATTGTATTGTCAGTGGGGCTAGTGGTAGATGATGCGATTGTCGTAGTAGAAAATGTCGCCCGACATATGCGAGAAGGCAAGCCAAGGCTGCAAGCTGCTCTCATCAGTTCTCGGCAGCTTTTAGTGCCTGTGATTGCGATGACATTGACGCTAGCTGCAGTGTATGCCCCCATCGGCTTCCTAACAGGGTTAACAGGATTCTTATTTCGTGAGTTTGCATTCACTTTGGCAATCGCAGTACTCATTTCAGGGCTTGTAGCAATTACACTCTCTCCGATCATGAGCGCGTATGTGAACCCTGAAGGCGGTAAAGAAGGCAAGCTGACGCGTAAAGTCAACAGCTACTTTGATCAACTACAAGCGTTTTACTTTAGAATACTTGATGCGCTTTTCAAACTACGCCCTCAAATATTCTTTGTCGCTATCATATTTTCACTGCTATCTGTTCCGTTTTATTTGTTATCGCAAAAAGAACTTGCGCCGATTGAAGATCAAAGCAGTATTCAAGTCGTTATTGAGGCGCCACCTGAGTCCTCTCAAGCCTATACGTCGCTAAAAATGAATGATACGGCACGCGTTATGAATGCAACAGAAGGCGGTCAATTTACTTGGCAAATCGTGACCGCGGCGGCGGGATTTGGTGGCGTCGAGTTAGCGCCATTTGAAGCGCGCGAACACTCAGTACATGATCTACTGTTCGACTTGTATGCGAGGTTAGGCAGTGTTACTGGCCTGAGCCTATTCCCAATTTTACCGGCTTCGCTGCCAACGGCTGGTCAGTTTGATGTCGAGGTGGTGCTACGCGGCAGTGACGATCCAAAAACAATGAAACTTTATGCGGATCAAATCATTACAAAGGCGAATCAAAGTGGGAACTTTTTATTCGTCAATACGGACTTAAAAATCGACTTGCCACAAGCCGAACTGAAAATTGATAGAGCGCTAGTCGCTGACTTGGGCCTGAGTCTTTCACAAGTAAATGAACAACTTAGCGTGCTTATGTCAAATAACTTTGTGAATTACTTCAACAAAGAGGGTAAAGCATACCGTGTTATACCGATTGTCGGTGACGAAGAGCGATACAACCCTGAAGAAATCTTACATATGCAAATTAGAACTGACCAAGGTAAGCTTGTACCAATCTCTGCATTTGCCACCCTAGAAACATTTACCAGCCCAAGGGTACTGGGTTCATTTAACCAGCAAAACTCTTTTAGAATTTTGGCCGGCGTATTACCACATATTACCAAAGAACAAGGCCTGAGTAATATTGAGCAAATCGCGGCAGAAATTTTGCCAGCTCATTACTCTGTCGACTATGCAGGAGAATCTAGGCAATTACGCAAAGAAGGTAACACAATGGTCGGCGTACTTTTAGTGGCAATGATAGTCGTCTATTTCTTACTCGCTATTCAGTTTAATAGCTTTAGAGATCCGCTTGTCGTGCTACTTGGCTGCGCTCCGCTCGCATTGGCAGGTGCACTCATGCTGCCATTTTTATCGCTCACTACGGTCAACATTTACAGTCAAATAGGGCTAATTACGTTGATCGGCTTAATTGCTAAAAATGGTATCTTAATCGTAGAGTTTGCTAACCACTTGCAGCTTGAAGGGAAAAATAAATTCGACGCAGTCAAGGGAGCTGCAGCAACCCGATTGCGCCCTATTCTAATGACAACCGGTGCGACAGTACTTGGTCACTTCCCTTTGGTATTAGTGACGGGCGCTGGTGCAGAAGCAAGAAACAGTATTGGTATTATCTTGGTAGCAGGCATGTTAATAGGTACATTTTTTACGTTGATCGTACTGCCTTTACTCTATGAAAAACTCGCCAAAGACCATCGCGGTGAGATGGAATCAGAGCAAGCATTAACCGATACCCAATTTGCCAACCAAATTTAGTATCCCTCCCCTGTTTTCCCTGTTGAATGGCAATCGTTGTTCAACAGGGCTACATGATACTCGTTAATCACTCAACACATTCTATTCTGAGCGGGTAACATAAAATAACAAATATTTGATTGTACCCAACCCAGCACCTCATAAAATAGCGATAGTTATCATTACGGTTGAAAGGACTTCTCTACCATGAAAATTAAAGCTCTGAGTATCATCGCTCTAACCGCAACTATAATCGCATGTGGTTCTGATTCATATGATCCAGATTTGCCAGAACCACGGCAAGGGGCAACCACCATCATTGCAACTGGATTTAACGTTCAGATATATCAACGAGCTCAAAATTCGGGGATAAGTCTTGACCGGATCGCGCGTGGTACTGAGTATATAGCTAACGAGCGCGTGGCGTTTGATAGTGTCATTATCGGTATAGATACACAAACTGAATATGTAAACCCCCTTTCCAAACAGAGACGAGTTCGGCCTTTTTCTTTCATTAACACAGCCTATGCCCTGTCACCCGTCCCCCCTACTGTAAAACAAAAAATTAAGGCGATTACAATTACATCAGCCTATGACTTGAATGATAAATACCCTGCGGGGCATACTTTAAATGATGTATTTGTGGTTACTACAGCAAGTATTGGCAATCATTTCTATGACTATGACGCTGATAAACGCGTCTATTTGACCGTCTCAGAATATGTTGAGAGTAATACCCAAAATGAAGCCGCTCACACAGGTTTTGCCTTGGACTTAATGCTCAATACGGCACCGACACTGGCAAGCAGTATGACTTTTTACATTGAGATTGCATTGGACGATGGTAAAGTCTTTTCTCTCGAAACACCTGAAATCACCTATCAAGGGACACAGTAACAATACCGTGTAAAGTCAGGCGGTGGCATCACCCACAGCCTGATAGTTGCGCTTTAAACAAGTGCGGGTACGGCTAAACTCCACAATAATGCACGTGTTACATCTCGTCCAATTCGATGACGTATGCGCCACACGTGCGCGCCTTGGTCGGTATATACTGAGCACCTTTGCATAAATGGCCTCAGTAGGTTATCGAATTAAGTTTAAGTCTGGCTTGAAAATACGCATTTAGTGGCAGCTCAATTATCTATTTTTAAGATACTCTCTCAACGCAATTTGATGCATCTTAATTGTCGTTTCAGATGATGGCAGTGTTTTAAGCCCTTTTTCAGCTAAATGAAAATCTACTATGTGCATTGGCTCATCAGTATCAACGAGGCCTTCTGTTGAAAATAATTTCGGAGCAGATTCCGCTATATTATCTAACTGGCGTTGTAAAGCCGCTTGTCGCTTGTTTAGTGACGTCAATTGCGCATTTAACTGGACTTCTCTGTAACTGGTGTCATACGTTGACGATGGCATATCCGCCGCGCTCATGGTGGCTAAAATATAGCCTGAAAAGCATCCTATAAAATATGCCGTTGCCGTGATCTTCATGACTTACCTCAGTATAATGTGACCAAAGTATCGTGCCCCGTAAAGGCTTCACACACTCATATTTGGTCTGCTCTATCGTTGTGAGTGCATTTTGAAGATTCACGTAAACTTTATAACTGCTAGATCTGACAGTTCGAAGAGAGGGGATGCAAAACGAAAAAGGGGCATGCGCCCCCTAAAGAGAAGTAAAATTAAAAATAGCCCCTCAGGCCTAAAGCAAAACTTCTACCCGGCATGGGCGCTTTGTCTTTCAAGAATGACGTGTGTACACGCGCTTCAGTGTCTGTCAGGTTGTGTCCCTTCAAATACACTACCCAATCTTGACCAAGTGCTGAGTAATCGTAGTTCAAGCTCGCGTCAAGCAATGTGTATCCAGGCGTAGACGATTCATGCTCGGCAATATGGGTTTGCTTTTGATATCGCACCACGTCCAAGTTAATTGTGAATTTATCAAGGTTGTAGCTCAGCTTGGTACCAAACCTAACCGGAGAAACCATCGGTAAATTTTCACCGCTTTTGAGCCTAGCACGCACTATGTCTGCGAAAAACGTTGCGTTCAAAGCATCTGTTGCTTGCCATGCGAGTTCAGCTTCAAACCCATGTGTAGTGACATCATCTGTTTTAAACACATAAACGGGTAAGCCATGATCACCTTGCTCGGTTTCACCATGGTCATAGTCATGGTCATGGTCATGGTCATGCCCATCATCGGCCATCAACCCTGTATTTGTTTGGTAATAGTAATTATCGATCTTGTTATAAAATGCATTAAATACAAAGCCGAAATCACCTTCTAACTTTCGCCATGTTATATCTAAATTATGAGAGCGCTCCAAGTCGATACCCTGAGGGTTTAACTCGAATGTCAGACTATCAGATTTTTGTTTAAACAACGCACCCACTTCATAAGTCCCCGTTCCAATATGAGGCCCGAATGAAAATAGCTCTGAAGCAGCTGGCGCACGTTCGGCACGAGCCACGGAAAAACCTATGTTATAACCAGGGTGATAGTCCCAAACAGCCCCTATTGATAAGCTCACTGGCGTAAACTCATGATCAACATCGAATTTTCTGTCAACCGCAGTCTGGTCATGGTCATGGTCATGGTCATGGTCATGGTCATTATGCCCACCTGCTTGTAGATCAGCGCCAGATAAAAGTACATTTGGCGCATCCAAAGTAACGCGCTCCACACGCGCGCCCAATTGCACTAACACCTCTCCAAAGTGACGCTCTTCCATCAACGCCAGCGCAAATGTTGTACTGACAGATGGCGGGGTGAATGCCTCCGCCCCTTGCGCAGAAAAATCGCTACGCTTGTAATGAACACTCAGGCCGCCACGCCAGTCAGCAATGGGTTGATGCATCAAATCTACTCGCGCTTCTTGGCTTTCGTTAGCAAAAAGAGTCCCCACTTCGCCATGTTCTATTTCGCTGTGTTCATAATCGGTATAGGCAGCTCGAAAGTTTGCTTCGCTTAGGAATGCATGATCAAAGCTATACTTACCAAGTAGTTGCCAGCGATCTTGACTTAAGTCTGCGTACACATCTGGCGCTTCGTTACCATGACTATGGCCCGGAATACCGTACTCTCTGGCCATTTTGCCGTAGGATACACCAACATAACCTTGATCAAATAAGTACGACGTACCTATAGTTACACCATGCGAGTCTTCAGCGCTATTTTCTACTGTGTAATCTTTAGAAGCGTGCGGCTTATCACCAAGCTCTGCAGGAACAGGAATTTCATAATCACTCGATTCACGCACAAAACCATCCAAGTGCATCGCAAAATTTCCAGTACCTGTATTTAAGTTTACCGCCGCTAACTTTTGCTTATCGCCCGTGGCACGCTCAATCAAAAACTCTCCATAGGTATCGCTACTTGTCGGCACTCGCTCGTCAACGACATTTACAACTCCCCCAATCGCACCACTGCCGTAAAATAAAGTTGCAGGCCCTCTCAGCACTTCAATCTGGGTTGCTGTAATGGATTCCGATGCCACAGAGTGGTCGGGACCCACGCGCGATGCATCACTGACATCAAGACTATTTTGCGTGATCAGCACTCGAGGTCCACTCAAACCTCGGATGACGGGAGTACTTGCTACCTTGGCATGAAAACTCGTATGCACACCAACCTGCTTAGACAGTGTGTCTCCAAGCGTAGCGGCTTGTTGCGCTTTAAGTGCGTCACCTGACAACACACTCACTGGCATAGACGATTCCATTGACGATGCATGAAATGGAGAGGCTTGTATATCAATCACTTCCATCACTGATGTATTTAAAGTAACGGTAATCGTGGCAGCACCTTTTTCATCTTCTTTTACCACTTTATTCTGATGTGCAAAACCAGCAGCCGTGATATGTAGCTCAACGTCACTGCTTTTATTGGTTTGCAAAGTAAACTGACCATTTTGGTCGGACTTAACAACTTGCTGACTGCCCATTACTGAAATACTCGCATTGGCAATAGCTGCGCCATTTTGGTCTTGAATTTGACCACTAATATTCTGCGCGTAGGCTTGTACAGAGAGTGGTGCTATCAAGCCAAGCATCAATGGCGAAAGTTTAAACATAATAATCCCATACGTTATTTTTGTTATAATATAACATATCAACACTAGTGGGTTTGCAAGCTTTTTTGTCGCGTTTTTTACACCATATAACGAATTAAGTTTTACCAAGAAGCTTGAAAAACTAGAATTACAATTCCTTTAAACATCTAAAATAGAAAATTTAATTCATTTTAAATCATACACTTAATAAAATGTTTCAAATTATCGTAGAATTTAAATTGCCTTTATTTTGTTACAATATAACATATCAACAAATCACAAATGGCCGCTTTGCGTTTGAAAAATAAGCAGAGTGCGTTGAACGCGGTTTTCCCAACCAATTCATTCCACGGTCATTGCTAATCAAAAAGCGCGTTATTTGTGAGTTTTCAATTCAGCACTACAGAATCTCGGAATTAAACTATGATTAAAACAACAATTGCACTGGCTGTCGGTTCAGTTCTGCTATTGGCCGGCTGTAACAGTCAAAACTCTGCACCACAAAGTCCCTCTGAAGGGCAGAAAATTGCTACACAAAATATGCTTGATAACCCCTTACTGCGTGAAAGCGCGCTTCAGTACCAAGCTCCTGAATTTAACCTGATCCATGATGGGGATATCAAACCAGCTTTTGAGCAAGGGATTACCGAAAATTTAGCTGAAATAGAACAGATCATAGCCCAAAAAGCGGTGACTTTTGAAAACACCATTGTGGCGTTAGAGAAAAGTGGCAAGGTCCTATCTCGTGTAGGTAATTACTTTTGGAACATTAGCCTAACTGATTCAAACCCAGAGCGCAGAGCGTTGCAACAAGAGCTGGCGCCATTATTCACTCAGCACAGCGACAATATTTATTTAAATAAAGCATTATTCGAACGTGTTGAGCAGATCCACAGCAATCGTAACACCTTAAGCTTAGATGCTGAGTCAAAGAGGCTGGTTGAAGTGTACTATAAGCGCTTTATCCGTGCCGGTGCAAAGCTGACAGAAGCACAGCAAACTGAAATACGTGCTTTGAACAAAGAACATTCACAGTTAACTACGCAGTTTGGCCAAAATTTACTAAAAGAAACCAGTAATATTGCGGTGCTAGTTGATAACAAGCATGAACTAAAAGGCTTGACTGATGCGCAAATCAATTCAATGGCAGCAGCTGCAACACAAGCTGGAAAAAACGGAAAATACTTAATTAGTATTACCAATACAACACGTCAGCCAATTCTTGCCAATATCCAAAATAGAAATTTAAGAGAACGTATTTGGCGTGCATCCGCCGAACGTGCACAATCCGGCGACACCAATAATATGCCAATTATTAAACGTCTTGCCGAGATCCGCGCTCAGCGGGCCAGTTTACTGGGCTTCGATAGTTGGGCTGCATACAGTTTATCAGCCCAAATGGCACAAACACCAGATGCCGTATTCTCTATGTTCTCTGGTATGACTGACGCATTAATGACAAACGTAAAGCTTGAAAGCAAAGCAATTAAAGCGAAAATGGCTGAACAAGGCGATACGTTTGAACTGCAACCATGGGACTGGGCATTCTATGCAGAGCAAGTACGTCAAGACAAATACGCGCTAGATGAAAATACCGTTAAATCCTATTTTGAATTTAACCGCGTGTTAGAAGATGGTTTATTCTTCACTATGAAGGAGTTGTATGGAGTCGAATTTAAGCATCGTCCAGATTTACCGGTATATCACCCAGATGTAAAAGCATACGAATTGTTTGATCATGATGGTACCAGTCTCGCTATATTCTACGCTGACTATTTTGCACGCCCAGGAAAACGTGGTGGAGCATGGATGAGTTCTTTTGTCGATCAAACACACCTACTAGAGCAAAAACCAGTGGTGGTCAATGTGATGAATATCGCAAAAGCACCTGAAGGCCAACCTACACTGCTAAGCTATGGCGAGGTAACAACCATGTTCCATGAGCTAGGTCATGGTATTCATGGTATGTTTTCAGATGTGAAATACCCATCACTGGCAGGCACTTCAGTATCAACAGACTTCGTTGAGTTCCCTTCTACATTCGAAGAAGACTGGGCTATTCACCCCAAAGTCATCTCAAACTACGCAAAACATTACAAAACGAACGAGGCAATTCCGAAGGATTTACTCGATAAGATTGTTCGCTCACGTAGCTTTAATCAAGGGTTTGATACATTAGAATATGTGGCCGCTGCAATCGTCGACATGGAATGGCACTCGCTAACCCCTTCCGATAAAGTAGAAAATGCGGAACAGTTTGAACAAGACATGTTGAAAAAGCATGGACTATACGTACCTTACATCCAGCCGCGATATAAGTCTGCATACTTCTCTCACTCAATGGGAGGGGGGTACTCCGCGAGCTACTATGCGTACATGTGGAGTGAGATTTTGGCCGCCGATGCCTATGCCTATGTGCAATCTCAAGGCGGTTTGAACAGGAAGATAGGCGATCACTACCGCAAAAATATTCTTGAGGTTGGTAACTCAAGACCGCTGATGGAGTCATATAAAGCATTCAGAGGCCAAGCGCCTACCACAGAAGCCTTACTGACTCGCCGCGGCTTGCAAACAACAAACCTATAACGGTAAAGCTAAAAGGCCCGGATAGAGTTGGGCCTTTTAACTTTCACAGCACTTTGTCCTGACCTAAAGGCCCGTTCATTGTCGATAGGAACAATCAAACCCTAACGAATAGCGAAAATACCGCACTGCCATCTCGTCAATGTACTTTCTAAACAAGGCAATTGATACCATGTTGCCTTCTCAACAATAATAGTTCCATGGAAGACCGTACTTCTTCGCCATGCATTTTTTAGATTAGGCTCGATACGCTAAGTAACCGTTTAACCTCGCCTTTCATTAACTGAGTTGAGGTTATTGCTGGCACGCTATGACGGATTTGGTAATCTCATAGAAATGAGTGTGACCACGGGGAGTGTGGGCACCCAGCATAGCTTTAGCGAATCTTACTTTTACGATGATTTACACCGCCTGACCGCTAACGCCATCCAAAGCATTACCACCATCAGATACAGTTATGATGCGATGGGTAATATCACCTCTAAGTCAGATTGTGGTTCACAACATGACTACATCAATAGTTTAAGTGGCCACAGTGGCGGTGGCCCTAACGCAGTTAAAAAGATTTATAAAACCAATGGGACTTGGGTTGGCTTTAGTTATGATGCACGCGGAAATATGATCCAAGGAGACGGCCTAGCCTCCGCAATTTACAACGCCATGGACAAGCCTACCTCTATTACTAAAAACGGCATCACCAACAGTTTTGTATATGGTCCCGACCATATACGATTTAAGCAAACTAAGAGTACAGGTGAAACACGCTTTTATGCGAGTAGCTACGAAGAGGAAGTCAAGGGAGGTACACTCACGTGGCGTGCCTACGTCGGCGATGTAGCTGTTATCAGTCAACAAGGTAGTGCCCAAGCCGTCATACGTTACACGCACAGAGACCGATTAGGGAGTGCCCGACTTTTTACCGACCGTAACGGTAAAGTTATAGCGGAACGTAACTTTGACCCATTTGGTAAGCCTCGCCAAGCAAGCGACGGATTGAAGTTTGAAAGTAGATTCAAGGACATTGACAAAGCAAAAACAAGCAGAGGCTTTACCAACCACGAACACTTAGATGAGATGGAACTCATTCATATGAACGGTCGGGTGTACGATTATAACCTCGGTCGGTTTATGAGTGTTGATCCGTTTATTCACGAAGGTTCTCAGGGAATAAATCCATATTCTTACCTTATGAATAATCCGCTGGCAGGTACAGACCCAACTGGTTATTTGCCAGTATTGATTATTCCTATTATAGAAATTGGAGGCGGTGCTCTGGCTTTATATGGTTCTTGGGAAGCTGGTCAAACTATTGGTAATGCTATTAATGATTTTTCAAGTGGTAATAGGTCAACGTCTGATGTGCTTATGGGGGCAGGAAAGAGTTTAGCAATTGACGCTGCTATGAGTGTAACAGGCGCAAAGTTGACTAAACTAGCTCCGGACTCTTTAACTCAAAAATTAAAAAGTGTTGTCAATGGAAATGGGGCGGGTAGCTTCAACGGTAGCAATGGCAATATTGCAGATTTGGGTAGTAAAAACACTGATCAGGATATGGTAAACAACTTAATTCAAAAAAGAAGAGAGTCTGATGCCCCTGGGGAAGCGACATTTGGGCAGGGAAGAGATGGAGATGGGAATCTTACACCTGTAAGAGAGAGTATTCCTGGTAATACTAGGGCTGAGGACATCCATGCAGAAACACAAGTGCTAGATGATTTGAGAGGAAAACCCAAACCGCATACGGTTGCAGTTGTTCAAAATCCTTGTTCAAATTGTTCTTCGGACTTGTCGGCAGCAAAAGTTGATAAGGTTATTGTTCCTTCGAAGCCTAGTAACCCAAATGGCTCACCCAAATCTGCTGCTGTGTCAGCTGCGAAGAAGAACACTTCAGTTGGGGTAAGAAGTGTTCCAGTCGTTCGAGTATCTGGTCGAATTGAAAGCCATCAACTTGACAAGATGGATTAGTTTTAAAGGTTTTTTATGAATGAATTAACACTGAATTTAAATAGTGGCACCCTACAAGGTCAAACCATTGGTTATGATATTTCAATTTCTAAAGAGTTAAGCTCTTTAGAAAGTAAACAACATGGTTATTCAATAAATGTCATTGATGGGAAGGTCTTATCATTATTTATATGTTTTCGAAGCGGTTATAGAGGCTTCGATAGCTTTAAGGGGGTTTGTAAGATAAATCTTGATACTTATAAGTTTAATAATTTAACAACACTTGATGAGTTTATAGCCTTATTAGGTAGTCCAACCGAACAATGGAATGATGGCGTCGAACAATGTGCTATTTTCAGCATAAATGATAGAGAAATAGAAGTTATATGGAATGTAGATGGAGAAGTAAGTCTTGATTATCTAGCTATAGAGTGATTTGCACTTACTCCGACAGTTACCCATTTTTATATAGCTTATAACTTGTTCTTCAAATAGCCTCGTTTCTACGGGGCTTTTTTAAGGGCATTATTGTCAAGCTTCAATGTCAATGTAGTCTGAAAGCATAAAATTTTGAGTGATACCTACTCCAAGAATTAAAGAAGACACCCATCTCAAGAATTAAAGAAGACACCCATCTTGAATTAAAGAAGACACCCATCATAAATTTGGCAAAAAAATGAGTGCAGCCTACCTTTAAATAACCGTTAAAAGTTAGGCGTTTAAATCATGGCAACAGCGCGAAGTAGGCAAGTTAGCTTGGTGGACACCAAGTACTATCACTGCATATCTAGATGCGTAAGGCGCGCGTTTTTATGTGGAGAAAAATACTTAAGATGATGTAACTCCCCCATAAACTGAAACACAGATCGTGCGCATGATCAAAGAAGCTGAATCTGGTGTGCCTCAGTGCCTCATACCTACTAGCCTCACTTCAATGATTAACCCCATGCAATAATGCGTCGCTTTGATATATACGGGTCATCATATTGTGCCATTAAATGGCTATAAAAATTTGGAAGTGGGGTGAAGTTACTCGTAGTATGAGGTTATTATTGAAAAAATTAATATTGATATCAATAGTGCTCACAACTTAATTTGGCTGTCTAAAAGTGAGGCAGTTAAACTGTGATTCTTTTTTTGCCTTATTCAATGACAAAAAAGCCCGGTACTAACCGGGCGCTTTAAATTATAACCTGACGTTTAGTTACCACATTTTCGATAACTTGACACTGGCTGTTGAACCATCCTCTGACTGGTCAACAACTTCAAAAATTAGACCTAACTTAGGTAGCTTTTTACCAGTTGCTGGACGAATGTAGTTTGTGTAATCGTCCCAATCAACAAACTTAGGATTAGCGTTTGTGAACGAGTCCATCCATTTGCGCTCAAGATAACCGCCATTTGCTAAATCGGTACGAACTGTTTTACCTTCATCACCCGTCTGTGGCAACGTATTAAATGCAGCATCCTTAATTTGTTTACGGCTATTTAAAGGCGTAATATTTCTGTCCGCAACCCATTGGCCAGTGCTAGTGTACTCTGTCTCATATTCTAAAATAGGGTTTCTATCAGCATCTACGATACCAATCCAACCTTCACCAGGGTGTGCGCCAACATGGTTGTCTGCACTTGGTACTTCAAAGTACTCAATGACATACGAGGGATCAACAAACCATACTAACAGCCCTTCTTCCATACCAGCATCCTTTAAACTGGCATCAAAGCCAACGTGTTGACGCCATTCTAATAGATAATATGGAGTATACTGAATTGTGCCATCCGAAAGTTTAGCCGCATATTCAAATGCCACTTTATCTGGTGTATTTGAGGTAATCTCATTTAACACCTGCTCACCATCTGACACTCGAATGTTATCAACCGCTACGTAAGTCGCGTCACCGCCAATTGCATAGTTTTCTAGTGTAAAAATAACGTCTTCAAATTGCGCTAAGAAAGCAATGTCATAATTCACTGTTGCCCATTGCGAATTTGTTGAACGGACTTTAGTACCATCAGAGCTCATGTTTAAGTCCGCAGCATTGCTTGGCGAAAGCGCACCTGAAATGCCAGCACTTGGAATATCTACACGTAACCTAAAGCCATACGCATCATTCAAAGATAACGTTGAGTTTAAGTCGAAGCTTAATGTCGCAGCTTTTGCTCCCTGCACAGATTGAGGGAACGAAATTGAACTGTAACTAGTTAGATCAAAAGCTTGATTGTGAATAGGCTCGTAAACAACTTTCGTTTGCTCAGCTAAGTTTACTTTAATTAAGTCATTGTGCTGACCTTTGATACCTGCTTGAGAGAACTTAACAGTTACACCAGCAGTATCTAATTCAGAGATATTTATCTCGTCAGAGACAATCCAATTTCCACCAAATTTATTTTGTAAAAACAGCTTGGCATAAGGGCTATAGCCTGTTGGCTTTGTACCTGAAATTACACCACCCCAGCTACCAGATGACATTGAAGAATATGACGAGACCGTTTCACCAACACCACCAAACTTGTCTTTTGAATAGGCTGTATCATACTCATCTGGTAAGCCCAAATCATGGCCCAACTCGTGTGACAACAAACCAATGGTTGCGTCGATAGGTTGAATAACATAACTGCCGATACGCGCCGTTTTACCAACCTTTTCGTTGAAAACATCTTGATTTACCACATGTCTATGAGACCAGATATAGTTATTGTATGGGCTAGTTGGGTCGTCTCTCAGATCTCGTGGTTCTGATTCCTCTCCAAGTGTAGAGTGAATGATACTCAAATGATCAATTTGACCATCGTTATCTGCATCGTATTCACTTAGATTAAAGTTTTCATCTGCAAGAACATTGTAAACAGCTTCTTTAATTAAATCGTGTGTATTTGCTTTGTAGTGCGGGTGTGAATACTTAGTTTTATACCAACCAAACACTTCACCATCGACATCAAATGAGCCACCACTTTGATCTAAAAAGTACTCTCGCATACTGGGCAACGTTTCACCATTTGGACCTACGTATCCATTTTTAGAAAAACTCATTTGGCGATAATGTTCCGGGTTATAGTCTTCATAGTAATGTCTATTCGGTGCATTATCTGGCTTCAATGTATTATGAGGTACGTCGTCGAATTCCATTAATACAGTCAATACTTTTCGAGTGGTGACTGGACCATGCCACTCTCGCACTGGCGATGAAGTATTATCGGTGTTTAAAACAAGCGGCGTAGAAAAGTCAGCAGACAGGTTTCGATGTAAATTTGCATCACTCTGAATTTTTTTTATTTGTACAGGATCAATTTTCACATTCTCATTGGCATTTATATTCACTGAATGTGCATGCGCAAAACCACTTAGTGCACCAATAACAGCCACGGTTAACGCGTTCATCGTGTATTTTTTCATTATTATTTTCCTATTTTATTGATTGTCAGCCAAAAAGCAGTACTCCATTGGCAAATACCAAACTGCCCTATAGGTAAAAAACGACAAACATCAAAAAAAATAACCAATTAATAAATAAAAAACAAAATACCAACTAGAGATTAAATAAAAATAAATTAAAGAAAATTTGAATAGAACCTTTAAATAACAGGCTTTGCATAAAGTGAGAAAAAATTAATTCAAAAAAATAAAGAAAGAAAAAATAAAAAATTAGGCGCAAAATAGCGCCTAATTTGTATGACAAAGTCTTATGGCACCTGTTAATTTAACTGTGCGATTTGCTCTGCAACTCGAATACCGCTTCTAACCGCTCCTTCCATATACCCTAGGTATAAAGTATCAGTATGCTCTCCCGCAAAATACACTTGCCCCACAGGCTGTTGAAATAGCTTCCAGTATTTGGTTACTTGGCCTGGTCCATACGCGATGAACCCACCTTGCGTCCACGGTTCTGCTACCCAGTTTTGAACTTTCGCATCCACCAAAAACGCGTTTGAGCCGGGATACATAATCTCCATTTCATCCAATCGCGCATCGATTATTTGCTGATCGCTCCAATCTTTCTGGATTACACTATAATCGCCCGACGTATAGGCAATCAAGATGCCACCCTCTCCTCCTTGGCGCTCCGTAGTTTCCCATGTCCAACCCGTTGGCAAACCTGTCACTATGGTTTCTCCACCCAATGTTTGCTCAAGCCAAAAACGCTTGCTGTATTGTAATAATACTTTGGAGTGCGAGCCATAATTGATATTTTTTGCAGCATCACTTAATGCCTGAGGAAGGCGCGGTGAGAACTCTATCTTATTGAGCACAGGTAAAGGCACAGTGACCACCACCACGTCGGCCTGAAAACTGTCGCCGGATATCGTGTTAATAGTAACTCGGCCATCTAATTCAGAGATTTTAGTAACCGCCTGGTTCAGATGTATATCACCTTCAATATTGTCGGCAAAGGCTTGTGCCATCGCTTTTCCACCGTGTAAAAATCGATGGCTTTCAACATCATCTTCAGAAACAAGCTCATATACTCTGGCATATTGAGCTAAATGTAATAAAGACAGGTCACTTGGTTCATCAAACTCACCACGCACGAACTGCTCTGCAATGAGTTTGGCGGTAGGGTGAAGTTGCATATCATCTATCCAGCTTTGTACGTCAGTCAAATCATATTTTTTAGCCACTTCTAGCATGGCTGGATCGTTTGCATCAGGTACTGCATCGACTAATAAATTTAGGGCGTTATTAAAGCGGTTATAATCATTAACAATTTCAGTGTCGAAACTCTCATCGAAGTCCGTATAACTGACTAACTTGCCTTCGATATAATATGCGCCACTTTCAATTTCGCCCCAGTAACCTGTATCAGCTAATTCAACGTTAAATAAACTGGCATAGCGGTGGATTTCTTGATGAACCGTTGGTCCATCAATAAACTCCCCTCCCAATTCACCATGCTGAGTCCCCATTTGTACCGTACCTATGCGGCCACCTAAGCGTTCTTTTGCTTCTAAAATGGTAACAGAGTAACCAATCCTTTCCAGTTCATATGCGGCAGTTAAGCCAGATAAACCCGCCCCTACTACAACAGCCTGATTCTCAATCTGCTGTACCTGATCCTTTTTTTGTTCCTCTACGACCGATTGTGTTTCATTACTGCCACATGCAGACAGCATCGATGAAAAAACAACACAATTAACAACAACACGCAAAGAGTCCTTTCTCTTTGAGACCTTCATATACACCTCATTAATAATTCAACATTTTTGAATATAAAAAAACAAACAATAATAGCTTGCAAAAACCGAACGCAAGCTAACACGAGGTCAATCTATTAACAAGGTCAAAAAAATAAATCTCACATTAATATTATCAAAAAAATAACAAACAATTAGAAATAGCAATTAGCAACTACCGATATATTCATATATTAATATTTCTTGTTCCGCATTTTCTAATTGAAAATCTTGTTCCGTTGAAATTTTCACACGAAACCTACGTTTGTCTTTTATTGTATATACCGCGTTTTTAAGTATGCTAAAGCGTTCATAGTAAGTTGCATTATTACAAACCACGGCAATTAATCGAGAAAAGTTGGAGCCAGGTGAGCTATTGCGTTCGGTACCTTGGAAAATGGCAAATTTGTCGACCCAACACAGTAAAGAATACAACGCATGATCTTGCTCTGGTACCAAAGCATACTTTTTAAGTTCAGTCAGCTCTACGCCTATCGACAACGCTTGATATACTTCCTTGAAGCTATCGATATAACTGATAAATTGATGCTGCTGCGCAAGCGTGTGAAGCCGCTCATGCCGCTGGGTTTCTGACTCTTCAGTTTGCAGCTTTATCTCTGGTACGCGCCAAGGAGCCAATGCCTGTTTGAGTGCGGTCACAGTTTGTCTTTGGCTTTGATATTTGTTTATTTCTTCTTGCGCTTTTAAGCGCTGTGCTTGACGTTCATTGTCTACTTTGATCGCTTGTTCTTTTAATTTCTGACGCCTTTTATTTCCACTTTCAAAAGCATTAATCTTAACATTTATAATATCCTGCGCCTGACGAAAAGTGAGCTTCTCTCCATATTGGTTAATAATGAAAAATTCGGATTCTAAATAGTTAGGATTTAATTCTAATAATTGCTTTCGAAACTTTTCATATTTTTCTACTTTTGTTTGCTCTTGACCCAAAGTAGCAGCACAGCCATATTCAGGTTCAGCCAACCAGTTGGCTTCGCGCATTCCCCGCACTTCATTATACATGTCATTCAATAACTTAATTTGCCTTTCTTGGCTTGACATCATTTATACCCCTCACAAAAATAAACCTGAATAATTTCTTATATAATAAATTACATATATAAATCAATTTCTATTATCGCCTTATACTTTATGTTATGTAAAACATAAAAGCACCGATGGATAACATTAAAAATCAAGACCCGCCTCTACACAGCGTATCCATCACTATCGGTTTTAAACGTACGCATGTGCAATAAATACCCAAAGCTTGCTACAGAAAAGGACATCAAGGTGATCGTGATAAGGTAGCCTTATCATTTTGTACATGATTTAGACAAAGCACGCATGTTGCGCATCATTGAGTTTTTAGATATCCCTGTTGAGTGTTTTATTTTTCTTTAACTTGGTATCATTAGCATAATTTGGACAAACGACGACAAAATGGAGTCAAATATGAAAAAGCTTCTTCTTGCCACAGTGACTGGCGCAGCTATCGCTTCTGGTGCCTATGTGGTTTCGCAACAAGAAAAAGGGTACACGCCACTCCCTCAGTTAGACTATGTACCGGCAGACAGTATCTTTTTTTGGTCACAGCTAGAGAGCTTCCCTTATCTAAACTATTTAGATGTATTACCTGACGCTTTGAAATACAACTATCAGGTAACTACGTTTGTTGAAGAAATGAAAGCACAGGAGGCTGAACTTGATAAAAACGCGTTATTTTTATTGAGTTTAGTTGAACAATACGCAGTTAGCCTTGAATCATCAGCGGCCTTTGCGGATATTTGGGGTGCTGACAATGAACTAAAACTATTGTCATATACTGTTGGATTGTTACCTGTCATGCGTGCAGAGTTAGGTAATGTAGCAGCATTCAAAAAGACGCTGATTGGTGCTGCCGATAAAGCAGGTATTGCGTACCAAGAAAGTGATGTCGATGGCACGCCGGTTACTAAGTTCACTATCGAACATGAGGGTCAAAGAGTATTCGACCTTGTTTTAGCAAATCAAGGTAAATGGACAACCTTAACAGCGGATACGCCATTCAATAGCGCTGAAGATTTGAAAGTTGCTTTGGCTATCACTAAGCCAGCCAAAAGTTTAGCGACCACAGGTAAAGTCGAGCGTTACATTAAAGATTATCAGTTCGATGGCTCTTCGCTTGGTTACCTTGACAACAAACTGTTAGTGGATGCGATCACTGCCAAAGATCCTCAGAGCACTGCCGTGAAAATGCTGGATAATATCTTAGCATTAACAGGTAGCGCTAATGCGCTCGATTTAGTCCGCAATGAAGCATGTCAAAAAGACTTTTCAGACATGGCAAACAAATGGCCAGCGGTTATTTCAGGCTCTAAACACTTTGAAATCACTGCTGAACAGGCCTATTTTGAAGCTTCAAGTATTATCGCTTCTGCAGATCAAAAAATTCTAAACGCGATTTCAAACTTAAGAGGGTTTGTACCAGCGCATACACAGAATACTGACAATGGGTTAGTGACTTTTGGTCTCGCGTTGAACGCCTCGCAGCTTTCACCGACTGTCAATACAATTTGGGCCGCATTCTCAAGTGCTGAGTTCTCGTGTGAGCCACTCCTAATGGCACAGGCACAAAGCAAAGATGCTAATCCTGCAATGTTGGCTATGGCGACAGGTATGCTTGGCTCTTTGCAAGGGGTGAGCTTTAGTATTTTTGATCTTGATATTGCAGAAAAAACAGACCAACCTGGAGACATTGAGTTCTCTAAACTGAATGGACTTGTCACACTCTCAGCGGACGATGCCACAGCCCTATTTAATATGGCTAAAAGTTTTGCTCCAGAGTTATCAAGTATGAACCTCCCAGCTGACGGGACACCGATAGAAGTAAACGGTTACTTACCGCCAGACTATCAACTTGATAACCCAGTTTATATGGCATTAAAAGGCCAGCATATTGCTTTGTACACAGGGGATGATGCGAAGAAGCATGCCGATGCTTTGACAACACAAGTGGTCGAAGCAAATGGCCTGATCACTTTTGGCGTAGATACGACAAAGTTAGTTCCTTTGATAGAAAAAGGATCTAAAATTGCAGGTGAACAAATGCCAGAAGAAATACATGACTTGTTTGGCGATGGGTACCAAATGCACATTGCATTTGATGCGAACGGCCAAGGCTTAATCACTGACGTGAAGATGAACGTGAAAAAGACCAACTAAGAATGTATTAAACAGACGAATAAGCGCCCTAGGTTATTACCAACCTAGGGCGCTTTGTTTTGGGAGAATTTAGAGTTTGTTAAAACGTGTACTTGGCACGAATATAGAAGGTTGTACCTAAAAATGCAGCGCTGTATGCGCCAATCGAGTTCGTATTACCGGCCGATCTACGCATGACCCTTCTAGGTTCAGTATTGAAGACATTATTGATCCCCAAAGCGTACTCCCATTGGTCCGAAGCGATGTAATTCACATTGATGTTAGAATATGACCAACCATCAATTGTGTATTTAGTTGGTTCGCCTTGCTCTGGGCGCCCATCAGTTTCTGCTTCACCTAAATAGTACGTAAACCAATTCGCCGAAATATTGTCATACTGCCAATTAACGCTGAAGTTCATCTTGTTTTTTGGCTGAAACCCACCATTAGAGGAATCTGTACCAACGTAGTCCGTCACACCCCCATCAAAGATGCTGATCTCATGCTTGAGCGCACGGTGCCAGTTGACACCAACTCTAAAGTCGCCATATTGAGATGTTCTAAACTTATAGTATGCTTCGCTATCAATACCACGATAGTGCGATGCGTTTAGGTTTTCGTTATAAGTATCTACCCCCAACAGTACGCCTTTCAGTGGCCCTGATTGATAACGATGTATATCATCACAGAAATCGCCAGTTTCATTACATAGCTCAATTTTTCTTTGCGCTCTGAATGTGGAAATGGTGTTCTCTAACTCAATATCATAGTAATCAAACGTTAAAGAGAATCCATCAAGCATTTGCGGTGTAAAAACAAGGCCCAATGTCTTGATCACGGCCGTTTCAGGCTCAAGATTGGGGTTACCGCCCGTATTGGTCCTAATCATATCCAAACCATCTCTAAAACCAGAAGCGGGCGCGCCAGTTCTTAAACATCCTGCGTCATTTTCTTGAGTAAGCGGCCTGATTGGACCTTCTGCGCCAGTTTTACAAGGATCAGTGCCATTTTCAAATGACGGTAATTGGCCCTTAAACAACTCTTGGATGTTGGCAGCCCTGAATGCTTGGCTGATTGTAGAGCGCACGCTGAAATCATCATTAACCGTCCAGAAGATAGACGCTTTAGAATTCGTTGTATTTCCAGCACCGGTACTATAATTGGAGTAACGACTTGCAAGGTTAAGCTCCAGCGCCTCAACAAATGGTACATCTTTAAGTAAAGGAATATTGAGTTCGATATACGCTTCAGATACATTGTAACCCCCGCCTGTTGGTCTACCATTTCCATCTGTTGTCATTGCATGAACCGCGTTGCTGTCAGTTTGTTTTCTGCCTTCAAGCGCCATATAGCTCACACCGGTTGCAATACCCACCTCACCCGCAGGCAGGGACATCAGAGTGCCCGTGACATCGAAAGTTGCTGTTTTGATAGATGAATAACCGTAGCTCACGTTTGACCAATCTCCGGAAACGTATTCCATGGCCCCCTCAGGTTGGGTTTCACCTGGTTGCAAAAAGATATTGAGTGGCACACACGTGGATGAAATAAACTTCACCACCTCTGGGCCGATACCACATCGCAATGTGCCACTTTCATCGAAATGCGTTGGGCCAACAGCCTCTCGTACTCGTGCCCAGTTAAATACCCCTTCACGTGTTTCTTGGCTTTCATAACGACCAAACGTATACCCAGCCTGCCAAGACCAGACATCGTCAAAATCACCGCTTAAACCCAACGCAATATGGAATTGGTTTGCATCAAACCGGCTTTGACGAGGGCCAAACTCATTCATTCGCTTCGACCATTTGTAGATATCATAGCTGTTGCCATTCGCATCTTTCGGGCCAAACTGCTGATTAAAGTAGTTGTCTTTGGAGATAGGGATATCGTCATAGCCCCCAATCCAAGGGATTAAAGGCTGTGCTGCCGAGTTGGAGTCATTGTTTCTGTGGGTGTACAGTACTTCAAAATCTAAAACCACATTTTCTGAACTAAACGCCTGTCCAACATCATAATTGGCAAATGCCGACATACTGTAAACCTCAGTAGGCTGCTGAAGAAATGACTGCTCGAAGTAGTTATAAGAGTCTGCACTTGTGTATTCATGAAATTCGCCATAATCAGGGCCCTGAGTCAAACGTCTACCATCAGGATCGGTGACCGCAGTCCACGGAAGCCAATAGCTACCATCAGGTAACAATGACCCATCATTTTGCAGCGCGACTGGCGCTTCAGAGAACGGGATGTCTTTAGAATAAATGACATCATCTTCAGAGTAACTCGCTGAGAACGTCACACTCCCCTTGTCTGCGGCAAAGCCAGATACCATTTCTATGTGCTTTTTAGCACCATCAAAATCCGTATTATTCCCATAGCTTGCACTGACTTCGAGCCCATCAAAATCTTTTTTGGTGATGATATTCACAACACCTGCGATGGCATCGGATCCATAAATTGCGGATGCCCCATCCATCAGCACCTCAACTCGCTCGACAATACTGGTCGGGATCGCTCCAAGGTCTACTGAAGAGTCCGCCCCTTTCCCCCCATACGGTAGACGCTTGCTGTTTAATAGCACCAGCGTTCTATTGGTACCGATGCCCCGTAAGTTAAACCTCACAGCCCCACTGCCATTTGCGCTCAATGAGTTTTCGGTGGGCTGAGAAACCGTCATAGTTTGTAGAATATCACCTATGTTCTTGTATGGGCTGGCCTTTATCGCCTCTTTATCAATCACTGTAACAGCACCGGCAGACACTAGGTTCGTTCGCGCTATACGTGATCCTGTTACGACTATTTTTTCAACCTCATTTTCTGCTGAGTCGTTGGCATGTGCTTGGTAAGGCGCAAACGAGCTAAATATGGCTATGGATATCAAGTTGTATAAGAATGATGTTTTCTTCATTTTTCTTCTCTCACAGGAACGTTCCAAACTAATAATTAAATTTCCTTCTCATATTCTGTTTATTGGAAATCTAACTACTTGACGGTTGCACAGCCTGACTATCTCAGAAGTGCTTATTGTTATTTAAGCACCAATAGGAACGTTCCAATAAAGTATCCTTTAGAATATATATATACGATAAATGCATATAGCGCATAGTTAGCGCTTTCAAGTTAAATAGTGATCGATAAAATAATTATTTTATCGTGTGGAAAAAGCATCAAAATACATGTTGCACTTAATCAGGTATGAAATTATTTATACTCAGAACTTGGACTAATTAGGCAAAGAAAAACCTGTTATTGACAGCAACGTCAGATGAATTTAATAAAAATTGAATCTATTGAGGTTGAGGTATTATGTCCTAACGTGATGATCGTAATGATTAAACCTGTGGTCGGCATATCACACAGGTTGTGACATGCCAGTAAAATATAAATACAGTTTAAATATCAGAGAATTAACACGCTTTTGATAGGTAATTACTGGTACATCTTGCATCGTAGGTTGGGCACACTTCAAAGGAATTAAAATTCGCCGCGCCCCCGATTTGTGGTGTATTTTTTAACGGTAATGTCTTATTTTCAATAGACAAATTTTTCATCTTTTTTTTATTGATCACTAGTTTCATTTCTTCATTCCTTAAATTGATTAATCATAGTTACTTGAGCAGTTTCATCAGTCTCAGCAAATAAACTGCTAACCCCAATGTACCAGTCTCAAAATTAGAGTATGGGCATTATTTCGATGAGTCAACTTAAATGAAATGGCGTATTTAAAGGAAGATATAGAGATTGAGCCCCGAAGGGCTCGCCCAGATCAATACCGAGTGACTTGGCCGTATGTGAATGTAATTGGTTACCCCTTAGCGCGCCACTTTTTAAATGCCGCAGAGTTAACAAACTCAATACCATCATCTAATTGTGCTAGGTCTTTTTCAAGCAAGTTAACTTCATACTTTGCTTCTGCCACACTTAAGATTTGAACAGCATGCTCAAATTCTTTCATTTCAATGGCAAGTTGTGCGGCAAATACATAGTTTACAAAGTCTTCTCCACCCAAATAAAACAAATCGTAAATCCCCTGCCAAACAGCGTGGTAATCACCAACTTCAAGATAAATTGAGCTTTTCTCTAGAATAAAAAACGCATCATTTTTGATGATCTCAGGTGCGTTATTCAACACTTCAAACGCATCTTTGTACGCCTTTTTTCGCCTGTAAAAATCAAGCCAGCCCATACTCTTGCGGTGTTCTGGTTTTATTTGCTTAGCTAGCTCCTCAACAAACAAATGTGACTGTTCACTTTGTTCTAATCGCGCTAACCTCAATAGAGTAATCTGGACTAGCTCATTCTCTCTAGCGCTGTCTGACAAGCTATTTAATTGCGACAATGCAAGTGTAAAATCTTTGTTTAATAAACTTTCTGAAATTTTTGCAAAGATTTCTCGCTCGGTCTTTGCCAGCTTGTTTTGTGAATTGGCTATGGCGGCAAATCCCAAAATACTCTGCCATAGGCTTTCAAATTTCACATCAGTTAAGTTTTGTTCTTCGCGCCACACAAGATGAAAATATAACGCGCCTCCCACTTCGGTTTCTAATCGGTAAAAACTACGCCAAAAGCCTTTACGTACTTCTTCAGTACCTAAGTAATTGAATCCACCCAGCGCGTTTAAGGTCTTTAACCCTTTAATTATGCCTTTAGTAAATACTTTTCCGTTTACTTGGGTTTGTTTGTCATACACCTCTTTGTAATGCTTCAGAGTGACATTTGCGTCGATAAACGACGACGCCCCTACCGTAACCCCATCTTGTTCAAGCACAGAAAGGAATCGATTATTAAGCTGGTATGGTGAAAGGCGCTCCCCCTTATTCACTAACGTGGGTTTAGGCGCTTGTATCGTTTGTGCATTGTTACTTTTACACCCTACAAGTAAAACACTCAACAAGGTAAGAGCAATGACAACATAGTTATTCTTAAACATTCATTAATCCCCAGTTTGCTGTGCGCTCTGCTTGATTTTGTTGAGCATCGCATCAAATTGTTCATCGATAGGACGCTCAACAACATTTGTCACCATTCCCCAAAACCCATTGAGCTCGTTGACTTTTTTTAAGTTTGAAATATGTTTTGCCACATCAGCTTTTGGAACGTACGACGCCAAGCTTCGGTATTGGTTTGTCAATGTAAGGCGTTTTTTGTCATACCTTAATTGAGAGTGGTACTGAATATATTCACTGCTCACCTTTTCATCAAATGCTTGGCGACTAAAATCAATATCTTCTGGCAAATGAAACGACACAACATGCTTTATATCGATTGGAAAGTTTAAGTGTAATGGTGAAGACCTTCGTACTGATTTTGGTAACTTAGTGTAGTCATGGGGATAGTTGGCATAAAACCCGAACTCAGCCTCATTTTTTTCATTAATGTACCAATAATCAGACACTGAATAATACTCTTCAACCACCACCGTGTTTGAAACTGGGTCATCAGCAACTTGCATCGCGTTTTCAACTTCTAGGCTAGGATAGCTATTTGCGTAATAGTTAGCATAATCATTGGCGATTTTATCAATGCCTTGCGTCGCGAAGCGATATCGAAAACTCTCCGCATCCGCCCCTTGCATCGTCGTTTTGATCCGCCAAACAACAGGAGAAAAATAGCTCGCAGAGAACAGGTCTTCTTCAATTAAAACTGTGCTATTTCGCTTCGTTGGCGTGGCATCAATTACCGTTGTCTTTGATTCATCAATCAATAACCCTTTGCCAAAGTCTGGCTGGTAAAGCGTCTCAATATCACGGCCTTGATATGACATCGTCGCATCTACAAAGTAATAGCTACCATTGTACTCAATTCGATTAATCACATGATTAAACGCCTGATGCGTAGGTAAATAACTGGATATTTCTGCACGCTCCACTGAAGACACCAACATAGGGGATGCTTTTATGTCTACAGCGTCCAGCAGTACACTCAGTAATAGCGCTTTGTCTTTGCAATCGCCATAACGATGCTTGAAGACGTCGTCAGGACTGCGCGGAAGGTGAGAATTCACACCCAATTCTAATCCTAAATATCGAATGTCCTCTTGTGTAAACCTAATGGCCTCATTCAATGCGGCATGTTTGTCCATGCTCTGTAGGTGGGTGATATAAGATTGCAACCCTTTGTCTGTCACCTGCGTATTTTCAAATAAACCATTTGCCCAGGCCTTCAATTGCGCCCAATCTTGATATTGAGAGAATTGCACGTAAGGATATGGTGTATACCAAGACGGCATATCACTATCGGCGATTATTTTCTTGTTGTTTAATACTTCGATTGAATAAGTGGTGCTTTTTTCTGCGCTTTTTATCACAGGTTGTAAGCTGTCTCGGGTCGCTTTGACTTGTAACTTTCTTGCCGTCTCTACTTGCAGACTAAATGTTACTTTGTCTATATCAACTCCCCAACCAAAACTGGCGAAGTGTCCAAAGTTTCCATTAAAAACGGGGTTTTGCCCATAACGAGTGTAGCTATACTCAAGTTCATCACCGACTCGGATATCCTTCAGCAGGATCAGTGCCTCATATTCTCCTGAGTACAAGTTACTCTGCTGTTCGTCTTCCGCGTTGATAATTTTTAATTGTTCCTTACCTACACTTTGTACCAATTCATCGCCACGAAAAACATGTACTTTATGAAAAGTGAGTGTTTCAAAAGCAGGGTTAAATCTAATTCGGATAGAAGCGTTGTCTTGGACACCGGCACTGTCGGTGAACTTGTAACGACTACGCAAAAAATAGCCAAAATTATCTTCTGTGTTAATTTGCCTATCGAACAATCGATAATGCATTGGCTTTTCTATTTGTGTGGGCATCTTAGCTAAATCAACGGTTTTAACCCAACTAGGTTGGGCTGTAAATTCAACTTGAGGTTTAACATCAACTGTATTTGCCTGCAGTCCTACGGCAAAAAATAACAGCATTGTGATATAAATGGGAAGTTTTCTAACCATGAGCGACTTCTTTAGGTTTATCCGATAATAGCGGTAATAGTAAAACGAAGTACTGTACCCATAGAACCAATTTAATAGCAAGGCTTTTAAGTGCAAAAAAACGCGAATTTTTCATGCGCCTGTGGCAAAAAAGTTGTCTGGGTTACTCAGGTTAAGTGTAAAGTATCTCTTGATTGAAATAAAAGTAAGCGGCCAATGACAAGCGATATAACTTAGTCAATTGGCCACTTTCGATAGGTATTAGTAATAAGCGTTTAAGGCGCGTTAGACTCCCACCGGTTCATTATATTTAAGCGACTCTGCCCAACCATTTTCGTCATAGTCAGACATACACTGTTCGACCATATCCGTCATTTTTGCCATATTACCCGACACTTTTGCGTGACGGAAACACTGCATCCTGACTTCCTCAGCACTGCCTGCATAATTCAGTTCATACAATTCATGGCGACCGCCAAACTCACTGCCAATGGCATCCCACATTAGCTTAAGTATTTTAATTCGCTCTGTAGAATCAATGCCATTTGAGCCTCTAACATAACGATTTAGGTACTCATTGATATAGTCATTGGAGATATCTTTATGTCCCGAAGGCAAATAGATTAAACCACTGGCGACTGTTGACTTCACAATATTGACGATTTCACTATACGCTTGGGGCGCAAAAACACGATAAGCATGAAGTGCATCATTATTTGGTAGCATACAGCCTGATTGCCATGCTTCTGGTTTTGCGTGCATGGCCCGAATACATGACCAAATCATATTACGCCAAGCCACGACTTGCCCCATTTGCGCCTGTACACCACGGTAATCAATTGTGCCTGTACACTCTAACGATTTTTTCAATAGCCCAGCTAAGAAGTCTAGTTTTACGCCAAACCTAATCGCACCTTGCATCGGGAATAGTCGACCAAAGCCCCCCTCAGCAAACCATCTGCGACAGGTATCTACATCCTGATTTATAAAGATGTTTTCTTTGGGGATAAACACATTGTCTAGAATTAAGATCGCGTCATTTTCATCAAAACGGCTCGATAGTGGGAAATCAAACGGGTTACCTAACTCCTTAGCAGCAAGCTCATAAGAGCCGCGACACACAAGTTTCATCCCTGGGGCATTCATACTACATAAAAACATCAGCGCCATTTCTGGATTCTCACCCATGACTTGCGCCGACCCCTGTCCAATAAAAGTATAATGCGTTAACGCTGAGTTGGTCGCAACGACCTTGGCACCACTTACGTATATTCCGTCTGGGGTTTCTTTTTCAACCCGAACATATACATCCTTTACCTCGTTAAGCGGTTTGTCTCTATCAACGGGTGGGTTCACAATCGCATGGTTCAAGTACAAGCAAGACTCTTGTATACGATTGTACCAATTCTGAGCATTTTGAGCATACTCACCATACCATTCAACATTTGCACCTAATACATTACCAAATGCGGCTTTGTAGTCAGGGGTTCTTCCCATCCAGCCATACGTTAATCGTGACCAATGTTCAATGGCAACTTGCTGCTCAGCCAGCTCCTCACCACTTCTTGGGTAACGAAAAAACTTATGTGTATACCCACCATTACCGGTGTCTGTTTCCCAACATAACTTATCTTTATGCTCAGGGTCGTGCAATGCGTCATAGAGATTGGCTATTGATCTGGCTGAGTTTTTAAAAGCTGGGTGAGTTGTAATATCTTTAACACGCTCGCCATTAATATACACCTCCCTATCATCCCGTAAGCTTGCTAAGTACTCATCACCGGTAAGAGGCCGATTACTCTCTTTTTTATAATTTTCTGGCCACATAACTAGTCCTTTCTTTTGATTATTTTTAATATTTTTTTCGCGCTTTCACCTTGCAACATCGAGAAGTGATCCCCTTCCACAGATGTTGTTTGATACTGGATGGCATTAAATGTTTCACCCAGATAACGTTGGTAGGTATCACCATTCAGACTTTGCGTTGCAAATACCATTTCAACATTAATGTCCAATGCATCACTTGGCACATAACTTTTAAATAAGTTGGATTGATGCAAATAGAGGGCCTTTAAGTGCTCAGGAAGCATCAACTCCTCAGCTAAGCTTGCCTCTTTACTCATTTCAAATAACCTAGGTTGCTCAAAATAAGTGTCTAATAGTGTGGTATGCACCGATATACCTAGGCGGCCTAAAGCCACGGCGATTTCCAGTGCAATTGACCCACCAAAAGAGTGACCCACTAACGTAATTTGACTGTTTTCTGATATTACCTCTTTTAAAATTTCATCCACATAAGCACTGACGGCCTGATCTATTGATTCAAAATAGACTTCATTGCTATTGAGCCCCAGATGGTGCAACACGCTAATGTTAAGACCATGCTTGGGTAACAATTCAAAAACCTCTTTAAAATCTTGTGCCGTGCTTGCGACCCCCGGAACAAATATAATATGCTCATTCGCCTCATCTGACTGTGCAATGGTTCGTATCAAGCTAGTCGATAAGCCTTCGTTCGAATCTATTAATTGTCCCTGCTTTTGTATGCTATCCGCTTCATACAGCTGCGGTAGCTCGACTTGCACGTGCAAGTCTTCTTGAATCTTTGAGAGCAACCTCACCAATAACAGCGAATGCCCCCCCACTTCAAAGAAACTGGTATTCGTACTTATTTTATCTGCGCCCAAATTGAGTAAGTTGGACCAAATGTTCACAAGTATGCGCTCAGTACTCGTGTGTGGCGCCGTGAATTCATCTGTCGTAGACAGACAGTTCTCAACTGGCAGCGCCTTATTATCAATTTTACCCGTTGCCGTTAGAGGCCATGTATCCAAAGCAATGAACATGCTCGGCACCATATAATCTGGTAACTGATTGGATAAAATCGTTTTCAATTCAGCGATTAGCGCTGACTGTCTGTTGCTGTTGAGCGCTTCACAGGTTTTAACATACCCAATAAGCTGCTGACTTCCTGCGATTTCTTTAGCCAACACTAATGCCGAATCAATTTCTGGGTGTACAGATAACTGAGACTCAATTTCACCTAACTCAATTCTGTAGCCACGCACTTTAACTTGGTGATCAACGCGCCCAACAAATGTTAAGTTGCCGTCAGGCTGATACCGCACCAAATCCCCTGTCCGATATAAGCGGTCATGACCATGTAGGCTGTGTGCATCAAAGTACGGATTGTCTATAAAACAGTCTGCGGTCTGTTCTGGGCGATTAAGGTAGCCCCGAGCTAGCCCATGACCACCGATATACAGTTCGCCTACACACCCATTAGGCGTAAGTTGCAAATTGGTGTCCAATACCAAGAAGGTGGTATTGGCCATTGGCTTACCGATCGTCTCCTTGTCTGATTCGTTTTGTAGCGCGAAACTACTGTTTACTGTCGTTTCAGTTGGTCCGTAGGCATTGATAAATTTGACTTTGTGGGTCTGTGCATAGTGCTTAAAGACAGCAAATGCCGCCCCCCCTATTTTGTCACCACTAGAAATGATATCGACAGGTTTTAAATTAGGGTGCTTAACAATTAATTCTAATAATTGCGGTGTTGCATTGACCAGTCCCAACTCATGCTGACTAATCAGCTCGACCAGTGCATCTGGCGACTTTGCTTGTGCTTCTGAAGGGATCACTAACTTCACACCTGACGACAATAAGGCAATCCCCTTCAATGATGCATCAAAAACAAATGATGAAAGCCACAGCCATCCATTTTGAAGTTGATTGCAAACCTGTAATTGCTGTTCAAATCCAACCGCAAAGTTCATAAGCGACCGGTGCTCTGTCAGCACACCTTTTGGTTGACCAGTCGATCCTGACGTGTATATCACATATGCCAAATGCGATGACGTTAGGCCCAACGAAGACTTTTCAATATTCTGCGCACTGAACTGAGTGTACGCATCGCTGTCTATCGCAGTCACTTCGACATTAAACGCTGCTAATTTTTCACTGACTTTGGTATGACTGACAATCGTACTCAGTGCGGCATCTTCAATTATGTATTGAAGTCGACTTTGAGGATAATTAGGGTCCATTGGCACATAAGCCGCACCCGCTTTCATAATCCCTAGGATCCCCACTACGGTATCTATTGATCGCTCGGTACATAGGCCCACTAAACTATCGGGAAGAACACCGTGTGTTTCTCTCAAATAATGCGCCAATCGGTTTGCCTGGCCATTGAGAGCTTCGAAGGTCATGGTTTGACCTTCACACACCAGTGCAATGTCTTTTGGGTTTGTTTTTGCTTGTTGCTCAAATAGTTCGTGTAAACAAAGCGCTTTTGAATAAGCCACCTCTGTATTACTCAGCTCAGCGAGCAGATACTGTTGTTCATCCTCCGCTAACATAGGTAACTGATGCAAAGCCATGTCACCTTTTGCACATTCGCTCAACCCTATTAACAAACGACAAAGATGGCCGTTAAGTCGTTCAATCGCTGTTTTATCGAACAAGCTGACATCATAACTCCAGTTGAGACCGACCCCATGCTCGCTGATACTCAAGTCCACCTTTAAATCGAACTTAGCCTGCACCATGTTTGCGCCATAAGGGGCAATTTCAACATCTGACACCTGTGTCGCGTCGCCGACTTCATTCAAACCAAAATCGGTTTGGGTCGTCATCATAATTTGAAACAGCGGTGTATGCGCGTTGCTTCTCGGTACTTTTAACCGCTCAACCAATTGTTCAAATGGAACATCTTGGTTGGACTGCGCATCTAGATGAACCTGTCGAATATGTTTCAGATATTCGGATAAATTCGCCTGTTCGGTGTTTGCTCTAAGTACTTGTGTATTAACGAAGAAACCAATAAGCGGTGTCAGTTCTTCTTGTAATCGGTTCGCCACTGGCGTGCCTACAACGATATCCGAACTATTGCTATGCCTAGAAAGTAGCAAAGAAAGTGCACCATGCAATAACATAAATGGGGTTATCTGATGCTGCTTGGCAAGTGCTTGCAGACGTATCGCCACCGAGGCGGGCAAACTGCCCTCAACCATTGCTCCCACATGTTGTTTTGTATCTGGGCGCGGATAGCTCAGCGGCAAACTGTGAACTGGCGGCACGTCGGCCAATTGTTTTTCCCAGTAGGCGAGTTGCTTGTCTAGCACCGCTCCTTCAAGGTGGGTTCGCTGCCAGTTAGCATAATCAAGATATTGAATGCCTAGCGCTGGTAACGGATTTTCTTTGCCTTGGCTAAATGCATCATAAAGTGCAAAAAACTCTTTAGTGAGCACTTCCATTGACCAACCATCAGAAGCAATATGATGCATATTAAACACGAGGACACCTAATTCATCCTCGGTGCGCAAATAACACGCTCGCAGCATCAAATCTGTTGCCAAGTTAAAGGGAGAAACGATCTCTTTTTCTACCTGTGCTTTAACTAACTCGCTTTGAAGTTCACCACTGTGCTCTCTAAAGTCGCTGACCGAGACATTGAAGTCGATGTCTGATTCGGCATAGATCCGCTGTCTAGCTTCACCATTCACTTCAACATAGATGGTTCTCAATATTTCGTGACGAGCAATGATCTGCGAGAACACTTGATTCAATAGGGAGATGTTCACCGCTCCTTTGATTTCAAACGCCAACGGCATGTTGTACTCTGGCGTTTGTCCCTGTAATTGGTCAATAAACCATAAGCGCTGCTGCGCAAATGACACCGCATACGCTTCTTGATCTCTTTCAATTGGTGTTAGCGGTGCCAGCAATGCATTGCCGCGATGCAGCTCTATCGCGTCCGCCAATTCAGTCAGCGTGGAAGTATCAAACACAGCTTGCACTGGCAGCTCGACGTTAAATTGAGCACGAATGGCTGCTATCAATCGAATACTGAGTAGAGAATGGCCGCCTAACTCAAAAAAGTTGCTTGTAACACTCATTTTGTCAGCATCAGTACCCAGCAATTTTGCCCAAACCTCGCTAAGTACAAGCTCTGTTTCGGTACTCGGCGCAATATACTCCTGCTGCAATGTATTGCTGTCAGGCTGTGGCAACGCTCTTTTGTCAACCTTACCATTGTGCGTGAGAGGCCACGCATCCACTATCATCAACACACTGGGTACCATATAATCTGGCAGGTGTGCACCGAGCTGTGCCTTTAAATCAGTAATAAAGTCCAAAGATGCCTGTTGGTCATATGCGTCAGTCGGGATTAAGTAGCCTATCAGTTGGAGACTCCCCGCTAGCTCTTTTGCCATAACCAAGGCGGACTCAACGCCAGCTTGATTTGCTAACTGCGATTCAACTTCTCCCAATTCAATTCTGAACCCGCGGATCTTAACCTGATCATCTGCGCGTCCAATGAATTCAATATTGTCATCAGGTAGATAGCGCACTAGATCACCCGTGCGATATAGTCTTTGCGAACTGGACGGATCTTGCTCGTCAAAATATGGGTTGTTTATGAAACGCTCAGCGGTCAGTTCAGGACGATTTAAGTATCCACGCGCCAAACTTGCACCACCCACATATAATTCACCAATGCAGCATTTAGGTACTAAATTTTGCTGATCATCTAATATATAACAAGTGTTATTGTTGATCGGTTTGCCTATCGGCGTTTCGTCGATTGCATTTAATTCGCAAGCGGTCGCAAACACGATTGATTCCGTTGGCCCATACACGTTTACTATACTGATGTGCGGATACAGATCTTTAAACTTTGCAATCGCAATCTCACTACACTTTTCACCCCCAAATAAAACCTGCTTTACATTGGTATTTGTGAACGCTTGGTTTTCCACTAAAAGGTTAAATAGTGCGGTGGTACAAAAGAAGTTTTCTATGTTGTCTTGCTCAATGCGCCGCTTTAACTTTTCAATATCAAGAATAGTCTCTCGGTCATATATAAATAGCTCAGAGCCATTCAATAGACTGAACATAAAGTCATAAATAAACCCATCAAAAGCATATGAAGACAGACTAAGCATACGACTAGCGAGCGTAATATTGGCGTAGGTTGCGGAGGAAACAAATGCAACAACACCTTGGTGTTCTACCTCAACGCCTTTGGGCTTGCCGGTCGACCCTGAAGTGTAAATTACATAGGCCAAATTAGACGAGTCTAACCCCAAAGACGACACTGGTAGGTTGTCTTTGCTGCAACTGCTTAAGAGAGGCTCATCATCAATATGGATCACTCGCCCTCTAAACGCATCTAACGATGAAGTCACGCGCGTATGGCTCACAATCGTCGTCAACGACGCATCCACCATCATATGTTCAAGTCGACTCTGAGGATAACTTGGATCGAGTGGCACATAAGCGCCCCCCGCTTTTAAAATACCTAATATACCTACAATCATCTCAATCGAGCGTTCAGTACACAGGCCAACCAAGGCATCTGGCTTGACACCTTGCTCACTGACCAAGTAGTGAGCAAGTTGGTTTGCTTTTTCGTTAAGTGCCTTATATGTTAGTTGCTGATCGGCAAAAACCACTGCCACGTTGTTGGGGTTTTGCCTTGCCTGCTCTTCAAATAATTCATGCAGGCATAATGCACGCGCATAATCTGTCGCAGTGTCATTGAGTTCCGTGATCAGATGCTGTGCTTCCTCTTGCGATAAAACAGCTAAACTGCTCGGTGAGATAGTACTATCAGTTATCGCACTGAGGGAGCCCAACAAGCTTGTCAAATGTTCATTCAATCGCGCTATTGCTTGCTCGGTAAACAAACTTACATCATAGGTCCAACCAACACTGACGCCTTTATCACTGATATCAATATCAATGGTCAGGTCGAATTTAGCTTGAGTAGCATCCGCAGTAAAAGGTGAAATCTCCACACCAGACAACTCAACCAACGCATCATCTTGCGCAACGCCATAATCTGTATTTGTTGTCATCATAATTTGAAATAACGGTGTATGCGCTATACTTCTCGGTACTTTTAATCGCTCAACCAGTTGTTCAAAAGGGACATCTTGATTGGATTGTGCATTCAAATGAACTTGTCGAATGTGTTTGAAATAGTCCGCTAATGTATTGTGATTTGTGTTTGCTCTGAGAACTAAGGTGTTTACAAAAAATCCAATGAGTGGTGCGAGCGCTTCTTGCCGCCGGTTAGCCACCGGCGTACCTATTACAATATCTGGGTGGTTGCTGTGCTTTGACAGGAGCAATGAAAGTGCACCATGTAATAACATAAATGGCGTAAGCTGATGTGCCTGTGCTAAAGCTTGAAGACCCTGTGCAATCTCGGCTGACAAATGACTGGTTACGGTTGCGCCTACATACTGTTTGCTATCTGGTCTGGGTTTACAAAGTGGTAAGTTATGTACTGGCGGTGCTTCTGATAATTGTTTTTCCCAATACGATAACTGTCCTTCTAATACCTCACCTTCTAAGTGTTCTCGCTGCCAATGCGCATAGTCTGCATATTGAATTCCAAGTGGCGGGAAGGGATCCACATGCCCTTGGCTAAATGCATCATAGAGTGTAAAGAATTCATTGGTAAAAACATCCATGGACCAGCCATCAGAAGCAATGTGATGCATATTAAAAGCTAACACCCCTGCTTCATCGGCTGTTTGAAAGTAAGCCGCACGCAACATCAGATCATGGCCGAGATCAAACGGCTTCGTCATTTCTTCTTCAACAGCGGTTTTTACCGCGTTTGATTGTGTCTCACACGTGAGATGCCTAAAGTCTCGCACATCAATTGAAAAATCAGTATCTGAATTTTTCAGGATCCGCTGTTTAGCTTCACCATTGACTTCAACATATACTGTTCTAAGTACCTCATGACGCTCAATGATGTGTTTAAACACATCATTGAGCAAAGCAATGTTCAGGTTACCCCGAACATTGAAAGCCATCGGCATATTGTACTCTGGTGATCCCCCTTGAAGCTGGTCAGTAAACCACAAACGCTGTTGCGAGAAAGAGGTGGGAGATAGCTCCCCTCTCTCACTCACTTTCACGATTGTTGCTAGGTCTTCATCGACATCTTCTTTTAGCCATTCAATAATATTTTGCTTTTCTAGTTTGATTTCCCCAATCAGTTCAGGTGTTAAGTTTTCCTTTTTCCCGATCACTGTTAGGTTATCAGATTCACCAAGCTCCAATTTAATTCCTAGCTCATATAAATGCTCTAGAAGCTTGTTCATATAGACAACCTCACTTCGTCTTCTTCAATTGCATTACCAGCTCGTTTAAATTTCATTCTTATTATTTTTCTATCTATGCTCTCAGCAAGCTTCTGAATATCTGGGCTATCAAACATCGTCGCCACCTCTAAGCTAACCGAAAATTTTTGTTTAATCATTGCTACGGAACGAACAACCATCAGAGAATGTCCACCCAATTCGAAGAAGTTGGATGTTGTACTGATGATGTTCGCATCGACCCCTAATAACTCCGACCACATTTCCACTAAAGCTTTTTCAGTTTTGCTTTGTGGCCCAACGTACTCACCTAGCAATAAATTGCTGTCTGGCTCTGGGAGTGCTTTTCTATCTATTTTATCATTGGGTGTTAATGGCCACTCATTAACCACAATTAGCATACTTGGTACCATGTAGTTAGGTAATTGGCTCAACAAGCTAGCTTTAACATCAGATACTAAACTTGCGTGACTGCTCACCTCCAGTTCATGAGTTGGTTTTATGTAACCCACAAGCTGCTGACTACCTGCTAATTCTTTTGCCATAACCAAAGCAGAATCTACTTCGGCCTGAGCCGCTAGCTGAGATTCAACTTCACCAAGTTCAATTCTAAAGCCTCGAATTTTTACTTGATCATCAACACGTCCAATAAACTCTAAGTTGTTATCAGGTAAATAACGGACTAGATCCCCAGTGCGATATAACCTTTTTGAACTGTTCGAGTTATTTTCATCGTAATACGGATTGTCAATAAACCGTTCTGCGGTCAAATCTGGTCGATTTAAGTAACCACGAGCTAAACCAGCACCACCAATGTATAGCTCACCAACAGCGCCTTTGACGACTAACTCTAGCTTGTCTGATAGAACAAACGTATTACTGTTCCCTACCCCTTTTCCAATCGCATGATTCAATCGCGATACATGACTTGTCACACAAGCTTCGGTAGGGCCATAGACATTAAACACATCGGCACGAATATAATCCATTAACTGAGCAATAAATGGCTCACCACCAGACACGATTCTAGCGACATTTTCAAACTTTAACTTTGGAACAAAGCTTAATAAATGTGATGGTGTACTGTCTACATGAGACACTTTATTAGAAAAAATGCACTTACTCAACCCCTCAGCTGATAATAATACTTCTTTTCTTGGAATTACTAACTGCCCCCCTGATAACAGCATCAGAAAAATTTGCTCTACCGATGCGTCAAATGCATAGCTGGCTAACAAGATACCGACTTCCCGTCGATTTGACTCAAAGCCATACGACACTTGCTGTGAGGCAATAAGGTTGCACACTGAATGATGCTCAACCATGACGCCTTTCGGGTTGCCAGTAGACCCAGATGTATAGATAAGATAAGCCAAATTAGACGATGTTAGTCCAATAGATGATTTGGCGATATTATATGAATTATATTGTTTAAGAAGCGCTGTATTACCGAGGTCAATCACTTCGCCCAAAAAGCGACCTAATTTACCTGAGGCTTGCTTGTGACTCACAATGGTCTTCAACGCAGCGTCTTCAAGCATATAGTCTAGGCGACTTTGAGGGTAACTCGGATCTAGAGGCACGTAGGCACATCCAGCTTTTAAAATACCTAAAATACCAACCACCATATCAAGTGAACGCTCCACACAAAGCCCCACTAACGTATCCGGTTGTACGCCCTGTGTCTCAACTAAGTAATGAGCCAGCTGATTGGCACGCTCATTCAAGGCACGATATGTTAAGTATGAATCCTCATATATAACCGCCGTTTGATCGGCTGTTACTTGTACCTGTTGTTCAAATAGCTCATGAATACAGTGGTGCTTTTGATAATCCAAACTCGTGTCATTTAACTCAACCACAAGATGGTGATGCTCTTGCGCACTTATCATCGGCAATTGATGAGGGGCGACAGAGAAATCAGATACTTCACTGAGTCCTGTGAGTAATTGGCATAAATGGGTGTTAAGTCGTGCAATTGCATCCGCATCAAACAAGCTTAGATCATAACTCCAGAAAATCCCCACTCCCTCTTCTTTTAGGCTTATATCAATATTTAGGTCAAACTTCTCTTGCACAGAGTCTGCATCATAGGGCGTAATCTCCATCCCTGATAAATACGCAGCCGCATCTCTTTGATTCACCCCATAATCGGTATTTGTGGTCATCATGATCTGGAATAATGGCGTATGCGCCGTGCTTCGTGGGGCTTTTAATCGTTCAACTAACTGTTCAAATGGCACATCTTGATTGGCCTGTGCGTCTAAATGCACCTGTCGGATATGTTCAAAATACGAGGGTAAACTCTCATGATTTGTGTCAACCCGCAAAACCAGTGTATTCACAAAGAACCCAATTAAAGGCGCTAATTCATCTTGCAGCCTATTGGCAACAGGTGTACCGACTACAATGTCAGCGTTATTACTGTGTCGAGACAACAGCAACGACACAATACCATGCAACAACATAAATGGGGTAAGGCGATATTGCTTGGCGATTGCACTCAAACGAGCGCCCACATCGGCCGATAAATGACCTTGTAACAATCCACCTGCATGTTGTTTAGTGTCTGGCCTTGGGTAGCTCAGAGGCAAACTGTGCACCGGAGGTAGATCTGCTAACTGCGTCTGCCAATAGTTAAGTTGTCCGTCTAGTACTTCCCCTTCGATATGTGTTCGCTGCCAGTGTGCATAATCAGCATACTGCACCGTTATCGCAGGAAGCGGTTCAGCTTTGTCTTGTCCAAGCGCGTCATACAACGCAATAAACTCTTTTGTGAGTACCTCCATTGACCAACCATCAGAAGCAATATGATGCATAGTAAAGACAAGCACCCCCGTTTCCTCCGAAGTGCGTAAATAGGTCGCACGCAACATTAGATCATGTGCCAAATCGAACACCTTCGCGGCTTCAGCCTCCACTTGCGTTCTTACAGCTTTTGTTTTCGTCTCACCCGTGAGATGTCGTAAATCACTGACTTTTATTGAGAAGTCGACTTCAGAGATATCCAAAATACGCTGTTTAGCCTCACCTTCTACTTCAATATACACCGTTCTAAGTATCTCATGGCGCTCAATAATACGCATGAATACCTGATTCAATAACGGCATATCCAAGCTGCCAGGGACGTTGAACGCCATCGGCATATTATATTCAGGTGTCCCCCCTTGTAGTTTATCCATAAACCAAAGGCGTTGCTGAGCAAATGATACATCGTAGTGATCTTGCACACGTTCTATTACTTCAATTGGTACAACTGGCACTGAGTTGTCATGCGACTCAATCGCCACAGATAGATCGGCTAATGTAGGTGCATCGAATACAACTTGAACGGGTACTTCTACGGCAAAGCGTGCTCTAATGCCTGCAACCAATCGGATACTTAATAATGAATGTCCGCCTAATTCGAAAAAGTTTGACGCAGTACTGATTTTCTCTGCTTCAATACCCAACAACTGTGACCAAATCTCTACCAAACCTTGCTCAGTTTCATTGGCTGGTGCGACATACTCATGCTGTGATAGATTACCATCAGGTGCTGGTAAGGCTTGCTTGTCAATTTTACCGCTCGCGGTCAATGGCCATTCATCCATTGGCACAAGAAAACTTGGTACCATGTAATCAGGTACTACATTTGCGAGTGATGCTTTGATCTCATTTATGCACTCATTGACTTGTTTTTTTTCTATTGCCTGCGTGGACTTGAAATATCCCACCAGTTGTTGATTTTCACCGACCTCTTTGACTAAGACGACACCAGAGTCAACATTCTCCAGCGCTGATAATTGCGCTTCTATTTCCCCGAGCTCTATTCTGAAGCCTCGAATTTTAACCTGATCATCATCGCGCCCCACAAACTCTAGATTGCCATCTATCATATGTCGAACAAGGTCGCCCGTTCGATAAAGCCTCTTTGAACTGTGCAGCCTATTCGCATCATAATACGGGTTGTCTATGAAACAATCCGCAGTTAACTCTGGGCGGTTTAGATAACCTCGCGCTAAGCCCATGCCACCAATATGCAATTCACCTACCGTGCCAAGTGGCACAATATTTTTATCCCTATCCAAAACATAACAAGTGGTATTACGCATTGGCTTACCAATCAGTTCTTTATTTAACTTGTTTTGAACTGCATAACAGCTATTTACCGTCGTTTCAGTAGGCCCATACGCATTGATAAAGGTTGTATTGTGGGCTTGTGTATAAGCTTGTAATGACTCAAATGTTGTGCGTCCCATTTTCTCTCCACTGGAGATAATGTCCAATGCCTTCAAATTAGGTTGCTTAACAATGAGCTCAAGGAGCTGCGGCGTCGCGTTGATCACACTTAAATCTTGCGTTTCAATGAGTGATACCAATGACTCTGGCGATTTCATTTGTGCCTGCGATGGTACAACTAACTTCACCCCGTTTGCCAACAGCGCTATCCCTTTTAAAGAGGCATCAAAGATAAAAGAAGACAGCCACAACCACCCATTTTTATAATCACGACATACTTGCAATTGATGCTCAAACCCGGCTGAGAAGTTCATTAAAGCACCGTGTTCCGTCAACACGCCCTTCGGTTTACCCGTTGATCCAGAGGTATAAATCACATAGGCCAAACTCGTTGACGACAATCCCAATGTTGATGTCGCAATGTTTCCTGTATGTGGCTCTGCATAAATTTTTTCATAATCCAACGCAATAGTTTGACCGGCAAAATCACCCAAAGCCCCGTTTGTTTGGGCATGACTCACTACGGTCTTTAACGAAGCATCAGCAATGATGTAATCGATTCGGCTTTGCGGATAATTTGGGTCAATTGGCACATAAGCGCCGCCTGCTTTCATAATGCCCAATATTCCAATCACCATGTCAAATGAGCGCTCGGTACATAAGCCAACTAACGTACCCGGCTTGACAGCATGTTTATTGATTAAATGATGCGCCAGTGCATTTGCTTTATCATTTAGGACTTGATAACTCAAAGTCGCACCTTCAAATACCACCGCAACCTTATCTGGCGTCAACGCTGCTTGTTGCTCGAACAGCTCATGTAAACAAGCTCGCTGCGGCAGGTCTGAAGCGGTCTCGTTGACATCATGAATAAGAAATTGCAATTCAGAGTCACTGAGTAAAGGCAAGGTGTTGAGCGATATAGTGCTGTCCGTGACTTCACTGAGCCCAGTCAATAACCGACATAAACGATTGTTGAGCTCTACAATGAACTGCGCATCAAACAGGCTGACATCGTAGGTCCACAAAATACCTACACCCGCCTCAGAAATACTTAAATCTATATTCATATCAAACTTCGATTGAACAGATTGAGACTGGAACGGTTTAAAATTTACGCCTGGCAAATCTACAGAGTCAAAATCTGTGTCTCCTTGCATGCCATAGTCCGATTCCGTGGTCATCATTAACTGAAATAAAGGTGTATGTGCTGTACTTCTTGGTATTTTTAAACGTTCAACTAATTGTTCAAAGGGCACGTCTTGATTGGATTGAGCACCAAAGTGAATTTGTCGAATATGCGTTAAATAATCCGCTAACGTTTCGTGATTTGTATTCGCTCTGAGTACTTGCGTATTCACAAAAAAGCCTATCAGTGGCGCAAGCTCCTGCTGAAGCCTGTTTGCGACAGGCGTGCCAATGACGATATCAGTACTATTGCTGTGCCTGGCCAATAACAATGCTAACGCCCCATGCAATAACATAAAAGGGGTGAGTTGATGCTGTTTTGCGAGTCGCTGCAGTAGCTGGCTAGTGTAAGCCGGTAAGCTACCCTTAACAATGGCACCCACATATTGCTTGTGTTGTTGCCTTGGTTTGCTCAAGGGTAAGCTGTGAACAGACGGTATGTCTGCCAGCTGCTGTTCCCAATACGCAAGCTGCTTATCAAGTACCTCTCCTTCTATGTGCGTACGCTGCCAATGAGCATAATCTGCATACTGGATGCCTAACGCTGGCAGCGGTGAAGGCTTACCCGCACTGAATGACTCATACAGAGCGAAAAACTCATTTGTCAGAACTTCCATTGACCAACCATCTGAGGCAATGTGGTGCATGTTAAATACAAGGACACCCGCGTCAGCGTCTGTTTGCAAATAACACACTCGTAACATGATGTCGTCAGCAAGGTTAAATGGCTTTGCAATTTCCCGCTCTACTTGCGCTTTTACCGTCTCAGTTCGCGTTTCAGGAGAAAGGGACTGGAAGTCTTGAACATCGATTGCAAAATGCACATCTGACATAGGTAAGATACGCTGCTTGGCCTCTCCTTCGGCTTCAATATAGGTGGTTCTCAACACTTCATGCCGATCAATGATGTGCGTGAGCACATCATTGAGAAGCGATATATTTAGGTCGCCGGAGACATCAAACACCACTGGCATATGATACTCAGGCGTGCCCCCCTGCAATTGATCTATAAACCATAGCCGCTGTTGAGAGAATGACGTGGGGGATAACTCCCCACGTTCATCAATTTTAACAATATTTGCCAGATCTTGACGCGTCTGCTCGGAGAGCCATTCTACAATGCTTTGTTTTTCTTTCTTTATTTCACCAATTAGCTCAGAGGTCAAATTCTCTTTCTTGCCAATTAGCTTTAAATTGCCAGCATCATCTAGCTTTAACTTAATCCCTAAATCCAATAGTTTTTCTAGCAGTTTAATCATATTACCAACTCCATTTCATCGTCCGCTACTTCAGTTTCAACTTGCGTAAATTTAATTTTTAGTTTTTTGCTGTCTATCGTTTCTGCAAGCATTTGGATGTTAGCGCTATCGAACATGGCTGCGACTTCCATCGTTACTTCTAGCTTTTGTTTAATCAGTGCAACAGAACGTACTATCATGAGTGAGTGCCCACCCAACTCAAAGAAATTAGCCGTGGTACTGAGCTTATCTGGGTCCGCGCCAAGCAACTCCGCCCAAATGTCTACCAAGACACGTTCCGTCTCCGTTTCCGGTGCAACGTAATCAAAAAGTGCTGCACTGCTGTCCGGCTCCGGTAATGACTTGCGATCGATTTTACCATTGACCGTCAATGGCCACTCACTCACGACCAGTAATATGCTGGGGACCATATAATCTGGTAACTCTGCCAAAAGGTTCACTTTGATCTCTGAAACCAGTTTAAGTTGTGCCGCCTCATCTAATGGCGTTTTTGCTTTAACATAGCCAACTAATTGCTGGCTACCCGCCAGCTCTTTGGCCAACACCAGTGCCGAATCCACCCCTGCTTGTGCACCTAACTGGGTTTCTACTTCCCCTAATTCGATTCTCAATCCACGTATCTTCACTTGATGATCAACACGACCTTGATATTCAATCGCATTATCCGCTCTTAACCTTGCCAAATCCCCCGTTTTATATAGTCGCGGTGAACTGCTTGGGTTGCTCTCATCATGGTATGGATTGTCAATAAAGCTGGCTTGCGTTAAATCAGGGCGATTGAGGTATCCTCTCGCCAAACAGTCTCCGCCTATGTGCAGCTCCCCCGTGACACCTTTTGGCACTGGGTTCAAATGCTTATCTAAGACAACCAACTGTATATTGTGCAGTGGATGTCCAATGGGCACACCATTTGGGGCATCTCCTGAGCAATCCCAGTGGCTGACTTCTATTGCCGCTTCTGTTGGGCCATATAGGTTGTGTAATTGCGCACCGGCTATCGCATCATAAAACCCTTGCACATGATTCAATTGCAATGCTTCTCCACTGCAAAATGCTTGCTTAATACTGGTACACTTCTTAAATGAGTCGCTTTCTAAAATCACCCCTAACATTGAAGGCACAAAGTGTAATTGAGTGATTTTATGCTGCTGGATCAGCGCACACAAATATTCCGGATCTCGATGTCCACCTGGTTTTGCCATCACAAGTTGAGCGCCTGTCGCCAAAGGCCACATGAATTCCCACACTGACACGTCAAAGCTATACGGCGTTTTTTGTAGCACTTTATCTTCCGCTGTCATGCTAAATTTATTGCACATCCAGTGGATACGATTAAACACCGCTTGATGCTCAACCATGACACCTTTTGGTTTGCCTGTGGAGCCCGATGTGTAAATCACATAAACCAAATTGGCAGATGAAAGACCAATGGCTGACTTCGTAATATTGTCTGTACTGAACGCTAAGTGCGCATCGTCTTTGTCTAATTCAATTACCGTCCCTTTAAAGTCGCTCAATAAATGGCTGACCGGTGTATGACTGACGATGGTATTGATGTCACCGTCTTCTATCATATAGGCCAATCGGCTATCTGGGTAACTCGGATCCAGCGGCACATATGCACCACCCGCCTTCATAATTCCCAACATACCCACAACCATCTCTAATGAACGCTCTGCGCACAGGCCCACTAACGTGTCAGGGGTCACACCTTGAGTCTCAACCAAACAATGTGCTAACTGGTTTGCTCTCTCATTCAATGCCTTAAACGTCAGTTGCTGGTCTTCAAATACCACTGCAATACGGTCTGGGTTGATCGCCGCTTGTTGCTCTACGAGCTCATGTAAGCAACTATCTTTAGGGTAATCGCTGGCAGTCTCATTGAGCGCTGTCAGCAAATGTTGCTGCTCCGATTGCGACAACATAGGCAGATGATACGGTCTCACAGTGCCGTCATTGACTTCGCTCAATCCGCGTAATAAACGGCATAAGTGATCATTCAAGCGTTCAATTGATTGCGCGTCAAATAAGCTGACATCGTAAGTCCAACTGATCCCCACACCAGCATCACTCATGCTCAAATCAATGCTCAAATCAAACTTTGTTTGTATAGTTTGCGCATCGTAAGGCGTAATTTCTACACCCGAAATCTCTGTTGAAGACTCGCCTTGGCTCAGCCCATAGTCGGTTTCGGTTGTCATCATAATTTGGAACAACGGCGTATGTGCAGTGCTTCTTGGGATCTTCAAGCGCTCCACTAACTGCTCAAATGGCACATCCTGATTCGCTTGGGCATCAACGTGCACCTGACGAATGTGCTTAAAGTAGTCCGCTAAAGTAGCGTGATCTGTATTTGCTCTAAGCACTTGTGTATTGACAAAAAACCCGATCAAAGGCGTCAGCGCGTCTTGTAGTCGGTTTGCCACTGGCGTACCGATGACAATATCAGCACTATTACTGTGCCTTGCTAACAGCAGTGACAACGCCCCATGTAACAGCATAAACGGCGTAAGCTGATGCTGTTTAGCCAGGGCTTGTAAACGCGTAGCCACGTCAGCCGGTAAGCTACTGTGTACAATTGCACCGACATGTTGCTTGCTGTCTGGGCGAGGGTAGCTCAATGGCAGACTATGTACAGGTGGCACTTCATCCAGTTGCTTTTCCCAATAAGCCAACTGTTTATCTAGCACCTCCCCCTCTAAGTGGGTGCGCTGCCAGTGTGCATAGTCCACATATTGAATATCCAGTGCTGGTAATGGGCTGGTTTGCCCTTGACTAAGCGCATCATACAGGGCAAAGAACTCATTTGTGAGCACTTCCATGGACCAACCATCAGAAGCAATATGGTGCATATTGAACACTAATACGCCGGTTTCATCGCCAGTTTGTATGTAATTAACACGCAGCATCAACTCTTCGGCGAGGTTAAATGGCGCAACAATATCGGCCTCAACTGTCGCCATCACCGCATCATTTTGCGCCTCACCGGTGAGCGTGCTGACATCATGTACCTTGATGGTGAAATCCACATCCGAAATTGCGCGGATATGCTGTAACGTTTGACCATCAACCTCAGTGTACACGGACCTCAACACTTCATGACGTGCGATAATTTGACTGAATACTGTTGTCAA